>JBBAQZ010000001.1:0-356715 GCA_040400045.1 Myxococcaceae bacterium
GAGCGCTACCGTGAACGGAACGTTCGATTGAACCCGTCGCCATGCGTCCACCCCGAGGGGGCGGTGCCGATGCCAGGCAGGTCGTACGCGACGATGCCCTGCGCGCTGCTTCCGATGGCGCGACTGCTCGAGATCTCGAACGCTGGAACCGACAGCTCACAGGCTTCGAAGACGGTCCCCGCGGCCGAGTACAGCCGAAGGGTCGCGCCCCCGTCGGGGTGACTGGTCGAGGTCGCCACACCCCCATCGGTGATGAGCTGAAGTACCGACGTGTCCGCGCTGAGCGGAACGCTGAAACGGACACCTCCGTCGAGAGCGATTCGAAGCAGCTCCGAACTTCCTGCCGCGGTTCGCGCATGCATCGTGAGCAGACCGTCTTCCCAGAGCACGTTCCACGGCGCTGCAGACGGCGTGGTCACCGGACGTGCAGACCCATCGGGTGCCACCGCGAGGACCTGCGCGTTTGTGGTCGCGATCGGCGTTTCGTCAGCCATCGCCCGGAGCGCCCAGGCGATGACTCGGTCGCCCGACGCGAGTCCGGCGCCCGAAATGCGGGTGACCGTCTGGGTCTGACTAAAGCAGGGACTCCAGGTCATCCACGTCTCGCCGCTCTTGCCGACGAGCAGCCTTCCGTGACCGGGCCGTTGAACGCGCCACTGCGTCGTGCCGGTGGTTCCATCGAGGGCGAGGGCGTGCAGGGTGTGGTTCTGATGTCCCTCCATCACGAGGAGCAGCACGTCTCCGTTTCCGACGGAGGCGATGCGTTGCAGGAGCAAGCTCGTTCGTCCGTTCATCGGATCGTTCACGGGAATCGCGAGGCTCGAGACCGCGCGCTGCCACAGGCGCACACCGGTTCGGCGGTCTCGGCATGAGACGGTCGAGTCGCGAAAGAGGCCGTGCTGGGCGACGAGACAGAACGCTGGCCCATCGTCGTCGAGGAGCTGGTTGACTCGTTTGATGGTGGGGTCCTCGGCGCTGAGGTCGATGGCGAGCGCTTCGAGTCCGTTCACGTCGAGGACCTGCAGTCTGAGCGAGCCGCCCTGTGCGTCCTGGGTGATGACGGTGGTTCGGCCGCTCTGGCTCGTCGTCCACCAACTCACGCGTCGTCCAGCAGGGGGCGTGAAGCGCCATGCGACGCGGGGCGAAGTGCTCGGTCCGGGAGCGCAGGTTCCATCACCGCGACAACGTCCCGGGCCGTGACACAGTCCTGCCGTGCCACACGCTGAGCCCACCGGCGCTGGTCGACGTTCACATCGTCCACTCAGACAAATCGGAGCAGTCTGACAGTCGCCCACGCCGCAGGCGGTGCCGTCGACGACCGGGACGACGCGGCAGCCAGTCGTCGCGTCACACACCGGGACTTCACACGGATTGCTCGACGCCGGGCAGGTGCGCGCCTCGTGGCGACAGCCATCGAGCTCGCCGCAGCTGTCGGCAGTGCAAGGGTCGTTGTCGTCACACGACCGCACCTGGCCAACACACTGGCCCGCAGCGCACCGTCCGCCCACGACGCAGCGATCGGGGCAGCTCGTTCCGTCAGCTTCGTTCTCCGTCACGCACTGGCCGGTTTCGGGGTCGAAAGTGCTGCGCCGGCACGGCGTCACGTCGCACACGACGGGCGCGACACCCATGCCGATGATTCGAAGAGTGGTGACGTGTTGCTCATCGCTCACTGTCACAAGTGCTTCCGCAGGCCCTGGCACGTGCGGCTTGAATCGAAGTGTGAGCTGGCTTTCTCCAGGCGCCAACTCGACCTCGAGAGGCCCCGTGAAGTCGCCCTGGAACGACCACTGGCTCAGACGCGTGGGGCCGTCGTTCACCACCTGGAACGAGCACGCTGAATCGCTGCCGACCACGGCCCGGCCGCAATCGATGACGTCTGGAAGTGAGAACGGCGAAGAGGCCGCGACGAGGGTCGGCGCATGGCACCCGACGGTCGCCAGAAGAACAAAGAAGCGTCCCATGGCGAGCGGAGTGCCGAGGGCCTCGGATAGCTTCACGACATCAGCTCTCGAGGACGTCCGGACGGCGCGACGTCGGCCTTCCCCTCGGCCTGACCTGCGCTATGCCCCGCCCGTGATCCTCATGACCATCCTCGCCGCGACGTCAGCCGACCCGCAGTTCCTTCGCGAATTTGCCGAGACCCGCCGCTACCTCGCCGGGCGCCCCGAGAAGCCGAAGTTCTCTCCCGACGGCAAGAGCGTCTTCTTCCTGCGCTCGGCTCCGAAGGACTCACGCCAGCTGCTCTACGAGTTCGACGTCGCCACCGGCGAGACGAAGGAATTGCTCACGCCCGACACGCTCCTGCAGGGCGCGTCAGAGACGCTCACCGCCGCCGAGAAGGCCCGCCTCGAGCGACAGCGCGTCTCGGCCCGCGGCTTCACCAGCTACCAGCTCTCTCCCGACGGCACGCGGCTGCTCGTCGTCCTCTCCGGCAAGCTCTACGTCGTCGAGCGCGCAGGCAAGAAGGTCACCCAGCTCAAGACCGGTGATGGCGCCTGCATCGATCCGAAGTTCTCTCCGACCGGCGCGCACGTCGGCTACGTGCGCTCCAACGACGTGCACGTCGTCGACCTCGCCTCGAACAAGGAGTCGCGCGTCACCACCGGCGGCACCGACGAGAAGCCCAACGGCCTCGCCGAGTTCGTCGCGCAGGAAGAGATGAGCCGCTTCTCGGGCTTCTGGTTCTCTCCCGACGGCAAGCACGTCATCTTCCAGAAGACCGATCACGCCGGCCTCGAGCGCTTCGGCATCGCCGACCCGATGCACCCCGAAGCCGAAGCCGAGCGCTTCTTCTACCCACGCCCCGGAAAGAAGAACGCCGACGTCAGCCTCGCGATCGTCGCGCTCACCGGCGGCAAGCCCGTCGCCGTCACGTGGGACAAGGCCGCGTTCCCGTACGTCACGACCGTGAAGTGGCCGAAGGCCGGCAGCCTCACCGTCACCGTGCAGAACCGCGAACAGACGAAGGCACAGCTGCTCGCGATTGATCCGAAGAGCGGCAAGACCAACCTGCTCGTCGCCGAAGAAGACGCCGCGTGGCTCAACATCAACCAGGACATGCCCAGCTGGCTCCCCGATGGCTCCGGCTTCTTCTGGGACACCGAGAAGAACGGCGGTCATGAGATCGAGCTGCGCAAGGCCGACGGCTCGTCGTCAGTCACCTGGGTGAAGCCCGACGCTCGCTACAAAGGAGAGCTCGGCCTCATCGGCTTCGAAGCGAAGTCACGCACGCTGTACTTCCTCGGCGGTGACGACCCGACGCAGACGCTGCTCTTCAAGTCCGTCAACGGCGGTGCGCCCGAGCGCGTGAAGACGCTCACCGAAGGCCGCGCCACCGAAGGCGCCGTGATGAGCGACGACGGCTCCGCGTTCATCATCACCGCGACGTCCAGCAAGTCGATGCCGAAGCTCCTCGTGGTGAAAGACGGCGCGAAGGCAGGAGAGCTCCCCAGCGTCGCCATCGAGCCCACCCTCGCGCTCAACCTGGAGCTGTTCACGCTCGGCGCTCCGAACTCGATGCGCGCCGCCGTCATTCGCCCGAAGGACTTCAAGAAGGGCACGAAGTACCCGGTCGTCCTCAACGTCTACGGAGGCCCCGGTCACCTCGAGGTGCTCGAGGTGCTGCGCGAGAACCTCGTGCTCCAGTGGCTGGCGAACCAGGGCTTCATCGTCGTGAAGCTCGACGGTCGCGGGACGCCTCGCCGTGGCCGTGAGTACGAGCGCGCCATCAAGTTCGACTTCGCCACCACGACTGCGAACGACCAGATCGACGGCCTCAAGCAGCTCGCCGCGAAGGTCCCCGAGCTCGATCTCACACGCGTCGGCGTCTACGGGTGGAGCTTCGGTGGCTACATGGCCGCGCTCCTCGCGATGACCAAGGGCGACGTGATCAAGAGCGCAGTGTCAGGCGCTCCCGTCGTCGACTGGCGTGACTACGACACGCACTACACCGAGCGCTTCCTCGGGCTGCCCGACGCGCAACCCAAGGCCTACGAGGTCAGCTCGCTGCTCTCGTACGTGAAGGACGCGAAGCGGCCGATCCTCCTCATTCACGGCACCGCCGACGACAACGTGTACTTCCTGCACTCGCTCAAGCTGTCCGACGCGCTGTTCAAGGCCGGCAAGCCGCACGCGGTACTTCCGCTCTCGAACTTCACGCACATGGTGCCAGACCCGCTCGTCACCGAGCGCCTCTGGGAGCGCATTGTGCAGACCTTCAAGGACACGCTCTGACATGCCGCTCGAGCCTGCCTTCGTCGAAGACTGTCCGTACGGCCCGGGCGGATTGCTGATCGACGAGATCCTCTCCATCGACGCCGAGAAGGGCGAGGTCATCTGCCAGATGCCGATGCACGACGAGCTGCCGCTGACTCGCGAGCAACGCGTGCACCCCGTTCGTCATCCACGTCACTTGAGCGGCGGGCTCATGGTGCACATGACGGGGATGATCGGCTTCGTGCACGCGTACTACGTGCTCGGCCTGCGCCACGCCGAAGGGTGGATTGGGTACGGCGCGAAGATTCATGAAGCACGCTTCCTCGCGCTCGCGAGGCCGGGGACGCCGGTCGTGCTCAAGGGCTGGACGACGCGCAGCCGACGCATGAACGACAACATCATGGTCCGCTACCAGTTCGAGTTCCGGCAGGGCGAGACGGTCATCTACACGGGCGATCAGACGGCGATGTGGGCGAAGGTGAAGGACGGCGAAGAACTCCCCGGCGAGCTCTGAGCGTCTTCACAGCTGGCGCGCGTCGCCGACGTGCACAGACGCCCAGGCGAACGAACTCGAGGGAGGCCGCAAGGAGAGCGCCCTCATCGTGACGGCGGCGCCAACGTCAAGAAGCCCTCGGTCACCAGCTGCTCGAGCGCGTCCTGGAAGCCCCCGAGCACAGCGCCAGGCGCGCCCGCCTTCGACAGGCCGGCCATCAGGGTGTGCAGGCTCTGGGTGCCGTCGAGGTGACCGAACAGCGGCGCAAACCCCGGCGCCACTTCCATCACCCGGTGCGTCACGATGGCATCGCAGCGCGATGCCTCTCTCAAGACCGCGCGACCCAACACCAACCGCGCGTGCCCCTGCGCTCGGGTGAGCTCTGTCAGCCGGGCCCTGGGCAAGGACGCGCCCCTCAGGCGCTCGTACAGCTTGTCGGGAGCGCAAGGACACAGGCGGCGCGTCAACTCCGCGGTCGCCATCGGCAGCTGCGCGACGGCCATGAACGGCGCCAGCGCCAGCGCCACAGAGCCCCAGTCACCCTCGACGACGGTCGGTGCCTCAGCCGAGGTGAACTCGCCAGAGAGCGCCAACCCCCGCACCTCTGATGCCGCCTGCGCCAGGGCCAGCTCCCAGTGCCCCAGGGTCAACGCGAGCGCCTGCTCGGGGCCAGCGGGGAGGTGTTCCTGAACGAGGGCCAACAGACCCATCCCAAACTGCGGTGGCCGCTGGTGCGCTGGCACGTCGAAGAGCTGGGGAGGCGCCAGCGGCCTCAGGCACTCGAGGCCCGGCTCAAAGGCAGACAAAGCGCTCACGGTGAGCGGGTATGAGGCCACCAGCCGACCGACCACCAGCCCGTCTCGTTCTCTGGCGTCGACCTGCAAGCCGAAACGATTGAGCCCCACGAAGTCTCGTCGCTCCTCGGGCGTCAGCGGCAGCGGCGCGAGGGCGGCGTCAGGGTCTTGAAGAAACGCAACGCGAAACGCCGGGTCGAACACCAACCGAAGCAGCACGCGCTCCTGGTCTTCAAGGGCCACGTCGATCGTCCTCGACCAGCCGGCGCAGCTCGGCGTTGGCGCTCTTCGCAATCACCGACCTCCGAACCCGGCCCAGCGTCGACATCACGTGCTCGGCATCGGCCCCTTCACACTCGAAGCACACCGCCTTGAGGCCCGGCAGCTGTGGCAACAACCACTCGAACATCTGCCACGCGGCGGGCTGAATCGCCTGGTGGTGCGCGTCGACGTACACCGCCTCGTCGCCTGCACTCTCGATTCGCCCACCCGCGACGTGCAGCTCGATGACCCGCTCGAAGGGAAAGCCCTCGAGCTCGTCTGCGATGCGTCGCCTCGCGCCCATTTCGTACGACACGAGGTGCCCCGCATCGAGCAGCAGCGCGCAGTCGGCCCGCTCGGCGAGCTTCGCCAGGAACGTCATCATCGACATTCGGCCCACCACGAAGGTCAGCGGCGGGGGTTCGATGGCCACTGGCACCCGCACCTTCGCCTGCACTTCCCTGACCCGATCGACCGCGCGCTCCAGCGAGGCCTCGTTGAAGATGGGCGGCAAGAAGTACCCGAGCTGCGACGAGTAGCCGGGGCTCCCGGACCAGAAGCAGTACGCGCAGTCTTGCGCGAACCAGGGGGCGCCTGTCGCCGAGAGCTGGTGGTCCGTCGCCGCCAGCCACTCGGTGGAGTTGGGAAAGGTGCCGCAGAAGTTGATGTACGACGGGTGAAATAACACCGCGGCGCCGGCCTCGCGAATGCGCGCCACCGCGGGCTCGACGGCGCTGAAGCTGACCTTGCCGGTGTACTCGATGAACCGGGGGCCTCCCACGCGACGCACCAGCGCCGCGGGGTCGGGCGGAAGGTCGAGGCTCAGGCTCGCCCCCACTCCGAGGCATGGCAACGCAGCGAGCTGGGGCACCTTCGCCACAGACGCACCGTACGCGATGCCAGCGCGCCTGGTCGAGCCATCCGTTCACCGCTGGTTTCGCGTCGTCGACGCGGGCTTCAGGTCCTCGAGTCCTCGCTGGCGGAGCACCTTGAAGTGCGGAGACCGTTGCAACGCGCTGCCCCAGCACTGCGCGTGCGTGACGGCGACCGTCAGAAGGCGCCCCTGCGCGCACATGGGGTCGACGGTTCCTCACGCAGGGCCCCGTCGTGCTGCGAGCCAGTCTCGCCCACGGGCGTGTCGTCTGAGCTCAGCCGAAGAGGCCGACCTTCGCCGGTGCGAACTCGGGGAACACGTCGGCGCGGCGAATACCCACCGAATCGAGGCACTCGCTCATCACGCTCCGCAGGTCGGTCGTCACTTTGAGATCGCGCGCCTCGTGGAGCTGCGTCAGGCCCGGCCAGTCGCAGATCACACGGCCTCCCAGCACACCGCCACCCAGGACGAGCGATGCTGACGCCGTTCCATGGTCGGTCCCGCGCGTACCGTTCTCTTTCGCAGTGCGGCCGAACTCCGTCATCGTGAGCAGCGTCACGTCAGCGAGCTTCGGGCCGAGATCGGTCGCGAACGCTGCGAGCGCCTCGGCGAGTTCCTTCACTTTGTTCGCGAACTGCCCGGTCTCAGCGCCTTCTGCGAGGTGCGTGTCGAAGCCGCCCAGCTCGGTCGCCGCGACGTGCAGGCCGACGTCGGCGTGGATCATCCGGGAGATGTCCTGGAGTCGACGCGCGATCACCGACTTCGGCCACACCGCACCGTTCTGTGGCGGGCGCTCCGACAGGCCCTCGTCCTTCACCTTCGAGACCGAGTCGAAGGCGTCGTGGCCAGAGGTGCGCAGCGCTTCGTCGACGGCCTGGGCGTAGAGCGACTCGAACGTCGCCGCCGCGAGCGCTCCTCCACCGATACGGAAGTCCTTGAGCGATGGGAACGCGAGCGCGCTCGACGCTCCCTGCAGCGACGACGGCAAGCCGTTCTGCACCGCCACCATCGAGAACGCGGCTCCACCGAGCTCCCGCCCTGCGCGATTGAGCCAACCGTCGGGAGCACGATGCCCGGCGGAGCCCGACTCCAGAAAGTCCTGCGCTTCGAAGTGACTGCGCGGTGAGTTCGGCAACCCGGTCGCGTGAATCACGGCCAGCCGCCTGGCCTTGAACAGCGGAACCAGCGCCGACATCGCGGGGTGCAGGCCGAACGTCGAGTCGAGCTTCAGGGGACTCGTCAGCTTCAGCGTCGGACGCAGCCCCGCGTACGCGGCATCTCCCACGGGTGGCACCATCGACAGGCCATCGACGCCACCTCGCAGGAACACCACGACGAGCGTCTTCTTCGTCCCGGGCGTCATCGTCTGCGCGAACGCCGGCGCTGCGCCGAACGCCGCGAGGGACTGCATCAATGCGCGTCGAGAGATCATTGGGCCTGGAACTCCGGGGAGCCGAGCAGCAGCCCCACCACTTTGGAGACATCGGTGCCGCGTTTCTCGTCGAGCTCATCGTCGGTCATGAGCGCGCGCTTCACGGTCGTCAGCGTCTGCTCCGAGGCCGGCCGACCGAGAATCGAGAGCGCGATCTGCTCGACGGTGGACGTGCGCGCAGGGAGCTGCACCACCACACCCGGCACGCGCCCGCTCGCCAGCTTGAGCCCGAAGTTGATGCGAGACACCAGCCCGCCTGCCGAGATCCACGGCGCAGCGTCTTCTCGATACCCCGTCGGTGGCGCGCATCGGTAGAGCGGTTGGCCGAGCTGATCGAGCGCGGTCGCCAGCGGTCGCTGCGCTTCGTCGAGCGTCCCCACGGCGCGAATGGAGCCGATGACGAACTCGAACGGCGTGCGGGTCTTGCTGGCCACCACCTGCGGGCTCCAGAACCCGGGCGACTCGACGATCGCGCGGTACGTCGCCTGGAGATCGCCGTCAGTGCGAAGGAACTCCGCCGCCACACGGTCGACGAGCGCGTGAGGAGGGGAGTCGCTCACCAGCCGCTGACACAGCTTGAAGGCCAGTCGCTGGGCGGTGGCGGGATGTCTCGCGAGGAAGTCGAGGAGCTGCTCTCCGTCGCGTGGTCCTTGTCCCGCGGCAAGCTCGAGCCCGAAGACCTTCTTGGCGCCGTCGTCATGCGCGAGGGAATGAAACTCGAACGTGCCGAAGGCCTTCTTCTGTTGCCGAAGCTGAAGGCCCCAGCCGGTCAACGCCCGCGCCGCTTCTCGAACGTCGGCCTGCGTGTAGCCGGCGTTCACGCCGACGGTGTGCAGCTCCAGCAGCTCTCGCGCGTAGTTCTCGTTGAGCCCCAGCACGCGCGGTTCGTCGTCGTCCTCGTTCTGGTTCTTCACGTTCGCCGGCAAGGTGAAGCCGTCGCGCACCGACCTCCAGTTGTCGAGGTACCAGAGCATCGCCGGGTGCTTCGCTGTCGCGCCGAGCAGCTCCCGAAAACGTCCGAAGACGTACGGCCGAATCGCCTCGCGCTCGTAGGCATTTACCATCCACCGGGTGCGGCCCTTCTCGGCCGAGACGTTGAAGTGGTTGAACCAGAAGTCGACCAGCACCTCTTCGAACTGGCGCTTCGAGTTGGCCGCGCGCAAGAGCTTCGCCTGCGTCAGCTCGATGATGAGCTGGCGGGGGAGCTCCTCGGGGTTCTCCTTCGCCATCATTCGCGCCTGGGCTTTGCCTTCCTCCGTCTTCACGTCGACGCCGAGCGCTTTGAGCTTCTTGTCAGGACGCGGGTACTCCCGAAACGAATCGGCGACCGAGAGCTGAAGGGTCTTGAACCCTGACAGTCGGGCGTCCATCTCGCGGTCCGTCCCGGGCTGGAGCTGTTCGGAGAGCCACCCCTCGAGCCCCAGGTGCGTGATGCGCTGGCGATCGGCTTCGGAGGGACCAAACGCGAGCCGCTGGAGCGCGTGGGTTGCCTTTTGCTGGTCCGTGAGCGTCGTCGCAGGCAACCGGATCGCGGGAGCCGCCATCGATGGTGCGCTCGCCGGCGCCGAGGCACACCCGGTCAGCATCACCATGAGCAAGCGCCGCATGTCAGAGGAACCCGGCAGGGGCCTGGAGGTTGGGTTGCGTTGTGATTTCGAATAAGGTCATAATGACTTGATATGGAACTCCTCCCCCGAATCGACGACGAGCTCGACACCCGAAACCCGCTGGTGATGACGCTGGAGAACGTGCTGCCGCCCGAGGCGTGCCTGTCGCTGATCGGTCGAATCGAAGCGCTTGGCCCGAGCGCTGCGCCCATCACGACCCCCCGTGGTCCGGTGATGCGACCGGACCTCAGGAACAACGACCGCGTCATGTTCGACGACCCAGAGCTGGCCGGGCGGCTCGTCGACGCGGCACGTCCCCGAGTCCCGGAACGGCTCGAGCACGACTGGGTCCTGTGCGGCGCCAACGAGCGGCTTCGGTGCTACCGATATCGACCGGGCCAGCACTTCGCGCCGCACTTCGACGGAGCCTTCCATCGCTCCACCGAGGAGCGGAGCCTGTTGACCTTCCTCGTGTATCTGAACGGTTGCCGTGCTGGAGGCGCCACCCGGCTCCTGGACCTGGGCATCGAGGTTGAGCCACGAGCCGGCCTTGGGTTCGTCTTCAACCATCACCTGCTCCACGAGGGCGCGCCGGTGCTGGAGGGCGTGAAGTACGTCATCCGGACCGATCTCATGTTCCGACGTCGGCAAAATTCGTCAGGTATATCAGTGTATTAACGTCTTGCGTCGCGTGGGCCTATCCCCGGCGCGCCGTTGCGCTATGGCCCGCAGCCATATGAGTGACGTCCAGAAGGGCGCTTCGCCGCCCGCCCCAGCCGAGGTGCCGTCGGCTCCCAAGGAGCCTCCGTCAGCCAGCCACGGGCACGGCCACGAGAAGAAGCTGCTCCCGCTGGCCATCGGGGCACTTGGTGTCGTCTACGGCGACATCGGGACCAGCCCGCTCTACGCGATGCAGGAGTGCTTCGCGAAGAAGGTCATCGACGGCGAGCTGAAGACGGCGCCTCACGCGATGGCCGTCTCCCAAGACTCGGTGCTGGGCGTGCTCTCGTTGTTCTTCTGGGCGCTGACGATGGTGGTCACGTTCAAGTACCTGTTGTTCATCACCCGAGCTGACAACAAGGGAGAAGGCGGCATGTTTGCCTTGCTCGCCCTCGTTCCAGGCCGCGACTCGGCCAAGAAGCTGACCGTCACGGTGGTGCTCGCCGGGTTGCTCGGGGCGTCGATGCTGTTTGGCGAAGGCGTCATCACGCCTGCGATCTCTGTGCTCTCGGCGGTCGAGGGGCTCGGCGTCGCGACCCACGCGATGGACTCGGCGCTCGTGCCCATCACGCTCGTGATCTTGTTCGGTCTCTTCGTGGTGCAGAAGCGCGGCACCGGGGGCATCGGCAGGGTCTTCGGCCCTATCATGGTGGTGTGGTTCGTCACGCTGACCGTGCTTGGCGTGCGCGCGATCCTGATGCACCCCGCAGTGCTCGAGGCGGCGAACCCGCTGTGGGCCCTCAAGCTCTTCCAGAGCGATCCGTGGCACGCATTCGTCGTGCTGGGCGCCGTCGTTCTCTGCATCACGGGTGGCGAGGCGCTGTACGCGGACCTCGGCCACTTTGGCGCCAAACCCATTCGGATCGCGTGGATCTCGGCTGTCTTTCCCGCGCTGCTGCTCAACTACTTCGGCCAGGGCGCGTACCTGCTCGAACACGGCTGGGTCGAGAAGCCCTTCTGGGCGCTGGTTCCCGGGCCACTGCTGTACCCCATGGTCGGGTTGGCGACGGCGGCCGCCGTCATTGCCTCTCAGGCCCTCATCTCGGGCTCGTTCTCGTTGGCCCGCCAGGCGGTTCAGCTCGGCTACCTGCCGCGCGTGACCATCGTCCACACGTCGGAGCGCAACGAGGGTCAGATCTACGTGCCCGAAGTGAACCAGGCCCTGATGTGGGCCTGCCTCACCCTCGTGGTCGCCTTTAGAAGCTCGACGGCTCTGGCGGCCGCCTACGGCATCGCGGTGACGGGCACGATGACGATCACCTCGATCGTCTTCAGCTACATGGCCCGGCAGAACTGGAAGTGGCCCCTGTGGCGCGTGGTGCCGCTGGCGATGCTCTTTCTCTCCTTCGACCTGCCGTTCTTCCTCGCGAATGTCCTCAAGTTCTTCGACGGCGGCTGGTTCCCGGTCGTGCTCGGCATCGCCATGTTCTCTCTGATGACCACGTGGAAACGCGGCCGCGCCGAGCTGGCCAAGCGCTTCAATCAGTCGGTGATGCCCATCACCGCGCTGCTCGAGGATCTCGAGGCCACCAAGCCCTTCCGCGTTCGGGGCACGGCGGTGTTCATGTCCGGAAACCCCGACGGTACTCCGCCGGTGCTGCTGCATCACCTCAAGCACAACCAGGTGCTGCACCGGCAGGTCGTGCTGCTCTCGATTCTGCCCATGGAGATTCCCTACGTTCCGAAGGACGATCAGATCGAGGTGAAGGATCTCAACAACGGCTTCTTCCGGGTGTTGTGGCGCACTGGCTTCATGGAGACGCCAAACGTACCCGCCATTCTTCTCCGCGCGAGGGAGTTGGACCTGGTGGCCGAGCCATCGACGACCAGCTACTTCCTCGGCCGCGAGACGCTGCTCACCAACGGTAAGTCGCCGATGATGCACTGGCGGAAGATCTTGTTCGCGTTCGTGTCGAGGAATGCGCTGCCGGCGACGAGCTACTTCGGCCTGCCTCCTGGGCGGGTGGTCGAGCTCGGTATGCAGGTCGACCTGTAAACCGTTTGATTTCGGGCAGAACGTCGTGACTTGAAACTGAAGGCCGGGTTGCCTCATCTTGAGGCAGCCGTGCTTCACCTGCTGCGCCGCTCAGAACCCATCACCCCCGAGACGCCCGACGAAGCGTTGGTTCGTCGTGCGCAACGAAACGACTCCGACGCGTTCCGAGCGCTCTTCGAACGGCATGTCACCCCGGTGCGGCGGTTCTTGCGCGACCTGATCCGCGACACCGACGCGGCCGACGACGCGACGCAAGAGACGTTCACCCGCGCCCATGTGCAGCTCCCGAAGCTGGGAGATCACGATCGCTTCCGGCCCTGGGTCTTCGGCATCGCCCGAAACGTCGCCTTCGAGGCCAAGCGGGTTCGGCAGCACCAGTCCCTCGAGCTCGACACCGACGACGATGTGCCCGCCGCCGTGTTGCCGGCACCCGACCCGGAGCGGACGCTCCTCGACCGCGAGCTCGAGGGCCAGCTGACGACCGCGCTGGGCGAGCTGTCGGAGCACCGACGCGCCGCCCTCTTGCTGCGGCTCGATCACGGCCTGTCGTACGATGACATCGCTGAAGCCATGGGGTGGACGTTGCCCATGGTGAAGAACGAAATTCACCGGGCGCGCCTCGCGTTGAGGGCGTCCTTGCTCCCGCATCTGGGAGGGCCGACCCCATGAGCCGCTGTGGAAAGACGCATCTCCTCGAAGCCGTCGTCCACGGAGAGCGCCCTGGGGACGAGCTTCGGGCCCACGCCGAGCAGTGCCCTCGGTGCCGCCATGAGCTCAACTGGCTCGAGACCGAGCAGGGGCTCTTCCGCCAGCGAGCGGCCCGCGAAGAGGTCAGCGCCCTGTGGAAGGGCGTCGCTGCGCGAACGGGCGTCGACCCTCGCCGACCGAGCCTCAACCGGGCGCTCGTCGGCCTCGCTGCGGCGGTGTTCGTGGTGCTGGGCGCGGGTCGCGTCTTCGTCGCCCCATCGTCGAGCAGCGGTCGCGATGCGTCGGTGGTCAGCGCGGCCGAACTCGATGGGCTGATGACCGAGAACGCGATCTCACAGGAACGCGCCGATCTCTGCTCGCGTTCGGAGCAGGGCATCGGCTTTCACTGCGGCTATGTGCCAGCGAGCCTCGTCGCCTCGCGGTAAGCGCGTCAGCTCTTCGCTTCGACCTTTTCGTCGCTGGGCCGCTTGATCATCGAGCCGATGAGCGAGTCCATCCACATGTGGCTGATGCCGAAGTTCCGATCCGGATCGGCGAAGTGGTGCGCCATGTGGTGCGCACGCAGGCGCTTGCCCCACTCGGTCAGAGGCGCACGGTTGTGGGTCGACCAGTGGAGGAAGTCGTACCAGAGGTAGCCCATCACGATGCCCGTCATGAAGGGCACCGTGAGATCGGCGCGACCGATGAGCGAGAGCCCGCCCCAGATGAGGCTCGCCAGCCCGATGCTCACTGGCAACGGCATCACCAGGCGCGTGTCGTCGTCAGGGTACTTGTGGTGGAAGCCATGGCCCGTCCACCCCGGCCAGGTGTGGAAGACGTGCTTGTGGATGAAGTACTCGAGGAACTGCCACGTGAGGAAGCCCAGCGGCACGGCGGCCGCGGTGGCCTGCCAGGTCGTCGTTCCGTTCAGGAGCGCGCTCCCAAGCACCCACGACATCATCGGAATCCAGAACAGGAACGGCATCGATGGGTGAACCTTCGAGAAGAACTCGAAGAAGTCGCTCTGGTACATCCGACCACGCTGGTGCCGAACGTAGTCGCGCAAGGTGTCCCTCATGCCGCGGGCTATATCTGGTTGCCGACGGGGATGGCAACCCCAGCGCTTTCAGATGGTTGATGGTCAAGGAAGGGAGAGGCGGACTTTCAGGAACCGCGCGAGCCGGCGCAGCACCTCGAGCGGGATCTCGTGGCCTCCGTCGAAGGCGTGGAAGTCGACCGCCAGGCCTGCGTTGGTGAGCAGGCCCTCGAGGCTCTGCGCGCCTGAGAACGGCAACACCTCGTCGAACCGGCCGTGCGACTCGAAGACGTGCAGCCCCGCGCGTGCCTTCGCCTTCGAGCGCCAGACGTCTTCCGTCAGCAGCGTGCCTGACAACACGGCGAGGCCTGCGGGAGCCTCTTCCAGGCGCAACGCGACGTCGGTGGTGATCATCGCGCCCTGCGAGAAACCACCGAGGACGAGCTTCGAGTACGGCAGGCCGCAGCCGTTCATCACCTCGGTCACCAGCGCCAGCATCGCCTTCCGTGCCGCGGGCATTCCGTCGGGTTCCACCTTGCGAAACGCCGCGAGCGCCTCGGGGCTGGCCTGTCGCAGCTTCGCGATCTCCTCGAAGTCGATCATCCACCAGGCGCGCGAGTCGCCGTAGCCGAGGTGTCCGAGCGACAGCGGCGCCGCAGGAAAGTGGAAACGTACCGGAGCGAGCGAGGGCTCGACCGAGACCAGCGCCTCGGCGAGCCCGACCAGGTCCGTCCCGGGGGCGCCGAAGCCGTGGCAGAGCACCACCAGGCCGGCGGGAGGCGCAGTGGCTGTCTGTTGAAGCGTGACGACGTCGAGGCCGGCGATGACGGAGCGCATGGAGAAAGGGCAAGCCATGAAGCCGGCCCGTCGACAAGCCCTTGACCTCTCCGCGCAGGCCGTATTCGCTCTGGGGCCGTGGCCTTCCACCTCAAGGTCTCCAAAGGCGCTGCCTCGGGCGAGGAGCACTCGTTCGCGGACGAAGCTCGCCTCGGTCGCACCGCCGACAATGACGTCGTCGTGAAGGACCAGGCGGCCTCGCGCAGCCATGCCCGCGTGTTCGAGCAGGACGGCCGGTACTACGTCGAGGACCTCGGCAGCGCCAACGGCACCAGGCTCAACAGCGCGTCTGTGAAGCAGGCGAAGGAGCTGAAGGACGGAGACTCCATCATCATCGGAGACACCGTCTTCCGCTTCGAGCTGAACCTCGATCAGACGATGGCTCCGGCGCCCTCCTCGACGATGGACGAGGACGCAGAGCGCGAAGACCCCGACGACGCGGCCCGTCTTCCCAAACATGCAGCCCCGACGCCTCCACCGCGGAAGGCGGCGAGGCCTGTTTCAGCGAACGCCGATGAAGACGAGCCGGTGGCCGATGACGAGCCCGAATCGACGGGTGACGACGCCGAGGAGGGTGCGCAGGGCGAGCCGGTGAACTCGACCTCGTTCGTCAACGTCCCCAAGCCGAAGGCGCTCGAGCAACGCGCGTCACGCGGGGACCTGCAGCGTCCGCCGAAAGGGAACGGCGTCGAACGCCCGTCACGGGGCGCCGCGGCGATCCAGCGATCGTCGCGATCGCGGGCGATCGAACCGCGGGACGCTGAAGACGCCGAAGCCGTCGAGTTCACCGCGGCCGACCGGGCGCGCATGCGTCGCCAGCTCAACCAGTCGGCCGGCGGCCGCGTTCAGTTGCTCTGGCAAGACCTGCCGAAGGGCGCGCGCGCCTTGCTCGCCATCTTTGGCGCCGTGCTCCTCCTGGGCACCGTCGGACTGGCGGGCTACGTGGCGTGGCCGCGCACGCGAGTGAATCGGCCCGAGCCCAGGAGCTTGCCGTCGGACGGACAGGCCATCGAAGACAGCTTCGGCTCGGGGGACGTCACCTTCAGCACCCTCGACCAGAAGGCCTTCACGTTCGCAGCCATGTCGCCGACGCGCATCGTCGGCGTGCTGCACTACCAGGCGGCGAACATCTCGGCCGACGAGGTGACGATCAACCTCAACGGACAGGACCTCGGCGTCGTTCCACCCGACAACATCGACGTCGAGTCGCGCGAGGTCGAGATGGTGTTGCCGGCCGCGACCCTCAAGGCTCGCGACGAGAACCTCATCGTCTTCGACAACGTGAGGAATCCTCCGGGAAGCGACGATTGGAAGATCTGGAACCTCTGGGTCGAGATCATCCCCGTGCC
Organism: Myxococcaceae bacterium; assembly: GCA_040400045.1. Classification (GTDB taxonomy): domain Bacteria; phylum Myxococcota; class Myxococcia; order Myxococcales; family Myxococcaceae; genus Xiheimicrobium. The sequence goes on from JBBAQZ010000001.1 coordinate 16,305, forward strand.
CGAGATGTCGACCGAAGAGGCGCGTCGTCGCGCGCAGGGAGAAATCGACAAAGCCGCCAAGGACTGGGAGCTGCGTGAGGTGGGCGCGCCCAACCTGTTCCGCGCGTGGAAGACCTATCGCGAGGCGTGGCTGTTACTCGAAGCGACGCCCGACGCTCCACCAGAGCTGATCACCCTGTCACGCACGCGAATGAAAGAGATCCGCCCCGAGCTCGATCGCAAGTGCAACGCCATGATCGTGAAGTTCAAGTCGATCGTGAACACCCGCCCCAACGCGTTCGCCGACGGCCGGCAGGTGCTCGAGAACATCCCCGAGCATTTCCCGACACGTGAGCACCCCTGCTTCAACTTCTCACGAGCGCTGCTGCGAACCATCGACGGCTTCGACGAGTTCGAAGCCGCAGGGGCGCCGCCCACGGAGTAGGCATAAACACCTGAAATACCTGACGACGTGTCGGTCCACCTGACGGATGGCAGGGCGGACAGGCTGGCTCCGATGATGACCTCATGAATCCTCGCACCGGTCTCATCGGTCCGGTGGCCGCACCGCTCGCCGGGACGCGCCACTTGGGAGACACTCACGGCATGCGACGTGCGCGGGGCCAGGTCGTCGTCGAGACCGCCATCGTGATGCCGGTCTTCGTATTCCTGATCCTCGGGCTTCTTCAGCTTGGCCTGATGCATCACGCGCGCGTGATGACGAAGTACTCTGCGTACAAAGCCGTTCGTGCGGGCGCGCTGAATCGTGGTGAAAAGAAGGACATGGAGAATGCGGCCCTCGCAGTTCTCCTGCCGGTCCTCGGCCGCGACAGTACTGCAGGGGCCCCGTACAAGACTGACAGCGCGAGTGCTTACGACACGGCCTGGGCTGGCATGCGGACCAACAAGCAGGGGACGGTCCCTTTCGTCGAAGTCGCGGTCTGCAACCCCCAGCAGAGTCAGGTGGCGCCGGACAAAGATTTTGACGACGCGCGGGTGGCTCGCCCCGGTAACGACTGGAAGGGCTTCAACTCGACCAAGCTGCAGATCCAGGTGACGGTCTTCTACAGAATGTACATTCCCTTCGCCAACTGGATGGTCTGGCGGCTTGCGCTTGGAGAAGAGGAGGGTTCTCCCAAGAAGCAGCGATGGCTGGGTTGGAAGAAGAACGCCAACAAGGACCCCAGCAACCCCGGTTTCAAGAAGAACCCCAACAACCCAGAAACGCTCAAGACTCGTCTGAAGTCGCTGGCCGATCAGAAGAAATACATCATGCCCATCCGCGCCAGCTACGCGATGCGAATGCAGTCAAACTTCAGTCGCGATGGCCACTCGAACCTGCCCAGTGCTGGCGGCGCTGGAACGAGTCCTGACTGCAAGATCCCCTGGGCGCGAAAGTAGTGGAGACCCTTCCAATGAACTCCTCGACCCTCCACTCTCGACGCCGCGGCCAGACGATGGTGCTCTCGGTGGTGACGATGCTGATGCTGGCGCTGATGATGCTGATCGGCTTCAACATTGCCCACACGGCGCACGAGCGAATCCGAATTCAACAGGCTGCTGACGCTCAGGCCTACAGCGTCGCGGTTCTGCAGGCTCGCGCGATGAACGTGAACGCGGTCATCAACCGTACCATCGCGGCCCTGACCGTTGCTCAGATGTCGCTTCATGCGTGGAACACGATCGCCTCGCACGAGGTCAACATGCTCCAGGGGGGGGCCGTGGCGTTCATCGAAATCGCGGCGATGGAGGCAGGGAAGTGCTGCACAATCGGCCCCTGCTTCATTCATTGCCTTGACGCGGTGAAGGCAGGGCTCATTTCTCTAGAATACAGAAGTGCCAAAGATGAGTTCGAAGGGAAGCTGTCTTCGAAGGAGCAGGAATTCAACGACGCGGTGAAGGAACTCTACGAGGCCAAGAAGTCGCTCTACGACCAGGAGAAGGATTTCGTCAGTCAGGTGCAGGAAGAGATCAACGGTGGCTCGATCTTGACCGAGATGCTCTCCAAGACCGCTCCACAGGCCGAGTACGCAGACGGCCTTCACAGCACGAACGTGAACAACTTCCTCTGCACGCTCGACGGCCCTGACGACATCGGCGCCTGTAGCGGCTCAGAGCCCCTCGTCTTTCAACGGGCGCGGCCCCCCCCTTCGGAGCGCTCCAAGTCGATGCAGAACTGCGCAAACGCGGCGCGTGGTCTCTTCAACAAGGTTGGTGGGCTCGGCGCGATGCTGGGCGACGAGCAATTCGCGAAGGGTGGTCCCTTCGTCGTCACCGACCCAGACAAGATGATGGAGATCCAGGAGGAGGGGCACTACACCGCGACCTATCTTCCGGGCGCTTTTTCGTCTCGCGTCGGTGCCAGCGAATTCGACAAGCAATCGAACAACGGTGAGGAAGCTCTCAACGTTGGCTCGGCGACCGGACGCGGTGGCACACTGGTCACCTGGCGTCACGGCATCGGCGTCATGACTCTTGGCTCGAGCGTGTTCTCGTCTCAGGGGGGGGGCCAGCACACGGGCGCGGTCGGCGACAATCACCCCGAGTTCAAGACCATCGCCAATCTTCCTCATGAGGCGACGTTCATCAGCTTCAATGCGCACACCAACCCCTCGGCCGACAACGACTGGGGCCAGCCCAATGCGTACGGCGCCGTCACGCAGGATCTGCGTTTGCTGCAGAAGGGCGGGAAAGGGGCCTTCGAGGTCGCGAAGAATGGCAGCGGCACGATCAACCTCCGCATCGGCAACGAGCAGCGAAAGATCACCCTCGTCGCCGAGAACACGGGCGTCGCAGTCGGCAAGGCCAAGGCCTATTTCCACCAACTCGGCGCCAGCTGGAAGCTCCCTCCGAATGGGTTCGACCCGTTCTGGCGCGCAAAGCTGCACCCGTTCAAGCGCGCGGAGCTACGTGAGGTGCTGAACATCGCAGGAGACCCGAATGCCGACGTGCAGGCACCCGTCGAAGGAAAGGACTCACCTTGAAAGCGCTCAAGCAGACTCGTCGCGGTGCAGCCTCGGTCGAGCTCGCGGTCTCGATGATCTTCCTGGTGCCGTTGATCATGTACATGATCTTCCTGCAGGACATGTTGATCACGAAGCTCAACGGGCAGGAAGCTGCCGTGCAGGCCTCCTGGGATTTCACGATTCTCGATTATGCCTCAGCCCAGCCTGCCGACGGCATCGCAAACTTCAGCCGACTCACGTACTGCGATCACAGCGCCGCGTACGATTCGTACGACAACGATTTCGAGTGCAATGACGTGAGGCACCACAAGGCCATGACGGCGCATGAGTGTTGGACTGGTGTCGATCACAAGAACTACGGAGGGCAGGTCAAGTGCAGCAGTTCTGAACCGCTGACGCCGAACGGCGCAGCAACTTCCGCCGTCGCGGATTTCGGAAATGGCGGTGTCGTCACCTGCAGTTCGCGCCTTGGCGTCGTGAACCATTATCTGCCCAATAGCTTCTTGAACAACTTCCGCGGCGGCAAAGGCTTCACTGTCAACGTCGACGCCAGTGGGAAGAACAAGACGAGAATGAAGTCGCGGTGGGCTGTCGGCATTGCGGGGACGCGGTCAGACCAGGACGAGGTCCATAAGGTGGTCGAAAAGCAGAACGTTCTGGAAGAGAAGGGCGACACCTCGTTGGGCTCAAATTACTGGCGGCTCGCGCTGACCGAGCACGCGATGCTGGTCGACTCATGGGCGCTTGGCCCTACGGGTGGGATTGACCCGACGGCACCTGGCAGCGGCCCACTGTACGATCGGATCGAGGCCGCCTACGGCACCGCCAGTGACGCGACGGAGAAGGCCGAGGAATGGAACGAGGAAATCGAGGATCAGGAGATGCTGGCGGAAGAATCTCGTGATGACATCGTCGGAGACGACGTGACGACGGCGGCGGCAGCCTTCAAGCCCAACAGCGCACAGCAGCCTTTCGGCGGCCACTGGGCCGCGCAATGGGGTGATTCGCGCGTTCAGGCAACCGAAGGCTCGCGGCAGAGCGGGTACTTCGGGCTCGCGCCGTGACGAAGCGGTCGTTTGGCGTCGTCGGGCTCCTGTTGCTTGCAGCTGTGCTTGGAATGGGAGTCGGCGCCGTTTTGGGGAATCGCCCGGGGGACGAAGATGCGCTTGAGGCCATGTTCGCGCACGCTGACTCGACAGCCGAGAAGCTGATCCCGATGGGCGAGCCGATGTCCGGAGCTCCTCGCGATGGTGTCGATCCCATGGCTGCCGACCCGCGTTCCCTGCGCGGCATTCCTCCGTACCCTGGCGCGCAGCCCCGGCGGCTGGCCGATGTCGGGCAGGTCATGGGCATGCCCCTGATGGCGTCGTGGTTCGCCACGAAGGACCAACCCGAACAGATTATCTCGCACTACGAATACACCTACGCCGACGCGGGCGTCCCCATCGTCAGCCAGATGTTCGGCCGCGACATGGGGTATGTGGCGTGGCTCGAAGAGGAGAAGTCCGACGGGGGCCTCGCCGAGGGCATCGTCCACATGGTGTCGGTGATCAAGAACACCCCGACCTCGACCGAAACCATCGTGCTGCTGTCGGCGTCGCGGCCGCAGCGACTCCTGGACGGCAAGCGCAATCTTCCGGCCGGACTCGTGCTGCCCACCGAGGCACGCCCGCCTCAAGTCGTGCAGATGGCGATGGAAGGGAAGACTCGGAGTGTCGTCACCACCGCGAGGCGTGGCGAACTGCGCGATACCGTCGACGAGATCATGACGCTGATGCGGAGGGACGGTTGGGCCGTGGAAGACCTCATGTCATCACAGACCAGTCGGTCCTTCATTGGCCGAAAGGCGGGGCGCTCGCAGTCTGTCTCAGCCTCGTTTCGCGAGGGAGCCGGTGAGGTCAAGCTGATGTACACCCTCGAACAAGCGAGGACGGCCCCATGACTCGTCTGGTGATCGTCGGTGCATTGCTGTTCGCGTCGCTGGCGAACGGCGACAAGGGACCTTCGTGCACCCGCCGCTGCCAGGAGGTCAAGGCTGCGTTCGACAAGCAGTGCCGGCAGAATGCGGCCAATAAGCCAGCGGCCTTGTCCAGCTGTGCCGTGGTGGTCAAAGGCCTCGAGGCACAGTGCCAGCAGGAATGCTCGGGACAAAAACCGAAAAAGGGAAAGACGCCATGATCACTCCCACGACGAAGGCCCTCACGAAATCGCTCCGCCAGGCCCGCCGCCGGCGCGCCCGCGGCCAATCGATGGTTGAGTACAGCATTGTGAGTCACGCAATCCTGCTCCTGGGGACGGGCGCAGCGATGGGCATCTCGCAGTACCTGCGGCTCTTCGACGCGCTCGATACCTACCTTCGCAGCGTCTACACCGTGCTCGCGATGGGCGCGGTCTGACGGCAGTCGTTGCGCTGGCACCGGGTTCGGCTATGCGGTGCTCATGGAACAAGCCGCCCCCAAGCAGCGATCGCCGTGGCTGTATGTCCTCCTTGGCTGTGGTGGGTTCGCGGCGCTGACCTGTCTCGGCATCGCCATCTTCTTCGGGGTCGTCGCGAAGAAGGCGAGCGACATGGCCGCCGGAGTCACCGACCCGAAGGCCCGCAACGAGAATGCCCGGAAGATGCTCGGCGAGCTTCCCCCTGGCTACACCGTCGCGATGTCGATGAGCGTGTTCGGACTCGTCGACACGGCGCTCCTGACCGATGCTCCAACGCTCGCAGACGGCGGCTTCGAGATCGGCGACCACCTCTTCACGTATCTGCGGGTCATGGCGAACGAAGAGAACAAACGCACCAAGACCTTCTTCGTGAGCGGAGAGGGCGACGCGAGCAGCCTGAGGAGCAACGGCGTGAACATCGATGCGCGTGACGTCATCAAGCGCGGCAACCTCACCGTCGACGGCCGCAAGATCTATTACGTGGCGGCGCGTGGGCAGTTCGGGACCGGCACGCAGCAGACGGCCGAAGACGGGCTCAACGCCTCAGTGCTGTTCGATTGCCCCGGCGAGCAGCTGCACGTCGGCGTGTGGTCGATGAGAGATCCGTCGCCCTCGAAGCCCGCGGGAGAGCTCGAGCTCACCGGCACGGTCGCCGACGAGTCCGAGCTGGCGAAGTTCCTCAAGCCGATGAATCCTTGCGGGCGCTGAGCGGCGACGGGCAATGACGTTCTGGCGGTCCGGGGGGAGAACCGATGCTCAGCCTGCTGGTGGTGACGGCGCTTGCGCAGCTCGACGCAGGTGCAGCGTCCGACAGTTCTCCGTCGGCCTCGACAGAGGTGAGCGCGCTCCCGGCTGACGCGCCGGTGGAGCAGCCGCCGATCAGCACCGAGCCCGTCGTGGTTGGCGAGACGAAGGCGCCCACGGCAGGCTTCGTGAAGGGCGAGCTGTCGGTGTACCTGGGCAGCGACCGCCTCGTCGTGAAGAACAATCGCATCGGGCTGTCGGCGGGTCTCGATCGTTTCGAGACGGCCTTCTATCTGCTGCTCGAGCCGCTGGTCGATCTGCGCTTCTTCGACGGCAAGCTGGGCCTCGGGTTCGGCGTTCCGTTGCGGCTCGAGCTCGTGAACTTCGCGACCGATGCGTCGGGAGCTCCGCTGCTGACCCGACGACTGGGGCGCCTGCGCACCGAAGACTGGGACAGCGTTCACGACTTCGGGCGCGTGCTGAAATACGTGACGTGGGGCCGGAAAGAAGACCGACTCTACATCTCAGCAGGCCAGCGCTACGCGTCGACCATCGGCCATGGAGCCCTGGTTCGGCGCTACGCCCCCAACGTCGACATCGACTACCCGCGCGCCTCGGCGCAGGTCGACGCGTACAACGACTTCGGCGGGTTCGAGCTCTTCACGAACGATCTCCTCGAGTGGAACACCCTGGCGGGCATCGCCTTCATCAAGCCGCTCTCGTTCTTCAAGAGCGAGAACCTGCTCGCGAAGACGCTGTCGGTGGGCGTCAGTGGTGCGACCGATTGGCGCGCGCCGTATCAGCTGACGACCGATGGAATGACCGGGCTTCGGCAGATCGACTCGCAGGGGCGGCTGCTCTCGGCCGCGCGCCCCGTGGGGCTCATCGGCGTCGACGCCGAGGTGAAGGTGTTGAAGACGAGCAACGTCGACCTCAAGCCCTACGTCGACTACTCGATGCTCATCGGCGGCGACGGGGGCTTCACGGCAGGTCTGCTCGGCCGCTTCAACGTCGGCACCGACATCGTCAATGCGTTCCGGGTGGTGGGCGAGTTCCGCGTGCTGGGCAGCCGGTACATGCCCAGCTACTTCGACACCTTCTACGAGATCGAGCGCTTCATCTTCGCGAGCGAAGAAGTCCCCGGGCAGGCGTCGCGCAACGCGCTCACCCGGCAGCAGGTGGTGATGGATCGCGGGCTCGGCCAGCGGCTCGGGTACTACGTCGAGGCGAGCTGGGGCATCCCCGGGAAGGTCGGCCTGACGCTGGCCGCCGAGGGCGTGTCGAACCTGCCCAACACCAACCTCATCGCCCACCTCGAGGTGCCGGTGCTCGACTTCTTTCAGATCTTCGGGAGCTACTACAAACGCGGCATCACCTCGGCGGCGGCCATCTTCCGCATCGATCCACAGACGCCTGACACGGTGTTCTACGCCGGGGCTCGCCTGAAGATCCTCCCGTTCCTCTTCGTGAACGGGCGTGCCTACCAGACGTTCCGGTTGAACCCCGAGGTGCGGCGCTACGACAGCCAGCTCGGCTTCGTCGTCGACGTGGAGATCGGCTACGAGTTCAAGGGCAAGAAGAGCGAGACGGTCGCGACCCAACCGGTCGAGGCCACGCCGACCAGCGAGTCGACGCCTGCGACCGAGCCACCCGCGCAGCCGCAATCGACGCCGTAGCCGTCATCGCTCGACGGCGACCCAGGCGCCCGCGCTGATCATCACCAGCAGGCCGGCCGCGCTCGAGACGGTCGCCCTCTCGTGGAGCACCAGGACGCCCAGCACGGCTGCGACGACCGGCTCGAGGTACGTCAGCACGCCAGTCAGCTGCGCACCGATGCGGGGCAGGCCGAAGTTGAAGAGGAACGCACCCACCAGCCCGTTGATGACGGCGCCACCCAGCAGGAGCGCGACGCCTCCATCGAGCTGGGTGGGAAGGGCGCGCTCTCGAAAGACGACGAGGAGCAACGCCGCGGAAACCACGGCGTGGAACGACGTCACGGCGAGGGGTGAGAACGAGACCGCTGCGCGCCGACTCGCGAGCACCAGCGCGGCGTAGAACACGGCCGAGGCACTCCCGAGCAGCCCCGCGTTCCATGCAGAGCCCGGCTGGTCGGCGCCCGGCAACACGAGCCACAAGCCGAAGAGGATGATCGGCAGCGCCCACAGCGCTCGTCGTGAGCGGCGCTCTCTCAGCATCCACGGCGCGGTGAGGGCGACCAGCAGCGGCGCGAGGTAGTGCGTCAACACCGCGACCACGACAGGGCCCTGCTCGAGCGCTGAGAAGTAGAGCGCGACGTTGGCGGCATCGGCGATTCCCACGACGACCAGGGCCATCAGCGCGCCCTTGTCGTCGAAGCGCAGCCGTCGCACGAGGAGCAACGCAGGGAGCGCCATCACCGACATCGTGAGGAAGCCGACGACGAGCCCGCTCTGACCGCCGTGGCGAACGAAGAGTGGCCACGTGCCCCAACACGACGCGGCGGCGGCGACGACCGCGATTCCGGTCGAGCGTGGGCTCGAACTGGACGAGTCAGGGCCCAAGGTTGAGCACCTCGCCGGAAGCAGCGCAGGGCACCACGCACCCGCGCTGACCCGCGAGCGGCGCCTCGGAGTAGGTGAGCTGGATCGTCACGCCAGCGCCGAGCGCGCCTCGCAGTGCCTGGGCCGAGGTCCACTTGCAGCCGTCGCTCCAGTCGAACTCGGAGCCGAAGCAGACGTCGAGCCGATCGCCTGTCACCACGCCCGTGAAGCGGGCGCGTGGGAAACGCACCTCCGCGCGGCCCGTGGGTGTTCCGCAGTCCCACTCGAGGGTCCCTTCGTCACCGGGGCTCATGCGCACGTCGACGAAGCACGACGTCATCGAGCGTGACAACGAGGTGAAGCGCAGTTTCTGGGAGCAGCGCTGCGCCGTCGACGGCCCGGGCGCGTTGATGCACGGAGCGGGGACGCCAGCGTCGAAGAGGCCGCCTGCGTCGATGAGTCCTGCATCACGGCCTGCGTCGGCGGCGCCCCCATCGAGGACGCTGCCCGCGTCAGCACGCCCGGCAGCCGCGCGCCCCGCGTCGAGCGCGACGGTGATGGTCTCGATGAGGGGCTCAGTCCTTCCGCAAGAGATGGTGTGCGTCAGGACGAGCCCTGCGACGACGCCCTGAATCAGGTGACTCCTCGAAACGTGGAACGAACGGGCCCGCCGCGGCACGCTGCCACCTCACTGCGTCCCGGGTCTCGTGTCGAGCGACCGATGGCCGAGGTCAGGTGGGCCTCGACGCGCGAGCGACATGCCGTGCGCGAGTCACAGAAGGGAGTGCCGAGAAGCCGCCACACCGCTGGGTTTTGGACGCGTGCCCTGGACAAGCTGTCACGCTGGGCCGTCGTGCTCCGCGCCCTGGCGGGAACCTTGGCACTCGACGCGCCCGAAACGCCTTCGACGTTCATTCGGCGGCGCCTCCTGAATCGCAACCAGCGACGGTTGGTGGCGAACCCGCGCGAGACGACGGGACACGCCCGTTGGCGACGTCGAGCGCGACGGCCCGCTGTGCACCCTTCGACTGGAACGCCAGTCTCCACGATGCCAGACACAAGCCCGCCGCGCCTTCGCGGCCGCTCGACTGGCTGCTCGCGAGCGACGTGACGCCTCGGCGAAAGAGGAAGACCCGCCGCGTTCGCGTGGCACGATGGCTTCGATGGCTTCCGGCCCTCCTCAGTCCCTTCTGTCTTCGCTCGGGGTTTCACGGCTCGCCCGTGTCACTCTGATGGACCGGTGCGGCATCGAGGTGATGGCGGCTGTCCGCCCCACCGGTCACGTCCTCCAGGTGACGCAGGGAAAGGGGATGACTCGGGGGGAAGCGCAGTGGAGCGCGCTGGGCGAGGCTGCCGAGCTGCTCTCGGCCGAGCGGCCCGACCCCTCTCGACTGACGTTCGCGCGCGGCGACGACCTCGATGGACTCGTGCTCGACGACGACGGGCTCCGGCGGGCGTGGATTCGTGGCGAGCGGCTCTCAGACGGCGCCAACGTCTGGGTCGCCGCCGAGCGTGTGTTCTGCCCGCCCCGAGGGACTCACTGGCTCGGGCCGTCAACGGCGCCATGGTCGAGCAATGGCTACGGCGCCCACGTCACGCAGGCGCGTGCGCTCGAGCATGCGGTGCTCGAGGTCTGGGAACGCCACGCCCTCGCCGAGGCGATTCCGGACGGGTGGACGCCGCGCGTGCTCGAGCGTTCCCTGGTGTCGTGGACTCCTCCGCTGGTGACCCAGCTCGAGGCGCGTGGCTTCACCGTCGTGCCGTGTCTGCTCGCAAGGGCGCCCCTCCCACTCGCTGGCGTGTTGCTGTTCGATCGTGACGAGTCGTCCGTTCCGCTGACGGCCGGCTACGCGTGCCGACGGACGCCCGAGGAGGCGCTCACCGCGGCCCTCCTCGAAGCTGCGCAATCACGGCTCACCGAGATCCATGGGGCCCGTGATGACGTCGCGACCGGCGTTCGGGAGCACGGCGCCTCACTCCTCGCTGCGCTCGACCGCCTCGATCACCGGGCACTCCCAGCCGCCCGCGCCGTGAAGGGTTGGCCTCGAGAGGTGTCGTCGCAGGTCGTCGTCGTCACCACCGCCAGCGCACCGCTTCATGTCGTGAAAGCGATCGGTCTGGGGCTCGACGAATCGGAGCTGCTGCGATGAGCGCGCGTGACGTCGTGGTGTTCCTTGGCCCGACGCTCCCCGTGGCGACCGCGCGGAAGACGCTGCGGGCGCGCTACCTGCCGCCCGCGCGACAAGGAGACGTCTTCCGCGTACTGCCATCGCGCCCCAGGGTGATCGTCCTCATCGACGGAGTGTTCGAGGCCGTGCCGTCGGTCTGGCATCACGAGCTCCGGGCGGCCCTCGCGAGCGGGGTGCACGTCATCGGCGCGTCGAGCATGGGCGCCTTGCGTGCTGCTGAGCTGCACGGCGAGGGGCTGTTGCCCGTGGGCCGTATCGCCGGCGCCTACGTCTCGGGCGCTCGCACCGACGACGCCGACGTGGTGTTGCTGCACGGTGACGCGGACTCGAAGTACCAGGCGCTCACCGTCCCCCTCGTCAACGTCGAGGCCACGCTCTCGAACGCTGTCCGACGGCGGGTGCTCACCAGGCGCGAGGCGTCAGCGTTCATCGAGCGCGCGCGTGGCGTCTTCTACAAGCAGCGAACGTGGCGAGCCCTCGTGCACGCGACGCCGAAGTGGTCCGAGACGCGGCGCGCTGAGGTCCTCGCGTGGCTGCGCTCGAACGTGGTGGACCAGAAGGCGCACGATGCCGTGCAGGCCCTCGAGGTTGCCGCGAAGCTGGCCCGCAAGCCCCCTCGGCCGGCGCGGGTGGTGTCGTTGAGCTCCTTCGTGCGGCGCCGACGCCTGATGGACGCGCACGGCGAGACGATGCGCGCGCTCCAGGCGTTGCCCGACGCCGACGCCCTGGCGAAGCAGGGGCTGCGCCGGCTGCTGCTCGCGTCGTTCGCGAAGCTGGCGGGGCTCTCGGTCGAGCTGCCCCTCGCTCCTGGAACTCGTGGGCTGGCGGTCGACGACGCCCTCGCCGATGCCGAGGTGGAAGCGCTCGAGGCGCTGGTGCTGTCGGCGCCAGAGCGCTTCGTCCCCGACGGGCCTGGGTGGCTCGAAGGGCTGGCGCTCGAGGCGAGACTCACCGGCCGCTGGCCACGGCGTTAGACTCGAAACGTCATGCGCATCGTCAGCTACAACGTTCGGTACTTCGGCCACGCGCTCAAGGGGCTGGCGAGCACGGCGACCTCGAAGCAGGGCATCGCCCACGCCATCGCAGGCCTCACGCCACTGGCCGACGTGGTGGCGCTTCAGGAAGTCGAGACGAAGTCGATTCGCTCCTCGGCGGCGCATCGGGGTGGGCACCCATCAGAGACGCAGCTCGAGGCGTTCCTCCGCTACCTGGAGTCGTCGCTGCAACGGCGTGGCGTCGCGATGCCGTACCGTGCCTTCTACTACCCAGCGCACGTGTACGGGGTCGGCCCCCTGAAGGTCTACACGACGGGCCTCGCCATTCTCGTCAACCAGCAGACGACGAACGTCCTGAAGGGGAACTCCGAGCAGCCTTTCGACATCACCCACCGCGGCTCGGAGCGTCTCAGGCGCGTGAAGCAGACGCGCATCGCCGCGCACCTTCACCTCGAGGACGCGAAGGGCCGGCCGGTTCACCTCTTCAACACCCACCTCTCGCTGCCGACCCCCTGGGCGAAGGAGTTCTGGAGCCAGAGAACGAAGATGGGCCATGGGGCGAATCAGCTGACCGAGGCGAAGGCCGTCGCCGACTATGCACGGCACGTCGCGCGCAATGAGCCGTACCTGATCGTCGGCGACTTCAACTCCGCGCCGGCGACGCCCGTCTACAAGTTGCTGACAGGTGACTCGACGCTCCAGGGGGCGCAGGAAGCACTCAAGTTGATCGACCCGAGCCGGACCAACTCGTTCTCGACGGCAGGCTTCCTGAAGCTGCGCATGCACCTCGATCACATCTTCGGGCACAAGGTCGAGTTCTCCGACATGCAGGACACCCGAGCCTTCGGTGATGACGCGAGCCCGTTCCATGGTCTGTCCGATCACGTCCCGCTGATCACGCGCGTCGAGCTCTGAGCTGGAGCGCCGGTCGGGGCATCGAACTGGCGTCGAGCCGCTCGTCAGGAGCAAGCCCCGGCTCAGTCCGGGCGTTGGAGCGGCGCGCGAGCGTCGAGATCGAACAGCTCGTATCGATCCGGGTGGGCGTGCGACATGCCGGCGTCGGTGAAGAACAGGCGCGCGTCAGCCCGGCAGCCGATCACGTAGCTCGCCCGAGCTCCGTCCACGACGAGCGACCGCAGCGGACCATCGACGGCGGTCCCCGGCGGGCTCCAGTGCGGCATCAGCTCGCGGCACTTGTTGTCCCGGATGTGCCCGATGGCTTGAGGGAACGCCGGCGGGAGCGTTCGCGGATCGAAGCGGCGTCGTGGTGGTCCCTCGAGGCGTGACGGCGGCTGCTTCGAGGGATCGCACGGGCGGTGGTAGAGCACCCCGCGGCCCTCTCCGGTCGACGGCGTGCCCGTCTGGTGAATCGGGGCCAGCTGCAGCGGGCCGTCGCTCCACGCAGCGACCCGTTCGTCGAGGAAGCGGTTGAGCCCGTCACACGCCGTGGCCGCGTCGCGCGCGTCGATGCCCGCCAGCGAGAAGTCATCGGTGGTGACCCCCGCGTGCACCAGGAGCAGCCCCTGGTGGTGCGCGGCCAGACGAAAACGCCCGGAGCGGAGAAGCTCCGTGACCAGCGCTCTCTGCGAGGCGGCAAAGCACGAGTAGTCGCGCGCCAGACACTCGGTGTCGGGCACGCTGGGGTACTTCTTCAGGAACGCGTCTGCTGGCGCTTTCGCCTCGTACAGCGCGCGTGCCTCAGCGTGCGCGAGGATGAAGGACTGGTCGCTGAAGGGGAACAGCTCGCACACCCGCGCGAGGTCGTGGTTGCCGATGAGAATGGTGACCTGCTCCGGCGGGTGTGAGGCAAGCCATGACAGAATCGCCGCCCCGGCCTTGGTCGCCTCTGCGCGCAGCTCGGGCCTGCCGTAGTCGAAGTGATCGCCCATCGAGACGAGGTGCACGTCGCTGGCGAGCGCGCCCTCGTCGTCGAGCAACCCGTGGCCGTCGAGGATTCGAACGAAGGTTTCGAAAGACGCTTGTGGATCTCCGATGGCGACGTGACGCATGGGCGGCATTGTGCTGCACCGGGCGGTCGCGTGATACGTCTTCGGTCGTGCTCACGTGGTGCCTGCTCGTCGGCGCGGCGTTTCTCGCCGGCGGCCTCAACGCCATCGCGGGTGGGGGCACGTTCTTGACGTTCCCTGCGCTCGTCTTCACAGGCACGACGCCGCTGGCGGCCAACGCGACGAGCACCGTGGCGTTGTGGCCCGGCTCGGTGGCGAGCGCGTGGGGCTATCGCTCGGTGATGAACGAAGAGCGGGGCTCGCTGGTGCCCCTCATCCTGGTGAGCCTCGGTGGTGGCCTCGCTGGAGCTTTCCTCGCGTTGGCGACACCCAGCGACGCGTTCGAGAAGCTCGTCCCCTTCCTCGTGTTGTTCGCGGCCGTGCTCTTCACGGTTGGCGATCGACTCCGGGCGTGGCTGTCGAGCCTGGGGCAGACACCGCGATGGGTGGTGCTGGCCGCTCAGGTCCCCATCAGTCTCTATGGTGGCTACCTCGGTGGCGGCATCGGCCTGTTGATGCTGGCCGCGCTGACGCTGCTGGGGGGCGGGCGCGATCTCCATCGGCTCAACGGACTCAAGTCGGTGCTCGGGTTGGCGATCAACCTGACCGCGACGGTGGTCTTCATCGCGTCGGGGCTCGTGGAGTGGCCGAAGGCGCTCGCGATGGCGGTGGCGTCAACCACGGGAGGCTATGTGGCGGCCCGCTTTGCGTTGAGCTTCGACGCGCGAGTGGTGAAGCGTTTCGTCGTCGTGCTCGGGTGGGCGATGACGGTGGCGTTCTTCGTCAAGACGTTCGCGGTGCGTTGAACGCGCTCCGCCGTGCGTCGGGGGAGGTGAGGTCTTGAACGCCGGGGGCGCTCGAAGTCGCTGTCATGACGATGTCCTACCGTCGGCCGCCCGGCCCTTCAGGGGCTCAGTCCTGCGCCGTGGCGCCAGACTTGTGGACGAAGGCCCTCGGCGACATCGTGCACAGCTTCACCGCGCACGAGCCGGTGGTGCCCGCAAAGATCGCCATGCGAGGGGGCCCCGCGGACGCGATGCCGGGCGTCGAGAACGCGGTGATGGCCCAGGTGCAGCCGTCAGCCTGGAAGCCCTCTTCGCTGGCGCCGCAGATGGACGTGGCGCTCGCGGCGTTCGTCATCACGCACCTGAGCGACTTCTGCCCACCGGCTGAGGCTTCACGGGGGTTGATGGTGTACGTCGGGCCGCTCGCGTAGCGCTTGAAGATGGCCTCGGGGCAGTCGCCCTCGGTCAGCCAGCTGTCGACGGTCCACACCTGCTCAGAGCGCTTCTTCGAAGGATACGGCGCGCCGCAGAGGAACGCGCCCGTCGCAGCTCCACCAGCGTCGGTACAGTCGTTCGTGGTGGTGCTGAAGCGACCCTCGAGCGTGTGGTTCTCGGTCGAGGTGCCGGTGAGCGTACCTTCGAGGCGAAAAGGGAAAGCGCCGTCGTTCTGCCAGCGCACCCGCTCGACCGAGAGATCGAGCGTGAGTGACTTCGCCGAAGCCGTGGTGTCGGCGCCCAGGTGCAGGTGACCTCCAGTGCCGTAGCGGCCCGGTTGCAGCGGAGCGACCCGCATCGAGAGCCCCAACGGCACGTCCTTCTTCCACGTGCCGATGTCGGGAAACGAGGCCGTCGCGCGCTGCTGGCCGTCGAAGACGAAGCCGGTGTCCCCGCCAAGCGTCGTCTTCGTGACGCTTCGGTCGGGCATCGTCAGGGTGAGCTCGAACGTCCTGGCGCCGCCACCGCTGCAGCCCGCGGTCGCCAGGGTGAACAGCAGGACCGAGCGGCGCGTCAACGTCAGACCTCGGCGATGTTGCCCGTGTAGAAGCCCTCGAGCAGGTCCTTGTACTTGGTCTCGACCGCCTTGCGCTTCACCTTGAGGCTTGGCGTGAGATCGCCGGCGTCGAGCGTGAGGTCCTTCGGCAGGATCGCAAAGTTCTTCACCGCCTCGTAGCTGGCGAGGCCCTTGTTGAGCTCGGTCACGAAGGGCTTGATGAGCGCGTGCGTGCGGGGATCCTTCACCACCTCCTCGTAGCCGCCGTTGACGCCGTTGGCCTTCGCCCACTCCATGATCGCCTCGGGGTCGAGCGCGACGAGCATGACGACGAAGTTGCGGTTGTTGCCGTGGACGACGGCGTTCGATGCATACGGGCAGACGAGCTTGAACTTGCCCTCGAGGTTCTGCGGCGCGACGTACTTGCCGCCCGAGGTCTTGATGAGATCCTTCTTGCGATCGGTGATCTTCAGCCGGCCACCCTCGTCGAGCTCGCCGATGTCGCCCGTCAGCAGCCAGCCGTCCTTCAGCGCTGCGGCCGTCTCTTCAGGCTTGTTGTGGTACCCGCGCATGATGCCGCGGCCCTTGATGAGGATCTCGCCGTCGGACTCGATCTTGAGGGTGGTGCCCGGCAGCGGCGGGCCAACGGTGCCGAACTTGAAGCCGACGGGCCGGTTCACGAACGACGCGGCGCTCGACTCGGTCAGGCCATAGCCCTCGAGGATGAGGATGTTGCAGGCATGGAAGAACTCGGCCATCTCTCGCGAGAGCGGCGCCGAGCCCGAGACGAAGTAGCGCAGGCGGCCACCGAAGCGCTCCTGCAGCTTCGAGAACACCAGCTTCTGGGCGATGCCATTCTTGATGGCGAGCAGGCCTGAGGGCTCCTGGCCCGCCTGACGCAGCTTCGAGACCTCTTTGCCCACCTCGATCGACCACTTGAAGATGGAGTACTTGAGTCCGCCGCCCTTCTTCGCGCCATCGACGACCTTGTTGTAGACCTTCTCGAAGATGCGGGGCACGGCAGCGACGAACGTCGGCTTCACCTGCCCGAGGTTCTCGACGATCTTGTCCACGCGGCCGTCGATGGCGGTGTGGAAGCCGATGGCCAGCTGCGCCGACTCGAGCACCTTCCCGAACGAGTGAGCGAGCGGCAGCCAGAAGAACTGCACGTCTTCTGGCACCAGCAGCTTCATCTCGGCGATGGCTTCGCCTTCGTAGACCCAACAGTCGTGGGTGAGGATCACGCCCTTGGGTTTGCCGGTCGTGCCCGAGGTGTAGATGAGCGTCGCGATGCCGTCGTTCCTCGCTTCCTTCGTGACGGCCTCGTACTCGGCCTGCGTCGCAGACTTCCCCCGCTCCTGCAGCTCGGCCAGCGTGATGATGAAGCCGTCACCGCTCGCTTTCCCGTCGAAGACGACGATCTTCTGCAGCTCGGGCATCTGCGCCTTCACCGACATCAGCTTCTTCACCTGCTCCTCGTTCTCGGCGAACACGATGACGGTGCCCGAGTCCGAGACGATGTACGCGCAGTCTTCGGCGAGGCTCGAGGGGTAGATGGTGCTGGTCGCGCCCGCGGCGCACAGAATACCGAGGTCGGCGGCCACCCACTCGTAGCGGGTGCCCGACAGAATGGCGACGCGTTGCTCGGCCTTGACGCCGAGCGCACGCAGGCCCATCGCGATCTGCTTCACCTGCTCGCCGAACTCCTTCCACGACACCGTCTTCCAGCCGCTGCCCACGGGGTACGAGAACGCGGTGTTGTTGGGGGTCAGGCTCAAGCGGTTCAGCAGCACTTCGGGAACGGTCTTGAACGCCATGGAATTCGGCCTTTCGTTGAAGCTGAAGCGAGGGCGGCAATGTACGGGCGCAAGCAGGGCCCGCAAGCGCTATTTCAGGCGGCCCGAGCGTGGGCTCAAAAAGAAGCAGCCGGCCACTCGAAAGGAGTGACCGGCTGCGGGAGTCGGGGCGTGATGAAGCCTGGTTACTTGCGGGCGGCCTGCTCGGCGGCGAGGCGCTCCTTGTGCTTCTTCATCATGTCTTCCTGCTCACCACGGGGCACGATGCCGTAGCGCGCGAACTCCATCGTGAAGTTACCCTTGCCCTGCGTGGCCGAGCGGAGGTCCGTGGAGTAGCCGAACATGGTGTTCAGCGGCACCTCGGCGATGACGGTGACGTTCCCCTCATCTGACGTGGTGGTCTGAATGACGCCACGGCGCTGGTTGACCTGGCCGACGACCGAGCCCTGGAAGTCGATCGGGGCCTCGACCTCGACCTTCATGATCGGCTCGAGCACGACCGGCTTCGCGCGATCGTAGGCTTCACGGAAGCCCATGATGGAGGCGATCTTGAACGCCTGCTCGCTCGAGTCGACGTCGTGATACTGGCCGTCGTTCACCACGCAGCGGATGCCGACGATGGGGAAGCCGATGAGCGACCCCTTCTTGACGGCTTCCTGGAAGCCCTTGTCGATGGCCGGAATGAACTCGCGGGGAATCGAGCCACCGACGATCTCGTTGACGAACTCGAAGAGCTCGACGGCGTCGTTGGGCAGCGGCTCGATGTAGCCGCACACGCGCGCGAACTGACCTGAACCACCGGTCTGCTTCTTGTGCGTGTAGGCGTACTCGCCGCGCTGGGTGATCGTCTCACGGTACGCCACCTGCGGCTTCCCGGCGACGACTTCGCAGCCGTACTCGCGCTTCATGCGCTCCATGTAGATCTCGAGGTGGAGCTCACCCATTCCGCTGATGATCGTCTGGCTGCTCTCTTCATCCTGATGCACGCGGAAGGTCGGGTCTTCCTTGGTGAACCGGTTGAGGGCCTTCGAGAAGTTCACCTCGGTGCCGCGATCCTTCGGGGTGATCGCGAGCGAGATCACGGCGGCCGGCACGAACATCGACGTGAGCGTGTAGTTCAGCTTGCCGTCGGTGAACGTCTCACCGGACGAGCACTCGAGGCCGTAGAAGGCCACGATGTCGCCGGCCTCGGCCTCGGTGAGCTCCTCTCGCTCGTCCGAGTGCATGCGGAACATGCGGGGAACGCGCGCCTTGCGGAGCTGGTTCGAGGTGTTGACGAGGGTGTCACCGTTCTGGATCTTGCCCTGGTAGATGCGGATGTAGGTGAGCTGGCCGAACTTGTCCTGGGTCAGCTTGAACGCGAGGCCGACGAACGGCTTGTTCGGCGTGGACTCGAGCACCACCTTCTCTTCGCCCTTGGACTGGTCGAACGCGACGTTCTCGACCTCGGTCGGGTTCGGCAGGTAGGCGCAGACCGCGTCGAGCAGCAGCTGCACGCCCTTGTTGCGGAAGGCCGAGCCACACATCACCGGCGTCATCTTGAGGGCCAGCGTCGCGCGGCGCACGGCGGCGCGGAGCTCGTCGTCCGTGACCGGCTCTTCAGCGAGGAACTTCTCGGCGAGCGTCTCGTCGACGTCGGCGACGCGCTCGATGATCTCGGCGCGCGCGGCCTTCACCTTGTCGGCCATGTCGGCCGGCGGCGCCTCGACGCGGATGTTCTCGCCGTTGTCGCCGTCGAAGTAGTACGCCTTGCCGGTGATCGCGTCGATGATGCCCGCGAACTTGTCTTCGGCGCCGATCGGCACCTGCAGGTTGACGGGGTGGTGGCCCAGCTTCTCCTTCAGCATCGTCGAGACGCGCTCGTAGTTCGCGCCCGGGTTGTCCATCTTGTTGACGTACGCGATGCGGGGAACGCGGTAGCGCTTCATCTGGCGGTCGACGGTGATCGACTGCGACTGAACGCCCTTGCCCGAGTCGAGCACGAGAATGGCGCCGTCGAGCACGCGCAGCGCGCGCTCCACCTCGATGGTGAAGTCGACGTGGCCCGGCGTGTCGATGATGTTGATGTTGTACTCGGGCAGCTGCTCCAACGAGCCCTTCCACACGCAGTACGTCGCGGCGGACTGAATCGTGATGCCCTTCTCGCGCTCGAGGTCCATCGAGTCCATCTTCGCGCCGACGCCGTCCTTGCCGCGGACTTCGTGAATCGCGTGGATGCGCCCGGTGTAATACAGGATGCGCTCAGTGAGGGTGGTCTTGCCCGAGTCGATGTGGGCCGAGATACCGATGTTGCGGATTTTTTCGAGGGGGATCTTCGCCATGGCGGCGCGGCCACTACTGAAAGGGCCGGAGAAAGACAAGCGCCGTTGCTGACACGATGCCCACATGGCGCCGCGACGAGGGTTTCGCTAGGCGAAGCCCCGTGTCGTCCGACGCCGAAAACCAGCCCCCTGCGCCCGTCTTCGAGCCCCACGAGAAGGTGTGTGGCAACTGCAAGCTGTGGCGTCCCCACTCGCTCGACGCCCAGAAAGGCTGGGTGGGCGAGTGTCGGGTGCAGCCTCAGCGCGCGCTGTTCCCTCCCTCGGCGCCCATCTGCAACGTGTTCGCCGCTCGCGGGGAGGCCGTGCGCATCGCCCATGAGGTCGCCGCGCAGTCGTCACGACCGAAGGCGCTCAAGTCCATCGCACCGATGGTGCGCTCGAGCACCGGCTCCTCCCGGCCGACGTCCCTCGGCCCGACCCTCGTTCACCGCATCGACCCGAGCACCGAGCTCGACTTCGAAGGAGACACCATGACGCGCCAGGAGTTGATGGAGCTGTTCTTGGAGGCCTCAGGCCTCGTCGAGGTGCCGCTGGCCCAGAAGTGGGAGGGCGGCACGGTCAAGCTGGTGCCCGCGAACCCCGAGCTCCAGTCGAAGGACCTGCCCATCGACTCGCTGTTTCACAAGGTGGTGATGGTGCGCGATCGCCTTCGAACGCTCGAGCAGCGCATCAACGCGCACCCCAGGCTCACCGACACCGAGAAGGTCGAGATGCAGCAGTACGTCACGCGGTGTTACGGCTCGCTCACGACCTTCAACGTGCTCTTCAAGGACAAGTCGGATCAGTTCGTCGGGCAGAAGGGCGACGAGTAGTCAGCCGGCCTCTGCGCCGCTCGGGTCGGGGTCGGTCGCGCCCATCACCTTCGCCAGCCGCGTGCGGCCGCGGTTGAGCGCGCTCTTCACCGTGCCCTCCGGCAGGCCCAGCATGCGGGCGATGTCGGGGTACGAGTATCCACGCACGTCGCGCAGGGTGACGACGAGGCGGTGCTGCTCCGAGAGGTGCTGGAGCGCCTGAAGCAACAGCGCGTGCCGCTCATTGCCGACCGCGCGCGACTCCGGGTCCTCCACGAGCCCCAGCGGCGTCTCGAGCGTCCCGCGGCGCTTGCGGGCCCGCAGCGAGTTGATCGACGAGTTGATGAGAATGCGGTGCAGCCAGGTGGTGCACGCGGCCTTGCCGTCGAAGTGGACGTCCTTCGAGTAGAGGCGAACGAACACGTCCTGCACGACGTCCTCGGCTTCATCGGCGTCCTTGACGATGCGGCGCACGACGGCGAGCGCGCGCTGCCGGTGTTGGCGGTAGAGATCGTGAATGGGCGGAAGCGCGGTCATGGAGCGTTCAACGCCCCTCTCGCGCGGCCGATCTATTCAGGTCGAGAGCGATGTAGTTCCAGCGGGTTACTGCGATCGCCTTCGAGCCGCGTGGCGTGGGCTCGGGGCCTCGTTGGACCGGAAGGACTGTGGCTGCATCGACACGTTCGTGCGGTCTTCGCCAGGGCATGGCCAGGGTTGAGCAGCCCCCATGCCAGCGACGGTCGGCCTACTCCTCGCCCGTCGTCAGGCCCCAGTCCTTCAGCCGCTTGAAGATCGTCGAGCGCCCGATGCCCAGCTCACGGCCGGCCTTCTCCTTCGAGTTGCCGTGGAACTTGAGCGCCTGCAGCACGATCTCCTTCTCGAGCGACTGCAGGTGATCTTCGAGCGTGCGCCCTGGCTGGTAGATCTGCCCTGAGATCGGAGACGGACCGGTGGGGATCGCGGTGGGCGTCGGGAGTGAGCCCGTGGCGCCTGCGGCGTGGTTCTGGAAGGTGATGTCACCGGCCTCGACCGCGTGGCCACGTCGCAGCAGCAGCGCGCGGTGGAGCACGTTGCGCAGCTCGCGCACGTTGCCGGGCCACTGGTGGTTGGCGAGCTTCGCGACCGCGTCCTGCGAGAGGGTGACGTTCTGCCCCTTCGGTGAGAAGAGCTTCAAGAAGTGCTGCGCGAGCGCAGGCACATCGGCTCTGCGGTTCCGCAGCGGAGGGAGCGAGAGCGGCACGACGCAGAGCCGGTAGTAGAGATCTTCGCGGAAACGGCCCTTGCGCGACTCCTCGAGCAGGTCTCGGTTGGTCGCGGCGACGATGCGGACGTCGACGTTCATCGGCCGAGCGGCGCCGACGCGCTTGATCTCTCCCGACTCGAGGGCGCGCAGCAGCTTCGCCTGCAGCTCGAGCGGCAGCTCTCCGATCTCATCGAGGAACAGGGTGCCGCCGTCGGCCTCTTCGAACGCGCCGCGGTGGGCCTTCTCGGCGCCGGTGAACGCGCCCTTCTCGTGACCGAACAGCTCGCTCTCGATGAGCTCCCTCGAGATGGCGGCGCAGTTGACGGGGATGAACGCCTTCTCTGCCCGCGTGGAGCGGTTGTGCACTGCGCGGGCGACGAGTTCCTTGCCGGTTCCCGACTCTCCGAAGATGGCGACCGCCGCCGTCGAGGGCGCCACGCGATCGATCACCTCCGCCAGCGAGCGCATCGCGCCGTCTGAGCCGATCATGCCCTCGTACGCGGTGCCGCCCTTGCCGCTCGCCGCCAGCGCTGCGGTCGAGGTGGGCTCGAAGACGATCTCGGTCTCGCCGAGCTTGACCGTCGAGAAGAGCGGAATCTCGGCCTCGAAGACGCGAATGGGCCCCATCCACGTGCCGTTGGTCGACTGCTGATCGACGAGGTGGAAGCGGTTGTCCCTGCGCGAGACCTTCAGGTGGCGGCTCGAGATGAAGCGCTCGTTGACGACGAGATCGTTCGATGAGTCCTTGCCGACGGTGAAGGCATCGACCTGCAGCTTGTGCACGGTCTCCTTCGTGCCCCGCACGCGCAGCTGGGCCGTGATGCGGGGGCCATCGGAGCCGACCTGGGCGATCTCGGTCTGCTGGCCGAGCTCGGTCGCGGCGTCGTCGTCGACGTTCGACGTCCTGGCGCGGAAGATCGCACGCCACTGCCCAAGCTCGATGTCAGCGCCGTCGACGAGCGGCGAGGTGGGGACCTTCCTGCCGGCGACCACGATGCCCTTGCCCGTCAGATCTTCCGCGGTGGCGCCGCTGTCCGACAGCGTGATGGCGACGTGCTGGCGAGACACCTCGGGGTCTGGCACCGCGACGTCGCACTTCTCGCCGCGGCCCAGCACCACGCGGGGCTTGTCGATGGTGAACCGCAGGACTTCTTCGCCGCGACGAAGGAAGAGGAGCTCGGCCATAGGGCGCTGGAGGTAGCACGCGGCGCGCGGCGCGTGGAAGCGTGGCGTTCGGGCGCAGCTTGAATCACCAAAATTGTTGGTGATATGACCAACTTCTGTGGTGATGCTCGAACGCCCGTTGCAGCTCTTCGGCAACCGAAACCGGACGATGGTGCTTGTCGCGGTGCGTGTGCTGGCCGAGACGTATCCCTCTGAGCTCGGCGCGCTGCTCGGGCTGAGGCTCTTTGCCGTGCAGCGTGTGCTCGAGAGCTTCGAGCGCGAAGGGCTCATGGTCAGCCGCAACGTCGGCAGGACCCGGGTCGTCGCGCTGAACCCTCGTTTCTTCGCCTCGAAGGAACTCGCCGCGCTGTTGTGGTCGATGGCGAAGCAAGACCCCGAGTTGGTCACGAAGCTGGCGTTGAAGCGTCGAAGGCCGCGTCGGCCCGGCAAGCCGGGGCTTCCGTGATCTCGTCGGAGTCGACGCTGACCGACGTCGCTTTCGAGGTCTGCACTGCGCTCGATCGGACCGGCTTCGTCGCGGTGCTCACCGGTGGAAGCGCGGCCACCTCCTACGCGCCCGACGCCGACCAGTCGCTCGACATCGACTTCGTCCTGACGTCCCGGAGGACGGGTGGAGAGGCCGCGCTGCGCTCACTGGGCTTTCGTCGCAAGACCGACTTCTACGTGCACCCGAAGTCACGCTTCCCGCTCGAGTTCCCGCGCGGGCCGCTCGCGATCGGAGACGATCTCGTCACGACCTGGCGCACCGTGAGGCGCGACGACGAGGTTCTCCATGTGTTGACGCCTTTCGACTCATGCCGAGAGCGTCTGGCTTCCTACTTGGACTGGAACGCTCTCAGCGGACTCGAGCAAGCGCTGCATGTTCACCGGGCTCATGCGCCCGACGTCGACCTCGAGCGGCTTCGCGACTGGTGCCGACAGCAGCGGCAGCTCAGGAAGTTCGAGCTGTACGAGGCGCGGCTCAAGATCTCCCGGTGATCAGCAAGACGCTGTCGGCGATCGCCTCGAGCAACTCGCGCTTCGCCTCGAAAGCCGCGACTGCCGAGACGGCCGTCAGCACGGCGACCTGGTCGTCTCGGGTGACGAAGCGCTTGAGCGCCCGTTGCCCGGCCGAGGGCCCGAGCCCGGTGAAGACGCACGAGGTGGTGTCGAGCCCACGAAGGAGGAACCGGTCTGCCTTCGCGTCGGGCCTCCACAGGCGCGCCGTCGAGGCTGCAGCGCGCTTCACGTACGACTCGATGTCGACGCCGGGCGCCAGCGTCGCCCACACGAGGTGCTGCGTGTACGCGCCGCCCCAGGTTGCGCGCAGGTGCTGGCCGGCGTGGATCGTCTCGACCTGCGCCGCGGGCGGGAGCGCCGTCGACCACGGTCCGAACGCCACTCGTTTGATCAAGTGCGCGGCCGCGCGCGGCTCACGACTCGGCAGGGCAGGGGTCGCCGGCCGCGCACGAAACGGGTCCCGCAGGCCATGCGTCGCCGGCACGTCGTCAGGCCAGGCGTCGCGCTCACGGCACGCATCGGCCCAGACCTGCGCCGCTTGAATCGCCTCGTCGCTCAAGCGCGGCTCGAAGACGGTCAGCGATGACGCGATCACCGCGTTGGCGTCGTCGCCCGAGGGCGCGCGCTCGAACCCGAGCATCAGCCACACGATGCCGGCGATCGGATCGGTCTCGAAGACGGTCTCTGCGACGAGCGCCGGGGCCAGCGTCACGCCAGCCCGGGTGGCTTGCCGATACCAGTGGAGCGCCGAAGCCCGGCTCTTCGCGACGCCAGCGCCCCGCTCGAAGCGCTCGGCGACCTCGACCATCGCCGCGCCGTCGCCTGCCTGTGCGTGCTTCAGCCACCACGCCGCGCGCGCCTGCTCCGACGTCATCGACTTCGGCGGCCCGGCTGTCCGACGACGGGGGCTCGCCACGCGCGTGGGTCAGCGGAAGTTCGGGCGGCCGAGGTAGCCCGTGAGCCGACCCATGCGCCACGACGGATCCTTCGGGTCCGGGCCGACCATCGACAGCGCGCTGCCGATGAGACCGAGACGCTTCTGGAACTCAGGGTCGGGCTTGAAGCGCAGCTCGATGCCGGGCTCGGCGTACTCGAGGCGCTTGGCCAGCTTCAGCGTGCCCGTCGCCTGCAGCTCGAGATCGGCCGACTTGGCCTCGAACTTCTCGATCGTGCCCGCGCCCTTCTCGAACTTGAGCTTGCCGCTCAGGTCGCCGACGACGATCTTCGGTAGATCGAGTGGGGTCGGCTCTGGCCCGAACTGGGGAATCACCATCGACATCGAGCCACCGTTCACGGCGAGCTGCTTCGCGTCGAGAGAGATCGTGCCCGTGGCCTGCCCGAGATCGGGCTCCGCAGGCCCCGGTCCGACGGCGACGCGGGGGAGCGACAGATCGACGTGCGCTTCGACCATTCCCGAGAAGTCGATGCCCGAGAACTCCTTCAAGTCAGGGCTCGCGAGGTTGAGATCGTCGGCGTCGATGCGAACGCGAATGTTCGAGAAGCCAGACACCTTCACCGCCACGGTGCCGCCGAACAGCTTCGCGGTGACGCCGGCGCCTGGCGGGAACAGCGTCGGCCCGGCAGAGATGGACTCGACCTTCAGCGGAGCGGGCGGCGGGTCGCTGTCGGCCTTCTTGCTCAGCTCGATGCCCTTGGCGCGAATGCCGAAGAAGCCGGGGCCCATCGAGGCGATGCGCGTGAAGTAACCGGCCCGGTCGGCCTCGAGGCGGACGCGGTCTTTGAGCGCGTCGTAGGGGAACGTCAGGAAGAACGCGATCAGCACCGCGAGGAAGAAGAACCCCGTGTACGCGAACACCTTGCGAACGACTTTGAGCTTCGAAGAGGCCATGGGCAGGGTCAGTTCTTCAGGTGGTAGGTGGCGACCTGCAGCCACGCGCTGATGCTCTCGCTCGAGACGCGAGGCTCGAGCCGCATGTACTTCACCTTCACCACGCCCGGCCCACCCTCGACGGCCTGCAGGAACTCGAGCAGCCGGTTGAGCTTCACGTCGCTCAGGTTCACCTCGACCGAGCTCTCGACGATCTTCGTGCCCTCGAGCGCGACGTCGGCCTTCGGGTTGATGGTCGGCAGGTCGACGCCCTTCTGCTTGGCGATGTCTTCCAGGTACGACGAGAGGCGAATGTTCGACGCGGCGAGCTGCCGCTCGGCCATCTCCCGCTGCGCGCGTGACTCGTTGTAGCTGGTCGCCAGATCCTGCACCTTCGTGAGCTTTTCGACCTTCTGCGTGGTGCGGTTGCGAATCGCCGTCGCTCTGTTCGAGAAGCTGAACGTCACCATGAAGACGATGAAGACCGAGACGGCGAAGCCGGCCGCCGTCACGAGGCGCCGCTCCCGCGCGGACAGCGTGGCGAACGAACTCTGAATCGTGGTTGCGATGTCAGCCATGGCGAATCACCCCTGCCCCGCAGTGCTCTCGTCGGGGCACTCCACCTTCACGTCGAGGCGGAAGCCGACCCTGGTGCCGTCCTTCGACTTCTCGACCTTGCCTTCGCTGATCTCCTTGAAGCACTTGTAGGTCTTCAGCGCGGCGATCACGTCTTCCATCTGCTTCACGCTCGGCGCCTGACAGACGAGCTCGATGCGATCGAGATCGACGGTGACGCGCTCGAGGGTGACGGGCGAGTCAGCAGGAATGCGCTGCGACACCTCGGCCAGCAATGACACCGCGGTGCGCTTGGGAACGCCGGCGGCCGGGCTCTCTTTGCCCTCGAGCAGGTTGAGCGCGATGTCGAAGTTCTTCTCGCACTTGCCGAGGATCTTCGCCGTGACGTCGCAGAGGACCTGATCGACGACCTTCTCGCGTCGCTCGAGGATCGTGTTCCGCGCGAGGCCCGACGCGATGAGCAGCACGAAGAGCACCACCGCGAAGGCCGCGATCTGTCCCAGCTTGTCTCTGGCGAAGTCGAAGTCGCTCTTGAACGCGAACTCACCCCGTCGAAGGTTGAACCGCGGCGCCTTGGCGCCCGTCGCCTGGCCCCGGAGCGCGAGCGCCCAGGCCTGCACGGCCTCGGGCCCTGCGTTGAGCCCGAGCGCGCCCTGGGCTTCCGCGGGCAGCGACACCATCGAGGTCGCGATGCCGAGGTCCTTCTCGAGCTGGCCCGCGAGACCGAGCAGCTTCGCGGTGCCGCCGCAGAGGAGGATCTTCGTGACCGGCCGCTTCATGCGCGCCGAGTACGACTTGATGCTCGAGCGCAGCTCTCGAATCACCGGCTGGAGCGCCCGAAGGAAGGCGCCTGCGGCCCGCTCCGCATCGGGGCCGACGACCTCGGTGCCCACGGCGCCGTGGTTCTCTTTCCAGGTCTGCGCCTCGGCGAGCGGAATCTTGAACTCGGTCGAGAGCGCTTTGGTGAGCGCAAGGCCACCGCCCATGAACATGCGCGCGAAGTCGACGGGGCCACCGGCCTTGCCGATCGCGAGGCTGATGCGCTCGTGCCCGAGATCGACCACCGCCACGCCTTCCTCGCCTGCCGTCGGCGGCAGCATGTTGAGCACGTTCTGGTACGTGAGCCCGGAGTGCGTGACGACGCGGGGGTCGAGCTTCGACTTCTTGAGCGACTCGAGCAGCCCGCCCAGCTCGCTCCGCTTCACGACGCCGACGAGCACCTGCGCGCCCTTGACGTCCCCGGTCCTCGTGTCGTTCGCCTGGTAGTCGTAGACGGCCTCGTCGAGATCGAAAGGCAGCTGATCCGCGACTTCGCCGGCGAGCGCCGCCTCGACCTTCTTCGGGTCGTTGAAGGGCAGGGCGAGGGCGTGGGTGGCCATCGAGACGCCGGGCACGGCCACCACGACCGAGTCGGCAGTGAGCGGGCTTGACGCGAGCAGGTGTTGAATCGCTGCCTCGAGGCGCGGCAGCCGTTCGCCTTCCGTCGCCACGGGCGCGGTCGCATAGGCCTTCACCTGAAAACCACGCATGGTGGTCTCGAGGAGCACGGCCTTCACCGAGTAGCTGCCAAGATCGAGGCCGAGGACGCGGGCCATGGGTTACTCCTCTCTCCAGTAGACGAGTCGGCCGAGGCCGTCGTCGAGGCGAACGATCGCCGTGATGGTGCGCGTGACGTCTCCAGCCGAGCCTGTCACCGAGAGGCGATAGGTCGAGCTCTTGTCACCGATGAAGCGCTGGTTCTGCGGGTTGTTGAGAATGGTGGGGTTCACCGTCAGGCCCGCCGACGCGACGATGTTGGCGAAGTCGACGACGCTCATGCCGAACATGGCGAACAGCCGCGCCGCGCGAATGCGCTTGATGACGGTGTCGATGAAGATGGGGTCGTTCAGCCGCGGGTCGATGGGCAACGGGTTGACGATCGAGCGAATCGCGATCTCGAGCATCACCGGATCGTCGGTGTTGATGTTCAGCCGCGCGTTCATGTCCGGGTAGACAGTGAACTTGTCCTTGAAGGCAGCCATGAAGCGGTCGTTGACGCCGTGCACGAGGTACACCTCGTCGAGGCTGTCGAAGCGGGCGTTCTTGGCTTTGTAGCGGGTCTCGTAGTTGGAATAGCCACTGTTCTCGTCGGAGAAGCCGCGCACGAAGGGCTCTCCCTGGCCAGTCAGGTTCAAGCTCGAGCCCGTCTCGTCCTCGTCGATCCAGTCCTTCATTCCGAGGATGATCTCGTTCGCGGGGATCTTGAGGCGGTTGGCGTCTTCCTTCTCGAAGAGGAACTCGTAGCGCTTGTCATTGAGGGTCGCGACGAGCTGGTTGGCGACGACGACGGCGACCAGCATGGTGCCGTCGAGCTTGTTCAAGTTGATGCGCTCTTCTTCGTCGCTGATGACGGTGTCGAAGCAGCCGGTGAACGAGCCGAACTTCCTGGCCTGCATCTCTTTGCCGAGCTCCGGGTTCTCGTCGTCGAACTCGAACTTCTTGTTCTTCGGCATCGGCGCGAGGCCGCCCTTTTCGGTCACCTCGGGCACCATGCCCTCGAGCATGTGGCAGTCGATCTTCGCCATGCGCCAGAGCTGAATGCTCGCCGTGCTCATGCCAGCGCCGCCGGGAGCGCCAGGCATGCCGGGTACTCCTCCAGGGAGCCCGCCAGCGCCACCGAGCGCGCCAGCCAGGGCGCCCAGGCCACCAGCACCGCCGGCGCCGCCGAGGAGGCCTGCGAGGGCCGGGTTGCTCCCGAGAATGCCCTGCAGCATTCCGCTGAAGTTCGGAATGGGCATCGCATCCATCTGCTTCTGGTAGCGAAGAATGAGCCGCGACATCGCGATGCCCGAGCGGGCCAGGTAGGTGGCGCGCAGCTCGTCACGTTGGTTGGTCGCCAGCCGCAGCTCGACCATCGAGTTGTAGCGAACCTCGTTGGCCACCAGCGCGAGCACGGCGATGCCGACGAGCACGAGGAGCAACGCCACGCCACGCTCGTGACGACGACGACGCGAGGGCACTCCAGGCGCCGCGACCACCACGGACCGACGCTGCCGCTCCCGACGTGACGCGTGCCCCGCTCTCACTGGAACCTCGGGAACTCGGTGTTGAGCATCACGCGGGTCTGGCTGACGTACTTCACGTCTTTGCCGTTCTCGTCGACCGCGATGATGGTCATCTTCACGCGCGTGGGCAGAATGGTACGCCGCTCGCTGCGCCGCGTGTCCCACTCGTCTTCCCACTGCTTGCGCTCGCTATTCCAATACTGGAACTCGAGCTTCTTGATGCCCTCGAAGAGGATGTCTTCGGTGCCGCCGCGCTCCATGCGCTCTTCGAGGATCGTCTTCTCTCGGCGCAGCAGGTCCTGCCGGTCTTTCGCCTTCGGGTCGGGCGAGCGCTTGACCTGATACTCCACGACCATCTGGTCGCTCTCTTTGGCGTCGGCGTAGAGGCGCTGGTGCGCGAGCGAGGTGAACATCAGCTTCTCGCGCGTGCCGACGAAGTTGGTCGGGCGATCGAAGGCGTCGCGGTAGCGCCTGGAGTCGTAGCGATCGCTCACGTACGCCGCGCCGATCTCTCGCGACATGCGGCTCATCGCGGCGCGCAGCATGCGGTAGCGCTCGGCCTGGCCTTCGATGACGTCCTTGTTCGCGATGGTGGTGCTGAAGGTGACGCCGATGACGACGCCGATGAACGCCGTGATGCCGATGGCCGTGATGACCTCGATCAGCGTGAAGCCACGGGCGCGCGTCGTCTTCATCGGAAGCCGCCGGCCTTGATGACGTTGCCGATGCCCTGCGGAACGATGCCGGGCGCGATGGGGCGCAGGCCGGGCAGGGCGTTCTGGAGCCCTGCGCCTCCGCGCGCTTGCGCGAACTGCGCCGCCGTCATCACGGGCTGGTTCGTCGCCGGGTTGATCATCTGGCCGTTGGGGCCGGGCTGCGCGTTCGCGACTGGCTGGCCGGTGTTGGCGTCGACGTAGGCCTCGGCCGCTGCGCCTGCAGGAGCGCCAGCCACCGCTGCTGCGCCACCGTTTCGATCGGACCCGGGGCCCAGGGACACGATGTGGGTGACGAGGTCGATGCTCTCGGTGAGCTTGCCTTCCTTCCACGTCACCGTGAGGTGGACCTCGCGCACCGACTTCTGGAGCGTGTCGACCATCTGCTGGAACTGCGCGGTCAGCGGGTTGGCGCCGCCCAGCGCGCCCATCAGCCCTCCGAGTCCACCAGCGCCGCCGGGAGCCCCACCACCTCCGAGGGCCGCCGCAGCGCCCGCGAGTCCCGCTGCACCGCCGGGGGCTCCACCGGAACCAAAGAGCGCCGCCAGCGGGCTCGCTGCGCCGTCTTTCCCGTCTCCACCGCCGAGCGGCAGGTTGAACAGCGCGCTGAACATCTGCTCGGGCGTCAGGCCGTTGGTGCGCGGCGCGATGATCTTCGCGCGCCACTTGTACGAGGGCCACCCTTCCTGGCTGAAGTCGCCCGCGTCTTCGTCGTCATCGGCCGGCAGCGGCTCGTCGTAGAGCTTCTGCTCGATGTCCGTCATCTTCGAGCGGGCCAGCAGCGTCGCGATGGTCAGCTTGCGTGAGTAGATGTGCGCGGCGATGGCGGTCGAGTTGATGTCGAGGATCGCCATCAGCGACACCGCCAGAATCGACATGGCGACGACCGTCTCGAGCAGCGTGAAGGCGCGCCGGTTCATGTGCGGGGCAGCTCCAGCGCGTCGGCGTGAATCACCGTCTTGCCGGTGAGCGGAGACACCGCGAGCGTCCACACGTTCTTGCCCTGCTTGACGTAGATCTGCGCGCGCTCGGTAAAGCCCTGCGGGAAGAAGTACAGATACGCGATGCCAGATTTCACCGGCGTCTTCAGCTTCGAGGTCCACACCTCGACCTGCACCCCGTTGGGCAACGAGCGCTCGACGACGTCTTCGGATGCAAAGGCCGCGAACTTCGCCGAGTCTTCGACGCGGTTCTTCTCGCGCGCCATCAACTCCTGCAGGTTGGGGCCCTGATTGTCGGACGAAAAGGAGCGGAAGCGGGTGTCGCTCGAATCGTCGCGCTTCTTCTTGTCGGCCTTGGCTGCAGCCCGCTGTTCGTCTTCCCGGTTGGCGCCGGCGGTGACGCCGCCCTTGGCGCACTCGGCGTGGTACTTCACCGTCGCGTCTTCGCTGTCCTTCGCGGGGAGCTCGAACACCAGCCGGCACGTCTTCCCCGACAGCGCTGCCGAGTCGTACAGGGCGCGAATGGTGCCGGCGAGCTCTGCGCTCGATTCCTTCGCGCGCGCGCCGGTGAGGGCGCCGACGCCGTAGATGACGGCGGCGAACAGCACGACGACGATGCCGAGCGCGACGACGAGCTCGATCAACGTGACGCCTCGGCGTTGGCGGGTCGGGCGCATCAGAGGAACCTCTTGAGCGCGTCGAGGGCCAACCACACCAGGGCCGACGCCCCGATGCCCACGGCGATCGCGACGGGCCCGAGCCCGTTTGTCGTCTCTCGCTGGTGTGGGTCGGGAGTCTTCATGTCAGCTCACTGCGCTTTCTTCTGGCCAAGCTCCTTGGAAGAGATGTCGGCGTCGGTCTCGGTGCCGCCCGGGGCCTTGTCCTTCCCGTACGAGATGATCACCGGCGTCGAACCTTCCTTCATGTAGACGTACTCGGTGTCCCAGGGGTCGAGCGGCGCGCGCTCGAGGATCTGCGCGTCAACGAGGGCCTTCAGCCCCACGCCGGTGTCCGGGTAGTTGCCCTTCTTCGCGTAGTAGGTCTTCAGCGCGTTCTGGATGTTGCCGATGTCCATCTTCGCACGATCGACCTTGGCCTGCTCCAGCTGGGGGATCACGGCGACACCGACGGCGGCCATCAGCAGCGACAGAATGGTGATGACGACGATGATCTCGATGAGCGTCATGCCGCGGTTGCGGTTCTTGCGGCGGCGGGTGAGGGCGGTGCGGAGCATGCTGGAGTTTCCTTTCACACGTACAAGGTGAGGCCGACGACCACGAGGCCGGCAGCGAGGGCGACGAGACCGGCGGTCATCAGACGCCAGAGCCATCGCTCCGAGGTCGGCCGCACGTCAGTCTGGATGGTCGAGTTCACGTTCATGGGTTGAACACCTCAGCGGACCATCGAATTCATTTGCAGAATGGGCATGAGAATCGAGAACGCGACGAACGCAATCACTGCACCCATGCTCACGATCATCAGCGGCTCGAGCAGCGAGGTGAGCGCCCCAATGCGGACGTTCACCTGCGACTCGTAGCTGTCGGCGACGTTGAGGAGCATGTCCTCGAGCTGGCCCGAGCGCTCGCCGATCGACACCATGTGGTAGACGAGCGGCGGGAATTCGCCTGAGCGCTTGAGCGGGTTGGCGATGCTCTCGCCTTCACGAATCGAGTCGCGGGCCTTGTCGATGACGTCGCTCATCACCGTGTTGGTGACGACGTTCTTTACGATGTCCATCGCGGTCAGCAGCGGCACGCCTGACTTCAGCAGCGTCGCCAGGGTGCGGGTGAAGCGGGCGACCGACAGCATACGGACCAGCGGCCCGAACACGGGGATCTTGAGCACCAGCTTGTCCCAGACTGGCTTGCCCTTCGCGCTGCGGGTCCACTGGAAAAAGAAGATCGCGCTGGCGATCATCAGCGGCACCACGACGAACCAATAGTCCTGCAGGAAGTTCGACGTGAAGATGAGCAGCCGCGTCGTCCAGGGCAGGGTGACCTTCATGTCGTCGAAGATCTTCGTCACCTTCGGCACCACGACCGTCATCAGCATCACCAGCACGCCGCCGCCGACGACCATCATGATCAGCGGGTAGATCATCGTGCCGACGAGCTTCTGCCGCAGCCGCGCCTGGCCCTCGGTGAACTCCGCCAATCGCAGCAGCACCGAGTCGAGCGCGCCAGACGACTCACCGGCGCGGATCATGTTGATGAACAGGTTGCCGAACACCTTGCCGTGCGCGCTCAGCGCGTCGGCGAGCGAGTTGCCCTCGTTCACCTTCTGCTTCACCTCAGAGAGGATGCGCTTGAGCTGTTCCTTCTCGACCTGATCGACCATCGCCGAGAGGGCCTCGACGAGGGTGACGCCAGCGCCGAGCAGCGTCGCCAACTGGCGTGTCATGATCGCGATGTCGTCGGTGTTGATGCGCCCGCGCGCGAGCCGGCGCAGGTTGATGTCGGTCGAGAGCGCCTGGGTCGCAGCGGCCTTCGCGCTCTTGCCGGGCTTGAGCCCTGCCTCGGCCTGACCGACGACCTCGGTGAGGAACACGCCCTCTTTGCGCAACGCAGCCCGCAGCGACTTCGGAGAGTCTGCCTCCTTGAGCGCCGTGACCGACTTGCCGTTGGCCGCGAGGCCTCTGTATTCGAAGACAGGCATGGCGCGTTACATGTCCTCCTGAGTCACGGAGAGCACTTCGGCGATCGTCGTCTGGCCCTGTGCCACCTTGAGGGCGGCGTCGTCGAGCAGCGTGAGCATGCCCTTCTCGATGCCTTTCTTCTTGATGGTGCCGGAGTCGACGTTCTTCAGCACGAGCTGGCGAATGTCTTCGTCGACCGGCAGCAATTCATAGACACCCATGCGGCCGCGGTAGCCGTTCTTGTTGCACGCGTCGCAGCCAACAGCCCGGTACACGATCTCGGAGCCGCCCATCGCGAGGAATCGGTCACGGCTCATGCCGAGCTTCGAGATCTCTTCGTCGGTCGGGCGGTAGGGCTGTCGGCACTCCATGCACAGGCGGCGAACGAGGCGTTGGGCCAGCACCGCAGTGAGCGACGAGGCCACGAGGAACGGCTCGATGCCCATCTCGACGAGGCGGGTGACGGCGCCCGCCGAGTCGTTCGTGTGCACGGTCGAGAGCACGAGGTGACCGGTCAGCGAGGCCTGAATCGCGATCTCTGCCGTCTCCTTGTCACGGATCTCGCCGACCATGATGATGTCGGGGTCCTGGCGGAGGAACGAGCGCAAGCCCGAGGCGAACGTCAGCCCGATCTTCGGCTGAATCGCCATCTGGTTGATGCCCTTGAGCTGGTACTCGACCGGGTCTTCGACGGTGAGGATCTTCACTTCGGACGTGTTGATGCGCGAGAGCGCGCCGTACAGCGTCGTCGTCTTGCCCGAGCCCGTCGGGCCGGTGACGAGGAAGATGCCGTGGCTGCGGGCGATGACGTCGTAGACGCCCTTGAGGACCTCGGCCCCCATGCCGACCTGATCGAGGTCGAGCAGTGTGCCGCTCTTGTCGAGCAGACGCATGACGATGCTCTCGCCGTGCACGGTGGGCACCGTCGAGACACGAATGTCGATGTCGCGGCCGGCGAGCTTGATCTTGATGCGGCCGTCCTGCGGCAACCGCTGCTCTGCGATGTTCAACTGCGCCATGATCTTCACGCGGCTGATAATGGCCTT
Organism: Myxococcaceae bacterium; assembly: GCA_040400045.1. Classification (GTDB taxonomy): domain Bacteria; phylum Myxococcota; class Myxococcia; order Myxococcales; family Myxococcaceae; genus Xiheimicrobium. The sequence continues at coordinate 51,033 of JBBAQZ010000001.1, forward strand.
CTGCGACCGTTTCGGCGGGCGGATGATCGGCTGCAGCACGCCGTCGACGCGGAACCGCACGACCAGCTCACGGTCCATCGGCTCGATGTGAATGTCGCTGGCCCGCTCTTTCGCGGCGCGGAACAGCAGCGAGTTGACGAGCCTGATGATCGGCGCCTCGTCGCCCGAGTCGAGCAGGTCTTTCGCCTCTTCGAGCCCCTTCTCGGCGGCGTCGATGTCGGCTTCCATCTCGCCGACCACCTGCTCTGCCTCGTTGATGTTGCGGTCGTACACCGCGTTGATGGCGTCGACGATCGTCGAGGGCTGCGCCATCACAGGCTCGATGTCGCTCCCGAACATCATGCGGGCGTGATCGAGCATCGCGGTATCGAGCGGGTCGGCGACCGCGACCTTCACCACGTCGCCGCTCTGCTTCAGCGGCAGCATGCGCATCGCCTTGGCGAAGCCGATGGCGACCTTGCCGATGAGATCCGGCTGCACTTCGTCGGTCGAGATCGTCGCGACGTACTCGAGGTCGAGCTGCGCTGCGAGCGCTCGGGCCACCTGCTCTTCCGACGCGGCCTTCATGCCGACGAGCACCTCGCCGATACGGCCACCCTTTTCGGCCTGGGCCACCAGGGCCTCGTCGAGCTTCTCGCGTGGCAGCTGGAACTGGCTGACGAGGATCTCTCCGAGCGGTCGGCCGAAGAGATAGGCCGGGCCGTGCGACACCATCTGCGTGCGCTCGGTACGGACCTCCTCGTGGACCTCCATCGACGCGCTCATGTCACTGGATCTCCGGCTGCACCTTGAGCTGCTCGGGGTTCGGCTCTTTCACCGGCACCGGCGGTGTGCCTGACGACGGCGCGACGACGGGCGTGGTGTCGGGCGTGCTGCCGGTCGGCGTCTTCGCGGGCGCAGCGCCCGAGGGCTGAATCACCTTGTCGCCCGGGTTGCCGAGGCCGCCGTTCTCGATGCGGTTGAGCTCCTTGTTCAGCAATTGGCTCATGCGCGCGACGGGGCCGGGCTTGCGGTTGAAGTCGATGGCGACGTCGTACGAGGTGCTCGCGCCGTAGAACTGCTCGACGAACTGCTGCCGCTCCTTCAGCTTGCGCTCGAAGATGCGGCGGAAGTCACCGGCGTCACGAATGATGTACGGCGTGAGGAAGAGCAGCAGGTTCGTCTTCACCTTGCGGCGCGTCTGCTGACGGAAGAGGTTGCCCAGCAGCGGAATGTCACCGAGCAGCGGCGTCTTCGACACCGACTCGACGAGGCGGTCCTGCATGATGCCGCCGATGACGATGGTCTCCTGGTCCTTCGCCACGACGGTCGTCTTCGCGCTGCGCTTCGAGGTGGTGGGGCCGAGCACCGGATCCGACGAGGCGATCTCTTCGATCTGCTCGTTGATGACGAGCCGCACGTAGTCCGACTCGTTGATCTGCGGCTTGATCGAGAGCTTCAGGTCGACGTTCTGGCGTTGAATCTGGCCGAACACGCCGCCACCAAGACCGCCAAGACCGCCTGCGAGTCCTCCGAGGCCGCCGAGGCCACCTGCAGCGCCACCCGCCAGCCCGGCCAGACCGCCGAGCCCTCCGAGCCCACCGGCCGAGAAGCCAGACTGGAACGGCACGTTCTGGCCGACGGTGATCTCGGCCTCTTCGTTGTCGGTGGTGAGGATGTGGGGCGTCGACAACACGTTCACGTCGCTCGACGTCTGCAGCGCGTTGATGACGATGCCGAAGTTGGGAATGTTGAGGCCGGCGATGTTCACCGTCTGTGTGCTCGAGATGCCGCCCAGGAAGCCCGACAGCGAAATCAGGTTGGCGAGGTTCAAGCTCGGGGGCAGGCCCTGCCGGGTGTACTTGGTGCCGAAGAACACCGGCGTCACGTCACTCGACGGCAGCGGCACGCCGCCGTGGAAGTTGATGCCGAGCTCGGAGTTGCGATCGAGGTTGACCTCCATGATCACGGCCTCGACGAAGACCTGGCGGCGCTGAATGTCGAGCTTCTCGATGACGCGCACCAGGGACCGGTAATCGTTCTGGCTCGCGATGATGACGAGGGCGTTGGTCGACTTGTCGGCCGACACCTTCACCTCACCCGAGAACAGCTCCGCAGCGGTGGTCGACCGCCCTCCCGGTGGCGGCGGCGGGGCAGGCGTCTTCGGGCGGTTCGCGGTGCCCTGCGCCAGCGTCTGCAACGTCGACGCCACGTCTTCCGCGTTCGCGTTCTCGAGGTAGTAGACGTTGATGCGGCCTTCACCCGAGATGGGAATGTCGATCTCGCGGATGAGCGCCGAGATCCGGTCCATCGCGGCGGGGCTGGCGATGACGATCAACTTGTTGGTGCGCTCGTCGGGGATGAGCTGGGTCAGCGTCGCGGGCCCCGCGCTGCCATCGGCGGGGGGCGTGCCGGCCGTCGCGCCAGGAGGCGGCGGCGGAATGAAGCCGCCAGGTCGTTGGCCCGGCCGGTTCACCTTCGCCTCGAAGAGCTTGGTGATCTTGTCGGCGATCTCCTGCGCGGTGGCGAACTGCACCTGAAGCACCCGCATCTCGTCCGACGCAGAGCGTGAGTCGAGCTGCTCCACGAGCTTCTCCAGCCGGTGCATGTTCGAGGCGAGATCGTTGATGATGATGGTGTCGGGCTGGAACGGAATGGTGTCACCCGACGGCGTCACCAATTGTTGCAATACGCCGCGCAGCTGCTCGATCTCGACGTGCTTCACCTTGAACATCCGGGTGATCATCTGCTCGTTCGTCGTGTACTGCTCTGTCGGGTCGATGATCGTCTGAATCGGGAACTGCTTGGCCCGCTGCTTGTCGACGATCTTCATGAACTTTCCGTTCGAGTAGACCGACAGGCTGTTCGCGTCGAGGGCGGCCAGAAACGCGGCGTAGAACTGATCTGCGTCGACCTCGACCTTGCCGTTCTCGGGGCCGATGATGCTGATCTTGCCGCGAATGTTCTCGGGCAGGATGAACGTGCGACAGGTCACGTCAGAGACCGTCTGCACCAGCTTCTCGATCTCGACCTTGTCGAAATAGATGTTGTAGCGGCCCTTGCGGCGGGTCTCTTCGCAGCTCGGCTTCTTCGGGGCGATGGTCGCGCCGCCCACGCCAGCAGCCGGAGCGCCAGGCTTCGGAGCGGCCGGCGGAGGAGGCGTCTGCGCCACCACGACGAGCGGTGTCAGCAGGCAGGCGGCGACGATGAGGAGACGGGTGTTCATGTGGTGATCAATCGTTTCAGCGAACGTTGTAGGTCTTGCGAACCGTGGCGCCATTGCGCTCGACCTCGATGTCGATGCGCCCCGCCTCTTTGAGCTTGGAATAGACCTCGAGCGCCTTCTCGGGGCTGTTCAGGTCGTACCCGTTGATGCGTTTGATGACGTCGCCGTTCTGGACGCCGATCTTCGAGTAGATCGAGTCGGGGCGAATCGAGAACAGCTTGAAGCCCTGGGCCACGCCATCTTTGAACGCAGGGACGATGCGGGCCTGCATCGCGACGTCGTTCAGGTTCGAGAGCGTCTTGTCGATCTCAGCTCGAGGCACCTCGTACTCGTTCTCGCTCATCTGCTTGATGGTCGAGCCGAGCCCGACGGCTGGAGGCGGCTGGTCGTTGTACTTGGCGGGCGCCGCGGCGATCGTCTGCACAGGCGGCGGTGGCGGCGCCATCGACCCATCTCCCGGGTTCTCGTCGATGAACTCGCGTCGATTGTTGTGTTTGATGATGACGCGTTTGCGCTCGATCTCGAGCACCTCGGCGCCCTGAATGGTGTCGCCAACCATGTACGTATTGGTCTTCAGCGTCACGACGTCCTGAATCGAGGCCACCGACCACTGCGGGTTGCCAGCCACCAGCGTGCCGAGCAGCTTGAGCCGCAGCGACGAATGAATCGGCGCCGACTCCATGTCGACGACGGGCGCGACCGGCTCCTTCACCTCGGGCTCGGGCTTGGGCACCGGCAGGCCCGTGAGCTTCGCGATGCGATCGAGCACCAGCTGCGCGATGGGCTCCACCACCTGCGGCTTGAGCACGCGGCGGCCTTCACCGGTGGGCAGTGGCAACAGCTCGGCCTCGATGAAGGCGTTCGCCGTCTTCCCGATGAAGAACGCCACCCCGAACAGGAACGCGAGGTGGACCAACCAGAAGTGTCGTTTGAAGAGGAACTCCACGGCAGGGGGCACACTGAGCAAGCCGGATGCCACCAAGGGCCTTGAAATTGCTGGAGAATCAGCCGCTTTCGGGCGCCGTCTCTGCCATTTTGTCAACGAGAGGGAGGTGGGCATGACCAAACGGCACGTCGGGATCAGTTGAGGCGGTAACGGTGGGTCTGCACCTGGCCGGCGCGTTCGACCTGAAGCTCGACCTGGGTGGTGCGCTCCAGGGTGGCGACCAGCGACAGCAGGCGCTGCATGGAGTCGAGCGCCTGGCCGTTGACGGCGCGGACCACGTCTCCGGACTCGAGGCCCAGCGTGGTGGCGGGCGAGTCGGGGCTGACGCGCGCGAAGCGGAAGCCGATGGGGAAACCGTCGCGGAACGCCGGCACGACCTGCACTCCCCGCGCGAGCCCGTAGATATCGCCCAGCTTGCTCATCACCTCGGCGCGCGAGACGACGAATTCATTCACAGACATCGGCACGACCCGGGCTGTCGGTGTGGAAGGAATTGCAGGGCCGTCGCGCATCGTGAGCCTTTGGAGCGTGGCGCCCCGACGCAGCACGATCGACCCTCGTTCGATCTCGACGACCTCGGCGTCGAGCACCACGTCGCCTTCCCACACCGAGCGTGTCCGGCCCGACGACAGGAGCAGGGTGGCGACTGACCGCTCGCGGCGTGATGACGAGAGCGTCCCGAGCAGCCGCGCGGGGAACGGCGTGGGGCTGGGCGGGGGCAGGTCACTCCCTGGCCCCGACGACAAGGGCAACCCCAGGAGCTCGCCGAGCCGGGCCTCTGCGAGCTGAGCTGCGTGCGCCGAGGGTGGTGGAGCGAGGGCCGAGGCAGGCGGTGGCGTTCCCTGGAGCGTCACCTCGAGCGCGGTCATGAGCGGCTCGACGACGAGGAACGCGACCACCGCGAAGACGAAGAGCGGCAAGAAGCGCAGGGTGAGCGAGGCTCTCAATCGCATACCAACGTCTCGAGCAACCCGGGTGCCAGCGGTCTGGCGCGAGTGCTTGCACCGGGTTGGCCGGGCCGAGGCTCGAGGGTGACTGTCATCGTGTCGAGGGCCCGCTCGTGTCGCCCGGACGGATTGTCACGGGGCTTGTGCGCCGACCACCTCCGCCTGCCTCGGACGGCTTGCGCACGGGGGGGGATCGGGCCAAGAGCGCCCCCATGCTGACACGCCTTGCTTTCGCGCTCCCCCTCGTCGCCAGCCTCTCCCAGGCGCAGACCTTCTCCGTGATGGTCAACGGGAGCATGTTTCAGGTCGATCGCTACACGCCGTCGGGGGCAGGGCCCTTTCCAATCGTCGCGCTGGGCCACGGGTTCTCGAACTCGAAGGACAACGTGCGAGGGCTCGCGCAGGCGCTCCAGGCTGACGGCGCCGTCGTCGTCGCCCCACAGTTTCCGGGTGGGAACGGAGATCACGCCCGCAACGCACTCGTCCTGCTCGCTGCGGTCGACGCGACAGTCGCTGCCGGGCTCGGTGATGCGCAGCGGCTCGCCTTTGGCGGTCACAGCGCTGGCGCCCTCGCAGCGTTCCTCGCCGCGGCGCAACGCCCACTGACTCGCGCCGTCGTGCTGCTCGATCCGGTCGACTCCAACGGCCTCGGCGCGGCGCAGGTGGCGAGCGTCATGGCCCCGACGCTCTTCGAGTTTGCGCCCCCGCAGGCGTGCAACACGCAGAACAACACCGTGCCGTGGTTCACCGCGAAGCAGGGCCTCAAGGGCCGCTTCAACGTGCCGATGGCGAACCACTGCGACCCACAGGAGCCGGTGAACTCGTTGTGCACGCTCGGGTGTTCCTTCGCGGTGTGGAACATGGCGCGCTCGGGCGTCTACAAACGCTACGCTCGCGCCTTCTTCGGTCAGTTCCTCCTCGGCAACGCAGCCTGTGTCGAGTCGATGGCCGTCACCGACGCCGCGGCTGGGACCATCGATCAGGTCACCATGTCCCTGGGCCGCACGTGCAGCACCGATGGTGGCATGGGTGGTGGCGCTGCTGGTGGTGGCTCCGCGGCTGGTGGGGTTGCCGGAGGTGGCGCTGCCGGTGGTGGCGCTGCCGCGGGTGGGGCCGCGGCCGGCGGTGCTGCCGGTGGAGCGGCGGGCGGTGCTGCCGCTGGCGGCCGCGCGGGAGGGGGCACTGCGTCAGCAGGAGGGACGGCGAGCGCCGGTGGCTCCGCGCTCGCAGGGGGCTCGGCGGCCGGAGGGACTGCGAGCGCTGGCGGGGCCGCAAGCGCCGGTGGCTCAGCGGCGGCTGGGGGCACGCCGACCGCGGCGTGCGGTCCGCTCACCTGCAACGGCTGCTGCAACGGCCTCGTCTGCGTGCAGTCGTCCGACCAGACCTGCGGCACCAGCGGCGGCGCCTGCGCCGTCTGCAGCTCGAGCCAGATGTGCGAGGCAGGGCGATGCACGTCGACGCCCGCGCCCGGCTGTGGGTGCAACACGAGCGCTGAGTTGGGCGCGCTCGCGTTCGTCATGCTGCTGGGGCTCACTCGCCGCCGGCGCTGAAACGGTGATGCCGCGCGCCGCGTGAAGCCGTCACACCAGCACTTCGAGCCGCCCCAGCAACCAGTCTCGCGCCACCGTGATGATGTGCACCTCGTCGGGGCCATCGGCGATGCGTGCGGCTCGCGCCGATCGATACCAGCGCCCGAACGGCACGTCGTCGGAGTACCCCAGCCCCCCGTGCATCTGGATCGCGTCGTCGAGCACCTGGCACAACAACCGCGCGACGTGCGTCTTCGCCATCGACGAGTAGGGCTTGGCCTCGCGCGCTTTTCCCTGCTCCAGCATCCACGCGGCGTGCAGGGTCATCAGGTTGCCCGCGTGAATCGCGCTCACGTTGCGGGCAATCATGTCTTGAATCAGCTGATGCCGGGCGAGCTCCTTGCCGAAGCTGACGCGCTCGCTGATGTACTTCTTGCAGAGCTCCAGGGTGCGTTCGGCCAGCCCCAGCCACCGCATGCAGTGCGTGAGTCGTGCAGGCACCAGCCGAACCTGCGCGAGCTTGAAGCCGTCGCCGATCTCCCCCAGCACCGCGTCATCGGCGACCCGAACCCCCTCGAACGCCACCTCACCTTCGTGGTGATCGAGCACCTGATCGCCCAGCGTCGGAACGTCGCGAACGTACTGAACGCCTTTCGCGTTCCGGTCGACGAGGAACATCGACGCCCCCGTGCGTGGGTCGGCGCTGGTGCGCGCCATCACCACGAGGAATGACGCGTTGCGGGCTCCGGTCGAGTACCACTTGCGGCCGGTGATCTCCCACCCGCCATCGACCTTCGTTGCGGCGGTGCGAAGGTTGGTCGGGTCGGCGCCAGCGCCCGGTGCCGGTTCGGTCATGCAGAACGCGCTGGTCACTTCGGCGCGCACGAGCGGCGCGAGGTACTTGTCCTGGAGCGCCTTGCTCGCGGCCATCACCAGCAGGTCCATGTTCCCCTGGTCAGGCGCATCGCAGTTGAAGACCTTCGCGCCGATCGGGCTGCGGCCCATCTCCCGAAACAGCGCGCACATGCCCATCGGCCCGAGCCCAAGCCCGCCGAGGCCAGGTGAGAGGTGCGGGACCCAAAGGCCATCGGCGCGCGCCCGGGCCTGGAGCTGCTTGAGGGTGTCGCGCTTCCCAGCGCGGTCTTCCGCGAAGACCTGATCCTCGACGGGGATGACGTTCGCGTCGACGAAGTCGCGAACACGGCGGCGCGTGGCTGACAGCACATCGTTGAGGAGAAAGTCCATGTCAGGCCTCGGGTGACGTATCGAACCGCGGGTTGGTGACCTCGAGCGTGTCCTTCGCGGTGGCGAAGAGCGCCTCGAGGGCTTGAGCGAGCTGCTCGGTCGACAAGGATCCCGCGCGCAGCTTCGTGGCGAGGACCCGGTTGAGCTTCTCGAGCGCGTCGAGGCGGGTCTGTCGATCGGTCGAGTCGAGCGGAAGGGCCGAGGCCTCGTCGGGCAGCAACGTCGTCAGGCGCTCGACCTCGGAAGAGAAGCGCGCCGCCTCGGTGCGCTGTTCGTTCGCGACCACGCTCGCGAGGTTGGCGGCGATGAGCACCCGGAATTGGAGCGCCTTGTCCCCCTCGAGCCTGGGGCTCACGTCACCGAGGAGGAACTGTGCCACTGCGTCGAGCAGGGTGGGGTGATCGGGTCGATGCTGCATGTCAGTCCAGCCTCCCTCTTCGAATCAGGCGCAGCGCCTCGAACTCCATCTCGACGTTCCGCCGCGCGATGGCGATCAGCTCGAGGTCGGTCTGTTCGCCCGACAGGTAGCGCTCGCCCTGGTTCACGCTGCCGAGCGCCCAGCGCAGGTTGCCGACGATCTCCCACCACAGCACGGCCGCCTCGTCGACGACCCGGCCGCTGGCCTGCGCGTAGGCCGAGTAGAAAGGAGCGCGCTTCGAGAACCCACCAATGGGCAGGTCGAGCCGGTTGAAGCGCCAGTCACGCACCGAGATCCACCCGAGGTCTTCGGAGGGCGCGCCCCAGTGCGCGAACTCCCAGTCGAGCACGGCCGAGAGTCCGTCGGGCGTCACCATGAAGTTGCCGGTGCGGAAGTCTCCGTGCACGAGCACCACCTCACGCTCGCTGGGAACCCGGGCCGCCAACCATTGCAGCGCGAACTCGACCGCCGGGTACACGCCGGGCATGCCGTCCATCAAGGTGACCAAGTCGAGCAGTGCAGCTTCGGCAGGCGACGTCTTCGGGACGGTCAGTGGGAGGGTCGTCGTCGCGGGCGTGACGGTGTGCAGCCTCGCGAGGGTCGCCGCCAGCTCGGCGGGCAGCTTCGCGCGCGCTGGGTCGAGCTCGGGGTTGCGCACGACGCGCCGGCCGATGCTCTCGCCACTGACCCAGTCGAGGAAGTACGCGTCGGCCCCCGGCCGCAGCAGATCTGGAGACAGCCAGCGCGCGCCCGGAGTCTTCACGCCGGCCCTGGTCGCGGCCTGAATGACGGCGAACTCTGCCTTGCGCCGGATGCTGCCGGGCAGCGAGGTCTTCGCGTCGCTCCGCAGTGCCATCGTCTGCGCCTGGCCGTCGACGGTCAGCTCGACCTTGAAGTTCTCCTGACACGCGCCGCCGTGCAGCGGCTTCACCGAGGTGAGCGTCGCGCCCTGAGCCGCCAGCGCGGTGCGAATGCGTTCGTCCATGCGGCGTGGGTTGTAACGCCATTCTCGCCCGCCGCCTCGGCTTCGCTGCTGCGGACGCGTTCTTTGGACGATTGACGGACGGTCTTTCGGCGAGCTGCTCGATCAACACGGCGACGAACAGAACCTGGACGGACTGTCGCCCGAGGCGCGCGCGGTTCTTGCGCGAACTCGCGCGGGCCACACCACGGCGCGCCGCGCGTCAAGCCGGCCGCCGGTCCCGGATGACGGGGTCGCCCTTCCATCAATTGCTGGCCGCGCGCTTTGCCGCTTTGGTGGGGGCTCACCCGGGAGCGCCCATGTCCGTCCGCGTCGAGAAGAATGGCGTCGTCACCACCGTCGTCCTCCATCGCCCCGAGGCGAAGAACGCGGTCGACGGGCCGACGGGCGCGGCCTTGACCGAGGCGTTCCGGGCGTTCGAGGCCGACGACTCGGCGAGCGTGGCCGTGCTCTTCGGTGACGGCGGCACGTTCTGCGCGGGCGCCGATCTCAAGGCTATCGGCACCGAGCGTCAGAACCGCGTCGAGCCGTTTGGCGCGGGTCCGATGGGGCCGTCGCGGTTGCTGCTGTCGAAGCCGGTCATCGCGGCGGTGGCTGGGCACGCCGTCGCGGGCGGGCTCGAGCTGGCGTGCTGGGCGGATCTCCGGGTCGTCGAAGCAGACGCGGTCTTCGGGGTGTTCTGCAGGCGCTGGGGCGTGCCGCTCATCGACGGTGGAACCATTCGACTCCCGAGGCTCATCGGCCAATCGCGCGCGATGGATCTGATCCTCACGGGGCGGCCCGTCGACGCGAACGAGGCGCTCTCCATCGGGCTGGCGAACCGGGTGGTGCCGAAGGGGCAGGCGAGGGCGGCCGCGGAGCAGTTGGCACGAGACATCGCCACCTTCCCCCAGCGCTGCATGCGCGCCGATCGCCTCTCCGCGTTGACCCAGTGGGAGCACGCGCTCCCGCGGGCCCTGGCTCTTGAGTTCGAGGGTGGGCTCGAGGCCCTCCAGGAAGAGGGCGTCGAGGGTGCGGCGCGGTTCGCTCGAGGCGCCGGGAGGCACGGCCATTTCGAGTGATGCACCCCGGCCTTTGCGGTACAGCCCGCGCGCATGAGCGCTGAGCGAGTCGACAAGCAGTGGAAGACGAAGGGGCTGTCCGGGTACTCGACGGGCGCGATCCTGGGAACGCTGAACCACTACGGCGTGAAGGTGGACGAGGCGGGCTTCACGTCGCTCGCGAGCACGCAGTACCCGATGCAGATCGCCGGGGAATGGAAGCTCGCGTGGAAGGGCACCGGCCCGTTCCTGCCGTTCCCCTATGCCGCGGCTGATGAGTTGATGCGCCGCATCTTCCCCGAGCGCGTGACGCCTGCGCACCTGGCCGAGAAGATCGTCACGGTGCTGGGGCGCGCGTCGGAGCTGCTCCAGGGCAAGGAGGCCGAGCTCGGCCCCAGCCTCGACGAGCTCGAGCAGCTGGTCGCCACGCTCCCCACGCCCGGCGAGACCCGCAGCCTGTTCACCAGCGAGCTCGTCGGGTTCCTCGATCGCTTCGCCGAGCCCTTCGAGCAGCTCCCTTCGGCCTTGCAACGCTCCGGGCACACCGCCCTCGCGCAGCGCGCGGCCACGGTCCAGGAGTCGCTCTTCCCCGATCGAAAAGGGGTGGTGACGGCGCTGCTCGAGGCGCAGGCCGGAGCGTCGACCGAAGGCATCGCGAAGCTGGTGGCCCTCGTGACGCCCGCGACCGATCGCACGATCTTCACCCGCTACTGGGCCCTCGACGCGCTCTCCCAGCTCGAAGCGCTCGAGCCCCTCAAGCAGCACGGCCTGTCGCTGTTCGACGACGCTGCGAAAGAGAACCGATGGCCGCTCGCCGACAGCGTCATTCACCTGATGGCGCGGCACATGGAGCGCTCGCCCACGCTCAAGAGCGATCCCGCGTTCGTCGAGGGCGTGGTCTCCCGCTTCGAAGAGGCACACAAGAGGGTCGGGCACCATGGGCACTGAGCGCGTCGACAAGGCGTGGCAGCAGCGCGGCATCGACTGCTACTCACCCGAGGCCATCGTGAACACGCTCGTGCACTACGGCGTGACGACCGACGAAGCGTCGTTCAAGGCTCGCGCGGCCGAGAGCTTCCCCCTCGCCATCGCGATGAAGTGGCACGAGCACTGGAAGGGCACTGGCCAGTTCTCGCGCTTTCCTGCGGCCGCCGCGGAAGAGCTGTGGCGTCGATGGTTGCCCGGCCAGATCGCGCCGACCGACGTGGCCCTCGCCGTCATCAACCTGATCAAGGATCTCACCAACCTGCTCGACGAGAAGAAGCCCGAAGGCACCCTCGAGACGCGCTTCAAGGTCGTCGAGGCCTACCTGCCCAGCATCCCCACGGCCTCGCCCCGCCGCGATCTCTTCATCGGCGAGCTGGTCGGCGCGATGTCCGACTGGATGGAGTTGCTCGACGGCATGGGTGAGGCGCTGGTGAAGAAGAAGCACGACGCGCTCGCCGATCGTTTCGTCACCATCGAAGAGGCGCTCATCCCCGAGCGTCGAGGCGTGGCGTCGGCCATGCTCCAGGCCGAGCGGGGCGACCGTGATGGCGCCGTGAAGGCCTTCTCAGCCATCGCGCTCGACGCAGCCCGCGACTTCTGGAACCGCCTCTCAGCCCTCGATGCGCTGTTCGACTTCGAAGAGGACGAGTTCGCGAAGCAGGCGGCGCTCCCGCTGTTCGACGACGCCGAGAAGGGGAAGGACCTGGAGCAGCTCTCCGCGGTGGTCGAGCGGCTGGCCCACCTGCTCGAGGTCGACCCGGCCATGCCGGAGCGCAACGCGTTGAGGACGCGCATCGAGAAGCTCGCGGCCGAGCTTCGCCCTGCTGGCGAAGAAGCCTGACTCTGCGGGCGCCGCTCAGCTCTCGGGCGCTTCGACCGGGCCCTTTGGCTCGTCTTCCGCGGCGAGCTTCCGGTAGATGGTGCGCGCGGCGATGCCCAGCATCCGGGCGGCGAGGTTCTTGTCGCCCTTGGTGTGCCGCAGCGTCTCGTGAATCACCCGGCGCTCGATCTCTTCCATCGGTGTGCCGATGGGGATGACGATCTGCTGCGCCGCGCCCATCGGCCCTTTTCGAACACCCTCGGGCAGATCGGCGACGTTCACCACGTCGGAGCGGCAGAGCACGACGGCCCGTTCGACGGCGTGCTCCAGCTCACGAATGTTGCCGGGCCACGCGTAGTTTTCCATCACGGCCTGGGCCTCGTCCGAGAACCCTTTGAGCAGCTTCGCGTTCTTCGCGGCGAACCGGCGCAGGAAGTGCTCGGCGAGCAGTGAGATGTCTTCGCGGCGTGAAGCCAGCGAGGGAATGCGCACCTCGACGACGTTCAGCCGATAGTAGAGGTCCTCGCGGAAGCGGCCTTCCTTCACCTCGGTCATCAGGTCTTTGTTCGTCGCCGCGACCAGCCGCACGTCCACCTTGATGGTCTGCGTGCCGCCGAGCCGCTCGAGCTCGCCTTCCTGCAGCACGCGCAGCAGCTTCACCTGCGCCGAGGCGCTCATCTCACCGACCTCGTCGAGGAAGAGGGTGCCGGTGCTGGCGCGTTCGAAGCGGCCTTCCTTGCGCGCGACGGCTCCGGTGAAGGCGCCGCGCTCGACGCCGAACAGCTCGGCCTCGAGGATGCTCTCTGGGAGCGCCGCGCAGTTGACGGCGATGAAGGCGTTCTTCGCGCGTGGCGAGTGTTCGTGAATGAAGCGCGCCGCGAGCTCCTTGCCGGTGCCCGACTCGCCCTGGAGCAACACCGTCGCCGTCGACGGAGAGGCCTGCTCCAGCAGATCCATGAAGGCGCGGAAGGCGGGCGAGTTGCCCACGATGCTCTTCTGGCCCATCGCGGCGATCTGCGCCTTCAGATCGCGGTTCTCAGCCGAGAGCGCCTGCTTCTCCATCGCCTTCTGCACGGCCTTGACGAGGGAGTGGCGCTTGAGCGGCTTGGTGATGAAGTCGTAGGCGCCGTCGCGCATCGCGTTCACGGCGGTCTCGACCGTCGCGTAGGCCGTCATCAACACGACCTCGACGTCGGGCCGCATGGCGCGCGCGGCCTTCAGCAAGGCCTGGCCGTCGAGCCCGGGCATCATCAGGTCGGTGACGAGGACACCCACCTCGGGCTTGCGGAGCAGGTCGAGCGCCTTCGAGCCATCAGGCGCACTCAGGGTCGACACACCCTCCTTCTGGAAGATGCGGCAGACCGATTCGAGGTTGGCGAGGTCGTCATCGACGACGAGGACGGTGGTGGTCACGGGGTCAGGGGCTGCACGTTCCGAGAATACAGCTTCCCGAGCAGCATTCACGGTCTGTCCCGCAGGGGCTGAGGTTGGGAATGCACTGGCACGTGCTGCCCTGACAGAGGCCGCTGCAGCAGTCACTGTTGCCTCCGAAGACGCAGGGCGAGCCCGCGCCCAGGCACACACAGGCGGTTGCTCCGGCGATGGGCCAGCACCGGTAGCTGTCCGAGACCCTGCACGTCGAGGCCGCCCCTGCGCTCCCGGCGCACGACTGGAAGCAGATGCCGAAGTTGTCGCCGTCGGCCGGGTCGTGGCTGCAGAGGCCGTTGGCCGCGCAGGCGCGCGTATCGCCGCGACACAGACCCATGCAGTAGCCGTTGGGGAACGAGACGTTGCGAATGCACAGGCCACCCTCGCACTGGGAGTTCTGCGAACACGCAGCCCCATACTTCGCGAGGCCGCGGTCCTTGCTCTGACAGAGCTTGCTCCATGGATTGCAGCCGTAACCTGCGCCGCTGCCGCTGCATTCCTGGTCGCTGCTGCACAACGCCCGGCACGTGTTGTTTCCGTTGTTGGGGTTCGAGTCCGAGTCGACGCAGATGAAGCCATCGCGGCAGCGACCCGTGGCGCCGAGTCCGGTGCCGGTGCAGGGCGAGAGACATTGCGGTTGGCCGCCGACGGTGACGCAGCGGCCTCCGTTGCAGCCAGTCTGGTTCGCGACGCTGCAGGGGGTCGCGTTGAGGCAGGTGCCGTTCGGAACCCCGTCGACGGCTTCGGTCAGGCAGCGCCCCGAGGCGCACTGGTTCGAGGCGAGGCAGGCCCGACCGTCCTGGACGCCCGAGCACGTCGGGTTGCCCGTGCACTTGCTGTCGCCGCAGTCGATCGCGCGATCGCAGGTGTTGTCGATGCCGTCGTTGCAGATCTCGGTGCCGGCTCCGATGCAGTCCACGTCGGCGCAGTCGCGTGGCCCATCGCCGTCGTTGTCGACGTTGTCGGAGCAGTTCGTTTCCGTGCGCCGATTGAGCGCGCACCGGCAGCCCATGCCGCAGGTGACGCCAACGCAGTCGGTGTCTTCGCAGTCGGTCGCGTTGTCGCCGTCGTCGTCGAGGTTGTTCGCACAGTTCGTTTCGCGAGGCGGGCCACCACCGGCTGAGCCGCCGCCGAGCGCAGAGCCGCCGCCGAGCGCAGAGCCGCCGCCGAGCGCAGAGCCGCCGCCGAGCGCGGAGCCGCCGCCGAGCGCGGAGCCGCCGCCGAGCGCAGAGCCGCCGCCGAGCGCAGAGCCGCCGCCGAGCGCTGAGCCGCCGCCGAGCGCTGAGCCGCCGCCGGTTGCGAAGCCGCCGCCGACTGGAGAGCCGCCGCCACCTGCGGAGCCGCCACCATTCCCTGTCGCGCGTAGCCCCCCGAGGCAGAGGCACCCCGAACCGCAGCTCTCGCCCTCACACGCCGGGTCTGCGCAGTCGGTCTTCCCGTTGTTGTCATCGTCCGTGGTGTTCGCGCAGTCCTCGCGCATGACCAGGCCGCACCTCGCGTTGCTGAAGCACTTTGGATCGAGGCAATCGACCTTGCCGTCGGCGTTGTCATCCTTGCCGTTGTCGCAGAGCTCGTTGCCAGACCTGACGGGCGGCGTGACGCCGCAGCCTGCTAGAGCCGCAAAGAGCGTCAGAGCGATGAGCGGCGCGTGGAACTGCATGACACCAACACCTCGAGACACCCGGCCAGCGGGTGACAGGGTACCACACCCCTTCGACACTCCGATCGGCCCGGCGTGCAGCGCTACTCCTCGCTTTCGCCCGAGCCGCCGCCGCCGCCCATCTTCGCGATGTCGTCCTTCTCGACCTTCGCGGCGTCGATCTTCTTCGTGGCGGCCAGCATCTTCCCGATGGTCTCGTCGAAGTCGAACTCGCCGCCCTTCTTGAAGCGCAGGTCGTTCACGCGCGCGACGACGTAGTTCTTCAGGTACGGCGACGAGAGGCCCTTGGCCTTCAGCGCCTCGACGACGCGCACCACCTCGTCGTCCCACGCCAGGAGCAGGTCTGCCCGCTTCTCGCGTTCTTTCAGCGCGTCTTGAATCGGCTCGTCGAAGAAGCCCTCGAGGCGTTTGACGACGGGCGAGTACGCACCAGCGGAGTACCGCGGGCGCTTCTCGTACACCGCGCCGAAGGTGGCGAAGTGCGGCTCCTCGAAGATGGCGGTGAAGTCCGTCTCCTTCTGCTTGCCGCGCGCGCCGACGAGGCCGCGGTACATGCGAATGACCTCGAGCGAGCGCTCCTTGAGGTTGTGCGCCTTCTCGGTGTTGAGGGCGAGAATGTTGAAGGCGAAGTCGGGGTCGGGGAGCACGAGGGCCACGATGCTCTTCGCGCCGATCAGCTTCATCGCGCCGAGGCGGTGGTTGCCGTTGGGTGACGTGTACTTTCCATCGAGCCGAACGCAGATCACGGGGTCGAGGAAGGTGCCCACGCGCTCCATGGCGTTGGCGAGCTTCTTCACGTGCGTCTCGCTGCGGTCGCGCTGGTAGGTCGTCGGCTCCACCTTGTCGATGGGCAGCGCGGCGATCACCACGCCGTGCCCACCGAGGGGGTCCCGATAGCGCCCGATGACCGCGCCGCCGTCGTCCACGATGTTCTTCTCGAGGGCGTCGAGGCTCTCGGTGCCGTGGAGCATGTCCTTCGGGAGCAACCCCTTCGAGCCCGCTTCAGCCTTCTTCCGGCGCGGCGCCCGCGCCTTCTTCTTCGTCGCAGCCATGGGTCATTCCCCCGAGACGGTGAGCTCGTTGAAGCGAAGGGTGGGCGCGCCGACCGCGCCGCGGAACGTGAGATCGTTCCCGATGCCGTCGATGCGCGAGAGCATGTCGAGCAGGTTGCCGGCCACGGTGACTTCCTGCACCGGCCGCGTCAGCTCGCCGTTCTCGATCCACAGGCCGTTGGCGCCGCGCGAGTACTCGCCGGTGACCATGTTCGCGCCGTGGCCCAGCATGGTCGTCACGTAGAAGCCGTGCGCGACGTCCTTGATGAGCGCCTCGGGCGTCCTGCTCCCGGGCTCGAGATAGAGGTTGTGCGTGCCAATCGACGGCAGGCTCCGATAGCCGCGGGACGCGTTGCCGGTGCTGCGCGTCTTCGCCTTTCGCGCGGTGAACGCGTCATAGAGGAAGGTCTTCAGCACGCCCTTCTCGATGATCGCCGAGCGGCGCGTCGGCACGCCTTCTCCATCGAACGGAGACGTGGCGAGGCCCTTCGGCATGAGCCCGTCATCGACGATGGTGATGGTCGGCGGGGCGATGGTCTGGCCCAGCTTCGACGCGAGGAACGACGACTTCTTGTAGACCGCGTCGCCGTTCACCGCACCCGCGATGCCGCCGATGAAGCTCGCGGCCATCATCGGGTCGAACACCACCGGCACCTTCTGGGACTTCACCTTCTTCGCGCCGAGCATGCGAACGGCGCGGCGGGCAGCCTCCTTCGCGACGTGCTCGGGGGACTCGAGGTCCTTCAGGAATCGGCGCGCGTCGTACCACCACGAGTTCTGCAGCTGGCCATCGGCCTCGGCGACGGCCGCCGTGTAGAGGTAGACGCTGGTGCCCTGCGAGTAGCCGGTGACGCCAGCCGACGACGCCAGGAAGATCTCGCCCACGCTCTCTCCGGCCTCGACGGACTCGATGGTCTTGATGCGCGGGTCTGCGCGCGCGGCCTTCTCCATCTCGAGCGCGGCGGTGATCTTCCAGTCGGCCGCCAGGCTCGCGACCTCGGGATCGTAGAGGGCGCCCACGTCGGGGAAGTCGCCGAGGTCCTTCTCGTCCGGCAGGCCGTTGAGCGGGTTCGGCGCAGCCGCCTCGGCCAGCTTCACCGCGCGGTCGACGAAGGCGTTGAGCGACGAGGGCTCGAAGTCCGAGGTGAACGAGAACCCGAGCCGGTTCTTGACGATCACGCGCAGGCCGACGCCTTTGCTGGTCGCCTGGGTCAGGTGCTCGATCTCTCCATCACGCACGCGGCACGACGCTTCGCGACCGACCTGCACGAAAGCCTCGGCCTGCTTCGCGCCCATCTTCTTCGCGCGCGCGACCAGCTTCTTCGCGAGCTGCTCGTAGTTCGTGCTCATCGTTTGCCTCCCGCCACTCGTGTGCCGCCCACCGTCATCTTGTCGATGCGCACGGTGGGCAGGCCCACGCCCACCGGCACGCCCTGGCCGTCCTTGCCGCAGGTGCCCATGCCGGGGTCGGGCATCGGATCGTTCCCGACGCGGCTGACGTTCTTGAGCGCCTCGGGGCCGATGCCGATGAGCGTCACGCCCTTGAGCGGCTTCGCGAGCTTGCCCTTCTTGATCTCGTAGGCCTCGCTCACCTCGAAGACGAAGTTGCCGTTGGTGATGTCGACCTGCCCGCCGCCGAAGTTCGCGCAGTAGATGCCGCCGTCGACGCTGCGAATGATGTCCTCGTGCGTGTCTTCGCCGGGCGCGAGGTAGGTGTTCGTCATGCGCGGCAGCGGGGTGTGCTTGAACGATTCGCGTCGCCCACTGCCCGTCGTCTGCTGCTTCATCAGCCTGGCGTTGAGGGAATCGTACATGTAGCCCTTGAGCACGCCGCGCTCGATCAGCACCTTGAACTGGGTCGGGTTGCCCTCGTCGTCGACGTTCAGCGAGCCGCGCGCGTTCGCCATCGTGCCGTCGTCGATGACGGTGACGAGCTCCGAGGCGACCTTCTCGCCCAGCTTTCCGGCGAACAGCGACGTGCCCTTGCGAATGAAGTCGGCCTCGAGGCCATGGCCGACGGCCTCGTGGAGCAGAATGCCGCTCCAGCCCGGCGCGAGGACGACCGTCTGCTCGCCGGCGGTCGCCTCCTGCGCCCCGAGGCCCGCGCACGCCTGCCGCGCCGCCTCACGCGCGACGTGCTCGGGCGTGAAGGTGTCGAAGTGCGAGAACGGAACCCGCCCGCCGCCGCCGAAGCTGCCAGTGCGCCGCTCGCCCTTCGCGCCCTCGGCGACGGCGTGCACGTTGATGCGGCAGAGATCCTGCGTGTCTTCGGCGAGGTGGCCCTGGGTGTTCGCGACCAGAATCCGCTTGGTCGTGTCGGCGTAAGACGCCATCACCTGCTTGATGCGCTTGTCATAGGCGTGCGCGGCCTTGTTCGCGCGAACGATCAGCTCGCGCTTCGCCTCGACCTCGACACCCGAGAGGTGCTGCGCGAGCCGATAGAACGTCGGCAGGGGCGTGCGGTTGACGGTGAACGCCTGCTCGCTCCCACCGCCGTGCGCGATGAAGGCGGCGGTGCGGGCCGCGCGGAACAAGGCCTCGTCGTCGAGATCGTCGGAGTAGGCGTAGCCGACCTTCGCGCCGGCGATCACCCGCAAGCCGACGCCCAGGGAGAGGCCCGATTGAGCGCTCTTGACCTTGTGCTCGTCGAGGGTGACGGCGGTGTTCTCACTGCGTTCGACGTAGACCTCGGCGAACTCGGCGCCGCGCTCCATGGCGGCCGCCAGCAGGCGCTCGACGAGGGGAATGGCAAGAAGGGGAGCCTGAGTCATCAAGTCGACCTCGACGGCCAAGAGACCGGTCGAGGTCCCTCACAGAACCGGACATGCGGGTTTCCCGCATCCGGCTCTTCGGTTGGTGTTTCCGCTCGGAGCGCGCTCCAGCACCATGCTGGACGCACCCACGTCGGGTGTTCTGAAGCCGGCGAACACTCGAGGCGCGCGCCTCGCGGCGGCCTCGCGTCTTCCATGACTGACTGACGCCGCCCTGTTTCCGCGGGCGGGGCTCGGGCGCGTCGTCGCGACGCGCTCATTCCCGCTGGCTGGTGACAACCTCACTTCCCGCATGGGCGCCGGACCGTAGCATTCCCACGTCGGTGTCCAGTCCGTTCCCTGCCCGGTGAGAGAGCGCACATTCCTCCATTCGGCCTGCTAGCGTTCGCGCTGCATGGCGCCTCCGAGAAAGACCGGCACCGCCCGCCGCGGAGAAGGCTCCGGCGAGGACGACCCCGAAGTGGCGAACGCGACCGTTGCGAAGGCGAGGAACCCGCTCGCCGAAGACGACCCGGAGCGCGACCAGAAGACCAACGCCCGCGCCTCGGCGCCACCGCCTCGCGCGGCGCCCAGGCGAGCCCCGCCCACCCGAGGTCCCGTCTCACCCGAGCAGCTGGACGACGGCGGCGGGTACAGCACCGGCCAGAACTTCCAGGCCATGGAAGAAGAGGGCCTGGCGGGCGAGGACCCAGCCAGCATCAGCCTCGAAGGAGATGGCCTCGACGCGCTCGACCCCGAGCTCGCGCCGAAGACGAAGGCCCTGCCTGCCCTCAGGCGGGACGACGCCGAGCCGGAAGCTGACGAAGCCGATGACGCCAACGCCACACGCGCCGGCCCACCCATCAAGCTCGAGATCGTCGGAGGCCCCGACGCCGGCAAGAAGAAGCGCTTCAAGGGCGTGCGCATGGTGGTCGGCCGGACGCCCGGCGTCGATCTCCAGCTGTCGGACCAGTCGGTGTCGCGCCGCCACATCGAGCTGATCCACTCCGACGACGGGACGCTGCTGCGCGATCTCGGGAGCGGCAACGGCACGAGGCTCAACGGCAAGAAGATCACCGCCGACACGATGCTCAGCCACGGCGACGAGATTCAGATCGGCAAGACGAAGCTCAAGTTCGTCGATGACCTGGCCGCCTTCAAGAAGGCGCGCGAAGAGTCCGAGAAGAAAGACGCGAAGAAGGCCGAACCGGACGAAGCAGAGAACGCCGAAGCGGAGGGCGCCGAGAGCTCGGCCGAAGGCGAAGAGGCCAGCACGGAGGCCGAAGGCGAAGAGGCCGCCGCCGAGGTGTCCGACGAGAAGCCCGAGGGTGAAGAGGCCGCCGCCGACGACGACGAGGGCGAGGCCGAAGGCGGTGACGAGACGAGCAAGGCCGGCAAGAAGGCCCCGCGCGATCGCGCCAGGCCCGTGCGCACGTCGCGCCACGCCCCATCCGAGACAGGGCTGGCCGCTCGCTTCAAGGCCCTCAACCCCAGGGTTCGCCTCGGCATCGTCGGTGGCGCCGTGGTGCTGTTGCTGCTGCTCGTCGTGGGCATCGCGACGCGCAAGCCACCGCCTCCGCCCGTCGATCGCAACGCAGAGCTGGCCGCCAGCAAGATGCAGCAGGCTCGGGCGGCAGTGAAAGACGGCCGCTTCGAAGATGCCGTGAAGCTGGTCGACGAGGCCGAGAAGGTCTCGCCGGGCATCGACAAGACCAGGCTGGGGCTTCAGTCCCGCGAGGCCCTGGCCGTTCAGCGCAACTTCGATCAGGTGAAGAAGCACCTCACCGACAAGCGCTTCGAAGACGCGAAGAAGCTGCTCGCGGACACGCCGAAGGGCAACGTGAAGAACGAGGCCGATCGGGTGAAGCTCGAGGAGGAGCTGTCGGCCGCGCTCGTCGCCTACAACAAGGAGAAGGTCGCCGAGTTCCTGGCCGCGGGTGAGCTCGAGTCTGCGCGGCAGACCCTCTCGCTCATCCCGAGCGACCAGCTGGGCGAGCTGCCCGCGCAGCTCGAAGAGTTCGAGCGCACGCTGGCGGAGTCGCAAAGGCAGGACGAACGCGATGCCCGCCTCGGCGCCGCCAACGCCGCGGCCGCGAAGAAGGCCAGGCGCGAAGAAGAGATCGCGCTCGCGTTCGCCGTCGTCGAGCGGAAGTTCGCCGGCGGTGACTGGGAGCGTGCCGGCAGCGAATGTTCCCGCGTCATCGACGCGTTCTCGGGCGACAAGGAGATCGTCTCGCGCGCGAAGTCGCTGGCTGCGTCGATTCCCAACTTCGGCCGCAACTTCGACGAAGGCATGAAGAAGTTCCGGCAGGGCCAGCTGACCCCGTCGGCCCGACCACTCCGGCTCGCGTACCAGTCGTATCGCTCGATGGGGCTGGTGCAGAACCGCTACGGAGAAGAGCTGGCGCAGGCGCTCCTCAAGGCCGCGCTGGCAGCGGGCAAAGAGGCCCTCATTCGTGAAGACCTCGACAACGCGATGGCCAACTTCCGCGAGGCCCGCCGCATCGACAAGGACGACCCCGAGGCGCGCAAGGGCTTCGACGCGGTCGCCGACAAAGCCGAAGACCTCTACCAGTCGGCGTACATGCTGAAGGACCGCGACCCACGGGAGGCAGTGCGCAAGTTCAAGACCGTCATCGCGGTCACCGAGGCCGGTACGCCCGTTCACGAGAAGGCGAAGAACCAGGTCGCTGCCATGGCGCCCTGACGCCTTTCCCCTCGCCTGACGAAGAAGAGCCGACCATGAGTGGAATGAGAGAGCTGGGCCTCGACTTCGTCGAAGAGGGCAACTGGGAAAAGGCGCTGGCCTTCTTCGCCGAGGCCGTGCGACGGCAGCCCAACGATCACCGCTCCCGCATGCTGGCGGCCCGCTGTTACGCGAAGCTGGGCGAGAACGAACGCGCCGTCACCGTGCTGCACGCGTGCGCCGAGGGGCTGCTGCGCCGCGACTACCTGCTGTCGGCCATCGCGGCCTGTCGACAGGCCCTGCCGCTGGCGCCTCGGGAAAAGCGCATTCGTGAGACGCTCGCCCGCATTCACGCCCGCGCCGCGCGCATCGTCGTCGGCAGGGCCTCGGTGCCGCCGCCGTTGCCGCCAGAGTCTCTGTACGACGGCCAGGTCAGCGACGATCTGATGACGCTCACCGGGTCCGAGCTGAGCGACAAGGCCATCAGCGTGCTCGCGTCGCCCGACACGGGTGGGCAAGCCCAGGCCGATGCCCGGCCGCCCTTGCCGCTGTTCGCGGACCTCGATCGCGAGGCCTTCGTCGATCTCGTCGAGCTCCTCGACTACCGCGAGCTGCAGGACGGCGACGCCATCTGCACCGAAGGCTCTGGCGGCGATCGGATCTACGTGCTGGTCGCTGGCAAGGCCGAGGTGAGCCGGCGCGTGGAAGGGCAGCAGAAGCGGCTGGCCTTCCTCGGCGGCGGGTCGATCTTCGGCGAGATGTCGCTGCTGACGGGCGCTCCGCCGACCTCGACCGTTCGCGCCGTCGGTGACGCCGACGTGCTCGAGATCGAGCGCAAGGACCTCAACGAGCTCGCCCGCAACCACCCCACGGTGCCGCAGGTCCTCGCGACGTTCGCGCAGACCCGAATGGCGCGGAACATCGTCGCCACCTCGCCGCTCTTCACGCCCGTTCCCGAGGCCGAGCGCGCGGACCTGCTCTCACGCTTCACCTTCAAGGGGCTGAAGCCCGACGAGAAGGTCATCACCGAGGGTGAGCCGGTGATGGCGCTGGTGCTGGTGCTCGCTGGCGAGCTCGTCGTGCAGAAGGAAGACCCGGGGGGCGGGGTGGTCTCGTTGGGCGTGCTCCGCGAGGGCGAAGTGGCGGGAGAGATCGCCCTCCTCAAGGGGCTGCGGGCCACCGCCACCGTCGTCGCCACCCGCAAGACGGCCATCGCCACGCTCGATCGCACGGCCTTCGGAGCCCTCTTGAAGAGCTACCCCGCCACGCGTGAGTACCTCGACGGCCTGTCGGATCGGCGCCTCAAGCAGATCGGCGAGGCGATGCGGCCCATCGAGGTGCTCGACGCCGATGAGCTGGTGGTGGACGGCTGATGGACCGCCGGCTGCTCATCGGTGGCGGGGTGTCGGCGCTCGTTGCTGCGATCGTGTTGTGGCCGAAGAAGCGCGTCAGCCCGGAAGACGAGGTGCGCCAGCTGATCGCCTCGATGGTGGCCGCGGCCGAGAAGAAGGACCTGAGCACCATCTCCGACGCCATCGCCGACGACTTCCACGGCCCCTCGTCGAGCTCGAAGCAGGAAGTCAAGCAGGTGCTGCTCGGCCACCTGTTCCGCAACCAGAACGCGGTCGTCGTGTTCAACCCGTCGCTCGACGTTCGCGTCACCAACGACAACGCGTCCTTCACCGGGGTGTTCGTCTTCGCGCGCAGCAAAGACGTCAACTGGCAGGAACCGGGAGACGGCGTCACCCGCTATGACATCGAGGGAACCCTCGAGCGGCGCAGCGGGGACTGGAAGGTGACGTCAGCAGACTGGAAGCGGTGAGGCGCCGCTGAACAGCGCTTCACTGGATGAACGTCTTTGCCTCTTCGTTCCACGTCTTGAGCAGGTCGTTCTGCTTCAGCGCCTTCAGCTTGCCAGCGACGTCGGTGATGACGGCGTTGAGCTGCTCGCGGGGCGCCTGCTGCGCCTTCAGCTTGATGAGGCCGAACACGTAGCTCTGGCAGCCCGGGCCGTACTCCTTCTTCGCGAACATCACCTCGCCCATCGCCATGTACGCCTCGGCGAGCTGGCCGGTGCCGTCCTCGGGGGTGATGTCACGGAGCATCTCGAACGCCTTGTCGAAGTCCTTTTTCGCGAGGAACACGCTGGCCTTCGAGTAGTATGCCTTCGTCACGTTGACGTTCTTCGCCTCGATGGCCTTGTCGTAGGCCGCCACGGCGTCGTCGAGCTTGTCGGCCGAGCGCAGCACGTCACCGCGCGTCAGGTAGTAGCGATCGTCGCGCGAGAGGTACGTGACTTCCTTGCCGTCGGCGGTCTGGTTTTTCACGGCCGCGAAGAACTTCTCGTACTTGTCGAGGAGCGCGATGGCGGCGTCGGTCATACCGGCCGCCTGCAGGTTGCGTGCGCCGTCGAAGTAGAAGACCGGAGCCGAAGGCTGCTTGGTGACGAGGTCGGTGTACGCCGCGGCCGCGCCTGGATCTTTCCTGGCGGCGAGCGCGTTGGCCTTCGCGAACAACGCCCAGCGATCTTCCGGGTTGAGGCCGAGCGCCTGGTCGGCCAGCTTGATGGCCTCGTCCGATTGCGTGGCGATGTTGGCGATGTGGGCCTTGATCGCGACCGCGCGCGCCTTCAACGGCATCGAGAGCTCAGCGTCACGGTCGAGCACCGTCTGCACCATCGCCTCGGCGTCGCCGACCTTGTCCTTCTTCATGACGCGCGCCAGCGCGAGACCGTTCTTCGCGCGAATGAGGTCGGGGTTCGCACCCAGGGCCTTCGAGAAGGTGTCGACGGCGCCAGCGTTGCCTTCTTCGAGGATCGTCTCGCCCCAGGCCGCCGAGTAGTTCGCGTCCTTCCACGCCTTGTCCATGGCGGTGGTGAAGCCCTGACGCGCGAGGCTCAGGTTGCCGCGGGTCTTCATCGCGAGGGCCTGGGCGTAGAAGAGCTTCGCGCTCGACGCGCCCTTCTTGCGGAGGTCTTCGATGAAGTCCTCGGCGGCGGCAGGGTTCCCCGCGGCGATGAGGTGCAGGGCCTCGCTGCCGTACCGCTCCTCGGTCTTCGAGTCGGCCCGCTTGGCCCGCTCGAGGAAGTCCTTCGCCTTTGCTTCGGCGCCGTTCTCGCGGTGGAGCATCCACAGGTCGGTCTGGAGGCTCGCCACGAGGGCGAGCGCATCAGCGGCGCTCGAGTCGAGCTCGACGGCTCCCTCGGCGATGGCCGAGGCGGCGCGGAGGTCAACCGGGTTGCCTCTGAAGGCGGTCGTCCGCGCTTCCTTCATCTTCTCGGCGATGTCCTTCTTCGTGTTCCCGCGTCGGTACACGAGGAAGACCGCCAGCCCGAGCACCACGGCCACCACGAGGATCTGCACGATCGCCGACGAGAAGCTCTCGCGCTTCTTCCATTCGGGATTCTGCGTACCGGTGTCTGCAGCCATGAATGTGTGCCTCTGAATTGAAGGGGGCTTCCTGAACGAAAGCGCGGTCTTCTAGCGACGCGTTTTTGATCGGGTCAAGGAAGATCGCCGCGCTGACGACAGGTTGTCGAGCGCGCGCCCACACCGCAGGGGACGGCTCAGGCGTCGGTGGGAGACGTCGCCGCTTCCAGGCGCGCTCAGAGGCCCGAGACGATGCGCCAGCGGGCCTTGCCGCCCTCGTCGCTGCGGCGCAGCAGCATCTGCTTGATGTCGGTGTCGGTCTGGGTTCGGCCCGACAACGTCGGCATCTTGAAGCTCAGGGTGTACGTGTACGTGACGCGCGCGCCGCCAGTGCCTTCCTCGAACTCCATGCGCCGCACGTTCATGTCGAGGCGCACGTCTTCGATGCGCTGAAAGCGGGTGGCCAGCGAGGTGTAGAGCGTGGAGTAGTCGAGATCGTCGTCGGGGTTCGAGCTGCCGCCGTCGTCACGGAAGGCGGGGTCGGCGAGATCGATGAGCGCCTGTGCGTTGCGCTGCTCCACGGCGGCCCGGTACGCGGTCATCACGTCGAGAATGGCGCGGGAGTCGGCGTTGTCGTCGATCTCGGTGCCGGGGATCTTGCGCACGCAGCCCGACAGGGCAACCAGACCAACGACGAGCAGAATCGAACGCATCGTGCCTCCAACGACAGTGTCCGTGAGGTATTCCCACCGGGAGCGACGATCGCGTAGCGCAGTGTGCGTCAGAAGCAAGCGCTCGCCAGTGTGTGCCTGTGAAACACCACGGCCGCCCGGGCGCGCTGCATGCCCGGACGGCCGTGGATTTTTCATCCCCGGGGTGGGGAAGTTCGTTGGAGCGAAGCCGGCTCAGTACCCGACGCAGATGTTCTGCGAGGGCTCGAGCGGAATCGGCGTCGTCGAGTCGTCGATGGACCTGAGGAAGGCCACCAGGTCGGCGACCTGCATCGCCTCGTTGGCAGGCACGCCGCCACCCGGCAGGAAGTTCGCCGAGGCCGCCTGGTAGTGGGCGGCGTACGGCTGAGTGAAGAGCTCCGTCAGCGTGCGCACCTTGCCGTGGTGCAGGTACGGCGCGCCGCCAGCGACCGACATCAGGGACGGTGGGTTGAAGCCCCGGCCGCCTTGCGCCGAGGTGCCATCGGCCTTTCGCTCGAGCACGTCGTTCACGTCGAAGGTGCCGACGTTGCGAATGACGCAGGTGACGCGCTCGGGGCCGACGTTGCCGGTGCCGCCGTCGACCAGCGCCACGCCGCGCTCGATGTCGACCCTCATCTGATCGTTGGGTCGGCCGAAGATCATGCCAGCGTCGAGCGTGCGGGTGCGCAGCCCGGTGCCCGCGTCGGGGTCGCCGTTTGCGCCCGGCAACGAGCCGTTCTTGTCAGGCGACGGCACGTAGGGGAGCTGGCTCGAGGTCCACTTCTGACCGCCGTGGCAGAAGTGACAGTTGTTGGTGTTGAACACCGTTCGGCCGCGCGTCACCGCCGCAGCGTCGAGGTTCGTCGGAGCCCGGTTGGCGCGAATCGTCTTGCCGTAGTTGTCGATGTCGTCCCAATCGCGCAGCGTGGCGCGGGCGGCCACCACGGCCTTCGTCGAGCCCGAGAGGAAGTCGTTGCGGGTCGTCTGCGTGAAGCCCGTGAGGCGCACGCCGACCGTGAGGTTGAACGGCGTGTCGTTGGGCACCATGCCTTCGGTGATGGCGCCCTTGCCGCCGGCGGTGCCCCGCGTGTTGAGCTCGAAGTCGTGCATCTCGTCGAAGATGCCCGTCCAGTTGAGCACGCGCTGATCGCCCGGCGTGCGCTTGCCGTACATGCCGTCGAGCGACGTCGACTGCCGCGGGCCGGCCGCGAACACCCACGTCACGTTGTCGGTCAGGCCGTCCGGGTGGCAGCTGCCACACGAGTTCACGCCGCGGTCGGCCCAGCGGCCGGTGCCCGTGAAGAACTCCTTCTTGCCGTTGAGCACGCTGAGCTCGGGCGTTCCGGCCGCGGGCTTGGCTTCCGACACGATGCCGTCGCCAGCCGCGTCGACCTGCTGGAGCGCGAGGTTCACGATGGTGAGCGAGCGGTCCATCCAGTTGTTCACGTACAGGGTTCCGTTGGTGTGGCCGATGATCAGGCCGCTGGGCACCTTGATGCCGCCAGCGCCGCGGATGTTGATCTGCGCGAACGCGCTGTCAGGCCCGAGGGAGATCGGACCGCGCGCGACGGCAGCGTTGTAGTGGATGCGTTGAACCATGTCGGCCGCCTGCGCCGCGAGGTAGCCGATGTTCGCGCCCTCGACGAAGGTGATGCCGACGGGCACGCCGAGCAGGCTCGAGCTCGCGCCGCCCTGCTCCTGCGCGAGCTTCGAGATGACGGCGCTCCCGAGCGGGCCGCGGTCTTCGGCGTTGGTCGTCAGATCGATGACTGACACCGCCGCGAAGAGGTTGGTGAACTTGTTGACCGGGCCGCGCGGCGACACGCACACGTTGGGGATGTACGCCTTCCCGTTGTGAAGCGTGATGCCGAAGAGCTGGTTGGGTGAGCAGCCCACGTTCGTGCCGGTGAAGCCACCGTCAGCGAGCTGGGTCGTCGAGAAGCCGGTGTCGGCGAACGGCTGCAGGTCGATGGTTCGGGTGACGGTGCGCGTGGCCAGGTTGACCTCGACGACTTTGCCGATGCGGCCGGTGTCCGAGGCCTCGGCCACGGCGTCTCCGAAGAACATGGTGACATACGCGCGCTCGTCGGTGTCGTCGGAGTCACCATCGTTGGTGATGGCCACGGCGCGAGGCTGCGCCGGCATCGCCAGTGTGGTGGTGGCCATGGTGGCCAGGGTGACGAAGGAGATGGTGTTCTCGCCGTGGTTCGCGACGATCGCGGTCGCGCCAGTCGGGGTCAGCGCGACGCCGGTCGGCTCCGAGCCAGTCGTCGCGCGGGTCGCGTCGATCATCGGCGTGGTGGTGTTGATGCCAGTCACCTTCGCGAGCTGCTGGGCCTGACGAAGAATGACGATGGCCGTGGTGTTGTCGGGGAGAATCGCGATGCCTTCAGGCTGCGAGTTCGCGCCGAACGAGGCCGATCCGCTCTTCGTCTTGGTGGCCGTGTTGAAGAAGCTCACGGTGCCGACATCGGGGTTCACCATCGCGACGATCGCGTCGTTGTTGCTGATCTGAACCGTGGTGGAGTGGTTCGCGCGGGCCAGCACGGGACCTGCCGCGCCGCCAGCTGCTGCGCCGCCAGCTGCTGCGCCGCCGGCCGTACCGCCTGCCGCCGCGCCGCCTGCTGCCGCGCCGCCGGCCGATGCACCGCCAGCCGTCCCGCCTGCGACCGCGCCGCCTGCTGCGCCACCTGCGGCGTTTCCGCCCGCGCGACCACCGGCACTACCGGCATCCATTTGATTCATGTCAGGCGGGCAGCCGAAGAACGAAGCTGCCGCCAGTGCGACCAGAACTCTACGCATGTGTACGACCCCCGAAGAAAGGAACCTCACGTCTTCGTGCCACACCGCAAGCGCCGTTCCAGTCCTTTCTCCCCGGACCGTGGGCGACCGGGTGTCGGGTGTGGACGACAGTTGCGGGGTGTGGCCGACAGGCGCTCCCCGTCGAAGCGTCGCCGGGTAAGGTGCGCCGCGCATGATGCTCGAAGGAACCCAGCCAGTCGCGATCGTCGGTCTGCCGATGCGCACCTTGTCACTCACCGTCACGGCCGGCCCGGATGCGGGGCGGGTGCTGACGGACGAGGCCGACCTGGTCTCGATCGGCACCGCTGAGGGCAACACGCTTCAGCTGACCGATCCGACCGTCTCGCGCTTTCACCTCGAGCTGATGCGGCGCGGTTCGTCCGTGTTGGTTCGAGACGTCGGCTCGACCAACGGTGTCGTGGTCAACGGCGTGACGTTGCGCGAGGGCACGGTCCTTCCGGGGGCGACGCTGCAGCTTGGCAAGACGTCCCTCCAGGTCGGCGAGGGCAGGAACGGCACGGTCCCGATGCTCGAGCACGAGAGCCTTGGCTCGCTCAAGGGACGGGCGCCGGTGATGCGAACGTTGCTGGCCCGGGTGGAGAAGGCCGCGGGGGCCGAGACGGGGGTGTTGCTCATCGGTGAGTCGGGAACGGGCAAAGAGGTCATCGCCCGTGAAGTCCACCAGCGCTCGTCGCGCGCGAAGGGGCCGTTCATCACGGTCGACTGCGGCAGCCTCGCGCCTGGCCTCGTCGCGAGTGAGCTCTTCGGGCATGAGAAGGGCGCCTTCACCGGAGCCGATCGCCGCCATCAAGGCGCATTCGAGCGGGCCAACAAGGGCACCATCTTCCTCGACGAGATCGGCGAGCTCCCGCAGAGCCTGCAGTCGATGCTGCTCGGAACACTCGAGCGCCGGCGCTTTCGGCGCGTGGGCGGCACCGAGGACCTCGCTGTCGACGTGCGCGTCGTGGCGGCCACGCATCGCGATCTCAAGGCCGAGGTGAACTCGGGCACCTTCCGGCTCGATCTGTACTACCGCCTCGCCGTGGTGCGCCTCGAGGTGCCGGCGCTGCGCCAGCGGCTCGATGATCTCGAGCTCCTCGTGCAACACTTCCTCACCGAGGCGGGCTCGGAGCGCTCCGTCGCCTCCCTGTTCCCCCCCGACGATTTTGCGGCGCTGCGGGCCCACCACTGGCCCGGCAACGTGCGCGAGCTGCGAAACCTCGTCGAGGCCACGCTCGCCATGGGAGAACGGCCGACCTTCGACGCGCCCGTGACCGCTGCGGGCTCCCTCGATACGACCCCGGGCCCCGAGCTGCCGTACAAAGATGCCCGCGGCGCGGTGCTGGAGCGGTTCGAGAAGCACTACCTGCCGAAGCTGCTCGCGGTGACGAAGGGCAACGTCTCGGCGGCCGCCCGCCACGCGAAGATGGACCGCTCACACCTCATCGAGTTGCTGGCCCGTCACGGGCTGAGCTGAGTTTCCGACTCGAGCGTCGTCACGGTTGCCACTGCAGCTGGCCGTCGCTGCACGTCCGCACGCCCTGCTCGCAGAGCCCGGTCAGCGTCTCGAAGCCCAGGTACACGTCCTGCTCGACGCGATCGAGCAACACCGGGCACGAGTACGCGCAGCCGATCAACTCATTCTTGTCGAAGGCCGGCAGCTCGGGAGCGTCGGCCGCAGGCGTCAGCGCCTCGCACGACTGCAGGCTGCCGACGACCCGGACGATCACGAATTCGTCGGGAGCGTCGTTGAGCACGCCAGAGTTGCCGATCTGCTTCATCGCCGTCAGCAGCGGCTGGCGCAGGTCTTCACGGGTCATCACTGGTGGAAGGGCGGGCAGGGCGATGGGCACACAGGCCCGCGTGGAACGAAGCGGCTTGCACTCATGCGTCGCACACCACTTGATGAGCTGCCCGGTGCGGCAGCCAGGCACGCCCCCGAGCCGAACGAAGTCGAACACCAGCGCTCCGGGCCGAACGCCGCCGTCGGGCTGACGCGCGCGCTCGATCAGGAACTGGCCTCCCGGCGGTTTGCACATGAAGCCATCGAGGCCTTCGCCCTCGGGCCCGAAGGTGAGCGCGACCTGGCGCTGCACCGTGCAGGTCGAGAAGGCCAGCAGCAGCAGCGCCGCCCGCTTCATGGGTTGAGCACCACGCGCGTGCTGATGGGCCGGTTCGCGATGAGCACCGCGGTGGTGACTCCAGACGCAATGGCGGCCGCGCCGATCGCGACCCAGAAGGGCCAACGCTTCCACACTGGCACGCTCGGCTCGAACACCTTGCCGCGCACGAGCAGATCGCGCACCAGCGCCTGCACGTCGTCGCGTTCTCCACGCGCCTGCACCACGCCGTCGATGGCGAGCGCGCCGCGCACGAGCGATGGATCCTCCGAGGGCTCGACCACCAGCAGTCGAGCCGATCTCAGCGCGACTGACAGCAACTGCATCGACCTGCCGCCGTCGAAGGATTCGCCTGCGGCGTGCCGACGATGCCACTGTGTCGAGGCCAGCGAGGGGTCTGCGGCCGGGAGGGCGAGGTTCACCTCGAGGTCCGTCGTCGCGACGCTGATGGGCCTGGCCATCGGGCTGTAGCCATCTCCCGACACCTGCACCACGTGAATGCCAGCGGCCACCGCCATGCGACATGGAACGGTGCACGCGCCGGGCCGACCATCGAGGGCGACCGAAGCTCCCGCGACCGGGCTGGTCACCGCCAGCTGAACCCGGGGCCGGGCATCGACGGCGCGGCGAACACTGGTGAGGAGCACCTCGACGTCAGGTGTCATGACCCCGACGTCTTCGGGCAATGGGAGCTCGAGCGCCGCCAGCCACTCGGCGTCGCGGCGCGCGCCGTCGGCCTGACGCGCGCCGAGTTTACAGGCGACCCGCCAGGTCAGCGTCCGTGCCGCGGTGCTTCGCTGTTCCTGCTCCAGCGCGGCTGTCACGCCGCTGTCGTCTTCGAGGAGCTTGAGGCAGGTCGCGAAGTCAGCGCTCACCCAGGCTTTGCGCGCTTGCGTGAGGCGCTCGGTCGGCGCCGAGAGCGGCGCGGGTCCAGGCGGTGGAAGGGAGGCGGTCACCAGCACCACCGGGAGCTCGTCAGTCTGCGCCGCCTTCGCTGCGAGCTCCGGCGCCCCTGCGGATACCACCGTCACCGATGGACCATCGGCAGCGAGCGAGAGCGCGAGGATCACGGCGAGCATCGAGCGACCCGTCAATCACACGTCGCCGCGTTGTGCGAGCCACGCGCGCCCAAAGAAGAACTGAAACGGCAGGTGAATTCGCGCGCCCCACGAGCCCTCGGCGTGCAGGCCCTCAGGGAAGCTGAACTGCAGCAGGTCGACGCCGAGCCTGAAGCCTCTGTGGATGAGGAGATCTCTCATCGCATTGGTGGCCTCGTAGTTGTCCTTCGGCCAACCGCTGTCGAGATAGATGAGCAGGTCCTTCTTCGGCTCAGAGGCGATGCGCTCGAACAGATCGTCGAGGTGGCCGAAGGTGCTCGAGAGACAGGCGACCCGCCCGAAGACGTGCGGCCACTTCCACCCCAGGTGCAGCGCGGCGACGCCACCGAGCGACGAGCCCATCACCACCGTGGCTGACGGCTCTGGCCGGGTGCGAAGGTTGCCGTCGACGAGCGGCTTGAGCTTCTCGACGACGAAGCGGCCGTAGTCGTCGTAGCCGGGCTTCGTGTACTCGCGCATGCGCTCGGTCGGCGCGATGCCCACCACGACGCACTTTCGAATCGCGTTCATCTGGTCGAGCCGGTCCATCGTCTCGTCGACGCGCCACTCGTTTCCAGCGAAGGCCTCTTCGGGAAAGAAGAGGTTCTTGCCGTCTTGCATGTAGAGCACCGGGAAGCGGCGCAGCGTGTTCTCGTCGTAACCAGGCGGGTGGTACACGCGAACAGCGCGGCTGACGCCCCCGAAGTCGACCTGCAGCACGTCGGACACGTGCCCGCGCTCGTCGGCGAAGAAGAAGGGCCACAGCCCGCGGTCTCGCTCGTGCCGGGTGAGGACGTAGTTGGGGCCCCTGGCCCAGTGTGACGTGGCGCCGTCGCGCAGGCAGGGCTTGAGCTCGAGCGTCGGCCCGGTGACGTCGACGTCGAACCAGGCCTGCGTGGGCGTCACCGCGCTGGGCAGAACGTCGCGATCCCAGTCGTGGGCAGTTCGAAGGACGAGCTGGCCGCGAGTGACCGGGTAGTTCACGCAGATGCGCATCGAGGGCAGCCTGACATGCGGTCGTCGTGGGCGAGAACAACTTTGGCCACCGCCACGGTGGTTGAAGTCGTGGTGGGCGCTAGCATCGGCGCTTCGATGACCCGCCTCGCCGGCAAGTACGAGCTGCTGCGCCCACTGGGCCACGGAGGCATGGCCGAGGTGTGGGAAGCGGTGCTGCACGGTGACGCCGGGTTTCGTCGGCGCGTCGCCGTCAAGCGCATGGCCGCCGAGCGCGTGGGTGACGAACGGCTGCAGCGCATGTTCGTCGACGAGGCCCGGCTCGCGAGCCGCCTGCACCACGCGAACCTCGTCGCAGTGATCGACTTCGGTGTCGTCGATGGCATCGCGTTTCAGGTGCTCGAGCTGGTCGACGGCTTCGACGTCTCGCGGCTCGCGAACTGGGGGCTGGCTGCCAACGCACCGATGGCTGTCCCGATCGCGCTCGGTATCGCGGCGCAGGTGGCGCACGCGCTCCACGCGGCGCACACGGCCGTCGGAGACGATGGTGCTCCGTTGAACATCGTCCATCGCGACGTGAGCCCGCAGAACATCCTCGTGTCGCGAGGTGGCGACGTGAAGCTCGCCGACTTCGGCATCGCGTTGTGGGAGCAGCGCACCGAGAAGACGCTCGGCGCGACCGCGCGTGGAAAGCCGACGTACATGGCTCCGGAGCAGGCGATGCGCGGTGCCCTCGATGGGCGCGCTGACGTCTTCTCGCTCGGGTGCACGCTGCACGCCCTGTTGACGGGGCTCAGTCCCTTGCAGGACGAGAACGCGCTCGTCGATCTCCTCGCCGGGGTGGAGTTGGTGCCCGACGCGAACCTGCCCGCGCCGATCCGAGAGCTGCTCGCCCGCTCCGTCCGGAGGGATCGCCAGCTGCGCCAGGCGAGCGCCGAGAGCTTCGCCCAGGAATGCGAGCACGTGTTGAAGGCGCTCGCGCCGCCCGAGTTCGAACTCCGTCGCGCGCTCAAGGCCTGGCTCACCCTCGTCGTGCCTGCGGAGTTGTCGTCGTTGGCGACCCCGATGCCCTCGTCGACTCCTCAGGCCGCGACGATCGCGATTCCGCGACGCTGGCCGCTCGTGGTGGTCGCCATGGCGCTCACGGCCCTCGGTGGCCTCGCCGGGCGGTTGCGTCGTGACGTGTCATCGCCGGTCGTCGTCGGCGAGCCTGTGCCGGTCGTCGCGCCCGTCGTCGCAGCGCCGAACCCGGAGCCGAAGGTCGAACCGCCGCTCCCTGTCGTGGCGATCGTGGAGCCGAAGGTCAAACGCCCTGCGCGAGTGCCCGAGGTACGCGCCCAGCTCGGCGTCCTGGCCATCGGCGGAGAGCGCTTTCTCAAGGGCGAGGTGCTGGTCGATGGCCGCTCGCTGGGCTTCGCGCCACGGCAACTCGAGCTGCCTGTTGGCGCACACCAGGTCGAGCTCGTGCTGGCCGATGGCACCCGCGTCGGCCCGCGCACCTTCACGGTCGCTGCGCAGCACACCGAGCTGTCTCCGCTGCGATGGGTCGAGTGACGCGTTAGAGAAGGCCCCGATGGGTCTCTGCGATTCCATGCTCGACGCCTCGGTGGTCCTCTCGTTCGATCGTTCGGGCTTCCGACGACACTCGAAGCGCTTCGTCGCGGCCGACCTGCAGGTGTCGATGCAGGGCAAGACGGCGTTGGTGACGGGCGCGAACTCGGGCATCGGCTTCTCGGTGTCGAAGGCGCTCGCGGCGCTCGGCGCGACGGTTCACCTCGCGTGTCGAGACGAAGGGCGTGGTCAGCGTGCGCTCGAGTCGATTCGGACCGAGCTCCCCAGCGCGGACGTGCACCTGCAGAAGCTCGACGTCTCAGTGCTGGCCGACGTGCGGCGGTTTGCCGAGGCGTTCTCCGGGCCCATCGACGTGCTGGTGAACAACGCCGGTGTGCTTCCCTCCGCGCTCACCCGGACGGGCGAAGGGCATGAGGTGACCTTCGCGACCAACGTGCTCGGCCCGCACGTGCTGACCTCGGCGCTCATGCCGCGGCTGGTCGTCGCGAAGGGCCGCGTCATCACCATCGCGTCGGGCGGCATGCTGACCCAGAAGCTCGACCTCGACGCGCTGCAGGGGAAGGTCGCGAAGTTCGATGGCGTCGTGGCGTACGCGCAGACCAAGCGCGCCGAAGTCATCCTCTCGGAGCAGTGGGCGACGAAGCAGCCCGAGGTGACGTTCTCGACGATGCACCCGGGCTGGGCCGACACGCCCGCCGTTCGCTCGAGCCTGCCGACGTTCTACTCTTTGACGAAGAGCATCTTGCGCACGCCGGAGCAGGGCGCTGACACCGCAGTCTGGCTCGCCGTCACGCCGCGGCTGGCTGGGAAGAGCGGGTTGTTCTGGTTCGATCGCGCGCCCGCGTCGACGCACCCGCTGGGGTGGACGAAAGAGGTGCCGGAGGATCGCGAGAAGTTGTGGGCGCTCGTCGAGACCGCCTGCGCGATGCTCGAGGCGGAGTGGCCGAGGCAGCCCTCAGCGGGTCCCTCAGGCCGATGACTCTCTCTCGACTCGTGGTGTCCGCTTCGCTTGGTCTGGTGGCTTGTGGAGGATCAACTCCGATCGGCCAGGGCTTCTCGTCGACGCCAGTCACCGCGACCTGCGCGAGCGGCCAGCAATGGACGGGCGGAAATTCGGAGAGCGAGCTGATGAACCCGGGCCTGGCCTGCCGCAGCTGCCACCCGGGCGAGAACTTCCAGAATCAGAACCCGAGCCGTGTCTCGGAGCGCAGCAAGGCGTTCTTCTTCATGGGCACGGTGTTCCCGTCGGTGCGCGAGGCCGATCTCTGCGCCGCGACCGTGCCGACCGACACCGTCGTGGAAATCCTCGACGCCCAGGACCTCGTGCAGTTCAGCCTGGTGGTGAACGCGGCTGGGAACTTCCGGTCCCGAAGCACGGCTCCGGGGTTCACGCTCCCGTACAAGGCGCGCGTGAAGTCCGGCGGCAAGGTGAACGCGATGGCCAGCCCGCAGATGGATGGCGACTGCAACGCGTGCCACACGGTCAACGGCCTGAACGGCGCGCCGGGGCGGGTGTTCTTCCCGCAGTGAATCACCGTTGACGGCCCTGACTCCGAATCGCCCTCGCCTCATCCAGCCACGCTCGGCCCTGGTCGCATTCCAGCACGGCCTGAGTCAGCTGTGCGCCTCGTCCTGTGACGACGGCGACCGGGTGCGCGCAGCGACGAGTCCACGTTCGCTGCGCTCCTGATCACATGATGCCGCCGCACTGGTTCGGAATGCCGCCACCGCCGCACGTCAACGGCGCCGCGCACGGCCCACAGCTCACCGTGCCACCACAGCCATCGGCGATGATCCCGCATGCGGCGTTGGCCTGCATGCACGTGCGCGGCTGGCACGACGTCCTCCCACACACGCCCGGGGTTCCGCCCCCGCCGCACGTGTCTGGTGCCGTGCAGGTGCCGCACATCTGCAGGTTCCCGCAGCCGTCGCCAGCAGGGCCGCACGACAACCCCTGCGTCTGACACGATTGCGGCGTACAGCCACCCGAGCCACACCGTCCGGGGCCACCCGCGCCGCACACCTGCCCCATCGGGCACATGCCGCAGCTCAAGACGCCGCCACACCCGTCGCCGGCCTGACCGCACTCGAGGTTTTGCTGGAGACACGTGCGCGGCGTGCACATCGAACCGCCACAAACGCCCGGCTGACCGGAGCCTCCGCAGAACTGCCCCATCGGGCACGGGCCGCAATCGACGACGCCGCCGCAGCCGTCTCCCTGCTGACCGCAGGTGAAGCCCTGCTGCATGCACGTGCGCGGGGAGCAGGTCGGCTGACCGTTGTCGGGCTGAATGCACGAGGTGAGATCGAAGATCATGAACTCGAGCACCTTCTCTTGGGCCGACATCGGCGACGCGTTGCCGCACGTGCCGGGGAACGTGCCGACGCCCGCGCCGCCCGTGGCGACGTGGAAGTCCGAGAACAACACGCGGCCGCACTGCTGACCGGCGGGGACGCCGACCGGCGTGTTGAACGTGAACTGGAACGGAATCGCGCCGACGCCCGACGCGCCGCCTGGGGAGTCCGAGCGAATCCACCGTTGCGCCGGAGACGTCGCCGGCAGCCCGTTCGTGTCGCGGCGGGTCTGCTGCACCGACACGCGACCCAGCGTCGTCGAGCCGCCGTTGTTGAGCAGCCACTGCGCGAACGTGGCGCCCTTGGGGAAGGTCGTGTCGATCCACGCGTTCTGGGTGTTCGGGTTCGGGTCAGTCTGGTTGCCTGCCCAGGTCGCGACCGTGTCGAACGGGCTGTTCGTGTCCATCCACACGTAGCCGTAGTGGCTCAGGTAGATGCGGCCGCCGCTGTTCAGGTAGTTCCGGATGTTGGTCAGCTCGCCCGCCGTGCGACGCGCGGGAGAGCCGACGCAGTCGACGATGACGAGATCGTACTTCATCAACTCCATGGAGTTCCCGAAGAGCGCGGTCGCTGCGCTGCCACCGGGGAACGAGGTGCCGTTGTCCCGGAACATGCGCACGCGCCCGGTGCCGCTCGGCGCGGTGAACTCGCTCGAGGCGAAGCCGATCTTCGGCAAGATGCACTCCATCGGGTCGGCGCTCCCCGTCACCATCGCGATGAGCGGCAGATTGCCTTCGGCCTGCGTCCGCGGCAGGCGCGTCGAGTCAGGCGTGAGCGCGGTGTTGCCACAGCACGCGACGTTCGGAATGGTGATCTGTCGGCGCCACTTCCCGAGCTGCACCACGAGGGGAATGTTGGCGCCGCAGGGCACATTGCTCAGCGTGAAGGTGCCGTTCGTCGCCGTGGTGGCCGTGACCAACGGGCTCCCCGAGGCCTGGCCTGCGCAGCCGGTGCACGAAGCACCTTGCGGCAGTGGCTGAACCGCGGCGTTGGGGACGTAGACGAGCGCACCGGGAATCGGGTCGGGGTTGCCGTAGCCGGCCGCAGCGTTGGTGGGCGCGACGATGGTGCCCGTCACGGTGTTCACCCCTGCGTCGCACCGGTTCTGCTGCGGGCACAAACCAGTGCATGTACCGCCGTCGGGAACATTGTTGCCGCAAACGTTCGCGACGCCGCCGCCGCCGCAGATGACGCCCGCGTCGACGTTGCAGGTGCCGCAGTCGAAGGTGAGGCCACCGCAGCCGTCACCCACCCGTCCGCACGTCGCCTGGGCTTGCGCACAGGTGCGTGGCACACAGGCGTTCGACGCCCCACAGAGGTTCGCCATGCCGCCGCCGCCGCACGTCTGGCCCATCACGGTGCAGGCGCCGCACGAGATGGTGCCGCCACAACCGTCCGCGATCGGCCCGCAGTTGAGACCCATCGGGCACGCCGTCAGTGGCGCGCAACCGCCATCGACGAGGCCCGAGCCGCTGGTGCCGCAGCGGTTCGGAGTTCCGCCGCCGCCGCACGTCTCACCCGCGGTCGCGCACGCGCCGCAGTTGATGATCGCCCCGCAGCCGTCGCCCACTGGGCCACAGTTCGCGTTCTGGCTGGCGCAGGTGCGAGGCGTGCAGCCCATCGAACCACCGCATTGTGAGGGCACGCCGCCGCCGCCGCACGTCTGGGGTGGGGTGCAGGTGCCGCAGTTCAAGAAGCCGCCACAGCCGTCACCGACCGGGCCGCACGTCGCCATCGCCGAGGCGCACGACACGAGGCTGCACAGCTGCGTCGAGCCGCCGTCCTCGCCCGCGTCAGTTCCGCTGAAGCCACCGCCAGTCGCCATTCCACCAGCGGTTCCTCCGCCCGATCCTCCGGCCGTCGAGCCGGCCGTTCCACCACCCACGCTCGATGAACCACCGCCGACTCCCGATGATCCGCCACCCGTGGGGCGAACGCCGGCATCCTTCCCCGAAGGGGTGGTGCCGCAGGTGCAGCCCCAGAGGCTGGCCGAGACCACCACAGCCAGGCCGAGGGTGGTGGACGAACGGAATCGGACAATCACGATGAAGCTCCCTGGGAAGACGCGCAGCCCCCATGGTGTCTTGTCGGCAACGCCCCCGCAACAAGGCGTGCAGCTTCAAGGAAAGAGAAAGAGCACGCCTGTGGACAGCGTTCCGCCCCGGTTGATGGGCCCACTGGAATCGAGGTCGGTCTGAAGCAGCGCCGAGAGGGTGATCCGGAGCCATGACGAGAGCTTCCACGTCACGCTCGCGCGCACCAGGTGGTTGGCGCCGAAGTCAGCGGCGTAGAGCCCGAACTGGTAGCCAAGCCGAAGATTCACTTTGGAGAATCGATACAGGGCGGTGAGGCGGGCTGTCGCGACCCATGGCGCGGTCGGGCTCCCGAGGCCGAGCTCGGCGGTTCGACCCTGCACGACCTGGGTGAAGACGCCGACCTTCGCTGGATCCTGGTCGTAGATGAACGCGGCCCCGTCGAGGAAGAGGTCGAGCTTCGAGAAGAACGTCGCCGTGTAGGTCGCGCCGAGGCGCGCCTGCACCAGGGGCGTGTTCGTACCCACCACCAGACGACACGCCCGTTGAGGATCATCGGTCGGGCAGGTTCTGCGCGCGAACGCCTCGGCGACTCTCCCCAGCTGCAGGTTCTGGAACGAGCTCAAGCCCGTCAGGCCCACGCTCAGGTCGATCGTGTGCTCCCACGAAGAGAGGCCGTTGGTCGCGTACGAGCCGAGGATCGTACCGCCGAGGCTGGCGTTGGTGCCCACGAGCACACCGTCGAGCGCGAAGGAGCGGCCGTCCTCCGTCGTGACGGTGCCCGACCACGCGTTCTGCTGCGTCGACGGCGGCGAGCCATTGATCGCGCCCATCACCATGAAGTGATCGTTGACCACGAACATCGCGCCGGCGCTGAAGAAGAAGATGTTGGAGCCGGGGCTCGACGCGTCGGCCGTGCGGGTGGCGAAGTCGCGCACGAAGGCGGCGGTGAGAAAGGCGCTCCACTGCTCGTTGAAGTCGTAGCTGCCCGACAGCCCGAACCCTGCCGAGCCCGATCGCGGGTTGTTCGTGCTCGCAGCCGTCCCGTTGAGCGTGAAGTCGACGCCAAGATCGTGCGCGCCCGCGGGCCATGCGAGCACGACCGCCACCAGCAGCGCGAGACGGCAGTTCACTGATGGCTCAACCCGCGAGTGAGTCCCGCGGTTGCGCGCACCTCGGCGCACTCAGCCGCCGTGAATCGCCATGCCGACGATGAACGCCAGCCCGAGAATGAACGAGGCGATGACGATGCCGACGGCAGTGTTCTGATCGACCTCGAGCTCCTTGTGCACGTCGAAGGGGAGCATCTTGCGAATCACGAAGAAGCCCGCGACGAACACGAGCATGCCGATGATCGAGAAGACGACGGCCAGCACCAGCGGTTTGACGATCGCGTCCATATCCATCGCTACTTCCCTCCCATGAAACCGCTGTGCCACATCAAGATGCCGCCTGGGGCCCGCCGAACGTCCGCAGGCAGATCGCCGCGGTCTTCGTCAGGCAGTCGATCGAGTCCAGCGCCGTGCAGCAGCGCCCACACGCCCACCACGATGCCTCCGAACCACTTCATTCGTCGTCCTCCTGCTTCGCGTAGGGGAAGCTGCTGACACCGGGTGATGACTGGAAGACGGCGTCATTCCATCGACGGGTCTCGAAGCTCGAGCTGCGCCACGCGGTGACCAACGGGCCGGCAAAGAGCAGCAGGAAGACGAAGAAGGGGCAGCAGAGGCCGACGCCCGAGTCGCCCTTCACCGTCACCGAGTAGGGGCGTGCCGCCACGCTGGTGCCCTCGAAGCCGGGTGTGGCCCGCAGCACGTACTTTCCGGGATCGACCTCGGCCGTCTGCTTGGTCTGGCTGCGGCTGCCTTCGCTCCAGCTCTCGCCGTCGTCGACGCCCGCGTAGTAGCTGGCCTCAGGGCTGACCGAGATGACCTCACCGGTGTCCTCGTTCACGAGATCGAGCTGCACGGCGAGCCAGTCGTTGCTCAGGCCTGGCACGTCGAGCCCGACCTCCAGCGGCACCTTCTTGTCGATGGTGAAGGGCTCGGTGAACTGCTGCGCCTCGGGAGTTCCGCCCTTCACGCCCTGCGGCACCGTGAAGGTGGTGCGCATGAACTGACGGGTGTCGCCGCGAATCGCGAAGACGACCAGGAGCGCGATGAAGACGACGCTCCAGATGCCGGCCCACGCGAACTGTGAGCCGAGCTTCGCCTTGTGCGGGTTGAGCTGGGCCGGAGCGATGCCCTGCGCGACCGGCATCGGCGCCTTCAGCTTGAACGCCTCTTTCACCTCGCCCGACGTCATCATCACGCCGTGCGTGAACGTGACCTCGGTGTCGGTCTCGTCGGTGTTGATGCTCTCGGGCGGCTCGACGTATTCCGAGCCCCGCGCCTGCTCGCCGACGCTCACCTGCCAGTAGCACTCGCCTGCGACGTAGTCGGTGATGGCGAAGACCGACTGGTAGGCCTTGAAGCCCTTCGCGTTCCAGGTCGCCTTGCGGGACGCGAGGCCCACGTCACCAGCCGAGATGGGCGTGAGGAACGTCCAGTGGCCGTTCGCGTTCATCAGCCACCGGAAGCCGGCCTGTTGGTTCCACAACAGGTACTCTTCCCACGGGTAGCGCGTGCCCTCGACGGTGGTGCTGCGGATCAGGAAGGCGAGCACCGTCCACTTCGTCTTGTTCAGGGTGCCTTCGCTCCCGAGCGGAAGGATGGGCGCGTACGGCGGCTTCTCGAGCAACTGCAGGAAGGCGAGCTCACCGTTCGAGGCGTCGAGCAGCGCCCCACAGTATGGACACGCCACGCGCTTCACGGCGTCTGGGGCCTTGAGGTCGAGGTTGCCGTTGCAGTTCGTGCAGCGCGCCTGCTTGAGGGCGTCTTTCCTGGGGGTCGGCGCGAGCTCGTTCTTGTCGAAGCCGAGCTGCGAGATCGTCACCCGCGCGCCGACGAACGCTTCGCCCGTGCCGCCGTCCGCATAATCGAGTGAGCAGAACGCACCTTTGGGGCCGGTGGCGTCGGCGTACAGGTGCTCCCGGTTGAAGTCGGGGAGCTGGCCTTCGGCGGTCACGGTGTGGGCGGTGCCGACCTCTTCGACGACGAAGGTGCGATCGCGCAGTACGAAGCTGCTGAGCGGCCGGAGCTGATCAGCCGCAGGGAGGCCGATGCCCTCGAGCGGGAA
Organism: Myxococcaceae bacterium; assembly: GCA_040400045.1. GTDB lineage: Bacteria > Myxococcota > Myxococcia > Myxococcales > Myxococcaceae > Xiheimicrobium. The sequence goes on from JBBAQZ010000001.1 coordinate 92,898, forward strand.
CATCAGGTTCCACTCCCCCTCGGACTCGGAGAGCCACGCCGTGCGCCCGTCGTCGAACGACAGACACCACTCGTCCCAGGTGCCGGTGCCATGGCTCTTCTGGACTCGACCGACGATCGAGAAGGTGTTGCCGGAGTACCGGCCCGCGAGCCCGAGCTTCAGCGGCGATTGCGTGTCGACGAGGTCGGCGACCTTGCCGAGGCTCTCGAGGTTGAACTCACCGCGCAGCACGACCGTGTGGCAGTACTCGCACACCTTGATCTTGCCGGCCCCGGGCCGGAACTCGACCGGGGCTCGACAGCTGGGGCAGTCGCCGACGCGCATGGACCTCTCAGGTTGTAGCGTGAACTTCGGCGAATACCGAGTGCTTCGCTGCAACATCACCGTGTTGAGAGCTGAGTTTTCTGTTTCTCCGCGGGAGCGTGTCAGAGTTCTTCATATGAGACGCTTCCAGATGCTGATCGCTGTCGTTTTCGTCGGTTGCGGCGGGAGCCCGGTTCCAGGGCCAACCGCGGGAGGTTCGGCGGCGGGAGTCTCGGCGGCGGGAGGCTCGGCGGCGGGAGGCTCGGCGGCGGGAGGCTCGGCGGCGGGAGGCTCGGCTGCAGGCGGGCCGCCGACGCCGACGGCGGCGACGTGGACGTACGCTGCGGTGAGCGGCACCCAGTGCGCGACGGGCGCACCGGCAGGCATCGGTTACAGCACCGGCGCGACCAACGAACTTCTCATCTTCGTGCAAGGTGGCGGCGCCTGCTGGAACAACGGCATGTGCCAGCCTTCCGTCTATCAATGGGGTCCGGTCTGCAACTACGGCATGGACTCCTTCTGCCTCGCCGACATCCCCGGCGGGACGAAGCCGACGGCGGTCTACGTGACGCACCCGGACCCGTTTCCGGCTGATGGCGGCGGAGCGTTCCCGATCGAAGTCGGCCTGGTTCGCGACTCGGTCCTCTTTGCTCGTCGTGCCGAGAACCCGATGCGCGCCGCGAGCTTCGCCTTCATCCCCTACTGCACAGGCGACCTCCACGCTGGCAACACGACGCGCACGTACTTCACGAAGGGTGGGCTCCTTGATCAGCCCGTGGCGAGGACCCATCGCTTCGCCGGCGCGACGAACATGGACGCGTACCTGGCGTGGCTGCGTGCTCGGCACCCGACGGTCAACGTGGTGTGGCTCACCGGTGTGAGCGGAGGCGGCTACGGCGCGCAGCTCAACCTGCATCGCGTGAAGGCCGTCTTCCCCGAGGCGCAGGTGCATCTGCTCGCTGACTCCGCGCCGATGCTGAACACGCCGTACTTCGACACGCTCCGGCGAGAGTGGAACCTGCAGGTGCCCGCGTCGTGCACGACCTGCGACGCTGGCTTCCCACAGATCATCGCGAACCAGATCGACTCCTCGCCGACCTCGCGCGTGGGGTTGCTCTCGTACTCAGAGGATCAGGTGATGACGCGCTTCTTCTACGCGCCGGGCACGACCGTGGGTTGGGCAGCGCCTCCGACGCCGTCCTACGTGGCGGCTCTCGCCGCGCTCGAGCCCATCTACGAGGCGCGCTCGAACTCGAAGTTCTTCCGCCGTGCTGGCCAGGAGCACGTGATGCTCCAACTCGCAGGGGTCATCCTCCCCGATGGTGGCGTGACCGCCTCGGTCCCGAGCGCGGACGGTGGCACGACGTTGAAGGCCTGGGTCGACGCGTGGGCGACCGGAATGGGCCCGTGGCAGAGCAGCCGCTGACGGAAACCCTGAATCCTTTTTCGGGCTGGGACCCTTCATGGTCAGACCCTCGCTGAGGAGACGACCATGAAGACCCTCGAGACTCAGGCCACCATCGCCGCCACGTCGTCTCGTTTGCAGGGCGTGCCGTGGTGTTCAAGAGCACCAGCATCGCCGTTCGTCTGTGGCGAGGCGTCGTCGGGCTCAGCGCCATGGCCGGAGCACTCTGGTTGGCGCCCGTGACCCTTCCGTCTTCGGGTTGCGCGTGACGAACGCGGCGGCGAGCGCGATGGCAATCGCTCCGGCCTGACCGTCGGGTGTGCGTGCGTCACCTGCGCCGAGCGTCGCGCGAAGACGTCGGCGAGCAGGTCCTGGTCGATCCGCCTCGCCAACGTGAGCCGCTCCGAGGGAGTCATGCACGCAGTGGTCACCGAAGCCCAATAAAGAGTCAACAGAACCCTTGTGGTTGGGAACTCAAAATCACTGCCGCTGTCGTGAGCCGCATGACCGCAACGACCACGCAGGCCCTCCGCATCGCCCTCATCCACGGTGGCCGCATCATCGAAGACCGCACGCTCGACGCCGGGAAGAAGTCGGCCGTCTCGGTCGGCGCCGATCCGAGGAGCACGTTCTGCGTGCCGATGGGCGAGCTGCCGCGCACGGTGACGATCTTCCGCGTGACGAAAGACGGCGCGGTGTTGGTGAAGGAAAACGTGACCGACGGGCGAGTCGCGGTCGCCGGAGCAGATGTCGAGCTGGCGCAACTGCCCGCGGGTGACGTGGCGCTCGGCAAGGGCTCGAAAGGCAGGGTGAAGGTCGGCGACGTGACGGTGCTGTTCCAGATGGTGACGCCTCCGGTGGCAGCGCCGGTGCCCGAGCTGCCGCGTGGTTCTCGTGGCGTCGTCGCGCAGCTCGATCGCGCGTTCGTGGTGACGATGGCGCTGTCGTTCGCCGCCCACCTCATTGGTGCGGGCTACGTGATGGCGCAGCCGCCGCCCCCTGAGCCCGAGTTGAGCCTCGCGGACCTGCAGCAGGATCGTTTCGCCGCGGTCCTGATGCCGATTCCAAAACAGCCGCTGCCCGCGATGCTGGACAAGAGGCCAGAGGCGGCCGTCGAGGCCCCGAAGAAAGACCTGCCGAAGAAGGACGTCGTCGCGGACAACACGCCTGTGAAGCCGCGCGCGGCGGCCTCGCCCGATGAGATGAAGGCGAAGCTGTCGCGCATGGGCATGCTCGCGGTGATCGGCTCGGTGGGTGGGAAAGAAGGCATCGTCGGCGACCTGCTCAAGGACTCGAGCGGTGTCGGCAACGTCAGCGACGCGATGAAGAACGCCGGGGACGTGCGGGTCGCCAACGCGGCCGATGCGTTGCGGGCGGATCGCAAGGGCTCCGACTCGGGGAACACGGTGGCGCTCGACCGCATGGGCACCGACGGCGTGAAGAACGTGGGGCTCGATGATCGCCAGGCCGTCGCGGTCGCTGGCCGGGTTCGGGAAGAGACCATCTCGGTCGACGCTCCGGACATCTCGCCCGAGGCGCTCGGCTCGTGGATGCGCGGTCGTCGCGGTGCGATTCAGTCCTGCTACGAGCGCGAGCTCAAGCGCAACCACTCGCTCTCGGGTCGCCTGGTGCTGAAGTTCACCATCAGCTCGCGCGGTCGTGTGACGGGGCTCGATCTCTCCGAGGGCTCGCTGCAGAACCCCGCCGTGTCCGACTGCATCACCTCGCTGGCGAAGAACTGGGTGCTCCCGTTCACGCCGGAAGACGAAGTGCCCGTGGCCTTCCCGTTCGTGTTCAGCCCGGTGAACTGAGCAGGCCGAAGACGTGACATTCCTGGTCAGCGCGGAGGGGGCACCTCACGCTCTCGACCTGCCGCCACTGTGCCCTGGTCGCGGCGGCCAGAGTCGATGGCCGAGACCGGGCGTCGCTCTGTCCATCGTTCGCCCATTTCGCCCGAGGCAGCCCGAAACGTCGCCGCCTTCGCTCCTCCCGCCTGACCGTCTGGGCCACCTTTCGGGAACACCTCGACACACTTCGTGTTGACGTAGCCCGACCGGCAAGCCTAGGAGAGCCGCGCCGCCTCGCGATGACCGCGAGGTCTCCCAACAAAACGTGGGGTTTGACGGCCAGAGGCGACTCTGATCGTTCCGCTCACCGTCGACGAAGAGAAGGAGCCACCCCGTGGCCAAGCGAGTTCCGACGTACCAGCCCTCGAAGGTGAAGCGAAACCGCGCGCATGGTTTCCGCAAGCGCAACGCGACGAAGGGCGGCCAGGCCGTGCTGAAGCGTCGTCGTGCGAAGGGGCGCAAGCGCCTCGTGGTGCGCGCGTACACGAAGTAATTTCGTGGCGACCAGACGCCCCAACGTCTTCCCCAAGTCCCTGCGCCTGCGCTCGCGGCGCGAGTTCCTGATCGTGCAGGACACCGGAACCAAGGTGTCAGCCGATTGTGTGCTCGCGCTCGTGAAGCCCAACGGCCAGCCCGACTCCGAGACGCGTGTAGGGCTGACGGTCTCGAGCAAGGTGGGGAACGCGGTGGTTCGAAACCGCGTTCGTCGCAAGCTGCGCGAGCTCTTCCGAACCCGCCGCAGCGAGCTGCCGAGGGGTCTCGACATGGTGCTCATCGCCCGAAACAGCGCCGCGACGGCCGAATGGCCCGTCTTCGTGCGCGCGTTCGAGCGCCTGGTCAGCGAGCTCAAGCGGAGATTCCCTTCGTGAGCCAGGCCCTCACTGCGGGTGTTCCACGGCGGCCGGTTGGCTTTCTGGCCCGCCTGCTGCTCGCGCCGATTCGACTCTACAAAGCGGTGCTGTCTCCGCTGTTGCCTCCCATGTGCCGGTTCCACCCGTCGTGCAGCGTCTACGCGATGGGCGCGATCACGGTGCACGGGCCGTTCAAGGGCCTGTGGCTGGCAGTTCTTCGAATCGGGCGATGCCACCCGTTCAACCCCGGCGGAATCGATCCGGTCCCGCCACGCGACGGTCTCGCCGCCGCCGCCATCGTCTCCCGTTTCGATCCACAGCTCGGCCGGCGCCTCGCCACCGACCTGAACGACGCGCTGCACCCCCGCGAAAGCTGAGTCATGGACACGCAGAAACGCCTCTACCTCGCCGTCGGCTTGATGCTCGGCCTCACCATGGTGTTCCAGGTCTTCATCTGGGGCCCCGAGGCGGAGCGTGAAGGGGCCCGGCTGGCCTCGCTCGACGGCGGGGTCGCGCTGGTCGCCGATGGCGGAGTGCCGGACGCCTCGGTCGCCGTGGCGGTCGCCCCCATCGTGGCCCCGGTCGCGCTGGACGACGGTGGAATGCCCACGCTGCAAGCGGCGCCCACGCCGATCGAAGTGCCGCTGCGCACCTTCGAAGCTTTGCGGCCGTCGATGAAGATGACCTTCACTTCGCAGGGCGCAGGCCTGCGCGATGCGGTGCTCCTCGGGACGCGTGAGCGCGAGACGCAGCGCCTCACCATCGCGCAAGGCTACCAGCGCCTCATCGGAAAGAAGTTCCCGCCCGGCGCGCAGATGGATCTCGCCGACCCCGTTCCCGGTCAGGCGCCGCAGCTCGGCGTCTCGGTGCTGGGCGCGACGCCGCTGTCGCCGACGCTCCGCTACTCGGTGACGGAGGAGTCGCCCGGGAAGGTCGTCTTCACCGGCACCGAAGGCCCGTGGCAGATCACCAAGACCCTCACGTGGGATCCGAACGCGAAGGGGCTCTCGCCCGACATGAAGCGCACCGAGCGCGACCCGCGTGGCTACGAGGTCGACGTCGCCGTCACGTTGACCAACACCAGCGCCGTCGCGATCACGGGCGAACTCTCCATTCAGGCCGCGCGCGCCGTCGACCCGGCGGTCGAAGAAGCGCCGAGCCTCTTCGGGAGCATCGGCAACCAGGCCGCAGTGCTGTGCAAGGCCGGCGACACCGTGCATCGGTACATGCCGGGCCAGAAGGAAGGCACCGTGCTGGGCTGCGGCGGTACCGAGAAGGCCGACTTCGAAGAGAAGGGCCAGGTCGCGTACGTCGGCATCGATCAACAGTACTTCCTCACTGCGGTGTGGCCGACGGGTGGCTCGACCGAGGGCCGCTGCCTGCTCCACACCACGACCACCGAGCGCCGCGTGCAGCTCGTGCTGCCGATCACCGTGCCTCCGAACGGCTCGGTGTCGAAGAACTTCGGTGCGTACCTCGGCCCGAAGGATCTCGAGATGCTGCAGATGGTGGGCGCTCCCGCAGGGGCTGCGCCGTCGAATGGCACGGTCGAGGCCGCGGTCGGGCTCGATGGCACCGTCGACTTCGGCATGTGGGCCGTCATCTGCAAGGGCCTGCTGTTCTTCCTTCGCTTCTTCGAGGGCGTGTTCGGCAACTGGGGCCTGGCCATCATTCTGCTGACGGTGATGGTGAAGGTCGCGCTGTTGCCGCTCACCCACCGCGCGATGGTCTCGGCGGAAGCGATGAAGAAGCTCCAGCCCGAGATGGAGAAGATCAAGGCGAAGTTCCCTGACGACCGCGAGAAGCAGCAGGTCGAGCAGATGCGCCTGTATCAGGAGGCGAAGGTGAACCCGCTCGGCGGTTGTCTGCCGCTGCTCGTTCAGCTCCCGATCTGGGCCGCGCTCTTCACCACGCTGCGCACCAGCTACGAGCTCTACGGCGAGCCCTTCTTCGGCGTCTGGGGTGATCTCACCTACAAGGATCCGACCTACCTGCTGCCCCTCGCGCTCGGCATCACGATGATCGTCACGCAGCGCCTGCAGCCGCAGATGATGACCGACCCGAGCCAGGCGTTCTTGATCACCTGGGTCATGCCGATCTTCTTCACGGCCATCATGCTCAGCTACCCTGCCGGTCTCGCGCTCTACATCTTCACCAACAACCTGTTGTCGATCGCCCAGCAGTTCGCGCTGCGAAAATACCTCGAGAAGACAGGTCAGGCGGCGCCCAAAAAACCGGTGGCCAAATGAGTGAACCAGCCATGCCGTTCCCGGCGCCCGCAGCGCCCGTCGCGGTGACGCCAGCCCCCGCCGAGCGCAAGGCTCAGGTGGAGTCGCTCGTGAAGGGCATCTTCGAGCACATGGACTACCCGGCCCGCCTCGAGCTGAAGGACATGCCTGACGGTGGCATCGGCATCGCGTGCCACTTCGACGGAGAGCTGCCCGGCATCACCGCGGGCAAGCAGCGCTCGTGGTTGGTCGACTGCGTCCAGTTCCTGGTGAACAAGTCGGTGAACCGGCCGACCGTCGAGAAGCGCTGGGTCACGCTGGGCGTCAACGCCTTCCCGGAGTTCCGGGCCGACCGGCCCGAGCGCCCCGAGAAGAAGGACCCGGCGCCAGTGGCTGCGGCGCCATCACCGAACGGCGCGAAGAAGCCTCAGCAGCCAGCGAAGGCAGAGCCCGTGCGAGGCGCGAAGCCCGTCACCGAGAATCCGGGGCGCCCGCCGCGTCACCAGGAGCCCGATGAGCGCGCCGTCGCGGTGAAGGACGACCCGGCCGCGACGAAGCTCTTCACGATGCTGGCGGAGAAGGCCGTGAAGTCGGGGCGCATCTTCGCCGTGATGTCGTTGTCGACCGACGATCGCGCCCGCGCGCTCAAGGTTGCTGCGTCGGTGAAGGGCGTCTCGGCGAAGACGGAAGGCGAAGGCCACTGGCGTCGCGTCACGTTCACGCCCGAGAAGCTCACCGCCATGCCGTCGAAGCGGCAGGTGATGCCGGACTACGACGACGAAGAAGAGTGAAGCGGCGACATCGTGATCGTTCGGGGCCGGGCGCGCGAACGATGACTGGAGTCGACGATGGAACCGCCGCGCTCGGGTCGATGGTCCGTGACGCTCGTGGGAGGATTGGTCGCCGGTCAAGCTCGCCGTAGGAGTCGACCGCCAGACGCGGCTTCGAGTAAGGACATCACCCATGCGCGTCCTGCTCCCGCTGGCCCTCGTCCTTGCCGCGTGCCCGAAGCCGATGGGGAAGGGGACGCCGCCCGAGAAGTTCTGTCCGTACGGCCCCGGTTGCGAGAAGGGCAATGACGGCGCGTTCAAGGCCGGCATCGCTGCGGTGAAGGTGACGCCTCGCTTCGAGCAGCCGCGACCAGACTTCTTGAGCAAACGCGGCGCGTCGTGCAACGAGGCGGCGCCGCTCGGCAGTGACGGCATCAAGCGCTGCGGAAAGCTCACCGACTTCACCGAAGACTGCGGCGCCGATCGCTTGTGCCCGGGTGCAAATGGGTACGTCGCTCCAGACGCCAACGGCTCGGAGCGCGATGGGAAGCCCGACTACTTCCTCGACTGCGGCCGCGATCAGAAGTGTCCAGGCGACCCCGGCTACACGGCGCCCGACGCCGATGGCACTGAGAACGACGGCAAGTTCCAGGGCATGTGGATGGCCGGCTTCGGCAACACCACCCCTGCGTACGACGTGCACGACGACGTCTGGGCGCGCGCGGTCGTCATGCAGAACGGCGACGTGTCGATCGCGCTCGTCTCGCTCGATGCGGTGGGGCTCTTCCACGACGACGTCGAGCGCATTCGCGAGCGCATCGCGAAGCGGAACATGGGCGTGCCCGACTACGTGCTGCTCTCCTCGACCCACACCCACGAGAGCGTCGACACCATGGGGCAGTGGGGACCGATCAAAGCGGTGATCCCCGAGCGAGGCGTCGACGACGTGTGGCTGCGCGACGTGCTCATCGAAGGCGTCGCCCAGGCCGTCAGTGACGCCATGCTGTCGTCGAAGCCCGCGAAGGTCTTCTCAGCGCAGCCGCGACTCGGCCAGAAGACCCGAGAGGTCCTCAGAGACAGCAGAGACCCGTTCATCTCGGACGACACGGTCACGGCGCTCAAGTTCACCGAGGCCCAGAGCGGCGTGGTCATCGGCACGCTCGTCTCATGGGCGAATCACCCCGAGACCCTGGCTGAGAGCAACAACTCGATCAGCTCCGACTTCGTGTGGGCGCTGCGGGAAGGCGTCGAGAAGGGCATCTTCAAGCGTGATGGCTCGCTGGTGGCGGCGGGCGCGGGGGGCACCTGTGTCTATTTCAGCGGCACGGTCGGCGGTCTCATGACGACCCTGGGTATCAAGCCCACCAGCGTCGACGGCGACGTGCCGGTGGATCGCTCGTTCGCGCAGACGAAGACCGTGGGAGACATCGTCGCGCTTACTGCGCTCGAAGGGCTCGCGGGTGCCACTGAAGAGAAGGCCCCCAACCTCGCCTTCGGCGCGCAGACCTTGAAGCTCCCCATCGACAACGAGACGTTCCGACTGCTGACGCTGCCGGGGGTCAACATTCTCAAGCGGCCGTTGCTCGACTTCGATCGCAACAAAGGCGTCAGCCCCGACAACATTCCGTTCGTGCTCAGCGAGGTGAGCAAGGTGCAGCTCGGTGGGGTGCGCTTCGTCGGCGTCCCCGGTGAGCTGTTTCCCGAGCTCGCGGTGGGCTTCGACGCCCAGTACGCCTTCGGAGGTCCGCTGATCGATCCGGCGAACCCCGCTCCACCCGATCTGGCGAAGGCGCCGATGGGGCCGACCTTGAAGGCGCAGCTGGGTGGCGAGAAGCCCGTGGTGCTGGGCCTCGCCAACGATGAGAACGGCTACCTGATCCCCGAGTACGACTACGTGTTGCATCCGACGCGGCCGTATTCGGAGCAGGCCCTCGGCGATCACTACGAAGAGACGAACTCCCTTGGCCCGAGGACGACGCCGCTCGTCATGGGCGCCCTCAAGGGCCTGTTGGAATGGGAACCCGCGCCGTGACGCCGTGCCCCGTGTCAGCCCGACGGGGTAGACGGGAGTCGTGAGAAAACCGTCAGAGAAGTCGCTGACCAACGTGGCGCTGCACTACCTGCGAAAGCACTCCGCGAGCCGCAAGGGCCTGGTGCAGTTGTTGGAGCGCAGGCTCAAGCAGGCCGGCGAGGTTGCAGCCCCCCAGGCGAGAGTGCTCATCGACGAGGTCGTCGCGCGCATGACGCAGGACGGGTACCTGGACGACGCACGCACGGCAGAATCCAGAACCGCGTCGCTGCAGCGGCAGGGCAAGAGCAGCAGGGTGATCGAGATGAAGCTTCGCGAGAAGGGCATCGACCCGGCCCTGGCGAAGCTGTCGGCCAGGTCCACGCCGGAGCGTGAATTCGAGGCGGCCTGCCTCTTGGTGAAGCGGAAGCGCCTGGGGATCGACCCGGACCGGAAGCAGAAGGACTTCGCGGTGCTGATGCGCGCCGGCTTCGGCAGCGACCTGGCGCGTCGGGCCCTTCTGGAGACGCGGTCGGAACCGGGCGAAGTCGCCGAGGTGATCCCGCTCCCAATGACACGGCTCAGCGGCCGGCTTGTCGAGGGAGACGCGTGCGAGGTGCTCAGCCTGCCTCTGGCCTCGGTGCCGCGTCGGCCGGAGTCGGAGCTCGAGGCCGCGGCGAAACTGGTGGACAAGAAGCGCCTCGGCCTCGAGCCTGGTCGGCGGCAGCGAGACCTCGGCGTGCTCGTTCGCGCAGGTTTCAGCTACGACATCGCGAAGCAGGCGCTGCTGCGCGACCGAAGATAGGCCCGAGCCGAGCCGGTGCCGTCGACCCGACGCTTCGGCGCGGTCGCTGGTGCATGCGCGAGCGGCCCGCCACCAAGACGGCGCGGGGTCGAGCGCGCTCGTCCCCGGGGCCACAGCGGCGGGGGCTGCTGCCATGGATTCGACTCAGTCGGCGGTACGCCTGACGCAGCGCTCGACCCAGTCGTAGGCTTTCGCGCCGAACGGCCCCGAGATGGCCTTCGCGTCGTCAGCGAGCTGCCTCACCCGCGCGCAGTTGCCCGAGCCGTACGCCGCCTCGAGCATCAACCGCAGCGTCTCGCGTCGAATCGACTCGGGCACCGTGGAGTCCGCGTGCGTGACCTCGAGGACCGCGAGCGCTGACGCGAAGGCCTCTTTCTGGTGCAGCTTGCGGCCGAGCAGGTACGCGACGAACGGATCGCCGGGCTTCTCTGCACGTGCCACCTCGAGGAAGTGCACCTGCGCGACGTCGGCGTCCGTCGAGAAGTAGCGGGTCAGCGCGTGTCGAACGGCGCCATCGCTGTCGAGCGAGCGCAGCCGCACCCGGGCCGTTCGATCCATCGATGGAGAGATGCGCTTGTCGATGAGCTGGGTCAGCAGGTTCCGCGCGGTGGTGTCGTCGGAGCGGTTGATGGCCAGGTCGACGAGGGCCAGCGCCGCGTCCGCCCACGACGACGGCGAGTCCTTCAAGCGGTCGGCGAGCTTCTCGAGCAACCCACGGGCCTCTTCGTCGTTTCCGAGCCGCCGGAGCATCGACGCCCGCGACAGGACATGGGCAGGCTCTTCGGGCTGCAGCACTTCACAACGAGAGAGGACTGCGAGCGCCGCCGGGCCATCGTCCGCCGACAGCTGCGCGACCTCTGAAGACAGCCGCGCCACCTCTCTGGCGCAGGGTCGATCGAACAGGCTGCCACGACGAAACCGCGCGAAGGCTTGATTCACCGCCTCGGGCTCGAGCACGACGCCGTCGAGAAACTGCTCCCACTCGGTCGCCAGCGCGTCGAGCTCGACGCCGTAGACGCGCCGGAAATCACCATCGCGGTACAGGTCACGCAGCTTCCCGGGTCCGCGCGCCTCCCCGAGCCACCGCAAGAACGAGCCGGCCGTCGTGTACGCCCGCGACGCCGGCGCCGAGTAGAACCCGTGCGGCTCGAGGAGCGTCCGCACGTCAGGCAACATCGACTGCTTCTTCATCGCTGCGGTCCACTCGTGCAGTGAAAGCTCGTCCACGGGGTTGTCCGCCGCGACCGCCATGCCCTCGATGACGCCGACGTGCGGGCTGAGGCCAAACACGCGAGCCGTCACGCCGAAGGGCCGCGAGCCGAGCGGGGCCAGGAGCGCGTGCGCCAGCTCATGCTTGGCGACGGGGTGGGGGAAGCCGAGCTCGTTGATGTGAATCTCGCGACGCCAGGGCTTGGCGAACTGGGTCTGCGCGGCACCGACGAGGCGCTGTTTCTGCTCGGCGCTCCGATACCACCACACCGTCACCTTGCCTTCAGGAGCGCCGCCGACGAAGTCGGAGATTTGAGCGAACCGGAACTCGAGATCGCCGAGCGCCCGAGCGACCTCAACGGGCGTCATGCCGCGCGGGTGGATGAGGATGATGTTCTTCCCTTCCGTTCGGCCACCGAGGCGCGCCGTCAGGGCGGCGTCACTCATGCGGAACCCGAGCGTCGGGCCTGCGAACTCCAGCCCGAGGATGACGAGCGCCGCGGTCACCATTCCGCGACGAACGGCGGTCGACCGATCGCTGAAGGTCCTCGCGGCACCCAGCACCGCGAACACCGCGACGAGGAGCGAGCCGAACCGGAACCAGAGGAGGGCGGCGGGGACTCGCAGCTCTTCGTCATAGAGCGGACCTGGCAGGAATCCCGCGAGGTGATTCCAGGCCGAGACCTGCGGCCCGAAGACGATCGGCCACGTGGTGTGCGCTGCGCTCAGCAGCACGATCGCGAGCCACCCGAGGGTGAACTGCCACCATTTCCGGAACCGAAGCCCCAACCAGACGCCAAGCGCAGCGACCACCGCCACACCTGGGAGCACCAACAGCGGAATGAAGCCGAAGGCGAGGAATGGGCTGCACGGAGAGCCCAGCGCGGTGAGTACGATCGCCAACAGAACCGTGAGGGTGGCCGGAGCCCCGAGCGTCAGCGCTGCGCCGAGCGTCGCGAACGCCGCCTGGGCCAGCGGCGCCGTGGCTGTCCGCATCGACTCCTGCCGACCGAACGCGACTCCGAAGGCTCCTCCGAAAATCGCGGTGATCAGCGACAGGCCCGTCGCCAGCTCGTACCCGGGGATTCGCGCCACCGGGAACCACAGCAGCGCCAGCTCGAGCAGCGAGTACGCCACCCACGCCGCCAGCCAGAGCCGGTTCGTCATCACGGCTCTGACGCGAAAGAGGACTTCGGGCATCAGGCGGTCCTATAGTCCCGGCCCATGGCGGCAGACGAAAAACCCGGCGTCGAGGGCAGGACCGCGTTCCGCGCGCCCATCGAGCTGAAGGTCGACTACAAGAAACTGAACTCGTTCTTCGCGGACTACACGAAGAACATCAGCAAGGGCGGCACCTTCATCAAGACGAAGAAGCCGCTGCCGATCGGCACCCGCTTCCTCTTCAAGCTGGCCGTCCCGTTGAGGAACGATCCGTTCGAGCTCCTGGGTGAGGTTGTCTGGAGCACCATCGAAGGTGACGACCCAGGCATGGGCATCAAGTTCGTCTACTCCGCCGACCACCAGCGCTCCGACTTCGAGGGCGTCGTGGAGCAGTTGATGTCGACCAGCCTGGGTGCCGACCTCGCCGGCAGGCTGCTCAACAAGCCGATCAAGTGAAGCCGGCTCTGCTCGCAGCCGCAGTCCTGCTGTTGGCGTGTCGCGGCGAGGGCAAGCCGCCTGCGCCTCCCGTCGCACCGGTCGTCACGCCGGCGCCCCAGCCTGCGCAGCCTCCGAAGCCCGTCGTCACCGACATCACGGCCGAGGACTATCCGATGCCCCGGCTGCCGCGGGGGAAGGTGACGCTGAGCGGCGCCGCTGGAAGGAGGCTCCCGATCGAATCCGAGGTCGCCTCGACGCGGGACTCCCGCACGCGCGGCCTGATGTGGCGTTACACGCTCGCCGACGGCACTGGCATGTTGTTCATCTTCACCCGCGAGCAGCCGCTCTCGTTCTGGATGCGGAACACCCTCATCCCGCTCGACATGATCTTCATCGACGCGAAGGGGAAGATCGTCAGCATCGTCGAGAACGCCGAGCCGCGAACCTTGAGCTCGCGGCCGTCGACAGGGCCTGCGACCTACGTGCTCGAAGTGCCGGGCGGGTATTGCGCGAAGAACGGCGTGAAGGCGGGCTCGAGCGTCGCCTTCGAGGGCATCAGCAACCTGGTCGCCGAAGACTGACGTTCGGCGTTGCTCGTCCTACCGCTCGGGCTCGACGAACGCGGCACCGAGCTTCTTCGTTTCGCCACTGTCGAAACGCACGGTGACGGTCTTGCCCGAGGTCGCGACGACGGTGCCAGCTCCGAAGACCTTCGAATGGACACGCCGAACAGCGAACGACACTGGCACGGGGCGTTCGACGCTGACGCAACGATCGACCCATGCCTCGAGCAGGCTCACGTCCTCTGGCCGCACCATCGGGCGCGCGGCCTTCCAGGTGGTAACGACATCAAGCTCGAGCTCGAACAGGCGCTGCTTCCGTTCCGGGGCCTCGAGCTTCAGCGCCTCGGCGAAGGGAACCAGCTGCTCGCACACCCCGTGTGCGCCGAGGGCGAGGGCGGTCTCGGGCGCCTTGGATAAGAGGAGTTCGTAGAAGCCCGCGTCGAGCCCGTCTTTGCGCAACCAACGAAACGCATCTTGAAGCGCGTCATTCTGCTGCCAGTGCGACAGGAGCGCCGCCTGAGCGGGGCTGAGCGTGGCCATACCCGTCGGACACCTCTGCGTCGTCGCGGGTGCAAGAGCAGTCACTCCGACGCCGACCGAGGCGTCAGTTCGACTTCAGCTTGTCGGGCATCGGCATCACGTCGGTGGCCGAGAGATCGGTCACCGGGACGACCGCCTGCTGAGGCTCCGCTGCGGCTGCGACGGGGGGCTGGGCTGGCTCGACCGCCGGCGTTTCTTTCGTCGTGCGCACCTGCTTCGCCGTCACGCTGTCGGCATGCTGCGCCTCGAGCGCGGCGATCTCTGCGTTGGTCGCGACCGCGTGCGCGAGCTTGGCTTCGTCGGCCTGAGACGTTGCCAGCGCGTTCAACTTGCGTGCGACGGCAGACATCTCTGCCGCGCGAACAGTCGCGTGGGAGCTGCGCATTCCGATGAGCGCCACCCGTGCGCGCTCCAGCAGCGCGACCTGCGACTTGAGCTTGGCCAGCACGCGCTCGCGCTTGAGCTTCATCTCACCCAGACGTTCCAGCTCTTCCTTGAGAGACGAAGCGGCCAGCTCGAGCTGCTTCTTCGCCACGACGTCACGGGCCTTCCGCGCCGACTCGGTGAGCTCGCCGATCTCCTTCTCGAGATCGCGATGCGCGTCTTCGTGAAGCTGCGACTCCACGCCCGCCCATTCTCCAGCCAGGTCGATCGCGTCCTTCGTCAGCTTCCCGACGGTACGGGCGAGCTCTTCGCGGGCTGGCTCACGAGGGAGCGCCGCGAGCTGCTTGCCGCTCTGCCGATACAGACCGAGCGCCTTGGTGAGCTGCTCAGCGAACTCGCCATCCAGCTGGGGCAGCACCTCGTCGCCGCGGGCTTCGACCGGGTCCGAGTTGAGCGCCACGTGTGAAGCAAGCGAACCCAGCCCGGCGAACAAGGCGATGATGGTTCCACTGACCGCCGCGTTGAGGAGCACCGGGGTGTGTACCTCGGTCATGCGCAACGAGAGGATCTCGGCGACCTTGAGGCCGGCCACGGCGAGACCGGCCGTCGCTCCAGCCGTCGCGACGTAGTGCCCGACGCCGGGTCGCGACGCGCCGACCGAGCCCTCTTCTCCGTACTCGGTGAGCCGGGACTTCACGACGACCGCGCCAGCGACCGCTCCCGCGAGCGCCACGGTCCACCCCTGGGTCAGACCAAAGAGCCAGGGCAGGGCCGGGAGCAGGACGGCGGCCCCCATCAGCAGCAGTCGATCGATCTTGTCGCCCCGCACGCACGCCAGGCCCATCGCCGCGATCGCGAGGAACTCCCGAGGCACCGGAAGCTGCAACCGCGTCGTGAGCCAATACACCGCGCCTGCTGCCGCGCCGGCCAGCAGCGACCGGGTGACGTTCCGTTCGAAGACGTCTCGCTGCTGCAACTGCACGACCGCGGTCGATGACATGGCGTGTGAGTCCCGGGGAAGAGGGCGAATCAGTACGTCGAGCCAAAGAGGCCGAAGTTGAGGCGCGCCTTCGTCCGCGCGTCCTTCGAGTAGGTGTTGATCGAGCCTTCGTCGTTGGCCGAGTCGAGCCCCTGAATCAGCTTGTCCTGCTCCTGGAGGTCATCGGCCACCGAGGGCGCACCGGCGACGCTGCCGGAGCCGTTGATGATCTTCTTGTTGGCCTCGAAGAGCTGCCGGGCCTGCACACGGTCGCCCTTGCGGAGCGCATCGACAGCGGCCTGGGTGTTCGCGCCTGCCTGAGCGCGGGCGGCGAAGACGAGGGCCTCTCCATCCTGGTTCTGCTCGACGACCGACAGCGTGCCGGTGACGTTGGCGCGCACCAGCGCGTTGGAGGTCACGGGCTGGCTGGCGAGCAGGTCGGTGTAGTTGAGCGTCAGCTGGCTCACGTCGATCGCCACGCCGTCAGTAGTGCCGTCGACCGACAGCTGCAGCACGACGCGCTCACTGGTGCCGGCAGCGAAGTCGGGCAGGGCGATGGTGACGAGCTCTTCGGAGCCGTTCGTCGAGCGCGCGATGGGCGTGTAGCCGAGCGCGCGGACCAGGCGAGCACCCGCGGGCACCTTGACGGTGAGGGTGACGTTCCGGGCGACCTGGGTACCCGCGGCGTTCAAGTCCTTCTGGAAGATCTGCTGCAGCTGCGCGGCGTCCTGCAGGTATGCGTACGCGCCAGCGCCGACCTCGGCGAACGACTCCATCAGCTGCTCGTTGAAGTCCGTGCCGACGCCGATGCTCGAGACAGAGACGCCGGCCTGGCGGACGTCGCGGACGATGCCGGTGAGCGACCCGTGATCGGTGATGCCTTCGGTCGGCTGGCCATCGCTGATCAGGATCATGCGGTTGACCTTGAAGTCGTGCTTCGCCTTCAGCAGCAGATCGCGGCCGGTGCTGAGGCCTGCGCCGATGTTGGTGCCTCCGTCGTCCCAAATGCCGTCGATGTACGCGAGCAGCCGGTCCTGGTTCTCAGGGGTGACGAAGATGCCTTCCATCGCCTTCACGTCGCTGCCGTAGTGCACGACGGTGAGCCGGTCTTCGGAGCGTAGCTGTCCGACCAGCGCCTTGGCGGCCTGCTTGGCCTGGTTCAGCTTGAAGCCACTCATCGAGCCGGAGCGATCGATCACCAGCGCGAGGTTGACCGGCGAACGGGAGCTGCCCTGCTGCTCGACGGCCTTGATGTCCGCCGTGAGGTAGACATCATTGGTGCCGATCAGCACGAACGGGTGCGAGAGCCGCGTGGTCATCGACAGGCTGCCGTTCGAGTTGGTCGAGGGCGGCGGGCTCACGATGGGCGGCTGCTGAACCACGGGCGACGTGGTCGTCGTCCCGCCTGCCCGAGGCAGTCCGACCACGAGCGCCACCAACGCCAACACCCCTGCGACGCCGAGGAAGATGGCTGTTCTGTTCATGATGCCTCCGGGATTCTCGATGGTTCCGACTTGAAGAGGGCGCAGACACCGCCGGCCGCCTGTGGTTCTACGAACCAGCGACTCAGACGATCTATTGCGAGTGCCGCGCCAGCGTCGTCGGGCAACGGGAGGACGGACGAACGACCGAGGCTGAGGCCGAAGGCCTCCATGCACCTACATGCCGGCGTCGGGGGAGTTACCGCGGGCGCAGAAGAACGGGGACTTCACGTTGTTGAGAACCTTGCGCGCCTGGGCGTCCATGTTGATCGCCGCGAGGGTCTGCTCGTCGAGCAACAAGGGCCGGCAATTCAGGCGTGTGTCGCCGCGCTTGTCGAGCTCGGCGTCGAATGACGGGCACGCCGCGCCGACGTCACACGGGTTGGAGCAGTAGCCGTAGGCCACGTCGTTGTCGCCAGCGTCGGTCACGTACGTCGCGTCACGGACGCACAGCAGGTCGTCGCAGTCGAGCGAGCCAAACGCGAGGAAGTCACGGGTCGCGTTCGAGGCGGTGCCAGTGCGCGCGCGAACTTCCTTCTCGGTCAGGAAGGTGGTGCCAGCGTCGGTGCGGCGCGGCATCTGGCAGCGGCGGCCACGATCGGTCGTCGGCGGGCACGCGAGGATGCCCAGCGAGGCCAACACAAGAGGAAGGAGCCAACCGCGCCGCGTCACTTCGGGTGTTGCCTTCGACATTTCGTTTCGTCTCCGACGCCCAGCGCCCCTCGAGCGGACAGCAGGAACAGTAACATACCATTTCGCGGAATCGAGGCTTCACAGGCGCTCGTCGTTGGGTAGAGTGCGGCCGCTTCGTTTCGGCAAGGGCCCGGCGCGTGAAGCGTCGGGAGAATTCGCGGAGAGTCAAACGAACATGGCTGTTCAAAAATGTTTCGCGGCGGCGGTGCTGCTGTCGCTTTCTTCAGGCGTTGCGTTCGCCCAGAGTTTCGGCGACCTCGACCTCACTGAAGACCCCAAGAAGGATCAGAAGAAAGAGCCTCCGAAGGACGAGCTCGATCTGACGGCGCCCGAGAAGAAGGCGTCCAAGAACGGCCCGCCAAAGGACGACGCCCGAAAGCCACTCAAGGCTGACAAGCCGACCGTCGAGCGAGACGTCACCCAGGATGACCGGGTCAAGAGCGTGCAGCGCAAGCTGTACATCAAGCGCGGCCGCTTCGAGCTCGCCCCTGCCGCCATCATCAACGTCAACGACCCCTATTATACGCGCGTCGGTGGGCAGGTTCGATTGGCCTTCTACCCCGCTGACACGCTCGCCATCGCGGCGCGCTTCGCCATCATGCAGACGCTGCCCTCGGACGACGTGCGGCAGGCCACACGCACCTTGCAGTCGCGTATCTTCTTCTCCGTGCCCTACTGGAACGCGATGGCCGACCTCGAGTGGAGTCCGCTCTACGGCAAGGTCTCGTTCCTCAACTCCATTCTCCACATCGACGGCTACGTGCTCGGCGGCGGTGGCGTCGTCTTCACCGAGCGCACGGGGACGCCTGACCCCGCGAACATGGACCAGCCGCGGCCCATCAACCCGGCCTTCGATCTTGGCGTCGGCTTGCGTTTTGTCGCCAAGGACTTCGTCTCGGTCAACCTGGGGCTCGTGAACACGACCTACGTCGACACCCCGAAAGGGACGACCAAAGGCGCCACCCAGAACCTGATGATGTTGACCGTCGGCGTGTCGCTCTTCCTTCCCTTCAAGTCGACGTACCGGGAGGCCGAATGATCCGCTCCTTGGCTTCCTGGTGGTTGGTTCTGAGCCTCGCTGCGTTGCCGGCGTTTGGGCAGAAGGCTGAGGAAGAAGCAGGCGACGTCTCCGAGGCCGACAAGGACTCCTCTGGTCCGCTGCGTGAGCGCATCCCGCCGGTCTCGGGTCACGTCTTCCTGATGGATGGGCGCTTCGAGATCTCTCCGGGCATCGGCCTGTCGGTGCGCGATGCCTTCTTCAGCAAGATCTTCCTCGGCGCTGCGTTGACGTACCACTTCACCGAGACCATCGGGCTCTCGCTCCGCGGCGGGTACAACATCTCGCTCATCTCGGGCACTGCGCAGATCTGTCAGGATGGCGACCCCAGCACCAACACCGCGGCCGGCTGCCGCAGCCCGACCATCGAAGAGCTCACCACGCGCCTGGACTCGAACGGTCAACGCGTCACCGAGAACGTCGCCTTCGGCCTCAACACCGTGCTGGCGAGCCTCGATTTCCAGTGGGCGCCCATCTACGGAAAGCTCTCGCTGTCTGCCGAGCGCGTGTTGTCGTTCAACATGTATGCGCTCGCCGGCCCGGCGCTCGTCGTCTACGGCCCCAAGAGCGAACTCGGCGCAGGCGGTAACCTGGGCCTCGGCTTCAGGTTCTTCCTCAACAAGTTCCTCACGATTCGAGCCGAGCTGCGCGACACCATCTACTTCGAGAACAGCTTCCCGGCGGGCACCGGCTCGTTGCGCAACCAGCTGATGGCCGAGTTCGGCTTCTCGATCTTCCTCCCCACCGCAGTTCAGGAGAAGTGACATGAACCTCCTGCGTGCCTTGAGCGTGGTGGTGGGCGTTTCCCTGGCCGTTCCGGCCGCTGCCCAGATGAGCTTTGAAGGGCTCGACCTCGGCGGAAAGAAGAAGACCCCCAAGAAGAAGCCAGACGGTGGGAAGAAGAAGCCTGACGAGACGACCCCGCAGCCAGACGTCGAGCTGCCGGCCGAAGGCCTCGATCTCTCGAAGCCCGCGGAGAGCAACAAGAAGAAGCCGCCGAAGAACGAGGAGAACAAGCCGGCTCCCACGATGTCGTTCGACGCGGTGGACGTCTCGGGAAAGACGGGCGACCGTCAGCGAATGGACGCGGCGATCAACCGGTTCAAGGCCGATGAGTTCGAGCCGGCCGCGCTCGCGTTCTTCGAGATGACACAGGACCCGAAGATGGCGGGCCTCACGATCGAGGCGGAGTACTGGCTCGGCAAGTCCCTCTACAAGCTCGGGCTCTACAACTCGTCGCTCGGCATGTTCTCGAAGGTGCTCGGCCGCGGCAGTGACAAGAACAAGTTCTTCAAGAGCTCGCTCGAGTGGCTCTTCTTCATCGCGCGCAAGACGACCAACGAGACCGTCGTGCTCGACGAGATCGCGAAGTACGCGAACTACGAGTTCCCCGAGCGCTTTCGCAACGAGTTCCGCTACCTGCTGGCGCGGTACAACTTCGTCTATGGCAAGGCGCTCGATGACGCCGAGCGCAAGGGCGAGGCCGACAAGGCCTTCGATGAAGTCAAGGGGCTGTGCCTGAGGATCCCCAAGACCGACCCGTTCTACCCGAAGGCGAAGTACCTCGAGGGCCTCTCGTACTTCCGCGAGAACAAGCTCGAGGCGGCGCTCGAGTCGATGAAGGAAGTCGTCCGCGCGACGCGCTCCGAAGAGGGGCGCGGTGAGACCGCCGAGGCCCGCAACCTGAAGAACCTGCGCGAGCTCGCCTTCATGCAGCTGGCCCGCACGCACTACGGCGCCCGTCAGAATCGGTATTCGTTGTTCTACCTGCAGAAGGTCGAGCGTGGCGGCCCCCAGTGGCTCGAGTCACTCTTCGAGGCGAGCTGGGCGAACTACCGCATCGGCCAGTACGAGCAGGCGCTCGGCAACCTCATCACGCTGTCGAGCCCGTTCTTCCGAGACGAGTACTTCCCCGAAGCGCTCATCTTGAAGGCGGTCGTGTACTTCGAGAACTGCCGGTACACGGAGGCGCTCTCGATCATCGAAGACTTCGAAGGCATCTACGGGCCGGTGCAGGAAGAGCTCAATACGCTCGTCGAAAAGAACATGGAGGCCACCGAGTACTTCACGGTGCTCGACGAGGTGCGGAAGAAGAACAAGGCGGGCCTCGTGAAGAAGGGCAGCGTCGACGAGATCCTCGAGCGCATCTTGAACCTGGCGCTGACGGACAAGGACCTGAAGAAGACGGTCGACTCCATCGGCGAGCTCGAGGGTGAGATCGACTCGTTCAGCAGCCGCTCCGACGCCTTCAAGTACTCGAACATGTCGAAGGCGCTGATCGAGTCGATGAAGGCCCAGCGCGAGGGCTTGATCAAGAAGGGCGGCATCATGGCCAAGGCGAAGCTCGACTTCGAGAACGGCCAGTTGAAGACGCTCCGCGCCAACGGCCTGCGAATCAAGTTCGAGACCACCGACAAGGAGAAGGAGTTCCTCACCGAGCTTCTTCAGGCCGGCGGTCAGAAGCAGACGGTCAAGAAGTACAAGGAGACCCAGGCTGTCTCGGACGATCAGCTCTACTGGCCGTACTTCGGCGAGTACTGGCGCGACGAGCTTGGCACGTACCAGTACACGTTGACCAAGGGCTGCATCGAGCGCTCCTCGGGCTCCGAGCTGCGCGAGTAGGCTCCGCAGGAAAGGCAGCCAGCACATGAGCGAGCAGCGCCCTGTCACCATCGCCTTCGACGTCATGGGTGGCGATCACGGCCCCATCGAGGTCGTCAGAGGCGCCGCGCAGCTCACGCTCGATTCGCCCAACGTTCACGGTCTGCTCGTCGGCGACCGCGCGCTGATCGATCAGGCCCTCGCGCAGGTGAAGTACACGGCCGAGCGGCTGGCCGTGCACCACGCGCCCGATTTC
Organism: Myxococcaceae bacterium; assembly: GCA_040400045.1. GTDB lineage: Bacteria > Myxococcota > Myxococcia > Myxococcales > Myxococcaceae > Xiheimicrobium. The sequence continues at coordinate 114,477 of JBBAQZ010000001.1, forward strand.
GTGTCGATGCACGAGAAGCCCGCAGCAGCGCTCGACGCCCGGCCACGGTGCTCGGTGATGGTCGCGGCCGAGCTGATCCGTGACGGCGAAGCTGACGCCATGGTCTCGGCTGGCAACACCGGCGCAGGCGTGCTGGCCTGCGCACGGGCGTTCAAGCTCATTCCCGGGGTGCGGCGCGCGGCCCTGGCGACGGTGTACCCGACGGCCGTTTCTCGCGGCGAGAAGAACGACCCGTTCAGCTTGATCCTCGACGTCGGCGCCACCGTCGACGCGTCGGCCGACGATCTCGTCGCCTTCGCCGTCATGGGCGCGGCCTACGCCCGCATCATCTCGAAGAACCCCGACCCGTCGGTCGCGTTGCTCTCCAATGGCACCGAGGCGACCAAAGGCCCGGCGCGCGTCGTCGAGGCGAACCAGAAGCTCTCGGTCATCAAGGGCCTGCGCTTCATCGGCAACGTCGAGGGGGTCGACATTCCCAAAGGTACCGCGGACGTCGTGGTGTGTGACGGCTTCGTCGGCAACGTGTGCCTCAAGATGCTCGAGGGCGTGAGCGAGACCGTCATCGAGCTGGCGCGCTACGCCTACAAAGAGAAGCTGCTCTGGCGCGCGGGCCTGGCGATGTTGTCGAGCGGCATCGAGCGCATCAAGGAAGTCACCGACTGGGAGCAGTATGGCGGCGCGCCGATCCTCGGGTTCGACAAGCTCTTCATCAAGGCGCACGGTCGCTCGAAGGCGCGCGCCATCACCAACGCCGGCAAGGTGGCCGCGAAGGCCGTGAAGAGTGACCTCGCGAAGGTGATTCAGGACGCGCTGCCCCGGTAGGTCGGTCCGCGAGAGCCTTCCCCGCGCGCGGAGAAAAGGCGTACAAACACCTGCCCCGTGAGCCTCACCGACCGCATCGACCCGAGACCCCCGAAGAAGATCTACCGGTGGGATCTCGACAAGACGTACCTGCAGACGGAGTTCGACACGCTCCGGCAGCTGGTGCGCACGGCGATGCAGAAGGCCCACGAGAAGAAGGCCGTTCCCGGAGCCGCGGCGCTCATTCGTGAGCTGCGCGCCAACGGCGACTCCCGTCTCTGCATCGTCTCTGGCAGCCCCACCCAGATGCGCGCCGTGCTGGCCGAGAAGCTGAAGCTCGATGGCGTCGAGTTCGACGAGCTGGTGCTGAAGGACAACCTGAAGAACCTGGTGCGCGGCCGCTTCAAGGCGCTGCGGGGGCAGGTCGGGTACAAGCTCCCCGTGTTGTTGCGCAGCCGCGCGCTCGCGCCAGCCGACGCCGAAGAGGTGCTCTTCGGTGACGACGCCGAAGCCGACGCGTTCATCTATTCGCTCTACGCCGACATGGTGGCGAGGCGGGTGAGCGAGCCCGTGGTGCACCAGGTGCTCCAGGCGGCCGAGGTCTACGAAGACGACATCACCCAGGTGATGAAGGTGTGGGAGTCGATTCCCAAGGCCGACCCCGTGCGTCGCATCTTCATCAACCTCGATCGCCTGACCACGCCTGCGTCCTTCGCCCACTACGGGCCGCGGCTCGTGCCCATCTTCAACTACTTCCAGGCCGCGCTCGTCCTCATGGCCGATGGACACCTGACCGCGCCGCAGGTGCTCAAGGTGATGGTCGACATGGTGCAGACTGCCGGTCACAACCTCTTCACGCTGTCGAACTCCCTGCAGGACCTGATTCGCCGTGGCCTGCCGATCGCGCAGGTCGCGCAGGGCCTGTCGGATGCGCTGCAGGGGCCGCAGGCGATGCTCCAGGCCGTGCGCCCAGTGCCCGACATCATCGCGGCGTTCACCAAGCGCGCGGCGTCGCTCGGCGCTCCCGTGACGCCCGCTCCCGTGAAGGACATCGACTACCTGTCGATGCTCGATCACGCGAGGCCGAGGACGCACAAGAAGCGCCGCATCGAGTAGCTGACGCTGCGCGACCGAAGCAGGGAGTCTGCCAGGCGCTCGAGAGGGCCTCGCCGATCTTCTGGATTGGCTCGGACTCCCAGCGTCGAGGTGGAAGTCGAGGCCGCGGCGATCGACCGCGAGTTGCTGGGAGGGGGCCCGATGATTTCCACAACCCGCACGACGATCGCCGACCTCCGGGTGCGCAGCGAAGGTCGTCTCGAAGAGCGTGTCCGAGTCACCGTGTTCGGCGTGCACGCCGAGGGCGGGGTTCTTCGCCTTCGATGACATCACCGCAGCGTGGGTGGGTCGGCTCGGAGAGGTCGTGATCGAGACGCGGCGGCGCGAGCGCGTTCACCTCAGGACCTCGCATGCCGTCGAGTTGCAACGTGTGCTCATGAGGCATGGGGTGAAGCTGACCACGACGGCACTCGAGGCGCCGTAGAGCTTGAGTCGGCATCACGCCGTTTTCGCGTACACGGCGAGCGTCTCGGTCGCGGTCTTCGCCCATGAAAACTGGCGCGCCCGCTCGAGCCCCACCTTCGCGAGTGACGCCCGCGCGGACGTATCACCAAGCAACGTGTCGAGCTTCTGCGCGAGGCCGCTCACGTCATCGACACCGACCTGCCATGCGCCGTCACCGCAGACCTCGGGCAGCGAGCCCGCGTCGGAGATGATCGTCGGCACGCCCAGCCGCATCGCCTCGAGAGGCGGCAGCCCGAAGCCCTCGTAGCGAGACGGAAACACGAAGACGCCTGCGCGCTTCATCAGCGCGTAGAAGACCGGGTCCTCGAGGTAGCCCAGCGCACGCACGTCGACGCCCGCCTCCTTCAGCCGAAGGACCTGCTTCTCGATCGAGCCACTGCCGAACCAGCGTTGCCCTGCGAGCACCAGCGTCGTGCGTCGGCCTTGCTGGAAGAGCTGCTCCATGGCGCGCAGCACCAGCTCGACGTTCTTCCGGGCGTCGAGCGCACCGGCGTACAGCACGAACGGGTCAGGCAACCCGAGCGCGTCGAGCCAGGCCGTGGTGATGCGCTCGGCCGTCGGGACGGCCTCGACGTGATCGACGCCGTGGTGGATCACGGTGAGCTTCGAGGGATCGACGTCGACGTGCCGGAGCAGGCTCGTTCGCGCCACGTCGGACACGCAGATGATCTGGGCCGCGACGGTCGTGGCGCGCGCGAGCCAGAGACGGAACTGCCAGCGAAACGCCGTCGAGACAGTCTCGGGCAGGAGCAGCGGCACGAGATCGTGCACCGTCAGCACGTACGGGACGCCCGGCACGCGCTGCAGCGGGAGGTTGAAGTTCGCCAGCGCATGGAAGAGCCGGGGCCGGCGCTCGGACAACGCGCTCGTGAGCTGCGCGACAGTCCACCCGGTGCGAGACGCGCCGCGCCGAGGGAGTTCACCGCTCGTCCGTGCGCCCCAGCGCTCGACGGGTTCGCCCGCCGCGACGAGCGCCCGGTGCAGCTGCCGGGTGTACAGCCCGATGCCGGTGATCGGCTCGTCCCAGAGAGAAGCATCGAGGGCGACCGGCTGGTTCGGTGACACGGTGGGAGCGCATACCACAGGGCCCCCGTTGCGCTGTCGTCACGAGATCAACGAAGGTCCGCCCCCATGAACGAGCGCCGCATCGCCGACCGCAAGCCAGTCCGCATTCTCGTGCAGCACCAGTCGTCGAGCGAGGGTGGCTACGAGATCGACTACGCGAGCGACCTTTCGGCAGGCGGCATGTTCATCGCCTCGCGCGCCACGCCGCCTCGCCACGCGACGGTGCACGTGCAGTTTGCGCCGGCGAAGAACGCTCCGTTGGTGAGCACCTTCGCGCGGGTGACGCACGTGACGCCTGACGGGTTTGGCGCGGCCTTCATCGGCCTCGACACCGACGCCGCGAGCGCCATCAGCGCCGTGCTGTGACCGTCGAACTGCCGGGGTAGCACTGCCCGGAGCGCTCGACTAACAGCGCCAGCACGTTGGCCACGTACCGGGTTCATCAGCTCGTGCCGAACTTTCGCCCGGGTGATGCCATGGGCGCGGCCGCGATCGGCTTTCAGCGTGCGCTCCGACACCTGGGAATGACGGGCGAGGTGTTCGCGGGAGAGAGCGCTCCTGGCTTCGACGCCATCGTGCACCCGATCTCGAGGCTGCGCGTCGAGCCCAACGATCTCGTCCTCTACCATCACGGTATCGCCTCGAGCCTGGTGGCGAAGGTGCTCCACTTGCCCTGCCGCCGGGGCCTCGTCTTTCACAACATCACGCCGGCCCGGTTCTATGCGGGCACCCGGCTCGCGGAGCCGCTCGTCACCGGACGCGCACAGGTGAGCGCCCTGGCTGGCCACGTCGACGTCGCGATTGGAGTGTCTGCGTTCAACGCCCGCGAGCTCGAGGCGGCGGGGCACCGCGACGTGAAGGTGGTTCCGCTCCTGGTCGAACCCGAGCGCTTTGCCCGGTCTCAGGCAGACGCGGGACTGCTCGCCCGACTCGAGCAGCGTGGCGCGCCGCGCATCGTCTCGGTCAGCCGGGTGGTGCCGCACAAGCGCGTCGACGATCTGCTGTCGCTGCATCAGGAACTCAGGCGCATCGCGCCGCGCGCTCAGCTGGTGATCGTCGGCGGGTACGATGCGGGCCAGGCCGCGTTCAAGGCCCTCAAGCGTCGCGCCGACTCGTTGGGGCAGGTGACGTTCCTCGGCAAGGTGACGCACGCGCAGCTCGTCGCTGCATATCGCTCGGCTGATCTCTTCGTCTCCATGAGTGAGCACGAGGGACTCGGCGTGCCGTTGCTCGAGGCGTTCGCGAGCGACGTGCCGGTGCTTGCCTTCGGCGCGGCGGCCGTTCCCGAGACGATGGGAGGACGTGGGCTCGTCTTCGACGAGAAGCACTTCGCGGCGCTCGCCGAGGTCGCCTCGCAGGTCACCTCCGATCGCGCGATACGGGAGCAGCTGGTCCTGGGTCAGCACAAACGCCTCGCCGACTTCTCGCTCGCGGCGGTCTCGGACGCTCTGCGCGAGGCGCTGCCGGAGCTCCCGTCTCGGGCGAGACGAGCCACCAGACGTCCACGCGTCGCCTTCGTGGTGCAGCGCTTCGGAGAGTTCATCGTCGGTGGCGCCGAGGCGCATGCGCGGCAGGTCGCGCTGGCTCTGGCGCCTCACGCCGCCATCGAGGTCTTCACGACCTGCGCGACCGATCACCTCTCGTGGAAGAACGAGCTCGAGGCAGGAACGTCGCGCGACGGCCCGCTCACCGTGCATCGCTTCCCGTCGAGCCGGTTCCGCAACATTCGCGGGTTCAACCGGCTGTCTGACGATCTCTTCGGCAAGCCTCAGGATCTCGTGACGGAGTCGAGGTGGGTCGCCGATCAAGGGCCGACGACGCCTGCGCTCCTCGAGCGTCTGGTGGCCGAGCGGGAGCGGTTCGACGCGGTGGCCTTCTTCACATACCTGTACCAGCCCACGGTGTACGGCGTGCCCTTGCTCGCCGATCGGGCGCTCGTGGTGCCGACCGCGCATGACGAGCCGCCGCTGGCGTTCCAGCTCTTCGCCGACGTCTTCGAGAAACCTCGCGCGCTGCTGTGCAACACGCCTGAAGAAGAGGCGCTCATCCGGGCCCGCTTTCCGAACGCCGCGCCGTCGAGCATCGTCGGCGTTGGTGTCACGCCGCTCACGCCAGAGCCCGCGCGTTTTCGAGACGCCTTCGACGTCCAGGGGCCGTACCTGCTGTACGTGGGGCGCATGGAGGCAGGGAAGGGCGTGTCGGAGCTGATCGACTTCCATCAGGCCCTGGTGCGGGCCTTCCACGACGCGCCGACCCTGGTGCTGGCCGGCTCGGGAGAGCTCAAGCCACGAGGCTCCCGGGTGGTCGCCCTGGGCCGGGTCGACGAACAGACCAAGTGGGACGCGCTCGGCGGCGCGATGGCCGTGGTGGTGCCCAGCCGCTACGAGAGCCTGTCATTGCTCGCGCTCGAAGCCTTCGCGGTCGGAACGCCCGTCATCGGGCATACCGCAGGTGCGGTCGTTCGCGGTCAGCTGGAGCGCAGCGCCGCCGGAGCGGGCTATGACGATGAGCGCTCGTTCGTCGAGGCAGTGAAGGTGGTTGGCGAGACGCGCGCAGCCTTGTCGAAGAAGGCCCACACGTACGGCGCGAAGCACCAATGGCCCAGCGTCATCGACGCGTGGCTCTCGGCGATCTCCCGGCTTCGCGCTGATCAATCGCGTCACACACGAGGTGAATGATGAAGCTGTTCGGAAAAGACGTGACGACGAAGAAGCTGCTCGACGTGGTGAAGGAGCGCCTCGGCGCGCGTGGGCTGCTCCCGCCGTCGGAGGACGCCGGGCTGGACGAAGGCACCGAAGCGCCGGTCGAGGCGTTCGCCTTCGCGGTCGAGTCCATGTCGGAGCACGTCGACGCGACCCGGGGTCTGCCGATCGAGACGCATCGTGATGGCCTGTCAGGTCAGGTCGTCGTGTTCGCGAAGCAGGCGTTCCGGCGGGTTGGGCAGATCTTCATCAACGAGGCCCTCGCCCGCCAGGTGGTGTTCAACGGGCATGCCCTCGACGGGTACTCGCAGTTGACTGCCGAGGTGGTGCGGCTGCGCTCGAAGGTGGCCGCGCTCGAGGCGCAGCTGGCCAGGGTCGAGGCGGCGCCGAAACCGCCGCTGCTCAAGGCTCCAAGCGCCGAGGCGAAGGCTCCCGCTGCGAAGTCGACGCCCTCGAAGCGTTCCCGCGGACCGAAGCCGCGCTAGTCCGGCCCGACAATCAGGCTGCTGCGGTTGTGGGGTGCGAGCCCATGCGGTAGGCACCTCGCGCCCCATGGTCCGCAACCTTCAGGAGCTGTACCAGTACCGCGCGCTGCTCTGGGCGCTTTCGCTGCGAGAGCTCAAGGCCCGCTATCGAGCGTCGGTGCTCGGCTTCTTGTGGACGTTCCTGAACCCGACCCTGAGCATGGCAGTCTACGCGCTCGTCTTCGGCGTGCTCATGGAGAACGCCCCCGCGCGGTACCCCTTCTATTTGTTCAGCGGCTTGCTCCCGTGGATCTTCTTCTCGACGTCGGTGCTCGGCGGGACGACCTCGGTCAGCGATCGGAAGGACCTGCTGACCAAGGTCCGGTTCCCGGCGCAGGTCTTGCCCGCTTACGTGGTGCTGACGAACCTGATCAACTTCGTGCTGTCGATTCCGTTGCTCTTCGTCCTCGGCATGGCGTTCCAGGACACGCCGACCTGGCACCTTCTCTTCGTGCTCCCGTTGTTGGGGCTCCAGACGCTCTTCACCCTGGCCATCACGTACCTGCTCTCGGCGCTCAACGTGGCGTTCCGCGATCTGCAGCACATCATCGCGAACGTGCTGCAGCTCGCGTTCTTCCTCACGCCCGTCCTCTGGGACGTTCACTCGGTCAAGGGCATCGAACGGTTCGGCGTGGTGCTGAGCGCCGAGGAAGTGCAACGCACCATCGTGATCGTGAACCCGATCGCCGCGCTGATGACCGCGTGGCGTGACGTCTTCTTCGCGCATCGGGTGCCCGAGCTGCAGCCGCTGCTGGTCGTCGCAGCCATCACCGTCATCGTCCTGTGGCTGTCGTCTTCGGTCTTCGAACGCCGGCGTGAAGAGTTCGCCGAGTTGGTGTGAGCCATGACGAACGCGATCGTCCTCGAGAACGTCACCAAGCACTTCCAGAAGCGCAACCGGCGCAACGAGATCACCACGCTCAAGAGCGAGGTCGTCCGGGTCCTCAAGGGGCAGCGGAAGCTGAAGGAGCCCGCGACGCACATCGAAGCGCTCAAGGGCATGAACCTGGTCGTCCCGCGCGGCACCACGATGGGCATCGTCGGACGCAACGGGTCTGGCAAGAGCACGCTGCTGAAGCTGGTGACGGGCATCTACGCGCCGACCTCGGGAACCATCACCGTGAACGGGCGCATCTCGGCGCTGCTCGAGCTGGGCGCTGGCTTTCACCCCGACTTCACCGGGCGCGAGAACATCCTCATCAACGGCATCATCCTCGGCATGTCGCGCGCCGAGGTGAAGTCTCGCGTCGACAAGATCATCGAGTTCGCCGAGCTGGGCGACTTCATCGACGAGCCGGTGCGCACCTACTCGAGCGGCATGTTCATGCGCCTGGCGTTCGCGGTCGCGACCCACGTCGATCCCGAGATCCTGATCATCGACGAGATCCTCTCGGTCGGTGACGCGCACTTCGCGCGCAAGTCGGCGGCGAAGATGAATGAGTTCCGTCAGTCGGGAAAGACGATTCTCCTGGTGACGCACGACCTCGCGAGCATCGAGACCTGGTGCGACGCAGCCGTGTGGATCGACGGCGGCAAGACGCGAATGGTGGGAGACCCCCGGCAGGTGGTGTCGGCCTATCGGCAGGCCATCGCCGCCGCCGAAGCCGAGGGCGATCGCACCGGGCATTCTGCGCTCTCGGCGCCCGGCCTGGCGTTGCCGCAGGTCGAGGTGGCGCCGTCTTCAGCCGAAGTGAAGTCGCCGGTGCAGGTCGTCGAGGTCAGGCTTCGCGACGGTGTCGGTGCCCAGCCTTCGGCGTTCTCGGCCGACAGCGCGCTCGACGTGCACGTCGATCTCGAACTCTCGTCGGAGGCCCGATGCCACGTCTCGGGCGAGATCGCGACCGTCTCAGGCGTGGCGCTCTTCAAGACGCTCTATTCGGCGGGGACACTGCCGGCAGGGCGGACGACGGTGCGACTGAGCCTGCCTCGGCTCGGACTCGGTGATGGCGCGCACGTGCTGACCGCGACCGCCTGGAGCACCGGGCTGCCGCCGCACGCGCTCTCGAAGTCGCTCGTCGTCGCGCCGCACCCCTCGGGCCTGGGCCTGATTCGCCCAGAGCACGCCTGGTCGACCGAGCCCCGGAGCGAGCCGCTCGCTGCGCCGGCCGCCGTGAAGCCCACCGCGCAGGCGTGATCATGGCCGCCCAACACGCCGCAGACCTGCGAACTCTCGTCACGCGCCGCGTCGGCTTGAAGAAGCGCGTGGTGGTGTTGGCGAGCGATCTCGCCCTCGTGCGCGTCATCGAAGCCAACGGGTGCACGGTGCTCGTCGACCCGGCGTCGCTCGACGAGCTCGGCGCGTTTCACCCCGACGTCGTCGTCGCCTTCGACGGCTTCGCGCTGGCCGACCGTGGAGCCGCGTTCCGGGCGCTCGCCTCGGCGGCAGGGCAGGCCGAGCTCGTCTTCTCGTTCGCCAACGCCTCGTCTGCCTCGTCGCTCCTCGCCGCGCTCACGAACTCGACGCCCACGCCCTCGCTCGCCGAGCGTGACGTGCGCCGGTGGTTGGCCTCGGCTGGCTACGTCATCTCGGCGCGCGACGTCGTGGTGACGGCGCATCGAACGTCTGGCCTCTCGGCTGACACCGAGGCGGCGCTCCGGCAGGTGCTCGAGCAGGTGAACCCCGATGCGGCTGCCGACCGGCTGCTGCTCTGTGCGAAACGAGGCACGGCACCGACGACTCCAGACCGGACGCCAGGCCTCGTCTCGGTCGTCGTGTCGTCGTCCGGCGATGAGTCGCAGCTCGTCGGCACGTTGTCGTCACTCGCGAACCAGCAGCGCCGACCGCTCGAGCTGATCGTCGTCGCCAACCTTTCGGCCGACCGGCTCGAGCAGCTCCTCGAGAAGCCCCGCGCGCGGGCCGGCCTGACCGTGGTGGCGATTCCGAGCTCGTCGACCGATGCGTCTGCGCGCACCAACGCGGGCGTCGCTGCGGCCCAGGGCCAGTACCTCGCCTTCGCGGAAGCGGGTGAGCTGCTCGCGCCAACGCACCTGTCGACCCTCGTGAAGCGGCTGGAGGACGGCACGACGGCGTGGGCGCTCGGCACGTCGTCGGTGGCCGGCGAACCGGCAGAAGCCCGAAGCGGCGCCTTCTCGCTCGCGGGGTGGCTGCGGCAGGGGTGGGTGAGCCGCTCCGAATGGCTGCTCGACACCGCTCGACTCGGGCCGTTTCCCGTCACCTTCGCCGAAGGGGTCTCGGCCTTCGAGGCCGTCTTCTTCGCCCGCCTCGCGTTGCTGTTCCCTCCAGCCTGGAGTCCGGGCGCGCCTTCGGTCGAGCGGCTCTCTGTCTCGACCGTCGACGTCCCCGCCCTGCTCGACGCGATGAAAGGCCGGCCGTTGCGCGCGCTCGTCACGCTGGAGGAGCTGCTGCGGGAGCCCAGGAAGTCGGAGCTGGCAGAGCTCGTTCGCGAGCGGCTCGATCCGCGCGCGCAGCAGGCGTTCGATCGGACGAAGGCCGTGGTCGATCGGGTCCGCTCGGCCTGGGCCGATGCGCGCCAGGCCGCGAAGCGCGACCTCGAGGAGAAGTGACGGTCAGCTCGTCGGGAAGCCGGCGCGGCGGGCTTCGAGCTGCTTCGCGGTGATCGCGTCGAGCACGGCGCCCATCTGATCAGGCTGCGTCTCGGGCGTGATGTGCATGAAGCCGGCGGTCGTCTTCGGCGTGGGGCCGAACTCCGAGGCCAGGTTGTACCCGAGGAAGTTGCAGAGGTAGGCGCTGCGGTCGGGCTGGTAGTTCGGGTCCGACCTGCTGGTGAAGACCTGCCGACCGCCGCCGAGGCCCTGGAGCGCCCAGTCGATGGTGTCGACGGGCAGGTCGGTCTTGAGTTCCTGCGGGCCGCCTTCGCGCACCTTGCGCTCGGTCATCTGCTGGTTGTTGCCATCGGGCGCCGCACCGAGGTGATTCTCTGGCCGCTCCTCGACCTGCGCCTGGCCGTGCGTCACGCCCATGGAGAGGATGACGTCTGGCGGGCTGCGCTTCATCTCGGTCATGAACGACTCGACGGCCGCAGGGGTGACGTCGAGGCGGCGGTACTCGACGATGGCGCCCTTCACTCCACGCTCGGCGAGCTTCTGCGCCATGTTCGCAGAGGGGTTGTCAGTGATGCCCATGAAGGCGCCGTAGCCCGTCACCACCACCCGCATCGGCTTCTCACCGGGGGCCAGGCCGAGGGACGCCGGCTTGTAGAGCATGAGGTGCGCCGCGGTGTCCGCCTGGCGTGCCGAGCGGCCGGAGAAGCTCGCTGCGTCATACGGCTGCACGTCTCCACCAAGCACCACACCGGCGAAGCGCGGGGGCAGCTGCGCCTTCATCTTCTCGAGGATCTGCTGGGGCCCCTCTCCGGCCTTCACGGGCACCGAGAGTTTTTGCCCGTCGAGGGTCAACTGCAGCACGCCGTCAGCCTTCGCCTTGCCTTTGAGCGCGAATGCGTTGTCGAAGAGACCGACGCGCGCCGAGAGCCCAGGCACCGTCAAGGTCAGGTTCGCGTAGCGCCCGTCGAGCGTCGCGAGCTGGCCCTTCGCCTCGATGTTCACCCACGCGTTGGTCTGGCCCATCGCGGCGAGGTGGCTGAGCAGACGCTGCCTGGTGCCGTCGTCGAAGCCATCAGCCGCCTTGAGCAGCGTGGAGCGCTCGAGGCTCGACAGCCCGCCGCCGTCGCGCGCCTGCAGCATGATGCGATCGACGTCCGCCGCATCAACCTTGCCGTCACGAGCCGCAGTGGCGAGCGCCCGCCGGATGCCATCAACGTTCATGGAGATGTTTATCGCTCATCTCGAGGCGCGGGTGCGTGCCCGAGGCGAGATTTTCGTCTGGAACCACGGTGGGTTCGCGCAGCTCAGACGGGGCGCCAGGGGGGACTTGAGAGACTCGGTCCAGCTCCGTGCTATCCCTCGGGGCCATGGCTGACTCGAAAACCGAGAAGTCCCGGTGGGTTGTGAAGACATACGAGAAGGCAAAGGCCAAAGGGCCCGAGCGGCGTCCCACCTTCCTGACCTCGAGCGGCATCGAGCGATCGCCCGTCGACGGCCCCGAAGCCGCACCAGAGGGGGGCTTTGTCGAGAAGCTCGGGTTCCCCGGCGAGTACCCGTTCACGCGCGGCGTGCAGCCCACCATGTACCGCGGCCGGTTCTGGACGATGCGGCAGTACGCCGGCTTCGCGAGCGCGAAGGACTCCAACGAGCGCTACCACTCCCTGTTGAAGGCCGGCCAAACGGGCCTGTCGGTCGCGTTCGATCTGCCGACGCAGATGGGCTTCGACGCCGACAACGCTCGCGTGCGGGGAGAAGTCGGCAAGGTCGGCGTCTCGATCTGTTCCGTGCGCGACATGAAGGTGCTGCTCGACGGCATCCCGCTCGGAGAAGTCAGCACGTCGATGACCATCAACGCGACGGCGCCGATTCTGTTGATGCTCTACGCCGCCGTCGGTGAGTCGCAGGGCGTGCCGATGGATGCGCTGCAGGGCACCGTGCAGAACGACATCTTGAAGGAGTACATCGCGCGCGGCACGTACATCTACCCGCCGACGCCGAGCCTTCGCCTGATCACGAACCTCTTTGCGTTCTGCGCGAAGAAGGTGCCGAAGTGGAACCCGATCAGCATCAGCGGGTACCACATCCGGGAGGCCGGCTCGACGGCCGCACAGGAGATCGGCTTCACCCTGGCCGACGGCATCGCGTACGTCGAAGCGGCACGAACGGCGGGGCTCGAGGTCGACGACTTCGCTGGCCGGCTCTCGTTCTTCTTCAACGTGCACAACGACTTCCTGGAAGAGGTCGCCAAGTTCCGCGCCGCGCGTCGGCTCTGGGCGCGCATCATGAAGGAGCGCTTCGGCGCGAAGGATCCGCGCTCGATGATGCTCCGCTTCCACGCGCAGACGGCCGGCTCGACGCTCACCGCGCAGCAGCCGATGAACAACGTCGTGCGGGTGGCGATACAGGGCCTGGCGGCGGTGCTCGGCGGCACCCAGTCGCTCCACACCAACGGGTGGGACGAAGCGCTGGCCTTGCCGAGTGAAGGCGCCGCCAAGCTCGCGCTGCGCACCCAGCAGATCATCGCCAACGAGACGGGCGTCGCCGACACCATCGACGCGCTGGGTGGCAGCTACCACCTGGAGCGGCTCACCGACGAGCTCGAGGCGAAGGCCAGCGACTACATCCGTCGCATCGACGATCTCGGCGGCATGGTGCGGGCCATCGAGCAGGGCTTCCCGCAGCAGGAGATCCAGAACGCGGCGTACGAGGCGCAGCGCGCGCTGGAGCGGAAAGAGAGCGTCGTCGTTGGCGTCAACGCGTACCAGGTGCCTGAGCCGCCGGTGACCGGGCTCCTGCGCGTGGACGAATCGGTGGAGCAGGAGCAGCGGCTTCGTCTGGCCGAGCTGCGAAAGACGCGCAGCGCCGAGGCCTGCCGGCGGGCGCTCGACGCGCTCAAGAAGGCCGCTGAGGGGCCTGGCGACAACCTCATTCCGCTCATCTCGGACGCGGTGAAGGCCGAGGCCTCGTTGGGCGAGATCTCCGACGCGATGCGCGCGGTGTTCGGTGAACACCGGGAGCACGTCTTCCTCTGAAGCTCGCGGGTTCCAACACGCTCCAGGGAGCCGTCGAGACCGGGCACCTGCCGGAGCGCGCCCGCATCGGCCGCGAGCGGCTTCGCCTCGTGGGGCAGCGCGGCGCTCATCGCGAAGCCGGTGCTGACGCGTCGACGGAACGACGAACGTGACGCTGGCAGAGTGGATGGTGCCCGTGATGAACGTCGCGCTCGTGACCGGGGTCGGCGTCGTGATGCCGATCGCCTTCTCGCGACCCTTCACGCCGTTCCTCATCGCTGCGCTGGCCGTCACCGCCTCGCTCTCCGTCGCGCCCGGGTGGCCGGCGGCGCTGGTGCTCGCGCCGTGGCTGCTGCTGTGTGCGATCGAGGGCGTGAGGGCGTTGGGACGGCGGGTGCTGGTGCACGCGGTCATGGCCGGCTTCGGCGTCACCGCGGTGCTCGCCCTGGTGGCGTCGCGGCTCGAGGTCACCGTGTTCGAGTTCCCCGAGCCGATCGTCAAGCTGACCGCGCTCCACTTCTCGTTCGCCGGCGTGGGCTCGTTGTCTCTGGCGAACCGCCTCGTGCAGCAACGCCCGACGACGGCACGGAAGCTCGCCGGGCTGTTCGTCATGGGCGCGCCGCCGGTCGTCGCGTTGGGCTTCATCACCCGGCTGGCGGCCTTTCAGGTCGGCGGCGCGGTGCTGATGGCCATCGGTGTGTGCGCCGTCGGGGCCCTGCAGGTGAACGAGGCGTTGCGACGGAGCGGCCGCACCCGAGCACTCCTCCTCGTCTCATCGGCGTCACCCTGGGTCGCGATGGGCCTCGGCGTGGCGTGGGCTGCCAGCCAGTACTGGCCGACGGTGCCTGCGCTCACGGTGCCCGACATGGTGCCGACGCATGGCGCGCTCAACGCGTTCGGCTTCGTGCTGTGTGGCCACCTCGCGTGGTGGCTCGACGAGCGTGGTTACTGAACCTGTGCCTCGAGGCTGAAGGTCATCATGCCCGCGTGGTAGTTCGAGACGACGACGAAGACCGTCTTCGCGGCGGCCGTGGTGTTCTGCCACGTGATGCGATCTTCCTGACCGCTCGCGCCACGGTCCGCCGACGCCAGACACGCGACGCTCGGGGCGTTGCAACTCGCCGCCGGCCCGTCGATCAGGTTGAGCACGATGTCGGCCATCAGGTCGGGCACCCCGCGAACCGTGAGCGTCTGGTTGGCGCCGACGGAGATCGAATACACGCGGTCGGCTCCTGACGAACGGCTGCAGCTGGTGCCGAGCGCGTAGTCGCGCGTGAAGCTCATCAGGGTCTCGGTCATCAGGTTCGCGCCCGAGGAGATCGGCTGGGCGTTCTCGCACACCTCGCCCGCCGTGATGGTCGACGTCGCGCTCGAGAGTGAGAAGACGGTGTCGGTGTCGGTCTCGCTGTAGGAGCCGACCACCACGAAGACGGTCTGGGCGGCGGTGCTCGCGTTGGTGAAGCTCGCCGTCTCGGGCTGGTTGCGCAGCCTGTCGTCCACGCCCGCGACGCAACGTCGCGCTGCGGAGTCGCAGGCCGAGGCCGGCCCGGCGATCAGCGAGAGCACGGGGTCGAAGCCTCCATCCATCACCATCATGGTCGGGGTGACGGTGACGGTCAGCCGCTGGTTCGCGGGAGCCTGCGCGACGTACACGCGATCGGGGCCGCGAGAGGCCGACACGCACGGGTAGTCGCGCTCGAAGGTGACGCCGGCGGGCCGCAGGGTCTGGTTGGTGAGGGCCGTGACGCCGAGCGCCGTGGTGGCCGTGGTGCAGACGTCGTCGACGCTCGGCGCTGCGGTCGACAGGCCGATGGTGAAGTCGCCGCTGCCAGAGCCATCGACGATCGCGAAGGTGCCCTGCGCCGTGCCGGTGCCGTTGAAGAACGCGGCGGTCCGGGCAGCCCCGCTGCTACCGGAGTTCGCGGCCGCGACGCACACTCGCGGAGTCACTTCACACGCCGCCGCAGGTCCGGCGACGAGGCTGAGCGAGGGCGTGTAGCCGGCGTCGGCCGGAGTGACGGTGACGCGGGCGCGCTGGCCGTTCGGCACGGAGAAGCCGTAGACGCGGTCGTTCCCGAAGGTGCTGAAGGTGGCGCACGAGGTCGTCGAGCCCCCCGCATAATCGTCGAAGAAGCCCAGGGTGGTGCCAGCGACCGCCGCACCCGCCGTCAGCGCCGTCGCATTGGCGCAGGAATCACCCGGCGGCGGGTCGGTCAAGGTCGCGACGATGTCGAAGGTGCCGGCGCCCGGCGCCGCGGTGTCGACCAGCACCAGGAACGTCTTCGTCACCGCGCTCCGGTTCGTCCATCGCACGAGATCCGGGGCGCCCGTCGCGGTGGTCGGGCTCGTCGCGACACAACGGAACATGCCCGGCGCGCAGCTCATCGCGCCGTCCACCAGCGAGACCGAGGTGTTGAGCCCGGTGCTCGGCGTCACCGTCACCGTCGCCAGCTTGTTCGCGGGGACGGTCAGCTCGTACACGCGGTCAGGCCCGTTCGACGTGGGGTTGCAGCCGGTGCCGGAGCCATACTCGTTGCCGAAGTTCGTGAGTGGCTGGCCGGTCAACGGCATGTCAGCGACCATCGACACCGCCGTGGCACACTCGTCGCCCGCAGGCGGGGCGGTGACGCTCGTGGTGAGCGAGAACGCCGTGTCGGTGTCGGTGGGATCGTACGAGCCCACCACCACGAACACGTCCTGCGCGGTGACGCCGCGGTTCAGGTAGTCGACGCGCTCGGGTTGGCCGATGAACGTCGAATCGGCACCAGTGAGACACACCAGCGGGTTGGCTTCACACGCCGACGCGGGGCCGGCGATGAGGTTCAAGGTGGCGTCGAAGCCGCCATCCGAGGAAGGTGTCGTGACCGCCGTGAGGCGTTGGCCGGCGGGGACGCTGATCTTGTACGCGCGGTCGGGCCCGTCGGAGCGGCGGCAGTTGGCGCCGAAGCCGTAGTCGCCCGAGAAGTTCGTGAGCGACTGACCCGAGAGCGTGCCAGCCATCACGGTCGTGGCGGTGTCGCAGCGGTCGCCCATCGGAGGCGCTGCGAGGGTGAAGGCGAGCTCGTACCGGCCCTCGTGCGTGGTGCCGTTCAGGTCGTCGGGCGCCGTGAAGAACGAGTCGACGACGACGAACACCTCTCGCGGTGCGCCCGACGTGTTGAGGAACGTCACCCGCTCGGGCGAACCCGGCGGCAGGTCGATGTCGGAGCCATCGAGGCAGTTGGTGCGATCGCCAGCGTCGGCTGGCAGGCAGCTCGCGGCGGGACCAGCGACCAGGTAGAGCGAAGGGTCGTACTGCAGGCCGCCGTCCGAGGTGTCCGTCTCTTGCGGGGTGAGCGTGACCGTGAGGCGCTCCATGGTGGGGACGGTCACCTTGTAGACGCGGTCCGGGCCCTGGTTCCGCGCGCCAGTGCAGGTGAGGTTCACGTCGTTCGCAGCCCCGACGGTGGTGCCCGAGACGTTCGTGGTGCGCGCGATGACGGCCGCCAGTTCGCAGCTCTCACCGCCCGCCATCGACGTGCCGCCAGCCGCGCCGCCTCCCACGCCAGCGGTGCTGCCGCCCGACGTGCCACCCCCGGACCCCGAGGTTCCGCCTCCGCCCGTCCCCGATGATCCACCGCCTGCTGCTCCGCCGGCCGAACCTCCGACGCAACGCTCCGAGATGCACGACTGGCTCATCGTGCAGTCCGCGCTGCTCTTGCAGGCCCCCGGCTGAAGAGAAGGACAGCCGGCCAACAGCAGCGCCACAGTGAAACAGAACGCCAGAATCCGGCTCAAGGAGTACCTCGGGAAGAACGGCACGGTGCGCTCCTAGCACGGTCGTCGCGGCCGAAGCGTGGCCCTGCCCCGGGTTTGAGCGGCGGTGCACCGCGCCGAGGTCAAGCCCAACAGCGACAGGCGCGTGGCGGACGGGTTCACGAGGCCGGCGACGGTTGCCCTGAAACCCCACCAGGCTGGCGGCCCGTCTGGGCCCCGATGTGGGAATCGCAACGCGAAGCGCGGATTTGCGGGTAGGTTCCGGGGGGCACGATGAGTGACGAAGTCGTTCAAGTCTGGGTGAGGACCGAGAAGGGCCAGATCTTCGGTCCGCTCGCGCCCACGAGCGTCGAACTGCTGCTCGACAATGGCGTGATTGGCGGGCGAGTGCAGGTGTCCCTCGACGGCTCGAATTACGTCTACCCGGGGCGCATGCCCGGCATTCGCATGGTCTTCCCGCGGGCCCTGTGGGGCGAGCAGGTGCTGCCGCACACCGATCTGGACGATGCGTGGGAGAAGGTCGTTGCACCGCCGCCGCACGCGACAGCGGCAGCCAGCGTTCCTGCGGGGCCAGCACCTGGCGCCTCGGCGCCTCGGCCCGGCGCCGGTGCGATGGCCGGGCCCGGAGCGCGCGCCCAGGTGTCGACGCGGCCGATGAACCCCGTGACAGCCTCGGCCCAGGCTCGCGCGGGGGCGGCTCCTCAGGCTCGGGCCGCCAGCGCGCCCATGATGCCTGCGGCCCCGGCTGGCGCGCCAAGGAGCCTCGAGGAATCGCTCTTCTCCGATGCGCCGCGCAGCAGCCCTTCGATGGTCGGCGCGACCCCGTCAGGCGTCCGCGCGGTTCCCGCGGCAGCACCGCGGACTCCGATGTCCTCTGCGTCGATCGCCGCCGCGATGGGCGTTGCCCCGGTGTCGACGCCGTCAACCGGCACGGCGCCGGCCAGCCGCCCCTCTTCGGTGGCCGCGCCGGTCAGCCGTCCCTCGGCTGTCGTCGTGACCGAGCTCGGCGAGATTCCGGCGACGGGCTCGCTGCGAGAGGTGAGCGCCCAGCGCCTCTACTTCATGGCCGCGGCGCAAGACGCGAACGGCTTGATGACGTTTCAGCTGCCCGACCGCGCCGTGCTGCTGCACTTCCGCAAGGGCAGCCCCGATTCGGTCGATTCGACGCATCCCGAGGACGCGTTAGCGACCTCCCTGCTCAAGCAGCGGCTCGTCAGCCCCGATCAATTGGGCCAGGCGCAGAAGGAAGGAGCCCGCTTCGGCGGAGAACTGTTGTCGGCGCTGTTCGGGCTGGGCCTGGTGAACCCCAACGTCATCCTCGAGGCTCTGGGCAAGCGCACGAGCGGGCTCATCGGCCAGGCGCTCCTCGCGACTGATGGCCACTTCACGTACCAGCCGATCGAGCTACCAGCCCACAAGGCGATGCCGGCAGGCAATCGATGGCAGCTCTACACCGAGCAGCTTCGACGCGCGTCGACCGTCGAGCTCCGGGTGCGCATGCACGAAGCGCTCGACTTTCCGGTGATGAAGGCCTCGGGGAAGGTGCCCGTCGCCGAGCTTCGACTGACACCGCAAGAGACGCGTGCCTACGCCGGCTTCGACGGCACGCGAACGCTCAATCAGCTGTTCCAGAGTCAGGCGCCCGAGGCCGAGCACGCGCTTCGGGTCGCCTTCATGCTCGAGCCGTGCGACCTCGTCTCGTTCGCGGGGACGGTGGTGAAGACGCGCGTTCCGCAACGGAGCGGACCGCCCATGCCTGCGCCCGCTCCGGTTGCCGCGCCGGCCATGCCACCACGGCCGGTCGTGACGCCGCAGGCGACGGTCCCCGTGCCGCCGAGGCCGGTCGTCACGCCGCAAGTCGTTGCGCCAGCGCCCCAGCGTCCGGTGATCACTCCGCAGGTCACTTCGGCTCCCGCGGCCGTGCCCGGCCCGCCCCCGCCGCCGGCGTACCCTGCGCCGGGCGCAGCGCCTCAGCGTCCCGTTGGAACGACAGCTTCCGGGCCCTCGAAGTTTGGGTCCGCCCCGCCCGCCGTCGCGCAGAACTTCGACGCCGAGGTGAAACGCCTGGCCGACGTGCTGGCGAAGATGAAGACGCAGAACCACTTCGAGGTGCTGGCGGTCACCAAGGACGCACCCGCCAACGCCGTGAAGGTCGCGTACTTCAGGCTCGCGAAGGACTACCACCCCGATACGGTGCCGCCGGGCTCTCCCGATTCGCTCGCGAAGGCGAAGGCCGACATCTTCGCGCGAGTTGGAGACGCGCACCGCACGCTGTCAGACGAGAACCTGCGCAAGGAGTACGTCGCCGAGCTCGAGGCGGGTGGCGGCGGCGAGAAGGTCGACGCGGGCAGGTTCCTGCAGGCCGACGAATTCTTCCAGAAGGGGAAGATCCTCATCCAGGCACGCAAGTACGCCGACGCCCTCAAGGTGTTCGACGATTGCATCAAGATCATGCCCGACGACGCCGAGGTCTACTCGTGGCGCGGGTACGCGAAGTTCTTCACCTTCCCCGACAAGAAGCTCGGGCTGGTCGAAGCGATGAAAGACGTGACCACCTGCCTCAAGCGCAACCCGAACATCGTCGCGGCGCACTTTCACCAGGGCATGATGCACCGGATTCTGGGAGACAAGGCCACGGCGAAGAAGCACTTCAACGCCACGGTGAAGCTCGACCCCAAACACATCGACGCGCAGCGTGAGCTGCGAATGTTGAAGTAGAGAAAGACACTCTTGGCTCTCAACGGAAAACAGCGGCGGCACCTGCGTGCCCTTGGTCATCACCTTCACGCGGTGGTGCAGGTGGGTGACGACGGCGTCACCGACGGCGTCATCGGAGCGCTCGCCGCAGCGCTCGAGACGCATGAGCTGGTGAAGGTGCGCATCGCGGATGAACGCGAAGGCCGTGAGTCGGCGGTCGCGCAGCTGGCGGAAGGCACCGGCGCTGAGGTGGCGCAGGTGATGGGCCGCACGGCGCTGCTGTTCAAGCGGCGCGAGAAGAAGCCGGCGATTCGGTTCGACGGCGAGCTGCTCCCGCAAGAAGAGAAGCCGGTGAAGGTGGCGAAGAAGAAGAAGCCGAAGGCGGCGAACGCGAAGTCGGCGAGCCGTCGCATTCCGAAGCGCCACGACTGAGCGGTCGGGTTGCGGAGTCGCGGGCCGCGGTGCCACGATGACGTTCATGGCGCCGCGCTCGAATGTCAGACCCGTGAATTATGCAGAGGCGATGACCACAAGAGATGATGTGCCCATGCTGCAGCTCGAGGTGCTGAAGAAGATTCAGGCCGAACTCGTGAACTTGAAGCACGAGGTCACGGGCGTGAAGACCGAGCTGACGAGCGTGAAGACCGAGCTGAAGTCCGAGATCGCGAGCGTCAGGACCGAACTCGGCGAGTTGAGGCACGAGACCCGCGAAGGCTTCGTGCGCGTGCGCACCGAGCTCGTGGGCCTGCGCGACGACATGGAGGTCGGTTTCGCGGCGATGCGAACTCAGAACGATCGCCGGTTCCTGGACCACGAGCGGCGCTTGCGCGAGCTCGAGGGCGATGTCTGAAGCCGCTGACTATCCGCCGAACGCGATGACGCCGAGGTTGAGCGAGCCGAGCCACTGCTGCTGAAGCGGGGCGGCACCGACCGATACGCCGATGAAGAAGGGGCCGAGGAGAACGCGCGCTCCGAGGTCACCCGTGAGCAAGGGCTGCGCGGGGCGAGCGAGGCTGGCGTCGAGGCCTGCGTCGGAGCGCACGACGTTCGCGGTCGCGAGCCCGAGGCCGAGACCTCCCGTCAGCTGGAGCAGCGCGCCCTTCGTGTGCCCGCGCAGCTCGGCCTCAATCGCCCACGCTGATTGCGAGCCCGCCCAGCAGTCCTCTCCGCTCGCGCATTCTCGACCGCCGCAGGCGATGGCAATGCGCTCTGCGCAGCTCTTCACGCCGGGCTGACTGGGGTTCTCCACGCACCGAAATGCACCTGCGTCGCGGTCAGCGTCCGATGTTGGCTGAAGCTCGCACAAAGCATCGCCATCAGGAGCCGGCTCATCGGTCCGCCGTTCCTTCACTGAGGTAGTCAGCCAGCCGCAGCGTCGCGGCGCGGGCAAAGCCACCGACGTAGCGCACGGTTTCAATCTCGAGCCGCGCTGCCGTGAAGTCAGGCAACGCCACGTACCGCGCTGCATCGGGATGATGTGTGAGGAAGACCTCTTTCGCGCTCGTCGCCTCGTCATCGGTCAAGAACTGGAACTCGCCCGTCAATGTCACGCGCAGCCGATCCATCAGGCCGCCTTCACCCCGCACCTCATCGACGAACAGAACGGACGCGCGAGGCCGGGCGCGGAGATTTCGCGTGTGCTCCGAGAGCCCGGAGACGACGCACAGCGGACGTCCAGTGCCGTCATCGGCGGTCGCGACCAGCGTGGCGAGCGGACTCCCGTCGTCGCTGATCGTCGCGAGCGTCGCCAACTTCGTTCTTGCCACCAGCGCCCGCGCGGCTTCACTGACCTGAGACATTGGCGCCCCCGGGAGCCGACGCCGCCGCGACGAACAAGCTCGCGCTCGCCAGTTGCTCGTACAGCTCAGGCCCGAACCACTGGCGCTTTGCTTCACCGAGCCGATTCCGAACCACGTCGGCCGGCTCCAGGTACCCGATGTACCCATTCGACAACGCCAGCACGCGGGTCGCGCCGGTGAGCTTCTCGAGCTGCTGCGCGGTCGCGAACGACGGCTCCACTGGCAGCGCGAGCAACGACACACACCCGAGCCGCACCATCATCACCTCGACGTCCATCTCGGCCGCCGCACACAACGCGTTCTCGGTCGCCGCCCGAAATGGCCACGGCGCCAGGCGAGAGCCGTCAGGGTGGGGGAGCGAGACCCGTGCTCCAGCGATGCCGAGCGTCGGCTGCCCACACCCCTCGATGCGAAGGGTGTGCTCCTGCGCTGAGCCGAGCTGCGTGACGACGTCTTTCTCCGACGACGCGACCTCTTTGTTCACCGAGGCGTTTCCCACCGACGTCTGCAACACCAGCGTGATGCCATCACCCGTCTCGGCGAACACTCCGGGCCAGTCGGTGTCGAAGGCGTCACCACGACGCGGCGCGAGCGTGGGGTGCGCCGCCATCAAGAGCCATCGCGCGAGGCGTGCACCGTCGGGCTTCACGAACGAGACCTCGAGGCCGCGCGTGTCGACCGCGTCCCCGCTGCGCGCGCGAACGAAGGCCGCCGTGCTGAACGAGCGCACCTCCATCGCCACGGGAGAGGTCTCCTTGCGCGCCTGAGCCAGTGCCGCGCGCGCTGCCGTCACCAACGCTGTTTCCACGGCGGGCTCGAAGCTGCCGAGCGCGGCGACCTGGCTGGCGAGGCGGCGATCGAACTGACCCACCGACGAGTGCGCGTGCGTCGCGGTCACGACGATTGGGAAGTCGGAGCCCTCCCGAATCGCGGCGACCATCGGCTGCGTCAGGAGCAACACCTCGAGCGACACCAGGCCGAAGCGCTGCCCGCCGACCTCGACGAACGTCGCGCGTGCGTAGACCGGGTCGCCGCTCGTCGCGCTCGAGCGCAACGGGCCGTAGCCGCCGACCGTCACGGCACCCGGGAGCACCACGGCCGTCTTCGCCGCTCCGACCACCAGGTCTCCCGCGCCTTGCCCCAACATTCCCAGGGTCGGCGCAGTCGACGGCCACTCACCGCAGCGATCGCTCGAGGCGAAGGCGAACGCTCCGAAGAGCACCAACACCACCACGCCGAGGACTCGCCGCTTCGTCACGCGGGGCACCATAAACACGAAAGGCCCGACTCCGTGAGGAGCCAGGCCCGTCGTCCGCGCTGCATCGCCGGCCCGGTTCGATCGGCGCGAGCGCGGTCAGCAGAAGAGTGGAGGTCAGTCGGCCATGTTCTTGCTCGCGCGCTGCATCACCGGCGCGGGCGACGACGAGGCCCTGGCGGGGGCGGCCTTCAAGGGGGCGGGAGCCGGCGCGGCGACGGGCGCGGGCTGGGCCTTCGGGGCCACCGCGACGGTGCGGGTGGCGACCGGCGCGGACTTCTTCGCGAGGGGCTCGGCGACGACGACGCGCCTGGCAACGACGGCCTGCCTCTTCTCGGCCTGCATCACCACCGGGGCGAGGCGGCCCGACTTCGGAGCGTCTTCGAAGGCGCGGATCGCTTCATTCGTGGCGGCGTCGAACGCCGAGCGGGTCTTCGCCGCAGGCGTGAAGGGCAGGGTGGCGACGAAGGACTCGTGCGAGTTGCGCTCCATCGCGGTGAGGTCGAGCTGGCACCAGCGCGCCGTCTTGTCGCACGAGAGGTTGGTGAAGATGTACAGGAAGCCGCGCTCGCAGTGCTTCGAGCCGCAGTCCCTGTTCATGTCGACCGCGAGGGTGCTGAGGTTCTTCGCGGAGATCTCCAGCTCCAGCTCGGCAGCGGCGACCGGCTCCTCGCGCTCGATGGCGGCCGCGGTGAGGTCCAGCTCGTGCTCGGCGACGGGCACCGGCTGCAGCTCGGCGACCTTCAGCGGCGAGGCCGTCGGAGCCTCTTCCGCCTCAGGGGCCAGCGCGAGCTGGCCCATGTTCTTCGGGCACATCATGCCGGCCGTGCTGCGCGTCATGCCCATGGGGCCGCCGGCGTAGATCACGTTCACGTCACCCGACTTCATCACGCACGCGCCGACCGCGTTGTGACGGCTGCAGGCCTTCTTTGCGTACTGGCCCTTGAACAGCTCGCAGCCCTTCTTCGCGGGCTCGCTGTGCGCCGGGTACTCGGAGCAGGAGCCGTTCGAAGGCAGGTTGCATGAGGCGACCCCGTCGCGAATGGCGAAGGCGTCTTCGACGGCGACCGGCGCTTCGACGGCAGGCTCGACCGGAGCGGCCACGTCCTTGCCAGCCTTCTTCGCCTTCAGCGCGGCGAGCTTCGCCTTGATTGCGTCCTTCTTCGACACGGGCGCGGCATCGGCGACGACGGGGGCGGCGACCGGCTCGGGGTTCTGCGCGTCGATCTGCAGGTCGAAGGAGTACCCACCCTTGATGACGTGGCCGCCGACGCTCTTCACGTGAACCGAGTACGTGCCGGGCTCGAGCTCGAGCGACGTCTTCGCCGCCTCACCGTAGCCTTCGACGTTGGCGAGCTCTTCACCGTCGCGCTGCACGACCAACTGTGGGTCGAGCGTGTACTTCTTGCCTTTCGCGGGCATCGCGGCGAGCGCGTAGGTGTCCTTGCGGGTGACGGTCCACGTGAACGTCTCACCGTTCTCGTCCGAGACCATGCTGCTGCACTTCGAGACCGGGCCCGTCAGCGTCATGGAGCACGAGCCCCCGAAGCCGTGGTTCGGATCCGACGGGCCGCTGTCGGCGACCGACGGCCCGAAGATCATCAGGGGCACCGACAGCACCGCCGCGACGCCACCACCGATGAACGAGAACTTCTTCTTCTTGTTGATGCTGCCGATGAGGCCATCGCGGCCCTTCGACGACGTCATCATCGAGCGCCAGCCCGGCTTGACGATCTTGCCGCCCTCGATCTTGCCGAGGACGAACAGGCTGCCTTCCGCGGGGACGTACTTCTCGGTCGCCTTGAAGCCGATGGTGTACTTCTCGGAGTCGCTGATCACCGGCACGTCGTACGAGAGCTCGCCGAACTGAATCTGCGACGCCCAGCCACGGCCGTTGAGCTCCTTCTTGAAGCCGTCCTTGTAGTTGTCGAAGTCGGCGCCCTTGGTGACGTCGATCTGCAGCGCGCCAGAGCCGTCGTCGACGCTGAACACCGAGCCGCCCTTGAGCGTGTCGAGCGTGTCCGAGCCCTTGACCGTCTTGGTGCCGTCCTGGGTCGTCTCGACCTTCTCCCACAGCCGCTCGACCTTCACCTCGTACGCGAGGCAGGGCTGCTTCGTGCACGGCGAGAGCAGCTGCTGCGCCGGAGCGATCACCTTGCCCTCGGTCGACATCGCGCCCCTGGGATCGGCGCTGATCGGGTTCTTCGCGAGCTCACCGGTCTTCTTGAAGGGCGCGGCGAGAATGCGCTTGCCCTTGAGGTGCTGGAAGAGGCCGAACGCGAGGATCGCGACGCCGAGGAAGAGGACAAGTCCGCCCATCTGGAGCTCCAGGTGAAAGCCGCGGTCGCGGCGTGAAGAGTGTTGTTTGGGAGAGGGGAACCGCCCTCAGGTGCGGGGGAGACCCAAGACCCCCTCCACGTGTGCACCGTTTTTCGTGGGCGTGTTTTCGCTCTTGACGAAAGGTGCCAGGAACCGAGGTGGATCAGTTGGTTGGGAGAGGTGATGCCGCGGCTTCGAAGCGCTGGGCCGCGCCCGGCAGTTGAACTTGATAGCGAACCACCTTCCCGGCAGGGTGCGCCGCGTGTTTCGACTCCTGAGTCTTCTGCTGTTGAGCGCGTGCGGCATCAAAGGGCCTCCGAAAGCCCCGCTCGAAAAGGACGTGCCTCCACCGCCGGCTGACGTTCGCGATGCCGGGTGCTGCCAGGAGACGAAGTGAATCACTTCGAGAGCGTCGACGGCGCGCTCCAGTGCGAGGGCGTGCCCCTGAGTCGCATCGCCGAGGCCGTCGGCACGCCGACGTACATCTATTCGACCGCGACGCTCACCCGTCACCTCGGCGTCGTGCAGCAGGCCTTCGCCAGCACGCCGACGCTCGTCTGCTATTCGGTGAAAGCGTGCAGCAACCTCGCGGTGCTCAAGCTCTTCGCGAAGGGCGGCGCCGGCTTCGACATCGTCTCCGTCGGCGAGCTGGAGCGCGTTCGCCGCGTCGGTGGCGATCTGCGCAAGGTCGTCTTCGCTGGCGTCGGCAAGACCGAGGACGAGATGGTCGCCGCCATTCGCGCCGGCATCCTCATGTTCAACGTCGAGAGCGCAGAGGAGCTCGAGGCGCTCGACCGCGTCGGGCAACGCCTCGGCGTCCAGGCGCCGTTCGCGCTGCGGGTGAACCCCGACGTCGACGCGAAGACGCACCGCTACATCGCGACGGGTTTGAAGACGTCCAAGTTCGGCGTGCCGGTCGGTGAAGCGGTCGCGCTCTACGCGAAGTCGAAGCGCATGAAGGGCCTCGTCGCGCGCGGCCTCGACTGTCACATCGGCAGCCAGCTCACCGACACCCGCCCGGTCCGCCAGGCGATGACGCTGGTGGGAGACGTCTACAAGACGCTGCGCGCGAAGGGCTTTCCGCTCACGCACCTCGATGTCGGCGGGGGCCTCGGTGTCACGTACTCGACCGAGACGCCACCGGGCGTCACCGACTACGCGAAGGCCGTGCTGGAGCCGCTGCATGGGCTCGGCGCGACGCTGGTGCTCGAGCCCGGCCGCGTCCTGGTGGCCAACGCCGGCGTGCTGTTGACCCGAGTGCTCTACCGGAAGAAGACGCCGGCCAAACACTTCGTCATCGTCGACGCCGGCATGAACGATCTGCTCCGCCCTGCGCTGTACGAGGCGCACCATGAGCTCAGGCCTGTCACGCCGCGCAAAGGGAAGAAGGCGACCGTCGACGTGGTTGGCCCTGTGTGTGAGTCCAGTGACGTGCTGGGGCACGCCAGAGCGCTGACGCCCCTCGCGCAAGGCGACCTGCTGGCCGTGATGACGGCGGGCGCGTATGGCATGTCGATGTCGTCGTCGTACAACTCGCGCCCACGCCCACCCGAGGTGCTGGTGGACGGCGACACCTTTCGCGTGGTGAGGACGCGAGAAACCGTGACGGATTTGATGCGAGGAGAAACTCCATGATGAAGCTGTCTGGCTCGATGACGGCGCTGGCCACGCCTTTCAAGAACGGCGTACTCGACGAGGCCGCCTACGAGTGGCTCGTCAACGATCAGATCGCCAACGGCACCTCGGTGCTGATCCCGATGGGCACGACGGGCGAGTCGGTCACCATGTCGGCCCCGGAGCGCAAGCGCGCGATCGAGGTCTGCATCGCGGTCAACAAGGGCCGGGTGAAGGTCTTCGCGGGCGCTGGCAGCAACAACACCGCTGAGGCCATCGAGTCGATGAAGGTGGCGCGCGATCTGGGCGCCGACGGCGTGCTGATCGTCACGCCGTACTACAACAAGCCCACGCAGCAGGGTCTGGTCGAGCACTACAAGCTGCTCGCGAAGGCGCACCCTGGCTTTCCGATCATGGCCTACAACGTGCCCGGTCGAACGGCCGTCGATCTGCTGCCCGAGACGGTGAAGAAGCTGTGCGACATCGATGAAGTCGTCGCGCTCAAAGAGGCGACCGGCAACATCCTGCGCACGCTCGACGTGTTCGAACTCTGCGGCGATCGGATGACGCTCTTGTCGGGTGACGACTTCGTGGTCGCGCCCTTCATCGCCTCAGGAGGCCGCGGCGTGGTGAGCGTCTCGTCGAACGTGGTGCCGCGCCTGATGGCCGATCTCGTCGCCGCCGGACTCAAAGGCGACTTCAAGACGGCAGTCGAGCTGCAGCTCAAGCTCCAGCCGCTGCACCGGGTCCTCTTCGTCGAGTCGAACCCGATTCCCGTGAAGATGGCGCTCCACCTCATGGGCCGGTTCGGCCTCGAGATTCGCCCGCCGCTCTTCCCGATGACGGAGGCGAACACCGCGAAGCTGAAGGCCGAGCTGCAGAGGCTCGGCGTGGTGAAGTGAGATGGCTGCCGACGTGAAGACGGTCATCACCGGCGTCACCGGCCGCATGGGCCAGATGCTGGTCAAGCTGGTGCGTGACACCGAGGGCTTCGTGTTGTCGGGCGGGACCGAGAAGAAGGGCGCTCCGTCGGTCGGCCTCGACGTCGGGCTGGCGTGTCACCTGGGCATGCTCGAGGTGCCGTGCGTCGACTCGCTCGCCGAAGCCGTCGACGGCGCGAACGTCGTCATCGACTTCACCACGCCGGAAGCGTCGGTCGCGCACGCGAAGGTCTGCGCCGCACGCAAGGTGCCGCTCGTCGTCGGGTCGACCGGGTTCTCGGCCGAAGCGAAGGCCGAGATCGCCGAGGCCGCGAAGGTGGTGCCAGTCGTCATGTCTCCCAACATGAGCATTGGCGTGAACATGGTGATCGAGCTCGCTGCGCAGCTGGCGACGCGCCTTGGTCGTGACTTCGACATCGACGTGCTCGAGGCGCACCACCGCCACAAGAAGGACGCGCCGAGCGGAACGGCGCTGCGCCTGGCTGAAGAGATCGCGAAGGCGCTGCTGCGGCGGCCCGAAGAGATCCGCACCTCACGGGTCGGCGCCATCGGCGAACGGCGGCGCGAGGAGATCGGCGTGCAGACCCTCCGCGGCGGCGACGTCGTGGGCGAGCACACGGTGTACTTCTTCGGAGATGGTGAGCGCATCGAGCTCACGCACCGGGCCTCGAGCCGCGAGCAGTTCGGCCGCGGCGCGCTGCGGGCGGCGAAGTGGGTGCAGGGTCGAGCGCCGGGGCTCTACGGTATGAGCGACGTCCTCGCATGAACCGGTACGGACGCATCGCGACACCTGCGGGGGCCCGGTACGTCGAGGTGCAGGAGCCTCGAGTCCACGTGCTCTCGGCAGCTCCCTGGGCGAGACCGCACCGCACGGGCAAGGTCTTCGAGCTCGACGCCGTGACGTGGTTGGTCCCCAGCGAGGCCTCCAAGGTCGTCGCCATCGGGCAGAACTACCGCAAGCACGCCGAAGAGATGGGCAAGGCGGTGCCGGTCGAGCCGCTCATCTTCATGAAGCCGACGACGGCGTTGAACCCGCACGGCGCCCCCATCGTGATGCCGCCTGCGAGCAACGAGGTGCACCACGAGGCCGAGCTTGGGCTCGTCATCGGCAAGAGGCTGACGCGCGCGAGTGACGCCGAAGCGGCCGAGGCGATCTTCGCCGTCACGTGCTTCAACGACGTCACGGCTCGCGACGTCCAGAAGCGCGAGATCCAGCACACCCGCGCAAAGTCCTACGACACCTTCGCCTGCTGTGGCCCGTGGATGGTGCGCGGCCTCGACTTCGGCGATCTCGAGGTGCGCTGTCGGCTCAACGGCGTGCAGAAGCAGTCGGGCCGGACGAGCGACATGGTGCACTCGCCCGCGACGCTGGTGGCGTTCATCTCGAACATCATGACGCTGCTGCCTGGTGACATCGTCTCGACGGGGACGCCGTCGGGTGTCGGGCCGATGCAGCCGGGCGACGTCGTCGAGGTGGACATCGAGGGCATCGGGGTGTTGCGCAACCCGGTGACCCGGTGAACGAGCGCGTCTTCGTCGCGTTGGGTGCCAACCTCGGAGACCGTCGCGCCCAGCTCGACGCGGCGGTTCGTCACCTCGGAGCGCTCGAGGGCACCAGGGTGCTCGCCGTCGCGCCGGTGCTCGAGACGCAGGCCATGCTGCCTCCCGACGACGCGGCGCCGCAGCCCGACTACCTGAACACGGTCGCGGAGCTGAGGACGACGCTGGAGCCGCTGCCGCTCCTCAGGGCGCTCAAAGCCATCGAGCGCGAGATGGGCCGGCTCACGACGACTCGCTGGGCACCCCGGGTGATCGATCTCGATCTGGTGCTGTTCGGCGCGCGCCAGCACGCCACCGCCGAGCTGACCTTGCCGCACCCTGGCCTCGCGTCGCGACGCTTCGTGCTGGAGCCCCTGCTCACGCTGTGGCCAGGCGCCATCGACCCCCGGACGGGACGCGCGTTCGCCAGTCAGCCCGGCTGACGTCGGCTCGGTCTCGGCGCCGAGGCATTCTCGAGGTCCCCATGGGCTCAACAAGCCGTTGCTCAGCGATGTGCAGCTCGGCGTGGTCGTGGGCGCGATGCTTCGCGAATGGCCAACGGATCTCCGACGTGGTCGCGCCCTCCTCCGAGGCGCCTCTCAGATTCCTGTGACCCCCGTGCGGCAACCATGCGCAAGAAGACAGCGCGCTGATGGCCCGTGTCATGCTGCAGGGTCAGGCGTGCGCTCGATTCTCGTTTTCGTCGCGTCGCTCGCCGTCACGGGCTGCGACACCACCCTCGAAGCGAAGGACTACACGAAGACCTGCAGCGCCGACGCTGACTGTGTTGCCGTCTACCTCGGCGCCGGCTGTCAGATCTGTGGCGGCTGTACGAACGACGCCATCAACGTGTCCTCGAAGCAGAAGTACGACGCCGACGCGAAGGCGGTAGCGAACGCCTGTCCCCCGCGTCCGGGACCACAGCCTGCGTGTTCACCCTGTGTGCAGCCGATGGCTGTCTGCAACGCCGGCACCTGTGCCCAGCAGGCGAGGTCGCCATGAGCCGCCTTTCGCTCGTCATCGCGCTCCTCACCGCGAGCAGCTGCGGTCGGGGCCTGAGCGTGACTGACTACTCGACGAAGTGCGCCGTCGACGCCGACTGCACTCCCGTCTTCGTCGGAGACCCCTGCGCCGGATGTTCGTGCTCGAACGCGTCCATCAGCGCGAGCTCGCGCGCGACGTATGACGCCGACGCCGCGGCGCAGTCGCGACTCTGTTCGCCTTTGCGCCCGCGGTGTCTGGCCGACTGCTCGCAGGCCGCGGTCGTCTGCCTCCCGACCGGGTGCGCGCTCAAGGCGCCGCAGTGACGGGCCGTCCGAGAGAACGGGTTGATGCCAGGCCCGGCTCAGGTGATATCAGCGACGCATGCTGCTCTGGTCTCTCGCCGTGAGCCTCACCCTCGCCCAGGGCACTCCTACGCCGACGCCGGAAGACCTGATCAAGAAGATCGACGCCGCGCCGGATCTCAAGGGGCGTGAGAAGCCCTTCGAGATCTCCGCGTCGTTGACCCGGCTCTACTTCAGCCAGGGCCGAACGAAGGACGCCCAGGCCTACGCGCAGGACGCCCTCGCCGCCGCCGAGCCCGCGCTGAAGTTCTACGTCGAGCAGAAGAAGAAGCTCGGCGCCGCGCCTGCTGCTGCCCTCGCCGACGCGAAGTGCGAGCCAGGTAAATCGCAGGAGACCACGCTGGCGACCGTGCTGGACGTCGCTCGTCGTCACGCCGAGGCGAAACGCACTGCCGCGGCCGTCACCTGTGCCCGGAAGGCGCTCAACGGGGTCCCCGACGTGCTGCTGATGGATGGGAACGCCCGATTCCTGGCGCGCGACCTCGGTGGCGCCCGTGCGTCGTACGAGCGGGTAGCGACGACGTTCTCCGACGTTCCCGAAGCGCTCTACTCCCGCGCGGCGCTCACGCTCGACGAGAAGCCCGATGACGTGAAGGCGCTCGAGGGTGCCCAGCACGACTTCGAAGCGTTCCTCGCGGCGGCCCCCCGGGCCCGTCAGGCGCGGAATGCTGCAGCGCTCCTCGCCCGGACGAGGGCTGGCATCAGCGCAGGCGGCCTCTCGAAGCTGACCCCGGTTCCTGTCCCGGCGCCCGCCACCAGTCCTCCCCCTCTGGACCCGGCGACCATCGCGGCGTTCCAGAACGCTCCGAAGACCGCCGAAGGTGACGCGCGCTTCGCGAAGTTGATCGAAGACTCCGAAGAGGCCCTCGCGAAGGGGCGCTACCAGGAGGCCCTCGATGGCTTCAAGCAGGTGATGCCGTACCAGCCCGAGAATGCGCGGCTGCGCGCTGGCATGGCGTGGACGCTGGTGAAGCTCGGCAAACCGATGGCCGAGAACGTGTGGCGGGTCGCCTCGGGAACGCCGGAAGCCCTCGATGCCCTGGGCGACCGATTGAAAGAAAAGGGCGACGGTGACGGCGCCAGGGCCCTGTGGACCCGGCTGGCCGAGACGGTGCCGGGCTACGCTTCCAGGCTGGAGGGAAAACGATGAAGACGACCCGACTGATGATCCTGTTCGCTGTCTGCCTCGCCGCCGCACTCTCGTGTGGCGGCCGGATCGACCCTGGCATCATGGCCACCAATCGCGGCGAGCTGAAAATCTCGCTCCCCGATGCGGGCGCCCCCTCGTTCGAGACCAGCTACGGCTTTGGTGACGTCAAGAAGGGCGAGCAGACGCGGTTGACCTTCGAGGTCGTCAACACCGGCCAGGACGCGCTCGACATCCGCGTGATCAAGGTCGAGACCGAAGACACGGGCGCCTTCTTCGTTCAGGGAGGGACCGGGTCCGTCGCGCCTCAAGTCCGACGCACCTTCAGCGTCACCTTTGCCCCAGTGCGCACAGGTGTGCATACCGGCAACCTGATCTTCGAGACCAACGCGAACGCCCAGCCGGCGCGGATCGTCTTGAACGGCAACTCGATTCAGTCGCCGTAACCCACGGTCCTGACTCGGCGACAGCTTCTGGGGCGAGGATCGCCGATTCGGGTGTCGGTGCGGATCTTCCTTTGCACTCAAGGTTGAAGATGGCGGCGCTGCGGGTCATCAGTGTGACGGGCGGGAAGGGCGGGGTCGGGAAGTCGCACCTCGTGGCCAACCTCGGAGTCCTCGCGGCACGGCGAGGGTTGCGGACCGTCATCATCGACGCTGACGTCGGCCTGGCCAGCGTGCATGTGCTCTTCGGCTTGACGGCGAACCTGCACGTCGGCGACGTGCTCGATGGCGTCGCGCTCGACGAAGCGCTGCTCGTCACGCCCGAGGGCCTCGCGCTGCTGCCTGCTGCGAGCGGGGAGCGTTCACTCACGCATCTCCTGGAGGGGCAGCGGCTTCAGCTGCGGGCCGTCTGGGAGCAGCTCGCGGAGCGGTTCGACGTGGTGCTCATCGACTGTCCTCCAGGCCTGAGCCGTGACGCGTTGTTCTCGGCGGCGGCCGCCGATCGCGTGGTGCTCGTCGCGACGCCAGAGCCCACCAGCCTGCTCGATGCGGCCACGCTCGCGCACGCGCTTCATCACCAGACCGCCATTCGTTCGCTCGACATCGTCATCAACGGCACCCGCTCGGAGCGCCAGGGCCAGCTCGCGTACGGCAAGCTGCAGGCGTGCTCGTCGCTCGCGCCGACGCCAAGGCTCGCGTACCTCGGCTCGCTGCCCGACGATCACAACGTGCGCCGCGCCGCCGCGCTGTCCCGGCCGCTGGTGACGCTCGCCTCCGCCAGCCCTGCGTCGCGCGCGATCGAGCGCCTGGCTGCTTCGCTCCTCGACGGCGAAGTCCCCGGGGTCGACAACTCTGGCGGGAGTCTTCTGGGCCTCGAGCGCAGGCTGCGTGAGTCCGAGGCGCGGCGGTCGGACTGAACGAACGGGCTCGAGTCGCCAACCGTCGCGCTGCCCTCACACGGCCAGCGCGCGGACCCGTTTGTCGAGCCCTTCGCACAGCCCATTCACCGCGGCATCGTCGATTCCGAGCAGCGTGATCCCCACTGCCACCTGGCTCTCGACCTCGGCGCGATCGATGGAGCCGACATAGAGGCCGCTGCGCTTCGCCAGCGCGTTCGCCAGGCGCACGCAGTTGCCGACCGAGGCCCGCTCGCTCGTCTGGTATTCAGTGCAGTCGCGAATGGCCGAAGCGACCGGCTCAGGGAGCCTCCACTTCTGCGCGAGCGCGACGCCGATGGGACGATGCACCTTCTGGAGCACCTCGACCCAGGCGTCGGAGTCAATCCACAGGCTGCGGGTCGAGGCGACGTTCTTCTCGGCCTCGAGCAGCAGGAACGCCACCACGGGCTTGCCGATGTCGTGCAGCAGCCCCGCGAGGTAGGCGGCCTCGGGCTCCGCGACTTGACAGAGCCCTGCCACCTCGCGCGCCAGCACCGCGACGGCGATGGAGTGTTCCCAGAGCCCGCGGGTGTGCGCGCCGATGCGCGCGTCTTTCGACTCGAAGAGCCGATGGGCTGAGATCTCGAGCAACAGGGAGCGCAGCGGGTCGAGGCCCAGCCGCGTCAGCGCCTCAGGCAGGGTGCGGGCCCGCTCGACGCCCGTCTGCTCGACGGAGTTGGCAGCGCGCAGGACCCGGGCCGCGATGACCGAGTCGCGCTCCGCGAGGGGCGTCGCGTCTCTGGGTGAGAACGAGGCATCACCGACAAGTTGGAGCACGCGCGTCACCACCGTGGGCGGCGCGGGCAGCACCAGCGAGTTCTCTTCGATCTTCTTGGAGAGAATCGTCTGGACCTGCTCACCCAGCTTATCTGCGACGACCGCCATGAGACGCGCTCCCCTGCGTGCGAGCCTTTCCTGACGCCGACCCCGCACCACCTCGCGGTGGAGCAAGCCATGTGCCCCTTCTCGAGGTGCCATTGCGGCGGCTTGGTGCGCCAGAACCCTGACGCTTTTCGCTCATGCTACGAAGGCTCGACGATGACCCTGCTCGAGACGGCCAACCGCGCGATGCGCCGAATCCTCGAGGCGCAGGGCGTGCAGAGCGAAGTGCACCGCGTTCGAGGGCGCGACGTGCACGCCTACCGGCTCGAGGGACAGGGGCTGGGCCCGCCGCTGCTGCTCGTGCACGGACTGGGGAGCTCGGCCAACGCCTACTGGCGCACCCTCAAGCCCCTCGCACTGCACTTCCGCCGCATCTGGGCGCTCGACGTGCCCGGCAACGGCTTCTCGCCGACGCCCTCGAGCGGCCCGCTGCCGTGGCGCGCGCAGCTCGACACCGTGCGGTCGTTCCTCGAGGACGTGATCCGCGAGCCCGTCTTCCTCATCGGCAATTCGCTGGGCGGCGCGATGAGCCTCTACCTCGCACACGAGACGCCAGCCGCCGTGCGTGCGCTCGGGTTGATCTCGCCGGCGGGCGCGAAGCTCGAAGATCGGCGCTTCCGCGAGCTCGTCAGCAGCTTCGACGTCAACACCCTCGCCGAAGCCCGCGCCATGACCCGTCGGCTGTTCGCACGGCCCCCGTTGCCGCTGCTCCTGCTCGCAGGGGAGATGCGAAACCTCTACGCCAACCCCACCGTGAAGAGCCTCATTCGCGAGGTGCAGCCGGCAGACGCGGTGACCGAAGCCATGCTCCAGGGCCTGCCGATGCCGACGCTGCTGATCTGGGGGACGAAGGAGAAGCTCCTCCCGCCCGAAGGACTGGCGTACTTCCGCGCACACCTGCCGAAGCACGCCGAGATTCACGAAGTCGAGGGCTTCGGGCACATGCCCCAGATGGAGAACCCCCGCCCGTTGGTCCGGCGCATCATCGACTTCGCGCGGTCTCGCAGCCTCTCTGGCTGAAACACGACGGCTGGGGTGAACTTTGGCGACCCAACCCGATTACACTCGGCGCATGCGTCGTCTCGTCGTGGCGTGGTGCCTGGGCGTTGGTTTCACCGCAGTCGCAGGGCCTCCGGTGTCGAAGTCCGAGGACACCTACCGCCAGCTCGAGCTGTTCGCGCGCGTGCTGTCGTACGTGCAGAACAACTACGTCGAGACCGTCGACGAGCAGCAGCTCATGCAGGGCGCCATCAAGGGCATGCTCGAGACGCTCGATCCGCACACCGTCTACATGCCGCCCGACGTGTTCAAGGAGATGAAGATCGACACGTCCGGTGAGTTCGGCGGCCTGGGCATCGAGATCGCTCGGCGCAACGACGCGATCATCGTGGTCGCGCCCATCGACGACACACCGGCACAGCGCGCAGGGATCAAGTCGGGTGATCAGCTCCTCAAGATCGACGACGAGCCGACCCGGGCGATGGAGCTGGCGCGTGCGATCCAGAAGATGCGGGGACCCGCTGGCAAGAAGGTGATGCTGACGATCATGCGCGAGGGCTTCACCGCGCCTCGCGAGTTCGCGATCATTCGAGATCACATTCGTATCGCCTCGGTCGAGAGCGCGCTCTACGGCGGCATCGGCTACGTGAAGGTGAAGAACTTCCAGGAGCGCACCGACGCCTCGCTCTTCAAGGAACTCGAGAAGCTCCGAGGCCAGAACGCCGGGAAGGAGCTGCGCGGGCTGGTCATCGACCTCCGCAACAACCCGGGCGGGCTGCTCGACCAGGCCGTGGCCATCGCCGACCGCTTCCTGCCCGGTGGGCTCGCCATCGTCTCGACGCGTGGCCGTGACGGGGCCCAGGCGACCGAAGAGCGCGCGAAAGACCGCGACACCGAGAAGCCGTACCCCATCGTCATTCTCGTCAACGCGGGCTCGGCCTCGGCGAGTGAGATCGTGGCTGGTGCACTGCAGGATCACAAACGCGCCGTACTGATGGGCGTGCCCACGTTCGGCAAGGGCAGCGTGCAGACCGTCATCGAGATGGAGGATGGGTCAGGCCTCAAGCTCACCATCGCGCGGTACTTCACGCCGTCGGGCCGCTCGATCCAGGAGCGGGGCATTCTTCCCGATTTCCTGGTCGGCGAATCCGAGGGCGCGCTGACGAAGACCGAGACGCTGCGCGAGAAGGACCTCAAGCGGCACTTCCGGGGAGAGGCCGAGGGCCCGGACGTCACTGCGCTCAAGCCGTCGCTCCCCGGTAACCTCAAGCCCTGGGACGTCACCGACAAACTCACCGACTACCAGCTGAAGACGGCGCTCAATTATCTCAACGGCTCCGCGGGCCCAGCGGGCAAGAACACCGCGCGCGCGTCGTCGCCATAGTCCGATCGGCAATCGCCGGGTTCGTGCTACGTCGATCGGCCCGTGGCTGGCGATACCAAAGAGATCCTCAAGTCGTTGGCGGTGAACCTCACCATCGCGAGCGCCAAAGGCCTCGCGGCCTTCTTCACTGGCTCGGGCACGATGCTGGCGGAAGCGATTCACTCGAGCGCCGACTGCATCAACCAGGTGCTGCTGTTGATCGGCGTGTCCCTCGCAAAGAAGCCGCCAGACGAGAAGTACCCGCTCGGCTACGGGCGCTCGGTCTACTTCTGGAGCTTCATCGTCGCGCTGCTCTTGTTCTCGGGCGGCGGCGTGTTCAGCATCTACGAGGGCGTGCACAAGCTCGGGCACCCCGAGCCCGTCGAGCACGTGAGCTGGGGCTTCGGCATCCTCGGGTTCTCGCTGGTGCTCGAGGGGTGGGCGACCTGGGGAAACCTGGTCGAGATGAAGAAGCGACGCGGCGACGTCGGGCTCATCAAGTATCTGCGCGACACGAAGGACTCCGATCTCGTGGTGCTCTTCGGTGAAAACGCCGCGGCCGTCATGGGCCTGGGCCTCGCGCTCGCCGCGTTGGGCTTGACGGTGGCGACCGGCGACTCCCGGTGGGACTCGGTCGGCAGCCTGCTCATCGGCGTGGTCCTGATCGGCGTGGCGATCTTCCTGGGTCGCGAGGTCATGTCGCTGCTGCTCGGCGAACGGGCTGATCCCCGAATCGAGATCGTCGTGAAAGAGGTCGCGCTGACGCAGCCGAACATCAAGCGGCTCATTCGCGTGCTGACGGTGCAGCAGGGCCCCGGTGAGGTGATGGTGGCCTGCAAGGTGCATCTCGTCGATGGCCTCGATACCCACGGCGTCGTCGAGTCCATCGATGCGTTCGAGAAGGCCATTCACGAGCGCGTGCCGGACATTCGCTGGCTGTTCGTCGAGCCAGACGACGACGACTGACGGCCCGCTTCCGCGCGTCAAGAGCGCCTGGGCCTTTGGTGCTAGCGCTCCGCGTGGTCCTGGGGAACCATGCTCCTCCATGCGTCGGCCGGGGCTCTTCTCGAGGACGTTGATTTCGGCACTGGTCGCTGCGTTGTCGGCAGGCCCAGCCGCCGCTCGGCCGGTGCTCCTGCCGCTCGACGTCGCCACCGCTGCCGCGGCGTCAGGGCCGCGGCTCGCCATCGTGGTGGTGCCGCTCGACGCGCCGTCACGAGCCACCCAGGGAGTGCTCGAGCTGGTCGCCGAAGATGCGGCTCGGGTGTCGGGCCGCTTCGAGGTGGTGCCGACCCGCGAGCTCTTCGAGCCCCAGGCCACGACTGCTCGCGCCATGAAGCTCGAGGCCGCTCGTGGACGGATGACGGCAGGGCAGACGGCCCTCGACGAACTCGACACCGCGAAGGGCGTCGAGGCCTCCGCCGCCGCCGTCAAGCAGCTCAAGGAGACCGACACCAGCCGCACCTTCGACGACCTGATGAAGGCGTGGGTGATGAAGGCGGCCAGCCACGCCATGGGGGGCGAGGTGCCTCCCGCGAAGCAGGAGATCGAGCGCATCATCGCCGTACAGCCCCGGACGGAGTTCAACGCGCAGTTCTTCCCGCCCGAGCTGCTCAAGTTCGTCGAGCAGCAGCGCAAGCTGGCGAACGGCGCGAAGGGCGTGCTGAGCCTGCGCACCGAGCCTCCCGGCGCGAACATCTGGGTCAACGGTCAGCTCCGCGGGCAGAGCCCGGTGACGGTGCGTGGCCTGCTCGGAAGCCGGCATCAGATCGTCGCCTCGCTGGGGGGCTATGCGCTGTCCATCACCGAGCTGGCTCCCGGCGAGTCGACGCTCGAGCTCAAACCCGCCGAGCTGCGACCTGTGCTCCTGAAAGCGGTCGACGCGATCTCGAAGGCGCCGAAGGGCCCGACGCGTGATCAGGCGCTCGTGTCGCTCGGCAAGACGCTCAGGGTCGACCAGGTGCTGGCGTTCCTCGTCAAGAAGAGCCCCGTCGGTGAGCAGTCCGAGGTGACGGCGCTGCGCCTCGAGGTTCGCGACGGCCACAACGCGGCCTACGCGACCGCCACCCAACCCCTGGGGGCAGCGAGCGACGCGCTCAAGTCGTTCATCGATGGGCTCCTCGCCGCCGACGCGCGAAGGCAGGGCAAAGCGCCGCTGACCCACTTCGAAGGTGGTGGTGGCGGAGGCTCGGGCAAGACGGTCGTGGGGGCCGCGCTGCTCGCTGTCGCCGCCGGGCTCGTCGCCGCGGGCATCGGCACCGCCGCCATCGGCCAGGAACGCTCCACCCAGTTCAGGGCCACGCCTCAAGTGCAGACGGGGGTGTCGATGGGCCTCGCCAACGAGGCGCGCGCGTACGGCGGCGTCTCGCTCGGCTCGTTCATCGGTGCTGGGATCGCTGCAGGCGTGGGAATCGGCCTGCTCGCATCAGGCGGCGGCGGTGCTCCGGCCGATGAGCCCGAGGCCGCGAAGAGGCCCGCTTCGAAGAAGAAAGACGAGCCGGAGAAGAGGGACGCTCCGAAGAAGAAAGACGAGCCGGCGCGGAAGGAGGAACCTCTGAAGAAGGAAGAGCCTCCGAAGAAGGAAGAGTCCGTCAAGGTCGACCCGAAGGAGGAGAAGCGCCGCATGGAGGAGGAGGCGCGGAAGGAGAAGGAGGACGCCGCTCGGCTGAGGCAGGAAGAGCAGGCGCGCGCCAGGGCAGACGCCGAAGCGAAGAAGAAGGCAGAGGCCGACGAGAAGAAGGCGAAGGCCGAGGAGGCAAAGCGCGCCGAAGAAGAGCGCAAGAAGCAGGAAGCCGAGGCGAAGGGCGACGACGCGAAGAAGAAGGCCGACGAGGAGGCCGCCGCGAAGGCTGAAGCCGAGAAGAAGCAGAAGGCCGACGAAGAACGGAAGAGGCAGGAAGCCGAGGAGCGGAAGAAGAAGGAACAGGACCACGACGACCTGCGCAACTACTGACGCGGCCCGTTGCGTTTGCCCTCGGCGCCGAGGTCGTACGCCCGCGCCGGTTGAAAAATCGACATGGTGACACAGGGCTGTAGCGTGCAGCTCCTCGCGTTCCTGAGACGAGGCGCCGGTTGGCACTCCGGCTGCTCTCTTCACAGGAGCGCCGATGAGGGCGCGGCACGGAGGCCACACAGATGAATCAGCAGTCGAGCAGTCGAATCGGCGTTCTCATGGGCGGTTGGGGCGAAGAGCGGGACGTCTCGATGAAGACGGGAGAAGCCATCGCGCTGGCGCTCGAAGCCAATGGGCATCAGGTGGCGCGGCTCTTCGCAGGCCCGGGCCTCGACACCACCGTTCGTGAGGCTGCCGTCGACGTCGCCTTCCTCGCGCTCCACGGCCGCATGGGTGAAGACGGCCGCGTGCAGGGGCTGCTCGAGGTGATGGGCATTCCGTACACCGGCTCGGGCGTGCTCGGGTCAGCGCTCGCGATGAACAAGGGCGTCGCCAAGAAGCTCTTCCGTCAA
This sequence comes from Myxococcaceae bacterium, assembly GCA_040400045.1. Taxonomy (GTDB): domain Bacteria; phylum Myxococcota; class Myxococcia; order Myxococcales; family Myxococcaceae; genus Xiheimicrobium. Next base: position 154,189 of record JBBAQZ010000001.1, read on the forward strand.
CACAACCTCGCGACACCAACCGGCTACGTCGTGCAGGCCGCGCGCGTGAAGGACGTGCCGTCGCTCCACGCCGATCTCGGCTTTCCGTGCGTGGTGAAGCCGGCGTGCAGCGGCTCCTCGGTGGGCCTCACGCTCGTGCACACCCGCGAGCAGCTCGAGCCTGCCATCGCGCTGGCCTGCCGCTTCGGCGGTGAAGCCCTCGTCGAGCGCTTCGTGAAGGGGCGGGAAGTCACCGTCGCCATTCTCGACGGCGCCGTGCTCGGCACCTGCGAAGTCAGCCACGACGGCTCGGTCTTCGACACCACCACCAAGTACGACGGCGGCGCGAAGTGCCACCTGCCGCCCCGCTTGCCGGCCACGCGCATCGCGAACATCGAGCAGATGGCCCTCACCGCCGCCCGTGCGCTCGGCTGCCGCGGCGCGGTGCGCGTCGACTTCATCGCGCCTGAGGTCGGCAACGAGGTGGTGCTCGAGGTGAATACGCTGCCCGGCATGACGCGGGTCAGCCTGTTCCCGAAGATCGCGAAGGCCGCGGGCGTGGGCTTCGAGGACCTCGTCGAGCGCATCCTCGCCGGGGCCAGGCTCGACGGAGCTCACCTGCAGGACGCTCCAGCCATCGAGCGCGAAGTGCAGGTCGAGGCGGCCCACGCAGGCTGACGCGCGGTCTGACGGGTGGTTGCATCCCCTCCTTGAAGTCATCCCTCCTTCAAGGCCTACGATAGCGTCATGCTCACCACCGTCCTGTTGTCGTTGGCTGTCGCCGCTGAGCCCATTCGTCTCTCGCCGGGCACCCAGCAGGTGATCAAGATCCCCGGCATCACGCGCGTCGCCGTTGGCCAGGAGCAGGTCGCCGACGTGAGGCCCACCGGCAAGGGCGAGCTCCTCATCACCGCCAACCAGCTCGGGCGCACGTCGCTGACGATGTGGACGGCTCAGGGCGCGTTGCAGACCCGTTCGATCATCGTCGACGACGGGAAGGGCGACCAGGTGCAGAGCATGGTCAAGACGCTGGTCAACCCCTCGCTGCGCGTCGAGTCGTACAACGGGATGACGGTGATCGACGGGCGCCTCGACTCGATGGATGAGCTGCGCCGTCTCGAGCAGCTGTTCGGCAACGACGCGAGCGTTCGAATCCTCGCGACCGTCGACCCACGCGTGATGCCGGCCGTCGCCGCGAACATCTCGGCGGCGTTCCAGAAGCAGGGTCTCGTCTCGGCCCGCGCGGTCGCGTACGGCGGGAAGATCGTGCTCGAAGGCTCCGTATCGGACGAGCGCGAGCTCCAGAAGGCGCTGATGATCGCGAACACCTACGCGAGCGCCATCACCCCGAACCTCGGACGCTGAAGTCGGCCTCCAGGGCCCAGAGTTCCCTGCGGTGATCGAACGGCGGCGCCGGTGCTCGACGGGCTTGACCGTTCCCCGCACCCACGAACGCTTTGACACGCGAGGCCAAGATCCCTAGAACGACTCGTCCTTGAGCCCGGGAGGGGTTTCTCCGTTATTCCGGGCGGTTGCGAGGCCGTGAGCGCGATGAGCATCGCCGAAATCTTCTTTCTCTGCGTCTACTTCGGCGTGCTGGCCGTGCTGTCGACGTACGGGTCGCACCGCTATCGAATGGCGTACCTGTACTACCGCCACAAGTTCCACCTGCCGACGCCCAGGGGCGAGTTGAGCGAGTGGCCGCGGGTGACGGTGCAGTTGCCGATCTTCAACGAGATGTATGTGGTGCAGCGGTTGGTCGACGCGGTGTGCCACGTCGACTACCCGCGCGATCGTTTCGAGGTGCAGGTGCTCGACGACTCTACGGACGAGACCTGCTCGCTCGCGCGCGCCGTCGTCGAGAAGTGGAAGGCGAAGGGTGTCGACATCGTCTACATCCATCGCACCAACCGCAAGGGCTTCAAGGCCGGCGCGCTCGAGAACGGGCTGCATCTGGCAAAGGGGGAGTACGTCGCGGTGTTCGACGCCGACTTCGTCCCCGGCGTCGACTTCCTCAAGCGCACGGTGCCGTTCTTCGTCGACGACAAGGTCGGCATGGTGCAGGTGCGTTGGGGCCATCTGAACCGGGAGTTCTCGCTGCTCACGCAGGCGCAGAGCATTCTGCTCGACGGTCACTTCATCATCGAGCACACCGCGCGCAACCGCTCGGGCTGCTTCTTCAACTTCAACGGGACTGCAGGCGTGTGGCGCCGCGCGACGATCGTCGACGCTGGTGGCTGGCAGCACGACACCCTGACGGAAGATCTCGATCTCTCGTACCGCGCTCAGCTCAAGGGCTGGCAGTTCACGTTCCTGCCCGACATCATCTCGCCCGCCGAGGTGCCGGTCGACATGAACGCCTTCAAGGGCCAGCAACACCGCTGGGCCAAGGGCTCGATTCAGACGGCGCGCAAGCTGCTCCCGACGATCCTCAAGTCGAAGACGCTGCCGTTCCACGTCAAGCGCGAGGCGTGGTTCCACCTCTCGAACAACATCGCCTACCCGCTGATGGTGCTGCTGGCCGTCATGATGCCGATGTCGATGGTCGTGCGCTTCCAGCACGGCATGTATCAGACGCTCTTCCTCGACCTGCCGGTGTTCCTCGCGGCGACGGCGTCGGTGAGCTTCTTCTACATCGCCACGGTGCGCGAGCTCGGCCTGGGGTGGTGGGATCGCATCAAGTACCTCCCCTTCCTGATGAGCCTGGGCATCGGTCTGTCGATCAACCAGTCGCGCGCCGTCATCGAGGCGCTGCTGCATCACGAGAGCGAGTTCGCTCGCACGCCGAAGACGGGCTCCGAGGGAAACAAGGTTCAGAAGGTGCAAAAGGCCTACAAGGGCAGGCGCTCGTGGGTGCCGTACGTCGAGCTGGGCTTCGCGGCCTACTTCGCGGGCGCCATCTGGTACGCGTTCGACCACGACATCTACGCGTCGATGCCGTACCTGGTGCTGTTCATGTTCGGCTACCTCTACGTCGGCGTGACGAGCCTGTTCGACTTCAACAAGCGTCGGCAGGCCAGCGAGACGGTGGCGGCCGAAGCACAGCCGAGCGTCTGAGGCGCCGCTGTCCACGTCGCAGACTGAGCCGTCCGCCTCCCCATGACCGTCGAGCTGGATCTTCCGCGCAGAGGCCTGCGATTTCCGACCTCCTGCGCGTCGTGTGGTGATCGCGCGGCGGTCGAGGTGCGGTTGTTCGAGTACCAGCCGTGGGACTGCGTTCACGTGCCCGTCTGCGCGCCGTGCCGCACGAAGGTCGTCGTCGGGCTCGTGGTGAGGCGGCTGCTGGTGTTGGCGTTCGGAACGGCGGGGGCCCTCGTCGCGCAGGAAGTCGTCCCAGGCTGGCTGCTGCGCACGTTCTCGTGGGCAGAGAAGGTGAGCCCGGCCTTTCAGTTCTTCTGGGTCGCCGGCGCCTTCGTCGGAGCGATGCCCGTCGTGCTCGTCAGCCAGTTCCTGTGGCCCGCGCCCATCGATGTCAGCTTGAGCAAGAAGACGGTGACGTTCACCTGTCTGAACGAGGCCTGGGCTGAAGAGCTCCGCGCCTTGAACGCGAGACCTGAAGACGACTGAGCGCTCGGCGATTGGTCACGCCAGAGGCACTGATGCCGGCTGAGCAAACGCCGGCCTCTCGCTCGCCGCGACCACGGGACTGCCGTTCGCTCTTCGTGTGTCTTCGACCACCTGCCCGCGGAGCGCATCGTGGGAGCTGCGCGGGCCACGCTCAACGGAGAAGTCCTCGCCGTCGAGTCTCGAGACGGCTGACGAGCAGGTCCGAGCCACTGGCCGCGGAGCGCAAGAAGCTCGACCAACACCTCTCGACTGCGAAGGAAGAGGCCCGCGTTGGCGAACGCGCTCGTGGCGCACGACGACGCCGGACGCGGGTCCTGGCGCCCATCGCTTTCCGACGAGGTGCGGTTGGCTTGCCCATGCCGGGCGAGCACGAGGCGTCCGAGGGGATGCGCAGTCCGCCACCCACGGAGCATCACTGCGATGGGCTGAGTCAGGGCGTCGGAGCGCTGCTCAGGTTCGTTCGCGGGCCCGCTCGACCTTGATCGCCTTGTCGCCGTGCAGCTTGCCCACCAGGGCCTCGAAAGCACCCACGTCGCCATCGGCCACGTGGATGTACGAGTAGCTCCCGCGAAGCTCGGTCTTCCTCACCTTGCCGGACGGAGCGCCGAGCGCCTCGAGGGCCGACGACACTCCACCCTCGTCGACACCATCGAGCTTGCCGAGGTTGAGCCAAAGGCGGGCGTGGCCGGCCTCAACCGGCGTCTCTTCGCGTGGCTCACGTGGGCGGCGTTCCCCGCGGCCGCTGCGCTCGCCACGTTCACGGCGAGGGCGAGCTTCACGCGCTGGCGCTGCTTCTGCGGAACCACCGCCACCACCCGTCGGATCGTCGATGGGGGGCAGGGGCTCGCCGCGCTGGAGGCGCTCGAAGAGCTCGCGGTCGGACAGCTTCTGACGGGCATGGGCCTGACGCTGCACGGCCTGAACTGGCGTCGTGCCCGCGGTGCCACCGGCAGGCGTCGCGGCGTCGCTCGCCACGGAGCGCTGCATCTTCTCGAAGAGCTCGCGGTCCGACGAGGCCGCCGGGCGGCGCTCCCGGCGCGGCTCGGTCGCAGCCTCGGCACTCGTCGCGCCCGCCGCGTCGACGGCAGGCACGCCTGCCGGAATCGTCGCGCTCTCGTCGCGAGGAGGGCGCCGCCGGTCGTCACGGTCTCGAGGACCGCCACGGCCCCCATCACGGCCGCGGCCACCACTTCCGCTTCGCTCCCCACGGCTCTCACGTTCACGACGCGGCGGCGGGGGCGGCGCAGCCTCGATGGGCGCCTCTCCGACGACCCCAGTCGCGCCCTGGACCTTCTCCATGCGGCGATGCACGAAGAAGTTCTTGAGCAGGTAGGCGACGAGGTCGTCGGCGTCCGGGCGCTGCTTGAGGCTCGTCGCCAGCTGCAGGTAGCCCTCGTAGATCGAGCCGGCCGCGGCCTCTTTGAGCTCTCGAACGTGGCGATCGGTGAACATCTGGTTGGCGACTTCGGCAGTGGGCATGAGGCGTTTCTCGAAGGTGACGTTGTATTTCTTCTCGAGCGTGGTCAGCGTCGCGAGCTCGCGACCTGAGGTGATGTTGAGGGCCACGCCCTTCTTGCCGATGCGGCCCGTCCGGCCGACGCGGTGCAGGTAGACGGCGGCGTCTTCGGGCAGCGAGTAGTTGATGACATGCCCGAGGTCCGAGATGTCGATACCGCGGGCGGCGATGTCGGTGGCCACCATGAAGGCGACCTCGCCGCGCTTGATCCGGCCCATGACGCGCTCGCGCTCCTTCTGCGGCAGATCACCATTGAGCAGCTCGGCATCGAAGCCGTTGCGGTTGAGCACCGCGGTCACCAGCTCGGTGTCGTCGCGTGTGTTGCAAAAAATGATCGCGTTCTGCGGATCTTCGATCTCCAGCATGTAGAGCAGGTTGCGCGGCTTCGGGTACGCGTCGCTGAGCTCGTACCGAACGTGCTGGATGTGATCGACCGTAAAGACGTCGCCCGACAGCAGCAGGGTCTCGGGGTCCTTCGTGTAGCGCTTGATGAGGCGCTGAATGTCTTCAGGGACCGTCGCCGAGAAGAGCAGCACCTGCCGCGTCTTCGGCAGACAGTCGAGGATGCGGGTGACCTCTTCGTAGAAGCCCTGGTTCAGCATCTCGTCAGCTTCGTCGAGCACGGCGTGCTGGCAGGCGCCGAGCTTCAGGTTGCCACGCCGAATGTGATCGAAGACGCGGCCCGGAGTGCCCACGACGATCGACGCGCCGGCCTTGAGCGCGTCTTCCTGCTCCTTCATCGAGGCGCCGCCGTAGATGCTCATCACCTGCACGTCGCGGTACTTCGCGAGCGAGGCGAGCTCGTGCGTCACCTGGAGCGCGAGCTCGCGGGTCGGGCACATGATGAGCGCGCGCACTTCGCGGGTGCCCATGGGGATTTGGTCGATGAGCGGCAGGCCGAAAGCGGCGGTCTTGCCCGTGCCCGTCTTGGACCGGACGATGAGATCCTTGCCTTGCCGCGCGGGGCCATAGGCCTTTGCCTGGACGGGGGTGGGGTGGGTGTAGCCGCGGTCGGCGATCGCGCGGCGCAGCTCGGGGGAGAGGCCCATGTCGTCGAAGCTGACGTCCGCGAGGTATTCCTGCGGGCGCTCCGACGAGCCGGTGGGCATCACTTCAGAAGGCGTTCCTGTCATTTCACGGGCACCTGTAGCCCCCACGTGGGGGATGAGCAATGACGGACATCGACGGTTCAGCCCGCCTTCCGCAGCCAGCCAGAGAGCGCAACGAGAGCGCCGCGTTGTGGCCGCCGGCCGCCGGCAGCCAGCCTGGGTCGCTCGGGGTGCCTGTTCGGGCGCCGACCAGCGTGAGTCGGTCGCTCCGCAGCGGGGACACGAGCGCTGACGTGAGCTCTTGAACCGCGTGTGCAGCGCGACTGCGAGGCGGTGCTCGCAAGCGAAGAATCACGAAGGCCACGAGGAGCGAGGCCCGAAGGGTCGGCGCGCCGACGCGTTTCGCAGTGCCTCCACGGCGATCGGTTGACCGCGTTGCGTCGACGCTCAGCTCGTTCCTCGAACGCGCGATGGGGCGATCTTCAAGGTGTGGTGCTCCGCGCAGGCTTCGCACGTGAAGCCGGCGCAGCCTTTGCGGGTGACGACGGCCTCGGCTCCGTCGTGCGCCGCGCAAGCGGCCGTCATTGCAGCGAGTTCATCGGGCAGCTCGACGCGTCAACACTCCCCGATCGTCGTGGGCAGTCGGGGACCGTGGCGAAAGACGCCCGATGCGCTAATCCATGCCGCATGGCCGCGCGGAAGAAGAAGTCCGAGCACGAGGAGCCGAAGGACCCGGAGGTCGTCGACGCCGAGATCGTCGAAAACGCTCCGGCGCCCTCGCGGCCGAAGCGCACGCGCACGACCGAGATCGTCGTCGACGCGAAACCTGTCGCCGCGAAAGAGGCCGACGAGGAAGACACTGACGCCGCGGCAGAGACGGCCGAGCCCGAGGTGGGTGAGCCGGACACGAAGGAGCTCGTGGCCGAAGAGGTCGACGTCGAGGCCGTGCCTGCGAAGTTCGCGCGGACGCGCCTGGCCAAGGGCGACCCGCTGTCGGCGTACATGGCCGAGGTCACGAAGCACCCGCTGCTGACTCGGGAACAGGAGATCGAGCTCTCGAGGAAGTTCCGGGACACGGGCGACGTTCGCGCGGCGTACACGCTCGTCGCGTCGAACCTTCGCCTCGTGGTGAAGCTCGCGCACGAGTACCACCGCAACCCGCTCTCGCTGCTCGACCTGGTGCAGGAGGGGAACATCGGGCTGATGCAGGCGGTCAAGAAGTTCGATCCCGAGCGCGGCGTGAAGCTCGCCAGCTACGCGGCCTGGTGGATCCGCGCGTACATCCTTCGCTACATCATGGACAACTGGAAGATGGTGAAGCTGGGCACGACGGAGGCCCAGCGGAAACTCTTCTTCAAGTTGCGTCAGGAGCAGGAGCGCCTCAGCAAGCAGGGGGTCGAAGTCACTCCCAAGCTGCTGGCAGAGCGCCTCAACGTCACCGAGCAGGACGTCGTCGAGATGGATCAGCGCCTCGGCAACGACGAGGTGAGCATCGACGCTCCGCTGAACGTGGACGACGATCGCGAGACGCGTGGCGATCGATTGCTCTCGGCGAACGCGGTCGGCGCCGATGAGACGCTCGCGAACGCTGAGCTCCGTTCGATGTTCAAAGAGAAGCTCGGTGACTTCGCGAAGAACCTGAACGAGAAGGAGCGCTTCATCTTCGAGAAGCGCCTCATCGCCGACGAGCCGATGACGTTGCAGGACATCGGGACCCAGTACGGAGTGTCACGAGAGCGCGCGCGTCAGATCGAGGCCGCGCTCATCGGCCGCATGCGCAAGTACATGCAAGAGAACATTCCCGACTTCAATTTGCTGGAGAGCGAAGACTAGCCACCGAGGCGCGCGCGGTACATGCGCTGCCGGTGCGTCGAGCCGTCGAGCGCTTCGTAGAGGAAGCCGCGGAAGACGGCATAGACGTGAATCAGCACGCCGACGACCAGCGCGCTGACGATCGCGCCGAGCGTCCCGAAGATCGACAGGACCGCTCCGAACACGGAGGCCGCGAAGACCCCGCCCAGGACGAGCCCATTGGGAATGAACCACTCGATCCAGTTCTCCTGCAGGAAGCCGAAGCTGCGCTGGATCGTCTCGATGCCGCCGCGCGTGCCCTTCTGGTAAATCGTTTCGGGCACAGTGTTGAGCGCGATGAGCTGGACGAGGCTGTACGGGAGCGCGAGATCAGGGTTCGTCTTGAACACCGGCGTCAACACGAGGTCGACGATCCACAGCACGAAGAAGATGCTGATCCACGACCAGAAGTAGGCGCCGATGCTGGTGCGGAGTTGATCGATCCCGACCTTCTGATTGGCGACGAGTCCGCCGAGGAAGAAGCAGTAGATGCTGAGCGCTGCGCTACGAGCGAGGCCGATGAGCATGCCGCCGGAGTACGGATCGAGCGCCGACCCCAGGATCATGCCAAGGACGACCCACGCCACCGCCAGACCCATTGGCAACAACAACGTCCACGGGTTCTTCGCGATCGCGGCCAGCGCGTTGGTGAAGGCCCTTCCGTAGATGCCCGCGTAGACGGCGATGACCTTCATGACGCGTCACGTAGTCACTTTTCGTCGGCCGGCCAATGCTGACGTGCCTACAAGCAGGGCGCTTTCGTCACCCGGTCCGGTGGGGGTCTCTCGTGAAGCGCTACCTTGCAACCCTCGTGTGTCTTGCGTGCGCGTGCGCGCCCGAGATTCCGAACACGCCTCCCGGTGAGTTCGTCGTCGCGCGGTTCGACCCCTCCGCGGCGATTCCCGTCGTTCCTTCACCGAACGATCTCGCCACCAACCCGACGACCGGGCTCCTGAGCGTTCCCGTGCCGACCGACGCGAGTGCGGCCGACACGTGGTTCTACGGCTGGCTCAACACGCTCAACGGATTCCCGGCGGCGGCGGGAGCCTCGGTGACCTTCACGCACCCACTCGATCCCGCGACCGTGACGGCGGCCACCGTTCGCGTCTTCGATCTCAGCGCGAGCAACGCCTCGGTCGAGGTGACGCGCGTGTACTCCGACTCGACGAACGTCGCGGCGCCGGGGCAGGTGGCCATTGCGCCGCCGGTGGGAGGGTGGACTCCTGGCCATCGCTACGCGATCGCGATCATCGGTGGCGTCAACGGCGTGCGCGGAAAGACCGGCCTCGCGTGCGTCGGCAGCGCGACCTGGTCGTTCATTCGCAACGAAGGCGAGTTGATCGATTGTCCCAACGACGATCTCGCCTCGAGCGCGTGCCGGCTCACCACCGAGATCGTGCCCTCATCGATCACCGAGGACCCGGGTCGCCGCGTGGCCGATCAGCTCGCCACCGCGAAGCGCCTCGAGACGCTGAGGCGAAAATACAAGCCGGCGATCGACTTCCTCGTCACCAGCGGCATTCCGCGCACCGACCTCGCCTTGCTGTGGACCTTCCGCATCGACGACTCAGCGTCGTTCGTCTTCGATCCGTCAGCGACTCCGCCGCGCGTGCCCTCGCCGAACAACCTCGCGATCAAGCAGGGGCTCGTGGCGTCGTCGATCGACCCCGCGTCGTCCCCCGCAGCGCAGGAATGGACCCGCACCTGGCTCAACACGCTCAACGGCTTTCCCGCGACCACCAGCGCAGGCGTCGACATCGCGCAGCAACCACTCGACCCCTCGACGCTCACCGAGAGAACCGTTCGGGTCATCTCATTGGCCGGCGAGCCGCTGGTGGCGGCGCCGACGATCACCTGGAACTCGCAGCTCAGGCGCCTGGTGCTCACTCCGGCCGGAGGCTCGTGGGGCGGCGCCCGGACGGTCGGCGTCGTGGTGCTCGGTGGCGAGTCGGGCGTGAAGGGCATCGGCGGGAAGCGGCTCGTCGGCAGTCAGGTCTGGGCCCTGGTGCGAAGCGCGGCGCCGCTCGTCGACTGCGAAGTGCTCGGGCCATCGTGCAGCTCGTTCGTCAAAGCCGCGCCGATCAGCACCAACCAGGCGATCGCGCTCGAGAGCCTTCGTCGCACCTACAAGCCGCTGCTCGATCGAATGGAAGGGCAGGGCCTTCGCAGGCACGACGTGGCAGGCGCGTGGGTGTTCTCGACGGTCGATCAGCCCGAGCTGGTCTTCGATCCCTCCGCGACGCCTCCTCGCGTGCCGACGCCGACCGATCTGGTGATCAACCCTGCGACGGGTCGGGTCACCGCTCCAGTGCCTCCGGGCGCGTCGCCTGCGTACGCCGAGTTCATCACGGACTACCTCAACACGCTCAACGGCTTCCCCGTTGCGTCGGTCGCGAGCGCTGACGTCGATGGCGTCGTCGACCCCACGAGCGTGAGCCCGAACACCGTGCGGGTGCAGGTGCTCACGGGACCAGCGTTGGTCGGAAGTCCCGTCGTCTCATTCGATTCCACGACCAACCGCTTCAACGTCGCGCCACCGAACGGGAGCTGGGGCAAGGGTCGCTCCATCGCCGTCGTCGTGCTGGGCGGGCCTGCGGGCATCCGGTCGCTCACCGGCAAACCCCTGGTCGCGTCGCAAGCGTTCTCGTTCGCGCGCTTGTCCAACTCGCTCGTCGACGCGCAGTGCGGAACCGTCGGTCCGTCCTGCCGCTCGGTCACGCTGTTGAGCGACACGCAGGCGATCGGCCTCGAGCCCGTCCGGCGTGCGCTCAAGCCGGTGTTCGATTCGCTCGAGTCCACCGGCATCGTCAGAGAGGACATCGCCGGGCTCTGGGTCTTCCGCACCGTCGACCAGCCGGAGCTGACGTTCGATCTCGCGCAAGGCGTGGTGCCGTTCCCGAACAACCAGCTCCTGCGCGGCAACACGCTGCCCGATGGCGGAACCCAGAGCGGCTTCGTCTCGCTGCTCGCAGATGGCGGCGCGCCTGGCGATGACGCCGTGCCGGGTGTGCGGCTGTCGCTCCCCATTCCTGCTGGGGCGAGTCCCGCCCAGGCGCAGCTCATCGGCGGCCTCAACACGCTCGATGGTTTCTCGACGACAGCGCCCATCGTGAGTGAGAACTCGACGCTGTTGGCTGCGCTCGACGACGGCGCGATCGACGCAGGCTCGCTCGGCACTGGAGCCGGGTTGCTCAAGCTCGAAGGGGCGTCCACCACGCTTCCTGACGGTGGTGTGCGACTGCCCTCGGTGCGGGTCTGCCTCAACTGCGCGTCCTCGACGAACGACGCGGGCGTCATCGCTCAGCCGGAGCAACTGCAATGGGTGCCCCAGACGCCACTCGACGAGAGCAGCCGCTATGGGGCCTTCGTCACCACCGAGGTCCGCGACGTTCGCTACCGGGCCGTGATGGCGTCACCGACGTTCGCGCTCGTTCGCTCGCGAAGCCCGCTCGTCGACGCAATGGGAGCCAGCACGATTCCCGTCCTGTCGAACGCCCGGGCGGCCCAGCTGGAACCCGTGCGCCGCCGGTTCCGCGGCTGTCTCGATCGGCTCGAAGCCTCTGGCCGGCCACGCAGCACGGTGGCCCTGGGGTTCTGCTTCACCACCCAGAGCGTGACGGCGCCGATTCGTGCGCTCGCCGCAGGCGTCAACGCGTCGGCGCTTCCGAGCACGGTGGAGTGGCTCTTCGAAACGGGTGCAGCCACCCGACTGGCGATGACGGCGGTTGGCGTCCCGAACGCCGCGATCGCCACCACCTTCGAAGGCGAGCTGACGCTCCCGCACGCCCTGACTGGGCCGGGCGGAACGTTCAGCCCCGACCCGGCGCAGTGGCAGGCGCGCCTCTCGCTCTTCACGCTCGTGCTCCCGGTCGGGCCAACGCCTCCGGCAGGCTTTCCCGTCGTCGTCTTCAACCACGGCGTGGCGCGCTCTCGCGCCGATGCGCTCTTCGTCGCGAACGCGTTCGCTGTTGCAGGTTTTGCGACGATCGCGATCGATGCGCCGTTCCATGGCGACCGGTCCGACTGTCGGGGCGTGGTGCTGCCCGACGCTGCCTGCGCAGACCCCCTGACGCAGGAGTGCAGCGCGACGACGGGCCGATGCGTCGCCCGGGCGCCAGCGACCGCCGATGCGTGCTCGGTCCTCAGCCCTTCGGACTGCTTCTCTGCTGGTCAGGGCCGTTGCCTGCAACCGACCGGACGTTGCGAGGGTGGCTCGTTCGTCCGCAGCGCTCCGGTCTTCGCGTTCTCGGGGACGCCGTCGGTCAGCGGGAACCGGTTCGTCGACACCGGCAACCTCTTCGCGACGCGCGACAACTTCCGCCACGCAGGCGCAGCCGATCTCGCGCAGCTGCTCCGGGTGCTCAGCGCCTCCGGCCCACGCTCGCTCAACGCTTCACTCGCCAGTGTCATGCGCGGAACGCTCGATGCGACGCAGGTGCACCTCGTTGGTCAGAGCCTCGGCAGTGTCACGGGGACCGTCTTCTCGGCAGCGACCGCAGCTCCGTCTCGCCTCGCGCTGAACGCGCCGTCCGCGGACCTGCTCGACGCCGTGCTCACCTCGCCGGCGTTCGCGCCCCAGCGCACCGCGTTTCTCGCAGGCATCGGCTCGAGCCCCGGCTCGCCCACCTTCGACGCGTTCCTCGTGCTGGCCAGGACCATTCTCGACCCCGCCGACCCGGTGAACCTGCTTCGCGCGGCGCTCGACTCGTCCAACGTCAACCGTCGCGTCTTCATCTCGTCGATCGACGGTGACCCGGTCTGGTCGAACCCGGGGACGACGATGCTGCTGCGCGCCGGACTCCAGTCGTCGAACGCCCAACGCCTCGCCTGGTTCCAGTTCGCCTCGCACACGGGCACCCCAGCCGCCGGGCGCTTTCCCGCGACCTGGCCGGCAGCGTCGAGGCACGGCTTCCTCCTCAATCCCGGAGGGCCTCCCGGGTCTGCCACCATCAACCCGGAGTGCGATGCGACGAGCCTGTCGTTCAACGCGAGCACCTGCGCGACCTCGGTGGCTCAGGCGCAGCTGGCCCAGTTCCTCTCGACCGGCATGACGCCTGCGAACACTCCGGTGACGCCATGAAGCGGACCGCTCTGTGCTTCACCCTCGTCGCAGCGACGTCCTTCGCGAGCGGTTTTCGTCTCGAGACGCACCACGCGCGCGCCGCCGGAATGGGCATCGCGGTGACGGCGCTGACCGATGACGCGTCGTCGATCGTCTACAACCCGGCAGGGCTCGCGGGCCGGAAGGGCTTCGACGTGCAGGCCGGCCTCACCCTCGTGCTCCCGGCCATCGTCTTCACGTCCGATGCCTCGGGCCTCAGCACGCCGACGCTCACGCGGCTCTCGACGCCCATCAACCTCAACGTCGTCTGGGGCCTCACCGATGATCTCTCGGTGGGCATCGGCGTCTTCAACCCCTTCGGCGCCGGCGCGACGTGGCCCGATGGCTGGGAGGGCAGGGGGCGCGCGTTGTCCTCGAACGTGCAGACCTTCGCCTTCAACCCGACGGTCGCGTACCGCGTTCACCCGAAGTTCAAGATCGGCGCTGGCGTGCAGCTCCTCCGCGGCACCGTGGCCATCGAGCGCGCGTTGCCGTTCATCGACACGGAGGGAAAGGTCTCGCTCGGTGGCGATGCGTGGGGCCTCGGCTGGAACGCAGGCGTGCAGGGCACCATCGTGGAGGATCGGCTCACCTTCGGTTTCACGTGGCGCTCCAACGTACCGCTCCGGTTCTCGGGTCGTTCGCACTTCGGCAACGTGCCGCCCGAGTTCCAGTCGCGGCTCGCCGATCAACCCATCGTCGCCAGCGTCACGATGCCCGACGTCGCGACGGTCGGCCTCGGCTTGAAGGCGACGCCGCGGCTCCGCGTCGGTCTCGATCTGAACGTGATCACCTGGAGTTCGTTCCGCCAGCTGTTCATCGACTTCGAGAGCAAGGATCTCGACAACCCACTGCCGAAGCGGTGGCGCGACACCATGTCGGTCCACCTCGGCGCCGAATACGACGTCACGAACCGGATCCAGGCACGACTCGGAGCCGTCTACGACGAAGCCGCGACGCCGACCGACACGCTCACGCCGGACTTGCCCGATGCCTCGCGGGTGCGCTTCTGTGCAGGCGTCGGCTACCGCTTCGAGTTCGGGCTCAACCTCGACGTCGGGTACCAGTTCGTGATCCTCGTTCCGCAAGCCAGCACGGCGCCGGGGTTCAGCGGCACCTACGCGGGGAGCGCCCAGGTGATCGGCCTCAACGCTGGCTACCGGTGGTGACCGTCACCGGGTGATGTCACAGCGACCCATCGCCTGATCGAGCAGCGGTTTCAGCTGGCTGCTCGCGACGCTCGGGCCTCCACACCAATCACGGAGCCCGCTCGTGAGGAGCGGCACTTCATTGGAAAGGCGCGCCTCACCAGTTGAAGCGCTCCGACGCCGTGGACTCTGGCGACCGCGCAAGTGCCTCGTCAGGCTTCTTTGACTCAGCGCTCGGGCTTCAGGTCGCCCATCAGCTGCGACGTCTGAGCCGTCAGCTCTCCCGTGCGGTCGAGCAGGGTGTCGAGCTCGGTGAAGACCGCCTCGATCTCCTTCGACGACTTCGGCGCCGGCACGTCTCCGACATTCCCGAACCGCTCGAGCAAGGTGACGACGCGCAGCAGGTGCTCGTGGGCCGTCAGCAGGTCGCGGCCCGCGCGGGCACCGGCCTTCGTGAACAGCGAGCCCGTCGTGTAGAGCTTGCCGATCGCGCGCCTGTTCGAGCGAATGACGCGCTCGAGCCGCTCACGGTAGGTCGCCAGCCGCTTCGCCAGACGCGCCTCGGCCAACGAATAGACCTGCGCGGGCTTCGATCGACGGCGAGGCATTGCGCGCCTCATACCCCGCGGTCACCACGTCGATCCACTTTCGGTCGAACGGCGACGGGAAAGCGGTTGTCACGCCGCGGGGCCGTGGGTATTCGCGGAGTGGCGGGAATCGCGCGTGGTACGGTGCGCGGCCCGCTCGAGAGGCCCATGTTCAAGAAGATCCTCGTCGCCAATCGTGGAGAGATCGCCCGCCGCATCATCACCGTTGCCCGCGGCATGGGCATGCAGACGGTCGCCGTCTATTCCGACGCCGACGCCGAGCTGCCGTTCGTCAAAGAGGCCGACGAGGCCGTGCGCCTCGGTCCTGCGCCTGCGAAGGACAGCTACCTCAACGTGGCTGCGCTCCTGGCGGCCGCGAAGCAGACGAAGGCCGAGGCGATTCATCCTGGCTACGGCTTCATCTCGGAGAACGCCGAGTTCGCGAAGACGGTCGCCGACGACGGCATCGTCTTCGTCGGCCCGCCGCCCGAGGCGATGCTGCGCATGAAGGACAAGAGCGAGGCACGTCGCCTGGTCGCGGAAGCTGGCGTGCCGATCGTGCCGGGCTCGAAAGACACGATCCCCGACGTCGCGACCGCCCTCGCCGAAGCCGAACGCATCGGCTACCCGATCCTGTGCAAGGCCGCAGGGGGCGGCGGTGGGATCGGCATGGCCGTCGCCAACACGCCCGCCGAGCTGGAGAAGGTGTTCCGCGCCTGCGTCGATCGCGCGCGCGCCGCTTTCAGTCGCGACACCGTCTACCTCGAGCGCTACTTCGCTGCGCCCCGCCATCTCGAGGTGCAGATCCTCGGAGATCTCAAAGGGCACACGCTCCACATCCTCGAGCGCGAGTGCTCGATTCAGCGTCGGCACCAGAAGGTCGTCGAAGAGGCCGGCAGCCCGTTGTTCCTCGATGGGCAGAACGTCGACGTGCGCCAGCAGCTCTTCGATGCCGGCCTGAAGGCCGCGAAGGCCTTCGGCTACGCCAACGCTGGCACAGTCGAGTTGCTGTACTCGGACGGCAAGGTCTACTTCATCGAAATGAACGCGCGGCTCCAGGTCGAGCACCCGGTCACTGAGCTCACCACCGGTGTCGATCTCATCGGCTGGCAGTTCCGCATCGCGGCGGGTGAGACGCTGACGCTCCAGCAGAGCGAGATCACCCGAAAGGGCCACGCGCTCGAGTTCCGCATCTACGCTGAGGACCCGGTGAAGTTCTTCCCGTCGCCGGGGCCGCTCAAGGTGTTCCAGCCGCCGACGGGCCCGGGCGTTCGCCTCGACGCTGGCTACGCCGAAGGCAACGTCGTCACGCCGAACTACGACCCGATGATCGCCAAGCTGATCATCTCGGGTGACACGCGCACCCAGGCCATCGCCCGCGCCAAAGAAGCGCTCTCGAACTTCCGCATCGAAGGCATCAAGCACAACGTGCCGCTGCACCTGCGCATCCTCGAGGCCGAGGCCTTCGTCGCCGGCCGGCTCGACACGAAGTTCCTCGAACACCACGCCAAACCCTGATCTCACCCTCTTTCTCTGGAGCAAACGATGGCTGACGTGACTGCCCACATCACCGGGACCGTGTGGAAGATCGAGTGCAAGATCGGGCAACAGGTGAGCGCGGGTGACACCCTCGTGATCCTCGAGTCGATGAAGATGGAGATGCCGGTCGAGGCGACCGATCCCGGTGTCGTCAAGGAGATCCGCTGCGCCGAAGCGCAGTCGGTCAGCGAAGGCGACGTGCTGATCGTTCTCGGCTGAGCCGTGCCGGCCTCGCTGCGGGTCGAAGACCGGGATGGCGGCGTGCGGGTGCTGACGCTGTCGAACCCGGGCCGGAAGAACGCGATCGACTCGGTGCTGCTCGGGCAACTCGACGAGGCCGTGGCGACCGCGAAGGGCGTTCGCGCGTTTCTCGTGCTCGGCGACGGCGCCGGCATCTTCAGCGCAGGGTGGGATCTCAACGAGCTGTCGACGTACGCCGAGGGTGAGCGTCTGCCCGATGAGCACCTGAGTGAGGTGCTCGACCGCCTCATGCATCACCCTGCGCCCAGCGTGGCCGCGATCGATGGGCCCGCCTTTGGCGCCGCCTGTGAGCTCGCCCTCGCGTGTGACTTCCGCGTGGCCGGCCCGCGCGCCGTCCTCTCGATGCCGCCCGCGCGGCTCGGCGTCGTCTACTCGTTGAACGGCCTCGAGCGGTTCCGCTCGAAAGTCGGCGACGCGACGACGCGCTACCTCTTCCTCACCGGCCGAAGAGTGGGGGCCGACGACGCCCTGCGCCGCGGCCTCATCGATGCGATCGACGAGGCGCCGACCATCGAAGCCGAGCGCCTGTGCGCGGAGCTCGCGGCGAACGCGCCCCTGGCCGTCGCGGGCCTCAAGCAGGGGCTGTCGTTGCTCTCGCACGGAGCCCCGCCAGGGCCGGCACTGGCAGACTACCAGGCGGTGCGACGGCGCTCGTTCAACAGCGAGGATGCAGCCGAGGGCCGGCTGGCGATTCTCGAGAAACGAACGCCCCGCTTTCGCGGCGGGTAGCTGGAATCGTCAGACGTCGGCGAACAGCTCGCTCATGCGAACGCGGAGCGCCGAGGCGATTCGATACAGCGACGCGATGGAGGCGGACGACTCGGCCCGCTCGATCTGCGACAGCAGCGAGACGGACAGCCCCGTGCGACGCGCGAGCTGCTTGAGCGTCAGGCTCTGGCGGGTGCGCCCTTCACGGATGAACCGTCCGATGCCGCGGTGAAGCTCAGCCTCGGGGTCACGCGTGACGCCCTTCTTGTCGAGGACGCGTTTGACGGTCTCGATCAAGATCGGCGGCTCGACGGGCTTGCGCACGTAGTCGCTGGCGGCGTTCTTGAGGCTGGCCACCGCCGACTCCACGGTCGGGAAGCCGGTGGCCACGATCACCGCGATATCGTCGTCGAAGCTTCGAATCTGCTCGAGCACCTGGGTGCCGCTCATCTTCGGCATCATCACGTCGAGGATGACGAGGTGGAAGTCGTGCTCCTTGAGCATCGACATCACCTGCGTGGGGTCGGACAGCGTCACGACGCCGTAGCCTTCCCTCGTCAGCAGCTCGTTGAAGAGCTGGGCGTTGTCAGCTTCGTCGTCGACGACCAGAATCTTGACTTGTGGTGAGCCGCGCACGGTTTGTCCTCGCTATTTGCCGTCGAGGATCGTCTTGACCTGCGTCCGGCGGGAGTCGTCCGGTGACGCGATCTTCAAGAACTGCTCGTACATCTGTCTGGCCATCTTGTTGTCTTCATCGCTGTTATCAGCGCTGCCGCGCTTGGCGTAGGTGGACGCGAGGTTGACGGTGCAATCAGCGTTGTTGCTGTCGAGGGTCAAGCATTGCTGCAGGGTGTCGATGGCCGTCTTGTACCGCTTCTCCTTCTTCGCGGCTTTCCCCTCGGCCAGCAGCTTCTCGATCCGAGCCTTCTTCGCCTCCTGGCTCGTGACGCCAGGGTCGGGCGGCGCCGGCTTCACGACGGGCGGCTTGTTCGCGTTGGCCACCATCTGCGCCTCGATCGCAGCGCTCCGTTGCTGATCGAGCTCGGTGAGCCGCGCCTTGAGGAGCTTGGTCTGGCGGGCGTTGTCGAGCGCGATGCCGGCGGCCTTGAGGTCGCCCTTCTCGAGCGCGTTTTTCGCTTCATCGAGTGCAGCGAGGAACACCTTCTCGCCCGAGAGCTGCACGAGCATCGCCTGCGCCCTCGGGCACACCGACGCGCCGACCTTGCACTGCTGCAGGTAGCCCTCGGCCGTCGTCAGGTCGCCGCCGGCGATCGAAGCTTCAGCATCGGCGAGCAGCTTGTCGTTCTTCTTCTCGAGGTCCACCTGGTTCGACTTCGGGGGATCGTCTGGCGGTTTTACCGGCGGGTTCTCGACGATCTTGACCGGCGGAACGGCCTGTTCGACCGGCCTGACGGCCTTAGCCGGTTTCGTGTCGGTCGTGCTCCCGCTCTTCATCAGCACGTAGCCGCCGCCGCCCATGACGACCACCAGCAGGGCGAGGACGATCGCGATGAGCGGACCTTTGGACGACGAGGGCTTGCTGCTCTCGCTGGTGACGTTGGAGCTGGACGAGTTGATGGTGACGGAATCACCGGCCGCCACGAACTTCATCTTGAGGTGCCCGAGCTCGAGCACGTCGCCGATGCGCAGCGCCACCTGGGCATAGGGCTCGCCGTTCACCATGAGCCCGTTGGCCGACTGCAGATCGATGATCTTCCACTCGCCCGAGTCTTCCCGAACCAGCTTGCAGTGCGTGCGGGAGAGCGAGCGATGGTCGATCGCGACGTCGTTGTCGTCGGTGCGACCGATGCGGAGCTCGGTGCGAGTGCAGAGGAACTCACGGCCGGCGAAGTCGGTGTTCAGCACCACCAGGCGCGGAGCCTCGTTCGGGTCGAGTGACTGCACCGTTCGTTGCGGCCGGTTGCCCGCCACTTGCTCGATGCGAATGACGGCGGTCGATTGGTGTCGCGGCGGCTCATCGGCGGCAGGCGCTTCTTCAATGTCGTCTTCCGAGACCTCGGGCACGTTGACGACCGGAAGCAACGGCATCGTCGCGCTCATGTCGGGCAACTTCACGGTCGCCGCGGCCATGGCCGTGGGCGCGCGCGAGGCGTCGAGCGGCACCGTGGCAGGAGCGGAGGCGACCATTCGGGCCTCTTCCTCTCGCTGAATCGCCAGATCGTAGTCACCGATTTGAATCAGGTCGCCGTCCTGCACCTGCACCTGGCCGGTGATGCGATCGCCGTTGACCTTGATGCCGTTGTAGCTGCCGAGATCCTCGATCAAGACGTTCACGCTCTGCCGCAGCAGGCGGGCATGCCGGCGAGACACGTTCCGCTCGGTCAGGCGGATGGTGTTCCCCTCCTGCCGACCGATGGTGATCTCATCCCGCACAAAAGGAACGACGGTCTTCCGGCCCTCGTCGTCTTCGATGATCAGCTTCAGCACGCAGCCGAACTTCTAGCACCACTGTACGGTTCCGCGCACCAACACATCTTCGAGATTCGGCACCAGGTCGCGGATGCGGGCTGGGCAGCGGGCGTTGGTACGATGGCCGCCGATGGCGGCACCGGTCACCTTGCGCACGGAAGTCGGCGACGAAGAGCTCGATCTGGCCGAGTTCGAGAGTCGCATCACCCGGGGCGAGGTGTCTCCGCAGAGCCTGGTGTGCATGCCAGCGGTGACGGGCGCGCGGTTCGTCCCTGCGTGCGAGCTGGAGCTGTGGCAGCGGCTGCAAGACGGGCGCAAGGCCTACTTCGCGCGCGCCTTCTCGCTCTCGCGGTTTCCGTTCATCACCTCGGCCGTCATCCTGGTGAACCTGGCTGCGTTCCTCGCCACGGCCGAGGGCGGCGTGATGGAGCTCGACGACATGGTCCGCTACGGCGGGAAGGTCGGACCGTTGATCTTCGATCTCGGCGAGTTCTGGAGGCTCTTCACCGCGAACCTGCTCCATCGTGATGGCCTGCACCTGGGCCTCAACATGTTCGTCCTCTTCAACGTGGGCGGCTTGCTCGAGAACACCTATCGAACGCTCGATTACCTCTGGCTGCTCGTCTTCTCAGGACTGGGAACGATGACAGCCTCGCTCTTCCTCAACGAAGCGGTGACGATCGGCGCCTCGGGCATGGTGTTCGGCTGCCTGGGGGGCGTGGTGGCGTTCGGCTTGAAGTACCGCAGCTCGTTGTCGGCCTTTCACCGCAGCGTGATGGGCGACGCGGCGATTCCGACGGCGCTCGGCCTGCTCCTCATCGGCATCACCTCGCAGGGCGTGGACAACTGGGCCCACGGGGGAGGCCTGGCGGCGGGCCTGGCGGCGGGTTCCCTCATGCGACCGCGGCTGCTCGCAGAGGGCCAGCGCTGGTGGTGGGAGCCAGCGCTGCGGGCGCTCCCGTCGATCGGCATCCTGATGGCTGTCTTCTTCGGTCAGCTCGTGTTCGCAGAGTTCCTTCCTCCAACCCGGGTCGAGCGCGACGACGTCTACGGCTTCTCGATTCACGTGCCCTCGACGTGGGGGCGCGGGGCCACGCCGCTGGGACGAGTCGCCTGGTACAACGGCCTGCCCGGACTGGGCCGAGCCAGCTTCGCGGCCGAGGCGGTCCAGATGCCGGAAGGCGCCGACGCCATGGCCGCGGCGCACCGCTTCGTGGACGAGCGACTGACGCCACGCGCGCTCGGCGTCGAGGTGACCCGCGTGCGGACGGAGTCGACCGAGGCGGTGCGCATCGGAGATCGCGACGGCGTGCGGGTGCGCGCGGTGGTGGACGAGACCTCGGGCGCCACCCGGCTCGCGGCCTTCTTCGTTCCGCGAGGGCGCGTCGTCTACCAGCTCGTCTTCCAGTGGTCGGCGCCGTACCCGCGCTATGGCCACGTCGTCGAGCAGATGCTCTCGGGTGTTCGCTTCGAAGAGGGGCAGGTGCTGCGGTTGTCGCGGGCCGAGGCGCTCCTCTTTCCAAACTCAGGGCCGGTGCTCACGCGGCTCGGGCAGGCGCTGCTCGACCAGGGGGACGCCGTGCCCGCCGCCGAGGCGCTCTCGGTCGCGGTGAAGACAGACCCGTCGAACGGGCCCGCGCGAGTGCTGCTGTCCCGAGCGTGGTTGTCGGCCGGTGAGGTGGAGCGCGCCTGCGCCGCCGCGCAGGACGCCGTCACGTACGCCCCTGACGACGCGGAGGCCCTGGAGGCAGAGGCCCGGTGCGAGCTGGCGATGGGTCACCCTCGCCGCGCGCTCCTCAAGCTGCAGACCGCGCGCGCCCTCGAGCCCGCCAACAAGCACCTCGAAGACGCCGAGCGCCGCCTCAAGGAGACGCTGCCCGAGTACCTCGGGGAGTGAATGGCTCGCCACCACGAGCGTCGGTCGCTCGCGTCCTCTGGTAAGACCGTCCTTCATGCGCCTCCTCGCCCTTGTTGCGCTCGTCGGCTCCATCCCCGCCCTCGCCGGCGATTCTGCCGCTGACATCTCGCGCAAGTCCCGCGAGAAGGGCGCGCTCAACCTCGTGGGGCTGACCGCCGAGCTCAAGCTCGTCACCACGGCCAGCGATGGCAAAGTGAAGGAGCAGCAGCTGACCAGCTCGAGCCGGACCATCGGCGGCAAGAGCCACGCGCTCGCCAGGTTCTCTGCGCCTGCCGGCGTCGCGGGCGTTGCAGTGCTCACCGTCGAGGGCGCAAAGGGCGAGGGTGACGACGTGTCGCTCTACCTGCCGAAGCTCAAGCGCGTGCGGAAGGTGGCGAAGAGCGATCGCAGCAAGGCCTTCATGGACACCGACTTCGCCTATGCCGACATCGCCTCGAATGGCGCCCGCGACGACGACGTCACGCAGCTCGCCGACGAGAAGGCCGAAGGCCGGGACTGCTTCGTGCTGAAGGGGAGGGGCGACGAGACCTCGGCCTACGGCGAGGTGACGTTGTTCATCGACAAGCAGACGTACGTGCCGATGCGCGTGGACTACCAGGACAGGACCGGCAAGCCGTTCAAGCGCTACCGCACGCTGAAGTTGAAGGCGTTCAAGGAGCGCGTCATCGCTGCCGACGCGGTGATGGAGAACCTGCAGCGCGGCTCGAAGACGCAGATGACGGTGCTCAAGCTCGAAGACTCGGTCGTCGGCGATGACGCTTTCACCGAGCAGGCCCTCGAGCGCGGGTGAGTCAACGCGGCGTCAGGTTCAGGCAGCGCTTCGGCCGCTTCGCCTTGAGCTGTTCGAGCACTTCGTCGGTCGCCTCGCAGGTCAGCTCGAGTCCGTAGTAGTGACGGACCCAGTGGTCGCGGTCGCCGGGCTCCTTCTGCGCCAGGGTCGCAACGACGAGGGAGTCGATCTGCGCCAGCACGTCCTTGCGTTGCGCGACGCTCCATCGCTGTAACAGCGGCATCTCGAGGAACAGCAGCTCGAGCTCCTTCACCTCTCGGGTCTGGCCCCACAGCTCGGCGGTAGCCCGCAGCGTCGTCTCTTCGGTCGCCACCGAGCCCATCAACATCATCCGGTACATGCAGTCGCGCTTCGAGGCGTCGTACGCGTTGGCGCTCGCCTTGAACATGTCGAGCTGTCCTCTGGCTGCGCTCGGCGGCATCAGCCGGCTCGCCTGGAGGCGGCGCTCGAGCGCGGCCAGTGAGAGCTGACGCACCTCGGGCGTGTAGCGTTCGATACCCGGGCAGTCGGGCGCAGCCGCGAGCGTCGGGAGAGACGTCTTCGCGAGCCGCGAGAGTGCGAACGCCGCGCCGCCCACGCCGACGCCGAGCAACGCGAACAGGCCGATGAGGAGCGGCGCCTTCGACGGTGACGGGGGCGCGAGCGTCGCTTGCGGGAGCGGCGCGAGCTCCAGCGGCGTCGCACGAGTGGCGGGGGCGACGGCGGCGCGAGCGCGAGAACTCCATGGAGGCGGGGACAGCGCCTTCATCGCCGCGACGAAGTCCTTCGCTGACTGGAACCGCTGCGCCGGGTCCTTCGCGCAGGCGCGCTGAATGACGGCGTCGAGTTCGGGAAAGTCACGCCCGGGCGCTCGCGCGGAGAGCGGTGGCACCGGCGTCGTCAGCTGGTCGACCAGCAACGCCGACGAGGACGTCGAGGTGAACGCCGGCAACCCCGTCATCATCTCGTAGGTGACGAGCCCGAGGGCGTAGAGGTCGGCCCGGCCGTCGATGACTTCGGCGCGCACCTGCTCGGGCGCCATGTAGCCGGGCGTGCCGGCGATGGCGCCATCGGCGGTGAGCCGGGCGTTCGCTTCGGGGCGGAACTTCGCGATGCCGAAGTCGAGCACCTTCACGTGGGTGCCGCCGAGCTCGCGCCGCAGACGAAGGTTCTCGGGCTTGATGTCGCGGTGAACGATGCCGCGCGCGTGCGCTGCTGCGAGCACCTCTCCGACGCGGAGCGCGATGTCCCTGGCCTCGTCGAACGAGAACGCGCCTTCCTGCGTGAGGCGCGCGCGCAGGTCCTCTCCGTCGACGAACTCGAAGACGAGGTAGAGCTGGCCGGTCTTCGGGTCCTTTCCTGTGTCGAGCAGCTGCGCGGCCCCGGGGTGCGTCACCTCGAGTGACACCTTCGCCTCCTGCTCGAAGCGCTTGACGAGCCCCGGGTCGGCCGACAGCATCTCGTGAAGGAACTTGATGGCCACGAGGTTCCCCACGCCCAGCTGGCTGGCCTTCCAGACCGTGCCCATGCCGCCGGCGCCGAGCTGCTTCTCGAGAAGGTAGCGGCCTCCGATGACGCGGTGCTCGCCGCTCACGAAGGTGTCTGTCTCGGGCGTGTCGGACACCGGTGGCTCACCACTTGATCAGGTAGCGCGCCATCGCCCGTGCGTCGTCACGCTCGACGATGTCGACCGAGTCTTTGAGGCCGAACTGCTCGACCGTGCCCTCGAGGAGCCCATGGCGGTAGTCGATGAGCCGCCCGCAGTTGGCTGGGAGCCTGGGCACGAATTCGTCACCGGACTTCACCACGAGCTCGAGGGCGCGTACGGGCTGATCCTTCACCTCGGTCACCACGTAGTTGGCCGACGTTCGAAACGTTGCCTGCATGCGGCGCAGGAGCCGCTTGGGCCCCAGGAGTCGTCCCACCGTCACCGTGGCCAGCCCGCTCTTCGTGCCGACCCAGCCCTTCACGTAGGCGCGGCCGAGCAGGCGGTAGCGGGTCAACGAGGTTCCGAGGGTGCCCAGGGTGTCGGCTGCGACGTCGAGTGCGCTCAGGAATGTCGCGAGCGGGTAGGCGGGGTCGAGACGCTCGAGATTCACGCCGAGCGCGAGGAGCTTCGCGGCCGCTTCGTCATCGAAGCGGAAGGCTCGAGAGAGGCCTTCGAAGGCCGTCGGAAAGACCAGCGGTTCGGGAACAGTCACTTCACGACGATGAGAGCAGAACGGCGACGACTCGGCTATGCGCTTGTGTGTGGCAGCCCCGGCGACCCTCTTCGTCGTTGTTCTTTCGCAGGTTTACGCGGGGGCGCTTCCCGTGGACGCGGGCGGGGAGCCGGTGATGGCCATCGAGGGCTTCGAGCCGTTCGTCGAGGTCGCCGCCGCCGACGCTGGACCCAGTGCCTCGCTGGAAGCTTTCGAGGTCAGCGCGCCCCGCCCGGCGGTGCGCCTCTTTGGCGCCGTTCGCGCCGACACCAGCGTCGACACGCGCTTCGATTCGCCGCGCAACGTGCCGTTCGCCGAGAACGTCGCCGAGGGCCGGTTGAAGGTCTCGCTGGGCGTCGATGTGAAGGTGAGCGAACGTGTTCGCGTGGTGCTCGAGGGGCGCGCGCAAGTGCGACTCGCGACGCAGCGGGAGTTCGATCGCGCCAAGGGCTTCTTCGAGCCGCTGCTGGGTGATGCCTACGTCGACCTGTACTCACCGAGGGTCGACCTGCGCATCGGCAACCAACGCATCGCCCTCGGCGCGAACGCCGCGCTCGCTCCGGCCGACGCGCTCAACCCGAGGGACCTGCGCGAGAGCTTCGTCGCCGCAGAGCTCGAAGACTCGTTGCTCCCGGTGCCGGCCGTGCGCGCCCAGGGCGCCCTTGGCCAGGTGAACTATCTCGTGGCCTACGTGCCGTTCTTCCAGTCGCACCGGTACTTCATCTTCGGCCAGGACGAGGCGCTGCTGCAGCCGGCCCTGGCGCCGTCCTTCGACACGCGACGCGTCGATCCGTCTGTCGAGGACTTCGCGCAGGAGCGCTTCTTCGAGACGAAACGGCCTCCACCCTTCCTGGGGGATGTCGCGGTGAGGCTGACCTCGAGCGGGAAGGTGAAGCTCGGCGGCTCGTGGGTGTGGATGAACGAGAAGATGCCGCGCGTGGTGATCGACCCCGAGGTGCAGGCGCTCGCGTCAGCCAACGCCGCAGGTCGTCCCGTCCCGCAGGCCATCGCCGCGTCGGTGCTGAACCGGTTTCAAGCCGGCGAGACCCTCTTCCGGGGGACCTACGCGCGCGCGCATCTGTTCTCGGTGCAGGGCTCGGCGATCGTGGGCCCGACGCAGGTCGACGTCGACCTGACGTTCTCTCCGCGGCAGTCGTTCTTCGACGCCGAGTTCCGCCCCATCGACAAGAGCGCGGTGTCGTGGGTCGTCGGGTTCAGCCAGGCGTCGGACTCGAAGCTCGTCTACGCGCTCAGCTACTTTGGCCTCGCGGTGCCAGACCTCGCGGCGAGCCAGCAGCTGGTGTTGGTCGAGCCGTCGACCGCCGCCGGAGCCGCGCGCACCGCGTGGTTTCATCTGTTCGTCGGGAACGTGAGCTACGCGCTGTGGAACGATCGACTGCTCCTGGAGCTCCGGGCTGCGTTCGAGCCGATCGGTCGCAGCTTCGCCCTCGGGCCGAAGGTGACGTGGCAGGGCATCGAGGGGCTGAAGGTGTACCTGGCCGCCGAGCTGTACGAGGGCGCGAGCTTCAGCCCGTTCGGGTACCTGTCTCGAAACGACAAGGTGTTGGTGGGCGCGCGCTACGAGCTGTTCTGAGAAGCGGTTCGTTTCAGCGGCCTGCGTCGGGAGCGAGCAGCCCCATCTTCTCGAGCATCGGCGCGAGGCGCTCCCGCTCACGAACGCTCAACCCTGACAGCCCCTCGTTCAAGAGCGTCATCGCGCGCTCCTTCGACGTCGGGTCAGCCAGCACCAGGGCCCGGCCGAGATCGACCTTCGCGCGGGCCAGCCTTCGACGATCGTCCACGTCGCCGAGCAGCTTGAGCACCTCTTCGAACTGCACCACCGCGTCCTTCGGTTGCTCCATCAGCACCATGGCGCGCCCGATGCCCGTCTTCGCATCGGCGAGCGTCTCATTCGTGGCGCCACCGAGCTTCTCCCGCATCGCCAGGGCCTTCTCGAACGACGACTTCGCCTCTGGCCCCCGTTTCTGCTCGAGCCAGAGCGCTCCCAGCGCGTGCAGGACGATCGCCACCTCGGCCGAGTCCTCGCCGCTCACCTTGCGTCGAATGCGCAGGGCCTCGTCGAGGTTGGTGCGCGACTCGCTCCAGCGGCCCAGGCCGTTGAGCGCCGTCGCCAGGGTCAATCGTGCGCGCGCCGTCAGCGGGTCGTCGGGGCCTTTGGTCTCGAGGGCGATGGCGACCTCCCGCTCCGCCAGGGCGCGTGACTCGTTGAAGTTCCCTGCGTCTGCGTGGAACTCGGCGAGCAGCTCGCACGTCGCCGCCACCTCTTTCGACTTCGGCCCTGAGACCCGCTCGCGCACGGCGAGCAGCCCGGTGACCAGGGTCACCGCCTCGTCGCGTCGGTCGAGGTGCTGGAGCGTGCGCGCGAGGCCATCGATCGACTTGAGCGTCTCAGCGTGCTCCTCGCCGAGCACCTTCTTCCGGGCCGCGAGCGCACGCTCGAAGTGGGCCAGGGCGTCTTCGTAGCGGCCCTTGCGCCGCAGCGTCGCGGCGAGGTTGTGCTCGGCCGAGGCGGTGTACGCGTGGTCGGGCCCCTCGAGCGCGAGGTGCTGCGCGAGGCTCTTCTCGTAGAAGACGATCGCCTCGTCGAGCTTGTTCTGGCTGGCGAGCGTGACACCCAGCATGTTCCACGTCTGCGCCACGTCCGGGTGGTTTGGGCCGAGGTGCTGCTCCTGGAGCGCCAGCGCCCGCTCGAAGTCCTGCTGCGCCTGCTCGTGGTTCTTCCGGGAGTTCGAGAGAATGCCGTCGTTGATCGAGAGCTCGGTCAGCACCTTCCAGTCTTCGGGCACCTTCGAGGCCGCGGCGCGGGCGAGGCTGTTCCACGCGTCGGCGCGGGCGAGGTCGTCTTCGTTGTCAGCCACCGCCAGCCGGCTGAACGACCTCGCGAGCGCGCCGAGATCCTGCGCCTTCACCGAGTGCTCCGACGCCGTCAGCAGCGTGACGTTCGCGTCCTTCAGCTGGCCCGCGCGACGCTGCAGGTGCTCGAGCAGGAGCAGCGCCTCGGCCTGCACGCCCTCTGACGCGTCGGCCCTGAGGCCGGGCTTCAGCTTCTCGACGCCGAGTCCGTACTTCGACGCATCGAACAGCGCCCGCGCCTCGGCCATCACGCGCTGCACCGACTGCGAGGCTTCATGTTCTCTGGGGTCGTCACGCGCCCGGTTGACGGCCCGTGCGTCGAGGCACTGCGACGGCGGCTCGAGCGACGCGGCTGCTGAGGCGGACGAGGTGAGGATCTCGAGATCGGCGCCGGCGAAGAGGTTGGTCTGCGCCTTCAGGTAGTCGAGCCGCACCTCGAGGCAGGCCTGACGAAGCTCGTACACCTCTTCACTATCGGTCTTGCGCACGCGCGCGGCCTCGCACGCATCGCGGCTCGCGTTGACCCAGTCCAGCGCCCACCCGTCCAGCAGGCGTTCGACCTTTCGCCACAGCTCGTCGGCGTACGAGGCGCGGGTCGCCAGGAACGCGGCGTGGATCTCTTTCTTCCGGTGCTCGTCCCACACGGCGGTGAGCCGCTTCTCGCTGCCGCCACAGACCCGCAAGCGCCGTTGTTGCCAGAAGGCGAAGCCGGTGACGGCGATGGCGAGAATGGCGAGGCTGGCGACCAACGTGACGAGCTTGACCGAGATGCCCTGCCGCGGCTCCAGCGCCTTGAGGAGCGCGGCCATGTCGGGCCATCGCTTCGCCGGATCGTTCGAGAGCCCTCTGGCGAGCGCGTCGTACAATTCCCCTGGAACCGGCGAGCCCGACGGCGGCGGCAGCAGGTGTCCCTGCGCGATCTCTTTCGCGTGCGCACGTAGCGTCGCTCCACCGAACGGCCGTTTCCCGTACAGCGCTTCGTACAGGGCGACGCTGAAGCTGAACTGATCGCAGCGCGCGTCGGTCGGCATGCCGGCGATCTGCTCGGGCGCCATGTACCCGGGCGTGCCCATCACCGCGCCATCTCGGGTCAGCGGCGCGCCGAGCGCCGAGTCAGGAATGAGCGCGTCTGGGGTGATGGGCACCGTGGGCGCGGGTGTACTGGTGCTCTGGCGGGCGAGCCCGAAGTCGACGACCCGCGGCCGCCCGTCTTTCCCGATGAGCACGTTGTCGGGCTTGAAGTCGCGGTGCACCAGGCCCGCGGAGTGCGCGGCCGCGAGCCCTCGCCCGGCTTGAAGGAACGTGTCGACGATCTCGCGCCATTGATGATCGGCGCGAAGCCACTCCCCGAGCGTCTCGCCTTCGACGAACTCCATCGCGATGAAGACGCGGGCTCCGAACGTGCCGACGTCGTGCACACCGATGACGTTGGGGTGCTGCAACCTCGCCATCGCCTGCGCCTCGCGGAGCAGCCGCGCTTTCCCTTCTTCGGCCGACAGCGAGCCAGCGCGAAGGAGCTTCAAGGCGACGCGACGATCGAGACGGGGGTCGAACGCCGCGAACACCTCACCCATGCCACCGGCGCCGAGCTTCTCGAGCAGCACATAGTGGCCCAGCGACATGCCCCGGGTGATGGCGACGGTGCTGCCGTCGGCGTTCGGGCGATCGGGCCGGGTGTCCGGGCGCTGCGGCGGGCCAGAGATGGGGCCGGCGACCGTCTTCGAGAAGACGATCGACGAGATTGACTGCTGCCTCAGCTGACACTCGGCGCAGCCCCCAAGGTGGGCCTGCGCTTCGGCCTCGCGCGCGCTCGGCAGGTTGCCGAGCGTGAACTGCAACATGGTCTCTTCGTCGAGGTGGCCCATCAGCAGCGCCTGAGCGTGAACCCTACTCCGCCGCGTTGATTCCGGAAGGAAGGTGATAGAGCCGCTCGCATGGCGCGCTGGCTTTCGCCGCAGGTCGGGTACGGGCTCGTCGCCGCGCTCTATCTCTTCTGCTTTCCGTACCACCCGGCGCTCCGCAGCCCGAACGAGCTCTGCCGCCTGTGGCAATCGCGCAGCCTCGTGGACCACGGCACGGTCGTCATCAACGAGACGCTCCGCGAGTTCGGCATGGTGGGCGATCTCTCGTGCGTCGCGAAGGCGCGGGTTGGAGACGTCGAGCAGCTCGTCAGTTGTGTCGCGCCGCCTCCGCCTGGCGCGCGGCTGCTCGAGACCCGCTACTACCCCTCGAAGGCGCCGATGCTGTCGTTCCTCGGGGCGCCCATCTATGCGGTGCTGAAGGCCCTCAAGACGCCGGTGAGTGAGTCGGCGCAGGTGCTCTTCTCTCGCCTCTTCATCACCGTCGCGCCCACGCTGTTCCTGCTGGTCTTCCTGCGGCGGTTCCTTCGAACGGTTCTCGACGAGGCGACCTCGGACACGCTCGTCGTCGTCTACGCGCTGGGCACGCTGGCGTTCAGCTACTCGGAGCAGTTCCTCTCGCATCAACTGACGGCGGTGCTGCTCTTCGGCACCTTCTACGCCGCGTGGCGGGTGCAGCGCGGGGACTGGAAGGAGCACGGTTGGCTGGGGGCGGGCCTCTTCGCGGGGAGCGTCGTCTTCACCGAGTACACGGGCGCGCTCGGGGTGGTCGGGGTCGCCGCATACGTGGTGGCGGCGCGCTGGAAGCAGTGGAGCGCGTTGGCGCGGGCCGTGGGCCTCGTGGTGCTCGGGGCCGCGCCGTTCCTCGTGGCCCTCATGGCGTACCACCAGGTGTGCTTCGGCCACCCGCTGACGAGCGGCTACAAGTTCCTCAACGACGCTGCGTACCAGGGCTGGCACCTCGGTGGGTTCCTCGGCATCCGCTACCCGGACCCGCGCGCCTTCGTCCTCTCGGCGTTCTCTCCGCTGCGTGGGTTCTTTACGCTCTCGCCGTTCCTGTTGCTGACCTTCCTGGGGCTCGGGCCGCTCAAGGCCAAGGATCGCGCCCAGTGGGTGATGGTGCTCGCGCTGCTCCTGGGCAACGCCTACTTCACCTCGTCGTTCACCTATGACTCCTGGGGGTGGACCACGGGCCCCCGCCACCTCACGCCGCTGATTCCGTTCCTCGTGCTCCCGGTCGGCCTCGCGCTGGACCGCTTGTCTGCGCGGGTCGGCCCCGGCTACTCGATCGCCGCTGGGCTGTGTGTCTCTTCGGTGCTCCTGATGTCGCTGGTGACGCAGGTGAACTACGTGCCGAACGACCTCGAGCACACCGATGCGCAGGGCGTCTTCCACATCTCGACGTCCCTGTTCGGGTTGGCCGTGCCCCTCGTGCAGGAGGGGATCTGGCCCGTGTCGTGGCTGAACGCCCTGGTGCCGAACCCGGCGCCTGGCGTGGTGATCATCTTGATGGTGCTCGCGGTGACGGCCTGGGTGTTCAGCCGCTTCCGCGCCCTCAAAGCGGTGCCAGTGCTGGTGCTGGGGGGAATGCTGGTGCACCTCGGCGTGCTGGCGTTGATCACCGATCAACACTCGGCGAGCGTGTCGGCCAAGAACTTCCTCAAGCAGTCGTGGGCCGCACCGTCGGGCCAGAAATACGAGTGGTGGTGACGCCGTGACCCCGGGCGACTTTCGAAGCGTCGCGCAACGAATCCCCGTCACGGTGTGGCAGAGCGATGCGCGCCTTGGCTGCACCTTCATCAACTCGAGGTGGACGGAGCTGACGGGGCAGTCGCACGAGCAGGCGCTCGGCGCAGGCTGGCGTGCGGTGATGCACGCCGACGATCTGCGTCTGATCGACGGGGCTGCGCGAGACGCCGCGGCCCACGGGCTGCCGATGGACGTCGAGCTGCGCGTCACCGAACGGGCCGGCGCGGTTCGGTGGATGCGCCTGGTGGCGACGCCAGAGACCCGCGGCGAGGTGGTGGTCGGCTTCGTCGGGTTGCTGATCGACATCACCGCGGCCCGCCAGGCGTCCGTCGAGCTCGAGGAACGGGAGCGCCGGTTGAGGCTCCTGGAAGCCAGGAACCAGGCGTTGCTCGAGAGCCTGCCCGACCTGCTCTTTCAGTTCGACGCAGAGGGCCGCTTCGTCGACTACCAGGCAGGGAGCGCGCGAAGCTTCTTCTTGCCCCCCGAGCAGTTCCTCGGCCGGTCCATCCTCGAGGTCTTGCCGCCTCAGATCGGCGACGCTGCATTGGTCGCGATGAAGCGCGCGAGAGAGACCGGAGAGCCGCAACGACACGAGTACGAGCTCGAGCTCCCGGAGGCCGGCCGGAGGGACTTCGAAAGCCGCATTTCTCCGATGAAGTCTCGCGGTTTTCTGGGCCTGGTGCGCGACGTCACCGAGCTCAAGCGCGCCGAGCGGCAGCTGATCGCGGCCCGGGAGCAGGCCGTCAACGCCTCGAGCTCGAAGAGTCAGTTCCTCACCAACGTCAGCCATGAGATCCGCACGCCGCTCAACGGCATCATCCTCGTGACGCAGTTGCTGCGGACCCTGAGCCTGCCTGCCGATGTGAAGGACTACGTCGGCGTGCTCGAGAACGCCGGAGAGTCGCTGCTCGCGCTCGTGAACCAGGTCCTCGACCTGTCGAAGATCGAGGCCGACCGGCTCGAGCTCGACCTCGTGCCGTTCGACCTCGGGGCGCTGGTCCGACAGGTGACCCGGGGCTTCGACGCCGAGGCCACGACCAAGGGCATCGAGCTGCTCATCGAGGTCTCGCCAGAAGCCGAGGGCGCCGTGGTGGGCGACGCCGGGCGCGTGCGGCAGATCGTCACCAACCTCGTCGCCAACGCGGTCAAGTTCACCGACACCGGGGCAGTCACGGTCACTCTCGGCGCGCCGGCCGACGGGGGGGTCGTGCTGAGGGTTCGCGACACAGGACCCGGAGTCCCGCTCGACTGGCGCGAGAGCATCTTCGAGCCCTTCGTTCAGGCGCCAGGGCAGCGGAGGCAGGGCACAGGCCTGGGCCTGTCAATCGCGCGGCGACTCTCCCGGCTGATGGGGGGCGAGCTGCAGCTCGTCGAAGCTGAAGGGCAGGGGAGTTGCTTCGAGGCTCGGTTGCCGCTCACTCGTGGCGCGGCGAACGTCGTCACCCGGCGCGCGGTGGGCACGGGCCGGCGCCTCAAGGTGCTCCTGGCCGAGGACAATGAGATCAACGCTCGCGTCACGGGCGCCCTGTTGTCGTGGCTGGGTCATGACGTCGTGACGGTTCGCGACGGCCGCTCGGCGCTCGAGATCACCGCCGGTCGCCGCTTCGATCTCGTCTTCATGGACGTCCAGATGCCGCAGCTCGACGGGCTCGAGGCCACGCGCCGCATTCGCGCGGTGGAACAGACGACAGGTCGTCACCTGCCGATCATCGCCCTCACCGCCAACGCGATGAAGGCCGACGAGCTCGCGTGCCTCGCGGCCGGAATGGACGCGTACCTGCCCAAGCCCGTTTCGGTCGAAGCCCTCAGCGACATGCTGGCGTGGTTTGGAGCGCCAGGGCGCTGAGTCTCCGACTCAGGGGAACGCGACGGTGAACTGGTACGCCGAGGGCCCCGACTGCAACCCGTTGCCTGCCCGGAGCTCCCACGTCGTGCTCGTCGCCGGCGGGACGCCACCGTCCGAGAGCGCCGCCTGGCCCGTCGGAGCCACCAGGGTCATCGTGACGTTTGGCGGCGAGGTTCGCCAGTCGCGGAAGCGGTAGGTGCGCAGGCAGCGAACACCGGGGTACCCCGAATCGGGCTCCTGCGGGTCGCAGATTCCCTCTTCGGCGAGGACGGTGCCGGCGTCCGAGACCTGGGCGCGCACCGCGAAGTACTCGAGCTGGTGGCCGAAGGCCTCGCCTGCGATGGCGCTGTTCGAAATCGTCGCCGACCCTCGAGTCCCCGCGATCGTCGACACGTTGATGCTCGCGCTGTCGGAGGAAAATCGGTTGAAGTACCTGTCGGTCCACGTGATCGAGATCTGCTGCAGGGTCTCGACCGCCATGAAGGAAGGCAGCGGCGGGCTGAACCGGAGGAATGTGTTGACCACACCGGCCGGCCCATCCGAGTAGACGATGTGGGTCGTCTTCCACACCTGCGTGGCGCGGTCCCAACAGCCGTTGGGCGGATCCCAGCGGTTGTTCTTTGGCTCGACCATGCCGGTGAGACAGTTGGTGCGATCAGTATCATTGTAGGGCTCTCCCGGGTCCCAGCGGCCATTGTCATTGTTGTCGGCGAACGGCTCCGCGAGGTCGACCCAGTATTCCCCTGGGTCCCAGGTTCCGTTGGTCAGGCCGCGGCTCGAGCCCGAGCCATCCCAGAATTCCTCTTCACCCTGGACGGCAGCGACGATGCTGACGAAGTTGTCGCGCGGGTTGTTCGCGCCGAACGAAGGCTCCTGCGGCGCGGCGAAGGGCCCTGACACTGCAGGAAGAGGCGTGGTTGAGACTGGCAGCGTCCCACCGGTGTTGAAGACCGCGGACACGCTCGGCGCCCCCGCCGTCGACGTGCTCATCGGGGGAATACTGCCTGCTTCGGTGAGCCATGAGACGTTCAAGGCGAACGGCGGGTTTCGCCCACCCCGGTCGACCAGCGACACCGTACACGTGGCGTTCTGATCCATGCGCGGCGGAGAGGGCGACTGGAGTGCTCCAAGCGTCGCGCGATTGCAGCTCAGCTGCATGCGGCCCTCATTCACCCGGCCGATCACGATGTTGAAGTTGGTCGACAGGGTGTCAGTCAAACTGAAGACCCGCGCGATCACCGAGGCGGTGCCTTGCGAGTCGCCTGAGGACAAGGTCGTTCTGGCGATGCCCATCGCGTTGGTGCGATCGCGAAGCGGAAGGAGCGTGCAGCCGGCGGCCGAGTTCGGCGCGACGAAGAAGGTGACGTCGACCCCTTCGACGGGCATGCCCATGGCGTCCTTGACTCGGAACAGCACAGCCGTGGTGTTGCCCATGCCGGTCGAGCTGATAGCGAGGGTTGTCTGCGTCGCCGAGTCGGACACCCACTCGGCGCCAGCGACGTTGACGGCGCGGATCACCGCCGTGGCGCGCGCATCTTCGGCGTTGGCGACGACCGAGAGGTTGCTCCGTGGCTGCGCGTTCCCCGAATACACGGTGACGGTGAAACGCCCCGCCATGTCGGTCGTGCGGGTGATGGTCGACACGGGCATCGTCGCGTTGAACGAGGCGCCATTGTCGACGGTGACGGTCGCCATGCGGCCCTCCACCGGGTTCATGTTGATGGTGTTGAGGGTCAGCTGGAAGGTGATGTCGACCTCGTCACTCACACCCGTGATGAGCGTCGGCTTCCCGGCGTCGACGATGGTGAGGCGGTACTGGTCGAAGAAGCCGCCGTCCAAGGTGCCCGCGTCGAGCGGCACGCCGCTATCGACTGTGCCTGCATCGCCCAGGCCTGCGTCGCCCGGCCCGCCGTCGCCCGCGCCTCCGTCGCCCGCGCCCCCGTCGCTTCCGCCGCCGTCCACGCCAGCATCAATCGGCGGCCCCACCAGGCTGATCGACGCGGTGGCCTCGAGCAGCTTGCCCCCAGACGTCCACTCCGCCGTCAGTCGCGCGGTGCCTTTGCACTCGATGTCCATGCGAACGTCGCACGAGAAGTCGACCGCGCCCTTACCCTCGGCCAGTTGGACGGTGGCGGCGTCCTTGAGGCTGCCGAAGGTGCTGCGAACGCGCACCGAGCCGGTGCCTGGCTTGCCAGCCCCGTCGGTGGCCGTGATCGAGACGACCGACGGCTGGCCGTCAGCGCGAAGAGTGCGTGGGGCCACGGTCAGCTCCAGGACTGGCTCGACCATCGCCGGGCCGCACGCTGTCGCCACGGCGACACACGCCACTGCCAACCACTTCTGCTGAGCCATGAACTGCTCCCTTTGGTGCGCTGCGAACGAGACCTGGCGCGGCCCGCGAGTCTCACCCGGCGCAATGCCGAGTCAATATCTTCAGGGACTGTAGCGCTTCTGCTGCTCCGCAGGCCAAACCGTCGCCGCGCTCTGGAAGTCGTGTGTTACGAGGTGTGCATGAACTTTGCCCTGACCGATGACCTCAAGGCCCTGCAGGACACCGCTCGAAAGTTCGGCCGCGAGGCCATGCGCCCGAAGGCCGCCCACTACGACGAGACCTCTCAGTTTCCGCGCGAGATCATCCAGCAGGCCTGGGAGCTCGGCTTGATGAACATGACGATCCCGCAGGAGTTCGGCGGCATCGAGCTGTCGCACCTGGCGCAGGCCGTCATCGCCGAGGAGCTCGCCTGGGGCTGCTCGGGCATGGCCACCTCGATGATCGCGAACGATCTGGCCCTGCTGCCGATCGTGCTCTCGGGAACGAAGGAGCAGAAGGAGAAGTTCCTCAAGCCCTTCACCGAGAAGTTCCTGCTCGCCAGCTTCGGCCTCACCGAGCCCGGTGCAGGCAGCGACGTCGCTGGTATGCGCTGCACTGCGCGCCGCGACGGTGATTTCTACGTGCTCAACGGCCAGAAGCAGTGGATCACCAACGGCGAGTTTGCCGACCAGTATTCGATCTTCTGCACGACGGACCCCGCGAAGAAGCACAAGGGCATCATGTGCCTCGTCGTCCAGGGCCGGCCGAAGGGGCTCACCGTCGGCAAGCACGAGAACAAGATGGGCCAGCGGGCCTCGAACACCGTCACGCTCACCTTCGAAGACGTGAAGGTGCCGGTCGAGAACCGCATCGGGCAGGAAGGCGAGGGCTTCCTCGTCGCCATGAACACGCTCGACAACTCGCGCCCGCTCACCGCCATGTTCGCCGTCGGCAACGCCCGCGCCGCGATGGAGCACGCCATCGACTACGCGAAACAACGCCAGCAGTTCGGCAAGCCGATCGCCGAGTTCCAGGGCGTGCAGTTCATGATCGCCGACATGGCCAGCGAGATTCACGCCGCGCGCCTGCTGACCTACGAGAGCGCGTGGAAGCTCGACGCCGGTGAGCGCAACACCCTGGTGTCGAGCTACGCCAAACGCTTCGCCGCCGACATGGCGATGAAGGCCACCACCGACGCCGTACAGATCTTCGGCGGCTACGGCTACTCGAAGGAGTACCCGGTCGAGAAGCTGATGCGCGACGCCAAGCTCATTCAGATCTACGAGGGCACCAGCCAGGTGCAGCGCCTCGTGATCGCGCGCGAGCTGCTCAAGGGCATCTAATCAGCCCTGTCTGTTCGACCCTTCGTCGGCCTCGATTTCCGCTTGCCGCAGTGTTCGTTGACCCCTAAGTCAACGGCGCCGCATCGCGTCATGCGATGCACTGTCGGCCACTGGAGGGCCCTCGCATGCCAATCAAGATCCTCGTCACCGCCAAGCGGGTCGAAGACTACGAGTCGAAGATCAAGGTGAACGCCCAGGGGAACGGGATCGTTCTCGAAGGGCTCAAGTACAAGATCAACCCCTTCGACGAGATCGGCGTGGAAGAGGCGCTGCGCCTGGTGGCCAAGCACGGCGGCGGCGAGATCGTCGTCGTCTCGGTGGGCACCAGGGACGTGCACGAGCAGCTCCGCCACGCACTCGCCATGGGCGCGACGAAGGCCATCTGGGTCAACCACACCGGCCCGCTCGATCAGATGACGGTCGCCGGCTGTCTGCAGAAGCTGATCGAGAAGGAGAAGCCCGACCTCGCGATCCTCGGCAAGCAGGCCATCGACGACGATCAGAACCAGGTCGGTCAGTACCTCGCCGAGTGGCTCGGCTGGTCTCAGGCCACGTTCGCCTCGAAGGAAGAGTCGATGGAGTCGGAAGCCGAGAAGACGAAGCAGCCGGCGCTGAAGCTCTCGGCCGACGCGAAGACGTTGACGGTGGTGCGCGAAGTCGACGGCGGCCTCGAGACGCTCGAGTGCAGCATGCCGTGCCTCGTCACCACCGACCTGCGCCTCAACCAGCCGCGCTACGCTTCGCTGCCGGGCATCATGAAGGCGAAGTCGAAGCCCATCGAGGAGCACACGCCCGCGACCCTCGGCGTCGACGGCACCTCGAGGATCACCGTGACGAAGCTGGAGCACCCGCCCGCCCGCAAGGCCGGCATCAAGGTGCCCGACATCGCCGCCCTCATGGACAAGCTCAAGACCGAGGCCAAGGTCATCTGACCTGCCTTCGACCCGACTGAAAAAGGAACTCACACCATGTCCAACGTTCTCATCGTCGTCGAAGCCCAGCCTGACGGGTCGCTCCGCAAGGCCACCCTCAACGCCCTCACCGCCGGTCGGCAGATCGCCGCCAGGACGGGGGGCGACCTGCACGCCGTCGTCCTCGCGACGGACGCCTCGGGCCTCGCCAACACCGTCAAGGAGTACGGGGTGAAGGTCGTGCACGCCGGCAGCGCTGCGCACCTCGCTGGCTTCACCGCCGACGTCGTGGCCCCTGCGGTGGCGGAGATCGCCGTTTCCATCAAGGCCGAGTACGTCGGCGCCGCGGCCACCCAGGCCGGTCGTGACGTGATGCCGCGCATCGCCGCGCGCCTCAAGGCGGCCATGGCGTCAGAGATTCTCGGCGTCGTCGGCACGTCGGGCGCCGATCTGCAGCTGACCCGCCCCATGTGGGCCGGCGCCGTCATCGCAACCGTGACGCTCGGCACCCCGATCAAGTGCTTCACCGCGCGCACCACCGAATTCCCCCTCGCCGAGAAGTCGGGCGCTGGAGAAGTGAAGGCGTTCTCGCCGGCGGCTCCTGCGAAGGCGCTGCAGAAGATCGTCGCGTTCAAGGAAGTGAAGTCGGCCCGTCCGGCGCTCACCGAGGCGAAGATCGTGGTGTCTGGTGGGCGCGGAACGAAGGGCGACTTCAAGGACGTCAACGCGCTCGCCGACGAGCTCGGCGCCGCGGTCGGTGCCTCGCGTGCGGTGTGCGATGCGGGCTGGCAGCCGAACGACCTGCAGGTCGGTCAGACGGGTAAGGTCGTCGCGCCGCAGCTGTACATCGCCGCCGGCATCTCGGGCGCGATCCAGCACATCGCCGGCATGAAGGGCTCGAAGACGATCGTCGCCATCAACAAGGACGGCGACGCCCCCATCTTCCAGGTCGCCGACTACGGCCTCGTGGCCGACCTCTTCAAGGCACTCCCCGAGCTCCAGGCCGCCGTGAAGGCCGCGAAGTAGCCACACCGCTGCCTGGCCTCACCCACGGGCGGGCTCTCCTGCTGGAGCGCCCGCCCGATGTGTCTTCGCCGCCGCCCTCGCTCTCGGGTACGATCGAGTCCGCGATGATTCAGATGTTCCACGTCACGAAGGCGTACCCAGGCGACCCGCCCGTGCTGGTGGACATCAACCTCGACATCGAGAAGGGCGAGTTTGTCTTCCTCACGGGTCCGTCGGGTGCCGGCAAGTCGACGCTGCTGAAGCTCATGTTCCTCGCCGAGCGCGCCAGCCGGGGCCAGGTGTTGCTCGCCGGCCGCAACGTCGCCCGCCTGCGGGAGTCGGGGATTCCGTTCTTGCGGCGGAACATCGGCGTCGTCTTCCAGGACTTCAAGCTGCTGCCGACGCGCACCGTCGCCGAGAATGTGGGCTTCACGCTCGACGTGCTGGGCACCGCTCGCGACGAGGTGCGAGATCGCAGCCTCAAGATGCTCCGGCGCGTCGGGCTCGAGCACAAAGCCGACGTCTCGCCGCTCAAGCTCTCGGGTGGCGAACAGCAACGTGTCTCGCTCGCCCGCGCGCTCGTGAACGATCCCGCGCTCCTGCTGGCCGACGAGCCGACCGGCAACCTCGACCCGGCGCTCACGGTCGAGATCATGGATCTG
Organism: Myxococcaceae bacterium; assembly: GCA_040400045.1. Classification (GTDB taxonomy): domain Bacteria; phylum Myxococcota; class Myxococcia; order Myxococcales; family Myxococcaceae; genus Xiheimicrobium. Next base: position 193,373 of record JBBAQZ010000001.1, read on the forward strand.
CTGACCGACGTGAACGCCCGCGGCACCACCGTCGTGGTGGCCACCCACGACGCGACGCTGATCGAGCGCTACCAGAAACGGACCCTGCGGCTCGAGAAGGGCACCGTCGTCGCCGATGAGCGCGGCGCCAAGGCCGCCCGGCTGATGTCCCAGATCGCATGAGCGCACCGGCGAAGCTCGCCTACTTCGTGCGGACCGCGGTGGGCAGCATCGTGCGCTCACCCTTCGTTCACGTCATTGCCGTCGCGAGCCTCTCGTTGTCGCTCGTCGGCTTTGGGATCGCCCGCATCGCCCGCACGCAACTGGACGCGCTCGTCGATTCGCTCGGCGGCGAGGTGGAGATGACGGTCTACCTCGCCGAAGACGCGCCTGAATCGCAGGTCCTCGAGCTCGAACAGGCCCTCGCCCAGCGCACGTCGGGCCAGGTGCATCGCGTCTCGCCCGCAGAGGCGCTTGGGCGCCTCGCGACCCAACTCGGGGACGATGGGAAGGGCCTCACCGAGCTCCCCGACAACCCGCTGCCGTGGAGCCTCGAAGTGCACCTGCCAAAAGCCGCGCGAGACGCCGCTTCGCTCGGCGCGCTGGCGCAGAAGACCCGTGCGCTGCCGTTCGTCACGGGCGTCGACTATGGCGAAGAGGCGCTCGAGCGGCTGACGCTGATTGCCCGCGCGCTCGAGATCGCCAGCCTGGTCGTCTTCTCGCTCGTGTTCCTCACCGCCGTCATCGTCGTCTCGGCGACGCTGCAGCTGGCCATCTTCGCGAGGCGGGAAGAAATCGAGATTCAGAAGCTGGTGGGCGCGACCGATCGCTTCGTGCGGCTGCCGTTCCTGCTCGAGGGGCTCCTCCAGGGGCTGCTGGCTGCCGGGCTGGCGCTCGGCGCGGTCTTCGCCCTGGTGCGATGGCTCGAGTCGGGACCAGGCGGGCTGCTGGCCTTCGCCCGTCTCGACGGGCGCCTGAGCGTCGAGTGGCCCAGGCTGGCCGGCGAGCTGGTCGGCATCGGGTGCTCCCTGGGTCTGCTGGGCAGCTTCATCGCCGTGCGGCGCTTCCTGCGGGTGTGACGGTGGTGCTCTCCCTCTGGCTCTGCGTTGCCTTCGCTGCGTCGCCCGACGACGTGGCCGAAGAGCGCGCCGAACTGCAGGAGCGGCTCGAGGCCGAGCGGAAGGCCTTCGACGCGCTCGGCACCGAGAAGAAGGAGCTCCTGACCCTCCTCGACACGCTCGAGCGGCTGTCCCGCGATTCGTCCTCGCGCGTCACCTCGCTCGAGCGCCAGCGCCAGCGCCTCGAGCGTCAACGCGCAGCGCTCTCGATTGAGCTCGAGAAGAACGCGGCCGCCGTGCGCGAACAGCAGCGGACGTTGGCGCCCAGGCTGGTGATGCTCTACCGTCTGCAGAAACGCGACGCGTTGGGCTTTCTGCTCGCCGCGGAGGACTTCTCGACGCTCATCAAGCGCCAGCGCGCCGTCGGGACGCTCGTGGCGTCTGATGCGCGGGCGCTCGAGCAGCTCACGACCCTCACGCGCTACCAGGCCCTCGTGTCGAGGCGCATGGAGCGACTCGAGGCAACGGGAGAAAGCTACCTGCGGGCGCTGCGCACCGAACAGGCGGTTGGCCAGGCACGGCTGGCGCGGTTCTCTGATCTGCTCGCCTCTCTCGGCGCCGAACAGAATCGCATGAGCCGGCTGATCGCCGAGCTCGAGGTCAGCGAGAAGGAGCTCGCGACCATGGTGGGCGACATGGCGCCGTCGACGCAGCACGCCGGGTTTCGCGCCCGCAAGGGCCAGCTCCCGTTCCCCGTGAAGGGACTGATCGAGGTCGGCTTCGGGAAGGTCGTCAACCCACGCTTCAACACCGTGACGGTCCAGAAGGGCATCGACTTGCGCGCGTCCCCAGGCGTCACGGTGTCGTCGGTGGGCTCGGGCACCGTGGCCTGGTCGGGGTGGCTCAAGGGCTACGGCAACCTGGTCATCGTCGACCATGGCTCGGGCTATCACTCGCTCTACGCGCACCTGAGCGTGATGCAGGTCGAGGTGGGGAATGAGGTGGAAGAAGGTGAGGCGCTCGGCGAGGTCGGCGACACCGGCAGCCTGAAAGGCGCCTACCTGTACTTCGAGATTCGCAAGCAGGGGCAGGCCATCGATCCGTTGCCGTGGCTCAAAGGCGCCGACGAGCCCGAGCCCTGATGCACGCTCGGAGTGCGCTCCCGCCTTCGAGCGCATAGAAGGCGCGCCATGGTCACTCGCGCTTTCTTCGTGGTCCTCTCGATGCTGCTCCTGGCGTCATGTCAGACGATGCCGCCCTGTGATGCCTCGACGTGCGCGTCGGGCTGCTGTGCTGGCGACGTGTGCACGCCTGGGACCGCTTCATCCGAGTGCGGCAGTGGCGGGTTGCAGTGCGCCCGATGCCCGGGTGGTCGGGTCTGTCGGCAACAGCGCTGCGTCGCGTCGGGATCGACCGGCGGTGGTGGCGCAGCGGGAGGCTCAGGAGGTGGCGCCATCGCCGGTGGCTCGGCTGGAGCGTCGGCGGGTGGCGTTGCTGGCGGCTCAGCGGGTGGCGCTTCCGCAGGTGGTTCAGCGGGTGGCGCCTCCGCGGGCGGTTCAGCAGGTGGAGCCTCCGCGGGCGGCTCAGCAGGTGGCGCCTCCGCGGGCGGCTCAGCTGGCGGCGCCTCTGCTGGCGGCTCAGCCGGTGGTGCGGCCGTGCTGCAACCGCCCACCGGACTGGTGGTCGCGTACACGTCGAATCGCGCCGGTATCGAGGCCCGTTGGGTGAACCCGACGGGAGCCCCGTTCGAGCGAGTTCGCCTGCTCCGCCGCCTCGACGGTGCGCCCTCGGGCCCGTCCGACGCGACGGCGACGCTCGTCTACGAAGGGCCGAACGCGATGACGCCCGACGTCCTCGAGCAGCTCGTGCCGGACATGCCGTATCGCGGGTACCCGTTCGGTGGCGGAGCGAAGCCTTCGCTCGCGTCACGCCAGGCGATGAGACAACCCCGAATCTACACCTACGCGGTCTACGCGTGCTCCGCGTCGGCGTGTGAGACGACGGGCGCGACGACGACCTTCCGGCGCAACCTCACCGAGGCGCTGCAGAAGGGCGGCTACACGATCTTCTGGAGACACGCCTCGGCCAGCACCTGCTCCGACGACTTCGGGCTGGGTCTGGCGTCCAGCCCGCTCATCCCCGACTGGTGGAAGACGTGTCGCTCGGTCGCGATGCCGACGACGTGCGGCGTTCGTGCCACCGGAACCGACGGCGGCGTGGCGATCACGACCCCTGGTCCGTTTGCGCGACAGCTGACAGACCCTGCCGCGGCGACCGAGATCACCAACGTGCGGACGTACCTGCAGACCCAGACGATTCCATTGAGTCAGGCGCTGGCCAGCGAGTTCTGCCGCTGCAGCGAGACGGCGCGCGGCTTCTTCGCGCACCTGTCCGCGACCGTCCCGGTTCAGGAGCGACAGGAGCTGACCTTGAGCGTGTACGGAGGTCGCTGCCTGAACATCAACTCGCTCACCACCACGCCTCCCGCGGCCGCCACCAACGTCGGGCTGGTCTCGCACTCGGGCATGGGGTGTTCGACCGATGCGCTCGTCTGGTCGCAGGCCGCGGTGTTCAAGCCGACGCTCACCGGCGCCCTCTGTGCTTCGCCGACGGTCTGCCCCGGCGCTGACGACGTCTGCGTATCGGGAGCGTGCTGGCGTCGCGAGCTGATTGGAACGATCTGCGACGATGAGTGGGCCGAGATTCCTCCGCTCTAGGTTTGCCCCGGGACTCGCAAGAGAAGCGCGCCGTGCTTTCTCGGTCTGTCCGGGCTCATGGCGTACGGTGCAGACCAGGCGGCCTGCGAGCGCGCGACCCCGACAAGAGGTGCCCTGAGGCCAGGATGCGGGCGCTCCAGAACGGCCGTTGATCAACGCTGGCTCAGGCCTTCGGCTTCGGACCCAGGCCCGCCTTCGCCCGCGCCTCGAGGAGCTTCTTCGCATCCGCCGGCGGCACCGCCTGCACGGAGCCCAGCCCACGCGCGATCGAGAGGATCTTCGCGTAGTGCTCCACCAGCTCCATGCGCAGCAGCGCCTGCTCGAGTGACGCGCCCAACGTCAACGCGCCGTTTCCCGCGAGCAACATCGCGTCGACCTTCCCAGCAGTGGCCTCGACGGCTTTGACCAGCTCCGGCGTCTTCGGCATCAGCCGCGGCACGGTGGGAATCGAATCACCCAGCGACACCACGATCTCCGGCATCGCGATGGGCCCCAGCTCCACGCCCACGAGGCCGAACGCCGTCGCATGCGGCGGGTGCGCGTGAATGACGCACTCCACTTCCGGACGCGCGCGGTACGCGGCGAGGTGAAGCTCCAGCTCCGAGAACGGCTTCTTGCGGCCCTCGAGCACCTTGCCGTCGAGGTCGACGATGATCAGCATCGCGTCGTCGACGTCGAGCTTCGACACCGCGGTCGGCGTGATGAGCAGGCGATTTCCCGTGAGGCGCACCGACAGATTGCCGTCGTGGTTCGCGACCCAGCCCATCTGATGCAGCCGGCGTGACGTGGCGACGAGATCGGCGCGCAGCCGGGGCAGCGGAGGCGACGGCATCAGCCGACGCTCACCTGGTCGACGACGCCCACGATGAGGTGACGCACCGCCGCCGTCTTGTCCTCGAGGATCTGTCGTACGCCGTTGCCTTCACCCAACACCAGCACGAGGTCGCCTTTTCCAGCCGACGAGGTGTTGTCCATCGCGATGAACGAGTTGCCGATCTCCTTCAGCGTTTCGTCGATCGGCTGCACGACCAGGAGTTTCCGGGCCGTGAAGACGGGGAGCTTCTCGGTGCACACCACGGTTCCGAGCACGCGGCAGAGGTTCACGTGTCCACCTCGTCCACCAGGCCGACGATCGCGCTGTCGACCGGTACGAACCACGGGTCGCAGGCCAGCGCGGCTTCCCGGCTGCCTTCGAGCATCACGAGAGAGCCCGGGCTCGCTGACACCCGATCGACCGCGACCTCAGCCGGGCCGTAGGGTTTCCTGGTGTGCGTGACGGGTTGAACGACGAGAAAGCGCGCGCCTTCGAGGCCAGAGACTCGCTTCGAGCAGACGACCGTTCCGATGACGACCCCGAGGTGCATGCGTCAGCGGACTGTGGAACGTGCGGCCCCGTGATGCAACCGCTTCGCGCTACATCGAGACGCCGAGCTTGAGCGGTACCTGAACTTCCGTCTCACCGTCCGAGGCCGGGAAGACGATGCGCTTGGCTGCCTTGATCATGCACCCGCCCCAGTCAGAGTTCTGGTGCTGCGCAGGGTCGATGGTGGCGGCCGTGACGGACCCCGACTGGCCAACGGTGAGCTTCACCGTGATCGCGCCGACCTTCAGGTTCGGGTTCCGGCGAAGCGCCTCTTCGATGCAGAGGTTGAAGGTCTTGATGTTGTCCGAGACGACCTTCGCCGCGACGTCGTCCTTGAGGCCTGAGCTCGCGATGGCGTTGGGGTTGTTGTTCCGATCCTTCGGGCCCCGGCTCTTCTTGTTGGGGTCGTCGAGGAGGGCGAAGTCGCTCGCGAGGCCGGGGTTGGTGGGGGGTTTGACCGGGTCGGGCTCGACGGCGGGGCCTCCACCCGAGTTCATCGCGAGGGCACGGGCCCTCGCAGCAGCAGCTGCCTCAGCCGCCACGCGCTCGCGCTCACGGAGCGCGGCTTCCTCTTTCCGCTTCTTCGCATCGCCGGTCAGCAGGTCCCTGAGACCGCCGACGCCTTCGCTGGAGAAGAAGTTCTCCTGCACCTCTTCTCCCTTCTCGTTGGTGCGAGTCACCTTCGGAAGCTGGACCACGTTGAAGGTCGACAGGAGGAAGAGCACCGCGGTCGGCAGCGCCACGACGCTGATGGCGAAGAGCGCGATCTTCCACGGTGGGTTGCGCTTGTTGACGCCGGCCTGCGCGATGAAGAACTTGGTGGCTTCGCCGGGCGGAGGGAGCTCTTTGTCGCTTGGTTGACCGAGCGCCGCGAAGGGGTCGATGTCGGCCTGGCCCGATGGTGACTGCGCGGACTGCTGCGACGGCGTCTCGGTGACCCCGATGTCGCCGCTGGGTACGCGCTCGAGGTTCGAGTTCGAGAGATCGCCGAAGAGATCGTTGAGGGGCTGATCGGCTTGCGCAGGTCGCGTGGGCTGGGTCGAGACTTCTGCGAGTGGTGCTGCGTCAGACTGGGGGCCCGCGGCAATCGTCGGCGCCGCCGACAGCTGGTTTCCCGCAGGCAGGGGGTCGGCGACGTTGCCTCCGCGCGGGCGCGTCACCCCGGGCGACGGCAGCTCGTTGGCGACGGCGATGTCTTTGCGCGCCACGGGCTGCGAGGTGCGCGTGATGGGCTTGTTGGGCTGCGACGGGCTCGATGAAGGGGCTGCACCCGCGCCTGCGAAGATCGCGCTGACTTCCGCCACGTCAGCGGCGCGCTTCCAATCGCCCATTCCGGTCTTCCACAGGTAGGTGCGCAAGGTCACTTCTCCCGCAGCGACCTTTGCCATGAGCGCCCTCACGTCGAACGGGCCTTGCTGCACGCCGCCGATCATGGCGTGCCATTGGGACGTCATGTCGAGCGCAGGCATCGCCTTGGTGGCTTCTTCTTCCCAGGGGCTGCCCGTCGGCTGTTGCACGGCCGCCATCGCCAGGGCTCCGCTTCCTCGCGTCGCGGGCATCGGGGTCGAGGCGCCGCTCACCTGGCCATCCGCGTTCGCCACATCGATCGAGATCAGGCTCTGACACTGCTTGCAGCGGATCTTGACGGACGTCTTCCCAGCGACCTTGTCGTCGGAGAGGACGTACCGCTTACCGCAGTTGGTGCAGGAGACGTTCACGGAGAAAGCCGACCCTTCGGTGGAGACGCCCGACAGCCTAACGCGGTCACCGTTGACTTGGAATCGCAGCGACACTAGGCAGCGCGACTCGTTTTCAGGTTCCTGATGAGGGGGTTTTGCCCAGCCATGCCCGCGAAAGACTTCGGTACCAAGTTCCTCTGCTTCAAGTGCACCACGAAGTTCTACGACATGAAGAAGCCCGACCCGATCTGCCCGAAGTGCGGAGCGGACCAGCGGGAAGCGACGGTGACCAAGTCCGAGGGTCGTCGGAGCCGCTTGTCGGCGGCACCCAAGATCATCGAGCCAGTCGAGGCTGTCGAGGGAGCGGAGCCGGCCGCGGATGAAGATGAGGTCGAAGTCGAGGCCGACGAAGAAATCGTGGCCGACGAAGACTGAAGTTCCAGCAGTCAGGGCACCCGTGGCGGCCGCGCAAGCTCTCGAATTGTCACGGTCACCTGGGCCCACGCTGCCGCGCTGAGCGTCTTGACGACCCGGGGTTTCTTTCGGCTGTGGGTCGGCTTGGCGGTGTGGGTCGTCGTCATGGGCCCTCCTGGTCCTGGGCTTCCGGGTTTAGCAACAGCCTTGCCAGCTTCAACGAATGAGACATCTCGTGGACTTCCAGCGTCTCCTGGACCCGGCCGGGGAGTCTCCTCTGACTCCAGATCCCTCTGAAACGCCCTCGTGACCCGTCACGCGTGCAGATTCGCCGCGTCAGGAGTGCTACCAGTGATCGCGCTGGAGCAGCCCGGGTGAACGCCGGCCATTGCAGGACGGGGTGGCGGGAGGAAAGTCCGGGCACCGCAGGGCAAGGTGCTGGCTAACGGCCAGTCGGCGCAAGCCGCAGGAAAGTGCCACAGAAAACAGACCTCCTGCTCGCGAGGGCAGGGAAGGGTGAAACGGTGCGGTAAGAGCGCACCGCGCGACTGGTGACAGCCGCGGCACGGCAAACCCCACCTGGTGCAAGAGCCAATAGGGAAGCGTCACTCCGCGAGGCGTGACACGGGCGGCCCGTCCGATGCTTCCGGGTTGCTTGCTGTTGAGGGCGTCGGCAACGGCGCTCCTAGACGAATGTTCGCCGGCCTCGGGAAACCGGGGCGCACAAAACCCGGCTTACAGGGCTGCTCCAGCGTTTTCTTCGTCTCACATGGCGCCGGTGCCGGGCATTTCGCCGATACCGCGCACGAGCACCTCGCGGGGCTTGGCGCCGTCGGCATGGCCAACCACGCCGTCGCGCTCCATGCGCTCGATCATTCGCGCCGCGCGGTTGTACCCGATGCGCATCTTGCGCTGGAGCATCGAGATGCTGACGTTCTTCATCTCGCTGACGATGGCGATCGCCTGATCGTAGAGCTCGTCCGACAGCTCGTCCTCGGCGTCTTCGCCACCCTCGTTCTCCTCGTCCCGCGGCTTGAGGATCGACTCGTCGTAGACGGGCTTGCCCTGGGCCTTGAGGTGATCGACGACCTTCTTGATCTCGACCTCCGAGACGAAGCAGCCGTGCACGCGCTGCAGGTGAGCGCTGGTGGGCGGCATGATGAGCATGTCGCCCATGCCGAGCAGGGCCTCGGCGCCGACCGTTCCGATGATGGTCATCGAGTCGGGTTTGCTGCGGAGCATGAACGTGATTCGGGTCGGGAAGTTCGCCTTGATGATGCCGGTGACGACGTCGGTGGACGGGCGCTGCGTGGCCACCATGAGGTGAATGCCGGCGGCGCGGGCCATCTGGGCGAGGCGGGCGATCGACGTCTCGACCTCTTTCGAGGCCACCATCATGAGATCGGCGAGCTCGTCGATGATGACGACGATGTACGGCAGCTTCTGGCGCTCGTCCGCGGCGGCCTCGGTGGTGTGCTCGGCAGCGGCGGCTTCGGCCAGGGCAGCGGCTTCCTGCTCCGAGGGGGCCTCGTCGGACACCGCAGGCTCTTCGACGCGGATCTCGGCCTCGGTGGCGAGCGCTTCGATGGCCTTCTCGAGATCGGGGGCAACGGCCTCGCGGATCTCCTCGGCCGGAGCGGTCGGCACGGCCACGCCCATGTCGAGCTCCGGTGTCGCTGCGGCAGCGTCCGACGCAGCGGTCTCGGCCGATGGCGTCTCCTGTTCCCCGGCGACGTCGACGATGAGCAGCTTGCGCCTCTTCTTCTTCGCTTCGACGACGGGGGCGATGAGCGGTGGCGCCTCGGGCTTCACCTCTGCTGGGGCAGGCGCGGCTTCCGCGGCGACGGGCGGCGGCTTCGGGGCTTCCGCCTTCGGCTTGATGACGGTGGGCTTCGCCTCGACGGTCGACTTCGCGGCGGCCTTCTTCTTCTGCTCCGTCTCGACCAGCGTGTTGTAGCCGGTGATGTTGCGCACGCCGGCCTCGGACAGCAGCTTGTAGCGGCGGGTCATCTCGTCGACCGCCCACTGCAACGCGACGGCCGCCTTCCGCGGATCGGTCACGACGGGCAGGAGCAGATGCGGAATGCCCTCGTAGATCGAGAGCTCGAGCATCTTCGGGTCGACCATGATGAAGCGCACTTCTTCGGGCGTCGACTTGAGCAGAATCGACATGATCATCGCGTTCACCGCGACCGACTTGCCCGAGCCGGTGGTGCCGGCCATCAGCAGGTGGGGCGCCTTGGCGAGATCGAGGATGTACGGCATGCCCTCGATGTCCTTGCCCAGGCACATGGTGAGGCGCGACTGCGACTTCTGAAACGCGTCCTGCTCGCCGATCTCCTTGAGGAAGACCATCTCGCGTTCCTTGTTCGGCACCTCGATGCCGACGACGCCCTTGCCGGGAATCGGAGCGACGATGCGAACGCGCAGGGCCTCCATCGCCATCGCGAGATCGTCCGACAGCGAGGCGATGCGGCTGATCTTCACGCCGGGCGCAGGCTTGAACTCGTACATGGTGACGACGGGGCCGGGGCGAATCTCGACGACCTCTCCGTCGATGCCGAAGTCACGCAGCTTCGAGGTGAGGCGCTCGGCGGTGACGAGGAAGGCGTCCTTGTCGAGGACCTTCTTCTCATTCTTCTTCATGTCGAGCATGTCGAGGGGCGGCAGATCGAAGCCGGTGCGGCCCTCGCTGAACTCGAACTGCTTCTTGTCGACCTTCGTGGGCTTCGGCGGCGCCTTGGGCTCGATGATGAGCGGGGTCCTGGCGAGCGCGTGGGGGGGCATCGCGGCGAGCGCAGAGGTCTGCGCGCCGAGGGACAGGGCCCCGGCCGCCGCCGGAGCGAGCGCTCCAGCACCTTCGATGGCGGGCATCGGCGGCTTCGACACGTTCGCGGCGGCTGACTCGTTGACGAGCATCGCCGAGTCGACGGGCTCTGGCGGAACCGAGTGCGAGGGGGCCGGCTGCGCGAGGGCCTCGACGATGTTGGGGACCCGCTTCGGCGCGGCGGCGATCGGGGGCTGCGACGGCACGTGGGGCGTCGGCGGCATCGACTGGGGCGGCGGCGGAGGCGGCTGCGGCTGGAAGAAGGACATCGCCCAGGCGGGGTCGCCATTGGTGGGGGAAGCGGGCTGCGCAGGAGGCGGAGGCGGCGCCGTGCGCGCTTCGTCGAGCAGGCCGGGCGTGATGGCGGCGACCGACCGGGCGCGCTGATCCTTCTCGTTGAGCCGCGCCGACTTGAGCGCCTCCTTGGCGAGGCGTGCGGCCTCACGTTCGATGGCGAGGCGTTCGCGCTCGAGGCGCAGCTTCTCTTTCTCGGTGATGGCGCGGGCGCGGGCCTCTTCCTGGTTCTTCTGGACGCGATCGGCCTCTTCGACGGCAGCCTCGGCGTCAGCAGCAGCCGCTTCGAGCTCGGCCAATTCGGCTTCTTCGTCCTCGAGCGTCGCGAGGAAGGCATCTTCTTCGGCCTGTTCCTTCTCGGCGTCGAGCTTGCGCTGCTCGAGCCGTTGCTGCTGTTGCGCCCAGAACGTGAGCGCCCAGGCCTTCGCCTGATCGGCGAGGACGAGCGACTTCGCCCAGGCCCAGCTGCAGAACCGCAAGAAGGCGAACTGGGTGCCGACGATGGCGGCGGTGACGGCGATCGCGCTGACGAGGACGACGGTGCCGACGGTCGAGAACAGCGCCGTCATCAGCCCGCCGAGCTCGCGGCCGACGAGGCCACCCGGAGCGTGCGCCCAGCTCGCGTCTTCCTTGAACATGAGCTGCGCGAGGATGGCGCCCGAGACGAGGAAGAGGCCGAACGACGCCAGCTGGGGCCAGCGCTTCTTGTCCTTCTCGCCGATGAAGAGGACGCCGGCGGCGTAGAAGCCGACGATCGGCACCACCAGCGCGACGATGCCGAGGAGCCCCCGGAAGGCTTCTCCGATGGCATGGCCGACGGGGCCGACCGCGTTGCGGAAGCCGGGGCCCACCCGATCGACCCGATCGAACGTCGCGATCGAGAGGAACGAGAGCACCGACGCAGCCAGCACGAACACGCCGACGATGGCGCGTCGGCCGGTGTTCGAAGCGCCCATCTTCTTCTCTTTCAGGGCCTTTCGTCGCGCGACGATGTCCTGCTTCGAGAGCAACGCCTTGTCCTTCGGTCGCTTCACCGTCGTCATCACCAACACCTCTGGATCGAGATGTTGCGGAGTGTAGGGAGGGCGGACGGCGGGGCAATTTTTCGACCGTCGTCGTTCCGGGCAGGGCGGCGAGATTGTTGCGTTCCCGCGGCAGGGGGCCTGATCTACGGTTTGAGGCCTCATGGACGTCCGCTGTCCCCGCTGTCAGTCGGATTACGAGCTCGATGATGCTCGCGTCAGCGACGACGGCGTGACCGTCAAGTGCTCGGAGTGTCAGCACGTCTTTCGCGTGAAGCGGAAGTCGCTGGTGATGACGCTGCCAGTTCGTGACGACGCGGGCGCCGCGGCGCTCCCGCCGCCGTCGACCCCCCGTGAATGGCGCGTGCGTCAGCCCAACGGCAACACGTACCTCTGCAAAGAGCTCACGACGCTCCAGAAGTGGATCATCGAGCGCAAGGTCGGGCGCGATGACGAGATCTCGCTGACGGGTGAGACGTGGAAGCGGCTCGGCGACATTCCCGAGCTGGCGAGCTTCTTCCAGGTCGTCGAAGACGCGAACAAGGCGCGGGCCTACGAGCTTCGAGCCAGTCAGGTCGATCTCCCCGCGGTGTCACCGCCGCCGCCGCCCGCGCCGTCGATTCCTCCGGGCGCGAGAATTCACGAGACCTGGAAGGAGCCGAACTTCTCGCTCCCCGCGCAGCCGCCACCTCCGCCCGCGCCGTCGGTGCCCCCGGCGGACTCGCAGCGCGAGACCATGAGGGCCCCTTCTTTCTCGGCGCCGCTGCCCGAGCCGAAGTCGAAGTCGCGCCCACTGCCTCAGCCACAGCCCGAGCTCCTCGATGACAAGGAGCTCGAGAAGGCGGTTCGCGGCGGCGGGTTGAAGTGGGGGTTCTTGATCATCGGCGGGCTGCTGGTGGGCGGCGGCGCTGGGTACTACTTCGGCTTCTACGAGCCCGAGCAGCAGGCGAAGGCCGAGACGCAGCGACTCGCCGACCAGCGACTGGTGGAAGAACAGGCGCGCATCAAGGCCGAGCAGGAGGCGATGACGGCGCGCGTGAAGGCTGAAGCCGAGGCCGCCGCAGCGAAGCAGCGCGAACTCGAGGCCCTCGCCGATGCGGGGGCTGCCGATGCGGGCATCGACGCGGGCGCTCCGGTGGGCGCGGGGCCTCCTGCGATCGTGGCTTCTGCCGACGCGGGGGCGAAGGTGGCGACGCCGACAGGCCCACCGCCGGGGAAGTCCTACGACTTCTACATGGAGCGTGGTGACGCGCTCCGCGACGCCGAGAAGTACGGAGCAGCGCTCAACTACTACGGCCGCGCGGCTGACCTGAAACCCGACCGGGTCGAGCCGATCGTCGGCCGCGGCTTCGCCCAGTTCGATCTGGGGCAGATGCAGTCGGCCGAGGCGTCGTTCGAGCAGGCGCTGCGGACCAACGCCAGGTACGGCCCGGCGATCATGGGCATGGCCGAGGTGATGAAGGCTCAGGGCAACAAGGCGAAGGCGCTCGAGTACTACCAGCGCTACCTCGACGAACACCCGAACGGCTCTGAAGCGAACGTGGCGAGGAACGCCATCGAGCGGTTGAAGTAGCGCTCAGTCTCTCAATGAGCCCCGGCACGGTGTCGAGGCCGACGTGGCGAAAAACCGAAACGACCCGGACGCAAGCGTGGCGAAGAAGTCGCTCGTCAATACTCGACGCTGGCCGAGCCGCTGGTCTTGACGTCACGTGTGGCCGGGTTGCCGAGCACCTTGAGTTCGCTGGCGCCTGCCGCGAGCGCCTTGAGGCTCTCGGCCGCGTGCACGGTGACTTCGGTGCCACCTGAGAGATCGATGGTCACCGCCGCGGCGACGAGCTTCGAGGCGTCACACTCGACGCCTCCGGAGAGGTCAGCGGTGAGCGCCTTCGTCGCGCCCGAGAAGGACAGCCTCGAGCCGCCCGAGGCATCGAGCACCACCCGCTCGGCGACGATGCCCGAGAGCGTGAGCGCGGTGCCGCCCGAGGTCGACAGCTCGAGCCGGTCGCGGGCCGGCGTTTCGCCTTTCAGCTCGACGCCGCCCGACAGCGCGATGCGATCGATCACCGGCGCCGAGAGCTGCACGTCGACGTCGTCGTTTCTTCCCAGATCGAGCGAGATGCCCTTCGAGCTTCGACGAAGCCTCAGCCCGCGAGACGCCGTGTCGGCCCAGCGCACCTGCAGCGTGCCGTCCTTCACTTCGGTGATGACGTGGACGAACTGGTCGACCGGGCCGCGAAGCGTGAGGGCGGTAGGCCCGGGAACGAGCGTGACCTTGAAGCCACCGCTGACGTCGAGCGCGTGAAATGGGGCCACTTCGCGAGGCTGGGAAGCGGTCTCAGCGGCGAAGGAGGCGGTCGAGAGGGCGAGGGCGGTGAGGGGAATCAGGCGGTGCACGGGCGCTCCGGGTGTGAGGTTCGCCCACCCCGAACGAGGGAGGTCGGGAATAATTGCGTCACTTCTTCGGGGTGCCGCGCGGACGTTGATAGACGGGGCGAATCGCGCTGCGAGGCTCTGTGGAGACGAGACCGTGAAGCTGACTGAAGAACAGGTGCGGCACGTGGCCCGGCTCGCCCGGCTCGCGCTGTCGCCAGACGAACTCGCGAAGTACGGCTCGCAGCTGTCGGCGATCCTCGATGCCGTCGATTCGTTGTCGCAGGTCGACACGACAGGAGTTCCGCCCACGGCCGTCATCGGCGCTGCGACGCCGCATCTGCGGGAAGACGTCGTCGCGGGAGAGCTCGGCGCGAAGGTGGCGCTGGCGAATGCTCCGCAGGTGGAAGGCTCGAGCTTCGCGATTCCGAAGGTGATCGAGTGAAGACGATCGTCGAGATCGGCGCGGGCCTGGCTGAGAAGAAGACTTCTGCGGTCGAACTCGCGACCGCGGCGCTCGCGTCGGCGAAGCAGGACACGTTCAGCGCGTTCCTCGCCATCAACGAAGCCGGAGCAATGGCCGCGGCGAAGGCCTCCGACGAGCGGCGCTCCCGTGGCGCATCAATCGGCCCGCTCGATGGCGTCCCCGTTGCGCTGAAAGACAACATCCTCACCGAAGGCGTCGTCACCACCGCGGGCTCGAAGATGCTCGCGAACTTCACGCCGCCGTACGACGCGACCGTCACCGCACGGCTCAAGGCCGCGGGCGCCGTCATCATCGGGAAGACGAACCTCGACGAGTTCGGCATGGGCTCCTCGACGGTGAACAGCGCATTCAAGCCGACGAAGAACCCGTTCGATCCGTCGCGCACGCCGGGTGGCTCGTCCGGTGGTTCCGCAGCAGCCGTCGCGGCGGGCATCGTCGGTGGAGCGCTCGGTACGGACACCGGCGGCTCCATCCGCCAGCCCGCGTCGTTCACCGGACTCGTCGGACTCAAGCCCACCTACGGCCGCGTCTCGCGCGCCGGAGTCATCGCGTACGCGAGCTCGCTCGATCAGGTCGGGCCGTTGGCACGCACGGTCCGGGACGCGGCCTTGCTGCTCGAAGCCATCGAAGGCTTCGACGCGAACGACTCCACCTCCTCCGACGCGAAGAAGACGGCGTGGAGAGAGACGCTCCGCTCTGGCGTGAAGGGCCTGCGCATCGGTCTGCCGCGCGAGTACTTCGTCGACGGCATGGACGCCGAGGTCGACCGTTCGGTGCGCGCGGCGGCGAAGCGGCTCGAGGCGCTCGGAGCCTCCATCGTCGACCTCTCGCTCCCCCACACGAAGTACGCGCTCGCGACCTACTACGTCATCGCCCCCTGCGAGGCGTCGTCCAACCTGGGCCGCTACGACGGCGTTCGCTACGGTCACCGCGCGGCCGACGTGAAGGCGCTCAAAGAGCTGTACGAGAAGAGCCGTAGCGAGGGGTTCGGCCCCGAGGTGAAGCGCCGCATCATGCTCGGCACCTTTGCGCTCTCGTCTGGCTACTCCGACGCGTACTACCGGAAGGCGCAACAGGTCCGCACGCTCATCACGCGCGACTTCGAGCAGGCGTTTCAGAGCGTCGACATCGTGCTCTCGGCGACGTCACCCGTGCTGCCGTGGCGCCTCGACGAGAAGCTCGATGATCCACTCGCGATGTACCTGATGGATGTGCTGACGCTGCCGTGCAGTCTCGCGGGGCTCCCGGGGCTCTCGATGCCGTCGGGCGTGTCGGCGTCGGGGCTCCCGATTGGAGTCCAGTTGCTCGGCCGGCGCTTCGACGAAGCGACCCTGCTGCGCACCGCGTTCGCGCTGGAGAATCACTGACATGCCGCGCTCCGACTTTCAGGTCGTCATCGGGCTCGAGGTGCACGCGCAGTTGCTCACCACCAGCAAGCTCTTCTCGGGCGCAGGCACGTCGTTCGGCGGCGCTCCCAACGCGCACACGTCGATCGTCTGCCTCGGCCTTCCCGGCGTGCTCCCCGTGCTCAACCAACGCGCCGTCGAGCTGGCGATTCTCGCCGGCCACGCGCTCGAGTGCACCGTCGCGCAGCGCAGCGAGTGGTCGCGCAAGCACTACTTCTATCCAGACCTCCCCAAGGGCTATCAGATCACCCAGTACGAGTTCCCCATCTGCGTCGGTGGGCGCGTGGTGTTCGAGGGGCCCGACGGAGAGAAGGCGGTGCGGCTCACCCGCATTCACATGGAAGAGGACGCCGGCAAGCTCGTGCACGAGGGCGCCGTGTCGCTCGTCGATCTCAACCGGGCTGGCACGCCGTTGCTCGAGATCGTCAGTGAGCCCGAGCTCCGCAGCGCCGATGACGCGGTCGAGTACCTCAAGGCGCTCCGCGACATCCTGGTGTGGATCGGCGTCAACGACGGCAACCTCGAAGAGGGCAGCTTCCGCTGCGACGCGAACGTCTCGGTGATGCGCCACGGGTCGACGGCGTTCGGCACGCGCTGCGAGCTCAAGAACCTCAACTCGTTCCGCTTCATCAAGCAGGCGATCGAGATCGAGGCTACGCGTCAGGTGGAGATCATCGAAGCCGGCGGCAAGGTCGAGCAGGAGACGCGGCTCTTCGATCCCCAGCGAGGTGAGACGCGCAGCATGCGCTCGAAGGAAGACGCGCACGACTATCGTTACTTTCCGGATCCTGACCTGCCGCCGTTGCTCCTGACGGCCGAGCGAATCTCCAGCGCGAAGGATGCGCTCCCCGAGTTGCCTCGTGCGCGACGCAAGCGGTACGTCGACGCGCTCGGTCTGCCCGCCTACGACGCGGGCGTTCTCACTTCGGAGCGCGCCATGAGCGACCTCTTCGAGCGCTGCGTCGCCGAGGCTGGAGAAGCCAAGCCCGTCTCGAACTGGTTCATGGGCGAGCTCTCGCGGCTGCTCAACGAGACGAAGACGAACGTCGCCGACGTGAAGTTCTCTCCGGTGCAGTTCGCGGCGCTCCTCAAGGCGATCAAAGACGGCGTCGTCTCGGGCCCCGGCGCGAAAGAGGTGTTCGCAGCGCTGTTCGCGACCGGCAAGGATCCATCCGTCATCATTCAGGAGAAGGGCCTCGCGCAGGTGAACGACGATGGGCCGCTGCTCGAGGCGATCGCGCAGGCGATGGCTGAGGCTCCGAAGAACGTCGAGAGCTACCGCAACGGGAACACGAAGATCGTCGGGGCGTTCGTCGGCGCAGTGATGAAGAAGCTCGGCGGCAAGGGCAACCCGAAGCGCATCAACGAGCTGCTGACCGAGAAGCTCAAGGCATGAAGCGGGTCGACGCGCTCGAGCGGGCAGCGGTGGCGGCGAGCCGGCACGAGTGGGCTGCCGTGCTCCAGTGGCTGACGGAAGGGTGGGCCGATGCCAGGCACCCGGACCTCGCGGAAGTTGCCTGGGGCCTCGTCCAGCAGCGACTGGGCGCCGAGCCTTTCTCGGAGCGCCTCGAGCGCGACACCGAGGCGGCCTGGCTCGACGCGAAGGCCACCAGAGAGCAGGAGTCGCTGCTGCGGCTCGTCTCGACGCCGTGGCCTCGCCTGACGAGCGCGGCGCGCGCGCGGGTCAACGCGATCGTCGATGGGCCGCCGGGCATTCTCTGGAGCGCAGCGATCGCCTCGCTCGTTCGCGCTGACCCGTATCGGAGCAACCCGGGCTTCTTGATGATGCGCGCCGGGCTTCGGTGGCTGGCCAGGCACGGCGACCCGATGGCGGCGCGGCTGGTCGCCGAGCTCCGCGCGGGTGAGCCTGAGCTGGTTCGAATCGATCTCGGGGCATTGTCTCGCCAGGCATTGCCCGAGGGGTCGTCGCTCACTCCCCGCGAGCTGGAGCTCCTCGACGACGTGCGCCGGCTCCTCTCGGTGCCCCAGCCCGATGTCGTGACCCTGCTCCACGAGGTCTTCACGAACCCCTTCGACGACGGGCGACGCGCGGTGCTCGCCGATGCGTTGACGGAAGCAGGCGATCCCCGTGGCGAGTTCATCTCGCTGCAGCTGCTCGGACCATCGACGAAGCACGCGAAACGCGTCAGTCAGTTGCTGCGTTCGCACTCCACGACGTGGCTCAAGCCGCTGAGCCCCTTCATCGAGGTGCCGGCGGTGTTCGCGCGTGGGTTTCCGTCGGCCGTGAAGGTGCTCCCGGGGCAGACGACCGAGATCTTCGGTCGCACCGAGGCATGGGGCACCGTCGAGCAGCTCATCGTCTGGGCCGGGTTTCCGTTCGAGTTTCACCCGAATCTGCGCGGCCTCAAGGTGCTGCTGGGGCTCCGCGACGCCGGTACGACGCCCATTCCTCCGCTGCAGCGCGCGGTGATCTTCGTCGACGCGCCCCTGGCCCGGCTTCCGTTTCAGTCGGTGCGTGAGCTCGGCCTCATCGCCAGCTGGGACGATCGCCCCGAGGTCGAGAAGGCGCTCGAGTTCTTCTCGAAGCGGGCGCCGTGGTTCCCGACGATCCACCGACTTCATGTTCCCGGCGCCGCGAAGGACCTCGACTTCGCGACGACCCTGCTCAAGCGCTTTCCCAACGTGCAGGAGGTCGTCTGCTCTCCTGAAGTCACGGGGACGGGCCTGAGCTTGCCGTCGAACTGGGAGCTGAAGCTCTCACGCCAGAAGGTGATGACCCTCACGTGGCACGGCTGGTCTGGCGACCGGCCTGAGGACGTGTCGACCTGGCTCGCGGCGTCACACGTCACTGGGCTCCGTCAGGTGGTGATCGAACAGGCCGAGAAGTTCGCGCCAGGTCAGCGGGAGCGCGTGAAGCGGGCGCTCCGGGACGCCGCCGACGAATGGCCCGAGACTGTCGCGCTCACGCTCTTCGGCGCTGACGGCCGGACCTGAAAGACTCTGGCGTTGGCGCGTCCGAGCGTTTCAGGCAAGGAGTGGGCGTGCGCTTCCTCACTTACGATGGACTTCATCCCGGTTCGTTCGAGCCCCAGCTGACGCGAGTGCGTGAGGCCTTCGAGCGCGACGAACTGAGCGCGGTCGATCTCAAGAAGCTTCAGGGCGGGTACTACCGCGCGAAGCTCGGCGACGCGGCCCGACTCATTCTTCAGTTCGTCACCTGGCAAGGGCGTCGGGCCGCGCTCGCGCTCGAGGTTCTGCCGAATCACGAGTACGAGCGTTCGCGGTTCCTGCGGGGCGCACGCATCGACGAAACCCGAATCGACGCGGCGGTCGAGCCGCTCGAGGCGCGGCCGATCAAGTTCCTCCACCCGACGCGCAGTCATTTCGCGCTCCTCGACAAGCCGCTCTCGTTCGATGACGCACAAGACGACGTGCTGCGGCGCCGACCGCCGCTCGTGGTGGTCGGCTCGGCCGGGAGCGGGAAGACGGCCCTGCTGCTGCAACAACTTCGCGTTGCGCCGGGCCGGGTCGCGTACGTCACCGAGTCGTCGTGGCTCGCCCAGAGCGCCCGCGGGTTGTACGTCGCGCTCGACTACGACCCCGGGGAACAGGAAGCCGACTTCCTCAGCTATCGCCAGTTTCTCGATAGCCTCGAGGTCCCGCCGGGCAGGGCGGTCGCCTTCCGCGACTTCGTGGGCTTCTTCGAACGGCATCGACGAGCGGTGCCCTTCACCGATGCGCACCGCTGCTTCGAGGAGTTCAGAGGCGTCATCACGGCCGGCGCTTCGGGCGTGCTGACGCTCGAGGCGTACCGCGAGCTCGGGGTGCGCCAGTCGCTGTTCGACGTCGAGCAGCGCACGCTGCTCTTCGAGCTCTTCGGGCGGTACGAGCGCTGGCTGGCAGAACAGGGGCTCTTCGAGCCGAACGTCGTCGCGCACGCGTGGGTCCGTCACGCGACGCCGCGCTATGACTTCATCGCCATCGACGAGGTGCAGGATCTGACGCCGGCGCAGCTGCAGCTGGTGTTGCGCTGCCTGGTGACGCCAGGCGCCTTCGTCCTGGCTGGTGATGCGAACCAGGTGGTGCACCCGAACTTCTTCAGCTGGGCCAAGGTGAAGACGCTGTTCTGGCAGGGCCTCGGTCACGCGACCGATCGCGAGGTCGCGATTCTGCGCGTCAGCTACCGCAACGCCCCCGAGGTGACGCGCGTCGCGAACGCGGTGCTCGCGCTGAAGCACGCCCGGTTCGGCTCGATCGATCGAGAGAGCAACACGCTGCTCGAGCCCGTGCCCGGAGAGCCAGGGGAGGTCCGCGGGCTGACGACCAGCTCGCCCGAGCTCGCGGCGCTCGACGAGAAGACACGGCGGAGCACCGAGGTCGCGGTCGTGGTCCTGCGCGACGAGGACAAGATCGAGGCGCGGCGTCACTTTCGAACGCCGCTCATCTTCTCGGTGCTGGAGTCCAAGGGGCTCGAGTACGAGAACGTGATTCTGTTCCGCGTCGTTTCGACCGAGCGGCGGCTGTTCTCGGAGCTGGCCGAGGGCCTCAAGGCTTCAGACCTCGAGGTCACCGCGCTGGACTACGCTCGCGCTCGGGACAAGAGCGACAAGTCGAGCGAGGCGTACAAGTTCTTCGTCAACGCGCTGTATGTCGCTTTGACCCGCGCGGTGAAGAACGTCTGGCTCGTCGAGGACGATGCGACGCACCCACTGTTGAGCCTGCTGCGGGTCTCTTTCGATGGGCGCACGCTGGCGGCGAACGTCAAGCAGGCCTCGGCGGAGGACTGGCAGCGTGAAGCCAGCCGGCTCGAGGCCCACGGCAAGACGGAGCAGGTCGCAGCGATTCGCAGCCAGGTGCTCCGACTCCAGCCGACGCCGTGGAAACCGCTCGACGCGCCCGGGTTGATCGAGCTGGTCGACAAGGCCCTCGACCCTCAGGGCGTCTCGAGGAAGGCACGTGAGCAGCTCCTCGACGTTCTTGGGCTTCACCCAGACCCGTTTTCAGCGAGCGAGCTCGCGCGGCTTGGGTTTCGTTCCATGAAGGAGCAACAGGTCCAGCGGGCGGCGACCCATGCGCGCCTGCTGCAGGAGTTCGCGTCGAAGAAGCCGAAGGTCGTGCTCGAGAACACCGAGCGCTACGGCCTCGAGTACGTGAGCATGCAGGGGCTGACGCCGCTGATGCTGGCAGCGCAGGCCGGGAACGTGCCCTTGATCGAGGCGCTCCTGCAACGTGGAGCGAGTCGAACGGCGCGGGATCCGTACGGGCTGCAGGCGCTTCACCACGCGTTGCGCCGCGCGTGGAACAACGAAGAGTTCGGCCGGACCGAGCTGGGGGCTGCGTGGGAGTTGCTCGCCCCGCCATCGTTCGACGTTCAGGTCGACGGCCACCTGCTCCAGATCGGCAGAGAGCAGGGCGAATACATCGTCTTTCAGTTGATGCTCGAGCGGCTGTGGCAGAGCCAGGCGACCGTGAAGCTGCGCCTCCTCGGCGTCGGCACCGCAGAGCTGATGACCTACGTCGACTGGCTGCCTGAGGTGGTGATTCGTGACTACCGAAGGAAGCGACCCTACCTCTCGGCGATGCTCTCGAAGAATGAAGTGCTGAGTCGAACGAAGGGCTCGAGGCGATTGTTCGAGCGTCGCGCGCATGGCCAGTATGCGTTCAACCCGGGGCTCTCGGTGTGGGTCGACAAGGGCGGGGGCGAGGGCTCATGGGCGCCGATCGAGACGGTGCTTGGAATGCCAGTTCGTCTCGCGCCTTTGAAGTTCGTCGCGAATCGCCAACGGTGAACTCAGTCCCAGCCGCCGCGCCGGTTCTGCTTCTTTGCCGAGACGTGCTTCTTCCCCTCGAGGCGGCGACGCTTCGCGCCTCGGCCGGGCTTCGTCGCGATGCGGGGCGCGTCGACGTGGGAGCGCTTCACCAACATCGCGCGAAGCCGCTCCAGCGCTTCTCCACGATTCTGGAGTTGGCTGCGTCGCTCGGTGGCGGTGATGGTGATGCCGGTCGGCGTGTGCGTGAGTCGGACGCCAGTCTCGGTCTTGTTGCGGTGCTGGCCGCCGGGGCCCGAGGCGATGAAGAACGACTCCTCGCACTCGAGGAGCAGCGCATCGTCGGTGAGCGCGGCGGCGCGCGCGAAGTCGTGGGGCGTCGGCATGGCGGCTGGAGGTCGTCCGAGAGGTGCGGTTTCTGACTCGCACTGTACTTCGACTCCTCTGGCCCTGCGTGGGTCTCCGCCCGGTCGAGAGGCGTCGCCTCCGCGTGCGGAATGCCGCGGCGTCGGCGTGCGCCCATGGCGGCGCCCGGCTCTGCGGCCATCGTCCGGCAGGCGCTCGAGTCCGAGGCGACGCAGCGTGCGGGCGGAGCAGGCCTCCCGCGTCACCTCCGCGGCGTGGCCCGAGGCGAAGGAGGCGCCTGGCCAGAGCCGCGCCAACGAGGTGCTGCTCGCCCTTCGCGAGGCTCGGGCTGCCGACAGTCTCTCGAGCGCCGTCGAGCGCCGTCTCTTTCGACACCAACCAGGCGACGCCGACAGCGGTGATGCGACCCTTCCTCATGCAGCAGGGGAAGGTGCTGGCCACGAACCCTCAGCTCCTCATGCGCATCGAGGGGCACGCGGACCAGCGCGGCACCGACGGCCACAACGACGAGCTCTCGCGACGCCGGGCGGAAGGGGAGGCGGGGGAGGTGGTCCGGGCTGGTGCGAAGTCCGTGCAACTGACCGTCGCGGGCTTCGGGAGCCGGCGGCCGATTCGGACGGGCGGTAGCCCGGAGGAGCTTGCCCACAACCGACACGTGGAGCTGCTGCTCCTCGATCCGCTCCAGGCCGAGGCGGCGGCTGAGGCGTGTCGGGCGCCGGAGGTGGTGCCGCCCGCCGCTGTGGAGGACTTCGTCCCTCGTTGGGCGCTCCGACGCCGACCCGGTGAACGGGGCTCATCCAGCGAATCGATGGTTCCGGAGCAGCCACGTCCGTACGAGGGGAACACCATGGCCCACGTCCCGATGACTCGTCTCGAAGCGCTCACCCAGTTGGCCGCTCGAGGGCTTCGCGGCCCCATGGTGTACCTGCTCGACGCCCTGCCGCTGGTGGAAATGGCGTGGGCGGACGGGGAAGTGCAGCCAGCCGAGCGGGCGATGATTCTCTCGTTCGTCGATCAGCACCTCACGCAGCTCGATGCACAGGCGCAGACGACGGTGGTGCCACGACGTCAGGCCCTCGAGTTCATCAATCGGTACCTCGTGGAGCGGCCCACCGCTGCCGAGTTCGCCACGCTCCGCGAGCTGATGATGGTGATGCGACTGACCGGAGAGAACGCCGAGGCTCAGGGGCAGCGCATTCTCGATTGGGCCAGCAGTGTCGCGGCGGCCGCTCCGAGTCCGACGAAGCCGCACCAGTCGTGGGACAAGGAAGAACTGGTGACGTTGTGGGACCTCGAGGCGTCACTTCGCAGCTCGTGAACCAACGGGTCACATCTTCGCCGAGCCACGATGCCTCCACGGCCGCGCTCTATTTGCCTCGAGCGGACGGTTCGATGACGATCAGCTCGCTCTCGTCGGGTGCGGACTCGGAGCGCCCACGCCCGAACGGGAAGTTGTTGTCGTTGATGATGGCCACGCGCCCACGATCGAGCGCTGCGACGCCTTCGATGGTCCAGAAGGGGAAGGTGAATGTGCCTCCGTCGGGCAGCTCGACGTCGAGCAGGTCGGCCGCCTCGGACTTCACGACCCTCGCGCCTCCGACCTCGGGCAGCGTGAAGCGCACGAGCCGCTTGAAGCCGTCGCCGCGCCGCTCGGTGTCGTCTCGTTCGAGCGCGTAGCCGAAACGATCGTCGACGAGGGTGATGTCTCCGACGGCCTTTGCGCGGGCCTCGAGCGGGTAGCGGAACGCGACGCCGGCCCACTGCTTCGTCGTCAGCTCGAACCGGAAGGCGAGGCAGTCGGTGTCACCGGGGAGCGGTTTCTCGAGCATCGCGATGAGGAACCGGCCATCGGCGCTGAGGCCCAGGTTCTCGAAGCCTGCGCTGCGGCCCACGCGCACGTCGGCGGCTTGCTGCGGCCACGGCAGCCCTGCGCGCGCTGCAACGGGTCTTCGGGCCGTCTGATCCTCGAAGAGCGCCACCGTCTGGAGCCATGGCGCTTCGCGATGCGCGACCCGGAGCGAACGCCAGTCGAAGGACTGCAGCGTGACGCGGGCTCCGGCGTCGGCTTCGCTCACGCGGCGAATGAGGAGCCGGGTGAGCCAGGCCGGGTCGTCGTGCGGCAGCCCCGTTCCATGCACCTTCGTCTCGATGTTCAAGCGCCCGGGGAGTCGAAGTGCCTCGGTCAGGGTCATCACGCGGTGGCTGCCGGCGTCTCGGCGTTGAAGTGGGTACGCAGGCAGCAGGCCGTCGCACTCCACGCGCCGCAGGACCTCGAGTCGCGTCGCCGGAAGACTCAGGCCTCCATCGGGAACACCCGGGCACTTCGGTGGTCCGAGCACGGCGTCGTGCCAGACGAGCGCCTCATCATCCGCGGTTCCCGTGAGATCGAACTCGAGCACCTGGGCGCCGGCGGTGAGCCCGAGCCGGAAGGCAGCCGGCGTGCTCTCCGGCGCGAGACCGCGGGCGCCCCGATGGCCCTGCACGTCTTTGCCCGCGTCGAGGAAGGCGCCCGCGAGATCGGGTCGATCGGTGATGACACCATCGACGTTCCACGCGAGCAGCTCCGCGAGGCGCGCGGGCTCGTTCACCGTCCACGGCACGACGCGGAAGCCCGCGGTCTGCAGGGCATGGAGCTGCTCCGGGGACGTGAGCCAACGGTGATCGGGAGACGCGATGGGCGTGAGGGCCCCGTGTCGCGCTGCCTCGGCCCGGAGCGCTTCGAGGGTACGCAGCAACAGGTTGGCGCGAAGGAACGGCGAGTCGGGCCCTGCGAGCACGCCGCCGTCGAGTACGAGCGGGAACGGAGGATCCAGCACGTGGCCTTCGCCATCGACGTGAACGAGGAACGGCCCGTGTTCGTCGCCGAGCCAGAACGTGCCGTCGGGTGCGCGCACGAGAGACTCCGGATCGAGGTCGGCGCCAGTGAGGACCCGGTCGCGCGTGTCGTCGTTGCGAATCGGCCAGGGCAGATGGCGCGAAGGGTCCGACAGCACGAAACGGGTCGTCGCCGAAAGGAGGCCGGTCGTGAAGTCAGGCCTCAGCGTCCACGCGCGCAAGACGAAGTCGCCCGACGTTTCAGGCACGCCGTAGCCGTTGTCGCTGATGGTGAGCAGCCCGTCGGAGGTGACTTGCAGCGACGAGAAGCCCTGAACCGGTTGGCCTGCGAAGGGCCCTTCCTTCAAGCGGGCACCGCTGACCGGGCCCTCGACGAAGGTCGACGCCGGGAGGACGGCCCGCGCGACCAGCCGTGCCCGCAACGGCTTCGGAGTGACGTGGACGATCGGCGTCGCCGTGCAGCCAACGAAGAGGAGAACGAGCCACGTTCGACGCATGGCTCGAACCGTAGTCGGGAACCTGCCAGTGCTCGCGCTGTCATGAGGGCCATGGCGCGCTCCCGTCGCAAGCTCCGTGCACACGCAGAGGCCGAAGGTTGGGGAACTGACGATCATCGTGAAGGCCTCACGAACTGGCGACCGGCGACTCGTGCTGCGCGCGTCACCGGACCTCGGCTTCGAAGAGCTCGTCGCGACGATGGATGCAGCGCGCGAAGGGCCAGCTCGCCAGCCGTTGTTCCCCGACGTGACGCGCGCGTCAGAAGGCGAGGCCCCAGGCGAGGCGCAGCTCGGGGAAAAAGCTCGGCCAGGAGCGGACCGTCCCGCCCCCTGAGAGCTGAAACGTGAGCCCAACGTGGTTCGCCAACCAGTACGTGAACTCGACGGCGCCGACGAAGTGGAAACCCTGAAACTGAGAGTCCTTCAGCGCCACCGACTTGAACCCGAACAGCGCCGACAGCCGCAGCGTGGCACCGTGGTTCTGTTCGTCACGCCAATCCTCGAAGAGCCAGCGAGGGCCGGCACGCGCGTACCAACCCCGGGAGAAGACAAACGGCGACGCGCCGCCCTCGAGATCGACGTACGGGATCAGGTGGAGCGTGCCTGAGATGCCGAGCACGTCGGGCAGGCCGGTGAAGGTCGAGACACGCACGCTGCCGACGAGACGAGGGCGCTGGGGCAGGTCTGCCCCGAGGATGAGCAGCACCGGGAGGAAGGCAGTCATGCTCAGGTCACCGACGGCTCACTTGATGAGGCCGATTTCCCTCAGCCGCTGCTGCAGGAACTGATCGGCGGTGATGTCGGGGTACTTGCGCGGGTTCGTCTCGGACACGCACGCGTCGAGGATGCGCAGCGAGCATTCGGGGTACGGGTGCACGAAGTAGGGCATCGAGTAGCGCACCACGTCGTCGTCGGCGCTCTTCGGGTTCACCACGCGGTGGGTGGTCGACGGAATCACCTCGTTCGTCACGCGCGAGAGCATGTCACCCGAGTCCACGACGATCTGCCCCTTGAGCGCGTCGACGGCGAGCCACTCGTTCTGGCGCGTCAGCAGCTCGAGCCCCGACGAGGTCGACTCGCAGAGCAGGGTGATGAGGTTGATGTCTTCGTGCTCGGCCGCGCGCACGCCGCCGGGAATGAACATGTCCTTCAGCGGCGGGTAGTGGATGATCCGCAGCACCGAGTTGCCGTCCTTCGCCATGTCCGAGAACGTCAGGCGCGGCAACTTGAAGTAGTCGGCGAGGGCCTGGAGCATGACCGCCGCGGCCGCGTCGAGCGCCTTGAACAACGCGACGGTGTTCTCCTTGAAGGTCGTCAGCTCGCTCGGCCAGACGTTGGCCCCGTAGGTCGGCGAGTGCGTGTGACCTGGCGCGAGATCGCGGCCGACGTGCCAGAACTCCTTCAGGTCACCGACCTTACGGTTCTTCGCGTGCTCCTGGCCGAAGGGGGTGTAGCCGCGCTGCCCGCCGCCGTTGGGGATGAAGTACTTCTGCTTCACGTCCTTCGGCAGGGCGAACAGCCGCTCGGCGTCGGCGTAGGTGCGTCGAATCAGCGCGTCGTCGACGCCGTGATTGACGATCGAGACGAAGCCGAACTCGACCAGCCCGTCGCCCCAGGCCTTCGTGAAGGAGTCACGCTCGGCGGCAGTCCCGCGCGTGTAGTGCGACAGATCGAGAACGGCGATGTGTTTGGACACCCGGCGGTTCTAGCGCGCCTGTCGACGCGGGCCAGAGTTCGACCCGCCCATCGGGGGTGTCGTACGGTGCGGTATGCACGTCGTCTCCTTGACGTCAGCGGGCACGCTCGTGGGGCGCTCTTCCGTGACGCCAGAGTCACGATCGTCGACTGCACCGAACTCTTGACCGCGCTCGAGCAGCAGTTCGAGGCGCTCAACATCGAGGCCGCCGTCGTCGTCGGCGACCAGTTCGTCCTCGGTCAGCGCGGCAATGGGCCTGGTCGCCAGAACGCGTTGGTGAGGTTGACGCTCACCGACGTGCTTCGCGGGCTCGAGCGAGGCGAGCTGGGCTCCTGGGCGATCGAAGGCATCGAGACGCTCGACCTCGGCGTGCTCGACGGGGTGCCGCTGACGTTGACCGATCTCGCGTTGTCGCTCGATGGCGAGCTCTCCTTCTCAGCCGCCGCCGAAGACACGAGCGACCCGTCCCTCGACGGTGCCTGCGTCGGCTCGATCATCGGTGTGCTGGGTTCCAGAGGCGTGGTGCGCCGCGCGCGGGTGGCTCCGCTGGCGAAGATCGAAGGGCTGGCGCAGCTCGACGCCGAGCGCTGGGTGATGGTGGCAGACGCTGACGATCCGTCGGTGCCAGCACAGCTGCTGGTCGCGTCAGCCAGAGAGCTGCGAGGCCCGGTTCAGGTCTAGAAGCGCTGCATGGGACGACACCCGTGGGGTTGGGGCCTCGAGGCGAACGCGATTCCCCTCGACGAGGTACGCCCGCGGGTCGAGCCGTTCTTCGGCGCTGCGCGTGCGCTGGCCGGCAGCCCTGCTCGCGTGCCTGCCTCGCGAATTCCAGTGCCCACCGTCCTCGCGGCGTTTGCCTCGTCCACTGACGGCTCCAGAGCGGCGCACGCGATGGGCAAGGCGTACCCCGATCGGGTTCGCGGCTTTCGTGGCGACTTCTCGTCGGCCCCCGACGTCGTCGTCACGCCGCGCACCGAGGCAGAGCTCGTCACCGCGCTCGAGTGCGCCGAACGCGATCGGCTGTCCGTCACGCCGTTCGGTGGGGGCTCGAGCGTCGTCGGAGGCGTCGAGCCGCGCCTGGGGCCTGGCGCCAACGGCACGTTGAGCGTCGACCTGTCTGCGCTGGCTCGGGTGCTCGAGGTCGATACCGTTTCCCGGCTCGCGCGCATCGAGGGCGGTGTCTTCGGCCCGGCGCTGGAGCAGCAGCTCGGCGCTCACGGCCTCACGCTCAGACACTTCCCTCAGTCGTTCGAGTTCTCGTCACTCGGGGGGTGGATCGCCACGCGCGCTGGCGGCCACTTCGCGACGGGCCCCACGCACATCGACGAGCTCGTCCACTCGGTGCGCATGCTGACTCCACGTGGCGTGTTCGCAACGAAGCAGTTCCCTGCCTCGGGCGCAGCGGTGGACCCCAACCGGCTCGTCATCGGCAGCGAGGGCGTACTGGGCGTCATCACCGAGGCGTGGATGCGCGTTCGTCCCCGGCCCTCGTTCCGGGCGAGCGCGAGCGTGTCATTCGCGGAGTACCCAGCTGCGGTGAACGCGCTGCGTGAACTCAGTCAGTCAGGCCTGCAGCCCGCCAACTGCCGCCTGCTCGACAGCATGGAGGCGATGATGAACGGCGTCGTCTTCGATGGCTCGTCGGTGCTGGTGCTCGGGTTCGAGTCGGCCTCGCACTCCATGCGCAGCTCGATCGACGAGGCGCTGCGAATCAGCGCGAAGCACCACGGCCGCTGCGAGAAGGGCGCGCTCGTTCGCGACGGCGAAGGAGCCCGTGCACAGGACGCAGGCGAGGCGTGGAGGACGTCATTCCTCCAGGGCCCGTATCTGCAGGACGCGCTCATTCAGCTCGGCCTCATCGCCGACACCTTCGAGACTGCCTGCACCTGGGCACGCTTCGAAGGGCTCTACGCAGGCGTGACGGGCGCGATGACCGAGGCGCTCCAGCGGGTGTGCGGTGGCGGCGTCATCTCGTGCCGCTTCACGCACGTCTACCCGGACGGCCCTGCGCCGTACTTCACCTTCATCGGAAAGGGCCGCGAAGGCGCCGAGCTGGAGCAGTGGCAGGCCCTCAAACAGGCGGCCAGCGATGTGCTCGCCGCGCACGGGGGAACGATCACCCACCACCACGCCGTTGGGCGCACGCACCGGCCCTGGTACGAACGCGAGGTGCCGCCGCTCTTCGTCGACGCGCTCAAGGCCGTGAAGCGCACGTTGGACCCGGCCGGAGTCCTGAATCCCGGCGTGCTCTTCGACTGATCAGGGGCAGTTGTCGGCGAGCGAGAGCGTGCAGCAGATGACGGTGTTCGTCCTACTGCAGCCAGTGCCGTCACGAACGCCCACCATGACCTTTCCGGCCGAGCATTGGCCGGCGCCGCCGCAGGTGAACGGCGACTCTTCGGTGCAGCTCGTCGCCGCGATGCAGAGCCGGCCGACCCCCGACACGCCGTTCGTCACCCGCAGCTTGCCGTCAGCGGCGATCGACGCGAGCTGGGTGAGGGCAGTGGTCGTCGAGCCGTTGGCGAAGGTGAAGCCACCTCCACCGAGACCCCGAAGGTTCACGAAGCTCGTCTCACCGATGTTTCCCGACCGGTTCCACGACACCTGCAGGCCCGAGGTGGTGGCGCCCAGGGGCCCGACCTTCACGCTGTTGGCCGCGAGGGAGTTCGCCGCGACGTTCGCCGTCGTGATGTCTGCTGAACCGACGGGGCCGACCTTCTGCTGCACCCACGCGACGAGCTGGCTGAAGTTGCCGTTCACCTCGTCGGCGAGGGCCGGCTCATTCGCGCACAGCGTCGCCAGGGGCGCAGGGAGCGTCTGCGCACAGGTGCCCGCGGCCAACACCGTTCGCGTCGTCAACAGACAGAGCGCAACCGCCAACGCGCCCGCCCAGCGGCGCCGACGCCGTTGCCGCCCCTCCGCGTGGGCGGCTTCAGTCAAGGTGCGCCACGCTGCCAGCTGCTCGCGCGGCACGGCGAACTCGGCCGCGATGGCGTCGAGCGAGCGGTCGGACGTCAGGGCCCGGTCGAGTGCGTGAATCTGTTCGAAGAGGTTCATGGGCGAGGTTCCACCCCGAGTGGTGGAGCCGCGCAAGACGTTACACGGGCCTCACGGGTTGACGCGGGCACGTCGGGTGCCGTACGGCGCCCCGCTGCCCACGGGGAGGCCCGGTTCTGGTGATCGCTCGCTGCACCATCGCGCTGTCGCTTGCATTGTCGCTGTCCGCGAGCGCGCAGGGTCTCCCATCGGCGCCCTCCGACGACCCGGCCCCGGCCGAGGCGACGACCACCACGAAGACCACCCGGCCTGACGCGCCGCTGGCTGTCGACGCCGGAGTCCCCGCCGAGAAGAACAACGACGACAAAGACCGGCCCCGCGGCTCCCAGGGCTTCGTCGAGGCTCGGGGCAGCGGAGGCGAGCTGCGCTTCGGCGGCGTCGATCTCGGCTTCACGACCTTCTTCTCGTCGGGCCTGTACTTCGTGCCCGAGTCGTACAGCGCGTCGCTCAGCATCTGGCTCGAGCCGTCGTGGCGCTTCGGCGCGAAGTTCTTCAAGGGCTCGTGGTTCGAGTCGATGCTGCTCGCCGTCCGGTTGCCCATGGAGATCGAGTTCGCCGGCAGCGACCCGCGGTTCCGTGGCACCGCCTTCTCGAGCTCCGGGCTCCTCAACGCGCCGACGACGCGCGGCCCCATCGGGTTCGTCGAGAGCGCGCCGGTCGAGGTCGGGCTGGTGGACGGGGCGGTGCGAACGCCGCTCATCCTCGGCGACACCTGGCTGAGCCTCATTCAGGGCAAGACGCTCACGATCCCCGGCGTGGGCATCACGCTCGCCAACAGCTTCCGCGTCGCGCTCCCGACGTCGCTGGGCAGCCGCAATACGGGCTTCATCACCTCGCTCTCGCTCGGCTTCATCTTCGACAAGACGCTGGGGCCCGTGCACCTGACCTACGTGTCGCGACCGGTGAAGTACTTCTACGAGCGCGCGGTGTCGGAGCGCACCGGTTCGACGAGCACCTTCGTGCACAATGGGCGCACCGAAGAGACGTGGCGGCCACCGTCGACCGGCGTCGCGAACCCGAGCTTCGGACTCATCAACGGGCTCTCGGCGTCGGTGGAGCTGCCGCTCGGCTTCTCGGTCTCGTCGTCCTACTTCCTCTTCAACATCCTCCCGTACGCGCTGGGCGAGTGCTCGGTGGCGGGTGTGCCGCAGGCGAACTGTGCCGAGCAGCCGAAGTTCGGCGGCTCGCAGTGGCGCAATGATCACTGGTTCCTCGCCTCGGTCGACTGGTCGAAGGGGCCGGTGAGCCTCTCGCTCGGCTTGTCGACCTACCGCTCGGTGAATCAGCTCGACGGCAAGGTGTCGCAGCCCTTCATCGAAGTGAACCGCAACAACGCGACCACCG
Source organism: Myxococcaceae bacterium (assembly GCA_040400045.1). Taxonomy (GTDB): domain Bacteria; phylum Myxococcota; class Myxococcia; order Myxococcales; family Myxococcaceae; genus Xiheimicrobium. The sequence continues at coordinate 224,513 of JBBAQZ010000001.1, forward strand.
TGTACCTGTCGTTCTCGACCAGCGCTGAACAGCTCGTCGACAGTTTTGCCCCGGAGAAGAAATGAAGCGTGCGCTCCTCGTCCTGTGTGCCCTCGTCGCCTCGTGCGGCACGCCGGTGCAGCCCCGCAGCACCATTCAGCAAGACGCCCTCGCCAAGCGAGATCTCGAAGGCGTCTGGTACTTCCGGCAAACCGTCATCGGCGTGCCGTTCGCGACCGGCTTCACCTTCCCGGGTGAGCAGGGCGAGAACGAGATGGAGAAGATCGTCTGGGACATCCAGGAGAACTCGCTCATCGCGCGCCGCGCCTACGAGTTCGTGCGAGGGACCGAGAAGGGCAACCCGGCGTTCGCGTCAGGGGTGGACCGCAGGTACCAGGGCGCGCCCGTCGCGGCGTTCAAGATCACGAGCCACTTCGACATCATCCGCGAATACAACGCGTCGACGGGTGAGGAGTACGACAAGCTCATCGAGAGCCAGGAGCGCAAGTGGTTCGAGCGCACCTTCATTCGCGTCGACTGGTCGACCAACCTCGTCACCAACTTCAACTTCCTCGCCGATCTCTCGTCGCCGTCGATTCAGCCCATCAAGCAGGACGCGGTGCCGTACTACGTCAGCAACCCGAACGACCCTGACGCCTTCCGCATCGAGCGCACGGGCCAGGAGCAGGCGAGCTACCTCGAGGTGACGCAGAAGCTGGTCGCGAGCCCCGAGACGGTCACCTTCGAAGATGGCACCAGCTGGCCGCTGTGCTTCCTCGAGTACTCGACGAGCGACTGCGCGAGCCAGGAGATCAGGGTGCGCAACGCGTTCCGCCGCGTGAGCGAGAGTGACTACGAGCCGCGCGTCTACGACGACAAGGACATGGAGCGCTTCGGCTATTTCTCGACCGAGCGCCGCTCGTACAACCGCCAGTACGGCCTCACCGAGACGGGCCGGGAGCGCTTCATCAACCGTCACAACCAGTGGTGGCGCTCGTTGTCGACGAAGGCCTGCCAGCTCGACGTGCACTGTGGCGACACCTCGCCTGGCGTGCGCTGCGTGACCGAGATCCCGACGGCGAAGGTCGAGGCCGATGGCAAGGTGACGGGCGTGTGTTCGTTGCCGTACGCGGTGCGCAATCGTGCCGACCCGGCGGATCCGTCGAGCCTCGATCTCGGGCCTCGCCCCATCGTGTACTTTCTCAACCAGGGCTTCCCGGAAGACCTGAAGGCGGCCGCGAAAGAGCTCGAGCGCCAGTACGACGTGACGTTCCGCGGCGTCGTCGAGACGCTCCAGGGTCGGCCGGCCATCGGGCAGGCGTTCGTGGTGTGTGTCAACAACCCGGTGCGTGAGGGGGACCCGGCGGTGTGTGGTCAGCCCGGCACGACGGTGCGCCTGGGCGACATTCGCTTCAACCTGCTCAACTGGGTCGACGAGCCCGTGTCTGCGGGGCTGCTGGGCTACGGGCCGAACTCGAACGACGCCGAGACCGGCGAGACGGTCGCGAGCGTCGCCAACGTCTACGGCGCGCAGATCGACACCTACGCGGCCATGGGCCGCGATCTGGTGCGCCTGGTCAACGGTGAGCTGCAGCCCACGCAGTTCATCGAAGGCGTCAACGTGAAGGAATGGCTCGCGTCGCAGCAGTACGGCAGGAAGGCCCGCACCTTCAGCCAGTCTGACGTGCACGCGATGGCCGACGGGATGGACCTGTCGTGGTCGAAGGGCCTGCCGAAGACGCCGCGCATCACCAAGGGCAACGCGAAGCACCTGAAAGAGGCCTTCGCGTCGCGCAACCAGGCGCTCGCCGGTTCGCAGCTCCTCGGTGGGACGGCGGGCCTGACGGCGCAGCGGCTGACGAAGCTCCGTGGCTCAGACCTCGAGCGCAAGTTGATCACGCCCGAGGTGTTGATGGCCCACGCCATCGATCCGCGCTCCCCGGTCACCCGGGCGCTGCAATCGAAGGTCAGCCCGCTCACCCGCTTCACGCCGGCGCACTACCAGTTCCAGCAGCAGCAGCGCCGCCGCCTCGGCGCGCACGGCGTCGATCTCGTCTCGGCCTCACTCAACGACGCGATCCTCGGCTTCGCGCTGGGGCAGAAGGGCGTCGACCCGCAGATCGTGTGGAAGCGCATTCGCGAGCAGGTGTTCCTCTCGACCGCGCTCCATGAGGTCGGTCACACGCTGGGCCTGCGTCACAACTTCGCGGGCTCGTACGACCCGATGAACTACCCGAAGATCTTCTGGGACCTCCGCACCGCGAACGGCACGAAGCTGCCGCGCCCGCGCTACCTCGACCCCGAGTCCGACGCCGAGCTCGCTGGCGTCACGGCGCCGTCGGGCCTCAAGGCCGGCATCAGTGAGTTCATGCAGTCGTCGATCATGGACTACGGCGCGAACTTCAACTCCGACATCCAGGGCCTCGGGAAGTACGACCACGCGGCGCTCAAGTTTGGCTACGGTAACCTCGTCGAGGTCTTCGAGACCGTGCGCGACCCGTACCTCGCCGGAGCGATCCAGGCGGTCAACGCCTACGGGGACGCGCTGCCGATGGTCGTGACGTGCGATGGCAACGACTACACCTCGGTGCACTACACGAAGCTGCCGCAGGTGATGGACATCGAGAAGCGCGCCGACGTCGCCTTCTCGCAGGTGAAGCGAAAGGAGCTCGCCACCCGATGTCAGTACCCCGATCTGGTCGAGGTCGACGCGAGAGACCGCGTGCTGGTGCCCTACAAGTTCTGCTCCGACGAGTTCGAGTCGGCATCGACGGGCTGCGAGGCCTTCGATCGCGGCGCTGACGTCTACGAGGTCGCCGAGGCGAAGATGAATGACTACCGCTCGTACTACCTCTTCGACGCGTTCCGCCGTGACCGGCTCTCGTTCGCGCCGTGGGAAGCGGTCGATCGTTCGTTCTCGCGGTACTTCGACTCTCTCCACACGATGATGCAGTTCTACGTGCTCAGCCGGGCCTCGTACGCCGACCTCATTCCCGACGTGCCGAACGACCCGAACAACTTCTGGCGCTCGCCTGACAAGTGGGGCCCGTACACGGTCGCCGTCACGAAGGGCTTCGACTTCCTGGGCGACGTGCTGATGATGCCCGAGCCAGGGCCCTACGACGTCGAGACGCAGGCTGACGGCCGCGATCTCTACAAGATGGATGAGTACTGGGACCGCCCGAAGTTCACGCTCGGCCTGGGCCAGGGCCGCTACTTCGAGACCAGCTGGGAATATGACTCGGGCTACTTCTGGTACGAGCGCGTGCACCACGTTGGCAGCTTCAATGACAAGGTCTCGGCGATCTCGCTCCTGACGGACCCCGAGACGTTCTTCCTGGGCAAAGACGTCGCCGCCGACTCGCGCCAGTATGCGATCAACTACTGGCGCATCTTCCCCAGGCAGATGCTCGACCTCTTCGGAGGCGTGATGACTGATCGCTTCGATCGCATCGGGCCCATCTACGACGGCACGAAGTTCGTCGCCCGGCCGATCTCAGGCACCATCACGATTCCTCCCATGGGGCAGAACGCGGTCGATCCGAAGCTCGGCTTTACGCTGCAGTTGTGGATGACGGTGCTCGGCAACGCGCTGATTCCGGCGACGTACGATCAGGCGTTCAGCAACTCGTCGCGGTTGTGGCTGGCGGGGAATGGGCAGGCGATCACCTCGACGCTGCCAACCGTCACGTTCGATGACCCGTACAGCGGGAAGACGTTCACGGCGGTGAGCTACAAGGTCGGCATTCTCGAGACGGGCCTGGCGGCGCGAATGATCTCTCGCGCCAATGAGCTCAAGACGAAGCTCAACGCGATGGACCCGGCGACCGAGACGGCGCTCAAGCAGTACATCGAGCTGCTCGAGTCACAGAAGACGGTGACCGACGTGTACGGTGGCGGCGTGTTCTGAGCTGAGGTGGACGCGAGCCGCTCGCTGCCGGGCGCGTCCGTCCCAGTCTGACTCGAGAGCGAATCGCGGCCGCGAGTCTCACAAGAAAACGATGGCGCTCCTTTGTGCGACGCTGAGCTTCGCCGCCTCGTACAGCTCGAGCCATCCAGTCAGCTCAGGGAAGAGGCCATCTTCCTGCGCGTCGCGACGTCGTTTCTGTCCAAGGTTCTGTGTGCGTGGAGGGACGTGGAGCCGATTTCGGTCCAGGGTCCGTTACGGCCTGACGATCAACACGTCACTCGTCGAGTGCGAGAGCACCCACTCCGCGACCGACCCCATGAGGACCCGCTTGAGCCCCTTGCGCGCGTGCGTGCCGAGCACCGTGAGATCTGCGCCGAGGCTCTGCGCCTGCTCCAACACCAGCGACCGTGCGTCACCGCTGCGCACGACGGGGTGAAACCCGAACCCCGGCAGCTTCTTCAACGTCGCCTTGAGCGCTTTCTCGCCGTCCTGCTCGAACTTCTTGCGCATCGAGACGCGCTCGTCCGCCGTGATCGAGATGAAGTCCTCGTAGGGGATCGGCGTCGCGTGGAAGACGTTGATGTGCTTCGTCGCAGGGTCGACGAGGCGAAGGCCCTGTTTCACGACCGACGTCGCCTTGTGTGCCGGGTCCACCGCGAAGAGCGGGTGCTGGTAGGGCCCGGTCGCGGGCAGCTGAACGAGGAGCACCGGATGATCGGTCTCTCGCAGCACGCGCGTCGCCGTCGAACCGACGAAGAGATCGATCACGCCGCGGCGCCCGTGCCGCCCGATGCAGATGACGTCGGCCTCGACGGTGTTCGCCCGCTTCATCACCTGCTGGGCCGCGTTGCCTTCGACGACGTCGCCGACGAACTGGCGTGGTGACAGTCCTCGTTCAAGGGCGAGCGAGCGCGCGTGGGCCAGATGGCGCTCGAGGCCGTGCTCCGCGTCAGCGATGGCGTCCTTCCTCAGCCTTCCGGGAATATCGGCGGGCAACACGTGAAGGAGGGTGATCTTTGCGTTCGGCGCGAGCGGCAGCTGCAGGGCCCGGTCGAACGCGAGCTCGGCGCCTGAGGAGAAGTCCGTCGGAATCAGAATCGACGACACGCCCTTCGCTGCCATGTGCACCCTCCCGGGAAAGTCCTGCGGCGGCCAGAGCATGCCGCGTGCCGTCGGGCTGACGAGCGAAAAGGCACGAACCTTCACGATTCTCATGAAGGTTCTCGGGTGGGTTGGACACTCACAGGCCGGGCTGTATGGTCCCTCCCCGCTGGCGTGGCCGACCGCCAATCGAGCAGGACATCGTCGACATGCCGAGCCGCAGCGTTCTTCGTTTCAGCATTCTTCTCGCCGTGCTCGCGCTCTCGGGCTCGTTCGCCGCGTGCTTCACGCCGGTCCGCGAGCCCGACTGCCTGTTGGACGGGCGCTGCGAGTGCAAACAGAAGTCCGACTGCACGCTCGAGAAGGACTGCATCGGCGGCTTCTGTCGCGTCATTCCCGACGCGGGCCTTCCGGGCGATCTCGGTTGGCCGTGCGCCGTCGACGGCGATTGCCGCTTTGGTCCCTGTCTCCCGAAGGGCCCGGGCAATGGACTGGTCTGCTCGGCAGCCTGCGGCGTCGACGGTGGCTCCACGTGCGGCAAGGGGTGGGAGTGCAAGCGCTCGACGACGGGCCCCGGCTTTCTCTGCGTGCCGCCTTTCAAGGCGCTGTGCAATGAGTGCGTGAAGGACACCGACTGCAACGCGCAGGGCGATCGCTGCCTCGACCTCGACGGAGGCCGCTTCTGTGGTCAGGACTGCTCCCTCGTCGCGTGCCGGGCGGGGTACTCGTGTCGCGCCGTCGCCTTCGATGCCGGTGTCGCGCGCCAGTGCGTGCCGGACACCAACAGCTGCCGCTGCTCACCCAACGCCGTCGGACTCGAGCGCTCGTGCTTCACCACGGCCTCGCTGGGCAAGTGCTTCGGCGTCGAGACCTGTCAGCTGAACGGCTCCTTCTCGACGTGTGACGCACCGCTGGCGTCTCCCGAGGTGTGTGACGGCCGCGACAACGACTGCAACGGCCTGACGGACTCGGCCGACCCGGGCCTCGACACGTCCAGCGTCGTGGGCTTCCCCGACTGTCGCAAGGGGGTCAGCTGCACCGGCAAGGTGTCGTGTGGTGCACGGCCCGATGACGGTGGCTTTGCCTTCCTCTGCAGCGCGCCGGACCCGACCGAGGAGCGCTGCAACGGCGTGGACGACGACTGCAACGGCACCGTGGACGATGGCCTGCGTGACGCGCTTGGCCGCTACTCCAGCCCGCGCGCTTGCGGAGGCTGCAACACCGACTGCCACGAGGTGATCAACGGCCTCGATCGCGACGGTGGTGCGGGCGCTGCGTCGTGCGTCGATCGCGCGGGCCAGTTCACGTGCGCGCCGAGGCGCTGCGCGAAGGGCTTCTATCTCTTCCCGTCCGCCGCCGATCCCGCGCGCTGCGAGCCGGTGCCCGAGACGCAGTGCGCCCCGTGCACCAGCACCGCCGACTGTCGCGTGCCCTTCGACGTCTGCGCGTCCGTCGGCAACGATCAGGGCAGGGCGTGTCAGCAGTCGTGTTCGCCCTCGAGTCAGCGCGCCACCTGCACCGGCATCGTCGGCTCTCAGGACTGCTGCCCGATGGGGAGCACCTGCCAGAGCCAGGGTGGCTCGCTCCTCTGCGTCCCGGCGACGAACTCTTGCGAGTGCGCGACCTCACGTCAGGGCTTCTCTCGCAGCTGCTTCATCACGTCGGGACCCAGCACCTGCGTCGGCCGACAGCTCTGCGAGCTCACGGGCGCGTACTCGAGCTGCGACACCTCGATGACCACCGCCGAGCTCTGTGATGGCGCCGACAACGACTGCGACGCGATCGTCGACGAGGGCTTCGTCAACACGCGCGACTCGGGCACCTACGACACCGACGAGCAGTGCGGGAACTGCCAGACCAACTGCAAGGCCCGCTGGAGCCCCACCATTCAGCACGCGATCGGCGGTTGTCGGGTCGATGGCGGCGTCGGCTGCACCATCGTGCAGTGCACCTCGGAAGACATCCTCGGAGCGGGCGCTCCGTGCCGCTCGTCGACCGACTGTCCGACGGGTACGTGCGATCCCATCACCTCGGTCTGCGTTCGTCCGTGCGCGATGGGCTGTCTCGGCGGCACGCAGTGCCTGGGCACGAGCTGCGCGCCCACCTGCGTGAGTGACACGCAATGCCAGGCCTCGACGGGAAACCCTGCGTCGCGCTGCGTCTCGGTCGACGGTGGCGTTCGGGCGTGCGCGGTGAACGCGCAGTTCAGTGACGTCGATCGCGAAGAGACGAACGGGTGCGAGTGTGCGCGGCTGCCGCTCGGTATCGACGATCCCGACGTCTCCACCACGTACCCGACCGCGGGGCTGCGCTACGTCGATCGCGACTGCGACGGTGTCGACGGGGTGGTGGCGAACTCGATCTTCGTCTGGGCGCAGAGCGCCACCAGCCTCGGAACCCGTGCCAACCCCTTCCGCACGATTCGTGAAGCCATCGCGGCGGTCGCCGGATCCCGCAACACGATCCTCGTGGCGCAGGGGACCTACGTCGAACAGGTCGTGCTGCAGCCCGGCCTTCGCCTGCACGGCGGCTACTCGTCCGACTTCGCGCGGCGTGACGTCATCACCTTCCCCACGTTGATCGAAGGACCGCAGCCGGACTTCTCGTCGCCGACGTTCCGCCGGGGAACCTTGAACGCTCAGTGGCCTGCCTCGGCGCAGACGACCATCGTGAGCGGCTTCACGGTTCGCGGCTACGACGTGACGTCTCGGCCTGCTTCGGGCCAGCCGGCGTTCAATTCCTATGCGGCGTACGTGAACGTCGTCGGCGGGTTGACGCTGCAGAACAACCACTTCGTCGGCGGGCGTGGCGGTGACGCGACGCCAGGGCTTCCGGGATCTGGTGGCGCGAACGGCGGCAACGGCATCGACGGGCTCCCAGCGCGCGAGTGCAACACGCCGGACTGCACGAATGAGGTCCAGCCCGGTGGGGCCGGCGGTCAGAACATCGCGTGCGCGACCCAGACCTCGGGCAACCCCGGTGGTGGCGCTGACCCGCGCAACAACCCGCAGCAGTACTCGACTGGCGCCGGCGGCAATGGGCAGGGCGGCAGCAATGGTCGCTATGACAACTCCTTCGGCATGCAGCTCACACTGTGCAAATACGACTGTGTCGTGCCTCCCAATGGACTCAACGGCGGGCCAGCGCAGAACGGCGGAGCCGGGACATCGGCGGCCCCGGGCCAGGGGTGTCCGAGTCCGCTGGGTGGGTTCGTCGGTGATGACTGGGTCGCTGCCAGCGGTGCTCCAGGTCAGGGCGGCGCGAATGGCCGTGGCGGTGGTGGCGGCGGCTCTGGTGGCTGTGTCGACAACGGCAACCCGTCGTCCTGCACGGTCGGACGTCGCGTCGGCGATCTCGGCGCGACAGGTGGTGGCGGAGGCGCTGGTGGCTGTGGCGGAGGCGGTGGGCTCGGCGCGGCGAGCGGCGGCGGCTCGTTCGCGCTCTTCATCGTCGGCGGCAACAACACCATCATCGGCAACCTGATCGATCTCGGCTTCGGCGGGAGCGGCGGCAACGGCGGCGCCGGTGGGTATGGCGGCCTCGGCGGTCAAGGCGGCCGTGGTGGAGCGCAGAGCTCCGCGGCGTGGTGCGCAGGGCAGGGTGGCCTCGGCGGGCGCGGTGGCAACGGTGGTGGCGGGAGCGGCGCAGGCGGAGGCTGCGGCGGCTCGGTCTACGGGATCGCCGGTCAGGTGAACGCGTCGATCGCGATGCAGAACACCTTCGCGCCCACGCCGATGAACGCGGCAGGTGCTGGCGGGGTCGGCGGCTCGTCTCCCGCGGGCGCGGCGTTCAAGGGTGGCGACGGTCAGCCCGGCCTCGTGCAGCAGCTGGGGGTGTTCTGATGTCCCGGAGCGCGCTCTTCGTTCTGCTGCTCCTGGCCTCGTCGTGCGGGCGAACGCTGTTCTTCTCTCGCATCGAGCCCTGCGTCTTCGACAGCGACTGCGCCGAGGGCCTGCGCTGCGTGAACCAGGTCTGCCGTGTCCTGGACGAGGTCGACGCCGGACCACGCGTTGGCAGCAAGCGCTTCGGTGAGCCCTGCGCGAGCGGCGCCGAGTGTGCGTCGGCGTTCTGCGCGAACGGTCCGCAAGGCGCGTTCTGCACGGTGGCGTGTGGAAGCGCGCCGGACGCCGGTTGTCCGCTCGCGTTCTCGTGCAAGACGATGCCGGATCGAGACCGCCCCGACGCCGGCCGGACCCTCGCGCTATGTGCCGTTCCTCAGCCGCTGCTCTGTCAGGACTGCCAACGCGACGTCGAGTGTGGCGCGTCGGGAGCCGACAAGTGCCTCACCCTCGAGGGCGGGACCTTCTGTGGCCGTGACTGCTCCTTCGAGGGCTGTCCCTCGCTCTACCGCTGCGAGGCGCGCCCCGATGGCAGCAAACAGTGCGTGCCCGATGGCCGCACCTGCGACTGCACGCCACAGACGCTGGGTCTCGAGAAGGGCTGTCGTGGGCCAGCGAACCTGTTCGGCCGCTGTCAGGGCAATCAGCGATGTCTGGCCGATGGTGGGTTCACCTCGTGCGACGCACCCGCGGCGCTCCAGGAGACGTGCAACGGCGTCGACGACGACTGCAACGGCCGCATCGATGACTTCACCGCGCCCGAGTGCAGCAAGACGGTCGGCATGCGCACCTGCCGCGGGCCGCAGGTCTGTCTGGCGTCCGCCGGTCTCGTCTGTACCGCGCTCGATCCCGAGACCGAGGCCTGCAACGCCCGCGACGACGACTGCGATGGGGTCGTCGACAACGGCTTCCGCGACGCGCAGGGCAAGTACACGCTGCTCGCGCACTGCGGCCGCTGTGGAAACGACTGCGCGAAGATTCCCAACGCGACCGCGACGACGTGCACGGCCGATGCGCAAGGTGCCTTCCGCTGTCAGGTGACGGCCTGCGCGATGGGCTTCTTCCCGTCGACCGATCGCACCTTCTGCCAGGAGCTCCCCGACACGTTGTGCCGCGCCTGCCAGCTCGACGCCGATTGCATCGGGCCGAACGCGCGCTGCCTCACCGTCGACGGCCAGAGGGTGTGTGGCCGCGATTGTTCGGCGACCTCGGCCTACGGGGCTGCGTGTCCTGCCGGCTATGGCTGCCAGGCTGGAACGCAGCAGTGCGTGCCGTCGACCAACACCTGCACCTGCTCGCCGCGAACGGTGAACTCGACGCGCTCGTGCACCGTGACGGAGCCCGCTGGCACCGCGATGTGCCGTGGCTTCGAGACCTGCCGGGCGCCCGGGCCTTCGTGGTCGAGCTGTGACGTGAACTCCTTCAACCCCGAGATTTGCGACGGCCGCGACAACAACTGCGACGGGCGCGTCGACGAGGGCTTCCGGAACGCCGCGAATGGCCGGTACGAAGCGCTCCAGCACTGTGGGTTCTGCAACAACGACTGCTCGAAGATCTGGTCGCCAGCGCTGCAGAAGACCAACGGCGTCTGCGACACGTCTCAGCCGATGCCCCGGTGCATGATGGGGCCGTGCCTCACCGAGACGATCGGGGCCACCACCTTCGAGTACGTCAACGTCAACGGCGACACCTCCGACGGCTGCGAGTGCCGGCGCGTGCAAGGCAACCTCACCGTCGATCTCCCCGATCGCGCGCCTGCGACGGGCAGCGCCGCCTCGTGGGTCGACGAGAACTGCGACGGCGTCGACGGCGTGCAGCAGGACGCGGTCTTCGTGTCGGCGACCGGGCCGATGGTCGGCAATGGCGCGCGCACGGCTCCGTTCCGAACGATCGCCCAGGGCCTCAGCGCGCTGGGGCCGCTCAACAAGCGGTACGTGCTCGTCGCGCAGGGGCTGTATCGCGAAAACGTTCGCCTCGAAGACGGGCAGCAGCTCTTCGGCGGCTATTCGAGTGACTTCTTGAAGCGCGACCCGCGCCTGCACACCACCTTCATCCAGGGAGCGCAGCCCACCGCGTCCAACGCTGGCGCCGTGCACGTCGAGAACGCGGGGCAGGGCGCGCTCGAGACCGTGATCGCCGGCTTCACCATCGTCGGGTGGGATGCTCCGCCTGCGGCCGTCGACGCGCCTGGTGCAGCAAGCATCGCCGTGTACCTCTTCGACGTCGGCGCGCGGGTCATCGTCAGCAGCAACGACGTCGTCGCAGGCCGCGGCGCTCAGGGCGGCAACGGGCGCACCGGCGATCAAGGCTTCGGCCGGCAGACGACGACGGTCCTCAACGGCCAACGCGGCGTCGACAGTGAGCACTTCCCTGCCGGCACCTGTTCTCCTGCCGCGCATCGAGTCGGCGGCGTCGGTGGACAGAACCCCTCGTGCGCTGGCGGAAACGCACCTCAGGGGGGGGGCTCGATCTGTCCCGTGTACTCGATGGTGACGAACACCGGTGCGCAGCAGGAGTTCGCAGGGCCCGCGATGGGGAGCCGGAACGGTCGCGGCGGCTTCGATCGCACCTTCTCGATCCTGTCGCGCCCGACGTGCAGCCAGGTGCAGGAGAGCGGGTACCCGTCGAACATTCAGCCGAACGATGGACAGGACGGGCTCCAGGGCCCCGATGGCAGTGGTGGCCTCGGCGGCGCTGGCGCTCCTGCAGCGGCGCGGTTCGGGAGCGTGGTGGGTGGCCGGTGGACGGGCGCTGCGGTGAGCGCGAACGCGGGACTCGTCGGCGTCGTCGGCTTGCCCGGCGGTGGCGGCGGCGCGGGCTCGGGGGTCGTGAAGTTCACCGGGGGCGGCTGTCAGGCCTGGGAGATCGGCGCGAGCGGTGGTGGCGGTGGGGCTGGTGCGTGCGGCGGCGCAGGTGGTGCTCCTGGCGCCCAGGGCGGTGCGTCGCTCGCGTTCTTCGTCGGCGCTCCAGTGCTCTCGGCGACGCGTCCGACGCTGGTCGGCAACCGCATTCAACGGGGCCTGGGTGGCAACGGCGGCAATGGTGGCTTCGGCGGGTCTGGTGGCGTCGGTGGCGCAGGCGGCGTGGGCGGTCAGCCCGATCGCTGGAGCAGCTCCACCGGCGGCAAAGGTGGCGAGGGTGGCAACGGCGGTCCCGGGGGCGGAGGCGGCGGTGGCGCGGGTGGGCCCTCGTTCTCGGTGCTCGGGTTCAACGTCGACGTGCTGCCCGTCGGCAGCACCAATACGTTCCTCGTCAACGCGGCCATCGACACTGGCGGTCGCGGCGGGGCGGGTGGCTCGTCGCCGGGACCGGTGACGTCGTCAGGTGGTGCCGGTGCTCGCGGCGCCTTCGCCGACATGCTCACCTTGCGCGCGTGCAGCGCAGGGTGTCTGCCGGGCACCACGTGCGACGCGAATCAAGTGTGCATGCCGAACTGAGCGAGCCCGTCCCGAGGCCCAACAGCCCTCGTACAGTCGAGGCAAACTCCATTTCCATTCGAGGCCTCGACGAGAGCGCAGCCCGGCCGGTTCCCTTCGCGCCCCTTCGTGTCCTGCCACGCGAACTGCTGGTCGAACTCAGCTCCAGCGAACGAGGAACGTGGCTCCGCTGCCGTCGTGGCCGGTGCTCTCGACGGAGGGCTCCTTGCCGCCCGCCACCTCGACGCCTCGGCGGAGCATGCCGCAGTAGAAGGCCGTCGACGCCACCTTGCTGCACCAGAGCTCGTAGCTTCCATCCGCCTGTGGCGTGACCTTCGTCTCGGTGTAGTTGTTTGCAGTGCGGAGATTTCGCGCCATGCGCTCGAGCATTCGCCGCGGACCGATCACCCGAATCGCCGTCAGCAGCGCCTTGCCGACGAGTGACTCGCCATAGCTGTCGACGATGCGCCGACCCATCGCGAGGTGACGCTCCTTCTCCGAGGCGTTCGGCATCACCAGCTGGGAGCCGAGATCCATCGCCTTCACCCACGTCTCGAACGGATACGCCGGGAGCAGGTTCGCGAAGTCCACGCCAATCGCCTTGAACTCGACCGCGGCCTCTGGAGTGAGGCGCAACGAGAGAGCGCGCGCGAGCGCCTCGAACGTCGGGCCGAAGACCAGCGCTTCGTTCATCAAGGCTGAAGATCTAACTGCCCCGCGGAGCGATGTCGCGTCTTCTCCCAGCGCGGTGTCACGGCTGCGTGGCGACGCCGGTCGTCGGTGCGTCGCGCACCTCGAACCGCATCTCGTCGGCCGTCGCCTGAATCTCGGGCGCGTACATCGCCTCGACGCGCGCGGGGAGCGCCGAGAAGCGACCGGGCGTTTCGGCGCGCAGCTCGTACGACAGCTTCGTCGTGCCGACCTTCAGCTCGGACAGGAACATCGCCACGCGATCGGTGCGGAGCTCGGCGTGCGCACAGCCGTAGTTGCACACCTCGGGGCCCGAGCGCTGCTGCACCGCCTCGAAGCCAGCCGGCTTGAGATCCTCGAGCATCACGAACTCGACGGCCTTGTTGGCGGTGATCTCGACGTCGACGCGCACGCGCACGCCAGACTCAACGGGCATTCCATACTCCGTGGGCGCGTTGCTCTTCTCGGTGCTCGGCTTGCCCAGCAGCGTGTACGAGCGCGCCACCTTCACGTCGCCGCCGACGCCCTTGATGAAGTCGTTCTGGTTGAAGACGTCCCACGTCGCGGCCCAGTAGCCCGTGCCGGCGCCGTCGCGGCGCACCTGCACCGTGTTCTTCCCGGCCTTGAAGTCGGCGTCCGAGAACACCAGCGCCGGCACGTCGAGCCCGCCCTTCGCGTACTTGAGCTGCTTCACCTGCTTCCCGTTGATGGTGACGGTGAAGCTGCCCTGCTGCGAAGCGGCCTTCTCGCGGCGGGCGAGATCGGCGAGCGCGTAGATCGCGAACGCGGTGTCTCTCGTGGTGCGCCACTTGCCGCCGTTGCGACGCAAGACGAGGAAGTCGGTGAGCGGCCCGACGTACTTCGCGCCATCGGCCCAGCGAGACATGGCCATCAAGGTGTACGACGTCGCCTCGATCGCAGCCGAGGTGCTCCACGCGTCGTTGACCTCGCCGACCGCCGCGTCCTTGCGGGCCTCGGCGACCTTCACGAGGTCATCGAGGTTCTCGACGGCGACGCGCGCGCGCGGATCTTTCGCGGTCAACAGCGCCAACGCGACCAGCGACCGGCCGCGCGGCTGCAGCTTCGTACGCCGCTCGAACGTTTGATCGAGCACGGCCTTCGGCACCGGTCCCGATTGCGCCAGGGCATAGACGGCGAACGCGTGGGTGTCGGGGTTGTCGAGCGCTTCACCGAGGTGGCCGAGCAGGTACGTGCGACCGCGGCTCACCATGCCCGCGTCGATGCTGACGCCCGCGTCCTTCGCGAGCCCGAGCGCGTAGACGACGTAGGCCGTCATCCACAGGTTGGTGCGATCGCTCTGCCACCAGCCCCAGCCGCCGTCGCCGTGCTGGAAGCCCGAGAGCCGCTCGAGCCCCTTCTGCACCATGTCGTCGAGATCCTTCGGCAGTCGCTCAGCGGGCAGCGAGAGATCCTTCGCTGCTTTCCGCGCGATGACCGCCGGCACGAAGCGCGAGAGCGTCTGCTCCACACAGCCGTACGGGTACTGCGCGAGGTACGGCAGCCCGTCGAGCATCACCGCGAGCAGCGAGGGAGACAGGTTCAGCTCGAGCTTCGTCAGTGACGCCTTGCGCTTCTGGGGCAGCTCCACGTCGAAGGTGAAGGTGTCGCCGAGGCGGCCGGCGAAGAACTGGCGCTGCGCCGAACCATGAACCAGCGCGGGAATGGTGAGCTCCATCGCGTCGCCCGTCGAGCCCGACTTCACCTGCGCGCGGATGACGCGATCGCCGAGCTCGGTGATCTTGAAGCGGGCGTCGAAGCGCACCACCTGCTCGGGCGTCACCGTGACGGTCTTCTTCGTGGGGCCCAGCGCCAGCATGCCGGGCGCGGTGATCGTCACGTCGACCGGGCCCGCCTTCGCGAGGTGGCTCTCGATGACGGCAGAGAGCACGACCTCGTCGCCTTCGATGATGAAGCGAGGGGTCTGCAGGCGGACCATGAGTGGACGCGCCGTGCGCAAGGTGGCCGAGCCGCGCCCCAGGTGCGGTCCAGGCGTGACGACGGTCGCGACGGCCTTCCACGAGGTGAGCGAGTCGGTGACCTTGATCGCCTGACTCACCGGAGCGTCGATCTTCCCGACGAGCGCCGCGTACCAGCCGGCTGAACTCCCGAAGTCGGTGCGGGCCTTGATGGGAGCGTCTGCGCCGGGTGCGCCGGTCGCATCGTCACCGTCACGAGGAGCTGCTGAGTTCTTCTTCTTCTCGGACCGCTCGTTCTCGCTGCTTCTGGCGACGACCGGACTCGGGGGCGCGAGGCCAGCCATGGCTTTCGCCGATGGTGCCTCTTTCGCGTCCACCGTGTTCGAGGCCCGGTCCATCGCGGCCGACTCGGGATCGGGCGCTGTCGTCGTGGGTTTCTTGTCGGCGCTGGCCACCGGCTGCGGGGCAGGGCGACCGCGGAAGCTGCGCCAATCGGTCGAGCGTCGGGTCTGCACACCCTGGCTGCGCTGCTGACGCCCGAAGAAGGTCGTGAAGTCCTGCTTCTCGGGCTCGATCGCGAAGAGCGCCTCGTCGACGATGGTGAGCGCCGTCTCGGTCGGCCCGGCAGGCCCCTTCGTGGCGCGAATGCTGACGGGCACCGATGAGCCAGGCTCGGTGACGGCACGATCGAACGCGACCTTCACGTCGAGCTCCACTTCAGAGCCCCGCACCTTCAGTCCCCGTTGCTGTTGCAGCACATGGCCGGCCTCGTAGCGGCTCGCCATGAGCCAGGCGTTCGGAGTCGCCGCCGCCGGAATGGGGATCTCGACGTACTTCGTGCGCCCGTTCATCTCGATGACGCGGCTGAACACGAGCTGATCATGCTCCAGCGTCAGCCACACGTGCCCGCCCGGTTGAGGCGTGACGATGAGCGCTCGCAGCGTCTGTCCAACCGACAACGGCGCGCGGTCCATCAGCAACTGGAAGCCCGGGCCCGGTGGAGGAATGGGCTTCGCGTCGGAGGTCAGCCAGAGATCGGCGGTGGCGAGCGGGGCCTGACCCGCCTTCGCGTCGACGTCGACCACTTCGACACGGACGGCACCGAGCGCGTCGGCGTCGAGCTGGGCGAGCCCCTGCCCTGAGACGATCTTCGTTCTCACCTCGGCGATCTTCGAGAGCGCGCCGGTGTTCGGGTCCGAGATGCGCGAGAGCCGCACCAGCACGTCGGGGGACATCGGCCGGCCGTTGGCGTCTTCGGAGCGCAGCCGCAGCGTCACCTTCTCGCCCGGCCGATACAGGAAGTGATCGCTGCGAACGTCGACGAAGTACGGCGAGCGAGACAGCTTCGCGCTGCCGCTGCCCTGGATCTCGCGGCGAGAGGAGTCGGTGACGAACACCTGCGCGGTGACCTGCAGATCGGTGCCTTGATCGGGCGTCGCGGGGACTTCGATCTCGGCCGTACCGTCGAGGCTCGTCTTGAAGACGAGCGTGTGTGACGCCACCGGGCCGTAGTACCCGTAGCTGTAGCCCCGTCGGCCGTAATGCCGATCGTCATCGTCGTACCCTCCCTGATTCGCTTCGTTCGCGTCCTGCTCATCGGGCCACTTGCCGAACTGGTGCTGCCACTGACTCACGGTGACGATGGCGCGGCCCTGCACGCCGGCGAGGGGACCGCCCGAGTAGTACTTCGCCGTCACCTTCAATTTCACGGCCTCGTTCGGCTTTGGACTGCCGACGGCGGTGACGGAAACGGTCGCTTCCGGCGGCTTGTATTCCTCGACGTGGAACATCAACTGCGGCTGCTGGAAGGAGCGGTTGTTGGAGCTGTCCGTCACCGAGACGTACCAGGCGCCGAGCGTGGCGTTCTTCGGGAGTGCGACGGTGGTGAAGGCGGTGCCGAAGGCATTGGTGGTGAGCGTCGGCTTCGCGAGCTCTTTCCCGTTCGGGTCGCGCACGCTGACGATGACGGCGCGATCGGCAATGGGCTCCGAGGGCCCGCCTTCACGAGAGCGCAGGAAGAGCTTGAGGCCCACCGTCTCGCCCGGCTTGTAGAGCGGCCGATCCATCATCACGTAGGCGAGGTCCTGCCTCGACCAGCTCGACCAGTACGCGTCGCCAGCGCGGGAGTAGGCGACGTCGGCGCCGCGCTTCACCCAGACGTGGTGCGTGGTGTTCGAAGTGTCGGTCTGGAAGGTGGCGAGGCCCTGCGCGTTGGTGCGGGCCCTCTGCTTCGCCTCGTTGCTGCCCTGCACGAGCATCACCTCGGCGTTGGGTTGCGCGGCGCCGGTCTCGACGTCAGCGACGAAGACCTGCACCTGCTTGCGATCGCTCTTGGTGATGACGGCGACCTGGCTCATCAGCGCGAGATCGGAGCCGGTCGCTCCGTCACCAGAGGCCTCGATGGTGTACAGGCCGGGGGAGGGGAGCTCGAGCTCGAACGTCTTGTTGCCCGGCGCGTGCTGGGTCTTCACCTCGAACGTCTCGCTCCACGTCTTCTCCACGGCTCCTCCTGCGAAGGCGCCGACCGAGTCGGGGTAGCCCTTCGGAGAGAACGGATCGGCGCGGCGGAGCGTCCACGTCACGCGCTTCACGTTTCGCCACGACACCTGCACCGGCAGCTTCAGGCCCGGCAACGTCACCTGGTACGCGCTGACCGAGAGCGACACCCGGCGAATGTTCTCGGCGGCGTAGCGCGCGTCGGAGTGCTTGTTCGAGGTCGTCGACGAGAAGCGCTTCACGATGCCGTCGTAGATGGTGAGCGCGTCGACGTAGCGCTCCTTGCCCTCGCGCTGCTGACCGATCAGGAAGAGCGCGTCGTCGGCCCAGGCGGTGTTGGTGGCGCCGACGTCGGTGAGCTCCTGCTCGCCTTTGCCGCGCGTCGCTTCAGTGCGGAGCCACGCCTGTGCGCGATCGAACTTCGCGTGAGCCTTGTCACCGTCGTTGGTCGCGTACTCGAGGACGATGGGCGTGAGCTTCTCGGCCACCTTCACGTCCCACGTCGCGTTGTCGAGCTGGGTGAGGCAGCCGGCCACCAACAGTCTTCGCGCTTCGTCCCCCAAGCGGCCGTCGGCCTTCGTCGCCCTCTGGAGCAGCGGGATCGCCTGCTGGAACTGGCGGTACCCCTGCTGCGCCAACGCCCACTGCGCGAACGCGCGCGCGAAGTCCTGTTCGCCCGTGTCGGCCAGCTTCGTCAGCTCGGTGGACCCGTCACGCTTGCCGACCCGCCAACACGCGTACGCGCGCTTCGACGTGGCCTCACGGGCGAGGGGAGAGCCAGCGTTGGCCTTGAGGAACGCCTCGAAGGACTCGCACGACTTCGAGAAGGACTGCTCCGCGAGGTACTCGTTGGCGGCGTCGAAGGCCGGCTCCTGGGCGAGCGCAGCGGCGCCGACGAAGCAGAGCAAGAGGGTGAAGCGGCGCATGGTGACTCCCTGGTTCAGCGGTACGGGGACGGACACGGGTCCACGGTGAATCGTTCCGACGCAGGACGCGCGCGACCCTAGCGCCTGTGACAGCCCTTGATGGCGCTGATGCATCGACGCGCCCCGACGAGCACGGCCCGAAGGGGAGAGCTTGACGTTAAAGTGAACGTCGTTTACTTATGTGTTCATGGTTCACGAAATCGGCAAATCGCCGCGAGAGCGTCGACGCGGTGCAAGCGAGGGCCGCATTCTCGACGCGGCGATGCGCATCGTCGGAGAGGCCGGGCTCGAGGGGCTCTCGATGGCGCGGCTCGCCGAGGCGGCCGACTACACGCCTGGTGCGCTGTACCGGTACTTCCCCTCGAAGGACGCGCTGCTTGCTCGCCTCGTCCTTCACGTGCTGGGGGAAGCGCAGGAGTTCCTGTCCCGTGCGGCAGCGGCACTCCCGGAGTCGGCGCCGCCGCTCTCGCGGGTGTTCGCGCTCGCACAGGGCTACCGCGCGTTCGCCCGCCAGAAGCCGAACAGCTTTGGGTTGCTGGCCATGACGATGGCTGATCCGCGCGTGCTGATTCCAGGAGTCAGCGAAGCGGCCCCCGTGACGGCGCGGGTCATCACGACGCTCGAGCTCATCGCCTCGGCGCTCGGAGCCGCTGAAGAAGCCGGCCAGCTCGAGCCAGGAGACGTCGCCGAGCGCACGCTCTGCCTCTTCGCGACGCTGCAGGGCCTGCTCCAGTTGCACAAGCAGGCGCGCTTCGCCCCGAACGTGCTCCAGCTCGACGAGCTCATCGTCATGGGCACGCGCGCGCTGCTCATCGGCTGGGGCGCCCGCGCTCGCACCGTCGACGCCGCGCTGGCGAAGGTCGCCTCACTCTCGAACGCTCAGCCCCAGGGGCTCCAATGATCGGCTTCGTCGTTCTCGCGTTCGTGCTCGGCGTGTTCACCTGGTCGCTGCTCGAGTACCTGATTCACCGCTTCCTCGGGCACCACCCGAAGTTCATGCCGAACCCGTTCGGCGTCGAGCACCTGCGGCACCACCGCGAAGGTGACTACTTCGCGCCGACCTGGAAGAAGGTGCTCGCGGCGATCGGCTTCACGGCGCTGTTCACGTGGCCGTTGACGGCGCTCGCTGGCGTGGAGCCGGGCGTCGCCTACCTCGGCGGCTTGATGCTGATGTACGCGGCGTACGAGGTGCTCCACCGCCGTGAGCACACGCACGCGGGCTTCACGGCGTACGGCCGCTGGGCGCGTCGGCATCACTTCGCGCACCACTTCAGCGACTCGCGGTGCAACCACGGCGTCACCTCGCCAGTGTGGGATCTGGTGTTCGGCACCTACCGGGCGCCCGGCACGGTGCGCGTGCCCGCGAAGTTCCGCATGGCGTGGCTGGTGGACCCGAAGACCGGAGCCGTGCGTGCCGATGTCAGTGACACCTTCGTGCTGTTGCCGGCGCCGAACGAGGCCGCCTCGGAGACGATCGCCGCCGCGTGACTGCTGTCACGGCCGAGGCGCGCAGACCGCAAGAACCGATCCGCTCACCCGTGAGAGAGGGTTTGCAGCGATCGAGGGGCCTCGAAGGCGGACATGCATCGTCCACTGTGTCGATTCGGGGCGATCGTCCTGTCACGTCTCGTGACAGCTCGATGAGTGGGCCCAGCAGGATTCGAACCTGCAACCAAGCGGTTATGAGCCGCCAGCTCTACCGTTGAGCTATAGGCCCGGTAGTTCCGGCCCTCGTTACCACAGGGCCTCGCGAACAAAACGCTGGCACACCGACGAACCCGTGCGCCCGTTCCCGACAGAAAGTACAACCACCTCGTGCCACGCCGCGCGAAGGCAGCCCGAGTTCCACCGCCTGCCTCGGAGCCTGAGGCCCAGCGTCGCGAGACGTATCATCACGGCGATCTCCGCAACGCGCTGGTCGCCGCCGCCGTCGAGCTCGTCGAGGGCTCGTCACCGGAAGAGCTGACGCTCCGCGAGGTCTCCCGGCGGGTCGGCGTCAACCACCGCGCCGCCTACCGTCACTTCGAGGACAAGACCTCGCTGCTCGCGGCCGTGGCCGAAGATGGCTACCGCGCGCTGCTTGCCGCGATGGAAAAGGCGCTGCTGTCGGCTCCGAAGTCCGACGCCGCGGAACGCCTGATGGCCCTCGCCGTCGCCTACGTCTCGTTCGCCATCGATCAACCGGCCCGCTACCGCATCATGTTCGGCCGACGCCTCAACGAAGATGGCCGCTTCAACGCCCTCGAAGACCTCGTCGCGCACGCCTATTCCCTGCTGGCCGGTGAGGTCCGCGCCGGCCAGGTCAGCCGCCAGTTCGCCGACACCCCCGTTCGCGAGCTCGTCTTCGGCGTCTGGTCGCTCACCCATGGCTTCGCCAGCCTCGCCATCGTCCGTCGGCTCAAGGTGAAGCGGACCCTGCTGGACAGCTGGGCCCGTCAGGTCCTCGCGCCGTACATCCGCGGTCTTGCCCGCTGATCCCTCACCCGGGTTGTGAACCGGACGCCGGGACGCTAGTGTCTCCGCTGGAGACATGAGCCATGGCCACTGCGATTCGAATCAGCGCGACAGACGGCTACGCCCTCGGCGCGAGACGCTTCGGAGACCAGTCGGCAGGGCCGTACGTCGTCATCGTCGGCGCGACCGCAGTGAAGCAGGCGTACTACACGCGCTTCGCAGCCTGGCTCTCACTCCAGGGCTGCACGGTGCTCACCTGGGACTACCGCGGCATCGGCGACTCCCGGCCGGCGAAGCTGCGCGGCTTCGACGCGACGCTCAGCGATTGGGGCGCGAGGGATCTCGAGGGCGTGTTGCGCTTCGCCCTGGAAGACAAGGCCTCCCGACCGCTCCACGTCATCGGTCACTCGGTTGGCGGTCAGCTCCTCGGTCTCGCGGACAGCAACGGCTCGATCGATTGCATCGTCACCGTCTCGTCGCAGAGTGGCTACTGGGGCCACTGGCGCGGCGCCTCGGCCTGGCAGAAGGCCGCGCTCTGGTACGGTGTCATGCCAGTCGTCGGGAACGTCGTCGGCTTCATTCCGGGCCGAATGGGCATCGGTGAAGATCTGCCGAAAGGCG
The DNA here is from genome assembly GCA_040400045.1 of Myxococcaceae bacterium. Classification (GTDB taxonomy): domain Bacteria; phylum Myxococcota; class Myxococcia; order Myxococcales; family Myxococcaceae; genus Xiheimicrobium. The sequence continues at coordinate 245,882 of JBBAQZ010000001.1, forward strand.
TCGCGCTCGAATGGGCGCGGTGGTGCCGTCACCCTCAATACCTGCTCGGCCACGGCCACTCACGAGAGGGCTTCGAGCGGGTTCGTGCGCCGCTGCGCGCCATCAGCGTCGACGACGATGACTACGCGCCAGCACAGGCCGTCGACTGGCTCCACGCGCTGTATTCGAACGCCGACGTCGAGCGGCACCACGTCGAGCCGCGAACGCTCAGCGCGACGTCGGTCGGCCACTTCGGGTTCTTCCGCGCGGCGTTCCAGGACTCGCTGTGGCCCCTCGTGACGGGCTTCTTGATGTCTCCCACGGTGTCCACCGGTGCGCTGGCTGGACCCGTCGCCTGACGAGCACCACCCCTTCTGCTTTCAGCTTCGGCGCCTGCTTGGCGAACACCTCTTTCGCGACGGTGCCGTCACCCTTGATGACCCGCCACCAGGGCACCCGCTCGAGTTCCTGGAGCGCGCGAACGACCGCGCGTGCAGCGCCCGGCTTCCCCGCCAGCATGGCGACCAACGCGTAGCCGGCGGTCTTGCCCTTCGGGATCGACGAGACGACGCGCGCGACGGCGAGCTGCCACTCAGTCCGCGACACGCGAGCGTTCCTTCGCTGTCGCGTCTCCTGCCTCCACGCTGCTGACGGGCGAGAGGTCCCCTCGTCGCACGGCGTCCATCGCCTCCGAGATCGCGCCGAGCTCGTCGTTGAGCCGCTGCACGCTCGCCTTCACCCCTTCGAGCTGGACGGACGTGGAGCTCGACTTCGCGACCGACACCCGGGTGCGGAGCTCCTGCAGGTGTACGAGCAGGGAGGTGTATTCGCCGTCGACCCGCTCGGTCATCACCAGCAGGTGCTGGAGCGCGGCTTCCTGTGACGACATCGAGCGCAGCGCTTCTTCCATGCGCAGCTTCGTCTCTGCGTCACCCGTCGCGTCGCGCCGCGCCTGGAGTTCGGCTCGTTGTGCTCGCGCCGCCGTGAGGCGACCGGCTGCGTCTTCGCCCAACAACTGCTGCCGGCGCAGGTCGAGCGACTTGAGGGTCGCGCGCATGCTCGTCACCGTCTTCTGCGGATCACTGACGAAGGTGCGCACCGTCTCTGGCGCCGCCGCGAGCTCGGCGAGCAGCGCATCGCACAGCGCGTCGACCTCGTGCACCGTCGTCGCTGGGCGCGCCTTCACCGTCTCGATCGGCTCGGCCTGTGCCTCGTCACCGGCCTGCTCCTTGCGACGCCGCGCCGCGCCCGCGAGCTGCCCGGCGCCTCCCAGCCCGAGCCCGAGCGCGACGAACACCATCCACCACATCTGGGGGTTCACGATGCCCATCACCGCGCAGATGGCGGCAGCGATCAGAAACACGACGCCGCCCGCCGTGGTGGGGTCCTGCTGCCTGCGCTGCTCACGCTCCTGCCGGCGACGCTCGCGCTGCTCGAGACGCGCCCGCTCGCGATGGCCCTTCTCGGCGAGCTTCGTCAGCGCCTCGCCCACCTTCTCTTCGAGTTTGTGCGACAGCTGGTCGAGCACCTGGGCGCGCTCACCGCGGGTGCGCTCTTCCCAGGCCTCGATGTCGGTGACGAGCTGTTCACCCAGCTTCTCGAGACGCTTCTGAAGGTCATTGTCCGCCATGACGAGCCTCTCAGGTCCTCATCCCACGAGGCTCCCCACGGCGCGAGGGGGCCGTGAAGGTTCGATGACGAAACGAGGTGTCGACGGTGCAACCACGCCAGGTCGGCGCAGGGGCTGCTTCGAACGGGACGAACCCCCGTGGCTCGCTTCGCACCTTCGTGCTTGTTCGTTTGACCTCGGGTCGCGCGGCCCTGAAGGCCGAGCTGCCCAGACTGCAGCTGCTTGCCTGCGAAGCCGGGCCACCTGCGCCGGCCGGGCTTCAAGAGAACCACGTGTCGAGCGGTCGCAGCCCCATCGGAGCGTCGCCACCGCTTCCTCGACGCGAACCGCGGCGTCATGGCCGGCCCGGTCGGACGGGAGCGTCAGCGCCGCCGTCGTCCGATGGGCCGAAAACTGGCCCGTGTCGCAGCCTGTCGCACACTGAGGGCTGGTGAGCCTTCGCGTCCTCGTGTGCACGCTGGTGCCAGTGCTCGGCAGCGCGTGCCTCACCACGTCTTCGTCCACGACGGCCTTCGCACCGCGGTCTCATCGCGAGGTCGAGCTCGACGTGTCGGGCGAAGTTCGTCACCGCGTCGAGAAGGGGCAGACGCTCTACCGAATCGCGAGAACCTACGGACTGTCGGTCGACGCGCTGATGCAGGCCAATCGCCTCGACGACCCGCGGGAGCTCAAGGCGGGTGAGGAGCTCGTCATCCCCGGCGCGCACAAGCCGAGCGCGAAGGTCGTCGAGGCAGACTCTCCGGAGCCCACGCCGCCAGCACGGGCCGTCGCGACCTCACCTCCGCCTCGACAACAGAAAGCGATGAAGGTCGGCACCACGAACGGGCCGCTGTCGTGGCCACTGCGAGGCGTGTTGTACGCGCGCTTCGGTCGGAAGGGGAAGGAGCCCCACGACGGCATCGATCTCGCGGCACCTGCGGGCGCTCCCGTGAAGACCGCTGCGCCGGGAACGACGCTCTACGCGGGCGAACAGAAGGGCTACGGGCTGATCGTCATCGTCGAGCACGCCGATGGCCTGGTGACGCTCTACGCCCACAATCGCGATGTGCGCGTGAAGACGGGCCAGAAGGTGCGCGACGGCCAGGTCGTCGCGACGGTGGGCGACTCCGGCAAGACGAGCGGCCCGCACCTGCACTTCGAGGTTCGCCGCGACGGCGTCCCAGTCGACCCGCTCTCGGTGTTGGGGCCTGTGCCCGCTGCAGACACCAGACCCAGCCCCGCGCTCTCGGCGCAACGGTGACGTGATGCGAAGGCACCCACGACGATCGCAGCCCACCCTCAAGCCAGAAGGTCTGCGCGAGGCCAACGAGCTCGACGCGATCGTCGCCAACACCGAGCTGACCCTCATCAGCGTCGTGCAGGGGGTGGCGCTGTACTTTCTCGCCGACAACGCACGCTCGGTGCTGGCGGGCCCGAATTGGGAGTTGATGCCCCACGTCGTGAGCGCCTTCCTGGTGGTCATCGCCGTCTGGTCGCGCTCGCTCATTCACGCCTTCACCACCATTCGCTGGCCGCTGAATCTCGAGCACACCTGGCTCTATTTCCTCGTCGCCGTGGTCGAGGCCGCGCTCTTCGCGCAGACCGCCGATTCGCTCGGGTGGTGGAGGCTCTCGTCGGTGCTCGGCGGCCTGGTGTGGTTCATGTTCTTCGTCGAGCGTCGCCTCTACGTCGATCGCCGCGCGGACAGCTCGGGAGCGGTGGGGAAGCAACTGCTCGACCTGCTCGAAGCCGAACACCTGCTGAACCTTCGCGTCCTGGCCCCGGCGTTGGCGGTGGCTTTCGGAGGGGTCTTCGCCGCGCGTCTGTGGTGGCCGGCGCGGACGCAATCGTGGGTGTTCGCCTTCGACGTCGCGCAAGCCATCGGGCTGGCCGTCTACGTCTTCCACGTGCAGCGACTGTATCGGCGGGTGAAGGACCTGATCGTCGAAGCGCGCACCGAGTGGCAGTCACCGCCCGCGAGCTGAGTCGAACCAGAGAGGGCCGTATTCGGCAGAAGCGTGGCTCGTCACGGCCGTGGTGTCGCTCCCGTTGGCGCGCATCACGAACACGTCTGCGTTTCCGGCGCGGTCCGAGACGAAGGCGATGAAGCGGCCATCGCGACTGGGTCGTGGGAGCTGCTCGTTTCCAGGGCCCACCGACGTCCACACCGTCTTATGCGTGGTGACGTCGACCCGCGCGATCCTCGACTCCGCTCCCGCCTTCACCGTCACGAGGATGGACCTGCCATCTGGCATCCACACCGGGTCGCGCTCCGTGTCGTCAGTGCCCCGTTTCTCCGACATCAGTCGCGCCACGCCCCGGCCATCGAGCCGTTGCACGAAGACGCGATCGCTGCCCTCTCGATTGGAGACGAAGGCGAAGCGCTGACCGTCGGGAGCCGGCACTGCGCCAAAGTCCTCGAGATGAAAGGCGGTGAGCTGCGTCGGGGGACCGCCGTCGAGCGGCTGCACGTAGACCTCAGGGTCGCCAGTCGACGAGTTGGTGAAGAGCACGCGTCGATCGAGCGTGAAGGCCGGTTGGAAGGAGCCGGTCTCGCCAGGTGCTCCGATGGGCCGTGGTGCCGAGCGCCCATCGAACGAGACGACCGCGAGCCCTGCCGCGTGCGTGAGGGAGGCTTCGAAGACCACGTCCAGCTCGTCGAACGACAAGGCCGCGCCGTGCGCCTTCTCCATCGGTGGAGCGACGACGCGGACTCCACCGTCGTCGAGCTGCACCGCCAGCAGGTGTTCAGCCGGGCCTTCGACGAGCGCCACCAGTGCTTCATGGGTTCGTGACGCGACCGCTTGAAGGTGGACTGCGGCTGGGCCGCTCGTCAGCGCGCGTTCTTCGACGCCATCCCACCGGTGCAGGTGAGGCGCGCCACTTCGCTCCGATGAGAAGACGAGCCCGAAGCCTGCGTCGGCCACCTCGAGGAGCAGGCCCGGCCCTGGTCGCGCCTCACGAAACAACGCCGCCGAGACCACAGCACCAGCATCAGCGGGCACCACGACCCCGGCGTCGACTGGCGAAGGCGTCACGCGCCCCCGGCACGACGCCAGGAGCAGCGTCAGGCCCAGCGCGAGAGCCTTCACCGAACGCGAACGGCGTCGGCGATCACGACCTTGCCGCTCGCCGACCAGCGCGACATCACGATCTTGTTCCACCCTGCCGTGAAGTTGAACCGGCCCACGGCGTTCCACTTGCCGCCGTTGGCCACCTGGTTCATCGAGCCCTCGCCGACCTTCTGTCCCTGCGCGTTGATCGCCACGAACGTCGCATCGGGAGAACGATCGCTCGCCGCCGTCCACCATGCCTCGATGCTACGCGCACCGGCCGCGTCGAGCTTGAAGAAGAACGCCGCTCCATCGCTCACCGGCGCCGTCGAGGCGTACCAGTAGCCGCTCCCGTAATAGCCCGCGATGTTCGTCGAGCTCTTCCAGTTGCCAGAGACCTGCAGGTAGCCGCGCGCCTGGTTGTTGTTGGCGTTGTTGCTGTCGATGGTGATGGTGCTGCTGGGCGGGGGAGTCGGGGTCGGCGCGGGAGTCGGGGTCGGCGTGGGAGTCGGAGTGGGCGTGGGAGTCGGAGTGGGCGTGGGAGTCGGAGTGGGCGTCGGCGTCGGCGCGGGCGACGAGCCGCAGAACGAGTTCACCTTCGCGAGGTACGACGTCCACGGCCAGTTGCGACCTGGATCGGTGCGGTTCCACGGCTGGAGCTGTCCGTGACCGACGATGTGGAAGCGGTCGCGGGGAATGTTGTGGTCCTGGGTGATGTCGCAGACCAGGCGGGCCGAGGCGTCGAGCTGCAAGGCAGGCCATGACGACTGGCTCGCGAAGCCCGCGTGCTCGATACCCACCGTGAAGTTGTTGGATGAGACGCCATTGAGGTCGCAGCGTTTGTTCGAGTTTCGGCTGCAGGCGTAGTCGGCCGCGATGTGCCAGGCCTTCGACGACTCGCGCACGAGCTGGGAGACTTCGCGGCCGTCGCTGCTGACGACGTAGTGCGCCGACGCGCCAGCGCGAGGGTTGGCGAGCCAGCCGTAGCAGCCGGAATACGCGCCTTCACACGTGTGAATGATGACCATCGAGACCTGGCCCGAGCGCGCGCTGAAGTTCGGCGACGGGCGCCACACGCCGCGCTCATAGTCAGGCGAGCGCGAGAGGCCCTGCGACGCGGTGGCGATCTCTCCGACCGCACCCTCGAGGTCGAGCGCCTGGCCGCTCGCTGCGACGTCTTCGCTGAACGTGCCGAGGCCCTCGGTGATCGCGCCGAAGACCTCGCCCTTCACGAAGGCCTGACGGGCCTGGAAGTCTTCGATGCGCGAGAAGCCGGCCACGACGGGCACCCAGTTGATGAGCTTCGAGCGGTCGAGTGATTGAGCGGTCGCCTCGGCGTCGAGCCAGGCCGCCGCAGCCCGAACGTTCGCCGTCGTGTCGGTCTTCGCCTGGTCGACCGTGACCGAAGCGAGCGTCGCGCCTCTGCTCAGCACGTCGCCGCCGAGGCCCATCAGGCCGAACGAGTCGGGCGCGTTGTCGAATTCGACGTCAGCCGCCACCATCTCGTAGCGCGTGGCCGCCCAGCCGATCGCCTTCAGCAGCGCCGACGGTACCTTGAACTCCGCGCCAGCCGACTGGAAGACGGGATCGAGCGTCGGAGCGGCGCGGAGGTTCGCTTCCTCGCTCCAACCCACCTCTTTGTCGGGCTGCTCCTGATCGACGGCAGGCGCCCGCAGCGAGGCGTCGCCAGTGCCGCATGCCGTCACCAGTGCCGCGCCAGCCATCGACATCCAGAGTGTCCGAATCATGGTCATCCCTTCTTCGCGTCGAGCTGAAACGCTAGGGTTTCACTGTGTTCTCAGTGGGATACAGCATGATGCAGGCCAGCCTCGCCCGATGGGCGTTCAGAGGGAGCGACCGCTTCGAGGACGTTCCGTTGAAGGGTGACCGACTGAAGTCAGGACGCCAGATGTTCAAGCAAGTGGTCAGCGCAGGTGTGGGCAGGCTGTCAGATCGAGTGACAGGGTTTCGCTCTCCGTGAAAGATCGTCACCCGAGGGCGACACCACCCGTGACGAGTCACCAGCCTCTGACGACGAACCGTTGGCTTCTGCTGGCCGCGCTGCTGTTGCAGGGGGCCTGCCCGAAAGCGCCGCCGACAAAGGTGCTGCCCCCGCCGCCGCCGCCAGACCCCGCCGCTGAAGTGCGTGACCTGGTGAAGTTCGTCTACACGACCCTCGAGGCTGGAGATCCCGATCCATTGATCCCGGTCGTGACGACGAACGTGATGGCCTACGGCCTCGCGCCGAGTGACACGTACGCCGCTCGCGATCCGCTCATCAACTTCCTGCGCCAGGAACTGCTGCCCGTCAGCCTCGAGACCGAAGTGCTGCGCATCCGGACAGGTCGCATCGATGTGGGGGTGGCCGACTCTGGCCAGTCCGCCTGGTTCTGGGATCTCCCGCGCGTCGAGTACGAGAGAAAAGGGAAGGGCAAGGCGACGACCTGGCTCGCCCGCGTCACCGGTCACGCGATCAAGCGCGATGGGCAGTGGGTGATCGATGCGGTGCACGTGAGCCTCGGCGTACCAGACGAGAAGATCTACGCCGCGGACGCCGCGCGAAAGTACCTGCCGCCCGCCGACGTGCTGGCCGAGCGTGGGAAGGACAGCGACGAGCTCGTGGGCCTGGCCCGGCGAATCCTCGATGAGGTGGTGGTGAAGGTCGATCGCACCAGCGATCGCACCGAGGTGGTGCTGCTCGGCACGGGTCCCGGCGAACTCTTCGAGGGCGGCAAGGCGTTCAAGCACCTGGTCAGACCTCAGCTCGCCGGCATCAAGAAGAAGTCCGAGTTCACGTACAAGGTCGAAGGGCCGATTCGCTCACGGCTGGCGCCAGGGCTCGGCACCGGCTGGGTGGCGGCGAACGTGGTGCTGCGGATGGGCGCCGGAAAGAAGCAGCAGGTGCTGCCGCCGTTTCGCGTGCTCTGGGTCTTCGCCGAAGAGAAGGGCCTGTGGAATCTCGTGAGCGAGCACCAGTCGCTGGCCCTCAAGCAAGAGATGCGCAGCCCTGCCGACGAAGACGCCATCAAGGCCTACGAGGCGATCGATGCCGTGCGGCGCCTGCGCAACGACCAGAAGCCCGCTCGTGACACGGTCGTCGATGCAGGCGCGCCTGCCTCGTCAGGAAAGGGTGGGCGCGTGACGGCAGCCTCGGACGGCGGCCTCGGCACCTTCGATTAGTTGCGACGGCGACGGCCGAGGCCGAGGATCGCGAGCGCAGCGATGACTGCAGAGCCCTCGAACGACGAACACCCGCACCCCGTCTGAGCGGCCGGCTGCGCGATGACCCCCGCGCGAGGCAGCATCTTCGTCTCGGTCCCACCAGTGCCGGCATCGGGCTCGGTCATGCCCGCGTCCGGCATCGGCATGCCGGCGTCGACGGGGAACATGCAGTTCACCAGCGGCTCAGCGTCAACGTCGAGGCTCTGAATCGTCGTGCCTCCTCCACGCGCCGCGACGGCCACGTAGATCTCCTGCGTGGCGGCGCACGGCACCCGCACGGGCACCACGCTGTCGATGTTGCCTCCCGAGGCCATCACGGCCGCCGTCGTCTCTGCGTCGTTGGTCAGCTGTGCGCCATTGCGGGTGAAGGTGATCGGGCTGCCCACTTTCGTGAGGATCGTCACCGGAGGCGGTGTGCCACCACCAAACCCGCCACCACCACCCTGGGCGCCTCGAATGCGAATGCCCTGAGCGCCCATCGGCACGCGGAGCTTGAACTGGAACGGGCCCGGCACGGTCGCCGAGCGCAGCATCGACGCCGCGGGGATTCCGTAGACCGGCCGCGGCCCGGCCGCGTTCGTCACGTCGAGCACTTTGGAGCAGCCGATGACGCCCCTGGTGTTGAACGCCGTCGTGAGCGCGGTCCCTGCTCCTGCGTTGAACGCCGTCGTCACGCGAGCCGCCATGATCTGAGCGACGGACGCGAAGTTCGCGTTCGGCGCGAGCGACACGAGCATCGCGTAGAAGGCCGCGTCGTAGGTCGCTCCGTTGTCGGTGCCGAGGTTCGCGAGCCTGCCGGACCACAGGGCCGCCGAGACGTGCTGGCTGTCCTGGTGGACCTGGCCCCAGAGGACGTCAGGACACGCGAGGGTGTTCGACAAGCTGCGAAGGAACCCATCCTGCCGAACCCCCATGACAGCAGCGGCGCCAATGGCGCGCGGCCCGAAGTACGGCCCCACGTCAGCCGTGTTTCCGAACGCGCCCGCGATGTAGTCGGCGAACCCTTCGTGCAGGGCGCCGCCTTCGTTGTTGGCCGAGCGGTTGTCGAGCGCGACGTCGTCGAAGGTCAGCGCCGCTGTCGCGTAGACGACGCCATGACCGAACTCGTGCCACAGCACCGTCGCGTCGTACGCCGCGTCTGCCGCGTTGCCCTGGAAGATCACCAGGGTGTCGACGCCGGTGGCGAGTCCGGGGAGCGGCAGTTGCGCGAACTGCTCGACTGGCAGGAACGCGGCGTTGTCGACGCGGCCGAAGCTCCCGACGACGCAGGCGCCCATGCCCTGTCCGATCGGCGGCGGCAGGCACTGAGGGATTCCCATGATGTCCTGGAAGTTGGGGATCATGACGTTGGTCAGCACGGCGGGCTTGCGGGCAGGCGTGCGGCGCTCGTCACGCATCTTGAACGGCCCGATGGCCGGCTGATTCGCGGGGAAGAGCGGGGTCGCGCGCGTCGACAGTCCGCGCACCCAGTCGTAGACGCGGTTGACGTGATAAAACGCATGCACGTGCGCGAACGTGTCTGAGTTCGCCGGATCGTTCAGGTCGACCGTCGTGCGGTTCATCGGAGGGTCGACCGGCGTGTAGCGGTAGTCGCCTTCGGTGCGCTGGTTGGTCGCCTGGTTCACGCGATCACACACCGGCAGGTCGACGTTCAGCATGAACCCCATGAAGGTCGTCGGGCCCGCGACGCGCCGAGGCCCCGCGTCGGCCTGGCAGTTGGCGCGGGCGCAGCAGTTGTAGCTCGTCAACTGTTCGCCGCAGAGCACACCCGCGTCATTGGCAGTGGTGACGAAGCCACCATCGGCCAGGAAGATCTCGCACGTGTCTGCGATGAACGAGCCGCCGTCTCCTGCGCGCACCGTCGAGCGGACCTCGGTCGGAGTGCGGCCCACGCCGCCATCGAGGTCACCCGGTGAGATCGGGTACATGTTGAGATCCGACTCCGCGCGGTGAACGCGGTTCTGAACGAACACAGTCTCGCCTGTCACGGCGTCGAGGCCGACGTAGAAGTTCTTCGAAGGATCATACGAGGCAACGTGGACGACCCACCCTGCGTGCAGCTCGTCGCCGACCGGGAACAGCACCTTCTTCGCGCCGCCGTAGGAACGCGTCGGGTCGTCGTGACGCAGAGCAGGGAAGCTGACCTGCTTGCTCGCCAGGTGGAGCGCCGCGGCCTCTGACATCTCGAACTCCGCGCGCAGCGGGCGTCCGTCGACCACGCTCGATGACACTTGAACGATACGGCTCCCCTCGTCGACCGTGATGACCAGCTTTGCCTGGTACACCTCGACGTCGTTGATGCGCTGCAGGTAGTGCAGGCTGGCGCCAAAGCGCGTCGCGAAGCCGACGTCGAAGGTCAGCGTCGAAGCCGGGTGCAGGCCCAGGCGGGCACGGTTGGTGAGGGCCCACGCCTTCGCCGCGACCGAGAGATCGCCCGTCAGGGGTTCTGACAAGACGCCCAGCTGGAGCGTCGGCGCCGCGCTGGGGTTCGGCCTCGCCTCGAAAGCGACGGTGGGCGAAAAAACATTCGCGGCAGTCAACGTGGCGACGATCGTCGTGAGCATCGGTTTCCTTCGTCGGGCTCTTTGGGGCCGGAGTCCTTCGGCGACCTTGGTCGGTCAGTGGAGTCGTGAGGCGCGCGGACACTACCGCTCCTGGCCGCGTCATGAAGCATTTGCAGTGGGGGCAGATAGGACCGACTGCGGGGCCGGGCCATCATTTCCGCGCCGCCGTCGTGGTCGTCGAACAAGCCGGGGTTTTCTCGGGTGAAATCGGCCCCGAGCGACGGTACAAACGGACTGCCGAATCGCCCTGCTGAACCAAGGAGTCCGCCGTGGCCTACGTCGTCGCCGAGCCCTGCATCAAGTGCAAGTACACCGACTGTGTCGAGGTGTGCCCCGTCAACTGCTTCTACGAGGGCCCCAACTTCCTCGTGATTCACCCTGACGAGTGCATCGACTGCGGAGCGTGCGAGCCCGTGTGCCCGACGAAGGCGATCTTCCCCGAGAGCGATCTTCCCGAGAAGTGGAAGGAGTACAAGACGCTCAACGCAGAGCTCTCGACGAAATGGCCGGTCATCTCTGAGAAGAAGTCGCCGCTCCCCGAGGCCGAGCAGTTCAAGGACAAGGAAGGCAAGCGCGCGCTGCTCGACCTCGGCCAGAAGTAGTCGCTCGCATCAGGCGACCGAGAGTGCGCCGACCTTCAGCCCGCGCGCCGTCAGCTCGTCGCGAATGCGGTTGACGGTGTCGGCGTGGGGGGGCCCGTTCCGGCCGATGAGGCGCAGGGCGATGCGGCCCGGGCCCAGCTTCTCGATCTCCACCCGGGCTCCGAGGGAGTTATTCAGGGTCAGCGCGAGCGCGGGGCGTTGCGATCTCACGAAGGTGTCGATGCGCTCGATGAGCGCCGCGGCCTGGTTCGCACGAAGCTCGGCGGTCTGCGCCGCGCGCTGAGCCGGAGTCGCAGAGCTCGCGCCGAAGTGGAAGGGCACTTCGTTGAGTGACGAGATCGGCTGAACCGGGTTCCCGACTTTCGACGCTGCGGGGCCACCGGGGCGGGTTTCAAACTCCGCGACCAGCTCCTTCACGATCAGGTCGACGACCCGGCCCGAGGTCTTCTGCTCGGCACCTTCGTTGATCGCGAGCCGGGCCGTGGTGGCGGCTTCGGCGGTCGAAGCGTGGTGGGCGCGCGTGACCCCCAGTCGATCGGCCTCGGCGTCGACGCGACCTCGAGCGACTGCGAGCGTGTTCGGTTGGGCGATCGCGGCGGGCTTCGCGGACAGGACGGCCTGCGTCGGGACTCGCGTCGACGGGGCCGCGGCCTTTGCGGTCAACCCGGGCGGCGTTCGCAGCGCCATGCGAGCCTCGTCCAGAAGGGTCTTGAACGGTTGCTGCGCCGGCTTGCGTGGCTCAGCGACGGGCGGCGGGCGTGACACACGGGAGGGCATGTGCGAACGATGGAGCACTGGTCATGCCATGGCCAACCCGCTGGGATTTCGAGCGCTTCCCTGGGCTGTGAGGAAACTGACAGGACCCGTGCGTCTCGTTGGACCCGACGGCTCGCGGGATCGCGGTGGGTCAGTGCTTGAAGCCGCCGGGCTGCTGCGGCCCGATGCCCGTCAGCTCGTTGATGGCCGCGGGGCAGGTCGCGATCATGTTCGGGTCGGCCAGCATGGCTCCGTACCAGTCGCGATCTTCGAACAGCTGCGCGTCACGCACCTCGACCTGGGTGACGTCGCGGTTCATCTCCCAGAAGCGGCCGCGCACCAGCATGCGTTGCCCGCGGAAGACCTTCTCGAGGTCGGTGTATTGCCTGGGCGCGAGCTTCGCGAGAATGCGTACGGGCGGGGGCGGCTTCTTCGAGTCGTCACCGTAGAAGTCGAGCTCCGTCTTGCGCGGGTCGGGCGGGAGCCACTCGAGGATGGCGATCAGCTCGCCGAACTCGACCGGGTTGTACTTCTTGCCCTTCTTCTTCCTGGGCGCGTTCGAGCCGGCGTCGAGCAGCGTCGCTCCGCCCCAGGCGACGTCACGGTCGAGGTACGCGTCACGGAACGAGCCCGCCACGTCGCTCGTGACCGCGCTGTTCGCCCCCACCACCTCGGTGAAGTAGCGGTTCTTGAGCAGCGGAATGGTGAAGGCGCTCGAATCGACGAAGGTGATGCCCTCGTTCATCCACTTCAGCTTCCCGAGGTCGATGATCTTCACCACGGTGTTGATCGCCTTGGCCGTCTCGAACCACTCGTCGGGGAGCCGCTTGTCGATGAGCACTCGGCGCACCATCGACAGCAGGTAGGCCATGGCAGGGAAGCCTGGCGTGGTGACCTGGTTCTGAATGGCCGCCTGCAGGTTCGGGTCGAGGAGGAAGTTCTCGTCGCGCTTGTGAAGGTTGGGCCCGATCTCGGCCAGGGCGATGAAGAGCGCGCCCATCAGCTGCACGCAGCCCTGCTCCGACGAGCCTTCCTTGAGCATCTTCGCGAGGCGAGACTTGGCGAAGCGGCGGTCCATCGTCTCTTCCCGGTAGACCAGGGGCTTGCCCGAGCCGAAGAGCTCGTCTTTCTGGGCGAAGGCGGGACCAGCGGCTGCGAGGACGAGGAGGCAGGACATCAGGCGCATGACGGCTCCGAAGGTACCACGTGCGACTCGTGACGGCGTGCGCCCGGGCGTCTTCACGTGGGGCAGATGATGCAGCTCAAGTGGCTGGGCTCGGCTCGGTCAGGCGGGGCCGATCGACGAGGAGCAGCGCTGCGACGACGAAAGGAAGCACCTCTGCAACGGCCGCGATCAGGAACAGGCGTGAGCCGCCCAGCGCGTCGTAGAGCCGCCCGGAACCGGTGAAGCCGATGAGGCCCCCGATGCCGAAGGTCGCCGCGACGAAGAGCGACTGGCCCGTGGAGCGCAGCGACCCCGGGGCCCGCTCGGCGACCCACGTGATGCTGGCCACGTAGAAGGCTCCGAAGCTGATGCCGTGCAGCGCGGCGAGCGCGACGAGGACGACGGGCGAGGTGGTCAGACTCATGGCTGCCCAGCGCACGGCGCTCACCACGAAGGCGAGCTGCAGCACCGTGCGCGGCTTCACCAGGTGGGCCCAACGGGACCAGGTTGAGAACACCAGGACCTCGCTGGTGACGGCGACGCTGGCTGAGAGGCTCAGGGCCCAGGGCGGGAAGCCCAGCGCCTTGAAGTGGATGCCCAGGCTGCCGTGGTACGGCGCACTCGCGATCCAGTGGCCTGCGCTGGCGACGAGCAGCCACCGCACCTGAGGGTTCGCCAGCAACGAAGCAGCTCCCGCGAGGTCGGCGCGAGGCCCCGCGCGTCGATGCGCCGGCAGGCGAGCGAGCGTGAGGCCCGTCCACACCGTGAACGTGACGATGAGGGCGAGCGCGACGATGACGACCCGGCGGTCCACCACGTCGACGAAGAACCCGAACGCGAGCGTCGACACCACGAAGCCAGCGGAGCCGATGGACCGAATCCCCGCGAACGAGCCGCCGTGCTGCTCCACGTGACCGATGGCGAGGCTGTCGGCCACCGTCGTGGTGGCCGCGTTGAAGAGCGAGAACAGCGCGAGGCAGGCGAACACCGCCTCGAAGGTGGTCGCGGTCAGGAGGAAGCCGAAGCCCACGAGGCTTCCGCTGGCGAGCGCGAAGAGGACCAGCCCGGGCCGGCCCGAGCGGTCGGCGACCTGGCCCCAGAGCGGCGGGGCGACGAGCGCAAACAGGGGGCCGACCGAAAGCAGCAGCCCGATGCGCGCCGGCGCGATCCCCAGGGTCTCGTAGTACACGGGCAGGAACGGCAGCGTGACGCCCACGAACATGAAGAAGAGCCCGTAGAAGACCTTCAGACCGCGTGCGTTTGCCATCACCCTCGAAGTGCCCTATCACGCGTCGCGATGTCGAACACCGCCACGCCTGTCGTCATCGTCCCCGTTCAGAACGAAGGGGAGCTGTTCCAGGCGCTCGCCATCCGTGAGGTCGTCTTCATCGAGGAGCAGAGCGTTCCAGAGGGGCTGGAGCGTGACGCCGAAGACGCCAGCGCGTTCCATGTGCTCGCGCTCAAGGGCGGGCATGCCATCGGCACGGGTCGACTGGTGATGCTGGCCGAGCCTCCTCCCGGCGCATCGGGGCAGTGGGGCCGCATCGGCCGCATGGCGGTGTTGTCGAGCGATCGGAAGTCGGGCGTCGGCGCGAAGCTGCTCACGGCGCTCGAGGCTGAAGCCCGCAAGCGCGGCCTGCAGGGCATCAAGCTGCACGCTCAGCTCTCGGCCATGGAGTTCTACAAGCTGCATGGCTACGAGGCCGACGGGGCGGTCTTCGAAGAAGCCGGGATGCCACACCTCGAGATGAAGAAGAGCCTCTGAGCGTCGACGTCGGCCCGGGGTCGCGCGAGCTTCGCGCGGCGAGAAGGTGATGACGACGTTTCGGCTGCGGGCTCGAGCGACACCATTCGCTTCCCGCTTCGTGAGGACGTGACGCAGCAGCGCGGGGTTCTCCACGCCGGAGTCGTCTCGACGGTCGTCGACAGCGCGTGTGGCGAGGCGGCGGTCTCCTTGATGCCTGAAGGCGAGGCCTTCGTGGTGCGCGATGGGCAGGAGCACCTGTGTGCACGACGATGGTCGGCGCGCTGATGGTCGTGAAGGGCCGGCCGGGCCAGTCGGACTGAACTACTTCGCGACGGTCTCACCAGCGACCGGCCTTGCGCGGAGCTTCATGCGCTCGACCAACTCGAGCAGCGCGGGAAACAGAATCGTCGTGCCGAGGAACGAGCAGAGGACGCCGAGCACGGCGAGCCACGCGATGCTCCGCAGACCCTCGTGCCTCGCGACGAAGAGCGCGGCGTAGCCGGCGGCGTTGCTGCAGGTGGCGACGAACGACGCGAAGCCGGTGTGCCGCAACGCGTGGCCGATCGAGCCGGGGCCCTCTTCGATGTACCGATGGTACAGGTGCACCGAGTTGTCGACCGCGATGGTGAGCAGGTTCGGCAGCACCACGACGTTGAGGAAGTTCAGCTTCACGTCGAAGAGCTGCATCGCTCCGAAGACGCAGGTGACGCCGATGTAGAGCGGCACCGTCACCAGCACCGTGCGGGTGAGTGAGCGCAGGCTGATGAGGATCATCACGAACACCACGACCCCGGCGGCGCCCATGATGAACGGGCCGTCCTGGCGCACGATGGTGAAGATACGCGAGGCGATGCGGTTGGTATCGAGCACCCGCGGGTCGAGGCCCAGTTTCATGCTGCGCGCGATCACCTCGTCGAGGTCGGCCGCCCACAGGTCGAGGGAGTCGGCGTTGTAGCCAGTGCGGGCAGGGAAGATGAGCACGAAGGCCCCCGAGCCCTTGATGGGTTGGAAGCGTCGCCGGATCTCGTTCGGCACCTCGTCGGGACCCCACGGTTGCGACTCGATCATCTTCGCGAGCGAGTCGAAGCGGTCCTTGTCCTTGCCGGTCCTGATCGACTCAGGCACGCGCTGCAACACCGGCCCCAGCGCTGCGATGGCCGTCCGACGGGCGTCGAGCTCTCCTGGCGCCGGGAAGAAGTCATTGAGGGACGCGACCTCGTGAATGGCGGACGCGGTTCCTCGCTCGGCCTTGAACGCCCGAGAGACGGCGGCCAACTGCTCGGCTTCGTCGAGCGACTTCACGGCGACGATCGCCGGAATCATGATGATGCCGAGCTGATCGTTGATCGCCTCGTCGAGCTCCGTCGCGGGTGATTTGCCTTTGAGACGCTTGAGGTCCTTCTCGAACGACGCCTTCGGGGCGAAGGTGGCAGAGACGGCTGCGATTGCGGTGATGCCGACGATCAACCCGATGAGGGCCCCAGTGGGGATGCGCGGGAGCGACCGTTCTTTGCCGTCAGCGCCGAGCCTGATGGGCCTCGCCTTGAACGGCCGGACCCGCTCGCTGAGTCGCAGAATCGCGGGAGCCATCACGTAGGCGGAGATCACGGTCGCCATCACGCCGAAGCCGGCGATGCTGCCGAACTGCTTGAACGCGTCGAAGTCGCTCATCATCAGCACGAGGAACGCGACGGAGTTCGTCAGCGCGCTGGTGAGGGCTCCGGGGAAGGTACCGATGACGGTCGTGCGGAGCGCGGGGAGCGCCTCAGCGTCGCGACGTTCTTCCCAATACCGCATGGCCAGGTGCGTGCCGTACTCGAGGCCGAGGCCGACGAGGATCGCGCCGAGGAAGCCCGTCACCGGATTCAGATGGCCGATGGTGAAATACGCGAACGCGAACGTCGCCGAGATGCCGAGCGCGACGGGCAGTGCCACCACCCACAACGCCGTGATGCGGCGCGTGGACAGCAGGATGATGGTGAGCGCCAGCACCGACGACACGAGGCCGGCGCGGCCGAGATCTTCGCGCATCACGTCGTCTTCCTCGACGCGCCAGACGTAGGCGCCAGTGAAGTCGACCGCGATGGAAGGGAACGACGTCTTCATCGAAGCGCTGACGTCGGTGATCTTCGAGACGATCTGCCGGTTGAAGTCGAGGTCGCCGGCCTGTTTCGTCGGCTTGACGAACATGTAGAGTTCGGGCGCCGTACGCCCTTCGATGTACTCACCGGTGCGGGCCTGGCTGCCGTACTTCTTCTCGAGCTCGGCCAGCGTCGGAGGTGGGGCTTCCCCGAGCAGATCGACGAAGCCTGGCAGGGCCCGCTGCTTCTCCCAGGTGATGCGAGCGTCGACGTCGCGGACCAGCGCCTCGAGCTTCTCGGCGGACAACAGCCACAACGCTCGGGTCGAGAAGAACGACGCGTCGAAGTGGTAATCGACGTACGAGACGATCTCCTTCTGCTGCTCGAGCCGGGCAGCCAGGGCGGTGGCGTACGAGCGCCGGCCTTCCTTCGAGTCGCCGCGTACGCGGATGACGAAGTAGCCGCCGCCGCCGGCCATCTCCTGCACGATCTTCAGGTCCTGCACTTCGCGCGTGGAGTCAGGGAGCAGCTCGATGAAGTCCCCGCGGAAGCCGAGCCTGCTGGCGATGAATGCGAAGGTACCACCCAGGCTCAGCAGCACCATGAACACCAGCACCGGGCGGGTGAAGCTGAAGTTCACCAGTCGGGTGAGCAGGTGTCCGATGCGTGAGTCAGGCGACACAACTTCACCTCGGGCGGGCTCTTTCGAGGCGGCAAACCCCGAAGACGGCTGGGCGGCAGCGCCTAGCACGCACATTTCACGGGCGCCACACTCGGCCCAGGGCTCTGTCAGGCTCCTCGAGACTGGCCCGCACGAGGCAACCTGTCGCGACGATCGACCTCGCGATGATCACCGCGTCGACGAACGACTCGACGGGAGGGACCAAGAGCAGGTTTCCGCAGAGGGAGTCGCTCGAGAAGTCCAGTCGTGCGCGAATCTGCGTCTTCGGGCGGGGAGCCGGCGCACCTTCGTGTCTTCCCCGGCCCGATCATCGGCATCCCTGGACCGCGAGTCGAGTTGACGTGCCGTGCGCGAGGCTGGTGCGGGGGGCGCCAGATTCCGTGCAATGACTCGTCGCTGGAGTTCGCGGCCGCTCCCGAGGCTGGCTGGACAGCGTCGACGTCGCTCACGCGCTGCGCAGGAGGCCACCGAGCCAACGGTGACGCACTACAGGCTCAGACCGACCGGCAGCGTGTCGCCGAGTGCGCGCGCTTCATCGGCTGCTGACAGCTGAACGACCTCTCGAACCAGCTGCGACCACGACTCGGGCGCGTTGATGGCCTTGAGATGTGCGAGCACCTTCGTGCGCGAGGCTTCGTCCACATCGCGCACGCGATCTCCGGTCCTGCGAGCCAGGAGCGCCAACGCAAACCCGGCGGTGTCGTGCTTCTTCGGGTCGAGCGCGAGCAGTTGCGCGATCCACGCTTCGGCCGTCTCCGCACTCACCACACGATGCGCCGCGCCGTGAACTGGTACGCGGGCTCCAAGGCGGCCAATCGCCCATGCCCATGGGCCACCAACGGTGTCGGGAGCACCGAGGCGCGAGGCGATCCAGGCGCCCAGCTCGGCCTTCTTGCCCACCGGCAGCAGCTCGAGCGACGCCGCACACCGCACCATCTCGTCGAGCGCCTCAGGTGCGATGCCCTTCAGCTTCTCTTTCGGCACCGGCAGGCCCACGGGGACGCGACGCGCCAGGTGCGGCTCGAGGACGGCGTAGATCTGCTGTTGCGCGGCTTCGTTCAACCCGCTCGCGATGCGACGCCACAACACCCAGAACTCGGCCCACACCGCCTGCTCGCCGTGGTTGGTGACGGACTCCTTGAACAACCCGAACGTCTGCTCGCAGCGCCACGCATCGAGCGGGTAGCCGACGCCCGGACGCAGTGCGTACCCAAGCAGTTGGTACATGACCCTCTCGTGATCGGGAGAGCGACGTCGCTTCGACACGCCCGCCGAAAGCGCCGTCCACAGCTCACGGAGCACCGGCAGTCGCCACGTGTCACGCGTTCCGAGCACACGCTCCAGCGTCTTGAACAGCTGCTTCACGTCTTGCGGCTTCACCGGGAGCGGCCTGGTGCCGAACACGCGCTCCACTTCGGTGCTGGCCTCGATGAACCGCGCCGGCATCGACTCGGTGATGGTGATGTCCTGCGTGCGCGCCGCGCCGCGGAGCTCGAACTCGAGCCTCCAGCGCTGCTCACCTGCGACCGCCGAGAGCGCGAGCGTGCCGACCTCAGACAATGTCGAGAGCAGGTGCACGCCGATGGTGCTGCCCTTCGCGCCAGAGAGAATCGTGTGAATCGGCGGGAGCGGCTTGAAGATCTCGTCATCGAGCGAGACGACCGAGCCTGCCGCGTCGAGCCGATCGGCTGTCGTCGAGTACAGCTGGAACTGCACGGGGCGGCCGAGGGTGAGCTGAAACTCACGCTCCTTCAATTCGACCGTCGAGCCTTCTTCGAGGCCGCGCGGGACGATGCAGACGCCCTGCTTCTCGGCGCTCCCGCTGCCGACCAACGCGTAGAATCCGCGTGGAGCACCGCCGCCGATCTTCTTCCCGAGCGCGCGTCGAGCCAGACCCGAATACGCCGCGCCGCGTGCCACCGCGAGATCGAGCGAATCGTGGGGCAGTACGGGAATTCGTGGCGATGAAGGAAACAGCGCAGACACGGACTCGACGAGCGAATCGGCGAGCGTGGGGGAGTTGAAGACGCCGCCGTTGAGCAGAATCGCGTCGGGGCGAGGAAGGCCGCTCCCGGTCATTCCCAATGCTCTGAAGCCCGCCTCTGCGTGCGCGCGGAGGAACGCGACGAGGTGCCGGGTGATCGCGGGATCCTTCGCGAACGGAAGACCCAGCTCCACGACGCCACCACGCGCGGGGCTCGTCACCGTCGCGTCGGCGGTCACCTTCGGGAAGAAGCCCTCGACGACGCTCTGAACGACTTCATTGCGCGTGAGCTGTGATGACAGCGTGCTGCCGATCAGCTTGCTCCCTCCGCCGATGATCGACACCGCGTGGCCGTCCGGCCCGCTGCGCGAGAGCACGGATTCCTTCGCCGCCCGCGCCTGTTGAATCGCCTGCGCCCACTGCGCTGCCGAGAACGTTCGCCCGTCTGTGAAGAGCTTCGCCTCGAGCTTCTTCGCCAGCGCGGCGTCCATGTTGTCGCCGCCGAGGAGCAGGTGATCTCCGACGGCCAATCGTTGCAACGCGGGGCCCTCGGGGAGCATCGCGACCTGCACCAGGGAGAAGTCAGTCGTCCCGCCGCCGACGTCGACGACCAGCACCAGCCGGACGTCCTTCAGCGCCGTCGCCAGCGAGTCGCGATGCCGGGAGGTGAAGTCGTAGAACGCAGCCTGCGGCTCTTCGATGAGCGTGAGCTTCTGCAGCTCGAACCCGGCGTCACGCGCGGCCTGCAACGTCAGCGCACGCGCAGCTTCGTCGAACGACGCGGGGATGGTCAGCACCACGTCTTGTTGGGCGAGTGGGTGCTGCGGGTGCGCGTGATTCCACGCCTGCGCGATGTGACGGAGCAGCTCCGCCTGCGCCTCGACGGGCGAGAGCCGTGGGACGTCAGGCGGAGCGCCCCATGGAAGAATCGGCGCCTGACGATCGACGCCCGCGTGAATCAGCCAGCTCTTCGCCGACGTCACCGCGCGCTGTGGAACCCGGCCGGCCTGCCAACGCGCGAACTCCCCGGTGACGCGGGAGTGGTCGCTCCACGGCATCGCGGTCGACCCGGGCGGGAACTCGCCCTCGACCGGCTGGTAGACGACCGATGGAAACAACCCGCGCGCTGACTGCTCACCGGGCCGAACGAGCTGCGGCACTGGGAAGTCGACGATGGCTGCCTTGGCGCCACCTTTGGGCTCGGTGAAGGCGACAGCGCAGTTCGAGGTGCCGAGATCGATGCCGATGATGAACGACATGAGGCGCTACTCCCGCTCGCGGACGTTGAGCTCGAGCTTCCACTGGCCTTTGCCGCCGCGCTCGAGGCACCGCACCTCGAGGGCGCCGAGCTCGGTGACCGCAGCTTGAAGGTTGACGGGCACCAGCTGCCCGAGCTGATTGCCGGCGAGCGACGTCTCGATGGGCGGCAGCTCTTCGAGGTCTTTCGCCGAGTCCGCGTTCTCGATCATCGAGCCCACGACGTCTTCACGGCGCGTCGATGAAGAGAAGAAGCGGAAGCGCGTGGGTTCCCCCACGACGAGACCGAACTCCTGCGGTGGCACGTCGGCCTGGGTGCCCTCTTCCATGCCGAACGGCGCGACGCACAAGGCCTTCACCGGAGGCACGTAGCCGGGCACCGCCAACATCGCCGCCTCGACGCCGACGTAGTAGCTGCGCGCGGTGCCGCCGCGAATGCGAATGCCGTGGCCGTTCTTCACCCAGCCGTACGCAGCCGCGCCACGCGCGACGGCGAGATCAAGATCGGCGCCGGGCAGCTCCTTCGCGGGCTTTGCACCCGCCGTGGAGAGCCAGCCGTTGAGCACCTCGAGCACGCGGTTCTTGAGCGGCTCCGCCTTGAACACGCCACCGTTGAACAGCACCGCCGTCGGCTGCGCGAAGCCCGTCGACAGTTGGAGCGAGCCCGCCTGCCGAGAGAGGAACGACGCGAGGTGGCGCGTGATGCCGGCGTCCTGCGCGTAGGGCAAGGCGACCTGGGCGAGGCCCGAGCGCCGCGCCGAGGCGGGCAGGTCGGTGACGGCGCACTTCGGGAAGAAGCCATCGGTCAGCAGCGCCGTCAGCTCGGTCCGCGTGACTTCACCCTTGAGCGTGCCACCGATGAGCGAGCTGCCCCGGCCCGGCACGGTGACGGCCGCCTTCTCGAGCGTCACGTCAGAGAAGAGCTGCTCCTTCGCGACGCGACAGGCCTGCGTGAGCGCGGCGAGCTGCCAGGGGTCGAGCGTCTTGCCGGCCGCCTTGAAGCGCTCGTTCACCGCGAAGGCGAGCGCGAGGTCCATGTTGTCGCCGCCGAGCAGAATGTGGTCGCCGACGGCGAGGCGCTCGAGCGTCAGCTCGCCACCCTGCTGGCCGACGCGCAGCAGCGAGAAGTCAGACGTGCCGCCACCGACGTCGACCACGAGGAGCACGCTCCCGGCCTCGAGGTGCGTGCGCCAATTCGTGCCCATCGCCTCGAGCCACGCGTAGACGGCGGCCTGCGGCTCCTCGAGCAACGTCACGCGCGGGAAGCCGGCCTGCGTCGCGGCCTCGAGGGTGAGTTCCTTCGCCGAGGCGTCGAACGACGCGGGCACGGTGACGATCAATTCCTGTTCATCGAGCGGCGCTTTCTTTCCGAACTCCTTGTTCCAGGCGCTGCGCAGGTGCTCGAGCACGCGGGCGCTGGCCTCGACGGGAGAGATCTTCGTGACGTCAGCCGGCGCCTGCCACGGCAACACCTTCGCGCGGCGATCGACGCCCGGGTGACACAGCCACGACTTCGCCGAGGCGACCTGCCGGGTCGGCACCTTCGCGCCGTGCGTGCGCGCAAACTCACCGACGATGAGGTGTTGATCGGTCTTCCACGGCAGCCCCATCGCGTCTTTGGGGAACTCGGCCTCGGCCGCGAGGTAGACGAACGACGGCAGCAGCTGTTTCGGCTCCGCAGTGCCGGGGGTCGTCACCTGCGTGACGGGCAGCACCGCCTGGTCCGGGCCACGGCCCTCCTTCGCGTCGAGCGCGATGTAGGAGAGCGCCGAGTGGGTCGTGCCGAGATCGACGCCGATGGCGTAGCGCGCGCTCATGGCAGCTCGACCTCGGCAGGCGCGATGACCTTCACGTCGACGGTGGTGGGGACGGTGGGCAGGTCGATCTTCGTGCAGGCCCAGCCGTGGTGTTTGAGGCTGCCCTTCCACGGGCCCTGTCCGGTGACGTTGCCGGTGAGCCGGAAACGGCTGGCGTCGAAGCCTTGTGGCACCGAGATGGTGGAGCCTTCACCGTCGGTGACGACCGGCGCGAGGGCGAGGTATTGGGAAAGGACTTTCTTGCAGCCCGTGTGGACGACGCGCGAGGCAGCTCCGAGATCGGCGTCTGACGCGCCAGCGATGTCTTCCTGGAGGAAGTCGATGAGGCGACCTTCACGCTGGAGCAGGCCGAGGAAGAAGAGCGCCGCTGCGTGCTGTTCTTCCGGCGTCAACGGCACGGGTGGAGGGGGCAGGACGGGCTTCGGCTCCGGAGCAGGCAGCGCGGGGGTTGGCGCGGTCGGCAGCGCAGCGCCTCCGAAGAGAAAAGCCAGGGCGAGTTTGAGGCGCGTGAAGAAGCTCATGTGGGCATGGGTGCGCTAACCGAAGTTGCCGTGAGTTGCCAACGGTTTGGCCCACTGTGGGCTGAGCCGATCATGGCCACCTTAGGAAAGTTATCTTCCAGGAGCGTAAGGTCCCTATAAATAGAGAAGGACCCTGTGAATCCGAGAGACAACCCGTTCGCGCCCGGTGCCGGCACTCAGCCTCCAGAACTCGCCGGCCGCAGTGGAATCATCACCGACGCCGCTTGATTGTCGCGACGCACAAGCTGGGCCAGAAGGCCTTGCCCTTCTTGTTGATCGGAGCCGGGCTCCCTCAACTCGCGGGGCTGGCCGGTGACGCGAAGTCCTACGCCGAGCGGCTCTTCGACTACCCCTCCGTTGGTCCTCTGCTCTCGCCCGCAGCGCGCGACGCCATTGCGGCTCCGCTGAAGCGGGAGTCGCAGTCGATTGAAGACAAGGCCCTCGAGCACATCATCAAGCAGACCCACGGCTATCCGTACTTCCTCCAGGAGTGGGGCTATCAAGCGTGGAATGCCGCCGCCGGCTCGCCCATCACGCTCGCGGACGTGAAGCTCGCGGCCAAGGTGGCGGTGGAGCGCCTCGACGCCGGCTTTTTCGGGGTGCGGGTCGATCGGCTGACGCCCCGCGAAAGAGAGTACATGCATGCGATGGCCTCCCTCGGCCCGGGCCCCCATCGCTCGGGTGACATCGCAGCGTGTCTCGAGAAGAAGGTCTCTGCAGTTGCCCCGCTCCGCGACGGCCTCATCAAGAAGGGCATGATTTACAGCCCAAAGCACGGAGAGACGGCCTTCACCGCTCCAATGTTTGACGACTTCTTCCTGAAGCGTTCCTCGAAGTCCTGACGTGGAGCCTGCGACGCCGGGCGCTGTTTGGCTCGGTTCCGCAGTTCGGGGGCTCTCGCAGGGCCCAGGCGTGGTTCAGGTCGCCTACCGTCGTTGGCTCGAAGAACTCGTAACGGAGACAGTCCATATCGATGCTGATCGTTCAGCTGACGGCGATGCTCTTGGGCCAGGAAATGCTCGTCTCGACGGAGCCTTGTTGAGTTTCCAGGTCTGGAGTCCGCGAGGCCGATCAGATCGCGCGCTTGGCTTGACCGACAACCTCGAGTGTTCCGGGGCCAGACCTTCCTGGCCGCTCCGACGGGGCCCTCTCCTTCGCGTCTCGCCGTTCTGAAGCACATCGCCCCATGCCCAAGGTCGTGCGGGTGCGCTAGACCTCTCGTCACCGTCCGGACTGAGCGACGTTCCAGGAGTTCCTTCGATGACCCGTTCCACCCTGTTCCTCACCGCGCTCCTCGCGACCGTCGCGTCGGCGGCCGACGTCTACGTCAACGGCGTCAACGTCGAAGGCCTCACGAACCAGAACTTCACCAAGGTGAACGTCACCATCGACGAGAAGGGCAACGTGCACATCGACGCGCCCGGCTACGCGGTGAAGAAGGTGACCATCTCGGCCGACAAGGCGACGCCGGGCGCGAAGGAAGAAGGCCTCGTCACCCGGAAGTACTTCGTCGTCACCGAGCAGAACGTGCTCGGCCGCACCGAGTACGACATCGACCTCTACATCAACGGCAAGTTCATCCGCACGCTGCGCAGCGATGACGAGCAGATCGTCTCTGACATCACCAGGCACTTCGCTCCTGGGAAGAACCAGGTGCTGCTGCAGGCGCGCAAGGTGCTGAACCAGAAGGACCAACCGAAGTCGACGCGGGCCGACCACTTCTTCCGCGTCATCATTGGAGAAGGCTCGATGACGACTGACCAGGTCACCATCGAGACCCCGCTCATCAAGTTCGAGCGCACCGCCGCCGACAGCAACGACGTGCGGCAGGAGTTCAGCGTCACCACCCGCTGAAGGGTGTAGAAGACGTCTCGCCATGTACACGATCGACGAACGCCTCAAGGGCCTGCCCGCCGTGAAGGAGCAGGTCGTTCAGCTCTACCAGTCGCTCAATCAGCCGCACCTCGCCGTGCCGGGCCGGAGCGCGGGCCCATCGACAGCCTATGTCCTCGGTCTGCGGGGCCCGAGCGGCTTCGCGGTCTTCGTCTACCTGTACCTGAGCGACGTCGGACAGTGCGCCGTCTACGTGCCCACCAACGGCACCGTGGCCGCCGAAAGGTACCAGGCCGAAGAGTCCGAAGCCCTGGGCTTCGTCGAGTCCATGGGCTTCATCATGGACAACCTCAACTTCCGCGGCCGCCCGCCCGACGAGCAGGAGAAGATCATTCGCAGCGCGCCGGTGTTCCAGCGTGAGCCGCCCCCGCCGACTGTTCCCGGGGCGCCGATGAACGGAGGCGCGAAGCCTCCGACGGGGCAGAAGAACGGCGTGGTGAACATCGGCAAGCTCTTCGCCGCGTTCTGTCTGTCGTTCCTCGTGTCCTCGTGCGCGCACTGGGTCAGCCAGGAAAACCGAGACAAGGCGCAGAGCCACTACGATCTCGCGGTCGGCCTCATCTCGCGCAACGGCCAGCAGTCGTACACCGAGATCGAAGCCGCCCTCGCGCTGAACCCCGAGTTCGCCGAGGCGTGGCACGTCAAGGGCATCCTCCTCCATCACTCGTTCGGAAAGCTGGACGAGGCGAAGGCCGCCTACGACAAGGCGATATCGCTCAAGCAGCCCTTCTCCGAGGCGATGACCAACCTCGGCAACCTCTACATGGACATGAAGCGCTACGACGACGCCATCGCGCTCTACGAGAAGGCGCTCAACGACGTGCTCTATGGCGCGCCCTTCATCGCGCACGGCAACATGGGTTGGGCGCTCTACAAGAAGGGTGACGTGAAGAACGCTACCGAGCACCTCAAGGCGTCCGTCACCATCAACCCGAAGTACTGCCTCGGCTATGCGCAGATGGGGCAGATGTTCAGCGAGCAGAACCAGGAAGACGAGTCGTGCAAGCAGTACTCGCGCTACCACGACGCCTGCCCTGATGCCGCCGACGGGTTCCAGCGGACCGGCATCTGCC
Organism: Myxococcaceae bacterium; assembly: GCA_040400045.1. Classification (GTDB taxonomy): domain Bacteria; phylum Myxococcota; class Myxococcia; order Myxococcales; family Myxococcaceae; genus Xiheimicrobium. The sequence continues at coordinate 271,887 of JBBAQZ010000001.1, forward strand.
AGCTTCGAGCGGGCAAGAAGGAAGACGCGATCAAGAGCTTTCAGCTGTGCGTCGAGAAGGCCACCAACCTCGATCTGAAGGACCTCTGCCTGAAGCTCAAGGAGCAGTCGTAAGCGTGAACGCCGCGTCGTCAGAGGCGCCCGCCGAGCAGGCGAGGCTCGAGTTCGGGAAGTACCTCGTCACGCAGCGGGAGCGTCGCGGCCTCTCGCGCTCCGACGTGGTGAAGGCGACGAAGCTGCCCTCGTTGCTGGTCGGCGCCATCGAAGACGGTGAGTCCGAGAAGTGGCCCGAGCGCGTCTTCGTGCTCAACGCCCTGCGCACCTACGCGAGCGCAGTCGGCCTTCCCGTCGACGAGACGTTGTCGCGGTTCGATGCGTTGGCCGAGGCTCCGAAGGCGCTCGAGTTCGACCCCCGGGCGCTCGAGGCTGCTCGTCGTGAGCAGGCGATCGCCGCAGTGCTCGTGACAGTGGCGGTGGTGCTCGCTGGCGGCCTCTGGTTCGCGCTGCAGACGGCCTGGCTCTTCGCGCAGCGCGCGGCATGGAGCGTGCGGTGAGCACGCAGCTCGTCGACGAGGCCCTCGTCCTCTCGACGGTCGACTACGGCGAGGCCGATCGCATCGTGACCCTCTTCACGAAGGATCGGGGCCGGCTCTCGGCGTTCGCAGCGGGGGCACGGAAGTCGAAGCGTCGCTTCGCTGGCGCCCTCGAAGCGGGCACCCACCTGCGCGCGAGGTTGGTCGAGCGTCGCGGAGACGTGTACCGCCTCGATGGCGTCGACATCGTGCAGAGCTTTCACCGGCTGCGCGACGATCTGCCTCGCATCGCCAGGCTCCTCTATTGCCTCGAGCTGATTCGAGAGCTGACCCGCGATCACGAGCCGCACGCGCAGCTGTTCGATGGCCTGCGTGACTACCTGCAGAGGCTCGACGCGAAAGAGGCCGGCCCGACGTCACTGCTGCTCTTCGAGCTCGACGCCCTCGCGCAGGCCGGCTTCATGCCCAGCTTCGCGCCGTGTGCGTTGTGTGGCCAACCGACGGGTGAGCGGCCGCGCTTCGACCCCGAACACGGTGGCGTCGTGTGCTTCGCGTGTTCGCCGCGCGTCCCTCGCGGGTTTCCCGTCTCGCCGCAGGTCGTCGAGGCGTTGTCGCGACTCCAGGCCGGTGAACGAACGCCGTTGCCCTCAGACGTCCGGGCCCGGGGCCGGGAGATCCTCAACGTCTTCATCGCGCACCACCTCGGCCGCAAGCTCAAGTCGGTGGACTTCATGGAACAGGTAGGGACCGATTGAGCCACGACGTGATCTGCCTCGGCGAAGCCCTCGTCGACTTCCTCCCGGACCAGCGAGGACAGCGGGTGCGCGACGTGACGCGGTGGACGCCGTGTCTCGGTGGCGCTCCTGCGAACGTGACGGTCGGCGTGGCGCGACTGGGTGGGCGCAGCGCCCTCGTCGGCGTCGTCGGCGATGACGAGTTCGGCCACTTCCTGCGACAGCGCCTCGAGGCCGAGGGCGTCGACACGACGTTCTTCCGGCACACCGACGAAGGGAAGACGGGCCTGGGCTTCGTGTCGCTCACGAAGTCGGGCGAGCGCTCCTTCACGTTCTACCGGTCACAGGCCGCCGAGCAGTTCCTCGGCGAGCGCGACACGAAGGGGGCGGCGGCGGCGATCGCTGAGGCTCGCATCCTCCACCTCGGCACCAACTCGCTGTTGCGGCCGAAGGCACGCAGAGCCGTGAAGGCGGCCGTGCGGCGCTCGTTCAAGGCGGGGCGGTTGACGTCGTCGGATCCCAACCTGCGGCTCCACCTCTGGCCCGACGCCTCGGAGCTGCGCGGGCTGCTCAATGAGCTCCTGCCGATGCTGGCGATCGTGAAGCTCTCGGATGAAGAGATCAGCTTCGTCACCGGCACCACCGACGTCGACCAGGCCCTCGAGCGCCTCGAAGCGCACGGCGTCATCCTCTCTGTGGTGACATGTGGGGCAAAGGGCGCGGCCTTTCGTTTTGGTGGTGAGACTCGCCGCGTGACCGCGCCGCGCGTGAAAGTCGTGGACACGACTGGCGCTGGGGACGGGTTCACCTCGGGGCTGCTCACGACCGTCGCGGCGCTGGCGGGGACGCGGCAGGAGCTCGAGGCGCTGCCCATCGAAGAGCTCGAAGACGCTGCGCAGTTCGGCTGCGCCGTCGGTTCCAGAGTCGTGACGAAGCTGGGCGCCGTCGCTGGCCTGCCGACGCTCGAGGAGATGACAGGCACATGAGCGTCCTGGCGAAGGCGAGCGAACCGGTGAAGGTGCAGTGCAGCAGCAGCCAGCCCGAGTGCGGAGGAGAGATGACGGCCGACGAGATCGTTCGCGAGCTGGGCCTGAAGCAGCACCCCGAGGGCGGCTGGTACGTCGAGACGTTTCGCGATCCGTCTTCCACGAATGGTCGTTCGCACTCGACGGCGATCTACTTTCTGCTGAAGGCCGGAGAGCGGTCGCACTGGCATCGCGTCGACGCGGTCGAAGTCTGGCTCTTTCACGCCGGAGCCCCGATTGAGCTCGGCCTCTCGGAGGACGGGAAGGTGAGCCGGACGGTTCGCCTCGGCCCGAACGTGCTGGCGGGCGAGCGACCGCAGGCCATCGTTCCCGCAGGTGCGTGGCAGGCGGCGGCGACGAAGGGGGACTGGACCCTGGTGAGCTGCACCGTCGCGCCGGGCTTCGAGTTCAAGCACTTCGAGCTCGCGCCACCGGGGTGGGCTCCCGGCGCTTAGAAATGCGCGTGGGTCGTCGCGACGAGCTCCGGCGAAGCCTGCGCGCGCGGGTTGAAGAGCAGGGGATCGACCGGGCGCCGCTCGAGCTCGAGCTGGTAGTGCAGGTGCGGGCCCGTGCTTCGGCCGGTGTTCCCCGAGAGCGAGACCAGCTCTCCAGCAGCGATCTGCTGCCCTTCGACGACCAACACCTCGGTGTTGTGCAGGTAGGCCGTCGTGACCCCGAAGCCATGGTCGATGACGAGGTATCGCCCGTTCACCGCGTCACTCCCCGCGCGCACCACGACGCCGGCTCCGGTCGCGTGCACCGGCGTCCCTGAAGGCACCGAGAGATCGACGCCGGTGTGCAGCCGCACGCCGCCCAGGGTGGGGTGGTTGCGGTAGCCAAACGCAGAGGAGACCCGCGTGGTCGACGGCAGAGGCCACGTCAACTCGAACGCCGTCACGAACGTGAGGGCCTGGGATGCCGCTTCGGCCGCGCGGGCCTTGTCGCGAGGGAGGAAGGGGGCCAGTCGGTCGAGTGGGGCAGCCGCTCCGGCCTTCGCGGTCGCTTCGCTCGTGGCCGCGCGCCCTGCAAAGAGGGTCAGCATCGCTGCGTCATCGGTCTCGACCTCGCTGCGGATCATCGAGAGCAACTGCGTGAGCTCATGGGCCGTGCGGGGCGCGGGGAACTGGTAGTGCGCCGCCGCCGCCTCGGTGTTGGCGCGGACCTCGTCGCCGCGGCTGACCAGCACCACCCACGCGCCCCGGGCGAGCGCTGCACCTTCGCCTGCGCCCCTGATGATGTTCGCCAACGGCCACTCAGCCCATCGAGCCGCCTCGGCCCCAGACGCCTCTTCGCCGACCCATTGCGCCCACTCGGTCTCGCCGGAACCCTGGCGAACGATCGTGCTCGGGCGTGCTGCGATGCGCGGGGCTCGGGGTGGAGGCGGTGGTGCGGGCGTCTGGCGCGCCACGGCCTTCGGCGCCTGTTGCGCGCGCCACGCGTCGACGTCTGGGCCTCCACGGGCGATCAGCGCCTCGACCCAGACCTGCTCTTCGACGGTGGGCAAGAACGCGCCCTGCTCGATGGTGACCTCAACCCCTTTGCAGTCACCGGAGGTCGTCGACAGCTCCATCAACGTGAGATCGAGCACCAGATCCTTCGCGAGGCCCGAGGGCACGCTCAGCTTCTCGTTCGGCCAGCGTGCCTCGAACACCACGTCTTCACCTGTCACCGCAAACGCCTTGAGTGGCAGTGGCCTGGCGCCGACGTGGAGCCGCGCTTCGCCCCTCAGCGGGGACGGCGTCTTCACGTGCACCCGCAGGTACTCGCCCCAGCGGCTGGCGAGCGCGGCGCGGCGGATTCCCACCGGCCCACAGCGGGGATCGGCTGCTTGCTCCGAGAGGCGCGCCGTTGCCGTCTCGAGCCTGGCCTGGCGCAAGGAGCACCCCCCCGAGACCACGACCAGCAGGACCATCGGGCGGAGCACGACGCACGGACGGCCGCTGGCGCCCGAAATTCAGTCCGCCGTTACACCCGCAAGAGGCCGTCACGACGCTTGAGCAGGTACGAGAAGAACAGATCGGCCTGCTTCTCGAGGACCGAGTTCGCGCGCAGCCGCATGTCGAGGTGGGTGAAGTCGACCGAATCGAGCGGCTGGTCCTGGTTCGAGCAGGAGAAGACGAACGATTCCTTCCCGGTGCGCGGGTCGACGTGCCGCTGCAGGCACTGTGCGCAGATCTCCTTCATCATGCACTGCATCGGCGAGTTGATGCTGCCGATGGCGCAGTGCTCGGGTTTCAGGAACGGCTTCAGGACGCCGTGTCGGGCGTGCTTCACCGCGTTCATCATGCGATCGCTGCCGATCGCGATGATGCGGTCGATGGTCTTCAGGTCGAACTCGCGGGTCTCGAGGCGACCCTCGGCGTAGGCCACCATGGCCTGCACGATGTTGCCCACGAAGTGGCGATCGTTGGGCCGGCGCGGGAGCAGCGGGGTGCCCGCGTCGACGGCCCAGATGACCTGGTCTGCAGACGCTTCGAGCTCGTCGAACTTGTACGCGTCTTCGGCGCGTCGATAGCCGGCGAAGTACAGCACGCGGCAGCCAGCGGCCTTGAGCGCCGCGCCGATGGAGAACAGCACCGCGTTCCCCAGGCCGCCCCCTGCGAGGAGCACGGTCTCCTTCACGTGCGGAATCTCGGTCGGCGCTCCCGTGGGGCCCATCAGCACCACGGGCTCGCCGGGGTGCAGCATCGCGCACATGCGAGACGACGCGCCCATCTCGAGCACGATCGTCGACATCAGGCCTTTCTCCTTGTCGACCCACGCGCCGGTCAGCGCGAGGCCTTCCATCGTCAGGCGGGTGCCGTCGACGAGCGGCGCCGTGCGCTCGAAGTTCTGAAGTCGGTAGAACTGGCCGGGGAGGAAGTGCTGCGCGGCGTACGGGGCCCTGACGATCACCTCGACGATGGTGGGCGTGAGCCGGTTCACCGCCTCGACGGTCGCGAGGAACGCCGAGTCGAGCCGCTCGAAGAACGCGGTCCGTGCGGCATCGCGTGAGGGCTGATCGACGTCGCGCTGCGCCGCGATGTCCTTCGCGAACAACTGCACCACCGAGGGGAAACCGTCTCGCGCCGACGCCATCGCGCGCACGACGTTGCCGTTGTACGTGGGGTGATTGTCTCCGTAGTACGTCACGAAGCGGCCGTGCTTCTCGTACGAAGTGAAGAAGCCGGAGTCGCGGCCGATGTCGGCGTGCTCCGGCGCCTCGCGCAAGACGAACGCGCCGTCGACCTCTTCCAACACGTGGCTGCGGAAGACGGCGCCGTTCCTCGCGAGCTTGAAGGTGCCGGGGTACTCGCGCTCGTAGGTGACGTTGGGGGCCGTGCCGGCGGCCACGCACACGGTGCGCGCAGGAAGCTCGTAGAACGTGCCGGTGCTCTGCAGCTTCCCGTCAGTCACCGCCATGCGTTCGAACTTCAGGGCCTTCACGGCGCCGAACTCATCGGGCACCGCTTCGACCGGCGTCACGCGCTCGATGAACCGGATGCCCTCTTCGAGCGCCTCGGCCACCTCTTCGTGGTTGAGCCGATACGCCGGCGACTCGGAGAGGCTGCGCCGGTAGCACAGCGACACGCCGCCCCACCCGCGCACGAGCGGAATGAAGTCAGGCGCCTCGTGCGCTTTCGCGGCGCGGTCCCGCTCGGCGCGAATCGCGCGGCCGTGCTCCAGGAACTCCCGGTACACCTCGAGCTCTTCGCCGTTCAGCTTCGCGAACACCGCCGCCTCGCCGATGGAACCGCAGAGCGCCTCGTGCCGGTGCAGCAGCTTCTCGACCTGCACCGGGTAGTAGGCGAACAGCTCGGTGGCGGTGTCGATGCCGGTGAGCCCTCCGCCGATCACCAGGGCGGGGAGCCGCACCTGCATGTTCGCCAGCGAGTCCTTCTTGAACGCGCCGGTCAGCTGCAGCGCCATCAGGAAGTCGCTCGCCGCGCGCACTCCGCGCAGCAGGTTGTTCTTCATGGGGACGAGCGTCGGCTTGCCCGCGCCAGCCGCGATCGCGAGGTGATCGACCCCCATGGCCCACGCGTCGTCCACCGTCAGTGTTCCCCCAAGGCGGATGCCGCCGTACGCCTTGAAGCCCTCGCGCCGCGCGAGCGTGAGGTGGAGCAGGGTGAGGAACGACTTGTCCCACCGCACGGTGATGCCGTACTCGCTGACGCCACCGAAGCCCTCGAGGATGCGGGTGTCGAGCGTCGAGGCGAGGTCACGCCAGTCGCGAATCGGCGTGAGCTGGTGCCCGTTCTTGCCAGTCAGCGCGTCGGGGAAGGGCTCGATCTTGAGGCCGTCGATGCCGGCGACCGTGAAGCCCTCGTGGAGCAGGTAGTGCGAGAGCGTGTAGCCAGCCGGGCCCATGCCGACGACCATCACGCTCTTTCCGTTGGCCTTCGCGGCGTAGGGCCGGCGTGCGTTGAGCGGGTTCCAGCGGGTGAGCAGGCCGTAGATCTCGAAGCCATACGGCAGCGCCAGCACGTCGGTGAGCGCGCTCGTCTCGATCTGCGGAATGTTCACCGGCTCCTGCTTCTGGAAGATGCAGGCCTTCATGCAGTCGTTGCAGATGCGGTGACCGGTGCCCGGGCACATCGGGTTGTCGAGCATCACCATGGTCAACGCGCCGAGCGAGTCGCCGCGTGCCTTGAGCACGTGCATCTCGCTGATGTGCTCCTCGAGCGGGCAGCCAGCGAGGGGAACACCGAGCGGGTTCTTCTTGTAGGTGCCGCCTGCCGCGACCGGGTCCTTCTCCTTGAAGCCCTTGCTGCACGAGTCCTTCTCCCGCTCGTGACACACCACGCAGTAGTCGACCTCGTTCATCACCTCTCGCGGGCCGAAGCGTGGGTCGGTGAGTCCGAAACCATCTCTGCGGCGCAGGTGCGCGTCGGGGCCCTCGAAGACCTCGGGCATGTCGGCGTCGGGCGTCTTGAGCTCGACGAGCTTGTCGAACACGAGCGGCTTCGGCTGATGAATCGTGCTCCAGCCCTCGAAGGTGTGCGTGAAGCTGGCGCGCGCGTACGTCCACCGATCGGCGAGCGCGAGCAGCCCGCGGACCTGGCCGAGGTCTTCACCGACGAGCGTCGACCCGAACGTCGCCTTGCCCTCGTCCGTCGAGAGCAGCGCGGCGCGTACCTGCTTCCACGTCTCGACGAAGGCGGGCGTCTCTTTCTGGCCGGCGAAGTGGCGCTCGACGTTCATCAGCGTCAGCACGGCTTCCGCGAGCGCGCGTTCGTGATCTGGCCCGTGGTGCGGGTGGCCTTCGGGGACTGGCGGCAGGTCGGCGCCGAACGCGAGCTTCAGCAGCAGCGCCATGCGGCCGTCGAGCTCGGGCAGCTCCTCGCGCTTCGGTCGCTCGGTCGCGCCCTTCTTGAAGACGCGGCGGGTGACGAACTCCCGCTTGAACTCGAAGAGCCCGAGTTCACCCGTGAGCTGGGTCTTGAGCCGACCGAGCTCCCGATCGATGCGGAACAGGCGGGAGACGAACTTCGAGGTGAAGGCGGCGACGTCGACCAGCAGGTCCGACTCCTGCGGCGCGGTCAACCCACCTCGCGCGCGCCCGGCAGCGATGGCTGCCCGGTACGCGTCGTAACGAACGGCGACGTCTGGCGAGAGCGCGCGCAGCTCCATGCAGAAGCGGGCGAAGAGGCGTTCGAGGCCAGCGGGTGCGTACAGATCGGCGAGGGTGAAGCTGTCGATGCCCAGCGAGAACATGACGCGCACCTAGCACAGCGCTTCTCGGGGTCGATCGCGGGGGCACCTGGGGCTGAACGTGGCCTCACCGAACGCAGAAGCGGCTCGGGGACACCGACGGCTCCGCGTCAACCGGCCGGGGCACGTCGCGGCGGTCCTTCAGCAGGCGACAGGTCCCTGATTCATGTCGATCCGTGAGCGGGTTCTGCTAGGTCGCCACGCGATGCCTGCGTCCATCGACCTGTCGGTCGTCGTCCCGTTCTTCAACGAAGAAGACAACGCCCGAGCCCTGTACGACGAGCTGAAGGGCGTGCTCGTGGCGTTCGGCCGATCCTTCGAGATGGTGTTCGTCGACGACGGCTCGACCGACAAGACGTACAGCGTGCTCGAGGCGATCGCGAAGCAGGACGACACGGTGGTGCTGGTGAAGTTCCGCCGCAACTTCGGGCAGACGGCGGCCCTGGCGGCTGGCATCGAGCGGGCGAACGGCGACGTCATCGTCCCCATGGATGGCGACCTGCAGAACGACCCCGCCGAGATTCCGAAGATGCTCGCCAGGATGGCCGAGGGCTTCGAGTGCGTCTCGGGCTGGCGCAAGAACCGCCAGGACTCGGGGCTGCGCGTGTTGCCGTCGAAGGTCGCCAACGGCCTCATCTCATGGCTGTCGGGCGTCCAGCTGCACGACTACGGCTGCACCTTGAAGGCCTACCGCCGCGACGTGATCGAAGGCGTGAAGCTGTACGGCGAGATGCATCGCTTCATTCCGATCTACGCGCACTGGCAGGGCGCCCGCGTCACCGAGATGGTGGTGAACCACCGCGCGCGCGTCGCTGGCGTGTCGAAGTACGGCTTCGGCCGCATTCCGCGCGTGGTGCTCGACCTCATCGTCGTGAAGTTCCTGTTCCAGTACCTCACCAAGCCCATCTACGTGTTCGGCGGGTTCGGCATGGTGTCGCTGATGCTCTCGTTCCTCGCGGCGGCGACGGCGATCGGCCTCAAGGTCGCGGGCCTGCGGGACTTCGTCGCGACGCCGCTGCCGCTGTTCTCGGGTATCGCGGGCCTCACCGGGGTTCAGGCCATTCTGGTGGGCTTGCTGGCTGAGGTCGTGATCCGGACGTACTACGAGAGCCAGGGCAAGCGGCCGTACCTGGTCGGCTCGGTCATCTCGAAGGGCGAGACGAAGGTTCCGGAACGCCGGGAGTGACCCATGTGCGGCATCGTCGGCTTCGTCACCTCGGGACCCCCAGCAGAGGAACGGATCGTCCGCGCGATGGCCACGGCCATCACGCACCGTGGGCCTGACGACGACGGCTTTCACCTCGACGGCCCGTGCGCGCTCGGCTTCCGTCGGCTGTCGATCATCGACGTCTCGGGTGGCCACCAGCCGATGACGGCGGCGCACGCGACGATCGTCTTCAACGGTGAGATCTACAACTTCCAGTCCCTGAGGGTGGAGCTCGAGCAGAAGGGCCACGTCTTCGAGAACCGGTCGGACACCGAGGTGATCCTCCGTGGGTACCTCGAGTGGGGCACCCGGGTCTTCGAGCGCATTCACGGCATGTTCGGCGTGGCGATCTGGGACGCGAAGCAGCGTCGCCTGGTGCTCGCGCGCGATCGGTTCGGCAAGAAGCCCGTGTATGTCGCCGAGGGGCCGTGGGGCTTGATCTTCGGGAGCGAGCTCAAAGGCCTGCTCCAGCACCCTTCGTGTCCACGTCAGGTCGATGCCGCGGCGCTGCGGCGGTACCTCGCGTTCGACTGCGTGCCGACGCCCGACTCGATCCTCGACGGCGTCCGCAAGCTGCCCGAGTCGCACTTCGCCGTGTACGAAAATGGCCGGCTGCGCGTGGAGCCGTACTACCGCGTGCCCGACGCCCCCGAGCACTCGTTGATGGAGCAGCTGCCGGCTTCGGTGGACGCGGCGTGCGACAAGCTGAGGGAAGAGCTCGCTGGAGCCGTGAAGCGGCGCCTGGTCTCTGACGTGCCGCTGGGGGTCTTCCTCTCGGGCGGCATCGACTCGAGCGCCGTGACCGCCCTGGCCGCGCGGGAGGTCCCGAAGGGCTCGCTCAAGACCTTCAGCATCGGCTTCTCGGAGGCGAGCTTCGACGAGAGCAAGTACGCCCGGCTCGTCGCGAAGCAGCTCGGCACCGATCACTACGAAGAGACGCTCTCGGCCCAGGCGTGCGTCGACCTCGTTCCTCAGGTGGCCGATCAACTCGACGAGCCGTTCGCTGACCCGTCGTATGTGCCGACGTACCTGCTCTCGAAGTTCACCCGCAGGCACGTGACCGTCGCGCTCGGTGGCGATGGCGCTGACGAGCTCTTCGCGGGGTACGACAGCTTCCTCGCGCACCCCATCGGCGTCGCGCTGGGCGGGCTGCCGCGCACGTTGTGGGACCGGGCCAGCGGGCTCACCTCGTTGCTCCCGAAGTCGGGCGCGTACATGAGCCTCGACTTCCGGGCGCGCCAGTTTCTCGGAGGCCTTGGGAGGCCTGCGCATCACCGGCACCAGGCGTGGATCGCCTCGTTCACGCCTGAGGCCGTTCAGGAGGTGCTGACGCCGGCGTGGCGGGCTCCGGGCGATGGAGTCGCCGACATCTACGCGCCGCTCGATGCGTTTGCGTCGTCGCGCCGCGAGTCGGGCATCGAGCAGGTCGAGCGCTTCTACGTTCACTTCTACATGAAGGACGACATCCTCGTGAAAGTGGACCGCGCGTCGATGGCGGCCTCGCTCGAGGTGCGCGCGCCGTTCCTCGACACCCGCGTCGTCGAGCTGGCGATGTCGTTGCCGTTCTCGCTCAAGATGCGCGGCACGACGCGCAAGTGGCTGCTCAAGAAGGCGCTCGAGCCGTTGCTGCCGGCCGAGATTCTGTACCGGAAGAAGCACGGCTTCGCGTTGCCCGTGGCCGCCTGGCTCAAGGGCCCGTTGCGGCCGCTCATCGAAGATCTGCTCTCGGAGCAGGCCATCGCGCAGGCTGGCTTCTTCGATGCCAGGGTGGTCCGACGGCTCGTCGACGAGCACCAGTCCGATCGCGTCGATCACCGCAAGCCGCTGTGGGCGTTGTTGATGTTCGAACTCTGGCGCAGGCGCTGGCTCGGGAAGGGGACGACACCGTGAACGTCTTGTTGACCGGAGGCGCGGGCTTCATCGGCTCGCACGTGGCCGAAGGCCTGGTGAAGCGCGGCGATCACGTGACGGTGCTCGACTGCTTCGACAACTTCTACGATCCCGCGATCAAGCGACGGACGGCCGCGCGGCTGACGAAGCTCGGCGTGACGTTCGTCGAGGGCGATCTGCGCAACGTGGCCGACGTCGAGAAGGCGTTCGCGGCGGCAGGGCAGGGCGCGGGCGTGATTCACCTCGCGGCGCGTGCCGGCGTGCGGCCGTCGATCGCGCAGCCACTGCTTTATTCCGAGGTGAACGTCGACGGCACGACCAACATGCTCGAGGCCGCGCGGAAGGCGAAGGCGAGCCGCTTCGTCTTCGCGTCGTCGTCGTCAGTGTACGGAGCGAGGTCCAACGCGCCATTCTCGGAAGAAGATCGAATCGATCGGCCGGTGTCTCCGTACGCAGCGACGAAGATCGCCGGCGAGATGCTCTGCGCCACGTTCGCCCATCTGTACGGGCTCGAGACCTGTGCCCTGCGGTTCTTCACGGTGTACGGCCCGAGGCAGCGGCCTGATCTGGCGATCGCGAAGTTCGCCCGGCTGATCGGCCGCAACGAGATCGTGCCCTTCTTCGGCGATGGCAAGACGGCGCGCGACTACACCTTCGTCGATGACACGGCTCGTGGGGTGATCGCCGCGCTGGACCACCGCTGGCCGCAGTTCGAGGTGCTCAACCTCGGAGGCTCGCGGCCCGTGACCTTGAGCGCTCTCGTGTCGGGCATCGAGAAGGCGCTGGGGCAGAAGGCGAAGCTCGATCACCAGCCGGATCAGCCGGGGGATGTCCCGCTGACGTGCGCGGCGACCGAGAAGGCAGAGCGGCTCCTGGGCTGGAAGGCGACGACGCCCATCGATGAAGGGCTCGCGCGCTTCGCCGAGTGGTTCAAGACGGGCGACGCCGATGGGTGGAAGTAGTCGTCAGCTCGGAATCTGCGCGGTGCCGGTCCAGCTGTACTTCCGGTGCCAGCGCACCTCGACGTCCTTGAACGGCTTGCCTTCGAACCAGGCCCGCACCTCGTCGCCGCGCAGGTAGTACGCGACCGGCGTCACCAGCTGATCGAACACGATGCTGTGCAGCTCATCGAACGGGAAGTCGTGCATCGACGCGAAGTACTCGCCGTATGGCAGGCTGGCGACGAAGGGGTTGCGCTTCTTGTCGTAGGCCACCTTGATGAGCCCGAAGAGGCCGGCCGTGGGAACGGCCGAGAGCGCGCGGAGCACGTTCGAGTCGAGCCGCGCCGTCAACTGCTTGCGCACGGGGTCGACGAAGCGGGTGATCCACTCGTTGTTTTCGTGGCCGTACACCCAGAACACCACGCGGCCGCCAGGCTTGACCTTCGACGACAACGACAAGAAGCCCGCGCGCGGATCCGGCAGGTGGTGGAGCACCCCGACCGAGAACGCGAGATCGAACACGCGCTGCACGGGGGGCTGGAGCAAGTCACCGATGACGACGTGCGCGTTGGTGAGGTGCCGCGTGTTGCGGAAGGCGACGTACGCCGAGGTGCCGAGGTCGACCGAGACGATGGCCTTCACGCCCATGTTGGCGACGACGTGCGTGTGCCGGCCCTTGCCGCAGCCACCTTCGAAGACGACCTTGTCCTTGAAGTCTTCCTTCGAGACGGGCGCCACCCAGTCGAGGAACTGCTTCTCGTAGTAATCGCGCAGCTCGCTCCAGCGGTGCCACTCTTCGGCGAAGCGGTCGGCGGTCTCTTTCTCGAGTGACGTCGTCGAGCCGGGGATGAGCACGGGCACGCCGTCGACGATGTCGTAGCGCTTGCCGCCCTTCGTGGAGAGGGTGCCGCGCATCACGTGGCCGTCAGAGGCCGTCTCGGCGCCAGGCGCCAGCTCGAGGGGCTCGTTCGTCTCGGGGCACTGCAGCCACTGAAGGACTTCGACACGCATGGGTTGGACCCTCTCGAAAGAGCGCCGCATGTAGCCGTTTGCGGGTGGCCTTCCAAGCGCGCGGTAGTGGTTTCCGAGAGGCCGCCGGAACTGCTGGTGTACGGTGGCCACCGCGCATGATCGACGTGCTCCGGGCTCTCTGGTTGGTGGTGGCGACGCTCGCGCCAGTCATCGCCGGCTACGCCGTCTCGGTGCACTTCTTTCGCGATCGCGGCGTGTTCGATCGCCTGCTCGTCGCGTTGATGAGCTTCGTCTCGTTGATCGTCACCACGTTCCTGCTGGCGGATCTCGTCCGTCCCATCGGCGCGGTCAGCCTGTTCCTCGTCTCGCTGGGCGCCTCGCTCGGGGTGGTGCGGTGGGTGGCGTTGAACGGCACGGGGTCTGGCGCGCTGATCGCTCAGCTCCGTGAAGACCTGCGTGCACCCAGGCGCCTCGTCGTCGACGCGCTCGAGACGAAAGAGCCCGCGGTCCTCCTTCTCGTGCCGGCCGCGCTCATCCTCGGCTGGTGCGTCTTCATGGTGTTGTTCTTTCGCTCGTGGGGGTGGGACGTCCTCATGTTCCACACCACGATCACCAACACGATCGTGCAGGACGGCTCGCTGGCCTTCATGGACACGGGCTTCCACCAGGCGCGCGGCTACCCCCGCAACGTGCACCTGCTCGCGGCGTGGAGCGGCTTCTTCCTCGGCAACACCTCGCTCGACGACGCACCGCAGTTGCCGTTCGGGCTCATCGGCATGCTGGTGTCGGCCGCGTGGGCGCGAAGGTTCGGCGCCTCACGCGCGTTCTCGACGGCGCTGGGCGCGGCGTGGCTGTGTTTCTCTCCCGTCTTCCTCGAGCTGCCCTCGGTGCACGTCGACGTCGCGTGCGCGGCGCTGCTGGGCACCGGCGCGTACTTCAGCGCGTTCTCGATCGAGAAGCGCGATCGCTGGGCCTCGGCGGTGGCGTTCGGGCTGTACCTCGGCACCAAACACACCGGGCTGTTTCACCTGGCGATGTACGCGCCGATTCTGGTGCTCCGTGCGGTGGTGGAGCTGCGGGCAGCCCCCGTGCGGAGGCCGGTGTTCATCAATCAGCTCGGCTCGGCAGCCGTGCTTCTGCTCCTCGGTGGCCACAAGTACCTGCAGAACGCGTTGGTGATGGGCAACCCGGCGTGGCCGTTCGTCATCACGGTTCCCTTCCTCGGGAAGCTGCCCGGAGAGAACGACGCGTCGTCGCAGTACGGCGGGCCTCCGGGAGGCCGCGCGTCGTTCTTCGGCATCCCTGGTGAGCTCGATCGCTTCGTCTTTCAGCTCACCGAGTGGAACCGCGCGGTCTACTGGCCCGACATTCGCGACGGGTACTTCGGCATCGCCTTCACCTGCGTGGCGCTGCCGTGTCTCGCCCTCGGCCTGGGAGCGCTGTTCCTTCGCGGCCGGCGTCTGGCACCGTTGTCGCTCTGGTACCTGGTCTTCGCCGCGGTCTCGGTGCCGTCCGCCTTCTGGCCGCGGTACTCGATGGGCGCGTCGATCGCCGGTGTCGCCGCCATCGGGCTGGTGTGGGCGCTGGTGCCGTGGCGCTCCGCGAAGCTCGTCCTCTCGCTCATCACGACGGGCCTCTTCGCGACCAGCGTCTTCTTCTGCGTCCGCGAGCTGTCGACGAACGTGAACTACCGGTGGCCGGCGATGCTGAAGGACGCTCCGGGCTGGTCGACGGTGGAACGCGCAACGAAGCAGGTGGCGCCCTGGAACTGGCCCGAGGCGCAGCTCCGCTTGATGGATGAGCGCTTCGCCGCGGGAGACGTGGTGACGTGGGACGACACGGTGCCGTTCCCCGGAGAGCTCTTCACCTGGAACCTGCGCGCGAAGCTCGTCTACGTGCGCTCGAAGCCCGACCTCGACACCCTGGTCGCGCGCGTGAAGGCGAAGCACCCCCGCTACAGCATCGTCTCGGCGCAGGGGCCCGACGCGCTGCTCGAGCAGGCTGGAGCTCGCCGCGTCGCCCCGTTGTCGCTGGGTGAACTCTGGCTCCTCGAGTGGCCGACGCCGCCTTAACGGACTCTGGCGAGCACCATCAGCGAAACGCCGAAGGGGAACTGCACGCGGCTGACCAGGTGCCGCTCCGCCGAGAACAGCCGCGTCAGCACCCGGTTGGCGAGCCCACCGGTCAGCGCGTTCTCGTTGTCGCTCTCCTCACCCGGCAACACCTTGCGCAACAGGCGCACGGCGGCGATCGGCGGGAAGAGGGTGACGTTGTAGTGCGTGTGGAAGTCGATCGTGAACCCCGCCGCCGAGAGCTCGCCCTCGAGCGACTTCAACGTGTAGCGGCGGAAGTGGTGGTTGATGTCGTCGTGTTTGCTCCACAGAAACTGGAAGGCGGGCACCGTCACCATCAGCTGCCCGCCCGGGGCCAGGTGCGGCCTCAACGAGCGCAGGGCCTCGACTGACGCCTCGATGTGCTCGAGCACGTCGAAGAGGCCGATGAGATCGAACTGTACTCCGGCCGGGAGCCCCTCTGGAATCGGCCCCTCGAGGACTCGCACGGTCTCGCCGCATCGCTTGCGGGCAGCCGCGACGGCGATGGGGGAGGGTTCGACGCCCGTCACGTCTCCGAACTGTCGGAGCATGGGAAGGTTGCCGCCGCTCCCGCACCCCGCGTCGAGCACCCGCCTGCGGCCAGCGACGGGGTGCAGCCGGCGCTTCAAGATCTGCTCGATGATCGCGCGGCGGCCGACGAACCACCACCAGTCGTTCTCGTCGAGGCTCGCCAGCTCCTGGTAGACGACTCGGTCCATGCACGCCCCGGCTACACCGGCTGGCGGCGGCGCACCACCACCCCGGGCTGAAACTGCATGGGCCGTCGGAGGGCGCGGGCTACGCTGCCACCCGTGATCGCGTTCGCGTTGTACGTGGCTCTCTCGATGGTGTTGGTCGTGTCGCACGGCCACTATGGAGCCGGGCCGGTGGTGATGGTGGTCGGCGCCGGGCTCGTGCTGCTCGGCGTGGGCCGGGCCGAAGCGAAGGAGCGTCACCTCGACGCGGCGGTGCTGCTCGCGTGCGTGCTCGTCAACCTGGCGATCCTCACGGCCGGGAACCAGATGATCTACGCGCGCGAGGTCGACGCGCTCAAAGGCATGCGCACGGGGCTGATCGTCACCGTGCTCTCGACCGTGCTGGGTCTCATCGCGAGCCGGCACCCGCATCGATACGCGAAGGTGGCGGCGCCCGCGCTGGTCGGCGTCGCGCTCCTGGCGATGTTCGTGGTGAAGGGCCTGGTCATTCGTGCCTCGCCGAGCCCGTTCATCGACGTGTGGACCTCGAGCGTCGCGGCGGTCGATCACATCCTCGCTGGGCGCAATCCGTACGCGCAGCAGTACACCGACATCTACGCGGGCCAGTACGCCTACAAGCCCGGCATGCCGTACGGGCCGGCCTTTCTGCTGTGGTCGACCCTCTGGGCGAAGCTCTTCGGCGGGCAACACGACGTTCGTGTGGGCATCGTGATCTCCGAGATGCTGCTGTCGCTGGGGCTCGGTGCGATCGCCTTTCGGCGCACGAAGAACCTGGTGCTCGCGGGGGCCGTCGCGCTGGTGTGGACGACCAACCCCATCGGGCTCTTCGTGCTGGAGCAGTCGTGGGTCGACCCGCCGTTGATGCTCGCGCTGGTGCTGGGCTTCCTCGCTCTGTCCGAGCGTCGACTCGCGCTGGCGGGTGTCGCGCTTGGCTGTGGCTTCGCAGTGAAGACGTATTCCATCGTCGCCGTGGGCTTGATCGCGCTGTGGGTCCTGAAGGGCGAGGGGCTCAAGGCCTCGAGGCGGTTCCTCATCGGCGCTGCCGCGACGGCCGGTGCCTTCGTGCTCCCGTTCGTCGTGATGGACGCTTCGGCGTTCTGGAACTCGATGTTCGGGTTGTGGGCCGATCAGGCGCCGCGGGCCGATGCATTGACGCTGGTGGCGCTGCGGGCCGAGCTCGAAGGGCTGCAGGGCCAGGGGCACGAGGTGCTGCGCCCGCTCTATGGGCCGTTCAACGTGCTGACGCTCGCGCTCTCGGCGTTCGCGGCGTGGTGGGTCTTCATGCGCGCCGGCAAGTCACTCGCCCGCCTGGCCTGGGCCCTGAGCGCAGTGCATGTCTGGTTTTTCCTCTTCGCGCGCCAGGCGTTCTGCAATTACTACTACTACGCGCTGGTGTTCTTGATGCTCGCGGTCGCGGCGTTCCCGTCAGCCAAGAACCCCCAGCCTGCTTGAGAAGACCAGAACACCCCAATGACTCCCACGCCCTTGAGTAGGTTCGGCGGCTTGCTACGGCCCTTTGGGTCGCTGCTGACGTTGCCGCGCAGTGTGCTTGCGCTCGTCGGGGTGGTGCTCGTTCCGCTGTTTGCGACACCGATCATTCCTCTCACTGACCTCGGCTCGACGGTCGGAGCCGCGGGCTTGCTGTTCGATGCCCTCGGCAGTTCGACGACGGCTTCTCAGTACTACACAGTGAGTCACCTTCCGGTTCCGTATTGGACCGGATACGTGTGGTTGGCTGTCGTTGGCTTCGTCGGAGGCCCGCTGTTTGCTGCCAAGAGCCTCGTTGCGCTCTGCGTTCTTGGCCCGCCCCTCGCCGTCATGCGTCTCTCCCGGGCGCTGAAGCGTGATTGGTCCTTCTCACTTCTTGCCTTCACGCTCGCGTGGGACGTGAACCTGTATTGGGGCTGGGTCACATTTCAGATTGGCATGGCACTCGCCATCTGGGCCCTGGCGATTCTCATCGAGGCCGATTCACTGCGCGCCGCCGTTCGCGTGATTCCACTCGCCATCATCATCGCGCTCACGCATGCGCATGCAGTCGTCTTCCTGGTGGTTGCCGCTGGGCTCTCGGGCCTCGCCCGCGAAAGGCCGTTTCGGTCGCTTGGCCTGCACATCGTCGGGTGTCTCGGCATTCTGGTGTTGCTGCCATGGGTCTGGCTCCAGGTTGTTCAACCCGGATTGGCAGGCCAGGGCACAACCGAACTCGTCTCACCCCCGATGCAGGAGCGGGTTGGCAGAGTCTTCGAGTTCAGCATGGCGGTGTTCCTCGACCAACCTGGCCAATGGTTCTCGGTCATCAGCTTTCTCGTGATCGTCGCGGTGCCGCTCCTCGCCGGCTTCATGCCCCGCGGTTCGGGGGCTCGCTCGCTCGTCGCGCTCGTGCTCTTCGCGACGCCGGTCCTGCTCTACCTGCTCCTTCCGTTCGAGGTTCGAGGTCCGGTGCCCCATTGGTGGACCTACCCCCGGTTCGCGACACTGGTCCTCGCCTTGCTGCTCGTCGTGCCAGACGTGGTCATCACCGACCGCTGGCGCGTCGCTGTCGCGGCGATCGCGCTCGTGCTCACGACGGGCCTGTCCGTTGCCCGCTACCAACAGTTCGGCCGCTACGGTGATCATGTTCGACCCTATGTGGAGCTCGTCGAGCAGATTCCCAAAGGCAGCCGCATTCTGCCGCTCGACATCGAGTTCGCCTTCCCGGGCTTCCGCGAGCCGCCGCTCGGCCAGCTCCATGGCTATGCGGCCGCGCTTCGGCACTCGTACGATCCGCACCTCTTCGACCATCCCGCGATTCCGCTGCTGTTCCGGCGCGACGTGTTGATGCCGACCCCCGACTGGCGGAACGTTCAGAGCACGTACACGCCTCAGATGGCGGCGAGCTACGACTACGTCATCGTTCACCCACTGACGCGGGATTTTCTCGATGGCACCTCGCCAAACCTGCAACGTGTTGCCGATTCGGGTGCCTGGCGGCTCTACAAAGTCATCAAGTGATCAGGGAAGACGTTCAGCAAGCGTGAGGTCTCCCAGCACACGCACGATTCGGTAGGTCGTGGCCTGGACCGCACTCGCACCGCGTTCCGCGCCGAGGTCTGCAGGGAGCGCGGACCAGACAAGGTAGCGGCACGCGTAGAGGCCATCTTTGAGGGTCCACATGGAAAGATGGCGTGACGTGAGATGGGGTTGAACGCGGTCTGAGGCACAGATCGCGGCCGTGACGTCCAGGCCCGCGGTGAGCTCCATCAGGTTCTTCTCCCGCTGCAGGTCTTCGGTCGTTGGCGGGGCGAGCGGAACATCCGCAAAGCCGGCTTTCACCGAAGGGTTGATCGTCCATGCTCCCCACTGCTGATTCGCGAGAACGACGCCGACGACGATCGCCGCCAGCAGTGCGCGCCCACCGGCAGCGTTGGCCTTCCACGTGGCCGCGAGAACGAAGATGCCGCCAAGGAAGGCGTAGCCCGCCCAGTTCGCCACGTATTGGAATGAGATGGAGATGGTCGGGGCGTAGCCTGTCGTGAGAATGGTGAGAATCGCACCGGGAACGAGCAAGGCCGCCGTGGGTACCCGTCTGAGTGGCACGAATGCCAGTGGCGCCAGAAGCTGAGCAACGTAGCGGAGCTTCTCCCAGGTCAGCACAGTCTTGAGCGTGTACCCCGGGTTCGATGCCAGGGTCTTCATGATCGACCCGTAGCCAGATTCGCCCAATGGGTACAGCTGGCGGAAGTTGTCGGCGAAGCTCCAGCCCGGGTTCTTCATGACGAAGAACCTCACGAGCACGAAATAGGTGGTCGCCACGATGCTGGTCACGGCCCCAGTCCTTGGCGACACCCCGGTCACGAAGAGAATCGCGCCGAGCACGGCCAGCCCGATCGAGACATCTTCGCGACACGCGAGGGCCACGATGACCAGCACCCAGTAGGCCGCGTACCGACGTGCGTCGAGGGCAGCAACGGCCCACAGCATGAAAGCCATGCCAAAGGGTTGCATGTGCACGTCGAAGAGTTGGCACGCATGAAGCGGCGGGTAGCCCAGCCAACACAACGCAACCACTGCGGCAGCTGGCGCAGGGAGCCTTCGACGCCCAATGAAGAACAGGGCGATCGCAGCCGAGTTCACGAGCGCCGCCTGAAGCACCAGCAGCGTCGTCGCGGACGGTCGGAGCGCGTAGAGGGGGAGGAAGAGGAAGACCGCGAAGTCTGCGTGGCCGTTCAGTTCGCCCCAGTCGTAGTCCCAGCCAAGCGTGGGCATGCGAAGCGGACGTCCGCCAAGCGTGTTCGCGAAGATCGAGTCGTACTGGCCAAGGTCGTAGCCGAACGTTGCGAAGCGCTGGTGCGACCAGGTCGCGAACACTGACATGTAGATCGTCTGGGCAAGGACTGCGGCCACGACGATGAGCACAGGCCAGAAGGACGCTGTTGGGATCGAAAGGGAGGGAGACGGAGCACCGGGCCTCAGTCCCCAGGCTTCGAGTGAGAGGCGCATCAAGCGCTCGAAGAGCAGCACCACGAGAGCAAGCTGAAGTGCGGCGGCCGCCGGCTCCGAGAAGTCTGGGCGAAGCAAGGGCGTCGCCAGTGGGAGGACGAGGAGGGGGCTCGTCACGCGAGCGAGCCAATCGAGGCCCACCCACGCATCCCTGCGATTTCGAGTCCACGCTGTGAACGCCGCACCAACGGTCACGAGGATGGCGATCGCCACGCTGACCATCACCTGAGTGCGCTCGTGCGGCTCGATCAGGTTCTCGCGGAAGAACGAGGGCCCGACAGGGAGCAGCTCGCTCGCGACCGTATAGGCCATGGCTCCGGCGATCGCGCCAAGCGCCAGCCCCGACCGTGCTGCCCGAACGAACACGACCGTCCGGCTACCACAGGGCTTGCAGCAGGGCACTGCTGTTGATCGAGGCTTGGCTTGGTCGCGAAGAGCGGCTGCGCTACGAGTCAGCGATGGGTTCCGAGCCACTGCCTTCGGTGCTGATGATCGCTCGCGCCGCCTTCGAAGAGGGGGAAGCCGCGGCGCGCGGGCAGGAGCAGTCGCTTCGCGACGCGCTCGCGAAGTTCCAACAGGTGATCATCTCACTGCGAAGCGGTGCGCCGGTGGTTCGAGAGGAGGACGAGCGGTTCGCGCTCGAGTTCCTTCTGGCGACCGACGCTCAGTCCGTTGACGCGGGTGCGCTGGAATTCGCAGTCGAGCGACTTCGGCTCGAAGCCAGTGCGTTGCTCTCAGAGCGAGAGACGCAGGACCGGCGCCGGGGCCTTCGCGGCTGGCGGGGTCCAGTTGAGCTGGTCGGTCCTGTCATGGCGCTGCTGGTCCTGGTGCTCGCCGGCTACACCCTGGCGCAGCGAGCGCTCAAGCCGGTCGATCTGGCCGAGGGCAAGCCGTGGGTGGCCAGCTCTTCCTGGGCGACGTGTACACCGAAGGCGGGTCGATGCGGCCCGCTCACGTCACGCATTCTGTTTCACACGGCAGAAGACGAGAGCCCGTGGTTTCGAATCGACCTCGGCGTCGCCACCAGCTTCTCCAGCGCCACGATCGTCAACCGCGCTGACGACGCGCCGGAGCGTGCCGTGCCGCTCCTTCTCGAAGTCGGTGATGACGGCGAGCACTTTCGTGAGATTGCGAGGAGGGAATCGCAGTTTTCCGTCTGGCGCCCGACCTTCCCGTCAGTGACCGGTCGATTCGTTCGCGTCCGCATTCCGCGAAAGACGTGGCTCCACCTCGAGGCGGTCAAGCTTCATCCATAGCGGAGCGGGGTGAATGATGTCGACGGAAGCTCGGGCGCACTGGTTGCGGAGTCTCGGGGCACTGTTCATCGGTGTCATCGGCCTCATCGCGTTCTATCGCGCGGTGGTGCCCCACGACCCGCCGCAAGAATGGCTCGTCTGGCGCTACCTCGCCGTCGGTGCCCAGGCGGCACTGTTCGCTGTTGGGAGCCTGTGCGGCGGGCACGCACTCTCTTCTCTGATTCGACTCCGGCTGCCCCTTCGCGAACGTCTGGTGATGAGCTTCGCGCTCGGGGTGCTTGGCTGGGCGCTTCTCACCGTCTTGCTCGGTCTGCTCGGCCTGCTGGGAACGGTGGCGTTCTTTGGAATCCCCTTCGTGGGTATTGCGTTTGGGGGCCTGAAGCTGAAGCGAGAACTCAGCCGGGCGCTTCGGCTGCGAACGGTTCTCCGACCAGCACGTGAAGGATGGACTGAGAGGCTGAGGCGATCGTTCGGCCGTGTCTGTGTCTTCTTGATCTGGATTCCGCTGTTGACGCCGGTCAACGTCACGTACGACTCGATGTGGTATCACCTGTCGCTGGCGGAGCAATACGCCGCTGCAGGGGCCGTGTTCAAACTAGAGGAGGGCTGGTTTGCCGGAACCATGCCCCACCTTTCGAGTTACCTCTATACATGGGCATTTCTGTCACCGATCTCGAAGCTCTTCGACTCGATCGTGCTTGCAGCGCACCTCGAGTTCGTCGTCTTCCTGGCAACGCTCGCCTTCGTCCCAGTGCTGGTTGACGTCCTTCTTCCGAGGCCGCGACTCATCGCAAGTTGGCCCCTCATGTTTTTGTTCCCGGGCGTGCTGCTCTACGACTCGGCGCTCGGCTGCGGTGCCGATCACGTGCTCGCCTTCTGGACGATCCCGCTCTTTCTCTCACTGAGGCGATTCTGGCGGAGACCAGGTATTGGCAACGCAGTGCTCTTCGGTGCGATGACTGGTGCCGCGGCACTCACGAAGTATCAGGCCGTGTTCTTTCTCGTCGGTCCATTGGTTATCGTCTTTCTCCGGTTGTTCTGGTCGATCGCACGTCTGCGATGGCGTGACGCGGGCGTAGTACTCCTGGTTGCGATGTCGGCGCTTGTCGTTTCGAGCCCTCACTGGTTGCTGAATACGGTTTGGCACCACAACCCCATCTATCCCCATCTCAACTCGGTCTTTCCGTCCGTTCCCCTCGTGGAAGGGATTGATACGACCGTCGCTGAGAAAGCGTGGATTCCGAAAGGCACTCTGTCTGAGAAGGCGAAGGAGACGCTCATCGCGACTGCAAAGTTCGGTTTCGAGTCGCACGACTGGATCACTTTCCACCAGGACCGGCCTGTCTTCGGCTCACTCTTTCTCGTCGCCGTTGGTTTTCTGCCCTTTCTGCAGCGACGACGAGCCGTGGGCGCGCTCATGGCGTTGACCTGGAGCGCGGTGCCCATCTGGTACTGGACTCATCATCAGGATCGGTACCTGCAAGCCATTGTTCCACTTGCAGCTGCTGCGGTTGGCGTGGCCCTCGCGGGCATCTGGAGACGCTATGAGCTGGCCCGGCCTGTCGTTGCAGCGCTCGTCCTGTTTCAGGTGCTCCACGCGTCGGACATCTGGACGTTGCCAGCACACACGTCGATATTCACCGCGCCCGTGCATTCTGTGGTTGATCTCATCGCCTCGAGCAAGAGCTCTGCGCCCGAAGAACTCGTCGATCGGCACTTTGCGATTTCACGTGCGCAGAAGGCGCTGCCCCGGACGGCGAAGGTCCTCGTTCACGATGTGCACGTACACCTGGGCCTGGGACGGGTTGCGGTGCGCGACCACACGAGCCGGCAGGGGGCGATCAACTGGGCGCTTCTGGGCTCCACCCGTGCCGCTGCCAGCCAGATGGAGAGGATGGGTGTCACCCATCTGTACTGGCCCGGCACACCCACGGCCTGGTCGTCCATCGGGGACGACCTCGTCTTCTACAGGTTCGCACAGCTCACTGGCGTTCATGCCACGCCACTCGGCGACGGATCCTGGGTCACGCCAATCGAGAAGGAACTCGTCCAGAGTGAGACGCCGACCGTGCTCGTCATGGACTGCGCGACGGAACGGATGACGCCTCGAGAGCTCAACCGTCGATGGGAGCCGCTCTATTTCACGTCGTGCGCCAGCCCAGTCGTGCCCGACGATTTCGACGCGCAGATTGCTGCGTCGGAAGTCGTGGTGGTCGATTCCCGCAAACACCCGAATCCGCCGGCGCGGCTGCAGGCAGAGTTCGCGCTCCTCTTCGATCGGTACGGCTTCAAGGTGTGGGGTCGGCGCTGAACGTCAGCGCGCGACGCGCGTGAGCACCACGTGCGGCAACAGCTCCAGCACCTCGAGCCCGGGGCGTGGGCCCTGGTCCCAGTCGGCGCGGGTGAAGACGACGAACGTGTCACGCGCTGGCACGCCGGGCTGGGGCTCCCACGGTTGCTTTTCGAGCACGACGGACAGTCGGTAGTACGCGCTCCCGAAAATCCACTGTGAGCCGGCCACCATCGCGAACGGTCGGCCGGCCCGCTCCTGGTGAATGCGCCGGACGATCGCGAGCTGATCGGGGATCGTGCCCTCGAGCCCGCCGTAGAAGGCACGCAAGCCGAGCCCCCCGGCGATCAGGAAGAGCCCGACGTACGCAGGCGCCGCGATGCGCCACACCTTCTTCGGCAACCCGCGAAAGAGCGCGAGGAGCGGCAACAGCGTGAGCGGCGCGACGATGGTCGTGTAGTGCACGAAGCCGGATTTTCCTGACGCCACGTACAGCGCGGTGATGTCGGCGAGGCCCACCAGGAGCAAGACGGCGAGCAGATCGAGCCGACGACGCCTGACGCTCCGCACGACGACGACGCCGAAGCCGAGCAGCTGCACGAGCCAGGACAGCCCATGCACCGCCCAGAGTAAGACCCGCGCGCCAGCCTTGTCGTAGACTGCGTTCATGATCTCGACACCGCCGCCGCGCCAGAAATCGAAGTGGTTGAACGGGCTCCAGTAGCCGCGCACGAAGAGGTACGCGAGATCGGTCGTGCCCTGGCCGAAGAAGGACAGGTACAGGCTGCCGAGCCGCGAGGCCGTCCGCTCCGGCACACCCGCCGCGTGCGCCCGAATCGCGAGCGTGTTCGAGAAGTCGGTCCTCAGCTCGTGCACGAGGTACGGCACGTAGAACAGCGCGCCGACCACGGCCCCCACGAGCAGCCAGCGGATCGAAGGCTTCTTCCGGAACAGCAGGAGCACCGCGCCCGAGGCCAGCACCAGGTGCACCGTCGAGAGGTGGAGCTGCGGCATCGCGACGGCCAGCGTTCCGAGGGCGAACGCTTCGGCACGTCTCGTCGGCCGCGACACCAGCCGCGAGGTCAGCCACACCACGATCGAGCACAACCCGAAGAAGAGGTTCCCGGCCCAGACGCGGTCGGCGTACACGACCAACCACGGCGCCGCGATGCTCAGCACGAGGAACAGCCCGGCCGTTCGAACGCCCCACCACCGTCGGAGCACCGCCGCGAACGCCAGCGCGCCGACCTGCGCGAAGAGCGCATAGAAGACGCTGTTCACGTACGGGTGGGGAGAGATGAACGCCGGCAGCGCGCAGACCCAGTAGAAGAGCGGTCCCGGGAGCCCCGCTGGCGAGCCGCTGATGGGAGGCCCGACGAGGGGAAACGCTTCACCGCGCGTGATCTGCACGCCCGTCGCCCAGAAGAGCGACTCGTCGTCGGCGAAGTACCCGTGCCAGCCGGCCAGACACCGCACCAGGAAACCCAGGAGCAGACAGGCGCCCGTGAAGCCGAGCACCAGGCGCCGGACCTGCCGCCGCGTTCCGGCGGAGACGACCTTCACGCGCTCAGGCTTTCCGCGCGATGGCGAAGAGCTGGGCTCCCGAAGCCTTCGAGTTCAGTTTGAAGGCGAACCGCAGCGCCGCACAGATGGCGTTCTGCTTGAGCCCGTACGCACCTTCGCCGAACTCGCTCATGGCTCCATCGGGGTCGAGGTTCGCGTACCACTTCGACAGATCGTGGAAGGGGAAGCCGGTGTTCCACACGCGCACGGGCTCGAAGTGGTGCTGGCGGAGCAGCTCGCTCATCTCGCGTTGGCTGAAGTGACGGCGGTGACCGACGCGCTGCTCAGTCTGCCGAATGGGCCCCGACTGGGTCGAGAGCACGAGGTGACCGCCAGGCTTGAGCAGCCGGCCGGCGTTCTCGAGGAACGCTCCGGGAGAGTCGAGGTGCTCGATGACCTCGGTGGCCATCGCGAGATCGAACTGACCGAGCCAGTCGAAGTCGGCGGGGAAGGGCTGCTCGAGGTTGCCGTCGCGGAAGGTGGCCCACGTGAGGTTCTTCACGTTCTCGGCGACCTGCGGGCGCGAGAGATCGAGGCCGCTCCACTTCGCGTTCGGCGCCACGTCACGCAGCTCGCTCATCAACACGCCGTTGCCGCAGCCGAGATCGACGACGGCGGTCGGGTTCAGCTCGGCGACGACCTGCCGCATGACCTCGACGCGGTGCCGGGGCGCCGCCATCTTCTTCCAATAGTCTTCGCGGCCTGCGGTGGTGCGCTCGTAGTAGTCGCGGTTGACGGTGGCTGCGTCGTGGGTGCCCATGGGAGTCCTCTTTCCGGGGCCTTCAACCGCATCTCGCCGCTCAGCGCAATCGGAAGGGTCGGCGGGTCAGTTCCGGCAGCAGGCGACCCCGGTGATCATCGCGTTCCACTGACAACCCGTGGAGTTCTGCGAAGAGTCGACGCGGCCGGTGGCGAGACACGAGCTGCCGGTGCCGACGGGCAGTTGAATGCAGTTGGCTCCCACGCCGCCCATGTCGGGGTCGGTCGGGGTGTTGGGCACGCAGCAGGTTCGGCAGACGCCCATCGAGCCGCGGCAGGTGGGGTAGCAGGCGCCGCAGTCGTGCGCGGTGTCGAAGGCGAAGCAGCCGAGGAAAGAGGTGGCCTGCTGGAAGGTGACCCGGCCGATGGCGGCGTCGGTGCCGCGGCAGACGTGCCAGCCCGAGGCGCAGATCGCTGAGGCCGAGGGCTCATCGATCCACCCCGACCAGGTGCCTTCGCATGCCGCGACGTCGGGGAAGGTGGTGAGGTTGACCAGGCCTTCACGGGTGCCGTCGGCGCAGCCCGTCGGAGCGCTCATCCCGCCAGCCGTGCCTCCGGCCGTTGAACCGCCAGCGGTGGGACCGCCCGCCGTGGAGCCACCAGCAGTGACGGAGCCGCCAGCCGTGACGAAGCCACCAGCCGTGGAGCCGCCGGCCGTGACGAAGCCACCAGCCGTCGAACCGCCACCAGCTGATCCGCCGGCGTTCCCGATGGGAAACTCGCTCGTTCGGCCACAGCTCATGCCAAGGCACACCACGACGACGAAGTGCTCCGTTCGAATCATCGTTTGCCTCACTCGACTGCCGCGTTCACGAGGTCGAGCAGCAGGCTGTCTGGGTGATGAAGCCTGACCAGCCTGGCCCGTTCTTTCGCTTCTGGCTTCTTTCAGCAGGCAATCAGCTCCCTCGCTGCTTCACGCCCCGTGAACGCGTACCCCGGCGATGAGCGGGTGGTGTTCTGCGCCGTCGAATCGTCTGTATGTTGGTAAGCTCGATGCCGACAACCAGACGGATCTGCTTTGCAACGACCAGAATGCAGGACGAATCTGGGTGGCGCTCGCAAATGCAGCCGGCCAGTTCACGGGAACCACCTTCTGTCATGACATCTACTGGTGCGCGGGCGCATCGCGCAAGGTCGTGGTGGGTGACTTCGGTGGAACGAGCGCCACTGACTTGTTGTGCCACTCCTCGTCCGGCAAGAAGTGGATGTCGTTTGGTGGCTCTGGAACGTTCGCCGGAACTTCACGCCAATGGGACATGCAGTGGTGCTACGGCGTCTCGAACCGCCTCCTCGTTGGCGACTTCAATGGCGATGGCGTCAGCGACATGCTGTGCCACGACGTCAATTCTGGGAACAAGTGGATCTCGTACCAGAAACGATGAGGGCGATTCAGGAGTGCAAAGGCTGACTGCTCACTGAGCCTTCTCGCAGCGTTCTCAGGGGTGGACCGGTCGTGTCGCTCGAAGTATCGGTCCACCCCATGTCCTCGAAGGGAGCGCGTGCACTCCATCTTCTCGCCGGTGCGGTGTTCGCCGCCCTGCTGGGCTGGTCGTTCCTGCTCGCGCTCGACCTGCCGCTCGACTCCTGGGATGCGTACGACTACCTCGTCAACGCGCGCTGGCTGGCGGGGCATGATCTCACCCGCCTCTCGCAGAACTACCGCGTCGATCGCCCGCCGGGCATCTCGCTGCTGGTCGCGCCGTTCCTCGCCTCTGGCTACGCGCCGGGTCAGCGGGGCGCGGCGGGCCTCATTCACCTCGTCCCGTGGGCCATCGGCGTCTGGGGCCTCGTGCTCCTGTGGCGAACCCTGCGCACCAGCGTCGGAGCGGGCCTCGCCTTCTGCGGCGTGCTGCTGCTCGCGCTGAACCCGCTGATGCTCCACTTCCTGCCGTTCGTCATGGCCGACGTGCCATCGATGACGTTCTCGCTGCTCACGCTCATCGCAGCCGAGCGCGCCGTCACCACCCGCCGCGGCGTCGACTTCATCGTGCTCGCTTTCGCGGTGGCCGCCGCGATGCTCTCGAAGTACCCGGTCGCCGCGCTCGGCCTCGCGATTCCCCTCGCCAACCTCGTCTGGAGCCTCGCTGGCCACGACCGCCCGCGCAGCCTCCGGGAGCGGCTCCTCTCCATCGTTCAGCGCCGGCTCGCGATTCCCCTCGTGCTCGGCCTTGGCCTCTTCCTGCTCGTGCAGGCCGTCATCTTCAGCCGCTTCGTCGCTGGCGACGGCGCCTGGTGGCAGAAGCTGTCGGCCGGGCTCTCGGGCGCGTGGGGCGCAGCGGGTGGTGGCAGTGCAGGCGGAGAGACCGACCCACGCTCTGAGATTCCCACCGCGCTCCTCGCGCTCTTCGGAGCTCCCGCCGTCTTCTTCGCAGCCCTCGGCGCCATCCGCACGGTGGCGATTCGCGACCGGCGCGCGCTGCTCCATTTGTCATTCTTTGCACTGCTCCTGGCCATGTTCGTGTTCGTGATTGGCCACAAGGAGTCGCGCTACGCCTTCCCGATGTTGCCGTCGTTCGTCTTCCTTGCCATGTATGGATTGGCGTGGATTCCCTCGCGGGGCTTGCTCGCCGTGGCCGCGGTGGTGACGCTCGGAGCGGCGCTGCCGATGTCGTTCGCGGAGTTCCAGCGAATGAACGACCCGCTCTATCGCCGGCCGTCCATTCTCGCCTGGGCTCGGTTCGCGCTCGATCGCGCCGGAGCCGATCGGCCCATCTTCCAGCTCCCGGTGCTGCCGCAGTTCGGCCTGTACCCGAAGAACCCGGTCGTGCTGCCGATGGATGAATTCTGGCACTACCACCACTTCAACGAGGGCGGCCTCGTGTGGTTCTTCGATCGCCGATTGCAGGCATTGCAGGCCCAGCCCGGAGACGCGCCGTCCGTGCGCCACGAGAACCCCTGGTACTACGTCACCGTTCCCCAGACCTGGCTGCAGAGCATTGGCGAAGACGCCGTGTGGTTGAGCGCCTTCCCCACCGGGGCCGTGCTGCTCTCGACGAGCCAGGGCTGGTACGAGACCAAGACCGCCGCCTCGCAACCCGAGCCGCCCGCGCCTTTCGTGGCCATCGATGTGAAGGTGGCACGGTTCGAGCGCACCATCCTCGCTGCCGATAGCGCCGTCTACGCAGACCTGATGGCGGCGCGCTCCGAGGCAGGGTGGGTTCCGACTGGAGTCGCCCCCGAAACACAGGTCTTCGTGCGCGACGTCGCGGGCGTTCCCCTTCGATGGACTCAGCCGTTGCCGGAAGCACCACTGCGGGTCGAAGTCATCACCCGCGAGCAGATGCTCTTCCCCATCAGGTGAGGCCTCCCGCTACCTTGGTGTGGCCAGCCTGAGAACCGACAAGCCGTCGATGGTGTTTCGCTCTGCTCCAACGAAGCCCGGGTCGTTCAGGTGGTTCGGCGCCACCACGTAGATGGCTGTCGGGTCCATCGAGCCCGTGAACGTTGCTCCACACGCGGCCCTCACCGCGCGAGGAACGCGCCCGACGTTTCCGCTGTTGATGGTCATGCCCTCCTG
Source organism: Myxococcaceae bacterium (assembly GCA_040400045.1). Taxonomy (GTDB): domain Bacteria; phylum Myxococcota; class Myxococcia; order Myxococcales; family Myxococcaceae; genus Xiheimicrobium. The sequence goes on from JBBAQZ010000001.1 coordinate 301,555, forward strand.
GGCGGCGACGCGCGTGAGGTACGACACCACGTTCGGGTCGTAGTCGCAGACCCACTGGACTTGCACCGGAACGATCTCGAGATGTTTGTATTGCTTTCCAAGGCCAGCCCACCCTTGTCCAACGGCTGGCACCGGCGCGTGGAAGAAGGCCGGGTTGTTGGCATTGAGCTCGTAACCCTGCACGCCAGCCAGAATCGCGAACACGCCGGCCACGAGCCACCCTCGTCGGAGCAACCGCGCCACCAACACCAGGCTGCCGAGACTCACCAGATAGTGGAGCGGCCAGATGAAGCGCCCACAGGTGCGGAACGCGCGTGTCATCGCCTCGAAAGGCGCGAACGCCCACTCCAGGTTCAGCACCTCGACCCCGCGCAGCGTCACGTGCGACGACCAGGCGTAGACGGCCATCAGCAACGCGACCAGCACCACCGGGGCGAGTGGCGCCAGCGCACGCACGCCGTGACGCCGAACCCAGAGGCTCAGCGACACCACGGCGAACGGCAGCAACGCCAGCCCTCCGAACCCAAGGTAGGCGAACCCTTCACCTTGTCGTGGCCCGTGTGGCAGCGCCGGCACGAACTTCGAGTACCCCTGACTGTTGAAGAGCGCCAACAGGTCAGACGAGAACTGCCCGAAGCCCTCGGCGCTCCGATCGACGTCTCCAGCAGGAATCGCGCCGACCTGCCACAACATGAAGAGCACCCCGCCGGCCAGCAGCGCGAGATCGCCCGCCAGCGCTCGCCAGGGCCGCTTGCCAACGACCCGGGTCACCGCCAGCACGGCCACGGCGAGCGGAATCGCCTGGCCCGCCAGGTACGCCTCGACGCCCACTGCGAACACCGCCACTGCGATGGTCCACCGAGCAGTGCTGCCATTGCGCTCGGGGTGACGCCAGGCCCGCAAGGCCAACGCAAGCTGCGCGATGGTGAGGGCGTGCATCATGAGCGCGATGTGGCCCATTCGAGCCATGAGCACCGGGTCGACCAGCCCGAGCAGCGCCCCGGCGAACCGTGGCAACCCGGTCACGCCCGCCTGCGTGAGCGCCCAGCGAAACACGAGCGCCTGCGCGATGAAGCTCGCCAGGTACCACAGCCCGTACAGCTGGAATTCCCCTGACACGAGCGGCGCCACCAACTTGCCCATGAGGCACAGCCACGTGTTCGCCCCTGCGTAGAAGACCGACAGGCCATGCGGGTACAGCAGCCAGGGAATTGCGCCGACCTGAATGGTCCACGGGCCTCGCGTGTGGAGCAGCCACGCCTGGTAGTAGACCTCCCAGTCGCCGGTGTGCATCCACGTGGTCTCTCGCGGGTCGAGCACGTGCCAGGCGCTGCGCGAGACACACCACGCCAGCGCTGCGAGCACCAGCGCCGCCAGCTCTCCTCGCTCGAGCCAACGCTCTCTCCGAACAGGGTCCACGCGTCAGCGCATATACCCGAACGAGCAGTGGAGGTGCGTCGGCGAGAGCGTCAGGCGACGTAGTCCATCAACTGCGTGTGCTGGGCGAGCGGCAGACCCGCTTCATCCTTCTTCGACAACACGGGCGAGCTCACAGGCCACTGAACGCCGATGGCAGGGTCGTTCCACAGCACGGTGCGCTCGTTCTCTGGCGCGTAGACCTCAGTGCACTTGTAGAGAAAGTCGCACTCGTCGGACGTGACGCAGAAGCCGTGCGCGAAGCCAGGTGGAATCCACAGCTGGCGCTTGTTCTCTTCTGACAAGTCGTAGCCGACCCACTTGCCGAAGTGCGGAGAGCCACGGCGCACGTCAACGGCGACGTCGAAGACGCTACCCCGCGTCACCATCACGAGTTTGCCCTGGGCTCGCGGGTGCTGCAGATGGAGGCCCCGAAGAATGCCTTTGCGCGAGCGAGACCAGTTGTCCTGCACGAACGGGCCTGGAATGCCCAGCTCGCGGTAGCGCTCAGCCCGGTACGTCTCCAGAAAGAAGCCGCGCGCGTCGCCGAACACCTTCGGCTCGAGCAGCAGCACGCCGGGGAGAGAGGTCTGAATGACGTTCAAAGCTTGTCCTTGTTCTTGAGCAAGCTGAGCAGGTACTGGCCGTACTCATTCTTGATCATTGGCTGAGCGAGGTTCTCGAGCTGCCCGTCGTCGATGTTCTTCATGCGCCACGCAATCTCTTCGAGGCACGCGACCTTCAATCCCGTGCGCTCCTCGACGACGTGGATGAACTCCGACGCCTGCATCAGCGAGGTGTGGGTGCCGGTGTCGAGCCAGGCATAGCCGCGGCCCATCAACTCGACGGTCAGCTGCTTTCGTTCGAGGTAGATGCGGTTGACGTCGGTGATCTCGAGCTCACCTCGCGCACCCGGCTTCAGGTGTGCCGCGATGTCGACGACCTGGTTGTCGTAGAAGTACAGGCCGGTGACGGCGTAGTTCGACTTCGGTTGCTTCGGCTTCTCTTCGATCGAGATGGCTCGCTTGTGCGCATCGAGCTCGACGACGCCGTATCGCTCCGGGTCGTTCACCCAGTACCCGAACACCGTCGCGCCCTTGTCGAGCCGGGCGGCGCGTTGCACCAGGTCGGAGAAGCCGTGGCCGTAGAAGATGTTGTCGCCCAGCACCATCGCGACCTTGTCGTTGCCGACGAACTGCCGCCCGATGATGAAAGCCTGCGCGAGCCCCTCGGGCTTCGGCTGCTCCGCATACGACAGCGAGATGCCCCACTGGGAACCGTCTCCGAGCAGCTCCCTGAAGCGGGGAAGGTCGACCGGAGTGGAGATGAGGAGGATGTCTTTGATGCCCGCGAGCATCAGCGCCGAGAGCGGGTAGTACACCATCGGCTTGTCGTAGATCGGCAACAGCTGCTTCGACACGACGCGGGTCAGCGGGTAGAGCCGGGTGCCTGAACCACCTGCGAGGACGATGCCCTTCATGGGTGCTCCTGTCTTTCTCGGTGCAGCTCGTCGAGCGCGCGGGCCACGGTCCATGGCTTCGCGTCCAGCGTCTGCGCCGTCTTCGTCACGTCGAGCCCACTCTTCGCCGGCCGGGGACTCGCGAGCTTCACGTCAGCCATGCGGCTGGGTTTGATGAGTGCTGGGTCGAAGCCAAAACGTTCACAGACGCGGAGGCCGAAGCTCACCCGGTCCATCACCTCGGCGCCGCAGGTGTGCCAGAGGCCGGCGAGCTTCTTCTCGGCCAGCTCCTTCACCATCGCGGCGACGTTGGTCGCGTGGCTGGTCGACACCCATTGGTCTTGAAACAGCGGCACCTGCTTGCCTTGCGCGAGCGTGGACACCAGCCAGAAGCCGAAGTTGTTCTTTCCCGTGGAAGGCCAGCCGTAGACGACGGCGGTGCGCGCGATGCTCCACTGCGAGGCCGGCAGGAGGGCCTTCACGGTCTGCTCGCCCGCGTGTTTGGTGACGGCGTATGTCCCGCGGGGGTTCGGCTTCGCGTCGACGGCATATGGCCCGTCATCCCCATCGAAGACGTAGTCGGTCGACACGTGCACGAGGTGGGCGCCGGTCGTGCGCGCGGCCTTTGCGAGGCTGGCGACACCCGAGACGTTGGCTTCGTACGCGGCGATGGGGTCGCGCTCGCACCCGTCGACGTCGGTCATGCCGCCGGGGTTGAGGATCGCGTCGGGCTTGAAGTCGATCAGCGTCGTCGCGAGCAGCGCGGCGTCCGACAGATCGACCGAGGCGTACGCAAAGGCGCCTTCGACGCGACGCTCTCCACGCGAGAGCCCCAGCACCTCGTGGCCCGCCGTGACGAGCTGCGAGAGCAGCCGCCTCCCCACCAGTCCGTTGCTGCCAGTGACGGCGACGCGCATGTCAGGGTTTCTCGAGCCGGGCTTTGTACTGGCTCTCGAAGTACTGCCGGTAGGCGCCCGAGGTGACCCGTTCCCACCAGGTGCGGTTCTCGAGGTACCACTTCACCGTCTCGGCGATGGCCTTCTCGAACACGGAACTGGGTTGCCACCCGAGCTCGGTGCGAATCTTCGTGGCGTCGATGGCGTAGCGGCGGTCGTGGCCGGGGCGATCCTGCACGTACTTGATGAGCGACTCGGGCTTGCCCACCGCCTGCAGAATCGTCTTCACGATGACGATGTTGGTCCGCTCCGAGTTGCCGCCGATGTTGTAGACGCCGCCCTTCTTGCCCTTCTCGAGCACGGTGGTGAGCGCGGAGCAGTGGTCGTCGACGTGGAGCCAGTCGCGCACGTTGAGGCCATCGCCGTAGACGGGCAGCGGCTTGTCGGTGAGGGCGTTGATCACCATGAGGGGGATCAGCTTCTCGGGGAACTGGAACGGGCCGTAGTTGTTGGAGCAACGGGTGACGACGACGTCGAGACCGAAGGTGTGCTCGTAGGCGAGGGTGATGAGGTCGGCCGACGCCTTCGACGCGGAGTAGGGGCTCGACGCGGAAAGCGGGGTGGTCTCGGTGAAGAAGCCGGTCGGGCCCAGCGAGCCGTACACTTCGTCGGTCGACACCATGAGGAAGCGGCTCACCTTGGCGTGCCGGGCGGCCTCGAGCAGCACCTGCGTCCCGAGGATGTTCGTCTTGATGAACGCCTCGGGGCCCAGAATCGAGCGGTCGACGTGGCTCTCGGCCGCCAGGTGCATGATCGCGTCGATGCGGTGCGTGCGAATCACGTGGTCGACGAGCTCACGGTTCGAGATGTCACCCTGCACGAAGACGTGCTTCGCGTCGCCCTCGAGCGCGGCGAGGTTCTCGAGGTTGCCCGCGTAGGTGAGCTTGTCGAGGTTGACGATGGTCCACGCGGGGCGGTTCTTGCGCAGCCAGTGGATCAGGTTGGATCCGATGAAGCCGCAACCACCGGTGACGAGCACGTTCATGGTGGCGAGTCGCTTAGGCAGCGCAGTGGGCAGGGTCAAGCGCTGAGCATCGCTCCAGGACGATCACTCCGAGGCGGCAGGGAGCGCTTCGCGACTGGAACTGCGAATGGTCCGGCCGACCCAGGCCTGCAGCGGCTTTTCGATGAAGCGATAGCTCGCGAAGCCAACGGCAAGTGAGATGCCGGCCCCCAGCAGGATGAGCACGACGCCTGGGAGCGCCTTCATCAACCCCAACGACTCGAACACCGCGAGGGCGCAGGCGAACACGAGCTGATGCCAGAGGTAGAGAGAGTACGAGGCGTCTCCGAGCCGCTGCAGCCACTTCGGCGCCGTCAGGCCGGCTGCCTCGACCGTCACCGCGCCGTACACGACAAGCGCGCAGGGGAACGCGAAGACCACGCGGAACGCCGGTTGCCAGTTGCCGAACTGGCTGTGCGCCCAGGCGGCAACTCCGAACAGCACGATGCCGACGAGCAACGCGCTCTTGCCCCATGACTTCACTCCCTGTTGCGTCAGGTACGCCACCACACAGCCCGCGCCGAACTCGAGCATCAGCGGGCTGGCTGGCAGAAACTCGAAGGCCTGTGGGCCGTGCCCGAGCGCGATCAAGATGGCTGCTACCGACCCGAGAAGCCACCAGCCCAGGGCCTGAAAGACGCGGCGGGGAAACCACGAGATGATCAGCGACAGCACCGCATAGAAAAGCAACTCGTAGGCGAGCGTCCACGCGAGCAAGACCTTGGTGTTGTCGATCGTCATCAGCGTGACGAGCCGCCACATCGGCATGTGTGGCAACCACGCGGGTGCCAACTCGACATGCCCGTCGGCCAGGAGCGCCGCGCTCAGCACGACCCAATAGAGCGGGAAGATTCGCAGGGCACGTTTCGCCGCAAACTTGAGCGCTGCCATTGGCGCTGACGCGTCCGCTGTCGCCGCGCGCACGGCAGTCAACGAAACGATGAACCCGGAGATGACGAAGAACAGGTCGACGCCTGCCGGCCCGACCCACCACATCGTGTATAACAACCAGTCAGCGCCCATGTCGGGGCGAAGCACGTGAATGCCGAAGACGAGCCCTGCGGCCACGCCCCGCAGCGCCTGAATATTCTGAATCACAGCGCCCCCGTCCGTGCAGGTACAAGTTGGCCGAAGTGCCTGAAGCGCGACTCGACGAAGCGAAAGTTGAGTTCGCTGAGCACGAGCACCACCGCGACCGCCAACCCCACCCACCCGACATCAGCGAGCCCCTCTGGCAACGCTTCCCGCCAGCCCTTCACGGCCAGCCACTTGAACCCAAGGAAGACAGCGGAATGGACCAAATAGATGCTGTACGAGCGGGCGCCGAACCACACCAGCACGCCCTTGAGGAGAGGCGGCACGCCCAGGTAGCCCGCATCGAGCGACGCGAACGCCACCAGTACGCCGGCACAGATCGCCGTGATGGTGTAACCCGCACCTCCCAGGCCGCCGACACCCGCCATGGGAATCGCCGCCAGCATCAGATACGAGGCGACCCACGTCGCGCGCCCGAGCGGCTTGAACAGGTGTTGCTCGGCGGCCAGACGAATCGCCTCGTTGCCATAGAGCCAGGCAAGCAGCACCCCCACGCAGAATGCTTCCCATCGGAAGAAGCCGCCCAGTTCCGGGAGAAAGATGTGCGCGGGGACAGAAAGCAGGAGCGCGCCCGCGAGAATCCACTTCGTCTGGTTGCGCGCGGCGACCGACAGCACCGGGAGCACGATGTAGAACTGCTCTTCGAGCGACAGGCTCCAGTACACGCCGACCGCCTGATGCGAGCAGATGCCAGCGCCGTTCGCGCACGAGTACGCGTGGTAGTTGTAGATCTGCAACAGCGCGGCGGCGACGTCGTAGATCTCGGTCTTGAGGTGGCCCTGGCCGGTGCTGATGACGACGCCGAGGCCGATGAACGCCCATAACCATGACGACGGCCAGAGCCGGTAGACGCGGCGAACCCAGAATTGCGAGATGAACCGCACCTTGTCCGACAACGCGTCGATGGAACGCGCCGTTGGGATGAGGTTCTTCGAGATCACGAACCCGCTGATCACGAAGAAGAGGTCGACCCCGCCGTGGAACATCAACCGCTTGTCCATCTCCTGAATCCACTTCGGCTCGACGCTGTAAAGCATTCGAAAGTGGGCAATCAGCGTGTAGATGATCGCGAACGCTCGCAAGCACTCGATGTCGAGGATCTTATCGCGCGGCGGTGTGCTCACTTCAGGGCGCCCGGAGCTTCTTGGCGAAGTGGTAGCCCGCGCGGATCGCCCGGTACGACTTGGTGACCCACGCCAGTCCATGGGGCTGTGCCTGCATTCTCGAGCGGACGAACTCCTTGAGCTGCGGCAGCGGCAACGGCGCGGCATGCTTCGCGCGATTCTGATCGCCGATCATTCGCTGCAGCTTGTACTCGAGCTTCACGTAGCTCTTGGCGGCGTTCTTCGTGGTGAGCGCGCAGTGCACCGTGAACCCGCTCGAGAACGCCGTGTAGGCGATGAGCCGCTCGAGAATGTGGGGCAGCCGACCATCGCCGTAGTCCGGCTCCTGGGGGAAGTCTTCCCACGTGAACGGGTAGGCGAACAGCTTCTTGAGGGCGGCCGGCCGATACCAGTACATCGAGCCGTAAGCAGCGAGCGGCGTGTCGTCGTCGAACGGCACGTCGATGCCGAGCTTCTTCGCCCACTGCGCGGCGCCGGGACGATTGGTGAACCAGGCGTGTCCCAGCGTCGGGTAGCCCTGGTGGATGACCGGCGGCATGATCATGCCCACCGTCGGGTTCGCCTCGAAGTGCGAGAGCAGCCGGGCCACGTAGCCTGGCCCCGCCAGCAGGTTCTCGAAGAGGTGCTCCTTGAAGTGGCGCGCCATCGCGAACGGATCTTGCGGCGAGACCTTCGAGTGCAGGCGGCAGAGGTAGTCGTAGCCTCCGGTCAGCACGACGTCGCGCAGGCCGATGAGGTGCGCCGCGACGTCGCGGCCCCGGTTCGTCACCACGCGCGCTTCCTTGAGCGTGTACCGGCCGGGGTTCTTCGCGAACCACGCTTCGACCTCGGCCTTCTTCTTCTCGTCTGACGTGGTGACGTAGACGTCGAACGGCTGCGGAATGTTGGCGGCGTACGACATGAGCTCGCCCAGCAGCGCGGGGAAGTAGGCATGCGCCAGCACCGCGATGCGGCGCTCAGGCGGCGGGGTCGGTGGCGCCTCGTCGGGCATCACCTGGAGCAGCGTCGCGTTGGTGTAGAGATCGCGAGGCTTCGCCACGCGAGTCATGTCTCTCCAGACGAGGCTCGTGTCGAAGTCGCTCTTCTTCTTCACGAGCTCGACCACCCGGTCGAGGTCGACGCACTGCTGATCGAGGTACAGCGGGTCGTGGAAGAAGGGGCGTCGCTTGAGAATCGGAATTCGATCGTCGAGCAGTTGGTCGATCGCGTTCAGGGCCGGGTGGACGTCCTGATACCGCATGGGGTCTGCGTAGACCGAGTAGCGGTACCCCATGGCTTCGAAGTGCTCGGTGAAACGCACCTCGTGCTTGAGGATCGAGTCGATGTAGCTGTTGATCGACGGCATCTCCTCCCAGTAGTTGCGGAACTGGCGGCTGCAGAACAACCGCCGCCGCACCGCGATGAAGTGCGACTGAATGTGGAAGGGCAGAATGCCCTCACCGGTCAGGCCGTTCGGCACGGGGCCCCGAAAACCCGTGATGCCCCAGAAGTCCACGTCGTGCGTGGACATGCGGTCGAACATCTCCTTGAACGGGAAGATGGGCGCATAGAACGTGTAGTTGAGGAGCAGCAGCTCGTCGTAGCGGGTCAGCTTTTCCCAGCCGACGACGTTCACGAGTCCATCGCGGTAGGCCCAGACGTCGAAACCGAAGTTCTCGCGAACGTGCACGGTATCCGCGACCGTCGAAAGCCTCGCCCTGCCGTCTGCCGTGAGCTGTCCGTTGGCGACGACGACGATGGTCTCGACGTGCTCGCGCAGCTTCTTGAGCTTGTGAATGACGTAATCGGCGACGACCCCGGCGGAGTCGTAGAACATGTAGACGGCCAGTCGCTTCATCGTCGGCCTCCGCGGCCCCTGGCGAGCAGCTCGCGTGCCCCATCCAACAGGGACTCGAGCCCACGCTTGTTGTGCTGTGCAGCGGCCGCCTCGAGCCATTTCCGCAGTTCCCACAGCTCGACCAACGTCCGGCGGTGATCTCTCTCTGCCAGAACGGCTTCACGCATCGTTCGCTCGAGAGCGGCGACGGCCTGCTTGTGATCCCGTTCGAGGTTCTGCAGCTTCACCCGCAGGTCCTGCTCGACGACGCCGTAGGCGGGTGGGTTCGTCTCGTAGGTCGAGGGGCCGGGGGTCTTCGGGAGCGGGCCGCGTGACGCGAACGCGATCAGGTAGAGGGGGGTGATCTGCCCCTTCTCGATCACGACCTTGTTCGTGAAGTCATCTCTCGTGTAGCTCGTGCCTTCGGTGAGCGAGGGCTGCTCAGGGGTGATGATCGAGGCGTGCATCGCGCGCTGAAGATGAAACTCGACGTTCGGGAAGTATCGGGTGACCAGGGCGCGGAACTCTTCCCGATACAGTTCCTTCACGTGGAACGGGTTCTCGTGCCGCCGCGCATCGGTGTAGAAGTGTTTGTCTGGCGTCGAGAGCAGCAGCAGCCCGTCAGGCTTGAGGACTCGCGACAGCTCGGCGAGCATCTCTTCGTGCTCCGGCAGGTGTTCGAGCGTCTCGAAGCTGACGACCACGTCGACCGAGCCGCCCTCGAGCGGGATCGCAGTGGCAGAGCCCTGCCGGAACTCGAGGTTGGGCCGGGCATACCGCTCTCGAGCGTGTTCGACGGCGTCTGGAGAGAGATCGACCCCGATCACGTGGCCAGCGCGGGTCGCAAGAATCGCGCTGCCGTAGCCCTCGCCCGAAGCCACGTCGAGCACGCGCTTACCGGCGACAAGTTCGAGCGTGAGCTGGTAGCGATGCAGGTGTTCCAGCTCGGTGTCGCCCCTCCAGTCGGGCATGAAGCGCTCACCGTTGTCCTTGAGCATGTTCAGCTCCGGGGAATGCTGGCGAGCAATGCGGTGAGGCCTTCTTCGAGGCTGACCTTCGGGCGGTAGCCGAGCACCTTCCTCGCCGCGTCGATGCTGCAGCTCGCGGCGCGAACGTCACCGTCGCGGAAGCGGCCAGAGACCTGGGGGGCGGGCGCTCCGGCAAGGCGCGCCATCACCTGCGCGGTCTCTTCGATGGTCGTCGGCTCGCCACTGCCGATGTCGAAGGTGCGGACGGTGTTGGCAGTCTGGTTGGCCGCGGCCGCGAGCGCGTCTGCCACGTCGTGGACGAAGACGAAGTCTCGAACGATCTTCCCGTCCTCGTAGACATCGAGCGACTGCTTCGCGATCGCCCGTTGGGCGAAGAAGGTCAGCACGCCGGTGTAGGGGTTGCCGAGCGCTTGTCCCGGGCCATACACGTTCTGTAGCCGCAGCACCGAGAGGCCCGCACCGAAGGCTCTGCACCATGTCGCGAGGATGTGCTCTTGCGTCAGCTTCGTCGCGCCGTAGACCGAGATCGGTGCGGGGTGCGTGGAGTCGGCGATGCTGGGAATCGCGACGGCGGGTTTGCCATCGGGTCCAACCGCGTCCCATTGCCGGGCCTCGAGTTGGGGGCGCGTGCGCCCGCCGGGGTAGAAGATCTCTCCGCTCGTGCTCTTCCACGCGCCGTCGCCGTAGACCGCGCGGCTCGACGTCAGCACGAAGTGCGCAGGCACGTGTTTGGCGGCCGTCATCGCGTCGACGAGCTGCGCGGTGCCCGAGACGTTCACCATCGCATGCCGATTCGCCTCGGTCAGTGACTGGCCTGTCCCTGTCTCGGCGGCGAGGTGCAGCACGACCTCGGGTCGGTGCAGCTTGAGCAGTGACGCCCAGTTCGGCGTCAGCGTGACGTCACCCGGGATGAACTCGACGTCTTTCGGGAGGTCTTTCGGGCGGCCCGGCCCCGTGTGGCATTGGGGATGAAGATTGTCGAAGACGACGACCTTGTCGCCCCTGGCGAGGAGACGCTGCGCGACGTTGCAGCCGATGAATCCCGCTCCACCAGTGATCAGCACTGTTCGCGACATGCGAGCGAGGCATTGCCACTTTTCAGTCTGAGCGGCAACAAGCTCACGCCGCCGGAGGTTCGGCGCCCATTTCCTCTTCGGCCGGGTCGGGGTGTTCCAGCGCGTAGCGGGCGGCCCGCTCGAGAATCTCGGGGTCGGGAGACAGCGCTACCTTCCGGACCAGATGAAGGAACGGCAGGTGGTCGTCCTTGGTGGCCACGGTGACGCGATGAGGCAGCTGCGAGAGCTCGAGTCGAACGCGCGTCGCCAGGCCCTCCGAGTTCGTCGCGATGCCCTGGGACAGCGCGAGCTGTGCAGGAAGACCCTCTGCGTCGAGCGGGGTGGTGTGATCGAGCAACGTGATGAGCACGCTGCTGCTGGGCCATCGGCCGACGCCCCGCACGCAGGTGACGTCGGGAACGATCTTCGCGGCGAGGGGCACCTGCGCCCAGTGGCACGCTTCACCCATGGACTCGGTCACCGCTTCCGCCACCATGGTGTTCCCGAGGAAACGGGCGCGCTCGAGCTCATCCATCGTCCGGACGGGCAGGCGAACGCGAAGGCGGTTCATCGAGAAACGGACCGCGCGTGCGGCGACGCCAGCGTGTGGCGACAACGCGAACTGCTCGTTTTCGTCGAGGTAGCTCGGGTAGCGCGCGACGAGCCGGCGTCCATGAACCACGTCGAGCCGCCCACGCGCGTCACGAAACGAGGCGCTACCGTGGTGAAGCACCAGCGCCCGGTTGGCCCGCGCGACCTTCCACCCCTCGGCCCGAGCGCGCTGACACCAGTCGTTCTCTTCGTGGTACCCGGGTGAGAACTTCGGGTCGAAGAGCCCGAGGGTCGCGAGCGCCTTTCGGCGAAAGGCGATGCAGAACCCGTTGAGGGTCGGCATCACCGTCGCACGCGGAATGCCTCCCAACTCGAGCGGAACCCCCTCGAGCATCTTCACCGGCGCGGCGTCCTGAAAGGTGGGGACCGAGCAGAGGGTCCCGTTGTTCGACAGGGGACTGACGGCGGCGAAGACGTCGCTGTGCAGACAGCCGATCAGCTCGTCCAGCGCGCCCTTCGTGAGCCGAGCATCGCTGTTGAGGAGGACCACGTCGCCTTCCCCGAGCGAGAGCCCCAGGTTGGCGGTGTGCACGAAGCCCTTGTTGACGCGATTGACGAGCAGGCGCACGCGGGCGTCGTCGCGGCGGAGCCCCTCCAGGTGCCGCATCAGCTCCTTCTCAGGTGACGCGTCGTTGATGACGATGAGTCGGCCGAGCGAAGGGCCACCGTGCTCGAGCACCGAGCGCAGACACTGCATCGTGAACTCGAGGTGCTTGTACACTGGCACCACGACATCAACGGCCATGGCGAGTCCCCAGCTTCGAGCGAATCGCCTTCTGCACCGGCTCCATCAAGCGCTTTACGGTGTCGTTGATCGCGTCTGCGGCGACGTAGCGGAGCGGGGCCTCCGTCCCGATGCCGGCCGTCACCGGGTAGAGAGGCGGCTCGGGCTCGTCCTTCGTCTTGAGGGCGAGGCGAAGGGCATCGAGCTCGGCGCGGGCCTCGGCGAGGCGCCTGAGGGCGTCGTCGCGTTCCTGGCGGGCAGTGTCGAGCTCGGCGAGCAGGTCTGCGGTCGATGGCATGGGCTTCCAATATCATTCCGCGAGGCGCGTGGTGACCCTCGCAGCTGTGGTATCGGCACCATTGGGTTTGCCGCGACGCGACGGGCGTGGGGACCCTGCGGATCCGTGTCGGGGGCCGCTGAACTCCGGCCACCTCTGGGCATCAACGCACGTTGGCCGACAGCACCTGCATGCCCGGCAGGAATGCTGCCGGTGAACAGGCTTCGGCGCTGGCTGGCTGCCCCATCGCACGGACACAGAAGGCCCCGGTGGAATCGAGCACGCCGAACTCGGTGCGCGCGTCTCCGTCGAAATCGCCAGCGACGCCGAGCGACGTCGCCTGCTTCGGCCACACAAACTGGCCTGTGTCCTCTGGTCCGAACCGCGGCCCCAGGTAGATCGTGAAGGTTCGCGCGTCCTGAGATGAGCGCTCGTTGATGGCCAGATCGAGCTGCCCGTCGCCGTTGAAGTCGCCCAGCAGCGCCGACTCACCCGGGGGAAAGTTGCGCGATTGTTCTTGCGCGTCATTGAACGCGCCGCGCCAGCGGACGACGCCCGACTGCCGGTGTCGAACGGCCAAATCTGCACAACTCGGTTCCGCACGCGCCCGTGAGGCTCACCGCCAGTCGACTGCCTCAGGCCACGTAAGCGCCGGTGCCCCAGAGGAACGCGGCGCCGGCGAGGCACGCACCGAGCGCGATCAACAGGACGTCTCGTGCTCCGGCCCACGCATCGAGGCCCTTCGCCAGCGGCACGAAGATCGGGAACGCCGCGATGGCGTAGCGGCCCATCCCCTGGAGGTCTTTCGACGAGGCGGCCGGCATCGCGAGGGCGAGGAGCACGTAGGCGCCGTAACCCCAGCCGAGCCGACGAAAGACCGAGGGGATCAAGGCGAGGGCCCCCACTGTGACGAAGGCGTGCGCGCCGAGGCGGAGCTTGACCGTCCAATGGTCGACGCGCATGTGGTGGAACCATTCGGGCTTGAACAAGAGGCTCCAGCCTGACGCGCTCTCCCAGCCCGGCGCGCCCTGCACGTGCGCGAACGCGAGCGGATCGCCGAACCGCTGCTGAAGAAAGATCATGTACGCGAGCAGACCGAGCCCAGAGAGCCCAGGTACGAGATCGAGCGCGCGAATGGGAAGACCTGCGCGCCGACGACGTTCGAGGCTGCGCAGGGTGAGGCCGATGACGACGGCTGGAGCCACGGGCCGACACGCGGTGGCCAGCGCTCCAAGCAGGGCCGCAGCGATCGGCGAATCGGACTCGAGCGCGAGGAACGCTCCCACCACGAGGAGCAGGAACAGCGCGTCCGAGTAGACGACCCCGTACAGGTAACAGGCGTACGGGTAGCTCACGAGCAGCAGCCACGCCGTCGTCGCCTGCGCAGGAGCGACGCGCCCCAGCCATCGATGAAACGCGAGCAGGCCACCGATGCCCGCGCCGAACGAGAGCAACGCACCCGCCACCCACCGGTTCGCGCCCAGCCACACCGCCCCGCGAATCAGCATCGGGTAGAGCGGAAAGTAAGCGACCGGAGACTGCTGCCCGGGCGCGATCCAATAGCCGTCCTTCGCGATGGCGCCGTACCACCCCGCGTCCCAGCGCAGCATGGCCAGGAAGGGCAGGGCGGGCAGATCGTCGACGCCCACGAGGAACGCCGGCTTGAGCACGTGCCCGAGCGACGCCGCGAACACGCACCCGAACGCGAGAAAGAGCAGCCACGCCAATCGCCGTGACGGCGAGTGAAGGACCGCTCCGCGAATCATCGGCCGACGTGCCTCACGACCACGAGCGCTCCATCGACGTCGGGGCGGTCGGTGAGATCGATCAGGCCTTCGATGAACCAGTCAGGCTCGCCTTCGAGATCGAGCAGCGACTGGCGCACCGTCCACCGGCGCGGGCCGTCGGGCTCGAGCACCGTCCACTTCGGTTGTCGTGCGCGTGGGGTGGTGTCGATGGTCTGTCGCTCGGCCCAGTACGGCGCCATCGCCTGCTCGAGGCGCTCCACCGTCCACTCCGTCTGGAGCTCGACCAGCTCGTCGTATTCCTTCCGCGCGAGCAGCTTGACGATCTGGTGCAGCTCGGCGCGCACGCGGGCGTTGAGCGCTTTCGGATCCTTCGCGAGATCCTTCTTCGGCTTCGGCAGCTCTGCGCCAGGGGGCACCACCAGCCCGAGCGCACGGCCTTCACGCATCGACTCCCACTCCTCGAGCAGCGACGAGTCGGTGTGCTTGATGGTGGTGAGCAGATACGCGGCGATGTCTTCGAGCGGCTCGGTGCGCACGGTCTCGGGCACGTTCTGAAGCAGCGTCTTGTAGGCGTCCGACAGGTAGCGCAGCAGCACGCCCTCGGAGCGCTGAATGCCGTACTCCTTCACGTACTCGGGGAACGTCATGCACCGCTCGAAGATGTCGCGCGCGACCGACTTGGGCCGCACGTTGTCGTGCTGCACCCACGGGTGCTTCTTCGCGAACTCGTCGAACGTGCCGTAGATGAACTCGGCGTTCGGCTTGGGGTGGGTGACCTTCTCGAGCTCCTCCATACGCTGGTCGTATTCGACGCCCTGCGCTTTGAGCTCGCGGATCTTCTCGCCCTTCGCGGCGTCGACCTGCGCCCACAGCACCACGTCGGGGTTCTCGAGGATCGACTCGACCAACGACAACACGTCGAGCGGCCACGTCTCCTTCTCGGGCTCGAGCGCCGCGAGCGTCTCGACCAGATAGAGCGACAGCGTGTGGTTGAGCGAGAAGTTGTCTTGCAGGCCCTGCGCGACGCGCAACGTGGGCGGCGCGGTGGCGGTGCGCTTCTCGTGAATGACGATGCCGCCGCCGATCAGCGACCGCAGCAACAGCCGAGCGTGTTTGAGCAGGCGAACGCGCGTCCCCGGCCCGGTGTGCGAAAGACCGACCAGCTCCACCAGCCGGCGGTAGCCCGACGTCGAGGCACCCTCGTACGACTGGAGCAGGCTGACGATCAGCCCGTGCGTGATGGTGAAGCGCGACTCGAGCTTCTCGGGCAACGACGTGCGCAGGCGCTCGAAGGTCGTCGCGTCCCAGTGCGCGTAGCCCTTCGTCGGCGGCTTCTGCAGGGTGACGTTCTTCTTCCCCTCGGCCTTCTTCTGCTGGAGCTTGAGGTTCTCGATGGCGTGCGCCGGTGCCTGCGCCACCACGTAGCCGACGTCGTCGAAGCCCTTGCGGCCCGCGCGGCCAGAGATCTGCATGAAGTCGCGCACCGACAACACGCCGGTCTTCTCGCCGTCGAACTTGCACAGCTGCGTGAAGAGCACCGTGCGGATCGGCACGTTCACTCCGACGCCGAGCGTGTCGGTGCCAGAGATCACCTTGAGCATGCCTTGCTGCGCGAGACGCTCGACCAGTCGGCGATAGCGGGGGAGCAGGCCGGCGTGGTGCAGCCCGATGCCGTGGAGCAACAGCCGCTTCAGCTCCTTGCCGAACGGCGTGTCGAAGCGCGCACCGACGAGGGCGGCCTTGAGCTTCTCCTTCTCCTCCTTCGTACACACGTCGATCGACATCAGGTTCTGCGACTGCTCGGCGGCGGAACGCTGGGTGAAGTTCACCAGGTACACCGGCATGCGATTGGCGCGCAGCAGCTCCTGAATCATCTCGTGGAGCGGCTTCTCGGAGTAGCTGAACTCGAGCGGCACGGGCCGTTGCGCGCTTCGGACCTCCGCGACCTCGCGCTTCGTGATGTCGGTGAGCGAGGTGGCGATCGCCGTCAGATCGCCGAGCGTCGCGCTCATCAACAGGAACTGCGTCTCGGGCATCGAGATGAGCGGCACCTGCCACGCGACGCCGCGCTCTTTGTCGCCGTAGTAGTGGAACTCGTCCATCACCACGCACTCGGCCACGATGCGCTGCTGGCGGAGCGCGAGGTTCGAGAGGATCTCGGCGGTGCAGCACAGAATCGGCGCGTCACGGTTGATCGCCGCGTCGCCCGTCATCATGCCGACGTTCTCGGCGCCGAACGCATCGCACAGCGCGAAGAACTTCTCGTTCACCAGCGCCTTGATGGGGCAGGTGTAGATGCTCGTCTTGCCCTCGGCCATCGCGAGGAAGTGCAGCGCGAGCGCGACGAGGGACTTGCCGGAGCCCGTTGGTGTCGCCAGCACCACGTGTTTCCCGCCGAGCAGCTCGAGAATGGCCTCTTCTTGATGACCGTACAGCGTGAGCCCGCTGGTGCTGACCCAGGTGACGAACCGATCGAGCACTGCGTCAGCCGTCAGCTTCGGCTCGCCCTTCTTCGGAAGCAGGTCAGCGAGGGTCGTCATGGAGCCGGTGGGTCTATCGCCCGCGCCGGGAACGCGCGAGCACCATCGCGGCGTCGACGTTCACCCGTGCTTTCACTCGGTCCGGGACCTTCCGCGAGATGCGAAGGCTCGGTTCAGCGAACTCGCGCGACGGGCAGAGCGCGATGGACCACAACGAGTGACGATTCGGGGGAAGGCCGCCCTCGTGGTGATGTCCGAGGTTGACTACGCAGCCCTCATCCGCCGGCGGACTCGCAAGCCGCTCGCTGAGTTGCTCCGGAAGAGCCCTGTTGCCGGGCTGACGCTCGATCTCTCGCGCTCGAAGGACACGGGGAGGAAGGTCGACCTGCGAGCTTCCTGCTCGATACGTGTGTCGTGTCGGAGTTCACGAAGCGGCGCGCCGATCCTCGCGTCATCGAGTGGATCGCGCTCCACGACGAGTCCGCGTTGTTCCTGAGCGAAGTCACGGTGGGTGAACTCGAGAAGGGCCTGTCGAAGCTGCCAGAGGGCGCGCGGCAGAAGCGGCTGCGAGCGTTCATCGACGTCGAGATCTTCGAGCGCTTTCATGAGCGCATTCTTCCCGTCGACGTGCGCACCTGGCGTCGGTGGGGCGCCCTGACCGGATCCAGTGAACGTGAGGGCCGGCCGCTGCCCGTGCTCGACGCCTTGCTGGCCTCGACCGCCTGGCTCCATGGGCTTTCGCTGGTCACCCGGAACGAGCGAGACTTTACAGCTCTCGGCATTCGGGTCGTGAATCCATGGGGTTCCGCACCCTGAAGGCCTGGACGGCTTTTCCTGCACACGAAATGGCGGACGTGGGTTTTCCACGCAGCCATGAACGCCCGAATCCTCTTCCTCGTCGTCGTCGCCTCGCTCTTCACCGTCGCTTGTGGCGGCAGCGACACCGTCATGCAGCCCTCCGCCGGCGATGTCGCCTCGGTGCAGGGCCTGCTCCGTGAGCGCGGCGGCGGAGACTTCGTCGAGTTCGCGACCGAGAACTTCGAGGCGCTGTACGACGCCGAGACCGTGCGGGCCCCCGAGTGGACGGTCAGCGCCGGCACCCTGATGGGCAACGGCAACTCGGCCCGGTGGCAACTGCCGCGCGCTGGCATGCACACCATCAGCGTGAAGCTCTTCCTCGTCGACGGCCGCGAAGTCAGCGCCTCGTGGACGGTCAAGGTCTCTCCACGAAACTGAGCTGTGCGCTCGTCCGGAGCGCCGCTTCCGGCTTCGTCGAGCTGCCTGTTTTCCTGGACCGACGTTCACGCTGTGAACAAGTGGAAATGCCGTCTATTCATTGGGGGTCTTCGCCCACGAACGCCTGCGGCTCCAAAACCCACTGATTCACTGGAGGTCCCGTGATCGTTGTCAACGGAGTGACCCTGAAGAGCACGCGGACGTCGCCCGTTCTTTCGGCGGAAGCGCTGGCGTTCGTCGGTGAGCTCGAGCGGCGGTTCGGCGAGCGGCGTCGAGAGTTGCTGGAGCAGCGTCGGGTGCGGGCGGGCTTCGACTTCCTTCCTGAGACGGCCTCGGTGCGCGCTGGCGATTGGCGCGTCAGCCCGGTGCCCGACTGCCTGCTCGATCGCCGCGTCGAGATCACCGGCCCCGTCGAGCCCAAGATGGTCATCAACGCGCTCAACTCGGGCGCGAACGTCTTCATGGCCGACTTCGAGGACTCGCTCGCGCCGTCGTGGGAGAACGTCATCGTCGGCCAGGAGTCGCTCTTCGCGGCCGTTCGCCGAACGCTCACGTACACCTCGCCTGAGGGCAAGCCGTACAAGCTCAACGAGACGCTCGCGCAGCTCTTCGTTCGCCCGCGAGGGTGGCACCTGGTCGAGTCGCATGTGCTGGTCGACGGCGAGCCGATGTCTGGCGCGCTCTTCGACTTCGGCCTCTTCTTCTTCAACAACGCGAGGGAGCAGATCGCGCGCGGCGTCGGCCCCTTCTTCTACCTCCCCAAGATGGAGAGCTACCTCGAGGCCCGGCTCTGGAACGACGTGTTCTGCTTCGCGCAGGACACGCTCGGCATCCGCCGCGGCAGCGTCAAAGCGACCTGCCTCATCGAGACGCTCCCGGCGGCGTTCGTGATGGACGAGATCCTCTACGAGCTGCGGGAGCACTCGGCGGGCCTCAACTGCGGCCGCTGGGACTACATGTTCAGCTTCATCAAGAACCAGCCTGACGTGCTGTTGCCCGATCGCGGCCAGCTCACGATGGACAAGGGGTTCCTCCGCGCCTACTCGCAGAAGCTGATCCAGATCTGTCACCGCCGCGGGGCCCACGCGATGGGCGGCATGGCTGCACAGATTCCCATCAAGGACGATCCTGCTGCCAACGAGGCCGCGCTCGCCCGGGTTCGCGCCGACAAGCTGCGCGAGGTCACCGACGGTCACGATGGCACCTGGGTCGCGCACCCGGCGCTGGTCCCGCTGGCGAAGGCGATCTTCGACGAGCACCTCACGACGCCCAACCAGATCGCCCGCACGCGCGACGACGTGGTGGTGACTCGAGAGGATCTGCTCCGCGTTCCCGAAGGCAGCCGCACGGACGCGGGCCTTCGCCAGAACATCCGGGTCGGCGTGCGATACCTCGAGGCGTGGCTGCGAGGGCAGGGCTGTGTGCCGCTCTACAACCTCATGGAAGACGCGGCGACCGCCGAGATCTCCCGGGCCCAGGTGTGGCAGCAGGTTCGCCACGGCCTGCTCTCACCGGATCGTCTGGATCAGGTGATGAACGAAGAACTGCAGGGCCTCACCAGCGGCCAGTTCAGTGAGGCCCGTGCGCTCTTCCGTTCGCTCTCCACCGCCGAGACCTTCGAAGCGTTCCTGACCGTGCCTGCGTACCAGCGGCTCGTCGCCGCTGAACCGCGGTGATCTCTGGCGGGCTGTCGTCGACCAGGGCGCTCGTCGACTCGACCGAACAGCACCCGTTGTGAGGTGGCTTCGCGGCGCGCGCTCCACGAACGCGTCGTGGCGATTCCGGGCGACCGACGCTGCGAAGCGTTCGCTTTCAGCGTGCTTGACCGGCTGCCTCGAACGCGAGATCCATCCGTTTGAACGGACGAGCCCGAGGAGCCCCATGGCCAGCAAGAAGACGACCCGAACCGCAGAGGCCGCCCCGGCAGGCACGAGCGCCGATCTCGCGCCAGTCGTCGGCAAGAACCTGCGGAGGCTCCGCACCGAACGAGGGTTGTCACTCGAGCGCCTCGCGCAGGCCTCTGGCGTCAGCCGCGCCATGTTGGGCCAGATCGAGCTCGGTCAGTCGGCGCCAACCATCAACGTGTTGTGGAAGATCGCCCACGCGCTCGAGGTGCCCTTCTCGGCGCTCATCAGCAGCACGCAACAGTCGGCGGTGAAGGTGCTCCGCGAGAAGGACGCCAAGCGGCTGACGTCACACGACGGCACGTTCTCCTCTCGCGCGCTGTTCCCATTCGACGAGCCCCGTCGCGTCGAGTTCTACGAGCTGGTGCTCGCGCCGAAGAGCTCGGAAGCCGCCGAGGCTCACGCCGCGGGGACGATGGAGAACCTCGTCGTCTCGAAGGGCCAGCTCGAGCTCGAGACGGGAGGCGAGAAGTACTCGCTGCTCGCGGGCGACGCGATCCTCTTCGAGGCCGACAAGAGCCACACCTACCGCAACACCGGAACCGTCGAAGCGCGCGTCTTCCTCGTGATGACGTACGCCGAGCGGGTGGGGTGACGTTCCAGCGCGCAGGCCTCACTGCGCCTTGAACGAGAGCGGCAGGGTGATCTCGACCGACTCGTCGACGTGCGCCGGGAACTTGATCTGCTTGATGCGCTCCTCGAGGCACTTCCCCACACCCGTGCCCGACACCGGGCTCTTCACGGTCGAGACCTTGCCTGAGCGGAGGATCACGATGGTGACGTCGACCTTCCCCGTCGGCCCGGGCAGGTCGGCGCGGTGCTCCTGGAAGCACTTCACCACCGACCCTGCGTTGCGACGAATGGTCTGCGAGATCAAAGGCGTGCTGAGCACGATGACGCGAGGAGGGGACTCCTTCTTTTCAGGAACTCCCGCGTCGACGGGCACGGTGATGGCGGGGCCCGGGTTCCCGGCATCGAGTTCCATGCCCTCGTTGGCCTCTGTGCCCGCGTCGACCTCTGACGGAATGGCGACGGGCGGCGGCACGACCATCGGCCGATCGGGCACCGGCGGGAGAACGACCGCCGGCCGATCGGGCACCGACGGAACAACGACCGTCGTGGCACCGCTCCTGAGCGCGAGGAAGGTGCCGCCAACGCCGACCAGCAGCGCCGATACCACCGCGACCAGCATCATCGCCGAGCGCTTCTGTCGCTCTGCCACCACCGACTTCGGGGCGCCCACCGCGTTGGTTGCGCCGTCGGCGGTGATGATGTCGTCTTCTCGGGGCGCCGACGGCGGCAGGGCCATCGAGACCGAAGGTCCGGGGGGGTTCGACGGAGCCTTCGTCTGCATCGGCGGCAACGACACGCCGCCGCTCACCTTGAGATCTTCGAGCGAGTCGATGCGCGTCTTCGATGCCACCCGCTCCTGGCCGAAGGCGTTCGTCATGTACGTCGTCAGCGCGGTGCCGCTGGTCACCGACGTCGAAGCCCTCAGGTAGTTCTCGATGGCCGCCGCGAAGTCGCCGGCTGTGTGGAAGCGGTCGTCTGCTTCCCTCGCGAGCGCTTTCACCAGAATCTGTTCCAGCTCGACTGGCAGACCCGGGCGCAGCTGGCGCGGCGGCCGGTACTCGTTCTGGAGCACGGCGTTCAGAATGGCGAGGTCGGTGTCGCGCGCGAAGGGGCGGGCGTTGCACAGGGCCTCGTACATGCAGACGCCGAGCGAATAGACGTCGGCGCGGCGATCGACCGGCAGCGACTGCGCCTGCTCGGGCGCCATGTACTGGTACTTGCCCTTCACCACGCCGGCCGTCGTGTTGGTGACGCGCGACTCGGCCTTGGCGATGCCGAAGTCGAGCATCTTCACCTGGCCCGAGTAGGTGACGAAGATGTTCGACGGCGAGACGTCGCGGTGCACGACGTTGAGCGGCTGACCCTTCGAGTCGGTGAACTCGTGAGCGTAGTGAAGGCCATGGGCCGCGTCGGCCAGCACCTTGAGCGCGATGTTCAGCGGCACGAAGGTGCGCTGCCTGGCAGCCGAGCGAATGACGGTCGAGAAGTCCTCGCCCGCCAGGTACTCCATGGCGATGAAGTAGCAGCCCTCTTCGAAGCCCAGGTCGAGCACCTGCACCACGTTGGGGTGCGAGAGCCTCGACGCCAGGCGCGCTTCGTCGAGGAACATCGCCACGAAGTCGTTGGTCGTCGACAGGTGCGCCAGCATGCGTTTGACGACGACGTTCTTCTCGAAGCCTTCGACGCCGACCTGCTTGGCGAGGAAGATCTCGGCCATGCCGCCTTCGGCGAGTTTGCTGACGAGGTAGTACTTGCCGTACCTGCGAATCGGCACCGGCCCTGGCGCCCCGCGCGGATCGAGCGAGTTCATCGAGAGCCGCCCCGGCCGAGCCAGCGCACGATGTACGTCTCGACACCGTTGACGACGACGCGGAACGCGACCCGTGAGCCGGCCATCGGCGTGACCTGGGCCGAGAAGCGCGCCTTGGCGTCGAGGGTCAGCGGTTGGCCATTCGCGCTCACCCTCACGCCGATGGGGGCGATGCCCGAGACGGCCACCTTCGGCGCGGGCGCGTCACCGTTTCGCGGCGCCTTGATGATGAGCGCGCGCACCGCGTTGTCGTATTGGAGCTCGAGCTGGTTCATCTTACCCGCGGTGCCGATCGGTGTGCCCTTCGCGTCGAGCCAGGTGACGTCCCACTGGTAGGTTCCCTCGGGGACCGAGCCGTACGCCAGCTGCGCCGACGTGGCGGTGGTCCGGCGCTCCTGCACGGGCACGGCGAGGTTGCCGGCCTTGTAGACCTTGAGCAGGTACTCGCTGACGGGCTTGTCGGGCGTCTTCCAGGTGAACGTGAGCGCGGGCGGTTTGTCCTGGAAGTAGATGACCGTCTTCTCGGGCCCGGCGGGCACTTCGTTGGTGATGCCGTCGAGCTCGTCGCTGATGCGCTCGGCGCTGATCACGACGGACCCCCTGCCGAGCTCGGTCTCTCCGTCGAGCACCTTCCAGAACAACGCGCCGCGCGCCGGGGCCACGGTGTTGAAGCACGTCTGGCGAACGATGCCGTCGACGAGCGGCTTCTCGAGCGCTGCGTCCGAACCGAGGATCAGCCGGTAGGGCTTGCCGGCATCGCCGGGCCACACCAGGGCGACCCGCTCGGGGCCGGGGTGCAGGAGCTTGAGCCCCTGCCGCGTCGGCAATTGCAGCGCTTCAGGCGCCACGTCGTGCGCCTCGACGCCGGCGCGGGTGAGCGTCGCCGTCTGGCCGCCTTGGACGGTCACCTTCTGGCCGCTCCCGGTTTCGACCACCACGTCGCCGACGATGGAGTTGAGCTCGAGGCCGTTCTTCGTTTTCGAGACGGTGAGCTGGCCGCCTTGATCGGCGGTGAATGAGAGGCCCTCTCCAGGCCGAATGGTGCGCTTCGTCCCGAAGGGCAGGTCGAGCTGGAGCTGCCCTTTCCTCACCTCGAGCGCGAGGTCTTCGACGCCGCTCGTCCTGACGCTCTCGCCGATGCCAACCTCGGAGCCCGAGAGGAGGGTGACCTTCGCGTCGCTCTGGTCAGGCGCCAGGGTGGCGCTGCCGCCGGTCACGCGCAGGCTGTCGCCCGCGTTCAGCGCAGGGGCCCTCTTCGGGTTCACTGCAGCGAAGGCCTTGCCGTCCTTCTTCTTCACCTCGATGCGGCCCGCCCCGCGTGAGAGGACGATCGCCAATGGCTCCAGCGTCAGCTTCCGGGTCGCGCCTTTCTTCGACAGGCGCCCCTCGGCCCCTGCCTCGAGGGAAAGCGGGGCGCCTTCGCGACCGACGAGGGTGACGTCTCCGGCCAGCACGTCGATCAGCGCTTCGTCGCTGCCGACGGTGACCGAGACCCCGCCGCTGCCCACCCGGACGAGCCCGTAGGGGGTGTCGAGGCGAAGCTGCACCGTGTCGCCACGGGAGCCTCCGACGCGCGACACCACGAGGCCCTGGCCGATGTTGAGGACCAGTCCGTCGGCTTCGCTCCCAAGCTCGAGTCGGCCGTTCTCTCCGAGCTCGAGCTCGCGCCCATCGGGGAACCGCAGCACGGCGTTGCTCTTGTCTCCGGTCTCGACCACGTCCCCATCGAAGAGCGGGCCCTGGCTCGACGGTGTCGCGGTGCCGCTTCGGGTGAGCGTGACGCTCCCCTGGGTGCGCTGGAGCGTCGCCGCGGGCGACTTCTGGGCTCCCGCATCGACGGTCGACGGCTCGCCCCCGCCTGTCGGAGGCTTCGGGTCGTTCCCCCCGCCGGAACATGCGGCGACGAGCACGGCGACGAGAATGAAGGCGTGGTGGGCGGGTCGGATCACTTCGGCTGGAGGTCGACGTTGAAGATGGCCTGGTCTCCGTCCTTCACGGTGACCTGCTTGGTTTGAGTCGTGAAGCCCCTGGCCGAGATGGTGACGGTGTACGCGCCGCCGGCGAGGCGGAAGACGAAGCTCCCTTTGTCGTCGGCCTTGGTGTTGATGCTGGCCTCGCGGATCTCCAGGTTTGCTTTGACAGGGGCGCCATCGCGCGCACTGCGGACGAACCCGCTCACGGTGGCAGGGTCGCGCCCCTTCGTGCTCACCAGCGCGGCGCTCACGGTGGTCTCGAGGCCGGGAAGAATCGTGGCCGCTTCGGTCTTCGACGTGAAGCCCGGCGCCGAGAGCTCGACGGAGACGGCTCCTGGCGCGAGGTCAGCGAACCGCGCCACGCCCTTCGGGTCGGTGGTGCCGCTGGTGCCGTTGATGATGACCGCCGTGCCTGCCAGCGCAGCGCCAGTCGCCTTGTCGATGACGGTCACGATCAGGCTGCCCACCTTCGGGGCCTGCTTCTTGAGCCGCAGCACCACGGGGGTCTCGGTGTCCGCGCTGAGCGTCGCGGAGGCCTCTGCGTCGTCGTAGCCGTCGAGCGTCGCGCGGACGGTGAAGGTGCCGGGCGTCAGCTCGTCGAGTCGACCCGTGCCCGCCTCGTCGAGAGCTGGTGCGGTGGGCGTTCCTGGTACGACAACGCGTGCCTTCGGCGCCGGCGCACCATCGGCGTCGAACACCACGTTCACCTTGAGCGCCGCGCGCTGCGCTGCCCTCTCTTCCTCCTTCCACTGCAGGTCGACCGACAGGCCGCCACGAACCTGGTTCTGCGAGGCGGTGATGGCGCTGACGATGCGATCGGTCGAGTACGACGCGTCGAGCATGAGGCCCCAGAGGGCAGTCCCGGTCCGGAACAGCGCGACCCGCACGCCGCCGCCCGCCTGGAAGCCGCTCGACGTGGCGCGGGCCCCACCGCCGTCGTTCGACGCGAGCGCGAGCGGGTAGTCGAAGCGGCCCTCGATGGTGACGGGCCCGAGGTCGACGAGGCCTCGCGCCGCCAGCAGCAGGCTGTGGCGAGTGCCCGCACGAAACGCCGGAACGGCGGAATCACCGAAGTCGGCGACCTGGATCAGGGAATAGCCGACCACCGGCTCCAGACGCAGAGGCCCGAGACGGAAACGCGCCGTGGCAGCGCCGTGAGCCCGAAACAGTCCGCCTCCGGTGATTCGGGTGTTCGAGTCGCGATCGAAGAGGGCGAATCCTTCGCGCGAGAGGCCTGCAGAGAAGCCCACGAGGCCGCCGAACAGGGGCCACACCCAGCCCTGCAGCCCTGGATCGTTCGGAGTGATTCCGTCGAAGGAAATGCCGGGCCCCGACGCGTCCGTCTGACCGCCATTCCGGTAGGCGACACCGTAGCGCAGCCGAAGCTCGAAGCGCTCTTCGGACCGTTTCTTCGGGCGTTCCGTGGGCACAGCGGCGCCCGAGACCGATGCCTCTTGCGCGAGCACACCAGTTGGCAACCCCGCGACGAAGGCGCTCGCCACCAGAACGATGAGAGATCGCACGCGTGCCAGTATAAGGGACTCGCCCCACTGGACAATTCCAGTTTCAGTCCCCGCTGTGGGCTAATGGGGGCTGCCGGATCACCGAGGTGCCAGCCACGTGGGCGGGCTGATGATCTTCTCTCCGCCACGCACGGACGCGGGCACGGTCTGCCGGGCTCCGTGCTTCTTCTGTTTCGGGCGTTCGACGACCTTCGCGACGAGATCGTAGTCGTGGGCCTCGGTCACCTCGACGGTCACCAGCTCGCCCGGGTACGCCAGCCCGTCGTTGATGAAGACCTGGCCGTCGATCTCCGGCGCCTGGCCCTCGTGGCGACCGACCAGCAGGTGCTCGGACTCAGGGCTCACGCCTTCGACCAGCACCTCGAGGTGCTTGCCGACGAGCTTCTTGTTCTGCTCGCGGCTGATGCGCTTTTGAATGGCCATGATCTCGCGCCACCGGCGCTCGATCGTCTTCTTCGGCACCTTGTTCTCCATCTCGAACGCGGCGGTGCCCTCTTCATCGGAGTACTGGAAGACGCCCAGGCGCTCGAAGCGCAGCTCCTTCACGAAGGCCTTGAGCTCTTCGAAGTCCTCTTCGGTCTCGCCGGGGAGGCCGACGATGAGCGAGGTGCGGAAGGTGAGGCCCTCGACGCGGGTGCGGATCTTCGCGAGCAGTGTCTTGAGGAACGCCGAGTCGCGGCCGCGCTTCATCGATTTCAGCAGCTTGTCAGAGGCGTGCTGCAGCGGCATGTCGAGGTACTTGGCGATCTTCGGCTCGGTCGCCATCACCTCGATGAGCTCGTCGGTGAAGACGCGCGGGTAGGCGTAGTGCAGCCGAATCCACTTCACGTCGACCTTCACCAGCTCGCGCAGCAGCTCGTGGAGCTTCGGCTTGCCGGGCAGATCGTGGCCGTAGGCCGTCAGATCCTGCGCGACGAGGTTGAGCTCCTGCACGCCGGCGTCGGCCAGCTGCTTCGCCTCACGCACGATGTCGTCGATGGGGCGCGAGCGCTGCAGGCCGCGCAGCGTGGGGATGATGCAGAACGCGCACTTGTTGTCGCAGCCCTCGGAGATCTTCAGGTACGCCGTGTACCCGGGCATCGAGTTCACCTTCGGCACCGCCGAGGTGTGGATGTAGTCGGGGTCGGGGATCAGCTCGCGGGGGCTCGCCTCGGCCGCCAGCAGGTCGCCGATCTGCACGTAGGCGCTGGTACCGAGGAAGTGATCGACCTCGGGCAGATCTTTCGACAGGCCCTCGCCGTGGCGCTGCACGAGGCAGCCGGTGACGACCAGGGTCTCGCACTTGCCGGTCGTCTTGTACTCGGCGAGCTCGAGGATGTTGTCGACCGACTCCTTCTCGGCGGCCTTCAGGAAGGCGCAGGTGTTGATGACGATGACCTCGGCGTCCTTCGCGTCGTCGACGAGCTGATAGCCGCGCTGGTTGAGCGTGCCGAGCATGACCTCGGAGTCGACCCGGTTCTTCGGGCACCCGAGCGTCATCATGTAGAGGGACTTCGGCGACGGCTTCTTCGTCTTCACGGGGCAGACCTCGAAAGTACGACGTTCAACGGGCGCCGAGCTCGCTGCGCTCGAAGTGATCGGCCGACCACACGAAGCGCGCGGTCTGGCCATTGGTGTAGCCGATGAGGAGCTGGCCGGACTCGGCCTCGAGCTCGAAGCGCATCGCGCGGCCCAGGCCACAGGTCGCGGCGGGCCACTCGAGCACACGGCTCGCGACGTTGCCCTTCACCACGTACATCGCCATGCGCAGCTCGTTCGACGGGTTGCAGGTGTCTTTCGAGTACGGGTTCTTACCGGTCAGCATGGTGAAGAGCGGCCGGTTGTCTCCGAGCACCAGCTTGCGCGGAATCGGGAGCGCGACGGACTCGGGGTCGATGGCGTTGTCGAAGGCGATCAGCTCGCCCAGCGATTCCGGAGTCAGCTCCGCGTCGGCCACCACCCACGTCGGGTAGTGCAGCTTGGAGTAGCCGACCCAGCCCGTCGGGCGCGCCTCGATGCCCTCGACGTCGTTGGCCGGCGAGAGCTTGAGGTTCTTGCGAAGCTCGTCGGGCAGGCGCGTGGGGCCGCCCACCATCTCGCCCGTGGGGCAGGTGATGGTCTTCACGGGCTCCTGGCCCGAGACGTCGACGTCCTGGTACTCGAGGCAGATCGACACGGCGAGCTGCTTGAAGGCCTGGAAGCGGGGCAGGGCGCGGGCCGGGAAGGCGAGCTCGAACGCAGGGCCCTTGTCGCCGTCTTTGACGGCCGCCTTCAGCAGCTTCTGGGTGAACGGCGGCGAGCCAGCCTCGTCGCTCGGCGCGCGCAGACCTTCTTTGCCGTAGCGGTAGGTGAAGCCGCGCGAGGTGGTGCCGGACTCGGGGAAGTACAGCGTCACCTCGAGCTGATCGTGCTCGTTGAAGGCGTCGTCCTTCGGCTCGACGGAGAGGTACAGCGTGTCCTTGAAGAAGGCGGCCTTCGCGACGATCGCGGTGCCCTCTTTGGTGGGCGTGGCCAGCTTCAGCTCCGCCGCGGGCGCGAGGTCTTTCAGCACGCCGTCGACCTTCGGCTCTTTGGCGAGCGAAGGCAGGGGCTTGATGGGCTTCTCCGTGGGGGGAGGCGCCGAGAGCAACGTCAGAATCAGCAGGCTGTGGACCATGGGAGCGCCCTGAGGCCCCTAGCAACAAAGCGCCCAGAGGGGCAACCAGACGACACCCGCCACCAGTGCGACTGAAATGAGGCGCCGTCGGGCCGATCGGAGCGGGATAGCCTGCCGCCTGATGCGCAGGTCGCGGTGGCTCACGGTGTTGGTGCTGGTGCTCGCGTGCGGCCCGGCGTCGACGCTTCGCGGCGAGGGCACCGGCCCGTTCGCGTGGGAGCTCGACGATGCCCGCTGCATCCCGACCCGGCGAGACTACGCCCCCACGATTCGGCTGAGGGCCGATGGCGGTTTGCCAGACGCGGGGTTCCTCGCTTGGGAGAGCGTCGAGGTGGTGGTGGAGGGACTCCCGCCATGCCGGCCGCTCGACGTGATCTTCGGGCAGGCCGTCGGCGGCTTCGCCTTCGCCGTCTTCAAGGCCGACTTCGAGGGCACGGTGAGCACGGGCCGCGACTCACCGGTGAGCGGCTCATGGCGAGGCGTCGACGTCGACGGGCCGGTCTACTCGTCCGAGGGGGGGCTCTTCGTGCAGGACGTGAACGTCATCGCCGACTGGGGCGCGCGGGCCTACCTCGAGGTGAACTGGCCGAGGCGCCCGTTGTCGCGCGGGGTGGACGTGCTCCCGATTCGCGGCAACCGCGGCGTCTTCGGCGATCTGTACCTGCCCTCCACGTCGCCGCCCTGGCCCATCGTCGTCGCCATCGGAGACGTCGAAGGCGGCACGCTGTTGACGTCGGAGATCGCACGAACCTTCGTGGAGCAGGGCTACCTGGTGCTCGCGCTCTCGTACTGGGGCCTCGAGATCGGGCCACAGCAGCTCGATCGCATTCCCCTCGAGTCGTTCAGCCAGGCGATCGAGGTCGCGAAGGAGTACCCGGGTGCGCGTCGCGATCGCATCGCGCTCATCGGGGTGGGGCGTGGCGCCGAAGCGGCGTTGCTGGTGGCGGCCGGGTCGGCGCAAGTCTCTGCGGTCGTGTCGGTCGTCGGGAGCGGCGTGGTGTGGCCCGCCGACGAGGTGTGGACGCAGCCTGCGTGGACCCGTGCCGATGCGGGCGTGGCTTCGGTTCCGTGGACGAACGCGCAGCCGACGACGCGGTTGCTCGCTGACGGTGGCCTCGAGGTGACGTCGCGCGCGCTGTGGACCCAGACGCTGCGGCAGGCGTCACCCGCGGCGCTCGAGGCGGCGATGATTCCGGTCGAGCAGATCAACGGCCCGGTGCTGCTGCTGGCTGCGGAGGATGATCAGCTCTGGCCGTCGTGTCCGCTCTCTGAGCTCGCGTGGGTGCGGCTGGTCGACGCGGGCCACTCGGCACGGTTCCCCGGTGATGGGCGCGAGTGTTACCCGTCGGCGGGCCACGCGATGAACCCCGGCTACGTCGGTTTGCCGATGGGGAGCACGTTGTTCGTCGAGCGCGCCGATGGCGGCGTGTTCGATGCCTACGGAGGGACCGTGCAGGGCAACGGGCAAGCCAGCCGCGCCGCGTGGAAACGGACGAGCGCGTTCCTCGAGGCGGTGTTGAAGCGTTAGGCAGGGGCACGATGAACGTTCGCGAAGAGCGGACGGCGCAGGCCGGAGCGAGGCTGTGGTGCTGTTGACCCTCTCGACTGGCCGCCCAGGGGCACCTCACGCCCCTGCACCTCGCCATCGCCAGGGGCCACGTGGATTCCGTGCGCGATCTTCGGGGCGGCACTGCGCTGCGTGCAGCCTCTGCGAAGGGGCTCACCGACGTCTTCCGACTCCTGCTCGTGAAGCGTGCCGAGCCACGCTCGGCTGACTCGTGCGGAGAGCGGCCCATCGACGGCGCGCGAGAGAACGATCAGACCCGGACCACGACCGCGTGGACCAGCGGCTTCGAGCCGAAGAGCTGCTTGAAGACGCGCCGCACGCCACGAGTCACCGCTTCGCGCACGCGCTCGTCGTCGCCGCGCACCGCTTCGGAGAGCTCCTTCAACGCCAGCTGCGCGCCCTCGGCCGCCAGGGTCAGCGCCGACTGCTCCTCACCCGAGAGCCCCTGCGCCGAGATCGTCGGCCCGTGGCGGATCTTCCCGCCGCCCTGCTCCATCACGACGACGGCGATCACCACGCCGGTCTCGGCGAGCTGCAGCCGCTCCTTGAGCGAGGCCTCGCTCACCGGCATCAACGCCTCGCGCCGCATCGGCAACATGCCCACGGGCGCCCGGCCCAGCGTGTGGAGCCCGTGCTGATCGACGCCGATCACGTCGCCGTTGATCGCGATCATCGTCTGCTCTTCCAGCAGCCCCGCGTCGGTCGCGACCTGTCGATGCCGATGCAGGTGCTTGAGCTCTCCGTGAATCGGTACGAACGCGCGCGGCTTCACGGTGTCGATGAGCCGGCGCTGCTCCTGACGCGACGCATGCCCCGACACGTGGACGCCGGGCTCGTTGCCCGGGTACGCGACCTTCACGCCGCGCAGGTAGAGCTTGTTGAGCAGCAGTGCGATGTTCGGCTCGTTGCCGGGAATCGCGCGCGCCGAGAGCACCACGAGGTCGCCAGGCTCCAGCCGCAGCGGGCCCGGCTCGTCGGACACCAGCCACGTGAGGCCCGAGCGCTCTTCCGCCTGCGCGCCGGTCGAGATGATCAGCACCTGGTGGCGGGGCAGCTTCGCGGCGTCTTCCATCGACGTCAGCAGGCCATCGGGCACCACCAGTTTGCCGACGGTGCGCGCCAGCTCGCAGTTGCGTTGCAGGCTGCGGCCCGAGAGCACCACGCGTCGATTGAGCTTCTGCGCCAGCCACAGCAGGTGCTGCACGCGGTGAAGATGCGAGCCGAACGAGGCGACCACGACCCGGTTCGGCGCCGTCGTGAAGAGGCGCTCGAAGGTCTCCTTCACCAGCGTCTCGCTCGGGGTCCACCCTTCGACCTCGGCGTTCGTCGAGTCCGAGAGCAACAGATCGATGCCCTGCTCGGCGAGCTCTCCCAGCCGGCCCAGATCGGTCAGCTTGCCGTCGATGGGCGAGAGATCGAGCTTGAAGTCTCCCGAGTGGACCAGCGTGCCAGACGGCGTCTTCATCACCAGGCCGACGGCGTCGGGGACCGAGTGCGTCACGTTCACCGGCTCGATGTCGAAGCTGCCGACCGAGAACGAATGCCCCGGGCCGATCTCGCGAAGGTCGGCCTTGAGGCTCGCTTCCTCGAGGCGGTACTTCACCAGCGCGAGCGTGTACGGCGTTCCGTAGATGGGCACGCCGTGCTCGCGAATCAGCCAGGGAATCGCGCCGACGTGATCTTCGTGGGCGTGCGTCAACACGATCGCCTTGAACGCGTCGGGGTCGTCGCGGAGCGCCCTGAAGTCCGGCACCACGATGTCGACGCCGAGCTGATCGGCGCGCGGGAACATCAGGCCACAATCGATCAGCACGCGCTCCCGGCCGTGCTCCACCACCATGCTGTTGAGGCCAACCTGTCCGAGGCCTCCAAGCGGAGTGACTTTGAGCATTGCGGGCAGGGTAGCCGTTCGGCTCCATGCGCCTCGCAAAGTTTTCAGAGCTTGTCGGCCTTGACTCTGCGCGCAGGCGCTTTAGTGAAGCGGCCACATTTCGAGGTGCCTGCATGCCTTCATCGATGATCCGGATTGAAGGACTCACCAAGCACTACGGGCCGACCCAGGCCGTGAAGGGGCTGTCGTTCGAAGTCCCCCGCGGGCAGGTCGTTGGTTTTCTCGGGCCCAACGGTGCTGGCAAGTCCACCACGATGCGCATCCTGGCGGGGTCGTTGAACCCGACGGGTGGCAAAGCCTTCGTGGGTGACGTGAACGTGGTCGAAGACCCCGTCGGCGCGCGCAAGCTCATCGGCTACCTGCCCGAGAGCAACCCGCTCTACGACGAGATGATGGTCGTCGATTACCTGCGCTTCGTCGCCGACGTGCGGTCGGTGCCGAACGACGTGCGCGCGGCCCGCATCAAGAGCGCGGTCGAGCGGTGTGGCCTCCTGGGCGTGGTGTCAAAGGACATCAACCAGCTCTCGCGCGGCTACCGTCAGCGCGTGGGCCTGGCCGCGGCGATCCTCCACGAGCCCGATCTGCTCATCCTCGACGAGCCGACCGCCGGCCTCGACCCGAACCAGATCGTCGAGATCCGCAACCTCATCAAGGATCTCGGCAAAGAGAAGACCGTCATCCTCTCGACGCACATCTTGAGCGAGGTGCAGTCGACCTGCTCGCGGGTGCTGATCATCAACGAGGGTCGGTTGGTCGCCGACGACACGCCGGAGCACCTCACCGCGCAGGCCGACGGCTCGGGTGTGGTGACGGTGGTGCTCGGTCACCGTCACGGCCAGCCGCTCGACGCTGCGACGATTCGGGCGAGCTTGTCGGCGATGGCTGGAGTCATTGGCGTCGACGAGGCCGAGGGCGAGGGCTCTGGCACGCTGGGCTTCCGCATTCGCCACGGCGCCGATGACGTTCGGCGCACGCTGTTCGAGACGGTCGTGAAGCACGATCTGATGCTCCTCGAGGTGCGCCGCACGCAGGTCAGCCTCGAAGAGACGTTCCGCAAGCTCACCGACACCAGGAGGGCCGCATGAACGGCGCGCTCGCAGTCGCACGGCGGGAGTTCCGCTCGTTCTTCATCTCGCCCATCGCGTACATCGTGTTGGGCGGGTTCCTGCTGCTCTCGGGGTGGCTGTACTTCAGCACCTTGTTCCTCGCGGGCCAGGCGTCGCTGCGCGGGTTCTTCAGCGTGGCGCCGGTGTTGTTCGTCGTGCTGGTGCCGGCCATCACGATGCGCGCGGTCGCGGAAGAGCGCAAGAGCGGCACCCTCGAGCTGCTGCTCACCTTCCCGATGGACGACTGGCAGATCACCCTCGGGAAGTTCCTCGCGTCGCTCGGCATGGTGTCGGTCGCGCTCGCCTGCACGCTGCCCTACGCGTTCACCGTCGCGTCGCTCACGGGTCCCGGTCCGGCGTTCGATTGGGGCCCCGTGTTCGCGGGCTACTTCGGGCTCGTGCTGCTCGCCTCGAGCTTCATCGGCATGGGCCTGTGGGGGAGCGCGCTCTCGAAGAACCAGATCGTCGGCTTCATCTTCGGCCTGGTCCTGTGCTTCGCGTTCTACTTCGTCGACAAGTTCGCGCCGCTGCTCCCCGACTCGCTGGGGCAGGTCGTCGAGTTCCTGTCGGTCGACTACCACTTCGAGAACATCGCTCGCGGCGTCATCGATACCCGCGATCTCGTCTTCTATCTCTCGCTCACGGTGCTGGGGCTCCTGATGACCGCCCGCACCATTCAGGCGACGCGCCAGTAACGGAAAGGCACGCTCATGAAAAACCAGACCACGATCTTCATCGCAGCCGTCGTCGGCAGCCTCGTGCTCCTCAACGTGCTCGGCGTCCGCGCGTTCGCTCGCGCCGACGTCACGCGCGAGAAGGCCTACACACTCTCGAAGGCCACGAAGGACACCATGGCCGCGCTGGACGAGCCGGTGGTGGTGACCGCGTATTTCACCGAGCAGCTCCCCGCGCCGTACTCGAGCAACGCCCGCTACGTGCGTGACCTGCTCGAGGAGTTCCGCGCCGCGTCCAGGGGCAAGCTCGCCTTCGAGTTCGTCGACCCGCAGTCGCAAGAGACCGACGCCGACAAAGAGGCCAAGAAGGAAGTGAAGCAGGACATCTTCGGTCGCCGCTTCCGTGAGCCGACGTCGATCGAGAAGGACCTGACGAGCCAGGGCATTCAGGCCGTCGAGATCCGCGTCATCGAGGGCGATCAGCAGCAGACCAAGCGCGCGTTCATGGCGTTGGTGCTCAAGCATCAGGAGAAGAAAGAGGTCATCCCGCTGGTCCAGAACGTGTCGTCGCTCGAGTACGACCTGACGACGCTGGTTCGCAAGATGACGCGGCCGAAGACGCCGGTGATCGGCGTGCTCCAGGGCCATGACGAGCCGAAGCTCGCCGAGAAGTTCCGCTACCTGCAGACGATGCTCTCGCAGACCTATGAGCTGCGGCCGATCGAGCTGGGCACGAAGGAGCGCTTCGACGAAGGCCTCGACGCGCTCTTCGTGATGGGCCCGAAGAAGGCGCTCGCGCCAACGGAGCTCAAGGCCATCGATCAGTTCCTGATGGAGGGCCGCGCGGTCGCCTTCTTCCTCGACTCGGTGCACGTCGACCTGCGCACCTTCGAACCGAGCGAGGCGACGCACGGCCTCACCGCCATGCTCTCGAGTTACGGCGTGACGGTGGGCGAGAAGCTCGTCGCCGACGTGAAGTCGGGCAACGTGAACATGAGCGAGCGTCGCGGCTTCATGGTCGTCAACCAGCCGGTGCCGTTCCCGTTCCTTCCCATCGTGCCGCGCATGGAAGGCGACAGCGTCGTCTCGTCAGGGCTCGCCGACGTGATGTTCCCATTCGCGACTGCGCTCGAGATCAAACAGGTCGAGGGGACGAGCGCGACCGTGCTGGCCCGCTCGACGCAGAAGAGCTGGCTCGAGAACAAGCCGCCGAACATCAGCCCGCAGCGTGACTGGCGGAGCGAGACGATCACGCCGACCGGCCCGTACCCGCTGATGGCGCAGGTGTCTGGCACCTTGAAGAGCCACTTTGCTGCCGAAGCCACACAGTCCGGCTCCGCGCTTCCCGTCGTCGCTCAGAGCAAGAGCGAGGCGCGCGTCATCGTCGTCGGCACGTCTGCCCTCTTCCAGGACGACTTCATGCAGAACCGGGGAAACCAGGTGCTCGCCATGAACATCGCTGACTGGATGCTCCTGGATCCGGCGCTGCTCGCGATGCGGAACCGTGGCCTTGCATTGCCGACCCTGCAGGCCGAGCTGTCGGACAACACCCGAAACCTCGTGAAGTTCGGCAACGCCCTCGGCTTGCCCGTGCTCCTCGCGCTCTTCGGCGTGGTGCGCTGGCGCCTGCGCGAGGCGAGCCGTGCTTCGGTCACCGTCTAAGGAAGAGGTCCTCTCATGAACAAGCCGACCCTTGCCGCCCTTGGCGCCTTCGTCGTGTTGCTGCTCGCCTTCTTCGCCACGCGCGAGAAGGAAGTGTCCGTCGGCGTGCAGAGGTTTGACGCGCCGTCGCTGTCCACCGCGGCCATCGAGTCGATCGTCGTCAGCGGGCCCAACGTTGCGAAGCTGGAGCGCTCTGCCAACGGGTGGACCGTGTCCGATCCATCGAAGCCCGACGTGAAGTTCCAGGCTGACGAGCCGCAGGTGCAGTCGCTCCTGACCGCGCTCGTCGAGTTCAAGGCGCCTGACTTCGTCACCGAGAACGACGCGAAGCACGCCGAGTACGAGGTCGACGCCGCGAAGGGCACGACCGTGGCGACCACGGCCTCGGGGAAGACGTTTACCATCGTGCTCGGCAAGTCGTCGAAGAGTGGCGGAGCGTACGTGCGCAAGGCCGATGGCAAGGCGGTGTTCGCGTCGCCCTCTCCCGTGAGCGGCATGGTGAAGCGCGACGTCGGAGCGTGGCGCAAGAAGAGCATCACGACGGCCACGCTCGCCGACGTCACGCAGGTCGACGTGGCCCGCGCCGATGGAGAGACGTTCACTCTCAAGGCTGGCGAAGGTGGTGCGTGGACGCTCGCCTCGGGGGCTCCGGCGGGATTCCGGTTCGATGCCAACGTGGGCCAGCGCCTCGTCACCCAGCTGACCTCGCTCCAGGCGCAGGGCTTCCTCGCCGCCGACGCTGACTTCGCGAAGGCGCACCTCTTCACGCTGACCCTGAAAGACGGCAAGACCGTGAAGATCTCGCTCGCGTCGACGAAGCGTGACGACGGCACCTCGGCGCTGAAGGTCGATGGAGACGCCCAGCAGTACGCGGTGGCCTCCTGGGTGGCCGAGCAGCTCGAGACGAAGATCGAAGGGCTGCGCGATCTCTCGCTGGTGTCATTCGACCCGTCGAAGGCGACGAAGCTGACGATCACGGTGGCAGGCAAGAAGACGATCGCCGCGCTCGAAGGTGGCGCATGGAAGCTGGTGGAGCCGAAGACCGCTCCGGCCGGCGTCGAGTTCGACGGCAACCAGGTCGTCGCGCAGCTCAATCGGCTGCGGGGCCTTCGCGCGTCGAAGGTCGTCGAGGTTCCGGTGGCGAAGGCCGGGCTCGCGACGCCGTCGGCGCTCGTCGAGGCGGTGGTCGATGGCAAGCCGTTGCAGGTCCGCTTCGGCGCCGATACGGGGAGCAACTCCGAGGTCTACGTGAAGGGCGCGATCGACGACGCCGTGTACGCGATCGCCGGGAGCGAGAAGGCGACCTGGAGCACCGGCGCGCAGCTCTTCAACAAGCCGCCGCCGCCGCCGAACATGGGCCAGATGCAGGGCCTCGATCAGCTGCCGCCCGAGATCCGGCAGAAGCTCATGGAGCAGCTGCGCCAACAACGAAACTGAGCGCGGCCGTGAGAGAGTGACGCCAATGTCGCTCCTGAGTGAGGCCTGAGCTCGTCGAAGCGCTGGCGCACGTCCGCACCTCGGGGAAGGCCGTCGCGAAGGAGCTGCTGGGACCTGCCGCGTGGGGTTGGCTCCGGGAACGCTCCGGGCGTGGCTCGACGCGCCGCCGAGCCGATCACCGATGACTTCGCCGAGCCGTGGGGCCTGCGCCTCGACGGCACGTCGGCGTGGTCGATTCGCAAACACGGCTGGCTCGAGCTGGGGTTTCAGACCGGCTCATCGTCGCGACCGTGAAGGGCTGAGGTCGATTCCGCGCAAACCGGAGGCTGGTCGGGCCGTCTCCTGGGCGAAGGCTTTCAAACCCCGGAGAACGCCATGAACCGAATCGCCGTTGCTGCCGTCGTCACCGCCCTGTCCCTCGCTGCCTGCAAGAACGAAGCAGCGCCCGCTGCCGCTGCCGGTGCGCCCAAAGCGGCCGAAGCCGCCGCCGCTGCGCCGAAAGCAGCCGGAGGGACCCAGGTCGCCGACTTCCCCGTCTCGGTCGACCTGCCCGCCGGTGCCGTCGCCAACGATCCGCTCGGCGCACCGGGCTTTCACTCGGAGGACGGCTCCATCTCCGTGATGATCGCGAAGGTCAGCCCCGATTCGCCGACCACCATCGACGCCACCAGGAAGGGCATCGAGGAGTTCCTGTTCAAGAAGTGGGTGAAGTCCGAGGCGCGCAAGGACGGCTGGCTGCTCACGTGGGTCGGCACCGGCATCGACATGAGCGGCAACGAGTACGAGAACTTCCCGTTCGAGGTGGTGAAGAAGGTCGGCGACCAGTCATGGCGCTGCTCGGGGAGCGTGAAGAGTGCCGCGCAGGTCGAGGCGAACGTGAAGCTCTGTGAGAGCCTCAAGGCGTTCGCCGACTGAAGGCGCGTCACGCCTTCCGGTAGTAGTCGACCAGCGTGTAGCGCTTCGCGTACCAGGCGAAGGCCCCCGCAGCGACGAAGGCGAAGCCGGCGAAGAAGAACATCTGGAACGCCATCACGCCGAAGCCCGCGTCGACGATGGCCTCGGTGACCGTCACGTTCTTCACCGACGCGTTCACCACGAGCACCCAGAGGTTGCCGACCGTGACCGAGAGGGTCCAGAAGCTCATCAGCACGCCTTTGAGCTTCGCGGGCGCCTGGCTGTAGGCGAACTCGAGGCCGGTCGCCGAGACGAGCACCTCTCCGAAGGTGAGGAGCGCGTACGGGAGCGCCTGCCACAACACCGGCAGCTTCTGGCCGCCATCCATCGCGAGCTGCAACGAGGCCGCGGCAATCCACGCGAGGCCTGAGAAGGCGATGCCGGTGCCCATGCGTCGCAGCGCGGTGGGCTCGATGCCGAGCTTCTTGAGCGTCGGGTAGAGCACCACGTTGTTGAAGGGGATGAGCATCATCACCAGCAGCGGGTTGAGGGCCTGCATCTGCGCCGCGCTCTTGAACCAGCTCCAGCCGGGCAGCACCATCGCGTTGCCCTGGAGCACCCACGTCGAGGCCTTCTGATCGAAGAGTGACCAGAACGGCGTGACGATCGCGAAGATGACCAGCACGCGCAGCACGGCGCGCACACCGTCCACGTCTTCATCGGGATGTTTGCCTCGCGCGTGCTCGAGCAGCAGCCACACGCCGCCGCCCGCGAAGGCCAGGAAGACGACGAGCGCCAGACACACGCCCGCGACGACGCCGAGCTTGATGATGCTGAAGAGCGACGCCATGGCCCCGATGAGGCCGGTGATCGCGAGCGCTCCACCGAGTCGATTCTTCGCGCTCGCTTTCAACGCGGTCATGCAGACGAGGCTGAACGCATTCGGGTCGGTCGGCGTCGGAGGCACGTTCACGTAGCGTCGCCGGCCCGCCCAGAAGATGACTGTCGCGACGACCATCAGGATCGCGGGAATGCCGAACGCGAGGCGGGGCAGCGGCGTGTCGAGGGTGAACAAGACGCTGTCGTTCCAGGTGATCACCGTTGGCT
The DNA here is from genome assembly GCA_040400045.1 of Myxococcaceae bacterium. Lineage (GTDB taxonomy): Bacteria > Myxococcota > Myxococcia > Myxococcales > Myxococcaceae > Xiheimicrobium. Next base: position 340,301 of record JBBAQZ010000001.1, read on the forward strand.
TCGCAGACAGGAGCGGCGGAATGAGCAGCGAAGCGAAGAACGAGCCGAAGTTGATGATCCAGTAGAACGCGTCGAACACCACCTTCGCGAGGTGCTTGTTCGTCTGGTCGAACTGATCGCCGACGAACGCCGAGACACAGGGCTTGATGCCGCCCGAGCCGAGCGCGATGAGGAAGAGGCCTGTGTAGAAGCCGGGTTTGCTTTCGACCGAGAGCGCCAGCAGCACCTGCCCGACGCAGTACACGAGCGAGAGCCAGAGAATGGTGCGGTACTTCCCGAGGAACCGATCCGACAGCCAACCACCGAGCAGCGGGAAGAAGTACACGCCCATCACGAAGACGTGGAAGACCTCCTTCGCGGCGGCCTGACGGTCTTGCTCGGCGAGGCCGATGAGCAGGTAGCCCACGAGGAAGTTCGTGAGCACGTTGCGCATGCCGTAGAAGCTGAAGCGCTCCGCCGCTTCGTTCCCGATGATGAAGGGGATTTGGGGTGGGAGCTTCGCCTTCGGTGTGTCGGACGCCATGGCGGCGGACCATACCCGCTGGGAGCTACTCGGCCTTGCAGTTCGGGAAGCCCTCTTGCTTGCCGTGCGCGGCCTTGTGGAGCGTGTCGGAGTCCTCGCGAGAGAGGCCCCAGCCGCCAAGATGCGTCATGGCGACCTCTCCGAACGTGCCGGCCCAGTCATCGGGCATGAGCGCGGGCTCGAAGGCGATGCCGGGCGGGGGCGGTGGTGGCGTCACGAAATAGTACCCGCAGCCGATAGGGTGCACCTTCAGCTTCAAGGCGACGACGTCTTTGGTGAGCTGCGCGAGCGTGCGCTTCTTCGCGAGGTAGGCCTTCACGAGGCGGATCGTGCGCGTGTAGTCGGCGCTCCCGCTCGGGAGGACGAGCTCAGGCGGCGGTGGTTCCTTCGGTGGACCAGCCCAGCTGATCGTCGCGAGTGCCATCAGGGGGAAGAGCGTCCGACGGAGCATGCGGCATCGTACGTCTTCAGGCCTCGGACACGTCCAGGTCTTCGCCGCTGCCTCCACAGCCGTTCGCCCGGGTTCCGGACGGACGAAGCCGCATGTCCTCGATGCTGAGTTTGCTGACCACGCCACGAAACGGGAGAGGGACGCCGCTCATCGAGTGTCACGCTCGGTGCGTTTTTCGACCCTGGCGCGACACACGACGACGCGGTGCGAGCCCGTTTCATGGGGTGTCCTGGCCGGTGCGGTCCTCGACCCTGAGGCGACGTACGACGATGGCGAGTGAGGGCGGCCGACGCAGTGCGAGCGCGTTTCATGCTGGTGCGAGCAGGTGTCGCCGAGCGCGTGCGCGGGGCCTGACCGGCGTCGATCGCGCCGGTCAGGCCCGTGGCATCAGTGTGCGAAGCGCTCGACCGTTCGCTCGTCGGTAGATCGTGAAGTCGGAGTCCATCGTCACGATGAAGGACCTCGGCATCCGCTCGTGCAGGGCGACGAGTCCCGCGTCGGCGAGCGACATGGGAACGTTCTGCCAGCGATGCATCAACCGCGTCAGGGCAAGGGGCGCGTTTCCGAAGGTCTCCTCGATCTTCATCGCTCCGGTCTCGAGCATCACGAACAGCGGCTCGGCGCGCACTCGGTTGCGCGCTTCCTTGCTCGCGGTGGGATGACCGTCAGCCGGCGATGCGCACCCCCACGCGCTGCCGGCGGCCCTTCTCGAGCACGTGCTTGAGGTACTTCCCGGTGTACGAGCCCTTCACCAGCGCGACGTCCTCCGGCGTGCCCTCGGCGAGAATGCGCCCGCCGCCATCGCCACCTTCGGGCCCGAGATCGATCACCCAGTCGGCTGACTTGATCACGTCGAGGTTGTGCTCGATCACCAGCACCGTATTCCCCGCGTCTGCCAGCCGGTTGAGCACGATGAGCAGCTTGCGAATGTCTTCGAAGTGCAGGCCCGTCGTCGGCTCGTCGAGGATGTAGAGCGTTCGCCCGGTCGCCACCTTCGCCAGCTCGCGTGACAGCTTGATGCGCTGCGCTTCGCCACCCGACAGCGTCGGCGAGGGCTGCCCGAGCTTGAGGTACGAGAGGCCGACGTCATCGAGGGTCTGCAGGTGCCGCATGATGTCGCGGTGCACGGCGAAGTGCTCCATCGCCTCGCGCACCGACAGCTCGAGGATCTCGGAGACGTTCTTGCCCTTGTACCGGACCCGCAGCGTCGCCTCGTTGAAGCGCTTGCCGCCGCACACCTCGCACGGCACGTACACGTCGGCGAGGAAGTGCATCTCGACCTTCTTCACGCCGTCGCCTTCACACGCCTCGCAGCGGCCGCCCTTCACGTTGAAGCTGAAACGGCCCGGCGTGTAGCCGAACGCGCGCGCCTCAGCGGTCTGCGCCAGCACCTCGCGAATCGGGTCGAACACCTTGGTGTACGTCGCCGGGTTGGATCGGGGCGTGCGCCCAATCGGTCGTTGATCGATGTCGATGACCTTGTCGAGGTGCTCGATGCCGGTGATGGCTGCGTGCTTACCCGGCATCACGCGCGACTCGGTGAGGTGCCGCGCGAGGGCAGGGAAGAGGATCTCGTTCACCAGGGTCGACTTGCCGGCGCCCGACACGCCGGTGATCGCGATGAAGGTGCCGAGCGGCAGGTCGACGTCGACGTTCTTGAGGTTGTTCTCCTTCGCGCCGCGAATGGTGATCTTCGTCTTGAGGCCCGGTCGCCGCGTAGGAGGGATCGCGATCTCGAGGCGCCCCGAGAGGTACCCACCCGTCACGCTCTTCTCGTCGCGCATGATCTGCTTCGGCGTTCCTTCGGCGACGACCGCTCCTCCGAGCTCGCCAGCCCCCGGCCCGAAGTCGATGATCCAGTCGGCCTCTTCCATCGTCTCTTCGTCGTGCTCGACCACCAGCACGGTGTTGCCGAGATCGCGCAGCTTCTTCAGCGTCGCGATGAGGCGGCCGTTGTCGCGCTGGTGCAGGCCGATCGACGGCTCATCGAGGATGTAGATGACGCCGGTGAGCTCGCTGCCCATCTGCGAGGCGAGGCGAATGCGCTGGCTCTCTCCACCTGAGAGCGATGACGCGCTGCGATCGAGCGTGAGGTAGCCGAGGCCGACGTCGACGAGGAAGCCCAGGCGCGACCGGATTTCCTTCAGCAGCTCTGCGCCGATGGTCGCTTCGTTCTTCGTCAGTGGCATCTCGGCGAGGAACTGCTGCGTGTGGCTGATCGTCAGGTGCGAGAGCTCGACGATCGTCTTCCCGTGCACCTTCACCGCGCGCGACTCGGGCTTGAGGCGTTCACCCGCGCAGGTGGGGCACGGTTTGTCCGACAAGAAGCGCATGTAGTACTGCTTCATCGACTCCGATGCCGTCGACTGGAAGCCGCGCATCAGCTTGTGGGTGAGGCCTTCCCACTCCATCTTCCAACGGGCGTCGCCCCACTTCATCGACACCTCTTTGCCGCCGGCGCCGTACATCACGATGTCGCGCTGGCCCTTGGGCAGCTTCTCCCACGGCGTCTCGAGATCGATGCCGAACGCGCGGGAGAGCGTGTCGACGAGATCGGCCGTCCACCCCTCGCCGCGGGTGACGCCCGACGCCCAGACCTCGACGGCGCCTTCCCGAATCGAGCGCGTCTTGTCGGTGACGATCAGGTCGGGATCCATCTCGGGCCGCGTGCCGAGACCGGAGCAGTCGGTGCACATGCCGAGCGGGTTGTTGAACGAGAACGACGCGGGGGAGAGCTCGGGGAACGAGAGCCCGCAGTGGTGGCAGGCGTTGAGCTCACTCATCGTGCGATCGGCCTGCTTGTCGGCGCTCTCGTCGGTGACGATCAGCACGCCCTTACCCTCTTTGAGCGCGTTCTCGACAGAGTCGGTGAGGCGCGGGCGCAGGTCGGGCTTGAGCACCAGGCGATCGATGATCAGCTCGACGTCGTGCTTGGACTTCTTGTCGAGGGTGATCGACTCCTCGAGGGAACGCACCTTCCCGTCGATGCGCGCGCGGCTGTACCCACGGCGCTGCGCGTCCACGAGCAGGTCCTTGTGCTCGCCCTTGCGGTTCACCACGATCGGCGCGAGCAGCTGCAGCTTCGAGCCAGCCGGCAGCTTCATGATCTCATCGACGATCTGCTGCGCTGATTGCTTGCCGACCTTCCGGCCGCAGGTGTGGCAGTACTGCACGCCCATGTTCGAGAAGAGCACGCGCAGGTAGTCGTGCACCTCGGTCACCGTTCCGACGGTCGAGCGCGGGTTGTTCGACGCCGCCTTCTGCTCGATGGAGATGGTCGGCGAGAGCCCGCGAATGGTGTCGTACTTCGGCTTCTCCATCTGCCCGAGGAACTGCCGCGCGTAGGACGAGAGCGACTCGACGTAGCGGCGCTGGCCTTCGGCGTAGAGGGTGTCGAACGCGAGCGACGACTTCCCCGAGCCCGAGACGCCGGTGAAGACGACCAACTTCTTCTTGGGGATCTCGAGCGTGACGCCCTTGAGGTTGTGCTCGCGGGCACCTCGAACGGTGATCATTTCCGGTTCGGACATGGGCGCGGTTCCTAGCGAGGAGGAGACGACTTCGCCCAACCTTGTGTCGGAACGGATGTTCAGGGTCAAGGCGATCGAGCGGCACAAAGGGCGGCGCCCGACCGAAGGGGCTGCTACCTGCCCTCGCCATGAAGGCAGTGCCGCGCTGGCCGGCGTACCTCGGAGTGTTCGCGGCGGCTTTCGACAACTTCGCGATGACCCCGTTGGTGCGAGCCATCGCCGGAGACTTGAAGGTCCCGCTCGCCGAGGCGACGGCCGTCGCGACGGCGTACTACCTGGCCTACGGACTCTTTCAGGTTCCGTGGGGCATGGTCTCGGAGCGCGTCGGCCGCGTCACCACCTTCAGGCTCGGGCTGGCGGCGGGCGCGCTGGGCTCGCTGGCGTCGGTGTTCGCGGGCTCGCTCGAGACGCTGCTGGCCGCCCGCTTCATCGCTGGCGCCGGCATGGCGTCGGCCGTGCCCGCCGTCATCGCGTGGATCGGCGACGTGGTACCCGAGAAGGAACGTCCGGGCGCGGCGATGGACATGAACTCGGTCTACGCCGTCGGCGCAGCGTCGGGCGTGCTCGGCGCGGGCCTGCTCGCCGATCGGTTCGGCTGGCACGCGGGCTTCGGCGCCTCGGGCGTCTTCGCGGTGCTGGCGCTGCTCTCGTCGCGGGCTTTGTTCGCGCCGCCGAAGCCCGTCACGCCCGGGAGCGTGCGCGCGGCCCTCTCGGTGCGCGCGATTCGTCGCCTCGCGGTGATCGCCTTCGTCGAGGGTGGCGTGCTGTTCGGCCTCTTCGCCTTCCTCGCGCCGACGTTGTTGCGCTCGGGCTCCTCGGCATCGACGACGGGCCTGCTCATCGCCGGCTACGGCGTATCGGTCGTCATCTGGTCTCAGCTGGCGAAGCGGGCGGCCGGGCGGGTCTCGGTGCTCCGCGCGATGTCGTTCGGCGGCGGGCTCCTGGTGCTGAGCTGGACGGCGGTGGCCATCGACCCCGGGCCGATCGGCGTCTTCTTCGCGTCGCTCGCCATGGGCGCCACCATCGTCATGTTCCACGCCAACCTGCAGGTGTGGGCGACGCAGGCCGCTCCGCACGCGCGTGGGCCGGGCATCGCGTTCTTCTCGGGCAGCCTGTTCGTCGGCGCGTCGCTCGGCACCCGGCTCGCGAGGCCGTGGTTCGACGAGGGCCGGCTCTCGCTGCTCTTCGGCGTCGGAGCGGTCGTCGCGCTGGGCGTCACCGTCGTCTCGGTGCTGGCTCGTGAGCGCAGCCTCCGGGCCAGCGCCAGCTGAACTCGGTCACCGAGGGCGCAGGGAGTCCTTCGGGAGTCCCGCCCGGTTCTTCTCGAGGCTGACGCTCGCGTCCTCGACATGCATGTCCATGAGTTGAACCTGGCTCACTTCGTTGACCTTTCTGCGAAGGCTCGCAGCAGAGGCCTTCGTCCTTCCGGCCGTGCTCGATCTCGGTCCGCGTGCGATATCAGCGAAGCAGCGGCGACGGCCGCTCAGCGCCCGGCGGGCTTGACCTCGAGCGTCTTCGCCTTTTCGGCGCGCTTCCTCGACAGCTCGACGCCGATGCCATCGAGCCCATGCCGATTGGCGACCGCGAGCACCGTGCCGAGTCCACAGAACGGGTCGACGATGACGCGGGCTCCGGCTTGCTCTTTGGCGAAGCGCACGGCGACCTCGCACGCCTCGACGCCCATCGCTCGCGCCCACGGCATCTCGCCCAGCTTCGGGATCACGTCAGCGGTCGACTCCCCGGGCTCCACGCGCAGCTCACGACTGACGGCGAGCAGGTGCGCCCACGCGGGCCGTCCGAACGTCGTCATGCCCGCCGGCGCGCGGCACACCGCTTTGTGGAAGAGCTGGAAGCTCCCGGCCCGCTCGACGCCGCGTTGCACGAGGTAGCCCTTGTCGACCCAGCGCCCATCTCGCTTGATGTCGGTCTGAAAGAACAACGCCACGCCCTTCGGTGAGAGGCGCTCGCAGATGAGCTGCGCGGTGTCGCTGAACCAGTCGCGCCACGTCTCGTAGGGCAGCGCCAGCTCCGACACGTCGGGGAGCGAGGTGATGACGGCATGCTCCGCGCCGAAGGTCTGCTCGCGAAGCCAGGCGACGCCATCGGTGCAGTGAATCGTGCGCGTGGGAGCCATCGTCGCGTCTCCGCGTCCCGCACTCAGCCCCCCGTGTCCACTCGCATTCCGTGTGGGGCTCACGAGCGCCCATGGCCGCGGGGCAGCCGCTCACGCTACGGTCTGGGCATGCGCTTCGCCGCTGTCAGCAGTGCGGTCCTGATGTCCTTCTCGGTGCTGGCTCAGCCCGTCGTGCGCCCTGAGCTCACCGAGGCCGAGCAGAAGAAGCTGGCCGATGGGGAGGTCGTCATTCGAGAGACGACTCCCACCGGCGGCAAGGGCGTCGGGGCGATGGCCCTCGGTGTCGTCGACGCGAGCTCCGATGAGGTGTGGCCCGTGCTGCGCGACTGCCAGCTCTTCTGGAAGTTCATGCCCCGCACCAAGAAGAGCTGGGTGAAGGACGAAGAGGGCGTCGGCCGCATCTGCCACGTCGAGCTGTCGATGCCGTTCCCATTGCCCGATCTCTGGAGCGACACCGTCGCCGAGATTCGCGAGGAGCCCAGGGGCCACTACCGGCGCGCGTGGAAGCTGGTTCGCGGCACCTACCATCGCAACGACGGCTCGTGGACGATCGTGCCCTGGGGTGACGGCGCGAAGAGCCTCGTCGTCTACGCCATCGACACCGACCCGAAGATGGCAGTCCCGGACGGGCTCATTCGAATGGGCCAGAAGGGCTCACTGCCTGAAGTCATCTCGCAGATCCGCAGGCGGGTGGCTCAGCTGCGGGCCGAGCCGTCGGGGCCCGCCGCGTCGAAGTGACGCTCACGGGGCCAGCGAGAACGACGCCTGCAAGTTCATCATCGAGGCGGTGATCTCGCCCTCGGTCCCCATCTCGCCGAAGGTGCCTCGCGAGCCTGGCGTGTTTTCGACGGCGAGGGTCGCGCCGGTCGCGCTCCAGTCACACAGCTCCGTGACGTCGAGCACCGTCTTGTCGCTGTAGGTCGCGTAGGCGCGAACCCGGCGCTCGGCATCGCCGTGCTCGGACACCAGCCGCTCGACACTGAGGCGCTCGATCGTCTCGGCAGTGACGGTCAGTTGAACCGCCTGGAGGTATCCGCCCACTTCGACCTCGAGGGTCGCTGGCCCGTCCGAGAGCCCCTCGACGATTGCCAGGTCTGCGCTGACGCTCGCAGAGACGAACGGCGATGGCCGCAGGACCGCGACCGGCGTGAGGTTGAGCACCGCGCCATCGCTGAAGTGCCCGAGCACCGCGAAGGAAGCGCGCTGGCCCACGAGCAGCCGGGTCTGAGGCAGCGTGACTTCGACGCGCTCGAGGATCGGCGCCTGCACCGCGACCGTGAAGTCGACCTGCGCGCCGCTGTAGCGCGCCGAGATCAACGTCTGCCCCTGCTTCCTCGCCGTGACGGCGCCGTCGAGCGCGACCGAGGCGACCGGCTCGTCTGCGCTCAGCCACAGCGCCGCGTCCGACACCTCCAGCGCGCTGCCGTCGTCGAATGCGGCGAAGAGCTGGAGACGAAGGGTGCGGCCCGAGGGCACGTCGGCATGGGGCGTCGAGCCGGTGAGGCCGACGAGCTGGCGCGCAGCGACGATCACCGCGCGTGACGACGAGACCCCGGCGTAGTCCGCGACGAGGCGTGCGCGGCCCGGAGCGAGCGCCTGCACCTCGTGCCCCTGGACCCGGGCGATGTGGCTGTCGAGCGAGACGAGGCGCGAATCGAGCGTGACGTCGCGGCTCGACCCGTCGGTGAAGGTCGCGACCGTCGACAGCCGACCCGCCTGGCCGGGCAGGAGCGGGGCGCTCATCGGCTCCAGTCGCAGCGCTACGACCGCGGGCGGCGTCACCCGAATGTCCTTGCGTGCCTCGAGCCCATCGAAGCGGGCGAGGATCGTCACGTCGCCCTGCGCGTCGAGGCGGAAGTGGCCCTTCTCAGCCAGCGGCCAGGTGCCGGTGCCCGACGAGAGCCAGGTGGCCTCGGTGGTGACGTCTCGGCGCGTTCCATCAGAGAAGTTCGCGAACAGCCGCAGCTGTGGCATCACACCTCGAGGCGCCTCGAAGAGCTCGGTGGGGTACAGCTCGAGCTTCCGCGCCGTCGCAGCGGTGACTTCGATCGACGTATCGCCCTGCGTCCCCGCGAGCTGCGCGCTCACCCGGGCCCGGCCTGCCTTCACCAGCCGGACGAGGCCCTTTTGATCGACGTCGATGATGGAGGGATCGGAGGACGACCAGCTCGCCGTCGGTGAGACGCGCAGCCTGGAGCCGTCGGAGAAGACCCCGAACGCCTCGAGCTGCACCGTCGACCGCACCGAAAAGAGGGTCCCTGGTGACTGGACGTCGATCAGCTGGAGCGTGGGCTCGGAGGAACTCGACGACGACCCACCGACGCACGACGACATGGCGACCGCGAACGCGGCCGTCAGCACTGAAGTTGTTTTCATGGGTTGCCCTGGAGAGGAGGGAAGCGAAGTCGCCAGCGCTCAGAGCAACCGGTGTGCCTTCGGCTTCACCCGTCCTGTCGCGGAGTTTCGGACGCGGGAGGGGGGTCGGCCGCGACAGGGTGAGTCGTCGGCGCAGTGCTGTCGGCTGGTTGCGCGGGCGCCTTCGCCTTCGCGGCGCGGTCCTGCTTCCAGCCTGCGATGAGCAGCACGCCGATGCCGGCGAGGATCGCGAGGTCTGCGATGTTGAAGACGCCCGTGCGGAGCGAGCCCAGGCCCATGTTCATGAAGTCGACGACGACGCCGCCGAAGCGGGCGCGATCGATCCAGTTCGAGAAACCTCCCGAGACGATGAGCGCGTAGCCGGTGAGGTTGGCGGTATCGACCGGGTTGCGCAGCGCCTGGACCGTGATGGCGAGCAGCAGGGCCCCGACGCCGACGGTGAGCAGCCAGAACCGCGCGCGCTCGGGCAGGTTGCCGCCGAGCGAGAGGAAGGCGCCCTCGTTCGTGGCGAACTGGAAGCGAAACGTGTCGCCCAGATACGAGAGCGTGGGCTTGCCCTTGAAGGCGTCAGTCGCCAGCACCTTCGTCACCTGATCGAGCGCGATGGACAGGAAGGTGACGACTCCGAAGAGGATGAAACGGCGCGCGATTGACACGGGCAGGGCCTTGCCACCGGTGGGCAAGCGGCGCAACCGGTCAGAGCGTTGGCGGGCGTCGCAGCAGGGTCGAAGAGCGCACCGGTGGTGACGCCCGTTGGGTCTGCTTCAGAACGACCCGGCCACGCTCAACCCGTTGGGCGTCGGACTGACCCGCACGCTCACCGCCGCGTCGTCTCGCCCGTGGAACAGCACCGGCAGCGCCACCGAGAACGCGCTCCCCACCGCCGCGCCGATCAGAATGTCCGTCAGCCAGTGCTTGTCAGCCGCCATGCGGAGCGTCGCCGTCGTCAACGCGAGCGGGAGCGCGACCGCCCAGCTCAGCCATCCAAACCGGTACCCGCGCAGCAGCCCGACGACGCCTCCCGACACCGCGAGCCCCACCGTGAACGTGGTGTGGCCCGAGAAGAACGACAGGTTGTGATCGCTGGGGTCGCGAGCCTGCGCGAGGAGATCGGCGGGTGCATCGACCGAGTACGGCCGGGCGCGCCCTGCGGCGAACTTCACCGTCTGGTTCACCGCGAGCGCCGAGAACGTCGCCTCGAGGATGATGACGAGATCGATGCCCCACGTCTTGAGGAACTCGGGTGAGTCCTTCGCTCCCAGCGCGTCGATACCCGCGACGAGCAGGGGGACCGCCACGAAGCCGAGCAGGTCAGACGCCGTCGCCGCCGGCCGGATACCCGAGGAACTCGGACTCAGCGTCGGATTGAACGCGCGCCGCACCGCGGTGTCGAACGCGTTCGTCGCGCACCAGCGGCAGGTGTCGGGCGCGAGCGCGTCCTTGAGGGCGAACTCACTCACCACCCAGCCCGCCATCAGCACGCCGGTCACCGGCAGATCGATGCGCGGGTCCCACTTCAGGCGATGAGGCGTGGGGCTGGCGGCGACGACGGCGCAGAGGGCGAAGACGATCACGGCGGCATCGTGTTCCGCCGGTCAGCGCACGTCGAGTTCGCTCCGCCACTTCTTCCAGCTCAGGACGATCGCGAGCTGCGTCGAGGCCGCCGCGAGCGCGTAGATGACGCTGAGGTTCTCGGTGAACACCACGCTGGCGAACGCCCCTGCGAGGAAGGCCGCGGTGCCGAAGAAGAAGACCCGATGGAGCGTCAGCCCGCCGACCGCCGAGATCGCCGCCGTCATCACGAGGTCGCTCATGATCACGTCCTGTCGGGACGAGCCGATCTGCAGGGCGAGCAGTCGGTGGATGAGGGGCCCGAAGAAGGCGAGGCCCAGAATCCCCGCCACCTGTCGATTGAGCCTCGTCGCCAGCAGCGCCTTGCGGCCGACGATGAGCGCCACGGTGTACGCGAGCGCCAGGAGCCCCATCACCACCGACGAGGAGTACGGGCCCAGGGCGGTGCGCACGACCTTGCCGGGTTCCGAGAAGTTCACGCCCATCACGATCGCCGTCGTCGCGATGCCCAGCATGATGGTGAAGCGCCGCCGCTGGTTCTCCGAGACCGACGGGTCGAGCTCACGCGCGAGGCTGGCGACCCGTTGGTCGCGTCGCTCACGCTCGGCCGCCGACGCTTCGGCGCGTTGGAGCGCCTGTCGGAGCGACCCGGGCACGTCGCGAAGCTCATTCACCAGCGCCCGGCCGGCCTCGAGGTTGCCCTGGCCGAGCTCGAAGCGTGCGGCGGCCTCGATGCTGTCGTGCAGGCCCAGCTTCGCCAGCTCGTTCTCGGGCCACTCCCGCAGCGCTTGCTCAAACCCGAAGCGCGACGCAGAGAGCAACGGCGAGATCACGACGCGGTCCTTCGAGCCGCTGCGCAACGCCGAGAGGAGCTCATCGAGTTGTTGATGGGCCGCGCGGGCCAGCTCGACCGACCCGCGGTGCCTCCGCCACGCCAGCAGCGCGTCTCGGAGCTGGAGCGCATCGCGGTACCGATCCTTCGGCGCTCGGGCCATCGTCTTGTGACACACCTCAGCGAGCTCTTCGGGAGCCGTCGAAGGAAGCGATGGCGCCGCGCAGCGCAGCGCTTCGCGAAGCACGGCCTTCAAGTCGCTCCCGCCCCACGGCGGCCGACGCGCGAGCACTTCGTACAGCATCGCGCCAAGCAGAAAGAGGTCGGTGCGCTCGTCCATCTGCGCGTCGTCCCCCGTCACCATCTCGGGCGCCATGTAGACGGGAGTGCCGATGAGGCTCGGCTTGCGCTTCTCTCCCGGCGCCGGTTTCGTGGTGGCGACGCCCCAGTCCGCCACGTACACCTCGCCGAACTCGCCGATGAGCACGTTGCCCGGCTTGAGGTCCCGGTGGAGCACGCCGTTGCGGTGCGCGAACGCGATCGCGTTGCAGACCTGAATCAGCACCGCGATGTTGGCCTCGAGCTGATCGGCCCCGCCGGGTGCGAGCCGCGCCCAGGCCGGGTCGTCAGGGTCTGCGAGCAGACGTCCCCAGGCGACGCCATCGATGCGCTTCATCACCAGCGCCGGCCTGCCGTCGTGGGACGCGAGCGCGTAGACGGGCACGATGCACGGGTGCTCCAGCGAGCCCATGGTGCGGCCCTCGTGGAGGAGCGCTGCCGACGACTTCTCGGGCAGGTTCGGTCGGGCGATCTTCACCGCGACGTCGCGACCGAGCGACTGCTGCCGCGCGAGCAGCACCCGGCCCATGCCTCCTTCTCCCAGCACCCCGACGACGACCAGATCCTTGTGGAGCTGTGGCTGGTCGACACCGGGCGGCGTCAACGAGATGCGCGGCAGATCGACGCGCTCGGTGACGATCTCCTGTCGTTCGACGCGCAGCGTCTCCTGTTCCCAGTCACGCGTGCGCGTCGCGCGCAGATCTTCACTGGCGCCCGCGTCAGCAGGGAGGGAATCGAGCTTCAGTCGATTCCACAGCTCGTCGAGCGTCTGTGCCGGGTCGTCCGACATCGTGTCACTTCACCTCGTTGCCGTCGGCGTCGATGACCGTGACGGTGCCCAGCTTCAGCTCACGGACCCCTGCCTCGATCTTCGACCGGTCGCCCACCACCACCCAGACGAGGCTCTGCGGCTTCAGCACCTTTTTCGCGGCGGCGTCGTAGTCCTCCCGCTTGAGGCCGCGCACCTTGTCGGCCCACGTCTGGAAGTAATCGTCGGCGAGCCCGTAGACGATGACCTGGCCCATCGAGCCCTGCACCGACGACATCGTCTCCCAGGCGCCGGGGAGTTTGAGCACGCGGTCGGCTTGAATGCGGTCGAACTCCGCGGCGGTGGTGGGGCGCTTGCCGAGCAGCTCCGTCACTTCTTTCTGGATCTCGGCGAGGCTCTCTTTCGTCTTGTCCGTCTGGACCGGGGCCGAGACGCCGAACAGCCGCTGCCCGCGGGCGTCGGAGAGGAAGGTGCGCACGCCGTAGCTCCAGTGTTTGTCCTCTCGCAGGTTCATGTTGAGGCGCGAGTTGAAGTCGCCGCCGAGCACGATGTTGAAGCCGACGATCGCCGCTTCATCGGGGTTGTTGGTGGGGACCGTCGGGTGGCCCACGAGGATGACGCTCTGCTGACTGCCGGGGCGATCGACGAGCCACACGGTCGGCTTCGTCGCCAGCGTCACCTCGGGGATGGTGAGGCGCTTCACGTCTCCGCCGGTCCATCCACCGAAGGCCTTCTCGAGTTGCGGCAGCAGCTCGGCCATCGTCGTGTCGCCCACCACGCCCAGCGTCGCGCCGCGCGGCGTCAGCGTCGCCTTCGCGAACGCCACCACGTCGTCGCGGGTCAGCTTCGCCACTGACGCTTCGAAGCCAGACGACGGCAACGCGTACGGGTGACCTTCTCCGAAGAAGAGCTTGCCCGACAGCCGCGACGCGAGACCGCCGGGAGAGTTCTTCTCCTGCTTGATGCCGGCGAGCCGTTGGTTCTTGAGCCGCTCGAAGTCGGCCTGCGGGAACGTCGGCGTCGTCACCACTTCGGCCATCAGCGCGAGCGACGGCTCGACGTTGGCTTTGAGCGCCGTCATCGACACCGACGAGATGTCGAGGCCCGCGCCGCTGCCGAGGGTCGCGCCGAGCCGCTGGAGCTCTTCGCTGATCTGAATCGCAGACCGCTTGCCGGCGCCTTCGTCGAGCAGATCCATCGCCAGGCTCGCGAGGCCGGCCTTCGCGGGAGCTTCACCTGCCGAGCCGCCCTCCAGCCGCAGCCTGAAATCGAACACCGGGAGGCCCCGGCGCTCGGCCAGGACGACCTTGAGGCCGTTCTTCAGCGTCGCGCGCTGGAGCGTGGGGAACGACACGGCGGGCGGCGCCTCGAGCTCGGGCAGCTTCTTGCGATCGACGCCGTCCTTCGCCGCGGTGAAGGTGCCGAAGGGGCGCACGATGATGTCGAGGTGGGGCGCTCCGAGCCACGACTGCGACGCGCTCTGCACCTGCTTCGTGGTGGCGTTCTCGAACGTCTTGAGCGCGTCTTTCCAGGCATCCGGCTTGCCGAAGTACACCTGGCTCTCGGCGAGCACGTCGCTCTTGCCGCCGAAGCCACCGATGCGCTCGAGGCCACGAATGACGCCAGCGATCGACTGCGTCTTCAGCCGCGCGAGCTCGTCGGCGTTTGGCCCCTCTTTGAGGAACTTCGCGAGCTCCTCGTCGATGGCGCGCTCGACCTTCTCGAGCTCGACGCCTGGCTTCACGGTGGCGGTGAGAATCCCCTGGCCCGCCATCTCGCCGTCCCAGATGCCCGCGCTCACGTCGGTGGCGATCTGATCGGTGTACACGAGGCGCTTGAAGAGCCGGCTCGTCTTGCCCTGCGCGAGGAGCGCGGTGGCGATCTGCAGGTAGTCGTTGTCGGTGTTGGTCGTCGCGGGCGTCACCCAGAACCGGTACAGCCGCGTCTGCGGCACGCGGTCCTCGAGCTCCTTGCGGATGTTCGTGGTGAGCTTGTCGGCCCACTCGCCCTTGCGCTGCACCGGCGGCCCCGCGGGGATGTCGCCGAAGTACTTCTTCACCTTCTCGAGCGCCGTCTTCGCGTCGATGTCACCGGCGATGACGAGCGTCGCGTTGCTCGGGCCGTACCAGGCCTTGAACCAGTCCTGCACGTCCTTGAGGGAGGCGGCGTCGAGATCCTCCATGGAGCCCAACACGGTTCCGCGCGGGTACGCGTACGGGTGGTGCGACGGGAAGAGCACCTTGTTGGCCTCGTTGGAGACCTGGCCGTAGGGCTGGTTCTCGCTCTGACGTTTCTCGTTCTGCACCACGCCGCGCTGCTCATCGAGGCGCGCTTTGTCGATGACGCCGAGCAGGTGGCCCATGCGATCGCTCTCGAGGAAGAGCACGCGGTCGAGCCCGCTCACCGGCACGTTCTGGAAGTAGTTGGTGCGATCGCGGTTGGTGGTGCCGTTGAGATCGGTGCCGCCCATCGCGCCGAGCGCCTTGAAGTAGTCGGTGTTGAAGTTCTCGGAGCCGTTGAACATCAGGTGCTCGAACAGATGAGCGAAGCCGCTCTTGCCGGGCACTTCGTCCTTGGCGCCCACGTGGTACCAGACGTTGACGGCGACGATCGGCGCCTTGTGATCCTCGTGCACGACGAGCGTGAGCCCGTTCTCGAGGACGAACTTCTCGAACTTCACGTCGATGGTTGACGAGAGCGACGGAGCGGCTGCGATGAGCAGGGGAAGAAGAAGTGCCATGAGCAGGGGCATAACCCCGACCGATGCGTCAGGACATCACGATGCTTCTTCGACGGCTCACGGCGTCAGTGCGGCATGAACCAGGGCTGGCAGCGGCTGCGCAGTCGCCTCTCAACGTTCGTCGTCGCGTCGCCTGAGCCGCGGACGGAGTCGGAGCGTCACGAGCAAGGCAGCCGCAGCGATCGCCGGAGACGCGGCTCCGGCGTGACAGCCAGCGGGGAAAGTCTCGACCGTCGCAGCGGGCAGTTCCACGCGAGCGAGATTCACGTCGTACACATCCTCGGGGATGCCTGCATCGCGGAGCGGGACTCCGTCGCACATGAACCGGTCTCCCTTCCTCAGCTCAGCAACTGTTCACGCGCCGGCTTTCTCTCCGTCGAGGTCGACCCCGCGTCGCCGGGCCGCTTCGCAGTGGAGCACTCTCAGGCAATCGGACATGGCACTGGCTGTGCCGCGCTCACCCGTCTCGAGCTGTGTGCGCCGCTGTCGTGCTCGCAGCGCGTCGCCCCTGGCCTGACAGCCGACGACGTCGGAGTGTCACGAGCAGGCGCCGCGCCGGAATCCGAATCCGAGGGTCGGTCGGCGTTTCGGATCGACTCGGCGACCAGCACACGGTGCGGCCGGGGCCCACCATCGTGGACGTCGCTCTGGCCGCGCCGGACGTCACGACAGAGAGAGGCAGCGACGCCCGCAATCCGAGGGTCGCTCACGAGGAAGCCTTCACATCGCGGCCGACTTCAGGGTTTGTTGACCACCCATGCGCACTTTCCTGCTCGCCATTCTCTTCGCCACGGGGCTCCTGAGTTGCTCGGGGGCGCCACCGCGTCGCTGCGCGGAGACGTGCCTTGGCTGCTGCGATCTGTCGGGGACCTGCCGCACCGGTGGCACGGTCGACTTCTGCGGCGCCTCTGGCGTGTCCTGTCGGGCGTGCGCGCAGAACCAGTTCTGCCAGGTCGGCTCGTGCATCCTCATCAACATGGGAGGCGTTGGCGGGGGCATCTCGGGAGGCGCCGCCGGTGGCGCTGCTGGTGCGATGAGCGGTGGCGTTGCAGGCGGGCTGGCGGGTGGCAACACAGCTGGTGGCAACGCAGCAGGTGGCAGCGCAGCAGGTGGCAGCGCAGCAGGTGGCAGCGCAGCAGGTGGCAGCGC
>JBBAQZ010000002.1:0-303665 GCA_040400045.1 Myxococcaceae bacterium
ACGGCTCATTCGATCTCGAGGTTGGCGGCGACACGTACATGGGCCCGGCCGACGGATTCAACGAGGCGAAGCGGCGCGGGCTCTTCGTCAACGACGGCACCACGAGCATCTGGTGGAAGGGCACTGGCGGCGGCATCGACTTCTTCAACGATGAAGCGAAGACGTTCTGGCACGCGAAACAGGAGCGGGTGCTCAAGGTCATCGACGGCTGGAAGCTCGACTTCGGCGAGGAGTACCTGCGCACCGGCGCGCAGTTGATGACGCCCGCGACCGACGTGATCGTGAAGACGAAGCAGGGTGACAAGACGCTGCAGCAGTACTCCGAGGCCTACTACGAGGACTTTCTGCTCCACGGGCGCTCGGTGCGCGGCGACCAATTCCTCACCATGGTGCGGCCGTATGACGCCTCGTACGGCTTCCCCGGGCGCTTCTTCGCGAAGAAGGAGCACACGCCCATCGGCTGGGTCGGCGACAACCGGCGCGACTGGCTCGGCCTGCAGGACGCGCTCGACCACATCTTCCGCTCGGCGAAGGCCGGCTACGTGAGCATCAGCTCCGACCTCGGCGGGTATCTCGACGTCGACGACCTGAACGTCACGGGCCCGAAGATTCCGTTCAGTCAGACGAACTTCGCGCGGTGGACGGCGATGAGCGCGATGTCTCCGTTCATGCAGCTGCACGGGCGCGGCAACCTGACGCCGTGGACGGTGCCCGAGCGCGCCGACGAGACGGTCACGCTGTACCGGTACTGGTCGAAGCTGCACGTGCAGTTGGTGCCGTACCTGTACTCGACGGGAGAGGCGGCATACCGGGGGAAGGGCCAGGTCACGGTGCGGCCCATCGGTGAAGAGGCGTCGTGGCCCAACGACTATCGCTACCACCTCGGCAACGGCTTCCTCGTCGCGCCCATCCTCGACGACACCGGCCGACGGGACGTCCCGCTGCCGGCCGACGCGCGCTACTTCTCATGGTGGGACCCATCGGGCGCGCCGCTGAACGGCGGCACCACGCTCAGCAACGTCGACTCGACCGAACGTTCGCGCATTCCCGTCTACGTGAAGGAAGGCGCCATCATCGTGGCCGACGTGAAGGACGGCTCCACGCGATTGGGGACCAGCGCGCACGCGGGCTTCGTGACGATCCTCACGTGGCCGGCCGTGAGCGAGACGAGCTTCACCGTCTACGAAGACACCTCGTCCTACGCGGTCACGGCTCGGCAGGGGCAGGTGAAGCTCGACGCGGTGAAGGCCGGCGCGTTCGTGCAGGTGTGGAGCGAGAGTCCTCCCACCTCGGTCTCACTCAACGGCGTCGCGCTCACGGCCCGCGCGTCGAAGGACGAGCTCGATGGTGCTGCCGACGGTTTCTTCGTGGTGCCGGTGACGAAGTTCTTCTGGGTGAAGGTGCCCGCGAAGGCGAGTGGGGCTGCGACGGTGACGTGGAACTGAACGATCGCTCACGCGCGGCGGCGACGACGGCTCCAGGAGAGCGGTAGCACCAGGAGCATCAGCGCCGCCCCAGCCGTCGAAACCGAACAGCCCGAGACCACGCCGCTTCCACCATCGATGACGATCGGCTGCATCGGAGCGCCTCCATCGCCGCCATCGGCTGGCTCCATTCCACCGTCGCGCTGCGGAACCGGGCCTGCGTCTGGCGACCCTCTGGGCACGCAGTCGATCTGCAGCGATAGCGTGTTCGACGCGATGGGCGTCGCGAGCCCCTCGAGGCGAGCGAGCAGTCGCACCTGGTGCAAGCCGGGGGCGATGCCGCCGCCCTGACAGGTGATCGGCACGATGTTGATCGGCAGAAACTGGGGTCCCAGGGTCGCCTCTGGCTCGTAGGGCCCGGCAGCGAGGGTTCCATACGGAGCGGCACCGGCGAGACGGCCATCGACCTCGAGCTCCCACCGGACGAGCGCGAGCCAGGGCTCCATGTCGGGCGTCGGCGTCACGCGAAGGCGAGCGAGCTGAACCTCGGGAGAGGCGCCACAGCTCGTGGCGCCCGCGTCAGGAAAACCACCGGCTGTCGAGGAAGGCGATCGTCGCTGCCGTCGTCGGGAATGGCGCGGCCGGACCCACGCCGATGGCTGGCGTGTTTGCAGGAATCGTCGCTCCGTTGCGGGGAACGCTCTCGATCAACGCTGAACACGGCGGTCCACTGCACGGCCACGCGGCCGAGGCCGTCAGACCAACCGCAACCAGCACCACACCGTTCCACGAGGTCATCCGTCCTCCGATTCGTTCGTTGGACACGCCTCGCCGGAGCCGTGGGACATCGGGCTGCGTTTATCGGTTCGGGCCGAACAGGTCCTGAAGCTGGCCGTACTTGTCCTGATAGTCGGCGAGCGAGACCTTGATGGTCGCGTGCGCTTCGTCGCGTCCATAGACCTCGGCGATCTCCACCGTCGGCTTCGGAGCATCAGGTGACTGCTTGTAGGTGAGGAAGTAGTGGCGAAGGCGATCGATCAGCCCCGGCGGCACGTCGGCGACGTCTTTCCACCCGCCGTACACGCTGTCGCCCTTGAGCACCGCGATGATCTTGTCGTCAGCCTGGCTGCCGTCGATCATCCGCAGCCCGCCGATGGGGATCGCCTCGATGAGAATGGCGCCGTGCTGAATCGGCTTCTCGGTCAGCACGCAGATGTCCATCGGGTCGCCGTCGCCCTGAATGCCGGGCCGGCCGACGCGCTCGCTGCAGCGGGCTCCGACCTTCGTGTGGCAGTACGTGCGCGGAATGAAGCCGTAGAGCGACGGCGGCTGGCTCGAGAAGCGTTGCGGCCGGTCGAGCTTCAGAATGCCCGTCGCCTTGTCGACCTCGTATTTGACGGCGTCGGTGGGCACCATCTCGATGTAGCTGGTGACGATGTCGGGCGACTGCTCGCCAGGAGAGACCCCGTGCCAGGGGTGCGCCTGAAAGAAGAGTCCGAAGGCCTGCGTGAGCGACGGAGTCATGAGCGTCGTGTACACCGACTCGGCCCCCGCCGCCGGTTTCGCGTCTTCAGGGCGGGTAGGTCTTCGGGAGCAGGTCGAGCGCGGCCTCGGCGTTCGGCACGTCTTCGGGGCGATCGACCGCGGCCGAGCCGTGCTTCGTCTTCACGCAGGTGATGGCGATGCCGTGCCCGAGCGCGCGGAGCTGCTCCAGTGATTCGGTCTGCTCCAGCGCTGTCGGAGCGAGCGAGGCGAGCCGTGCCAGCGTCGAGGCGCGATAGCCGTAGATGCCCACGTGCGCCCACCGCTCGATGGCGACACTGGCGTCGCGCTGAAACGGGAGATCCGCCCTCGAGAAGTAGAGCGCTCGCCCGGCTTCGTCGAGCACCGCCTTGACGACCGTCGGGTTGCTCCGCTCTTCTTCTCGGAGCGTTCGCACCAGCGTCGCCAGGTGGACGGCCGGATCTTCGAACGCCCGGCACAACGCCCACAGCGCCTGCGGGTGGAGCGCGGGCTCGTCACCCTGCACGTTCACCACGACGGCCTCGCCCGAGAGCCTGAGCGTTCGCGCGACCTCGGCGACCCGGTCCGTCCCTGACGCGCAGGCCGGCGACGTCATCGCCACCTCTCCGCCAAAGCCGCGGACCACCTCTGCGATGCGCGCGTCGTCGGTCGCCACGAGGACGCGCTCGAAGCTCTTCGCCTCGAAGCACCGCTCCACCACGTGCTGCACCATGGGCCTGCCCCTGATCAACGCCAGCGGCTTGCCGGGGAAGCGCGTCGAGGCGTAGCGGGAGGGGATCACGGCGATCATGGGAGGGTCATGCCAGCACTCCTGGGGCCAGGCGAGCCAGCAAGCGCTGAAGCGCCGCTCGGCTACTGGCCCAGCTTCACCCCGTAGACGGCGGGGTCTCCCTGGCGCAGCTCGAGCATTGACCCCGCCCCGACGGGAATCCGCTCGTAGCGTTGCACCGTCCCCGTTGCGTCAGGCCAGCGAACGGTCAGCTCCTCGATGCCCGTGCAGTTGCCCAGGCCCACATGCACCACGGTGTCGTTCTGCATGCCGAAGTGGCCGTAGCCGCCGCTCACCTCACGAACGATGGTCTTCCCCCCGGCCTTCACCGTCACCCGCGCACCGATGGCCCCGCGGTTGGTCGTGGTGCCGTTGCCCTTCAGCCGCAGGAGCACCGACTTCCCGCTCGGGCCCTGGTTCTCATACAGCTTCACCTCGTTGCCCTTGCGCCAGATGGCCGAACAGTCACGCGCCGTGCTGGCGCCCGCGAGCACGTCGAGATCTCCGTCGCGATCGAAGTCGGCGATGGCGAGGCCCGACATGCACGCGTGCTTCAGGTTGAAGGCCTCGGCCTTGTCGAGGAAGCGGCCGTCCGACTGTTGTTGGAGCACCACGCCGAACTGATCGGGGTAGTCGCTCGCCGCGACGATGAGATCCTGCAGGCCGTCGTTGTCGAGATCGCCGCCCGCTGCCATCAACCCGCCTTCGTTCCACGAGCTCCCGACGCGAGGCAGGCCCATGCCCGTCGTCAGGTTGCCTGGCCGCGAGAGGCGCACCGCCCCGCTGGTGGACTCGTTCTTGAGCAACTCCGAGGAGTCGCTCGCGCTCCCGGCCCAGAAGTGGCGAATCTCGGCGCTGTAGAGGTCGAGCTTGCCATCGCCGGTGAGGTCGCCGCACCAGGTGGTGAAGGTGTTGCCGTTGCTGCGCCAGGGCTGATCGTCGATGCCGTCGCTCCAGCTGGAGCCGGGGTTGGCACCGCACGAGATGACGGGTCGGCGCACGCCCATGCACCTCGGGTCGGCCTGGTTCGCCGTGCACCAGCACTTGAAGTTCTCGTTGTCGGTGAAGTCGACGTTCGAGTCGCCGAAGAAGCCCGACGCCTCGCTCTGGTCGACGAAGCGGCCGCGCCCATCGTTGCGGTACAGCAGGTTTCGTTGCCGGCCATACGCGCTCACCATCAGCTCAGGCGCCCCGTCGTCGTCGAGGTCGCACGCGGTGACGCCATAGGCTGGCCGGTGGTTGGTGAAGACCTCGAAGCCGGCGCGCGTGGTGGTGAGGCCCGCCGCGCTGGTCCCTGAGGTGAAGCCGCCGTTGCCCTGGCCGAGGAGCAGCTGCGCCTGCAGGCCTTGATACGTGCGGCCGTAGTACTCGTAGAAGTAGCCGACGAAGAGGTCGAGCTTGCCGTCGCGATCGGCGTCGGTGAACGCGGCCGAGGTGGTCGGCAGGCGCTCCATGGGTCCACCGCGAACCGGCGTCGGGCTCGCCTGCGAGAAGTGGCCCGTGCCGTCGTTGAGGAGGAGCTCGCTTCGGTCCCCGACGTCGGCCTTCGAGGGGTCGTCGTAGGTGCCAGAGAAGGCGTCGAGGTCTCCATCGTTGTCGACGTCGCCGAACACGGCGAGGTGGGCCGCGCGATACTGGGAATCGCTCCCGCCGCGCACCCCGAACAGGCCGTTGCCCGTCTCGTCGACGAAGCGTCGCAGGCCGTCTGGGCCCTTGCGGTTCATCAACTGCCACACGAGGCGCGCGCCGCCGTCGGGCTGCTGGAGCTGGCGCACGTTGCTCGAGACGGCGTGCACCACGAGGTCCGGGTAACCGTCACCGTCGAGGTCGGCCACCGTCAGCCGGTTGCCGCGCAGCTTCAGGCCGTCATCACCGAGCTGCCAGGTGTCGGTGGTGTCGACGAAGAGCGCGCCCGGCGTCGACGCCGAGCACGTCGGCGCTTCGGCCAGAGGCGAGACCTTGTCGTCGAGGGTGATGGCGCCAGCGCCGACGAGGGCGGTCTGCGAAGCGGGGGAAACGCAACCAACGACGGCGAGCGCGAGCAAGGAGAGGCGAGGCATGAGCGCCCAGTAGCGGCGTCAGCTGGATGGGTTCAACTGTTCACCACGAGAACATCTCGTCGCGTCGGGGCTGCGAGCGGACGCCGACTTCGAGCGAATCGCGAAGGTGACGGGCCAACCTGTCGAGTGGGTCGCGACGTGGGGAAGCCTGGAACCCCGAGCGCTCCGGCTTCAGTGCACCGCGGCGCGGAGCGGCAACCGCTCGACCAGCTCGGCCTCGGCGGTCAACAACACCTCGAGCCGCGCGTCGACGACGTCTTCCCGCTCCACGCCCTTCGCCAGACGCACGAACAGCTTCTGGTGCCCGTCTTCACTCTTCGCGAGCTCGGCGTAGAGCTTTTTGAGGGCCGGGTCCGTCAGCCCGCCGGCGAGCAGCTCCAACCGCTCGAAGCTGCGCGACTCGATGATGCCGGCGATGAGGAGTCGATCGAGCCGCCGCTCCTTCGCGGGGTTTCGCGCGTGCTGCAGCAGCCCCTTCGCATACGGGTCGCCCCGGTCGAAGCCGAGCGTCAGTCCGCGGTCCTCCAGGACCTGGAGCACCTTCGCCAGGTGTGCCGCCTCTTCTCTCGCCAGCCGCGCCATCTGCGCCGGCAGCCCCGGCACCTCGGGGAACGCCTGGAGCAGGGACAACGCGTTCGCTGCCGCCTTCTTCTCGCAGTGCGCGTGATCGATGAGCACCTCGTCGAGGTGGGTGAGGGCGTGGGGCAACCAGCGCGGAGAGGTGACGGACTTGAGCTGCATGGCGTCACTTCGGCCCGGTGACCTTGCGGAAGTCGCCGACCTTCACGACGGTGAACTGCGCCGGGTCGATGGCCTTCTTGAGCGCACCGTTCACGTCCTTCGGCGTCAGCGCCTTCACCGCGTCGTCGAACCTCTGCTCGAACTCGAAGGTGCGGCCGGTCTCGAGCTGCTCGGTCAATTCTCCAGCGACGCCTTCATCACTCGCGCGGCCCTGCTCCCGTTGTTGGAGGAGCCCTTTGCGCGCCAGCTCCAGCTCGGCGTCGGTGAAGCCCTTGTTGACGGCGAGCTCGAGCTCTTCACGGAAGCCCTTCTCGACCTTCGGCGCGTTCTCGGGCGCCGAGATGGCGTACCCGAGCAGCGCGCCGTTGTCCTCGAAGGTGCCGGCGCGGAGGAAGGTACCGGCGCCGTAGCTCCAGCCTTCTTTCTCTCGCAGGCGCTGCGGCACGCGGCCGTTCAAGAAGCCTCCGCCGAGCATCGAGTCGGCGAGCACCAGCGCGGGGTACTCGGCGTCGGTCTCACGCAGCGGAATCGTCGTGCCCGTCACGAAGCACGCCATCGCCTTGTCGGGCGTGTCCTGGGTGAGGTTCTTCGGCTCGACCTTCACGTGCGGTTTCGCGATGCGCTCGTAGCCATCTTTCGCCACGAACGTGCCCAGCTTCTCGGCCAGCATCGATTTCACCGCCTCTGGGTCGAAGTCACCGACGAAGGCGCCGAAGCCGGCCTGGGCGCCGTAGAAGCGCGCGTGGAAGGCCTTCGCGTTCTCGACCTTCGCGGCCTTCACCTCGGCGATCGACTCGTCCAGCGTCAGCACGGCGAACGGGTGGCCCTTCGGCCAGGTGTTGAGCGCCTTCTGCAGGCCGAGGAACGCGAGCGCGTTGGGGTCGTCCTTCTTCTGTTCGAGCTCCGACAGCTGCTCGCGGCGCAGTGACTCGAACTCGTTCTTGTCGAAGGCAGGTTGGGTGAGCGCCTCGGTGACCAGCGCGAGCGTCTCGGCGAGCTGGGGCTTGCGCACCTCGATGGAGACGACGACGCCCTGCGCCTCGGCCCGGGTCCCGACCTGCGCGCGGAGCGTGTCGAGCGCGTCCTTGAACTGCTGGCGCGTCTTCGTCTTCGTGCCGCGCATGATCATTCGCGCGGCGAACTCGGCGTTCGTCTTCTGGCCCATGAGCGTGGTGCCGGTGCCGTACGGGAGCCGGAACGCCACGTGCACCGTCTCACCGCGCGTCTTCTTCGGCAGCAGCGCGAGCTTGAGGCCCGGGGCGAGCGTGGTGCGCGTGGTGCGCGCGTCGAGGTTCTTGTTGGTGGCTTCGAACACCTCGCCCTTCGAGAGCGCCTCCTGGCCCTTGTAGCTGGCCAGCATCGGCCGCAGGTCGACGAGGGCGGGCACCTCGGCGCGGTCGGGCCCATCGGTCGGCACGTACTCACCGAGCGTGCGGTTCGACGTCTTCACGTACTTCTGCGCGACGCGCTGCACGTCGGCGGTGGTGACGGCCTTGATGCGATCGCGGTGGATGAAGAGCAGGCGCCAGTCGCCCATCGACGCGAACTCCGAGAGCAGCACGCCGACGCGCTCCGAGTCGTTGAGGATGAGGTCGACCTGCTTGAGGAGCTGGCTCTTCGCGCGCTCGACCTCGGCGTCGGTCACCGGCGTCTTCGTCACGCCCTCGACGGTGGCGACGAGGACGTCACGCGCCGGAGCGACGGTCTCTTTCGCGTTGAGCTCGGCGTAGCAGAGCAGCGCGCCCGGCTCCTTCAGCTGGTAGTTGAAGCAGCCGGCCTTGGCGGCCTTCTTCCCTTCGACGAGGCCCTGGTAGAGCCGGCCCGAGGGGGCATCGCCGAGCACCTGCGTCAACACGTCGACGGCGGCGTAGTCGGGGTCGCTGCCCGCGGGCACGTGGTAGCCGAGCGCGAGCACGGGCGTTCCACCGACGCGGCGCACGGTGATGGCTCGCTCGCCGTCCTGCACGGGCTCGACGGTGTACGTCGTCGGCAGCGCACGCTTCGGCTTTGGAATCGAGCCGAACACCGACGAGATCCACCCCAGCGCCTTCGCCTCTTCGAACTTCCCGGCCACGACGAGCAGCGCGTTATCGGGCTGGTAGTACCGCGTGTAGAACGACTGCAGGCGTTCCTGAGGTACGGTCTCGATGTCGCTGCGCGCGCCGATGGTGGTGCCGCCGTAGTTGTGCCACGTGAACGCCGCCGACATCACGCGGTCGAAGAGCACGCTCTGCGGAGAGTTCTCGCCCATCTCGAACTCGTTGCGCACCACCGTCATCTCGGGCGCGAGCTTCTCCTTGGTGATGATGGTGTTCACGAGGCGATCGGCCTCGAGCGCGAGCGCCCACTTCAGGTTCTCGTCACCTGCGGCGAGCGTCTCGTAATAGTTGGTGCGGTCGTACCAGGTGGTGCCGTTGGCATCGGCGCCCTTCTCGGTGAGCGACTTCTTGATGTCCTTGAAGACCTTCGTCTCTTTGAAGAGCAGGTGCTCCAGCAGGTGCGCCATGCCCTTCTCGCCGTAGTCCTCGTGCCGGCTGCCGACGAAGAGGGTGAGGTTGACCGTGACGGTCGGCTTGCTGGTGTCGGGCACCAGCAGAATGCGCAGGCCGTTGGGCAGCGAGTACTCGGTGAGGCCCTCGACGGACGCGACCTGGGTCGGCTTGACGGGTGCGCCGGCGAGAGTGAGGGCGACGAGCGTGATGACGAGCATGACTGGCAGACACTACGCACGTGGCTGCGAGTCAATGCATTGTCTCAAGGGGCCAGCACCGTGACGAGGTCGAACGTTCCGCTCGCCGATGACGAGTACGCGTCGACGACGATGAAGACAGTGCGGTCCGTCGTGCCTGCGTTCGTGAAGCGGGCCGTCTCGGCGCCCGAGATGGACGAGTCGCTCGACTCGAAGCACGTCGCGTTCATGCCGCACGACATGGCGTCGAGGAGCACGAGCGCTGCGTCCCACCCGTTGGGGACGACGACGGCCGTGAGCTGCTTCCCGGCCGGCACGGTGATGCTGAAGACGCGATCGGCGCCGCGGTTCTGGAACGTCGAGCAGCTCGACGCGGTCTCGACGTCGTTGAAGTAGCCCACGGTCGTGAGGCCGGTCAGCGAGCCCGACATGAGAATCGGCTGTGGCGCCTGGCAGGTGTCGCCTGGCATCGCAGCCATCGGGATGATTTCGGTGGTGACGGTGAAGGTGCCGAAGTCCGCGGTGTCGTGACCATCGACCACCAGCAGCGCCGAGGTCGCGGTCGCGGTGGCGTTTCGAATGCTGACCTGCTCGACCGAGGCTGTGCGTGGCCCATCGGAGGACGTGAGGCACGTCGCGCCGAAGGTGCCGGCGTCGGTCGTCAGCCCGCACGCTGCCGGCGAGGCGAGCACGTTGAGCACCGCGTCCCATCCATCCGGCGTGATGGTGGCGCGCACCAGGGAGGCGGGGGGCACGGTCACGCTGAAGACGGTGTCGGGAGCCGGCGCCGTCGCCTCGCAGCCTCCGTTGCCGAAGAAGTCGAACTGGCTGGTGCGCCCTGCGGTGCTCGAGACGAAGGTGCCGGCGTCGAGCGCGACGGGTGCTGCGCAGGTGGATCCGCCGACGATCGCTGGAGGGGAGGTGCTGAGGGTCGCGCCGATGGTGAAGCTGCCGTTCACGGTGGCGTTGAACGTGTCGACGACGAGCAACACCTGCTGGGCGGTGGCGCTCAGGTTGTCCCACTGCAGTTGCTCGATGCCGCCCGTGTACGCTGCGTCGGTGCCTGACAGACACACGGCCAGTCCGCAGTTCATCGCGCCCTGCACGAGGCTCAACGATGGGTCGAAGCCTGTCGGTGTGACGGTCGCGACGAGCCGTTGCCCCGCCGGGACCTGCA
Source organism: Myxococcaceae bacterium (assembly GCA_040400045.1). Lineage (GTDB taxonomy): Bacteria > Myxococcota > Myxococcia > Myxococcales > Myxococcaceae > Xiheimicrobium. Next base: position 10,385 of record JBBAQZ010000002.1, read on the forward strand.
CGCTGTACACGCGATCGAGGTCACCCTTGAACTCGCAGCGGCCAGAGAACGACGCCGGGTAGTCGTTCGCCAAGCCGACCATTGTTTGATTGAGGAGCGGCGTTCCGGGAGTGAGGGCGATCGGCGCGTTGCAGGTGTCGCCCGTGGCGATGGGCGAGAAGACAATCGAGAGCGCGAAGTTGCCGAAGTCGTTTCCCGCGTAGCCGTCGACGATGATCAGCACCGTTCGGGCGCTGCCAGCGTTGGTGAACGAGAGCTGCTCGGCTCGGCCGGCGCTCGAGGTGTCTGCTCCGTCGAGGCATTGCATGCCGCCGGCGGGGCTGCCGCACGAGGCCGCGTCGGCGACGAGGTTCAGCGCGAGGTCGAACGAGGTGAGCGGCGTCGCTGTGACAGAGAGGCGCGTCGCTGCCGGAACCTGGACCTCGTAGACGACGTCGCGTCCATCGGCGCTCACACAGCCCGTCCCGCGGGGGCCAGAGCCGTAGTTCGGCAGCGCGGTCGCCGTCGAGCCGGTCACGACTCCTGCAGCAGTCACCGCGATGGGGCCAGCGCAGGTGTCTCCCGCGGGGCCAGCCGAGCCGCCGCCGGCAGCACCACCAGCGGCGGAGCCACCGCCGACGGCCGAACCTCCTGCCACCGAGCCGCCTCCAGCCGCACCGCCCGCGAGCGATCCTCCTCCAGCCGTACCACCAGCGACGGATCCACCGCCAACGGCCGAACCGCCCGCCGCGTCACCGCCTGCCGTCGAGGAGCCGCCTCCAGCAGCACCGCCAGCGACAGAGCCACCGCCGACGACCGAACCGCCAGCCGTCGAGGAGCCACCCGCGTCACCACCCGCAGTCGAGGAGCTTCCACCTGCCGTGCCACCGCCTGCAGTCGAGGAGCCTCCGCCTGCAGTGCCACCAGCGCTCGCGGTTCCGCCGGCGCTCGAGTCGCCCCCTCCCTGACTCGAGCCTCCAGCCGCTCCGCCACCGCTGCCGACGGGTGCACACTTCCCCTGGACGCAGACGGTGCCCGCCGAACAGCTCGCATCTGACGCGCACTGTTCATTCGTTGGCGAGAAGCACCCGGCTAACGAGACAAGGCTCACCCAGAGCGGGAAGGCTCGGGAGCCCACCCGGTACGAACGCATCGAAGTTGTCATGGCGCGTGGGCGCTTGTGCAATCGCTGTGCACAGCGCCTCACATGGAGCCAACCTCGCAGTGTTGGGAGAAAACCTGCTCCGCGCGAACGTTCGTCAGGCTCCAGGTCGCGCCGCCTGTTCGTTCGCTGCCAATTCGCTGTCACCCGCCGCGACGCGACCGCAGTCGTCGACGCTGGCGCGGGCTTCGTCAATCCCCGCATCCAGCTCCCCGACGCAGGTGACGCTGGAGCGATGTCGTGCGCCTGGCTCGACTCCAACAACGGCTGGAAGCAGCAGGTCGACGCGCTCGCGGGCTGCGGTCTTCCCGTCGGCGCCGTGGATGGCCTTCTCCGACGCAGTCCCCGAGCCATGAATGCTGGGAACACACTGTGGCTTGCGTCGTTTCGGGTGTCGACCCCGATGAGCCTCGTCTGCTTCGAGACGGCCTACGCCTTCGCTCGGTCACGCTTCTCAGCCGCCACGTCGCAGGTGTACTCGCACGACCGCTCGTTGCTGACCTCCGAGATCAGGTGCCCCGACCGCTCGGTGTTCGACAACGTGTCTGAGAATGGCGCGTGCTCCGACTTCGGGTTGCGCTCCCTGCTGTAACCGCTCGCGGTGATCGGCTCACAATCCGTGTCGTGATTGTTGGCGGTCAGTCGCCCGCCGGAGCGAGGCGGTCGGGACTTCACGGCTTCGGCGGAACGACCGCGTGCTGCCCGAAGCGCAACGAATCGAGCGACAGCACGGCCTCACGCATGAAGCTGAGGAGCGAGAAGACGAACAGGCCCATCGCGAGAATGAAGAGCACCGCGACGCCCGCCCCGAGGTTCGTCTGGGTGAGGTAGCCGACGAAGGCGAGGGTGATGAGCAGACACACGCTCAAGGCCGCGCCGACGCCAGCGGTGAGCGCGCGATGAATCAGCCGTGCACGACGTGAGAGCGTGGCGAGCTCGGTGCGGGCGCGCTGCTGCTCCACCTCGGTGAGCGTCTCGAGTTGAGACTCGAGCAGCCTCGCGCGGTCGATGATGCGGGCGAGCCGCGTGGTGAGGACCGACAACGTCGTGCCGAGCGCCGAGAGAAGGAAGACCGGCGCGACAGCCAGCTGAATCGTGTGCGTGATGTCTGAGAGTCCGTTGTCGGCCATGCCCCGTCCTGAACCTGGAGACGAGAAGCTGCAAGGCCTCCGCGCCGCTCCGTGTCGCCTCAGACGTCTTGAAGCCGCCCGCAGTCGTGACGCGCGGTGCTCGTCCCCGTCCCAGCTGACTCGACGTTCGGGCGACGGTACGGCAGCGAGCGCGACACCGCGTCGAGCAGCACACGCGCCTGCGGAGCGCTCTTCGGGAGCAGCCGACTCTGCTGGCTGAGCAGCTCCACCGTGTCGCGAATGCGCAGGCTCGGCGCAGCCGGCCCTTCGCTCAGGGGTCTGCCGTCACGACGGACACGCCAGGCGCGAGCGCCTCGGCCTTCGCCTGGGTGAGCAGCTCGTACGAGCCGGGGCTGTTTCGCAGGGTGGCGTTGAACAGGGCGATGGCGAAGTGGTTCATCAGCGGCTGGGCGATCGCTGCGCTCGGTGCAGGCGCCGCGCAGCCGTCGTTGAGCACGTTCTTCACGTTCGCCCCGGGGATATCGAGCTTGATGGTGTCGGACAGCGCCGCGAGGTCGAACCCGCAGATGTCCGAGAAGGTGAAGTGCCCTCCCTGCGTGATGTCGAGCAGCCACCGCGGCTTCTTCATCGCGGCCCAGGTGGGCGCGGTGTTGTCGTCCCACTTGAGCGTTCGGTCGGCGTGCGCGGCCTGCACCATCACCGGAATGCCGAGGTCGGGTTTGCCGAGGTCGACGAAGAAGAGGTCGGTCGACGGCGGCGCCTGCGGGACGATGACCTTCACCCGCTTGTCGATGGCGGCCACGCGCAGCGCCGTCAACGCGCCGAAGCTGTGTCCGGTGACGCCGACGCGCTCCGGGTCGACCATGCCGGACAACGGGTCCGTCTCGGGGAGTCGCTGGTACGCCGTGATGAGGTACTGCGCGTCGACCGGGCGCGTGCCGAGGCCGATGCCGACGTCCTGCAATTGATTGCGCACCGCATCGTCGAGCGTGCCGCCTTCATGGTCGGCAGACACCACCACGTACCCGTGCGAGGCCAGCAGCACCGTATAGAAGGTCGACTGCCAGCGAATCGCGCCCTGGCCGTGGCTGAAGATGATGAGCGGAAACGGCCCGTGCGACTTCGCCGGCGTCGCGTCGCGCACGGCGAACGTCTGCAGCAGCGGCACGCTGGCGGGGAACGTCACCAGCTGTTCGGGCGTGAAGCGCTCCCGGATGTCGTAGCTGACCGTCGGCTTCCCCTTCGTGTCCTGCGTCGCCGGGTACCAGATCTCGGTCACCAGCAGGCGCGGCGTCCCGTCGGGCTTGGGCCGACGGCGATCCTCATACGTGACGGTGCGCACACCGACCTGGAACGGGCCTGGCTTCGACGGGTTGGGCGCGGCGGTCGGGCCCGCGGCGGCGAACGGCAGCGCGTCAGGCGGAGCAGCAGGGGAGCAGGCCAGCAGGCCGAACGACACGAGGGCGGTGCGCATACGTCACTTCACCTTGAGGAAGCCTTCGAGTGGTTTCTTCTCGTCCGACTTTCTCGCGGCAGTCCACTCGATGAGCGAGGTCTGCCACGAGATCTTCGTTTCGGTCGGCGCCGGGTCGGCCTTGTTGAGCGCGAAGCCGTCACCGCCCAGATAGAGGTAGTCGGTCGTCGCGACCGTGTACGTCTTCTTCGGGTCGATCGCTGCGCCCTTGCCGTCGACCCAGCCCTCGCCCTTCGACTTCACGCCCGCCACCCGCGCCTCGGTGTTGTCGAGCGCCGCGAGCAACGCCTCGCCCGTCACCTTGACGATGACGACCTGGTTGTCGAACGGCACGAGATCGTAGATCGACGCCTTCGTCACCGGCCCCCAGGGGAGCGCCTGTCGCACGCCCTTGCGGTTGAGCAGCGCGACGTCGGTCTTGAATTGCTCCTTGAGCGAAGTGGCGAGCCAGTGGGTCATGGCGGGCGACTCCTGCTCGATGCCGTCCTTCGAGAACGCGATGGTGCCGCCCAGCGCCTCGTCGAGCTTCTTCTTCCACCCGTCGACCAGCTCCTTCGCCTTCGAGTCGGCCGGCGGTGCGCCCTCGGAGGTCACCTCGACCATCGACGCGACGCTCGTCACCTGCACCGGCGTCGACGACAGCGTCACGGTGAGCACGACCTTCGCGTACTGCGCCAGCCGGCTGCCCGGGTAGACGAGCCTGGTGCCCTCGACCGACTCGGGGAACGGGCCGTCGCAGCGGCGACCGGCGAAGAAGGCCAGGTTCCAGTCGGCGTGCCCCGCGAGGATCGAGGGCGCGTCGTTGAGGCAGCCGTCACTGACGACGCCGATGACGTGCGGGTTCGCGTTCTTCACCTCGGCCATCACCAGCGCGAGGGCCTCGGCTTCGTCGATGGTCTTGAGCCCCTTCATGCGGCCCGGCATCGGCGTCACCGTCGCCTTGCGCGCGGCGAGGCCGATGATGGCGACCCTCACGCCCTTGCGAGCCACGAGACGGAAGCTGCCGAGCCCGAGCGCCTTGCCCTCGTCCGTCTCGGCGACCAGGTTGGCCGCGAGGTACGGGAAGCCCGACTTGTTCCGATTGGAGACGAACTGCTCGCGATTCCAGTCGAGCTCGCGGTTGCCGAGGGCCGAGGCGGCGTAGCCCATGTGTCGCATCAGCTCGGCGGTGGGTTCTCCTTTGAAGTAGCTCGAGATGGCCTGGCCGTTGCCGTTGTCACCGGTCGACACCACGACGGTCGAGCCGTTCTCACACGGCGCGTCGCCGGTCTCCTTGAGCGGTCCGGCGCAGTGGCCTTCAGTCGCGACCCACCGGCCCAGCACCTCAGCAGCGCCGCCTCGAGACTTGCCCTCGTCCGAGACCGGCAACAGGTAGCCGTTCTCGGCGCCCGTGATGAGCACGGTGACGGTTTCCTGCTTGAGCGTCTTCGGGTCGACGGGCGCCGCGGCGTGTGTCTCGGGCGCGACGTCCTCCTTCTTCTTTTCGGGGCACGCGAGGAGCGGCAGGACGGCGAGCAGGGAGAGAGCGCGACGCAGCATGGGCGCGGTCGATAGCACGCTGGCCCGGTCAAACGTCAGGGCTTCGGTGTGCGACTCAGGCCCGACTCAACCGCGAACGCGCCGTGAGGCGAGCCCCGTTGCGAGGCGCCATTCAGTCGAAGACGCCGAAGAACACCAGACCGGCCCCGCCGGGGCTCAGCATCGGGGCCACCGTCACGGGCTGCTTCCGTGACAACAACAACAGCACCGTCCCCGTCGCGACCGTCGCAAGGCCAACGCCGAGCACCGCCAGGGAGACGCGTTGCAGATTCGTCGCCGACTGCGCCTCTTCGAGAATACCCAGCGGACGCAACGACCCATCGGGGTTGACGTGCAGCCCCGCGCCCGAACGGCCGACGAAGAAGAAGACCCCGCCGATCGCGGTGACCGCGCCACCAACGCCGATCACGTTGAGGGCAAAGCGCTTCTTCGCGCCGACTTCCGAAAACAGGTGATCGACCTCTTCAGCGTGCGCCGGCAGCGCGGTGAGCAACAGCATCGCCAGGGCGGTCGTTTTCTTGATCATCGCGCCAGGTCGCGTCTGATCACGCCACAACGCTGTTTCACCCTGAAGCACCTCAAGGAGCACACCATGCCCACGACCACGATGGCCACTGACTCGAAGCGCAACTGGGACGGCATCGACCGCCGTAGCGGCGCCGTTCCCACGCCGCCGCTGTTCGGTGAGCTGTTGGTCGAGAGCAGCTGGCGCCCGGCCGATGTGGTGCCCGCCGCCAGCGAAGGGTGGCTGCGCGCCTACGGCTACGCGAGGGATCGCCGCGATCGTTGAACCTGAGCGCGACGCAGGCCGTGCCCAGCCTGCGTAGAACTGCCGATAAGAAGCCGACGCTGACCCCAGACCGACGCGCCTCCCACCGAGGCCGTCGGTCTTGTCGTGTCGACTTCATCTGAAGTGTATGATGTTACTGGCTCTTGTTTGAGCGCGACACGTCCTTCAGCCCCGCTCGTAGGGGTGCTCGGCGCCACGAGGCGGTGGCGTCCTCCAACATGAGACAGCCCCTCTACAAAGTCTGTACAGACCCTGAAACGGAATCCGGCGAGGGGCATCACTGCGCCCGCACGGAGGAGTCCCGATGACGATCGCAGCGACCTCATCACCAGTTTCCCTCGGCGCCGAAGCGGCGCTCGCCTCATTCCAGCTGGAACTCGAGCGCTCGCTCGCGGACCTGCTGGTGTTGCCAGACGAGGGGGCGATGGACCCGCGCTGGTCGAGGGCGATGGTCGAAGTGCGTGCGTACACGCTGCGGCCGGCAAAGCGCGTGCGGCCGACCCTCCTGCTCGCGGGCTGGGCGATGGCGTCGGGTGAGCTGGTGCGGGGTGTCCCCGGGGGCGTGAAGACCTTCGCCGCCGGGCTCGAGCTGCTCCACACGTTCATGTTGATCCACGACGACGTCGCCGACCGCGCCGAGACGCGGCGAGGCGGCCCGTCACTCCACCGCACGCTCGCGACGGGGAAGGCCGGCGAAGATCTGGCCGTCGTGGTGGGCGACCATCTGTACGCGCGCGCCATCGAGGTGATGCTCGGCTCGGGCATGCCGCACGCCGCCGAGGCCACGCGGTACATGATGGCCGTCTGCCGGCACACCGCGGTCGGCCAGTACCTCGACCTCGACCTCGCGCGTACGCCGCTGCAGGACGTCACGATCTTCCAGACCCTGAAGGTCGCCAACCTCAAGACCGCTCGCTACGGCTTCGTCGCGCCGCTCGTCGTCGGGGCGATGCTTGGCGGCGCCGACAAGGCGTTGCTCGAGCAGCTCGAGCGCGTCGGTCGTCAGGTCGGCATGGCCTTTCAGTTGAGCGACGACCTCATCGGCCTCTTCGGTGACGATGACGTGGCGGGCAAGGCCGGCGGCGGAGACTTCGTCGAGGGCAAGCGCACGTTCCCCGTCGTCGCTGCCTGGACCCGTGCTGATGCTCAGGGCCGGTCGCAGCTCGAGCAGCTCTGGCACTCCGCTGTCCGTGACGCGCAGGCCCTCGCTTCGGCCCGCGGTGCACTCGAGGCGTGGGGCGGGCGCGAAGCCACTCAGCGCGTGATCGAGCGCATGACGCGGGGCGCGCGGCGCACGCTGCAGCAGCTCCCGTCCGGCTCGGGCGCGCGCGTGGTGCTCGACGGGTTGATGGCCCGCATGGTGGGGAGAGCGCGTTGAGCCGCGCGCTCGTCATCGGCGCCGGCGTCGGCGGGTTGACCGCGGCCATGAAGCTCGCCCATCAGGGTTGGCAGGTCGACCTCTACGAGAAGCAGTCCGTCCCCGGCGGTCGCTGTGGTCGCGTCGAGGCCGGTGGGTTCCGGTGGGATCTCGGGCCCACCATCATGTTGATGCCGTTCGTCTTCGAGCAGGCCTTCGCGTCGGTCGGCCGTCGCCTCGCGGACTACCTCACCCTCGTTCGCTGCGACCCCAACTACCGCGTCACGTTCCGCGACGACTCCACCATCACGTTGACCAGCGAGCTGACGAAGATGCGCGACGAGCTCGAGCGCCTCGAGCCGGGGAGCTTCGAAAACTACCTTCGTTTCCTCGCGAAGGGCCGCGACCGGCACGACACCTCGATGGAGCGTTTCGTCGGCAAGCACTTCGACTCGCTCGCGCAGTTCCTCGCGCCGTCGAACCTGCCGCACGCCCTGCGCATCGGCGCCCACCAGAAGCTGTACTCGCAGGTGTCGAAGTCGTTCAAAGACGAGCGGCTGCGCCAGACGATGTCGTTCCAGACGATGTACCTGGGCGTGTCGCCGTACGAGGCGCCCGCGGTGTTCTCCTTGCTCCCCTACACCGAGCTGGCCGTAGGCATCTGGTACCCGATGGGCGGCATGGGTGCGATCCCCCGCGCGCTCGAGAAGGTCTGCGGCGAGCTCGGCGTGGCGCTGCACTACGGCCAGACCGTGAAGCGCGTGGTGCTCGAGAGCGGCGTGGCGAAGGGCGTGGAGCTCGCCGACGGGTCCACCGAGTACGCCGACGTGGTGGTGTGCAACGCCGACTACCCCTGGGCGCAGAAGCACCTCATCGACCCGAAGGTCTCGTCGCACCCCGAGCTCGAGAAGAAGCGGTACACCTCGTCGGGCTACATGCTGTACCTCGGCACGAAGCACCGCCACGACGAGCTGCTGCATCACAACGTCTTCTTCGGGAAGGACTTCGAGGGCAGCTTCACCGACATCTTCGAGAAGCTGCAGGTGCCCGAAGACCCGAGCTTCTACATCAACGCCCCCGCGCACCTCGACCCGTCGATGGCCCCTGAAGGGAAAGACGCGCTCTACGTGCTCGTGCCGGTGCCGCATCGCGCGCCGCACCTGGACTGGAAGGTCGAAGGCCCGAAGGTTCGCGCCAAGGTGTTCGCCCGGCTGAAGGAACTCGGCATGGGCTCCATCGAGCAGGATCTCGAGGTAGAGCGCGTCATCACGCCCTACGACTGGGAGCGTGAGCTCAACCTGGAGCGCGGCTCGAACTTCGGCCTCGCGCAGAACATGTTCCAGATCGGGCCCTTCCGCCCGAAGGTCTGGGACGACCGCGTCAAGAACCTCTTCTATTGCGGCGCCTCGGTGCAGCCCGGCACGGGCGTGCCCACGGTGATGATCTCTGCCGACCTCTGCGTGAAGGCCATCGGCCAGCGCGTCGCTGCGTCACCCGGCTCGACGTCGAGCAGCGGGTCGACCACGGCCGGGGGGCCGGCGCTCGCCGCTGCCCGTGAGGCGCTCTCATGACCGACGCGCTCGTGCTCTCGCCGACGGCTCCCGGCCTCGTCGAGCAGGGCTACGAGCGCGCGAAGGCGCTGACCCGGTTTCACGCGAAGTCGTTCTTCTTCTCCAGCGTCGCCCTCTTCGGCGCGCGCCGCCGTGGGGCGTTCGCCCTCTACGCGTTCTGCCGCCGGCTCGACGACCTCGTCGACGGTGACAACCGGGGTGATGGCTCGATCGCCGCGCCGGTGGGGCTGCCTGCCGAGCTGTCGGAGCGCCTCTCGCTCGCCCGCGCCGCTGTCTCGTCCTTGTACGGCCGCGAGAGCTCGACGGTGTGGAAGTCGCTGCCGTGGCACGAGTCCGAAGTCGCCGCTTTTCGTGACACGGTGCTGCGCTACGGCATTGCCGAGCGGCCGTTCCAGGAACTCATCTCGGGCATGGAGATGGACCTGACGAAGTCGCGCTACGCGAACTTCGAGGAGCTGTACCTCTACTGCTACCGCGTCGCCGGGGTGGTGGGCGAGATGATGACGCCGGTGCTGGGGCACGCCGACGAACGCTGCCTTCCGTTCGCTGCCGACCTCGGCGTCGCGATGCAGCTGACCAACATCCTGCGCGACGTGAAGGAAGACCTGCAGCGCGGGCGCATCTACCTCGCGGCCGATGAGCTCGCGGCGTTCGGAATCGGGACGTCGGACCTGGAAGCGTGGTCGCGCGGTGACGTCGGCCCGAACGAAGCGTGGACGGGCTTCATGCAGTTCCAGATTGCCCGTGCGCGCGCGTACTACCAGCGCTCGCTGTTCGGTGTTCCCGATCTCCGCGGCTTCGGCAGTCAGTCGGTGGTGCGCCTGATGGGCGCCATCTACGGCGGCATTCTCGAGGCCATCGAGGCCCAGCACCTCGACGTGTTCGCTCGACGCGCGCACGTGTCGACGTCGGGCAAAGTCGGCCGCGCGCTGTCCGTGCTGCTGACGCCCGCCCCGCGCGCGGTGGGACCTGCAGGCTCGATCACCATTCCTCACCTGAGCCGCTCATGAAGACCCAACGCGTCGCGGTCATCGGCGGTGGCATCGGCGGCCTCACGGCGGCCGGGGTGCTCGCGCGCACCGGCTTCGACGTGACGCTCTTCGAGGCGACTGACGTGCTCGGCGGCAAGGCTGGCTCGGTGACGGTGAACGGGCTCGTCTTCGACACCGGCCCGACGGTCATGACGATGCCCGACACGGTGCGGGCCACCTTCGCCGAGCTTGGCGCGGAAGACCTGATGCCGCGCCTCGTGCGCTTGCCGTTGCAGACGCACTACCGGTACGCCGACGGCCGTGAGTTCTCGTGCTGGGAAGCGCTCGACCGCGCCGCCGAGAGCGCCGCGGCGTTGAACGAGGCAGACGGCAAGGGCCTGCGCGCCTTCTTCGCCGACGCCGAGAACGTCTACCGCGCTGCAGGTCAGCCGTACCTCGAGGCGCCGTACGAGACGATGATGGGCTTCCTGACGCGCGCCGCCGGCAACGGCCTGGGCACGCTCTTCACCGGCCTCAAGCTCTCGACCCTCGACGCCCTCGGCAAGAAGCACTTCCGCGGGCCGCACCTGCGCCAGTTCGTCAACCGCTTCGCCACGTACGCTGGAGCGTCGCCCTACGAGGCGAACGCGGCCTTCGCGATGATCGCCCACATCGAGCGGGCCTTCGGGGTGCACCACGTCATCGGCGGTCTGCAGGGGCTCGTGCGAGGGCTCGAAGCAGCCGCGCGGCGCAACGGTGTGAGCATCGAGCTGGGCGCGAAGGTGCGTCACGAGAAGCGCGGCCCGGGCTTCGTGGTTGGAGCGCGGGAGTTCGACGCCGTCGTGGTGAACGCCGACCCGCTCGAGCTGCAGCAGCGAGGCGGCGATCCGCTCACCATGTCCGGCTACGTGGCGATGTTCGAAGCGCCCAGGCGGCTCTCACTGCCGCACCACACGATCCTCTTCGCGGCTGACTACGAGAAGGAGTTCGCCGACCTCTCGGCCGGACGCCTCGCCGAGGACCTGACCGTTCATGTCTGCCACCCGGCCGCGACCGACGCGACCATGGCGCCCGAAGGCAGGAGCGGACTGTACGTGATGGTGAACGTGCCGCCGTTTGGGCTCGGAGAAGAAGGTGCCTGGCAGACCCATGCGCGCACGCTCGAGGCGCGGCTCCGCGCGAGGCTCGCGGCAATGGTGCCCGAGCTCCGTGACGTGCCGCTGTCGCTGGTGGCTGAACGAACGCCCGTCGACCTGGCGAACAAGGGCGCGCCACGAGGCTCCATCTACGGCTACCTGCCTCACGGCAAGTTCGGGCCTTTCCGCAGGCCGGCGATGCGTGGGCGTGACGCTGGCGTGTTCTTCGCGGGCGGAGGAACCCACCCCGGCGGCGGCGTGCCGCTCGTGATGCTCTCGGGCCGCTTCGCGGCGGGGCTCACCACCGAGCACCTCGGAGGCCGGTCATGAATCGCGTCGTGCTGCCCACGAAGCGCGGCGCTTGCCGCTGGGATCCGGCCGACGTCAGCGCGGCCCGCGCCGCGAAGGAAGGTGCTCGATGAGCGAGCTCGTCATGATCTGGGCGGCGGTCGCCGCGTGTTTCACGGCGGTCGCGCTGTACCGCCTCTGGCGTGCCCGCCGCGCCGGGTCGACGTCACGCGCCCGGCGTCGGCCGCATGTGCTGTTGATTCGGCCCGTCGACTCACCGACCCCTCGCGAGCTCGAGAACCTCGCGGCGCCCATCGACTACCCGGGCACGCTCACGCACGTCGTCGTCTCGCCGTTCCGCCCTCGCCTCACCTCCGCCAACGTGCGCTGGCTCGCGTCCGACCCGCTCTCCCGCAACCGCAAGGTCGGGCACCTCGCCTACGCGCTGGCGACGTTGCAGGCAGAGCGCTCCGGCCCGCGCGACGACGAACCCTCGATGGAGGAACGGCCCGACGCGATGACCACGACCAGCGACCAGGTGGTGCTCTGCGTCGACGCCGATGTGCGGGTCGACGCCGCCCTCATCGGCGCGCTGGTCGACGAGCTCCGAGATGGCGCCGCGCTGTCGTCGGCAGCGCCGCGGCCGACCGTGTCCCGCTCGCTCGGGGGGCGAGCCGTGCGAGGCCTGCTCGTGCAGTCGCATCACGCCTTCGAGGTCATCGACGTCATGAACTCTGGCGCGCGCGCCATCTGCGGCAAGGCCATCGCGCTCTCGGCTGCCGCCGTTGCCGAGCTGGTGAAGCTGAAGGACTGCATCGGCGAAGACCTCGAGCTCTCGCAGGTGCTGCACGAGAAGGGCCTGCCGGTCACGCTCGCGAAGGCCACCGCGAACGTGCCCCAGGCCGCCCACGTCGCGCTGAGCCCGGTGATCGATCGCTTCACGCGGTGGATGCAGGTGCTCCGCGCGCATCGGCCGGCGCTCTTCCCCTGGGTGCCGCTCCTGTTCGCGTCGACCCCGGTGCTCATGGTCCTCGCCTCGGTCGCCGCCACGCCCCGGGCCGCCGTCGCGCTCGCGGCGCTCATCGGCCTTCGCATCACGCTGGCGAATCGACAGGACGATCGGGGCGGCTTGAGGTTCGAGTGGTTGCTCGGCGAGGTGCTGCTGTTGGTGTGCTGGGTCAACGCGATCAAGCAGGGCAACACCGTGGAGTGGCGCGGTCGTCAGTTCGCGCTCAAGGCCGGTGGGCGCATGGAAGCGCTCGTCACGCCCGGAAAGGCTGGATGATTCGCGACGCCAAGGGAGGCCTCTTCGCCTCGGTCATCGACTGGTACATCCAGCGGAAGGTGAAGCGCGCGTTTCGCGGGCTGTGGGTGCGCGGCACGCTGCCGTCGTCGTCCAGGGGCCTCGTCGCCTACCTGAACCACTCGAGCTTCTGGGACGGCTTCATCGCTCACCAGCTCGCGAAGCTGGCCAGCTGGGACGTCTACGCGGTGATGGACGAGGAGAACCTCGCGAAGTACCGCTTTCACACGCGCATCGGCGCCTTCAGCATTCGTCGGGGAGACCCGCGCTCGGCCGTCGAGACGCTGCGCTACGCGAAGTCGGTGCTCGCTCGGCCAGACGCCTGTGTCGTCATCTTCCCTCAAGGAGAGATTCGTGCCGGGCAGGGACCGCTCGGTCCACTCTCTCGTGGCGTCGAGGTGCTGGCGCGCTCGTCGAAGACGCTGAGCGTGCCCATCGCCATTCGTTACGCCTTCCTCGAGCATGAGCACCCTGACGTGCTCGTCGAGGTCGGCACGCCGCACGAGCCCGGCCAGCTCTCGACCTACACGCAGGGCCTTCAGTACGTCTACGAGCGCGTGATGGCCGCGCGGTCGACCGACGGCTTCACGTTGCGCCTCCGCGGAAAGCGCGGCGTGCAGGAACGGTGGGACGCGGTGCGTCGCCTCCCCACTGCCACGACTCCCGGCGAGCCGCCTCACCACGCGGGGCAGCCGTGATGGATCGGACCTACCGAATCAACATCGCCTCTGAGATGAGCGGCGTCTCCGAGGGCCTCATCCGCGCCTGGGAGCGCCGCTACGGCGTGCTCAAGCCCAGGCGCACGCCCGCGGGCTACCGTGCGTACACCGAGTCCGACATCACGGTGCTGCGGAAGCTCAAGCAACTCACTGCCGAGGGCGTCAGCATCGCCGAGGCCGTCAAGCTGCTGCCCAGCATCAAGCGCGACGTCAGGGAGGAACTCGACAAGCCGGAGCGCGCGCGCCCGAAAGCCCCAGGAACGGGACAGGCTGAAAAATGGCGTCAGGAGATTCTCGTCGCGGCCGAGCGGCTCGATCAGCAGGCCGTCGAGAACCTGCTCGATGAAGGCATGGCGTCGATGCCGCCCGTCTCGTTCTGGGACCAGGTGCTCGCGCCGCTGCAGCGTGAGGTCGGATCGCGATGGCACCAGGGCACGCTCACGGTCGCCGAGGAGCACCTCGTCACCCAGGCCGTTCGGCAGCGGGTGCTGACGATGATTCATCAGGCGCCGCGGCGCTCGAAGCGCCATGTGGTGTGCGCCTGTTTCCCGAGAGACGATCACGAGCTCGGGCTCCTGGGGGCTGCGCTCAAGTTCCGCTACGCCGGGTGGCGCGTCACCTTCCTCGGGGCGAGAACACCAGCCGAGCACCTCGCGCGCGTCGTGCGTGTCGTTCAGCCGCAGGTGGTGGCCCTGAGCTGCGTCCACGACGCAGGGGCTGAAGCCTTCGAGGAGACCTTGAGCGAGATGATGCTCGAGCGCGGCGAAGGCTCGGTCTTCGTCATCGGTGGCCGTGGCGCGGAGCAGCACCCCGACATCGTCTCGGCGCTCGGCGGCAAGCTGGTGGCGACGAACGACGAGTGGCAGCTGCTGTTGGCCTGAGCGTCACTCGCAGGTGAGCCCGGCGTCGCCGAGGACACAGCGGCTCTGGGTGGCGTTGGCGGGGCACGAGAACTCGACGACGAGGACGCCGCTTTCAGGGCTGCAGCGAAGAATCTGAAGACCGCCGTCGGGGTCGCAGCGAACGCGGCCAGGGTTGCTGCAGCGGTCACCGACGCCGTTGCCGCGCGTGTCGCAGTCGATCGTGTCGCCCATTCGACGGCACCCGTCGGCGCCCTTGCAGTCGCTGACGACGACCCACTTCTGGCTCTGGCAGGCGAGCAACCGGGTCGGCGTCTCGCAAGCGCCGACGTTCTCCTGGGCGCAGGTGTCTCCCGGCTTGGGCGTGACGGGCGGAGGCATGCTGCAGGCGAGGCCGAGGCAAGAGGCGACCGCGAAGCCGATGACGCGTGACATGCCTCGAAGCCTATTCCCTGAGCGACGACGCAGTGAGTGACATTCGTCGCGGAGCGGCCGGTCGTGCAAGAGCGTCACGCCCGCGTCGCTCCGGGGTTATGAGTCGCCCCGTGGACCTGCTTCGCCACCTCGACCCTCGCCTGCGTGACGGCCTGACGGCCGAGTTCCAGCGCCGCGTCGAGGCGCCCGGCGAAGGTCTGCCCCGGGGCGTCGGCATCGTGCTCGCGGGGCATCGGGGGGCCGGCAAGTCGACGGTGCTGCCCTTCGTCGCCGCCGCGTTGAAGCGAACCGCCGTCGATCTCGACGTCGAGCTCGAGCGAAGGGCAGGGCGCTCCCTTCGGTCCTGGTTCGAGGCCGACGTCGCGTCGTTCCGCGCGGCCGAGCGTGAGGTGTTCGCTTCGCTGCCGCCGGGGGGCGTGGTGGCCGTCGGTGGAGGTTTTCTGTCGCTCCACGCAGACCTGCTGCGTGACTGCCTGACCGTGCTGGTGCCCGTCACCTGGGAGACGTTCGCCGAGCGGCTCGCCGCTGACACCTCCCGTCCCCGCTTGAGGCCAGCGCTGACGCTGCAGCAGGAACTCGAGGCCATCTGGGCGGAGCGGGAGTCGAAGCACCAGCAGGTGAAGACGATGGGCGTCGTCGACTTCGCGCTCGCGATGAACCGGCCGAGTCGCGCCCGGCGCGTCGTGACGTTGCCGCCCGGCGCAGATCCGCGCTCGTTCGCAGCGAACGCGCTGAGGCGCGGCGCCGAGCTTCTCGAAGTGCGCACGGATCTCACGTCGCCTCAGGGCGACCTCGAGGCGGTGCCACTGCCGCTGCTCGTCGCCGAGCGGGGCGAGCGAGCTCCCGACGCCTGGAGGCGGCGCGCCGCCCTGCTCGATGCCGACGATGGCGGGTTGCGTTCGCACCATGCGCTCGCGCCCATGACGACGCGCGACGTCCTCGCGCAGTGGAGGGGTACTCCAGCAGGTGTGCACGTGAAGCACGTCGAGCCACTGGGGGCGCTCTCGGACGCAGGCCGACTGCTCGAGACCCAGGCCGCGCTCCGTGGAGTCTTCGGCGATCGGGTGACCGTGCTCGCGACCGGGCCGCTGGCGCTCCCGTTCCGCGCCGTGCTCGCGGAGTCGAACGCCCTCGACTACCTCGCCGTGGACGGCTCGTGGAGCGCGGCGCCCGGTCAGCGGCTGCTCGACGACGCCGTTCGTTCGTCTCGACGCGCGCGCCACGACGGCGCCACGCAGCGGCTCGGCATTCTCGGCGTACCGCTCGGCCACTCGCGGAGTCCACGCCTGCACGCGCAGCCGTTCGATCGAATCGAGGCGCCGCCAGACGTCGACCTGGGCGCTCTGCTCGCCGCGCTCCGGCCGCACTACCGGGGCTTCGCGGTGACCAACCCGTTCAAGAAGGCCGTGGCGCGCGCGACGAACGCGAATCGTGACGCGGTGAACACGCTCGTGCGCGAAGAGCTCGGCTGGAGCTCGGCCAACACCGATCGCGAAGGTGCCGCGGCGACGCTCTCGGCGTTGACCCGACGGGCCGGGTCGCGACACGTCACCGTGCTGGGGGATGGAGGCGTCACGGGCGCGCTTCGTGAGGCCGCCGAGCAGCTGGGCGTCACCCTCACCGTTCTGCAACGTGCGTCGATCGGCGACGTCGTGCGTGGCGCCGTGGTGTGGACCTGGCCCGCCCCGGTGGACGCGCCCGCAGCGCTTCGCTTCGAACACGCGCTCGTCGCCGTCATCGCCTACGGCGCGCCGGCCAGCACCATCGCCGCGCGCGTTCAACAACGGGGTGGAACACCGCTGCGACTCGGGCCACGGTGGTTCATCGCGCAGGCCCGCCGGCAACGCGCGCTGTGGGAGTCCTCGTCATGAACACCTTCGGCTCGCTCTTCCGCGTCACCACCTTCGGCGAGAGCCACGGCCCGGCGATGGGCGCCGTCATCGATGGCTGTCCCGCCGGCGTGCCGCTGACGCGTGCGCTCGTTCAGGCGGCGCTCGACCGCCGCCGCCCGGGGCAGTCGAACGTCACCACCGCGCGCAACGAGGCCGATCAGGTCGAGCTCCTCTCGGGCGTGTACGAAGACAAGACGCTCGGCACGCCGATCGCCGCGATCGTTCGCAACCAGGACCAGCGGAGCCAGGACTACGAGGCGCTCAAGAGGGAAGACCGGCCGGGCCATGCCGATCGGGTCTGGCGCGAGCGCTTCCAGCACCGCGACCCCCGGGGTGGAGGCCGCACCAGCGGGCGCGAGACGTTGTGCCGGGTCATCGGCGGAGCGGTGGCCGACGCGGTGTTGCTCCGAGAGGCGCCGGCGCTGCGCGTCGTCGCGTGGGTGTCGCAGGTCGGCCCGTTCTTCGCGCCGCTCCCGGCTGACACGCTCACTCGCGCGCAGGTCGACGCGCACGTCACCCGCTGTCCGGACCCCGCCATCGCTGCGCAGATGGAAGCGCGAATCCTCGAGGCGAAGGCCGCTGGAGACAGCCTGGGCGGCGCCATCACGGTGCGAATCGACGGCGCTCCCGTGGGCCTGGGAGAGCCCGTCTTCGGAAAGATGAAGTCCCGCCTCGCCGATGCGTTCGCTGGCGTTGGCGCCGTCACGGGGGTCGTCTGGGGCCCGGTCGATCTCGAAGCGCGGCTGACGCTCCCGGGCACGCAGTTCCACGCGCGGCGCGCTGATGGAACGCCCAGCGACGTGTACGGTGGCATTCAGGGTGGTCTGTCGAACGGAGAGCCCGTGCTCGTGCGCGTGCTCTTCAAGCCGCCCGCGACGTTGACCGACCACGCGAAGGCCGGTCGTCACGACCCCTGCATTCTTCCCCGCGCCGTCCCCGTCATCGAGGCGATGACGTCGATGGTGCTCGCCGATCTCTGGTTGTCCCTGCTCGCGAGGCCGCACCGCCCATGACTGATTCGTTCCCTGGCTCGATGGCGCCCGCGCGTGAGCGGACCGGCGCGTTCGACGCGCTCGCGAAGACGTTGCGTGCCGACGCGGTGGTGTTCGCCGATCGCCGCGTGCTCCGGCTGCACCCGAAGGCGCGGAAGGCGCTCTCGAAGGTTCGCGTCATGGCGTTACCCGCAGGAGAAGCGACCAAGTCGCTCGCCACACTCGAGCGTGCCGCGCGCACGCTCCACGACGTCTCGCGTTCGGCCACCTTCGTCGCGCTCGGAGGCGGCACCATCGGTGACGTCGTCGGCGTCATCGCGCACCTGCACAAGCGGGGCGTCCGCCTCATCCACGTGCCCACCACGCTCCTCGCCGCCGTCGACAGCTCGATCGGGGGCAAGGGCGCGGTGAACGTCGGCTCGGTGAAGAACGCGCTCGGGGTCTTCCACGGCGCTTCCGAGACCTGGCTGTGCCCCGAGTTCTTCGAGACCCTCACCGAGGCGCAGCGCCGTGAAGGGCGGTTGGAGGCATGGAAGATGGTCGCCGCGCTCGACGGCGCGAAGTTCCGACGCTGGAGCCTGCGGCCTCCGACGGACGCAGCGCTGCTCCGTGAAGCGCGTGGCCTGAAGGAGGCGGTCGTGCGCACCGACCCCTTCGAGCGCAACGACGTGCGCGTCGTCCTCAACTTCGGTCACACCTTCGGGCACGTGCTGGAGAGCCTCAGTGGCTACACGCTGCCGCATGGCGATGCGGTTGGACTCGGCATGCTCTGCGCGTTGGACGTTGGAGTCGCGTCGGGCGTGACGCCGCGAGGTGTCGCCGAGGCGGTCGAGGTCGCGCTCCCGAATCGGCCGCGCGCACGTGCAGCGCTCGCGACGCTGGCGTCGAAGTCGAACCTCTCGAAGGTGTCGGCGCTGCTCACCGCAGACAAGAAGCGAACGAGCGGGATGCTCCGCATGGTGCTGCTCGAAGACCTCGGCCGTTGGCGCGTGATGCAGGTTGAAGCGGCCGTGTGGCAGCGGCTGTGGAAGGGCCCGTGGAGCGGGCGTGGCTGAGCCGTTGACCCCTCCGGTGTCGAAGTCGGACGCGCACCGGGCGCTGGTGTTGGCAGAGGTGTGTGACGGCGCGCACGAGTCGTTGTTGCCGCCAGCGGTCGATCGCCCACGCGACGTCGACGTGGTGTCGAGAGGGCTCCAGACGCTGCGAGGCACGTCGGGCGAGCTCGACTGTCTCGACGCCGGAGCGCCCTTCAGGTTTCTCGTGACGCAGGCGGCGCTGAAGCCGAACACGTCGTGGCGGTTCATCGGGACGCCGCGATTGGCGGAGCGGCCGCAAGAGGCGCTGCTGGTGTCACTGCGTCGTTCGCTCGGCGTGACGATTCGGCACGGCGCGACGCTCTGGCCGCTCACCGTCGACGCGGGAGTCCGTCGCTTCGTCGACCCGTTCCGCGTCTCGGGGGTCGAGTCGAGCCAGTTCACCTCGAGCCTCTTGCTCGGCGCCGCGCGCCTGGTGCGTGAAGGCACGTCACCAGTGACGATCGAGATCGACGGCGAGGCCACCAGCGCTGGCTACGTCGCGCTCACCGTCGCGTGGATGCGGCGCTTCGGCTTCGAGGTCGTCGTCGGAGAGCACAGGCTCTCCGTGACCGGTTGGCGTGAAGTCCTGCGGCCAGTCGAGCTCCCGGGCGACTGGTCCTCGCTGACCTATCTGCTGCCGCTCGCCTGGAAGTCTGGCGTTCGCGTTCGTCACGTCGACTTCGACGCGGCACACCCCGATCGTGCGTTCGCGAGCCACCTCGAGGCGATGGGCTTGCAGTTCGCGACCCGCGACGGCCTCACGTCGGTGATGGGCACGCTCGCGCGAGGGCTCGAGGTGGACGCCTCCAGGTGCCCCGACGCGGTGCCCGCGCTCGTCGCGATGGCGCTGGTGTCTCCTGCTCCGTCGACGTTCGTGCGCTGCGGAGTGCTTCGTCTGAAAGAGAGCGACCGGCTCGACGCGCTGGCGACGCTCGTTCGCCTCACGGGTGGTCGCGCAGACCTCGACGAAGAGCGCCTCACGGTGACGCCTCCCTCGACGCCACGCGGAGGCGCCTTCGATGGGCGCGACGATCACCGCCTCGTGATGGCGGCGACCGTTGCCGCCTCGCTGCTCGGCGTGACGATTCCCGTGCGGGGAACCGAGGCCGTCGCCAAGAGCTTCCCCGGGTTCTGGCGTGAAGCAGCGAAGGTCGGCATCGGACGGGCGGAGGCGACGTGAAGACGTACGACGCAGTGGTGGTGGGCTCGGGCCCGAACGGGCTCGCCGCGGCGTTGGTGCTCGCGAAGGCAGGCCGCTCCGTGAAGGTGCTCGAGGGCCAGTCGACGTTCGGCGGTGGAGCGCGCTCGATCGCGCTCACGCAGCCCGGCTTCGTCCACGACCTCTGCTCTGCGATTCACCCGCTCGCGGCGGCGTCTCCGTTCTTTTCCTCGTTGCCGCTGGAGAAGTACGGCGTGCGCTTCGTCCACTCCGACTTCCCCGTGGTGAGCCCGCTCGCCAACGGTGACGCCGCGGTGCTCGAGCGGAGCGTCGAAGCCACGGCCGCGCGCCTCGGCGTCGATGAAGGTCCGTACCTGCGCCTGATGAAGCCGCTCGTCGACGGCTTTCACGACCTGAAGGACCTGATGTTCAACCCGCTGACGAAGCCGCCGCTCAAGGCGCCATTCCTGGCCGCGCGCTTCGGGCTGGCGGCGCTCGAGAGCAACGTCGACTTCGTGGAATCTCAGTTCCAGCACCCACGCACGAAGGCGCTCCTCGGCGGCTGCGCGGCGCATTCGTTCTCACCGCTGACGACGCCGCTCACCAACGCGTTCGGCATCATCCTCGCGATGACGGGCCATGCAGTGGGCTGGCCGTTCATCGAAGGTGGCTCGCAGAAGCTCGTCGACGCGCTGGCGGCGATGATTCGCGAAGCCGGTGGAGCGCTGGAAGCGAACGCGCCCGTGTCACGTCTCGAAGAGCTGCCTCCTCATCGACTTGTCCTCTTCGACACGCACGCGCACGTGATGAGCCGCGTGTGTGGTGACGCCCTGCCGTCGTCGTATCGTCGTCGTGTCGAGCAGGGCTTCAAGCGAGGCCCGGGTGCCTTCAAGCTCGACTACGCGCTCGACGCGCCGATGCCGTGGACCTCGAAGGACGCGTCACGCACCTCGTGTCTGCACGTCTGCGGCACCATCGAAGAGCTCACCGAGTCGGAGTCGGCGCCGTCCGCTGGACGGGTGGCGGACCGGCCCTTCGTGCTCGTCGCGCAGCACTCCCCCTTCGACGCCAGCCGTGCGCCTGCCGGCAAGCACACGCTCTGGGCGTACTGCCACGTGCCCAACGGCTCGACCGTCGACATGACCGAGCGCATCGAGGCGCAGCTGGAGCGCTTCGCCCCCGGTTTTCAGAAGCACGTCCTCGCGCGGCACTCCAAGACCCCCGCCGACCTCGAGGCGACCAACGCGAGCTACCTCGGTGGTGACATCTCGGCGGGCGCGGTCGAAGGAACGCAGGTGTTCTTCCGGCCGACCTTCGGGCTCCCCTACGTCACGCCGAACGAGAAGGTGCTGCTGTGTTCGGCCTCGGCGCCTCCCGGTCCGGGCGTGCACGGCATGTGCGGATATTGGGCGGCGCAGGTCGCGCTCGAGCGCCTGCGATAGCCCCTTTCTCACCCGGTGAGAGCGAACCGGCAGGCTGTAAACCGGCTGAACGCGGGACAGCGAAACTCCAATTCCGGCACGCTGCCCATGTGCCACTGTCTTGTTGAGGTTCATGCACTGCCTCACCAAGTCTGCGGATCAAGAAGCCCCGGGGCGTCCGGCCGGTTGGCGTGGCGCTCGCAGTGTGCCCATCTCATGGACACGTTCGCTGACCGGTTCGAGACGATGATGGACGACAAGCGGGTTCGCGCAGCCGGGCTCGTGATTGCGGCAGTGCTGCTCGCCATCTCGATGGGCCTGCTGATGGCCTCGAAGTCGCCGCCTCGCCCCATCATCACCGGCAAGGTGTTGCCCGACGCGCCGCTGAACGTCCCCATCTTCAGGTACCTGCCGTACCCCGACATGCGCGTGATGGAGCTGCGCGCGATGGCGCCGGCGATGACGGCGAAGGTGCCGGGCGGCGCGGTCGTTCAGGCGCGCGGCAAGACGATGCTCAGCCGCCGCTGAGACGTCCGTCTTCCTGATTCACCCCAGGGCCTCGGCACGGAGCTTCGACTCCCGCCGGGGCCTTCGTGTGTCTGCGTCAGGGACGGCTCGCGTTGGTTGGCTGCAGCTTCAAGCGACGTTTCATCGCTTCCCATCGAGCGCGGAGTTCCCCGGCATGTTCCTTCTCAGCGTCTCAGATGCGCACGTCGGTCTGCAGAATCGGCGGAATCTTCACGAAGCTGATGCTCGCGCTGCGCCCCATGAAGCCGCGCGCCTCTTCGATGGCCTCGCTGAGCGTGTCGGTGCGGTCCCAGCCCATGATGGCCGGCACGTGGTTGTTGTCGGCGCCTGCGGCGATGACCTTGCCGACGTGCTGCCGCCCGTTCTCGCCCCAGTACCACATGTAGAAGGGGTGAGCGCCGTGGTATGAGTGCCCCTTGCGGTAGAGGTGCACGTACGAGGGATTCTTCGCGAACTCCCGCTCGTACTTGTGTTCGAGCTTCACCGCGTCGCGCGTCTCGGGCAGCAGCCGGTTGAAGAACTCGATGTACGGGGCGTGATGCTCCGGGTCGAACTCGTCGTAGCAGGGGTGCGTGAAGATGATGACGCCGCCCTTCTTCACCAGCGGCACGCCGCGGTTCAGGTTGAAGAGGTAGCCGAGCGCCATCACCTGCACGAGCAGCGGGTTGAGGATGGAGTTGACGTTGTACGGCGACACGTACGGCATGCCGAAGATGACGATGTCGCTCTGCCCGTTCACCGGCACCGAGTATTGCTTCCACGACATCTCGAGCGTCTTGACGTGGGTGGGCTCGGTCGCGCCGGCGAACACACCCGTCACGTCGTACGGCGCCGCGATGTTGAAGAACATCTTCCGCTTCATGGCGCGCGGCATCTTCGACAGGCCGTACTTGAACGCCTGGAGCTTCAGGCGATCGAACTCGGTGAAGTCCTCTTCCTTCTTCATCAGGAAGCCGACCGGCTCTTCGAACATGCGGTTGTTGATGGTCGTCTCGATGTGGAAGACCTTCACGTTCTCGTCGATGACGCGGCCGATGCGCTCGGTCGAGCGGTGCAGCTTGGAGCGTGAAGGCTCCATGTACGACTCGGTGTCGCGAATGGTCTGCGCGTTGTGGTGCGCCCGCAGCGACTCGTAGTTCGTCAGACCCGTGCCCACCGACTTGTGGCCGCCGTCCATGGGGACGAGGTTGATGTTCACGTAGATGACCAGGTCCGACTCGGCGGCGCGCCGGTTGATGGCGACGACCTCGTTGTGGCTGGTGCGCTCGAGCTCGACGATGCCGTCGGGGTCTTCAGCGTCGTGGTTGTAGTACCGGTCGGGGAAGTACTCGTCGAAGATCTTCGAGCCGACCATGCGCTTCATCTCGGCTTCGGTCATGCGCCGGTGCAGCGCGTTCGCGATGATGAGGTGCACGTCATCGACGCCGGAATCGGCCAGCAGCTCCAGCACGATCTCGAGCACCGTCTGCCGCACGTCGGGCGTCTTCATCGGAGGCAGCGGCAACGAGATGTCGTCGAGCGCGACCGTCACCTTCATGCCGGGCTTGAGCAGCGCGTGGAGCGGGTCCATGCCCTCGGGGTGGTTGAGGGCATAGCGGACGGCCGCCTTCACGTTCGGCACGCCTTCGAGCGGCGGGCGCGGGCAGATGACGCGGGTGCCCACGGGCAGATCTTCGACCCAGAGATCTTCACCGTAGAACATCACCCGGGGCGGGCTGCCCTTCTCGGTGATGATGAGGTGACTCTCGTCGTCGTAGAGCTTCTTGAGGGTCTTCAGAGGGCGCATCGGTGCGGGGCTTTTGTCCGTCGGGGCAGGGGAGGTCAAGCAGGAGCGGCGTTCGAGGACTACTATCCCCGCGCGAAGCCGGGGCATCAGGTGGTGCTGGTTGCGGCTGCTCAACGCGCGAAGGGAATCGCAAGTCTCCTGCGGAGCGCAGAGGACAAGCTTCACCTCACTCGAGCTGTCACTGCTCCTCGAGGCCAGCTCGGCTGCAGAGGCGGGACGCGTATCGCCGGGGCTCGACCGACGGGTTCGGGAACTCGAACGCGCGTCAGTCGAACAGCCCGGCGCCAGCGGCTGGCACCTTCAAGCAATTGGCGACCTCGGCGGAGCCCTCGACCGCCGCGCTTCGTGACCTGCTCGAGCAGCAGTCCCAGCGGTGAGCGATGCGCGCCGTCGACACCAGCGCGACTGCATTCACGCCACGACAGCGCTGCTGCATTGCGGCGAACAGCTCATCTCGCTCGACTCCGGCTTCGGCAAAGAGAAGCTGGTCAGCCACGGCCTGACGCTGGTCGAGCCGTGAGCGTCGATCGCGACTCGTCCGGTTACCGCAGGTCGAGCACCGGCCAGTTGTAGCTGCGCGCGATGGCCCGCAACCGCAGGTCTGGGTTCACCGCCGTCGGTCGCCCCACCACCGTCAGCATCGCGTAGTCACTCGCCGAGTCGCTGTACGCGTAGCTCTTCATCAACGAGATGGTGTTCGTCTCGCAGTACTGGCGAATGACGTCGGCCTTGTTTGCGCCCTCGATGATGGGCGGAATCACCTTGCCGGTCGCCTTGCCACCGACGAACTGCATGCGGTTGGCGATGAGGTCATCGGCGCCGAGGTGCTTGGCGAGCGGCCGCATCGTGAAGTCGAGCGCCCCCGTGACGAGCACGATCTTGCAGCCGGCGCGGCGTGCCTGGTCGATGAGGTCCTGCGCGCGGGGAAAGATGGCGGGCTTGATGACGTCGTCGAAGAGGTTCTGGTTCAGCGTCATCAAACGGTCTTCGGTGAGCCCCGCGTACTGGCGGTAGAAGTACTCGTTGAAGATCTTCCGGTCGATGAGGTTCAGCGCGCCGAAGAGCGGCAGGTTCACCACCGTCGACATGGTGCGCTTCACGATGCCCGAGTAGCTGCCCTCGTTCATCGCGTAGTAGCCGTACGCGTGCACGACGTTGGTGCTGATGAGCGTGCCGTCGACGTCGAAGAAGGCGGCCTTGCCGGGCTTCGCGGTGGTGTCGGGCGCTGGCGCGGCGTGAGGCTCGTGCTTCATACGGAGCGAGCGCCTAGCAGGGCAGGGCGGGCGTCACAACCAGCCGTGCGCGCGGTACCACTCGCCCGAGCGCTTCACCGAGTCGCGAACGCTGCGCTTCGCCGTGAAGCCCAGCAGCCGCGTCGCCTTCTCGGTGGAGCACGTCCACCCCGGCGCGAGCAGCTGCCTTGCCAGCTTGCGGTTGAGCGGCAGCTTCCTGCCCGACGCCGTCGACAGCACGTCGGCCACGGCGCCTGCGCCGCGCAACACCGCCTCGGGCAGCGGCACCACGCGGGCCCGCGCCCCCAGCACCTCGGCGATGTACGTCATCAACGACTCGACGCTCTCGGTCTGCGCCGACGAGCAGAAGAAAGCCTCTCCGACGGCTTCGGGCCGCTCTCCCTGGAGCACGAGCTGCTCGACGACGTCCTCCACGTCGATGAACGAGATGCGGCGCTCGGGGCCCAGCAGGCGAAGGATGAGGCCCCTGTGCACCAACTTGAAGAACTGCAGGTTCTCGTGGTCGCCGGGGCCCACGATGCGCGCTGGGCGGCAGCTGGTCACCTCGAGCCGGTCCTTGAAGGTGAAGAGCAGTCGCTCTGCCTCTGCCTTCGATTCGCCGTACCATTCCTCGGGCGCGAACGGGTCCTCCTCGCGGCGCGGCTTGCCTGCGAGTGATGGCCCCGAGGCGGCGAGCGAGCCGCACAGCACCAGGCGCTTCGCCTTCGCCTGCACCATCGCCTCGGCGACCAGCCGCGTCCCCTCGGCGTTCACCGCCATGAAGTCGTCTCGCGTGGTGCCTCGGCGGATTCCAGCCAGGTGGTAACAGACGTCGACTCCCACGAGCGCGGGCCCGAGCGTGGCTGGTTGCGTCACGTCTCCGGGCACGATGTTCAGCTCGGGATGAGTGAGGGCCGAACGGTCACTCCCCTCTCTCACCAGACACCGAACGTCGTGCTTGCGCTCCGCGAGAGACGACGCCAGCCACGAGCCCAGGAAGCCGTTCGCACCGGTGATGAGCACGCGCATGCGTGGGACTCTCCCTCGAAAAAAGTGAACGAGGGGCTGTTTTCCCTCGTGGCTCGTGCTACCTCATGCGCCCGGTTCTCTCTCATGGAACCGACAACGTCCCCCTGAGGGGAGGAGACAACGAACATGGCCGCCAAGAAGACCGCTGCAAAGAAGCCCGCCTCGAAGCGCAAGCCGCCCGAAATGCCGCCCGTGACCCCGTCGGCCGAACTGGCCGCCGTTCTCGGTACGAACAAGCAGCTCAAGCGCACCGAAGTCACCAGCAAGCTGTGGGCGTACATCAAGAAGAACAAGCTGCAGGACGAGAAGAACCGTCGCAACATCAACGCTGACGACAAGCTCAAGCCCGTCTTCGGCGGCAAGAAGCAGGTCAACATGTTCGAGATGACCAAACTCGTGAGCAAGCACCTCAAGCAGGACTGAGACGTTCCTCTCGGAACGGTTCCAAAGAAGGGCTCGTCGGAAACGACGGGCCCTTTCTCTTTGTGTGCCCAGCGCGTCACCCGATGGCGGGTGACACTACGGGCGCTTCCCCTGCCGCGTGTCCGATGCGCTTGAGCGTCCGGGTGTGCGAAGCCAGCGCCGCAAAGAACGTCGGGTTCACGTGGTACGGCACGCCGAACTCCTTCGCGCAGTCCTCCACGATGAAGGACAGCGCCGGGTAGTGGCCGTGGCTCACGCGGGGGAAAAGGTGGTGCTCGACCTGGTGGTTGAGGCCGCCGGTGAGCGCCGTCGACACCGCGCTTCGTGGTGCGAAGTTGGCCGTCGTCTTCAGCTGGTGCACGACGAAGTCGTCGTGGATCGTATTGGTGGCGTCAGGCGTGGGGAAGGAAGGGCCCTCGACGACGTGGGCCAGCTGGAAGACGACCGCCGCCGTGAAGCCCGCGGCCATCATCACCAGCGCATAGCCGATGAGCACCTGCCACCAGAGGAACGGGCTCAACGCCAGCGGCAGCGCGAGCCAGATCGCGGCGTGCAGGAGCTTGCCGCCGACCACGTCGACGACGTCCCGCCGCGTGGTGAGTGCGCCGCGATCCTGCAGCTGCACGAAGTCCTTGATGAAGACCCACGACACCATGGTGAGTGCGTAGAGCGGCCATGCATAGAGGTGCTGGAAGCGCAGAATCCACGGCGCGTTGGGCTTCTTGTAGAGGTGCAGCAGGCCCGCGGGCTCGAGGTCGTGGTCGGTGCCAGGCACGTTGGTGAAGGTGTGATGAACCGCGTTGTGCGCCCAGGCCCACATTCTCGAGCTGGCCCCCATCACGTCGAAGCTGCGCGCGAAGAGGGCGTTGACCCACCGGTTCGACGACAGCGAGCCGTGAATCGCGTCGTGCCCGACGTTGAAGCCGACCTGCGCCATCGCGAAGCCGGTGAAGAGACACAGGGGAATGGCGAGCCACCAGACGGGCGCGAGGAAGACGAGGGTCGCCCAGCCGGTCGCGGTGACTGCGAGCGTGGCCAGACCGACAGCCCACGTCCTGGTGTCGGCGTGTCGGTTCAGCTTCCGCTCGGCGAAGTAGGTGTCGACGCGGCGGGTCAGCTCCTGCCGGAAGTGAGAGGACGACTGCTCGAAGCGCGGTGAGGGCATGCGTCATCAGTAAGCAGCGCTCGTCACGCGCTGGTAACCGAGCCCCTTCCAGTCGAGCCCCAAGGTGTTCGAGAACGCGAGACCTCGTCGCGCGCGCGTCACGCAGGCGTCATCCACGCTGGGATTGCTGAGTGACTGACCAAGGTTGAAGCGCCGCTCCGTGCGCGACAGCTTGCGTCGGACCCGAGTGGAGCGCCGTGCGAGGCGATGACGATTCCATGGCAATGCAGGCGTGAACGAAGGTCGTCGTCATCGGTGGCCTCGAGGTGTTCGGCCGCAGTGATCGGCGCAACACGAGAGGGCCCGTTCAAGGTTTCACGGCCTGCGCTTCGAGCACCGCCAGGAGCAGGTACTTCCGCGCCGTGTTGAGGTCGCCGTTCGCCAACGACGTTCGCGCGGCCTGCACGTATTGGAGCGCGGGACCGGTGTACGTCGCTTCGGCCGCGCGGAGCGCCTCGTTCACGCTGGCGGTCGAGCCCGTCGAGAGCTGCTGGTCGACGGTCACCAGGCTGCGCGTCACCGCCTCGAAGCGCTGCTTCTGCTCGACCACGCGACGCTCGGACTCGCGCCGGGCGTCTTCCCGCTCGTTCACCTCCTTCTTGAAGGCGGCGAGGTCGTCGTTCGTCTGGTCGACCTTCTTCGAGAGCGCTTCGACCTGCTTCACCTGACGCTCGAGGTCGGTCGTGCGGGCTTCGAGCTCGGTGACCCGCTTTCTCAGGCGCTCCAACTCGAGGCCGGTCGATGGCTCGGTGACGACGGGGCGGGCGGCCATCGGCGCGACGCCAGCATCGGCGAGGAACGGCTTCGAGACGACGCCCGCGTCAGGAGCTGCAGCAAGGACGAGCGCGAGGACTGAGGAGATCATGCCCTCCAGCTTGCTCTTCGAGCGCGTTCGCGCAAGGCCGCTTCGAGGCGCCCCTGTCGAGGCTGCACGACTCCCGACGAATCTCCGTCACCCTGCATTCGGACTTGTCGCCAGCCGACTTTGTCGCGATGCAGGACTGAAGTTCTGGCGTAAGGACTCCTGGCCTTGGCAACCCCTCAGCTGTGGATAGCGTTTCTGGTCGGCGTGGTGACGGTCATCGTCATCGATCTGCGAGTGTCGGGTGGCAAGGAAGTCACCCCGCGCAAAGCGGCCATCTGGACCGGCGTGTGGGTCTCGCTCTCGCTGGTGTTCGCGGGTGTTCTGTACTGGTTGGGCGGAGGCAAGGCCGCTGGACCGTTCCTCACCGCCTACGTCATCGAGTACGCGCTCTCGGTCGACAACCTCTTCGTCTTCATCATCGTCTTCTCGTACTTCAAGGTCTCGAACGTCGCGCAGCACCGGCTGCTGTACTGGGGCATCATCGGCGCGTTCCTCCTTCGCGGCACCCTCATCTTCCTCGGTGCGTCGCTGGTTTCCCGCTTCACCTGGGTGCTGTATTTCTTCGGCGCGTTCCTCCTCTTCACGGCGTGGAAGCTGCTGTTCGGCGGGGACGATGACGACGAGGTCGACCCCGAGAACCTGGCCGTCCTGAAGTGGGCGCGTCGCGTGCTGCCGGTGTCGAACCACAACACCGCTGACCATCACTTCACCACGCGAGAGGCCGGGCGGTTCCTCTTCACGCCGTTGTTCCTGGTGCTGCTGGTCGTCGAGTCGACCGACGTGCTGTTCGCGCTCGATTCCATTCCTGCGGTGCTCAGCATCAGCCAGGACCCGTTCATCGTCTTCAGCTCGAACGCGTGCGCCATTCTGGGGCTGCGCTCGCTGTTCTTCCTCGTGTCGTCGCTGATGGACAAGTTCCGGTACCTGAAGACGGGGCTCGGCATCATCCTCGCGTTCGTCGGCATCAAGCTCATCGTCGAGACCGCCTTCCACGGCTTCGTCGCACAGCACGAGACCGCCCTCATCCTCATCTCGCTTGGCGTCATTGCAGGGACGCTCGCGGGCTCCATCGGGCTCTCGATGCTCATCAAGCCGCCACCGACCCAGGAACCGGGCGACCAGGTCGCCACCTCGCCCCCGGAGTAACGACACCATGTCCGACACCATCACCGACGGCATTCGGGTTCGCGTGAAGGCGGCCTTCTGGCCCGAGCGCTCCTCCGTCGAGGCCGAGCAGTGGGCCTTCACCTACACGATCACCATCTCGAACGAGGGCACGCGCATCGCCACCTTGCGCACGCGCGAGTGGTTCATCACCGACGCGACGGGTCACGTCGAAGAGGTGAAGGGCCCCGGCGTCGTCGGCAAGCAGCCGCGGCTCGAGCCCGGTCAGAGCTTCGAGTACACGAGCTGGGCGATGCTGAAGACACCCTTCGGCACGATGCGCGGCAGCTACCAGCTGGAGCGCGAGGACCGGACGATGTTTGACGCTGTCATCGGTCAGTTCAGCCTGGCGCAGCCAAACGCGCTGAACTGAGCCATGCTCGTCGAGTCCCGGCATGGCTGAGCACGACGACATCATGGGGTTGCTCGCCGAGTACGCGCTCGGCACCCTCTCAGCCGAGGAGCGCGCTGGCGTCGACGCCGCCCTCCTCAGCACGCCTGCCCTCGTCGTCAGACTCCGAGAGCTCGAGGCCTCGATGGCCGTGGTGACGGCGAGCCAGAAGGCGCTCCCGTCGGTGTGGCGGAAGCTCGAGGCAGCACTCGAGGGTGGCCGGCGCTTCAGTCACCTGGTGCCCGCGCTCGCGGCGCACTTCGACATCTCGCCACAGCAGGCGCAGTCGCTGGTCGACCGTTTCGACGACGACTCGGCCTGGGGCCCCGGGCCCGGTGATGGTCTGCAGTTGATGCCTGTCGAGGCGGGCCTGAGGTGGGACGGCTTCATGACCGTGGTGCTGCGCCTCGCGCCCGGAGCGCAGCTGCCCATGCATCGCCACGCCTCACGCGAGCAGGTGCTGGTGCTCGAGGGTGGCTATCGCGACGACCAGAGCGGTCAGCAGTTCTGGCGCGGCGACGTCGACGTGCGCGAGGCGGGCACGTCACACAGCTTCACCGCCGTCGACGGCCCCGCGTGTCTGTGCGCGTCAGTCGTTCAGCTCGGGGAGGACGCATGAGCGAGGTCGACGACCGCTCGCTCTCGGACCGCCTCGCGCGTGGCGATCGCGACGCCCTGGCCGCCATCTACGCCGCGCATGGCTCGGTCGTCTTCGCCGTCATCGTGCGCCTGGTTCGTGATCGCGCCGAGGCCGAGGAGCTGGTGCAGGAGACCTTCCTCGAGGCCTGGCGTCGCGCCACCCAGTACCAGCCCGAGCGCGCCAACATCGCTGCGTGGCTCGTCACCATCGCGAAGAGCCGCGCCATCGACCGGCTCCGATCGCGGGGCACCTCGGAGCGCACCCTCGACATGGAGCGCCGTGACATCTCCGAGCCCACCCGTGGACCCGATGACGTCATCGACGCGGCGCGCGCCCGCTCCGTGGTTCGGCAGCGGGTCTCGCAGTTACCCGTCGAGCAACGCACCCTGCTGGAGCTCGCCTGGGACGAGGGCTTGTCGCAGAGCGAGATCGCCGCGAAGACCGGCCTTCCCCTGGGCACCGTGAAGACCCGTACGCGCACCGCGCTGCTCACGCTGCACGCCGAGCTCAAGGCCCTGGGCTGAAGCCGGTCGCAGCGGCCGGCTCCAGCGGGACGTTCCTCACACCAGCGGGCGCAGCGCGTCGACGAGCGTGGTGGTTCCGCGCGCGAGCGAACCCGGCTTCTCGAACATGATGAGGCCCTTGCCCATGCCCGCGTACATCTCGGCGTAGAGCGTCGCCATGCTCTCGGGCACGCCGTTCTGCATCAGGCCGGCCTTCGCGGCCTCGACGGGCGCTGCCACGGCCTGCACCGGCTTGCCCAGTAACGAGCTCAACGCTGCGGCCACGTCTTGCACCGACCAGTCTTCCTTGCCGGCCAGCTCGACGATCCGCGTGCCGTCGGCCGGCGTCAGGAGCGCCTGAACGATGGCCGCTCCGATGTCCTTCGTGCAGACCTGGGGGAACTTCACGTCGACGGGGCCGAAGTTCGGGAGCACGCCCCGGGCCTTCGCCACAGGAATCACCGAGCCGTAGTTCTCGAGGAAGTACGCGGCGCGAACGAAGGTGACCGACGGCGCGAGCTTTCCGAGGGCCTGCTCCGCGCGGTGGGCGGTGACGATCGGCCCGGTGCCCGCGGGGTGCTGCGCCGCGACCGACGAGAGGAAGACGAGGTTCTTGAGACCCGACGCCGTCACCGCCTTCGCCATGTTGCCGATGAGCGCCGTCCGGTCGGCGAGGAAGTCAGCGGCGGCGAAGTTGGGCGGCGAGAGCAGGGAGGCGCCGGTCACGCCCGTCAGCGCCCTCGTGAGGGCGGCGACGTCACCGAGGTCAGCGACGGCGACCTCGGCGCCCTTCTTCTGCCAGGCCGCGCCCTTCTCGGCGTCGCGGACGATGACGCGAACCTTCTGGCCCTTCGAGAGCAGCGTGTCGGCGACGACGGCGCCGGTGTGACCTGAGACTCCTGCGATGGCGAACATGAGGTGAGGTGCTCCTGGGGTGTGGGTGTCGACTTCGGCGCGCAATGTGTCGCCCGGAGCGCTATGTGTCCAATGCATGAAGCGAGTCATGAAGATGCATCAGACGCATGAGGTCGGCGACCTCAACCTGCTCACGACGTTCCGGCACCTGCTCGCGACGGGCAGCGTGACGGCGACGGCCGAGCGCATGCGCCTGTCGCAGCCGGCGGTCTCACGTGCGCTCGGACGGCTGCGGTCGGCGCTGCACGACCCGCTCTTCGTACGCGATGGGCGGAGCCTGGTTCCGACGCCCCGCGCGCTGGAACTCCAACCCGAGCTCGAGATGCTGCTCACGCGCCTCGACGATCTGCTCTCGACGGGCGCAGGGTTCGACCCCAGGACGACGCGGCGCACCTTCGTCGTCGGCTCCAGCGACTACAGCGCGTCGGTGTTGATGCGACCGCTGCTCCACCGGCTCGCCAGCGAAGCGCCAACGGTGACGGTTCGAATCGTCCAGACGGTACCAGACGCCGAAGCCGCGCTCACCTCGGGCACATGGGACTTCCTCTGGGCGCCGCTGCGACCGATGGGCCAGGCGGTCGTGTGGACGAAGCTGTTCGACGAGGCGTTCTCGTTCGTGCTGCGCGCCGGCCACCCGATGGCTGGCAGGCCGTTGACGCTCGAGCGGTACCTCTCCATTCCGCAGATCGCGCTCTCTCCTGAAGGCAAGCCGGGCAACCCGCTCGACGAGGCGTTGGAGCGTCTGGGGCATCACCGTCAGCTCGTGGCGCATGTTCCGACCTTCGCGGTGGTGCCGTCCCTGATCGCGCAGAGCGATCTCGGCGCGGTGCTGCCCAACCGGATCATCGCCCTTCACGGAAAGCCATGGGGGCTGGTGACGCGTTCGCTTCCCTTCCCCGCGCACGGCTTCACGCTTCAGCAGGCGTGGCACGAGCGGCATCGCCATGACGAGGGCCACGCGTGGTTCCGCAAGCTGGTAGCGGACCTCTGTCGATGATCGTCTCGCGCACGGTCGTCCAGGGCGCGCGCACCGCTCTGCGCCGGTGAGCCCGACCGGCGGCGCTCCGGGACCTCCGCCGCGTACCCAGCGGAGGCCCGAGGAGACTGACTTGAAGGCTGAGCCAGGACGGCGGCAGGTCGCCTCGTGCCACTGCAGTCCGTCAGCGACCTCGTGGTGCGCTCGCTCGCCTCAGCCGATCGACCACGGCGAGCCCGACGCCCGACGCTGGAGGCGGCACCGCCAGCACCACGTCGAGGCCCCTCTCGTCGACCTCGCGCAGCGTCGCGTAGAGCGCCCGTGCGTAGCCTGCATCGTCGACCGGCACCTCGAACCGGGTGACGCCGTCTGGGCAGCTCACGCCAGACGGTGCGACGACGGCCACCTTCGCGCCCGCCGTCAGCCGTCTCGAGATCTCGGCCGGCAGCTCTGCCGCCGTCACGAGCCACAAGCCCGCGCGTGGCGCGTAGTGCGACTCCAGCAGCCCCGGCGCCCGGACGTCGGTGGCCGCCGCCGCGAGCGGAACCTCTCGACCGAGCGCGCGCTCCACCGCCTCCTTCGGCACGCCCCCCGGCCGCAGCACCCTGGGCGACGCGCCGCTCACGTCGACGATGGTGGACTCGACGCCCACACGACACGGCCCTCCATCGAGCACCAGGTCCACGTCGTTGCCGAGCTCGTCTCGCACGTGCTTCGCCGTCGTCGGGCTCACCCGGCCGAACCGGTTGGCGGACGGCGCGGCGACGCCACCCCCGAAGAGCCGCAGCAGCTCGAGGGCCAACGGGTGGTCGGGCACCCGCAGTCCGAC
This sequence comes from Myxococcaceae bacterium, assembly GCA_040400045.1. Taxonomy (GTDB): domain Bacteria; phylum Myxococcota; class Myxococcia; order Myxococcales; family Myxococcaceae; genus Xiheimicrobium. The sequence continues at coordinate 44,046 of JBBAQZ010000002.1, forward strand.
CGTGTCCTGCCCGCCCGTGATGGCGTCACCCGCCAGCGCGCTGCGCCTGACGATGAGCGTCAGCGGCCCGGGCCAGAACGCGTTCGCGAGGATCTCGGCCTCGTTCGGCCACGAGTGGGCCCAATGACGGGCGACCTCGAGGCTCGCGACGTGCACGATGAGCGGGTGGTTCGACGGCCGGCCCTTCACGGCGAAGATGCGCCTCACCGCGAGCTCATTCGACGCGTCGGCGCCCAGCCCGTACACGGTCTCGGTCGGGAGCCCGATGAGCCCACCTTCTCGGAGCGCGGCAACTGCCCTCTGAACCTCATCACTCACGCAGGTGATGGTAGCGGCTTTTTTCTGTAAGGGCCGCCCATGCCTTCAAAGCCCAGCAAGAACCTCGAGACGTTCAAGAACCCGGCCCCGGTCCGCGACTACGAGATTCTCTTCGACTGCCCCGAGTTCACCTGCCTGTGCCCGCTCACCGGCCAGCCCGACTTCGCGCACTTCAAGATCCGCTACGTGCCCGACCAGCTCTGCGTCGAGCTCAAGAGCCTCAAGAACTACCTCTGGAGCTTCCGCGACGAGGGCGCCTTCCATGAAGCCGTCACCAATCGGGTCCTCGACGATCTCGTGAAGGTCTGTTCCCCGAGGCACATGGAGGTCGAGGCCGATTGGTGGGTGCGCGGCGGCATCACGACCAAGGTCACCGTGCGATACGAGAAGCCCGCGAAGAAGAAGAAGTGAGCGCCTCCAGCGTCTCGTCGAACGACTCGGCCTGAACGCGAGCGGCACACACTGAGGCCGTTGGCAGCGCAGCGCGTCCGCAGCGTCGCGCATGCGAAACGACTCCGGTCTCGGAACCATGGCGGCGGCGTTCTTCGGCTGCCACAGCCAGGCGAACCGCTTCAGAAGCCCATCGCGAGGCAGACTCCGACCCTCGGCGTCACCAGGGAGCTCCCGTACACCCACAGCTCGAAGCTCGCGAAGTCCATGTCGACGCCGACGCCCGCCCTAGCCGTCGGAACGAACCGCAGCCCCAGTCGTGTGCCCGTGTCTTCAAGCTCGGCGGCCATCAGGTCCACCAGCATCGCGACGTCAGCGAAGGCGACGGGGCCGGTGCCGGTCGTCTGTGCCCCGATGAAGGGGCCGAGGCTGAAGAAGTGCGCGGTGCTGACGCGCAGTGTGCTCTCGGTCTTCGGAAGGAGCGGACCCGCCGTGAGGGCGCCGAGATCGTGCTCCGGGTCGAGCATCAACTCGTAGCTGCCGAGGCCCCCGAGACGCAGCGCGCCGCGATGCCACCCGAACGAGCCCGTGACGTTCACCACCGGGCCGGCGCCCTTGACGGCCAGAGCGCGGCCGCCACCAGTGACGTCGACTGACTTCGTCCAACGCCCACCAAAACCCAGACCGACGGCCATTCGTTGTGGCTCCCACACCGGGTCTGCGAAGGCGCTGGACGCGATGACGAGAACGATGGCGGCGAGGACGCGCACGGGGCGTCGGACGCCGACCCGCAGGGCACATTCACCTCAGCCGACGCGCCAGGGAAGACGTGGCGCCGCAGCGTCGGCCCACCAGCGATTCTGGTCCGCCCACCTGAACGCCGTCTCGTCTTCGGCCCGCTCTGGCGGCGTTCTCCACGGCCGCAGCGAATGGCCCACCTCGGCGCGGCGCGCGAACGTTCGTCGGTCGACGCGGTGCTCGAGCAAGCGGTCTTCGACCACCGACAGCCCTTCGAGCGGGTGAATGCCAGGCGGCCACAACCCCTCCCACGTCGACGGAAGAAGCGTGTCCTTCGTCCACAGGTGCTCGATGAGCCGGTCGACCAATCGATGCGTCGCGGCCTGCATCACGCTGAAGGCCTCGATCGACGAAACCGGAGCACAGCCACCCGCGTCGACGAGCGAGCGTCGAAAGGCGCCGAGGCTCTGAAACCGCTCGTCGGGCTCTGACGAAGTCGCGCGCTCGAGCACCTCGATGACCGCTGACGAGGCGCCGAGCTTCCACCCGGCCGCCCGGGGCCGCTCAGCCCGCAGCAGCCCGCCGACGTGTCCGCCGACCTCTGCTTCGAGCGGATGCCACCCCGTGAGCAGCCAGCCGAGGGCGACGCCGAGCTGGAAGACGAGCGACCGTTCGTCGAGCGACTGACGCCTCACGTGCTCGGGAGCGAAGAGAACGGTGTGGTCTGGCACGTCGAACCCCGTGGCGAGCACCGCGTTCACCATCGTCGGCGCCAGCACCAGCTGCCCGCGCAGCGACCAGCCGATGCCGGTGGGGCAGGGTGGTTCCTTCAGCACGTCGTCGCCTGAGCGCTCGAAGGCGTCGAGCAGGTCGAGCCCAAGCCGCAGCCAGGTCGGCGTCGGCAATACCCAGCGCTCGTTGCTGAGGTTGCGCACCAGCTCGGCGAAGGTGATGCCGACGAAGCGCTCCATCACCAACGACAGGCGTGAAGGGTCGAGATCGGCCTCGAGCACGTCCTGCCATGGTGGGCCGCGGCGGGAGTATCGGTCGGCCCACGCGGCGAGGCGCTCCAGCGTGACCTGGGCGATGGGCGCAGAGATGAGCTCGAGCACCAGCGGAAACGCGACGTCGGCGCGCGGCTCAATGGCCCAGCTCTCAGCGTACGACGTCGTGAGCAGGTGGTGCGCCGTCACCTGGCGAGGATCGGCCGGAGGGCCACCCGAGTTCAAGGGCGGGTGTCGAGCGAGACGTTCAGCGCGTGACCGGGGTCGGCTTCGTAGCGGCCCGCCTCGACGTTCCACCGATGCCGGGTGATGGCGACGCGGTGCGCGGCGACGTCGATGTCATAGACGTTGTAGCCGCAGCGCATGTGCAGGTCGGTCGCACTGCCCGCGTTGACGATGTGGCGCTGCTTCGTGCGAATGGTGAAGGGGCGATGGAGGTGGCCGTGCAGCACGAGGTCGACCGTCACGTCATCACGATCGACCAGGTTCATCAGCTCGACGTCGTCACGCAGCCCGTGCGGCCTCGAGTCGCGCTTCCCGGTCATCCGCAGCAGCCCGTAGTGCAAAGCGACGATGACGAAGCGGTCCTTCAACGAGGGGTCGCTGAGAATCGAGAGCGCCCTCGAGCGCTGCGCTTCGCCGATGAGGCCCGAGGAGTCGATGAGGCTGGTCGGCCGCGCGGCGTCGAGCAGGACGAGCGTCACCCCAGACGGCAGGTGTTTCACCGCGGGGAATGAGGCGCCCTCGCACAAGGGGGCGAAGTGCTTCTCGAAGAGGCCCGCGGCGCCAGTGACGTAGCGATCGTGGTTGCCTGGAATGACGGTGAAACGCTCGGGCTGACGAAGGCGCGGCCCGAAGAGCTCGGCGACGCGAGCGAGCTCAGCCTCGGTCGAGACGCCGGTGAGATCGCCGGTGCAGAGGGCGTGGTCGACCTGCTGCGCGTCGACGTGCGCCAGGAGCGAGGCGATGCGCGCGTCACTGCCGATGAAGTGTTTGCCGCGGCCTGCGAGGGAATAGCTGGTGACCGCGGCGAGGCGCTTGAGCGCGAACCCACCTGAGAGCGGAAAGTGCGTGACGTGAATGTCGGAGAAGTGCGCGAGCTTCATGTGTTGACCGTCGCCCGGTACACCACGCCGCGCCCCGACAGCCTCAGCGCCCCATCCTCGAACGGCGCGAACGCCGACTGGCCTCGGGCCAGCACGAGCCCGTTCACCTGCACCTCGCCCTCGAGGCACAGCAGCAGGTCGGGGCCGTTGCGGGGCAGAGTGAAGGCTGCGTCGATGTCGACGCGTGAGAGCCGGAAGTCGGGGAACGGCGTCGGGTAGATGGCCTCGGGAGCGCCTCGCGGCACCACGATGGTGACCGGCCCGTCGGTGAAGTCGAGCACCCGCAGCAGCTCGGGCACATCGACGTGTTTGGGCGTCAGCCCTCCACGCAGCACGTTGTCGGAGTTCGCCATCAGCTCGACGCCCGTGCCTTCGAGGTAGGCGTGCAGGTTGCCGGCTCCGAGCGCGAGCGCTTCGCCGGGCTTCAGCGTGACGAGGTTGAGCAACAACGCGCCGATGACGCCGACGTCGCCCGGGTACTCACGCTCCAGCGCAACGGCGTTGGCGCACTCGGCCGCGAAGGCTGCGGGAGGCCGCGATGCACAGGCCGCGACGACCGCATGGACGAGTGGCGCCCGTTCGTTCCCGGGGACCGTCATCACGCGCTCGAAGAGACTTCGGAGTCCGCCCGAGGCCAGCGCCTCGAGGAACGGCGCGAGCGCAGGCACGCCAAGGTCCGAGAGCAGCGCCTTCGTGTCGGCGACCCGCCGGAAGCCACACAGCGCACGGAACGCCGTGAGCGCGCAGATGAGCTCGGGCTTGTGGTTCGGGTCCTTGTAGTTGCGGTGCGCGGCCGAGCGCGGAACACCCGCCGCCTCTTCACTCGAAAAGCCGGCCTGCGCCTGCGCGAGCGACGGGTGCGCCTGGAGCGACAGCGGCTTCGCGGCGGCGAGCACCTTGAGCAGGAACGGCAGCCGCGGACCAAAGCGCTGCTCGACCAGCGCTCCCAACATCGGCTGCGGAGCCTCGGAGATGATGGCTTCCAGCGACCGCCCGTTCACCTTCGACGGCGCTGACGGGTGCGCGCCCAGCCACAGCTCGGCCTGCGGACCACCCGTCGAGGGCAGGCCCAGCAGGTGTTCAATCGCCGTGACGCTGCCCCACGCGTACGGCTGAACCGCGTTCTCGAGTCGAAACACGCCGCTGATATCGCCGACTCGGGGGCCTCAGGCCAGCAAGCTGCGCAACATCCACGCGGTCTTCTCGTGCGTCTGCAGCCGCTGGGTCAGCAGGTCGACCGTCGAGGCATCAGCGGCGTGCTCGGCGACGGTGATGATCTTCCGCGCCGTGCGCGTCGCTGCCTGGTGGCCTTCGACGAGCAGCCGCACCATGTCGGTCGCCTCGGGCACGCCCGGCGACTCGGGAATCGAGGTCAGCTTCGCAAGCTCGGAGTACGTCGCGCGCACCGGGAAGCCGAGGGAACGAATGCGCTCGGCGATGAGGTCGGTCGCCGTCCACAGCTCGTTGTAGTGGGCCTCGAACATCAGGTGCAGCGTCTGGAACATCGGGCCCTCGACGTTCCAATGGAACGCGTGGGTCTTCTGGTACAGCGCGTAGGTGTCGGCGAGCAGCGCGTTGAGCCCCTCCGCGATGGCCTTGCGGTCTGCTGCGCCGATGCCGATGTCGACCACCGGTCGGGTGCCCACCGTCGCCTGCGCCTTGTTCGTCTTTGGCATGTGTTCCCCTTGGAATGAGTGGACTGTTCGATGCCCGCCACGTGGCCGGGTTGCGCGTTCATTTCGGCTTGCACGCATCAAAGTCTGGATTAAGTCTAAATCCGAAATGAGTCCAGACCTCTCAGCGCGCCTCAAAGACGCTGGCATTCAGCCGTCGGCGCAGCGCCTCGCCGTCGCTGAGTACGTGCTCGAGACCGCGGAGCACCCGTCGGCCGATCAGGTGCTCGCGAAGGTGCAGTCGCTGGTGCCGATGCTCTCGCGGGCGACCGTCTACAACACGCTCAACCTCTTCGTGGAGAAGGGGCTGCTTCGTCAGTTGGTGCTCGCCGAGGGACGCGTGGTGTTCGACCCCAACCTCGAGCGCCATCATCACTTCATCGACGAAGACACCGGTCAGATTGAAGACATTCCCTGGGACGCGGTGCGCGTCGGAGACGTCTCGCGCCTCGCCGGGTACGAAGTCACGGAGTACATGGTCGTCATGCGGGGCCGGAAGCTCGGCGGGCCTCGAAGAAGCAGTCCAAAGAAGCGCTGAGCCCATTCCCGCAGTCCCATCAACGAAAGAGAGAACGTCATGCTGGTTCCTGGTTCGAAGGCCCCCGAGTTCAACGTCGTCGCCTGCGTCAGTGTCGAGAAGGGCAAGGAGTTCAAGAACGTCTCGCTGAAGGAGCACGCCGGGAAGTGGGTGGTGCTCTACACGTACCCGAAGGACTTCACCTTCGTGTGCCCGACCGAGATCGTCGAGTTCGACAAGAAGCTGAAGGACTTTGCCGATCGCGGCGCGGTGGTGCTCGGCGGCTCGACCGACAACGAGTTCTCGCACCTCGCGTGGCGCAACAACCACGCTGACCTCAAGACCATCAAGCACCCGCTGCTCTTCGTCTCGGCGGCCATGGGCCAGGCGTACGGCCTGCTGCACCCCGAGGCCCAGGTCGCCCTGCGCGCCACGATGATCATCGACCCGAACGGCGTGGTGCGCTTCGCCACCGCGAACGATCTCTCGGTCGGTCGCAACGTCGACGAGGTGCTCCGCGTGCTCGACGGACTGCAGACCGAAGAGCTCTGCGCCTGCAACTGGAAGAAGGGCGAAGAGACCCTCTCGGCGAAGATCAAGAAGGCCGGCTGATCGGTCGCTCGCTGTCCTGAAGTGTTCACGGGCGTGGTGTGGGGCGCGCTCCCGCCACGCCCGTGGTGTTTCTTCGAGTCGTTCGACGTCGCGCCGGAAAGAGGAGTTCGCACATGGAAAACATCGACAAGCTTCGTGACGTGTTCCCGGACGCAGCCCGTGACATCAAGATCAACCTCCAGAACGTGCTGCAGCCCGCGACGCTCTCGCTGGACCAGACCTGGGGAGTCGCCATCGCGTGCGCCTGGGCGGTGCGGAACCGTCAGCTGACCGACGCGCTCGTCGCCGACGCGAGGGCCAAAGGCGTGCCCGACGCAGTCCTCGAGGACGCGAAGGCCGCCGCCGTCATGATGGGCATGAACAACGTCTACTACCGGTTCCGCCACGTCATGGGGAAGGAGTCGTACGAGCAGAAGCCCGCGCGCCTTCGCATGATGCGCCTGAAGCAGGCCGCGACGACGCAGGTCGACTTCGAGCTCTTCTCGGCCGCCGTCTCGAGCATCAACTTCTGCGAGGCGTGCCTGAAGTCGCACGAGGCCATCGTGCTCGAAGGTGGGTTGACGGAAGACCACGTGCACGACGCGATTCGTATCGCCGCGACGATTCAGGCCGCAGGCGTCGCGCTCGAGATGGTCTGACACCAGAGGTGGACGGGCGCGGGGCCTTCCGCGTAGGGCTCCCTTCGCCGTGCGCCATCTGCCCGCCGCTGCCCTGAGCCTCGTCTTCCGGTACGCCTGCTACGGCGTGATGGTGTGGCTGGCGCTCTGGGCCGAGGCGAGGCCTGCGCCGACGTTGCCCGACGTGGTGCTGGAGCACGTGCCCTACGTCGCCTGGGTCGATCGCTGGAACTACATCGTGTGGCTCGCCGCGTACGTGCCGGTGGCGATCGCCTTCTTCTTCACCGATGGCGCGCGCTTCGTGCGGCACATGGTGTCGTCGGGCCTCGTCGCGCTGGTGCGAGGGGTGTGCATCGCCGTCACGGGCCTCGGGCCGATCAGCGGGCCTGATCTCCACGCTGGCATGGACTTCGACGCCAGGCTCCACGCCTTTACCGGGTTGATGACGCCCGCCTTCTTCGCGCCAGATGGCGGCGCGCGGGTCTCCCTGACGAAGGACCTGTTCTTCTCGGGGCACACCGCGACGACGTTGCTGTTGCTGCTGTACGTGTGGCCGAACCCGAAGCTGCGCTGGCCGATGCTCACCGCGCACGTGTTGGTCGTCACCAGCCTCTTCTTCGCGCACCTGCACTATTCCATCGACGTCATCGGCGCGTACGCCATCACCTTCTCGCTCTTCGTGCTGCGCGAGGGCTGGCCGAAGCGGCCGGCTCCGGTGCGTTGACGCGATGTGGGATCGCCTGGATTCTCCAGGCGCGCCCGACGAGGACTTTCGGCCCGGGGTCGCTGCGGCCTGCGGTGGCGCGGTCGCCATGGCCATCGCGTCGGCGTCTAGGGGCAGATGGGATTGCAGGCTGGCTCGCAGTACCCATCAATGCAAGTCGCTACTCTGATGGGCCCGCAGTTCGCGCAGTCGTCTCCGCTCGTGCCGCACCGTGATTGCGTCGTTCCCGCGTTGCAGGCCCCTGAGAAGATGCATCCTGTGCAGCAGGAACCGCTGGTACACCGGCCGCCCGGACACACCGTGAGGTTCGGAAGCGCGATGGTGTCGATACAGACCGGGCTCCCGGTGGCGCACGAGATGCTGCCAGTCATGCAGGGGTTGGGGTTGCCGACGCACGACGCGCCGGCGTTGCAGGCCACGCATCCTCCGTTGCTGCACGTCCCTCCGGGACACGTGGTGCCATTGCCCACGTTGCCCGTCTCGCCGCAGACTGCGGAGCCTGAGCTGCAGTCGACGCTGCCTGTCTTGCACGGGTTCGCTGGGGTGCAGCTCGCGCCCGCGCTGCACGGGTTGCACGAGCCCGCGTTGCAGACGCCGCCCGGACACCCGGTGCCGTTCATCTTGTTGCTCGCGTTGACGCACACGCCGCTGCCCGATGAGCAGTCGATGCTGCCGTTCTGACACGCCGAGTTGGAGTTGGTGGTGCACCCCGCACCGCCGCTGCACGGGTTGCACCCGCCCGCGTTGCACACGCCGCCCGGACACGAGGTGCCGTTGCCTTTGTTGCTGCCATCAACGCACACCGCACTGCCCGTGCCGCAATCGATGACGCCGTTGCGGCAGGCCGCGTTCGGGTTCGTCGTACACCCGCCGCCCGCGTTGCACGCGCTGCAGAAGCCGCCGCTGCACACGCCTCCAGGACACGTGGCGCCGTTGGGTTTGTTGCTGCCGTCAGAGCACACCGGGCTGCCCGTACCGCACGTGATGGAGCCGTATTTACAGACCGAGCCCGGGTTGGTGGTGCAGTCCGTCCCCTCGCTGCAGGCGTTGCACGCGCCCGAGTTGCAGACGCCGCCGCTGCACGTGGTGCCGTTCATCTTGTTGCTGCCGTCGACACAGACGGCGTTTCCGGTGTTGCAGCTGATGATGCCGTTCCTGCACGCCGCGCCCGGGTTGGTGGTGCACGCCGCGCCGTCGTTGCAGGCGTTGCACGAGCCCGCGTTGCACACGCCCCCAGCACACACGGTGCCGTTCGGCTTGCTCGCCCCGTCGACGCAGACCGCCGCTCCCGACGAGCACTCCACCGTGCCCAGCCGGCAGGCCGACCCGGGGTTGGTGGCGCACGACGCTCCCTGCGTACACGAGACGCATTGTTCCGAGGCGTTGCACACGAGGTTGGTGCCGCACGAGGCGCCAGTGCCCTTGCGGGCGCCGTTCGCACAGACGGGCGCGCCCGACGTGCACGCGATGGAGCCGTTGAAGCACGGGTTGGTCGGAGTGCACGTCGCCCCCGCGTTGCAGTTCGCGCACACGCCGGCGCTGTCGCAGACCTGGTTGGTGCCGCACGTCGTGCCGGGCGCCTTGTTGCCGCCGTCGATGCAGCGGAGCGCCCCGGTGCTGCAGTCCGTCACGCCGTTCTTGCAGAGCCCGGGGTTGCCTCCGCAGGTGTTGCCGGCTGCGCACGCGATGCAACCTCCCGTTCCGTTACACACCTGGCCAGCGCCGCAGTTCGTGCCCGCCGCGGTGTTGCCGTTGTCGAGACACACCGTGCTCCCCGTCGCGCAGTCGGTGCGGCCCGTCCGGCAGGGCGCTCCGGGGTTCGAGGTGCAGACATTGTTCGCGACGCACGCCCCGCAAGTGCCGTTGGAGTCGCAGACCTGCCCCGAGCCGCACATCGTGCCAGGCGCCTTGTTGCTCCCGTCGACGCAGCGCTGCGCGCCGGTGCTGCACTCGGTGATGCCGTTGCGGCAGCCCGGGTTCGGGTTGGTGGTGCAGGCAAGGTTCGCCGTGCACGTCATGCAGGAGCCGGTGGCGTTGCACACCTGATTGGTGCCGCAGGTGGTGCCGGCAGGCCGGTTGCCCGAGTCGATGCACGTCTGCGCGCCCGTGGTGCACGCCGTGACGCCCGTCTTGCATCCCGGGTTCGGGTTGGTGGCGCACGCCTGACTGGCGACGCACGCGACGCAGCTCCCTGCCGTGCTGCAGACGCGATCGGGCCCGCAGTTGGTGCCCGCCGTCACGTTGGTCGAGTCGACACAGCGGGTGCTGCCCGTGGAGCAGTCGATGACCCCCGACTTGCATGGCGCGCCCGGGTTGGAGCTGCACGCGGCGCCCGCGGTGCACATGCCGCAGAAGCCGCTCGCGTCGCAGACCTGCCCAGCGCCGCAGGTGGTGCCCGCAGCCTTCGGCGTACCGTCCGTGCACGTCTGCGCGCCCGTCGCGCACGAGGTGACGCCGTTGCGACAGGCAGAGCTCGGGTTGGTGGTGCAGCTGCCGCCCGAGGCGCAGGCGACGCACATGCCGGCGACGTTGCAGACCAGGTCCATTCCGCACGAGGTGCCAGGGGCCTTGAGCGCGTCGTCGATGCACACCGGTGCGCCCGTCGAGCACTCGACGACCCCCCGGCGGCAGGCACTGCCAGGGTTGGTGGTGCACGCCGCGCCAGCGCTACACGCCACGCAATTGCCTGCCGCGCTGCAGACCTGGTTGCTGCCACACGAGGCGCCCGCCGTGGCGTTCATGCCGTCATCGCAACCGGGGGCCGCGCCGCAGGTCGTGAGGCCGCGTTTGCAAGGCGCGCCAGGGTTCGACCCGCAGGCGGTGTTCGGCACGCACTGCAGACAGTTGCCGCCGACGCAGACGCGGTCGACGCCGCAGCCGAGGCCCGACGGCGCAGGCGGCCCGTCGATGCACACCGCGGTCCCCGAGTCACACCGAATGACGCCCGTCACACAGGGCGTGCTCGGGTTTCCGGAGCAGCTCGTTCCTTCCGCGCAGGTGATGCACACGCCAGCGCTGGTGCACACGCGACCGGGCCCGCACGTGGTCCCGGCAGGGCGTTGGCGGGTCGAGTTCGAGCAGGTCGACATCGCGCCACAGACGGTCTCACCTTCGACGCACGGGTCAGCGTTCGTCGTGCAGGGAGTGCCAGCCGTGCAGGTGACGCAGGATCCGCCGCGGCAGACGAGGTTCGCTCCGCAAGCAACGCCACTGGGGCCGCTCGGGCCGTCGATGCACGAGACCGTGCCGTTCTGGCAGAGGGAGAGGCCCGTTCGGCAGGGGGCTCCCGTATTCCCCATGCACGGTTGGTTGTCCTGACAGCCGGCGGCTCCTCCGCCGACGGTTCCTCCACCAGCACCGCCCGCCTCGCCGCCAGCCGTCGAGTTTCCGCCACCGCTGCTTCCGGCCGTGTTTCCGCCACCGCTCGAGCCGCCTCCAGCGCCTGCAGGACAGGACGTGCGACAGAGGCCGTCGTTGCAGCAGCTGAGGCCCGCGGCGCACGAGCGCCCTTCGTCGCACTTGAAGGCGGTGAGCTTCGACGGGTCGACGCAGACGCAGCCCGAAACCGAGAGCGCGAACGTGAACCCGACGGTGAACGGGCGGATGAAACTCATGGGCAGAGACGGTCCTTCAGGCGGCTGGGACTCGCCGCGACCGATGATGAGTGTGACACACGACGAAGCACGAATTCGGCCTCGCGCAGGTACGACCTTTCAGGACACCGTGCAGTTCGACTCCAGCGGCTGCGTCATGAGCCCATGCCGACCGACGGGCCCTTGAAGATCCGTCGCACGCCACCGAACCAGGCGATCAGGAGCACGGCCGTCATGCCCAGCATCGTGACGCCCGCGATGCCCGTGGGAGGCAGTGACATCGCCACCACCATCAACGCAATCCAAACGATGGCGATGACGTTGAGCACCGCGCCCGCGCGCCCCAGCGTCCACGGGCCCTTCCTCGGCCAACCACGACGCCTCGCCCAGAGCGCGGCGACGATGGGCAGCCCGTAGCTCGCGTACAGCGCCACCGTGCTCACCGCCGTCATGGTGCTGAGCACCTCGGCGAAGACCGACACTGCGAGCGCGCAGGCGACCGAGACCCAGACGGCGACGTGCGGCGTCTGCCACCGGGGCGACACCTTCGCGAGGGCCTTCGAGAACGGCAGCCCGCCATCTCGCGCGAACGCCCACAGCATTCGCGAGTTGCTCGTCACGCTCGCGAGGCCACAGAACCACATCGCGCCGACGCACACCCAGACGAGCGCCGTGCCGACGCCCCCGAGGCTGTGCGTCAACACGGAGAGGAACGCGTTCGGCGCGGCGACGGCCCCGGGCAACGAGGGAATCGCGAGCGTCACCCCGATGATCAGCACCCAGCCTGCGACCGCGCTCGCGATGACGGCCGTGAGGATGCCCTTCGGTGCGTTGATGGCGGCGTCGTGCGTCTCTTCCGACGCGTGCGCCGAGGCGTCGTAGCCAGTGAACGTCCACGCGGCCTGGAGCAGCGCCACCACGAAGCCGGGCATCCACGCGCCGCTCGGGGGCGTGACGGTCTCGAACAGGAACGACACCGGCTGCTTCGGCGCCAGCAGCAACACCGCGCCCACGACGATGACGACGCCGGCCACGTGGTACCAGGCCGACACGACGTTGAAGAACGTCACCACCTTGATGCCGACGTGGTTCAGCACCGCGTGCGAGAGGAGCAGCACCACGAACAGCGGCAACACGTGCGGGTGATCAGCCGGCCAGCCGAGGAGCGGCGCGAGGAACTCCGCGAGGCCGTAGTCGATGCCGGCGGTGATGGCGAACTGGCCCAGCGTGTTGAGCCACGCCGTCGCCCAGCCCGCCCCCGTGCCGCCGAGAATCGAGGCCCAGTGGTACAGCGCCCCTGCAGTCGGAAACGCCGACGCCAGCTCAGCCAGCGAGAGCGCGATGCACATCGTGCCGGCCACCACGAGGGGCCAGCCGACCGTCATCACCAGCGGCCCCCCCCACGTCAGCCCGTGCTTGTAGAGCGTCACCGCTCCGGTGAGGACCGAGATGATGGAAAACGAGAGCGCGAAGTTCTGAAACGCGCTCACGTCACGCTTGAGCTCCTGCTTGTACCCGAGTGACGCGAGGTCGTTCGACTCGGACGCGTCAGACATCGAGCCCCCGCCATCGAGGCCAGCTCGCCAGGGAAGAGGAGTCGTGCACCCGCTGACTGTACTCTGCTGCGCGCCTGAACCTCTCGAAACGAGCGCACCCCGGCCCGTCGCGAGGTACAGTCCGCCACTGGAATGAGCGTCACGGCCGCCGCGAAGGTCCCAGGTCGAATCCTCGTCGTCGATGATGACCGCTCCGCGCGCCTGTTGCTCGAGCGGGTCCTGACTCGCGCCGGCCACGTCGTCACCCTCGTCGACACTGCCGAAGAGGGGCTCACCCGACTCAAGGACGAGACCTTCGATCTGCTCGTCACCGACAAGAACCTGCCGGGCATCGACGGCCTCGAGGTGCTCAAGCAGGCCCGCGCCGCGCAGCCCCGGCTTCGCGCTCTGCTCATCACCGGCTTCCCCACGCCCGAGACCCAGGCCGCCGCGAAGGACCTCGGCGTGCACGCCTACGTCACCAAGCCCTTCGGCGTTCATGACATCCTCGACATCTGCGAGGCCGCCATTCGGGCCTCGCGGGGGGGCCCAGCGTGAAGTCGCCCCGGGTGCTGGTCATCGACGATGACGCCGAGGTCTGCACGCTGGTCGCCCGTACGCTCACGCGGGCCGGCTACGAGGTGCTGACGGCGCAGACGGGCGAGGCAGGGCTCTCGCTCCTCGACGCAGGGCCCGTCGATTGTCTGGTCGTCGACAAGATGCTCCCGGGCATGCACGGCGGAGAGGTCATTGGCGAAGCCCGCAGCCGCTTCCCCGGTGTTCCGGTCGTCCTCATCAGCGGGCACTCCGAGCCGCTCTCGTTCGGAGAGCAGCGCCCTGACGTCACCCTGGGGAAGCCGTTCAAGTCCCTCGCGGCCATCGAAGACGCGGTGTCCGAGGCCCTCGCTTCGAAGAACGACGTCTCTCCGGTCGAGTCCCTGAAGGAGCGGCTGACGCAGGTGGTGGCAGAGATCGCACCACTGCGACGGAAGCGGGAGTGATGCCCGTGGCCGTGTCCCGCCCTGCGCCCGAGCGGTCGCTGCGTGACGTGGTGCTGGCTGTCGTTGGCGCCCTCGTCGCCACCCTCTCGCTGACGGCCGCGCTCCGTTCGACGCCGCCCCCGGCCCGCGCTGGCGCAGAGGCCGTCGCCCACGTTCGGCTCGCGACCGGTGCAGTGCAGGTGCGGCCCGCCGAGACCCTCGGGTGGCAGACCGCCGCGCGAGGCGACGACGTTCACGAGTCCGACGCCGTGTACGTGCCTCCGGGGAGCGCGGCCCGCGTGGCGTTCCTCGATGGCACCGTGCTCGAGCTCGAGGAGCGCAGCCTGGTGGTCATCGAGCCACAGCGGGGCGTGGGGCGCTCCATCACGTTGCGGCAGGGCTCGATCGCAGGCGCCAGCGGCTCGGTGTCTCTCACCGTCGCCACCAGAGACGGGACCGCCACGCTGCCGCCGAACGCCGAGGCGAGCGTCGAACTCTCCGAGGGCAAGCTCGGCGTCAGCGTGAAGAAGGGGAAGGCGAGAGTCGAGGCGAAAGGCAAAGCGACCGACGTCGGGGCCGGCAGCCGGGTCCGCGTGATGGACGAGATGGTGTTGCAGCCCGCGTGGCCGGTGACGCTGCTGCTTCCCGAGTCGCATCACCGCGAGCTGTTCCGCGGCGCCGTGCCGATCATCACGCTGACGTGGCAGGGCTCGGTGACGGGAGCCCGCGTGCAGGTCGCGAAGGACCGCCTGTTCGCGTTCCTCGCTCGGGACGTGCCGGCCGAAGGGAGCGCCCTGGCGCTCTCGTCCGTCAGCGCGGGCGTCACCTGGTGGCGGTTGGTCGACACGGCTGGCGTTCCCGTCTCCGAGGCGCGGCGCTTCTCGCTCGTCGAAGACCTCGCGCCGGCGTTGCGGCTGCCGCGGCCCGGTGAGGTGGTGCTCGCGCCGCCAGGGGCTCGCGTCGAGTTCGCGTGGACCCCGCTGGCCGGCGTGAGCCGCTATCTGCTCGAGGTGTCGGCGTCGCAGGGCTTCGAGCCCGTGGCCATCGCCGAGACCGTCTCGGGCACGCAGGTGAAGCTCCCGACGTCGCTCGCCGAAGGCGCCTGGTTCTTCCGCGTGCGCGCGGCCGACGACACCCTGGGCGAGTCACTGCCGTCGGAGGCGGCGCGGTTTCGAGTCATTCACAAAGCCATTCTCGATGCGCCCGAGCTGCTCAACCCCGAGCTCGAGGTGACGCCTGCGCGTGGGCCGTGACACGTGCCGGTCGGCGCTCGTCGTCGTGCTGCTGCTGTGGGCCCAGCAGGCGGTGTCGCAGACCGCCCGCCTGGTGCTGCGCTGGAAGGACGTGCCCGGCACGCAGGGCTACGAGCTGCAGATCGCGAAGGACCCGGCCTTCGTCGAGGTCGTGCTGCAGACCCGCGTCCCCTCGCCGGCCTACCGCTGGGAGCAGCTGCCATCGGCGACGCACTGGTGGCGTGTGCGCAGCTTCGATGGCGAGGGCCGCCCCAGTGAGTGGAGCCAGCCTCGCACCGTCGCGCTCGAGTCGACGGTCCCCGTTCCCAGGCTCCCTGCTGACGAAGCGCTGCTGCCGTGCGCCCAGAGCGTCGAGCTGACGTTCGAGCCGTCGCCCCTCATCAAGGAGTTCCTCGTCGAGGTGTCTTCCTCGAAGGACTTCGCGCCCGCGCGCCAGCTCACCTCGAAGAGCTCGAGCGTCTCGCTGGGCGTGCTCGGCGCCGGCACCTGGTTCTGGCGCGCGAAGGCCCTCGACGTTCGCGACCGCACTGGCGAGTCCACGGGCGTCCGCAAGTTCACCATTCGCCCGGCGGCGCCGAAGATCTCGAAGCCTGCCGCCGACGTCGTGCTCGGAGCGCCGACGGTGACGCTCGCCTGGGGCGACGTCGCGTGCGCCGCGTCGTGGGTCGTCGAAGCGTCGACCGACACGAAGGACAAGGTGTCGCTGGTGGCGAAGACGCCGACCCTGGCCTTCAAGCCCAACGCCGCCGGTGAGTATCGTTGGCGCGTGGCTGCCGTCGATGAGCGAGGCACCCCTGGCGAGTGGAGTCAGGAGAGCGTGTTCAAAGTACGCCTCGCGACGCCGAGCCCGCGTGGAGAGTCGTCGACGCCCCTGAAGCTCGACCTCGCGTGGACGCCCGTGGTCGGCGCCACCCAGTACCGCGTCGAGATCGCGTCAGAGCGCGACTTCAAGCAGCTGGTGTCGTCGGGCACGGTGACCGGCTCGCAGTTCCGCGCTACCGACGTCGCGCCGGGCCTGGTCTACTGGCGTGTCGCCGCGAAGGACGACACGGGCCACACCTCGCTCCCGTCCGAGCCTCGATCCGTCGACGTCGTCGCCCCAGAGCCGCTCGCGACGGTCACGTGGCTGACGCCTGCCTCCGATGTCGTGGTGAAACCCGGCGAGCCCGTCGACCTCGCCTGGAGCGCCGTGGACAAGGCCATCTTCTACGAGCTCGAGCTCGACGGGGTGACGACGCCGGTGCCCTCGTCGCCGAAGGTGCTCAGCGATCTCCCCGAGGGGCCGCACACCCTCCGCATTCGCGCGAAGGGCAACTCGAGCCGCGTGTCGGCGTGGACCGAGCCACGAGAGATCTTCGTCGGTGTGCCGCTGGTCTCCCGCGCCGAGGTGACCCTGGCCGGCGACGAGCTCCACATCGTCTTCAAAGACGGCAAGGGCCGCCGTGTGATGGACCTCAGCCCGAGGCTCTCCGTCGAGAAGGGCTTCGTCGAAGCGCCGGTCGCGAAAGACGGGTTCTTCGCCGCGCGATGGACGGCGCCGGCCGATGGTGAAGACGTGCTCCGCATCGAGGAGCGTGACTTCGTCACCGAGCTCGATCTCGCTCGGCCGTTGCCGGCGATGGTGTCGGTCTCTGCGCGCGCCGGTGGCTTGTTCAACTTCTCGTCCGTCGCGTCTCCGACGGCCACGGTGGGCCTGCTCTGGCGGTTGCCGGTGTTGAGCCGCCGGCTGGGCCTCGAGGCACGGGTGGGTGTCTATGCAGCGTCGCGCTCGGTCGACTTCGGCGTCGAGCAGGTGAAGGCGCAGGCCTGGGTGTTTCCCTTCAGTCTGCTCGTCGGCTGGCACCAACCGATTGGGGCGTGGGTGGTGCGCGGCGGCATCGGCCCCGCCTTTCAGCTGGCGCACCTGTCGGTTGGCGCGGCGCGAGAGACGCGCGTGGCGGGAGATCTCGAGCTGGCGGTGGGCCTGGCCCGTCCGCTCGGCCCCGGCGCCATCGAGCTCGAGGTGTCGGGCCTGTTCGGCACGCTCGATGGTGAGCTGGCGACGCTCTCGGCCAGCGGGGCGGGGCTGAAAGTGGGCTATTCGTTCGACCTGGGAGGCCGCTGAATGACACGACTGTCGATTCGCGCGCAGATCGTGCTCCTCGTGGGGCTCATCCTGCTCGCGGCCATGGCCGTGTACCTCACCCTCGCGACCCGCATCGTCACGAGAGACAAAGAGGCCACCGTCTACGACGTCAACGCGCTGGTGGCGGGCACCGTCGCGGACCAGGTCGAGACGACCGTCGACGGCTTCGCCGACAAGCTGCGCTACTTCGGGCAGGAGTACGCGAGCACTCCAGGTGACGCCGAACGGCGCGCGCGGTCACTCTTCTCGGCGGACGACGAGGTGCTCTCGCTCGAGGTCGACACGCTCACCGGGGCCGGCGTCGAGCGCTCGTTCCTCTACTTCGACACCGAGCGGCTCTCGGGGCTGAACATCGAGAAGGAAGACATGCTGCTGGCGCGCAAGCAGACGCCGGTGCCCTTCGACGTCGTGCGGCGCCTGGGGGTGGTGCTCCAGAACGCGAGCTTGCCGCCCGACCTGGCCCTGCTGCGCCTCTCGGCCGTCACCGCCGACGGCAAGGCCATCATCACCGCCGATCTCCGCCCTGAACGCCTGCTGAAGACGGTGACGACCGGGAGCGTGACGCGCGTGTTCCTCGTCGATTCGCTCGGGCGGGTGCTGGCGCATCGCGACGCCTCGAAGGTGATCGCCCACGAGGACTTCTCGGGGTTGACGCCGGTGCGGTCGGCGCTCGCCGGAAAGACGGCGCGCGGCGCAGAGCAATACGAGCTGGGTGGCGAGCAGCGCCTCGCGAGCTACGCGCGGGTCGGCAATGGCCTGGCGGCCGTCGTCGCCGAGGTGCCCGTCGCCGAGGTCTTCGGCGCGACCCGCGAGCTGTCCAGCCGGTCACTCCTCTTCGCGGCGGGCATCGTGGCGCTGGCGCTCGTGCTCGCCATCATCCTCTCTCGTGCGTTGACCGCGCCGCTGCGGCGCCTGTCGGACACCATGGTCGTGATCTCGAAGGGGGAATACGGCGTCACGGTGCCCATCGAGGGCGCCCCCGAGATCCGCTCGGTCGGCATGGCGCTCAACGAGATGAGCCGCGAGCTGATCCGCCGCTCCGACGACCTGCAGCGCGCACACAACAACCTCGTGCAGTCCGAGAAGCTGTCGGCTGTCGGCGAGCTCGCTGCGAGCGTCGCGCACGAAGTGAAGAACCCGATGGTCGGCATCCTGGGCTTTGCGCAGCTCGGCAAGGAGTCCGACTCGATGGCCGAGGCGAAGGAGTACTTCGGGCTCATCGAGTCCGACACGCTCCGGGCCAACAAGATCCTGCAGACGCTGCTCGAGTTCGCTCGGCCGCCCGAGATGGAGATGGAGCCGCTCGGCGTGAACGAGGTCGTTCAAGGCGCGCTCCAGCTGTGTCAGCACCAACTGCAGATGCAGGGCGTGAAGGTCGAGACGGGGTTTGGTGACGGGCTCGGCGGCATTCTCGGGAACAACAATCAGCTGCGGCAGGTGCTCCTCAACCTGATGATGAACGCAGGCCAGGCCATGGCCGATTCGCCGACGAAGCGGGTGACGGTCGCGACCGTCGCCGATGGTGACTCCGCGAAGGTGCTGGTGGCTGACACGGGCCCGGGCATGACGGCCGAGGTGATGCGGAACCTCTTCAAGCCCTTCTTCACGACCAAGCGACGCGGCCTCGGGACGGGGCTGGGCTTGTCGGTCTCGCGCAGCATCATCGAGGCCCACCAGGGAACGCTCACCGCCGAGTCGGTGGCGGGGCAGGGCGCGACCTTCATCGTGCGGCTGCCCATTCGGAGGACCTGAGCACCATGGCGAGTCGGCGTGTGAAGATCGCGGGCGTCGTCTTCCTGGTCCTGATCGCCGCGGTCGGCGCTGGTGCATGGAAGGCGCGCAGACTCATCGACGCGATCGCCGAGGTCCTCGCCACCGACGAGCTCGAGGGCAAGCAGCTCACGACGGCGGACGACGTCTGGGCCTACCTGCGCGAGCACCCGGAACGGTACGCGCTGGCGGCCTGGGACGTGGGAGACGAGGCTCACGGCGTCTTCCTCGACGCCGACACGACGTGGCCGCTCGCGTCGACGGTGAAGGTCGTGCCCCTGGCGCTCGCCTGTCACCGGCTCGAGCAGGGAACCTGGACCTCCGATGCGCCGCTTCCGAACGTCGAGCGCTTCTACCTGCCCGGCACGGACGGCCAGGCGCACCCGAAGGCGCGCGCGTCCATCGACGGTGGTGTCGCGACGATCGGAGCGTCGCTGACGGCGATGATCGAGTTCAGCGACAACGCCGCGACCGACGCGCTCCTCTTCGAACTCGGCAGGGAAGCGCTCGAGGCCGAGACACCAACCCTCGGGGCGCTGCGAGCGCCGCACCCCCTCGCGGGCACGTTTCTGGCCATGCTCGAAGGGAACGACGGGGGCGTCGTCGACGATCGGACGTGGGCGCTCGCGAAGGCGCTGGCGCAGGACCCGACGCGGGCCGCGGTGATGGCCGAGGCGTTCTCGTCACACCGTGTTCGAGAGCAGGTCGTCATGACGTCGAACCTCGACAATCGCGGCTCAGCGCGGGCCTTCGCCAGCCTGCTCGAGCGCTTCTTCGTCGATGACACCGCTCGGTATGCGCCCGCGCGCGCTCGCCTCTCGTGGCCCATGCGTTTCCCCTCGAACCAGGAGCGCTTTCTCCGCTGGGGCACCAAGGGCGGCGCACTCCCGGGAACGCTCACGTCGGCGCACTTCGTCGAGCAGAAGAATGGTCATCGGCGCGTGCTCGCACTGTTCCTGCACGACCTGCCTTTCGCGACCTGGGTTGGGCTCGTGCAGTCGTTCGCGCAGCAACAGGTCGAGGTCGAGCTGCTCCTGGCTGACGACTTGCGAGCCGTCGTCGCCCAGCGACTCGGTCGCTGAAAGGCCGCCGGGTTCGCTTTGAACGGCTCCGCCTCAGCGGTCCCAGCCGGGGCCCTCGGCTGAGGACGTCGCGCTGGGCACCTGCACCTTCGTGCGCACCACGAGGTCGGGCCAGCCCTCGATGGCCACGGTCACTTGCAGCTCGGACTCGAACCGTTCGGTCGCCGGCGCGAAGAAGCCGTTGGACTCCCGGGGGCCCGACGTTGGTGGAATGCCGGGGCGGAGGCCGAGCTCGAAGCGCTGCTCGTGACGGTGCAGCAACTGGGTGGGCAGGGCCAGCGGCTGGCGATGCTCGTAGACGCGCGAGCTGTCGTCGCCCCAGTCCTTCCGCGTGAACACGAGCACCGAGCTGCCGCCCGGCACCAGCGTCAGCGGGCGCTTCGGGCAGAGCACCAGCCGCGCCGACACCCGCCCGCCCTGCGTCACGGGCCCCAGCGCTTCGACGCGCGCCTCGAGGAACGAAGACCGGGCCAGCCAGGACCACGCGTACAGGCCACCGAGCCCCAGCGCCATGAGGACCAGGCATGCGAGGCCGGTCACCCCCTCGCCATGGATTCCGGTGACGTGGCCGAGCCACACCGTGAACATCAAGAAGACAACAAAGGCCCCGAGCCCAAGCGCGAGGCCGAACAAGATGCGCGTCGGAGAGAATTTCAGGTCGGCTCCGGTCGCAGGCGCAGCAAGGAAGAAGGAGCGGGAAGGGCGAGAAGCCGCGACTCGGCGAGGGACAAGAAGTGAAAGAGGACGAGGGCGGGAATTGAGCCGGGGGGCAAGAGGCGGTGAAGGACCCCGGGGGGGGCGCGGAGGGCACCTGGATCCGCTCCGGCGAGCGGCGCCTCATGCGGCCCCCGCCTCGTCGGCCGAACTTCACCTCGCGACGGCGCGCGCAGGCCTCGGCCCAGGAGTTGCGAACGCTGGCGCAGGCCCTCGCCGAGCCAAGCACCCGTCGGTGCATCGCTGACGCGTGCTCAGCCGACGACCATGACGAGCTGTTCGCCAACGCTCCCGGCTGGCTCCGGTGCTGACTGCGTCCCCGCCTCGAGCTTCTCGCGCCTGCGGGTGCGACCTACTGCTCGAGCACGAGCTTCTTCGCCTCGATGAGAATCTCATCGCTGCCCTGGTGCACCGACACCCACGACGCGGTGTTCTCGCTGCGGGCCCACATGGAGTTTCCTTCGCCGATCGCCAACTCCAGGAACCCCTTCGTCTTGCCCTTGGCGCTGTAGTCGACGCGCAACGCGACGGTGGGCTCCTTGCCCGCGGGGAGCTCACCCTTGCCCAACACCTCGGTGACGATGAGCCGGCCCCAGATCTTGTCGTGCCAGTTCTTCACCAGCTCTTCCGGCTTCTCGGGCGTCGCCGCGCGCGCCACCTTCGCGGTCGAGGGAATCTCGGCGTTCGTCTGCACGAAGCCAGCCTCTTTCCCGTCGGCCTTCACGGTGAACGTGTCGAACTCGCTCTGCTTGAAGGTATGCAGGCGGCGGTCGACGAGCACCTGCGACTGGGGATCGAAGTCCGACAGCAGCGTGCCGGGGAGCAGGAAGACCTCTCCCGAGCGCTCTTCCTGCACGTAGGTGCCGAAGATGCCCGGGAGCGTCTTCGCGACGCGGTACACGCGCGCGGTGCTCGCGACGATCAGCTCGAGCCGCCGGTCGGAGTCGGTCAGCCCCAGCTCTGAGCGCTTCTCGTCGGTCAACACGCCGAGCGCTCGCGTCGCCTCGAACGGCATGAACTTCTGCATCGCCGCCTCGGCGCGCTCGTTGCCGCGCACCTCACGCGTCGGGGCCGGCTTCGGGGCCTTCACCGAGACCTCCATCAGGCCCGCGTCGATGGTCCCGCCGTCGGGGAGTGTGCCGCCATCGAGGGCGACGAAGGTCGTCGAGAGACCGGCATCCACAGGCGCTGGCTCTTTGCCCGGCACGAAGCCCGACGTCAGCCAGAGGGCTCCGTCGAGGCGCTTCAACGTCACGAAGCGCTGACCGTCTTCGAACTTCACCGACTCGAGCGACTGCTTCGTGGCGTCGAGCACCGTCACCATGGTGCTGGTCGAGGTGGTCTCTTTGGGGCGCTGCCACGTGGTGTACGCGGCCACCAGGCCGAGGCCAGCCAGGGCTCCCGTCATCGCGACGCTGCGGGCCTTCACGACTTCACCTCCGTCTTGCGTGGGCGACTGGTTCTGCGGCGCACGACGAAGCCGAGGCCCAGCACGAGGACCGGCGCGAGGAACGTGGTGCCGTAGAACCACACGCTGTCTTCCTTGCGGGTGCGCGTCATGGGGACGTCGAGCTCGGTGTTCGTGCTGCCCTGCAGGGCTTCGTCACCGAGCAGCCACTTCAGGCCGTCGACGACCAGGTACTGGTTCCCCTGGAGCAGCGGCAACACCTCGTCGGCGATGGAGTCCGAGTCGGCGAGCACCAGCACGCGGAGCTCCTCTTCGAGCTTGTTGCTGGCGGCGCGACGGCTGACGGCCGAGAGCACGCCGTAGGCCTGGCGGACCTCGGTCGGCGCGTCGTGCTCGAAGTTGCTGTTGAGGTCGTTCCAGGTCGTCGACTGCGTGCGCAGCGCCATGTCGATGACGAGGTCAGCGGGGTGCGTCTGCAGCTCGGTGAGGGGCCCCGCGCCCACGAGGAGGACCGGCTGCTGCGAGCGCGAGAGGTAGTTCACCGACGGGTGCGACGAGAAGGTGCGGGTGCCGACGTTGCGGCGGTCCGACGGGCTGGCCTGGGCCTTCATGCGGGCGAAGCTCTTGTCGTCGGTGAGCACCTCGGCCTTGAACGAGAGCCCCAGCGGAGTGAGCAGCTCGGGGAAGGTGTGGCTCACCTCGGGGTCGATGGCGATGAAGAGCTTGCCGCCGCGCTTGCCGTACTCGACGAGCGCTTTGGCCTCGGGCTCGGTGAAGGCGCTGGTCGGGCCGATGACGAAGATGGCCGCCGCGTCGCGCGGGACGTCCTGACCGAGCCCTTCGGCGGCCGAGAGCGTGCGCACCTCGAAGTTCTGGTCCTGCAGCGTGCGCCAGAGGATGTCGATGTTCGCGCGCTGCTCGTTGGTGATGGGGTCTTGCGTGCGCTCGCCGTGGCCTGACGTCATGTAGACGGTGCGTTTGGACTTGGCGATCTGCAGCACGCGCTTCTGCACCTCGACGTCGAGGCCGCGGAGCTGCGTGCGGGCCTTCTCTGCTTCGGTGCCGAGGAAGAGCGTCTCTTTCCGCCCGCCCTTCTTGAAGACGACCGAGCCGTTGTTGCTGACGCCGAGCTCCTTCGACTTGATGGGCTCGAGCGCCTGGTCGAGCAGCTGCACCTTGAGCATCGAGGAGCCCTCGTTGAGCTCGTCGAAGTAGGCCTGCACGTAGGTCGACGCGTCGGAGGCTGGCGGGAAGAAGAGGAAGACCTCGAGCGGCTCGTCGAGGGAGTTGACGAGGCGCTTGGTCGACTCACCCGGCCGCGCGGTGCGGAAGTACGAGAAGTCGCGCTTCACGTCGCGCTCGGACACGACGTACTGGAGCGAGAAGGCGAAGATGAGCACGAAGCCCATGCCGAAGCCGGCGTTGGTGGCCTCTTGAACGCGGCCCGTCTCCATCACGGGCGCCTTCGTCATCGAGGCGTACGAGAGCTCGACCAGCAAGGTGGGAATGAGCGACAGCGCGAGCACCGCAGGCACCAGCACCGCGACGATGCCGGCGAGCTTCGGCCAGCCGGTCTCGAGCGTCTGGCCCGCGACCTTCGCCCACAGGTCCGACTGCCAGACGTAGAGGCCAACGCTGAGGAAGGTGAGGCCGTGCAGGCCCAGCAACGTCTTCTCGATCTTGCCCGAGGTGGCGACGTTCACCCGCAGGGCGCGCAGGCCGATGGCGACGAGCATCAGTGCCGCGCCACCGCCGGTGAAGAGGGTGCGTGGATCGCCATCGACGATGCGCTCGCCGACCCAGACGAGGAGCAGGCCGAAGGTGAGGAGGAGCGTCAGAAGCCAGCTGTTCTTCAGCATGGTTATCTCCACCTCCGCGCTTCGAGCACGCGCGTGGCGGCGAAGAGCGCGACGAAGGTGACGAGCCCGAAGTACACCGAGTGCTTCATGTGCACGAGGCCCTGACGGAACGGCTCGAAGTGCCCGAACCACGCGAGCCCGGTGATGGTCTCGGTGAAGGGCCGGTCGACGACCTTCGCGACGATCCAGCACATGGTGAGCGCGACGCACATCACGCCCGAGCTCACCGCGGCGACGACCTGGCTCTTGGTCAACGCGCTGCCGAAGAGGCCGACGGCGAGGCTCGAGGCTCCGACGAGGAGCAGGCCGAGGTAGCCCGAGAGCACATGGCCGAGGGAGATCTTCCCGTACACCGCGACGAGGATCGGCATGTAGGCGGTGCCTGCGTAGAAGAGGCAGAGGAAGGCGAGGGCCGCGAGGAACTTGCCCAGCACGATCTCGCGATCGTGGATGGGCGAGGAGTAGAGGAGCTGCACGGTGCCGGTCTGACGCTCCTCGGCGATGAGGCGCATCGAGAGGAAGACGGCGCCGGCCATGCCGACGCCAGAGGTCCAGAAGAAGAAGTCAGCGAGGACCTCGGAGGACTTCTTCGCGGTGCCGGCGACGGCGAAGGCGTTGAAGGCGAGGCCGTCGAGGAAGAGCAGCACGGCGATGATGACGTAGCCGCTCATGTTGCGGAGGTAGGCGCCGAGCTCGCGGCGGGCGATGAGGAGGACCGGGTTCATCACGCGTCCTTTCCGTGGGTCAGCTTGAGGAAGATGTTCTCGAGGCGGTGGGCCGCGCGGTCGACGCGCAGCACGGCGATGTCGGCCTGCACGAGCGCCTTGACGAGCTGCGGGCGAACGTCGTTCCTGGCGTCGACGTGGAGCGAGAGGTTCTGGCCGTCGAGCTTCACGAGCGTGATGTCGTTGACGCCGTCGACCTTCTTGAGGAGCTCGATGACGGGGCCGGCGGCGCCGACGCAGTCGATCTCGATGGGGCCTCCGGAGCCGAGCTTGGCCGAGAGCTCGGTCTCGGTCCCCTGGGCGATCAGCTCGCCGCCCTGGATGACGAGGTAGCGATCGCAGACCTGGCTGATCTCTCCGAGAATGTGGCTCGAGACGAGCACGGTGTGTTCGCCCTTGAGGCCCTTGATGACCTCGCGCATCTCGACGATCTGCACGGGGTCGAGGCCGCCGGTGGGCTCGTCGAGGATGAGGAGCTTGGGTTTGTGGACGAGCGCCTGGGCGAGGCCGACGCGCTGGCGGTAGCCGTGCGAGAGCGACGAGATGACGTCGTCGTGTTTGTCGGTGATGGCCGTCTTCTTCTCGGCGTCGGCGACGAAGCTGGCGACGTTCGCGTCGGCGACGCCGCGGAGCTTCGCGACGAAGGCCAGGTACTCACCGACCGACATCTCGTCGTAGACCGGCGGCGTGTCGGGCAGGTAGCCGATGCGCTTGCGAATCTCGTGAGGGTCTCGCGTGACGTCGAAGCCGTCGACGATGACGCGTCCCGAGGTGGGCAGCAGCACGCAGCCCAAGACCTTGAGCGTCGTCGTCTTTCCCGCGCCGTTGAGACCGAGGAAGCCGACGACCTCACCGGACGTAATGGTGAAGGAGAGGGCTTTGATGGCGGCGTGTTCGCCGTAGTACTTGCTCAACCCGTCGACCGTGATCATCGGGCAAGGTGGTTAATACGAGACGATCAGGTGTCAAGGCGTGTCGGCGGTGGAGGGCCGAGGGTGACGTGGGTGGCGTTCGGTGATGGCGCGGCCTTCTCCTGGTCCGGTTGGTCGGAGTGTGCAGGGCGTTGAGCGATGGTCGTCTGATGCTCGGGTTGGCGGGTTCTCGCGAGTCAGGGACGCTCAGGTTCGACCGGGCGGCTGGGCGGGGACGACTGCGAGCACAAGGTCGTCAACGAGCTGGTCGGTCACACGGTGCTCCGTTCGGCGGCGCGCGAGGAATGATCGTTCATGTCGACTCGGGAGCGATGGTGGGTGGGCGGCTCCAGGCCGCGCCGACTTCGGAGACGAAGACCCCGCCGACGATGAGGGCGCCACCGGTGAGCTCGGCGAGGCCCGGGTGTTCACGCCCGAGCGCGACCGAGGCCACGACGGCGATGACGGGCTCGAGGGAGAAGATGACGGCCGCGCGAACGGCGGAGGTGCGGGCCTGGGCCCAGGTCTGAAGGGAGATGGCGAGGGCGGAGGCGATGAGGCCGGTCGCCGCGACGGCGGCCCAGGACGCGGGGGTGGGGTGGAAACGTGGGGTGCCGAGCGGAATGCAGACCGCGCTCAGCACGGCGACGGTGGAGAGCTGAATGGCGACGAGCGCGACAGAGGCTCCGGTCTTCGCAAACTTCTCGGTGAGCGCGATGTGGAGCGCGTACGAGAGCGCGCAGGCGAGGGTGAGCAGATCGCCCCGTGAGAGGCCTCCGTCGAGCCCGAACCCGGTCAGCCGCGCGAGGCCGAGAATGGCGATGACCGCGCCCGCGACCGACGGCCACGAGGGAGCACGTTTGAAGAGCGCCCACGAGACGAAGGGAACCCCGATGACGGCGAGCCCGGTGATGAAGGCCGAGCGGGAAGGGGTGGTGTCTTCGAGGCCGAACGTTTGAAACGCATACCCGGCGAACAGCACGAGCCCGAGGCCGAGCCCGTTGGTGAGCGTGGTCCGGTCGAGCCCCCTCCCGCGCGCCCAGAGCAGACACGCCGCTGCCCCGAGCCCGAACCGCAGCGCCAGGAACGTGAAGGCGTCAGACGCCGACAGCGCGTCTTTGACGACGACGAACGTCAGCCCCCAAATGAGGGTGCAAAGAACAAGCGCCGGGCTCGGCAGAACAACTCTCACGTGGCGAACTGGGCTACTGCGTGCAGCGGCTCCATTCGACAACTGCCCATGAGGAAACCCTCAGCAGTTATCCCCACAAAGCGCCTCTTCATCGAGGGGTACGCAACAGCCCGCCGCAAACCCGAAGTCTCCACAGTCCACCTGCCCCGTGCAGGCAAGAAGAACAGGTGAGCCGAGCAGTGCAAGGTCCTTCGTCTTTACTTCGGGAGAACGGTAGGGGCGTTTGGCCATGAGATCATCTCCACACATAGACTGTGTTGTTCCGTTCGTCAGCCATGACCACGTCCGGGAGACCGTCTCCGCTAATGTCCGCGGCTGCGCACGATCGACCGATCGAGTTGTTGGTGCTTCCAGAGACAGTGTTGCCATCGATACGACTTTGCCAGAAGCGGGGCACGGAAACCGAAATCGGGGTGTCGAAGGGCGGGCTAGCCTGCTGCCAAACGATCCAGGCGGAACTATTCGTCGTCGCGTTCGTGCCAACGATCAAGTCCGCGCGAGTATCGGCAGTGTTCAAGTTCGAGACGCCCACCGCGGAACCGAAGGTGAGGGGGCCGTCAATGGTGTAGCTGGCACTCGCCGGCGCTCCGGTCGAATTCAGATCACCGTAGAGGTAGACCGCGCCGCCGCCAGCTCGCGAGGGCCATGTCACGACCATGTCCTGAGCAGGACCATTGATGACATTGAGTCCGGCTACAACGAACGCACTGAAGCCGGTCTGTACGTTGGCGTCCGTCCCCACCGGTTGGCTGAGGGCTTGAAGGGCACTGGTATTCGCGGTCGCTGGAGCAATGACGTTTGACGTGAAGATCTGCATTCGGTTGATGGTTGCCGGACCCAGACCCACGGTGAAGTCGCCCCGGCCGTCGCCGTCGAGGTCTCCGACGCTGGCAATGCCATACCGATTTCGCCCGAAGTAGCCTGTAGTCGTTGGAACACCAGCCACGCCGCCCTCGACCACCCAGGTGGCTGTGGCAATGGAAACGGGAATGAAGGGCGCCATCGTCACGGGGTCGGTCGCCGTCCGGGCTGCCTGCCAGTCAGCTCGTGAACGACCAGCGTAGATGAGGAGTCGCCCGTTGTTTCCGTTCGCGAACGGCGCCGCGAGAGCGACCTCGCCGAACCCATCGCCGTTGAGGTCGGGGAGAATCTTGGTCGAGTTCCCGATGCGGTACGAGTTGTCGAAGCCACGGAACTCGATGAACGTGTTGACGTCGATCGTCGTCGACGTGGAACCGAAATAGAGAAACGCGCGACCCACCGGAACAGTGCTGTTGGGGAAGTTGGTCTGACCGATGAGCAGGTCGGCGACGGGGGTTCCCGCGTCGGTGTCGACGTTTGCCTTCGCGGAGAAGTCCGACCCGAAGCCGAGGCCCCCCGCGTCGGGGTTGTTGATCACGGTGCAAGCCGGGCTCACGCAGAGGGGTTGGGTCAAGAGGCTGCCTCCGTAATAAACATAGACGGCACCAGTGATCAGGCTTGTGCTTGCTCCAACCACGAGGTCGGTGACCCCGTCGTTGTTCAAACTCGACTCTGCCACCACTGCGTTACCGAAGTTGGTGCCTGTTGGCCCATCGATCTTCAGTCGGGTCCACTGGTTGTCACGGGTGACAGGGCCGGTGAAGGTCGAATAGTTGAACACCTCGTCACGAGCCCGCACACCCAAAAAGTACGTGTTGAGAGGCGGCAGCGTGATGCTCTCGGCCATCTGAGTCCCTGACGGAGCTCGCTCGACGGCGTCGGCAGCCGAAGCTCCGAAGAAGTCGTCGCTCGTGGCCATCGCGTTGTTGCCGAAGACGGAAGCCGTGGTCCAACGAATGACATACCTGGCGGCTGCCCCTGAAGAGGGCGAGCCTTCGTCGTCGACCGAATCGTTCGTCCAGGCGACGGACCCAGTCGCTGCCCGAGCGTCGAGGACGCCGCCGTCCAGGCCGGTCGGGGCCGAAGGCGGGACGACATCGACCACAATCGGGCCGCGGTAGACATCGACCGTGTTTCCTCCCTCGTCAGTGACCACGACTGCGAATTCCCCAGCGAGGTTCTGGGCTAGGGTGACGGCGTTCAGCGTAAAGGACTGTGGCGAACTCGTCACGCTCTGGCTCGTCGAAGGGATTGGCATACCAGCGACGCTGAAGATCACGGAGCCGTTCACGGCGCCTGTCACGCCATTCACCGCGAAGTTCGCCTGACCTCCGTTGGCTCCGTTGCCGTCTCCATCTGGGTAGTAGCCAGGAGTCGAGGCGCGAACCCGGAGGTTGTTTTGCGCTGCAACGAAGAAGACTGAGGCCGGCGGCGCGGTTGTGTCAGCGTTGATACGGAAGCCTGCTGCCCCGCCAGTCAGGGTTGGCGCGACAAGGTCGACGCTGAAGTTCACCGGCATTGGGTTGTTCTGGATCGTGAGAGACCACACCTCCCCGTCTGCCAATGCGACGTTGGCGAAGGACACATTGCCGTTCGAGGCCGTCATGGCAGGGGGAATTGAAGGGCCCGCCGGTGGTGTGACTCGCGCGAGTGTGACGAGTTCGCCAAGCCGACAGTTGGAACTGTTCGCGTTAATCGTGGCCGTTCCAGAATTAGCTCCAACACCCGGGACGTGGCTGCGGTTGAGCCACGTGGTTGCACCGCGAACGAATGGGGATTGCCCGTTCGTCGCGGTCAGGAGGACCTGGCAGTTGGTCGAGCTGATGGAGACACCAGTCGCCGTCCGCGTGGCCCTGTTGCCCGCGTTGTCCACGACAGTCGCCGTGATGGTCTGGTTCAGGCCGATCGGGAAGGTCAGAGTAGCCGTGTAGCCAGTCCCTTGCGTCAGGCTCCCCAGGTCGCTCACTTGTTCACTGGACCGAATCGCGATTGGGTTGCCGTCCGCTCCCGTTACCATCGAGGCAGTCGTCGTCACCTGCGTCGTGTTTGACATGAATCCCGTTGCGGGCGCCGTCAGCGTGAAGGTCGGAGCGTCGAGATCGATATTCACAGTTCGCGTTGCCGGCGTGGCGCTGTTCCCTGACGAATCTCGACACGAAGCAGAGAGGTTGACCGCTCCAGTGCCGGTCACCGGAACTGTCGTAGATGCGATGAACGAAGCATTCGGAGCGATCTGCTGGGTTCCTGCTCCCTCCGTGATCGCCACGAGCGGAACGTCAGAACTTGTCTGAACCTGGACTGTGAGACTGCCAGTCGGAATGTCGGTGAGGTTGAGTGTCCGCCCCGTAGACGGGGCGATGAAACTGCAGCCAGGGGCGCTGCGATCAACTCGTAGCAACCGGGCAGCCGCTGCGTTGCTGCTCAGGGTGTTGCGATTTCCAACCGCGTCAGTCAACTCGACAAAGACGCTGAGATCCTGCTCCGCAGCGACGTTGGTGCTAAGGTCGATGTTCTGAGTTCCTGCTGGGGTCGTCACAGGAGTCGAGTAGGCCGTGGACCCGACGACTCCTCCGCTCACGTTCTTCACAACAGCAGATGCCGCCGTGCCGCATGCTGGGTCGACACCGAAGCGCAAGCGAGGGTCGGCGCCGTTCAGTTCGGCGATGTTCAATCGTCCATCACCGACCCCTCCATCAGCCCCAACGTCTTGAGGGAGCGAGACACCAGCGGACGTGACACAGGGGGTCGTGACGTCCACGAGCACCTCCAGATGCGGCGATTCAGGTGGGGGCGTGCCGGCATTGATCACCACGATCTTCATTTGGTAGGCGCCCTCAGGGAACGTGAAGGCAGGGACCGGACTGGTGACGTTCCTCGCGAGCACGAACCAGCCACTTGGGCCCGGGCACGCTTGAGCGCCAACCCCAGCCACCATCACGTCATCAACGCACACGTCGACGCGCCCCATTGGTGGAACGGCGGCCGTGAACGAGAGCTGTCGCTGCGCCCCCGCGACACCCGAGTTCGTGTCGTCCGATGCCTTGATGATCGCAGGCCCCGCCACGGGTGCAACGGGGTTGGTGATTGCTGGTGTGTTGGTGTTCACCTCGACAGCGCAGGTCGTCGTCGTGACAGCGGGCATCGCGCCGGGCAGATTGTCGATCTCTGCGCGCAGCGTGAACATCGCGGTCGTGGTTCCAACTGGAACCACGAATCCCGGTCCGGAGCCACTAACGGCAACGCCGTCCTTGAAGAGCCGCACAGGCTGCATCGCGCAACTGACACTGGGGCCCAGGACCACCGACAGAACGCCGTTCATGCCCAGACGGTTGGCAAACGCAGGGCAGGACGCAGGTTGGCCGCCGATGCTCGTGAAAACGATTGAACAGATGTTCGCAGGCAGTTGGACGATCACGGTGTGCTCGCGGACCCCGCCGTCGGCCAGCGTTGTCGCCGATGAACCCATGTTTCCCGCCGGGTCTGTGCAGTCGGCTCGAATCGAGTAGGTGCCGTTACCCTGGAACGAGATTGACTGGCTGAACATGCCGTTCATGATCGTGCCGGTCGGCCCGTCTGCGCCGTTGACAAAGAACTGGCAGGTACTTCCGTTCGGAGCGCCGGCGACCGTCGCCGTCACAGTCGCCGTGGGCGTGGAAATCGTGGCCCCATCGGAGGGGGAGGTAATCGTGACCGTGGGCGCCTCGAAATCGAGAGGGACGGTGCGCGTGCCGTTTGTCGTCGTGCACCGATTGCCCGCCGCATCCAACGCGTTGAGGACAACGTCCAGCGTTGTCGTGCCGGTCGCGGGAACCGTGAAGTCTGCCGAAGCGACGCCCATCGCGAAGCTGATCGGGCGTGTCACACCAGTGGCAACAAACTCGGCGCTGCCGATGGCTCCCGCCGTGAGTTGCGCCGTCGCTCGAACTTGAAAACCCATCGCCATTCGATCGGCGTCGTCGAGTGGCCCACGGGGCGCCTCGCTGGTCGTGTTCTCGACCGCGCACCCTGCCGTGCGCTGCACCCGGATCATGGGGCTGCACGTCGGCGCTCCCGCTCCACGCGTTACCGTCCCCGTCACGCTGAACGTCCCATCGGCCGTCGGACCCGGCACCGCAATCGTCGCCGTCTCATTCATGATCGGCGCCATCGCCGGGTTCGAACCCGGCGCCGAGAACGTCGCGCCCGCACCGTTCGTCGTCAGCACCCGCACCGACACCTGCGTCCCCGCCGGCAGCTCCGCCGCGTTCAGCGTGCCATCACCATTCGAGTCCTGCGGGAACGTGCAGCTCACGATCACCGGAGGCGGCGTCACCGTCGACTTCGCCGTCACCACGATCGTCTTCGGGTTCGCGCTCCCGCTGCAGTTCACCTCAGCCACCGTCGCCCGCAGCGCGTTTTCTCCCGCGGCCAGCATCACGCCGGTGAACGTCGCGGTCGCACCATCAGCCGTCCCGTTGCCCTTGTCGCTGAAGTCCGTCGCGCCGGGCCCACGCACCTCGAGCCTGGCAGTGCCGATGTTCACCGGCATGCCCTTGCGAGACAGCGAGACCTGCACGTTGCTCGTCTGGTCGACCATCGCGCCTTCCATCGGCGCGACGAACGCCACGGTCAGGTCGCTGCTGTCACAGACACACTTGGGATCTGCTGGGGTCCTGGCGCAATCCACCTTGCCGCAGTCGCAGCCCGCCAACGCCATCGCAAGCGCCACCACCACTGCCCCCACCCGCACCGAAGCCAACCGATTCATGCGCACGTCTCCCTTTGTGCCCCAGGCCCGGAGTGGGATTCAGCCCACCGTCAGGACCTGCTTGCCCAGCAGCAACTCGATGAACTGCCTGGTGTCGTTTTCGGCCACCTCACGCGACACCTCAAACTCTTCGATCAACACATCGACGATCGCCCCGACAGTGCGTTCGCCGTCGACCAATTCGATGATCCGCTCGCCAACCTCCGACACCGACCCATCCTGGCCCTCGAAGGTATGCAAGCGGTCGTCCGGAGTCGCCGCCATGTAGCGGCCACCCACCCGTTGAACAGCGGTATCGGCGTTCACTCGTACCACAGTGCTCAGGCTCAATCCGTCCGTCACGCGCGAAGCTCCCGGTTTGCCGACACAACGGTGGGCTGGGTCTGCGTTGCCGGCCGCGCCCGAAGCTCCCCGCCGAGCACTTCGGAACGGAGTCGGGTGTAGTCCGAGAGGGTGAGGCGGGCAAGCCCCGGGTCGTTCCCGACAAAGAGGGTCCCTCAAACCCCGCCGCACACGCCAGGGGACGACTCAACCCGGGCTGATCGCGAGCGCTGCGAACAGTCCCGTCAGGTACAACAGCGACACGCCGAACAGTCTGCGTGCCCACACCGCGTCGCGCTTGTGCAGCCACCCATCGATGGCCACCCAGGCGAACCCGGCGCCGAGCGCAAGGGCTGAACCCACGTAGAGCCAGCCCGCAACGCCGACGACCCACGGCAGCACCGACGCCGGCAGCAGCGCGGCCAGGTACAGCACCGCATGGCGCCGCGACACGTCGTCGCCCCTCTCGAGCGGAAGCGAGGTCAAACCCGCGGCGCGGTACTCCGCCTTCCGGAAGAGGGCGATCGCGATGAAGTGCGGCAACTGCCAGAAGAACAGAATCGCGAACAACACGAGCCCCGGAAGCTCTACCCGGCCCGTCGCCGCGGTCCAGCCCATCAACGGAGGCAGGGCTCCCGGGACTGCACCCACCACCATCGCCCAGTGCGTGCGCGACTTCATCGGCGTGTACAAGAGCACGTAGCTGAGCAACGCGAGGAGTCCCAGGGCGCCCGTGAGCACGTTCACGCCCAGGAACAACACGGGCAGCGAGACGAGCGCGAGCACGCCGGCAAACACCAGCGCCACCACCGGCTCCACCCGGCCCTGCGGCAGTGGGCGAACGGCGGTGCGAGCCATGAACCGGTCGGAGTCGCGCTCGAGGTAGCAATTGAACGCGTTCGCTGCGCCGACCGTGCCTGCCGTGCCGAGCATCGCGACGCCCCACTGCCACCACGGCAGCGACGCCCGCGAGAGCCACATGCCGCCAGCAGTGGTGAAGAGCACCAGCCCCGACAACCGGGGCTTCGTCAGCGAGACGAGATCGCGCGCGAACGAAACCACCGAGCGCTCGGCTTTTCCCACAGGGGCGATCAGCTCGTGCGTCGAGACAGACATCGTGAAGGAAGCTCCCTACCTGACGACGAGCGGCTCATACCGACGGGCCGCCGCCGACACAAGCGACCCTGCCAGACGATGATGAGGCGCGCTGATGCGTGGGAACGACTCAGTTCGGCGGCTGGGGGGGCGCAGTCAGCCGCTGCATGTCGGCCGCGCAGTCGCCTCTGGGCTCGAGCCTCAGGTACTCGCCAGCGACTGCCTTGAGCTTGTCCTTGTCGGCCGGCAGGTTGTCCTTCGAGAGAAAGCGCCCATAGTGGCAGTAGGCGATGGCGAGCTCTTTGTCGGCGTTCAGCGCCTTCTCGTACGAGATGCGCGCCTTGTCCTTGTTGCCCAGCTGCTCCCAGGTGTACGCGACGTCGTCGTAGGCGATGGCCGCCAGCGACGGGTCGGCGTAGTGGTCGGCCGCCGCGCGCTCGAACAGCTCGACCGCCCGCTTCGAGTCCTTCTTGTCGTCGCGATAGATGCGCGCGAGCAGGTAGCGGGCGTCACCGTTCTTCTGCTTCTGGTCTTCAGTCGCCTTCTCGAAAGTCAGCCGCGCGTCTTCAGTCTTCTTCTGGCGGTACTGGGCCTGGCCCAGCATGGTGAGGAGCTTCGGGCTGCCAGGCACCATGGTGAGCGCCTTCTTGAGCGCCTCTTCGGCCTGCGGCTCGCCGCCTTCCTTCTTGAGGAAAATCTTCGCCAGCTCGACGTGGTAGTTGGCGACAGTGTTGTTGGCGTCGATGGCCTTGCGGACTTCGGCCGCCGCTTCGTCGTACTTGCCCTCCCAGAAGAGCCGCTTGGCGCGAATGATCAGCAGGTCGGCGTTGCCCTTGTCCTTCTCGAGGCCTTCGCGCTCCTGACTGGTGATGTCCTTCGACGCCTTGGCGGCATCGGGAGAGACGCCCGTGCCCTCTTCGAGGTCCTTGCGGAACTTCTCGTCGGTGTAGAGCGGAATGTCGTGCGCGACGCGTGAGATCAGCAGCGCCTTCACGAGGTGGGTCTGGGCGATCTGTCGCGGGGAAGGGGGCGGCGTCATCTCTTCCAGGGTCTTCAGATGCTTTGCAGCAGTGATGTAGCCCTTCGCAGGCTCGACCTGATCGAGCACGAGCAGCGCCGTCCCCAGGAGCGCCTCGGGGTGCGCGTTTCGGGTGTAACGAAGCGCACTGTTGAAGTGACCCAGCGCCGAGCTGTCATTGCCGCGGCGCCGCTGCAGGTTGCCCAACGCAACGTACACACGCGGATCGTCGGGAGCAGCGCTTTGCGCCTTCTCGATGGTCTCTCGTGCGCGCTCGAGGTCGCCCTGGCTCATCTGCAACAAGCCCAGCGTCAAGTAGAGCAGCGCGGACTTCTTGTTCTCGGCCTCGGCGGTCTTCACCCGGTCTTCGAGCAGGCGGAGGCCCTCACTGCCTTTGCCCATGTACGACGCGAGCAGCGACTCGGCCGCATACTGGTAGGAAAGGCCTTCCTTCTCACTCGAAGCGCTGCCCTCGGCGAGATTCTCTTCGGCGCGGCGCTTGATGTCGTCGTCGTGCTCGTGCTCACCCCACCGGACCGTATAGGCGTACGCGAGGATGCGATGCGCGAGGCCCGAGTTGGGATCGAGATTGAGCGCCGCTTCCGCGACCGTGCACGCCTCCTTGTACGCGTGGTACGTGTCGGTCTTGAGCAGGTCTTGCGCCTGAATGATGCGGGCCTTCACCTCGCGGTTGCGCTTGGCGATGTACTGGCCCACGCCGTAATACGCGCCGGCACCCACGGGCACTGCGAAGATCAGCATGAAGAAGAGCGCCTTGGCGAGACCGCCGCCCGACTCCTTCTTCTTCTGGCGCTGAGGGACTTCGGAGAGTTCGGAGATCTCGCTCTGCTCCGAGACCGAGTCCTCAGGTTCGAAGGCAGGCCGACGAACGGCAGGCCTGGCTCCCGACGTGCGGCCCGAGGCTGGTGACGTGCGACGCTGGGTCGGCGCTTGAGCCATCGCCGGCATCGGGTTGGGCTGGGTGACGTTCTGCTCGACGACGATGTTGGGCGACGACACGCCGTTGGCCGGTGTCATCGGCACGACCGAAGCCTGGGGAGGAGGCGGGGCCGCCGGCTTCGGCACCTCGACGCCGAGGTCCTTCATGGCGGCGAGGGTGTCGGTGTCGGTCGGATCAGCCTCGAACGCCTTGAGGATGCTGCCCTTCGCCGCGTCGCGCTCCCCGCCCTTCCACTGCAGCTGTGCCGTCATACGCAGCGCGCTCTTGTCGGTCGCCACCACGCCCAGCGCGCCCTGGAGCTCTTCGAGGGCCTTCTTGTCTTTGCCCTGATCCGCGTAGACACGGGCGAGCAACACGCGGGGGTCGGCGATCGTCGGGTGCGCCTTGACGCCCTTCTTACAGACGACCATCGCCTCCATGTACCGGCCCATCGCGAGATAGGCCTCGGCGAGGGGCTTGTACGCTTGTGACGCGGGATCTGAGGCGAACGCTGCTTCCAGCTTCGCGAGCTCGGCCGGGCTCAACGTTTTCGTCGAAGGAGGCATCTGGAGAGCGCGAGTTTCTGGCACCCGCAATGCAGTGAGTCAAATGTCAAAGACGTTCGGGCATCGTCGTGTCGACACTTGGTTTGGAGTGAGTCATCGCGTCGGTGGAGCATGCTTGACAGCCCAGCATGCGTCACATAGTCAGCCCACCGCCGCGGCGCCGTCGGTGATTGTGTCTGGGGGCGTAGCTCAGTTGGGAGAGCGTCGCGTTCGCAATGCGAAGGTCATCGGTTCGATCCCGTTCGCCTCCACATGCTGCGGCTGGGAAAACCCCGCCGGTCCGAAAGGCCCGAGCGGGGTTTTTCTTTGCCTGGCGACGAGTCAGCTTCGGCATCAGCCTTGGGTCGCGGGCTCGACCGGGCCTTCGACGATCAGCGCCGGCGCCTCGTCAGTGCCCGCCACGGCAGCCTGGACGGCGGGCGTCTCGACTGTTTCGGTCGGCTGCGTCTCGTCGGTCCTCGGCTTCTTCGTGCCCGCGCCGGAACGGCACCCGCGGCACCACGGCTGATTGCGAATCGCGCCGTCAGCCATCTTGCGGAGGCCGAACATGCCGAGCGGCTTCATCTGCCGGCACTTGAGGCACATCATCGTGATCAACACCTCGTTGCCGTCGGCGTCGTACACCGCAGACTTGCGGCGCTTGCGCGGCTCCTTCGGTGCGTTCGGGTCCTTGGTCTTCTTCGCATCACCGGGATCAGCCGGCGTCAGCATCGGAGTGACTTTGTAGAGCACCACGCCCTCCTCGAGACTGCAGCACTGCATCGTCTTCCGGTGAACCAACCCGGCTGACACCTTCCACTTCGAACCCTCGCGCGCCGGGCTGCCATTCCCCGAGTTCGAATTCGTCGACGTCGAGGCGCCGCTCGAGGCTGAATATCGGCTCCAGCGGCGATTTGCGAGCGACAACAGCCCGTTTCTGGACTCGGTGGATCAGGGGTTGCGGTGGCTGTCGGCCGTCGCGCAGGTCTTCGCGTCGCCGATCATCGAGATGCGGCCCGGTTCGGGGGCGACGAAGGGCTCCTGGTTCTTCACCCAGAAATCGACGAGCTCATCGCGAAGGTTCGAGCCACGCGTCTCACCCAGCTCGACCTGCCGAGGGTCGATGGTCGCCAGAATGGGGCCGAGGCCATCGCCCCCGCGCGCGAGGAAGTCGGGCAACACGACCCGGTAGCGCACGTTCGGATCGACGCCGTGACCGCCCGGCAGGTGCACTGACTTGAGCCGGTTCGGGCCGGGGCAGCGATCGAGCACGAGCTCGAGCCCCGAGATCTGGAAGACCCCCTTCTTCGCCGAGTACGCGGCGCGCACGAGCGTCACCAGCTGATCTCCGGTGATGTCGAGCGTGGCGACGGCGTTGTCGAAGGGGAGCACTTCGTAGACAGAACCGTACGTCAGCGGGCCCGACGCGAGGTCGGCGCGAAGGCCTCCGGGGTTCAGCATCGCCACGTCAGCGCGCGTCATCGTGCGCAGGGCGTCGGCGAGGAAGCTGCCGAGCACGCTCTCTTGCTCGTAGTTCCGCCCGAGCGCCTTCGGCACCGTCAGGCCCAGCGCCTTGTTCTGCAGCGCGCCGACCCGATCTTCACCGGGCTTCAGGATCGACGCGACCGCGGCATCGGCGACGACGGTCTTCCCAAGCCAGGTGGCCGCGATGGGTTTCACCTCGCTGGCGCGGGCGCGGAGCTGTCGAGGGTCGCACGAGCCCGAGGTCGCGTCGACGGTCTCGCAGATCTCGATGCTGCTGCGAATGCGCGTTCGCTCGCGCACCAGCTTCCGGCTGCCGGGGTCGACGTAGAGATCGATGACGCCGAAGAACCGGCCCAGCGCCATGCTCTCGATGATCGGGGTGCCATTGACGAAGTGACCGATCTGCGCGTGCGTGTGGCCAGCGACGACGGCGTCGAGCGTGCCGTAGGGGAAGCCCTTCATCATCTCGAACACCTCACCCGTCTCGGTGTCGCAGGTGTGCAGATCGGACGGGTCCTTCGAGTCCGAGCAGCGCCCGCCCGCGTGGACCACCGCGATGACGAGGTCGGCGCCGCGTTCACGAAGCCGCTTGGCGCTTCCCAGGGCCTCGGGCCCGAGCGAGGCGAACCGCAGCGTGGCGACGTTGAGGGGAAGGGTCGTGGTCGGGGTCTGCGGCGTGGTGAGCCCGAGGATGCCGATCTTGATGCCCTTGCGCTCGATCATCACCGTGCCATCACCGGGCAGCCACGACGGGCGCAGCCGGGAGTTGGACTCGTAGATGTTGGTGGAGAGCAGCGGGAACTTCGCCTGCGACATGCGCGCCTTCAGCGCTCCGAAGGAGTCCATCGATGGGTCGCTCGCGTGCGTCTGCGGGCCGACCGGGCCGTAGTCGAACTCGTGGTTGCCGATGGCCGCAGCGTCGTAGCCGAGCGCGTTGAAGGCATCGATGACGACCGAGCCCTCGGTGACGTTCGACATGAGCGTGCCTTGAAACAGGTCGCCGCCGTCGACGAGCAGCACACCACCCGGGTTCTCGTCACGCAGGAGCTTCAGGTAGCCCGCGAAGGTGGCAGCGCCTCCGAAGCGAATCGCGCCCTGGGGGAACTGCTCGACCTGCGTCATCACCCAGCCGTGCACGTCGTTGGTGCCGACGAGGGTGATGCGTATGGCGCCGTCGGAGTCGGGGCGCAGGCCATCTTGCGGCGTGCGGCACGACAGGACCGCGAGGGCGATGGAGAAGAAGAGGGTGCGGAAGAACGGAGTCATGGTCGTAGTCACGTCAGTCGTCGGCTCGACGGCGCCCGAAGCGCCGCAGCCAGTACAGGAAACCCATCATGGGAAGAACCGAGGCTGATGGCGCCCCGGTACAGCAGCCGGGCGGAGGAGGAGGTTGGATGATGGTGTCGCCGCCGCCTCTGCCGCCGCCGGCGGGCACGATGTTGCTCCCACCGCCACCCGCGGCGCCGCCGCCCATCGAGCCGGCCGGGCCTGGCGTGTCGATCGGCAGCGCGGGACTGACCGTCTGGGCGACCGCCGCCCAGCTCACGAGGCGAACCGAGCCGCCATCGGTCGTCGTGCCGAGCGCCAGCACGCCTGCAGGCCACACCGCGCCGCCGTCGAAGCGCCCGAGCGGAGCGACCGAGAGGTCGACCCACCCGGCACCGCGAACGAGCTGGCCACCGTCAGGCATCGTGACCTGGAACTCGGTGAGGAACGTCGTGGGCTCGGGGCGCACCCGGTGCACGCGGAAGAGATCCTTCCCCGGCACCGCCGAGAGGAGCAACAGCCCGCCATCGGACTGGGCATACAAGGCGAGGCCAGCTGCGACGTCGGCCGCGGCACCAGCGTCGACGAGCTGACGGACTCCACCGTCGAGCGGGTTCACCTCGAGGACGCCTTCCCTCCCGGCCGCGACGTAGAGGACCCGGGCTGCCGAGAAGGCGACGACGCTGCTGGCGACGGAAGGGAGGGTGAGGTCTGCCAGCGGCGCCACCACGAGGCCGGCGTCGGTCTGGGTCAGCTCGAAGCGGTGAAGTGCAGCCTCGTCGCCGGCAAGGACGACGAACGTGCCCGCGTCGCCGAAGTCGGCCACGGCCGCCGTCCCCGCGCGCGA
Source organism: Myxococcaceae bacterium (assembly GCA_040400045.1). Classification (GTDB taxonomy): domain Bacteria; phylum Myxococcota; class Myxococcia; order Myxococcales; family Myxococcaceae; genus Xiheimicrobium. The sequence continues at coordinate 84,017 of JBBAQZ010000002.1, forward strand.
GGCCGCGAGGGGGATCACCCCGATTCGCGTCAGCCCGCCATCAGGCTGGCCCGAGAAGAACGTCAGGGTGCCAGCGTCATTCGACGTGCTCGTCGTCACCACGAGCGTGCTCGCGTTCAGCCCGGTGAGCCGCTCGGGCCGGGCGACCGCGTCCACGCTCCGGGCGACGCCAGCGTCGACGGGCACGGTCAGCTCTCTGGCGAGATCGACGGCGCCGAAGGCAGCTACGCCGTCGAGGGTGGCGAACAGCGCGTCGCGGCCGGGCCAGAACGACACCGCTGCCACAGAGGCGGTCTCGGAGTCCGTCGCGATGAGGAACGGCACGCGCGCAGGGCCGGCTGGCGGCGTGATGGGCGCGACGAACCCCGGCACGTCGATGGGCAACCGAGGCGTCGCTGCGTTGGCGATCGCGTCCCAGGCGATGAGCTTGTAGTTCGCGCCATTGGCGTTCTGGCGATCGCAGACGACGAACACGCCGGCGTCGAAGCGCGGGCTGGTCGCGGTGCCACCGAAGTGCCCGGGCCATACGTCGATGAAATCGCCGCCGCGCACCTGCCTGCCGCCATCGGGTGCCGTGAAGATGACGTCGGCCAGGAAGAGGGCGGGGAGGCCTGGGCGCGCCTGATAGACGCGGAACAGATCTCTGATGGGCAGGGAGTTGGGCACCGCAGTGATGAGCAGGGCGCCGCCGTCACGCTGCGGGTACACCGCCAGGCCTGCAGCGATCTCACCCGGCGCCCCTGCGTCGATGACATTCAAGACCGTGGGCGTTACCGCCAGCGGGTCGATCTCGACGACGCCGCCGATGCCGATCGACGCATAGACGCGCCGCAGGCCGGAAGAGGTAGCGATGGCCTGCGCGAAAAACGGAAGGGGAATAGGGGTGGCAGCGATGGCGTCGATCCGGCCCGCGTCCTCGACGAGCCGCCAGCGCTGCAGCGACGGGCCGCCGGAATTGACGAACAGGTGGGCCCCAGCGTCTCCAAAGTCTGCGAGGGCGAGCGCTTTGGGCGCGGTGACGGCGATGGGCCGGTCCAGCGTCACTGCAACGAAGCCGGCGTCGGGGAGCGTGGTGAACAGGCGAATCGTGCCGTCCGTGGTAGCGCTGGCGAGGACGAGGCCTCCGACGGTCGCGAGGGGAAGCGCCTCCACTCGAGGAAGGGCGTCGACGCCGCCAACGTTCCCGAGTCCGCTGAAGGCGCCGGGCCCGCCGTCGCTGAGGAATCCGTACAACCCGCTGCTGTTCTGGAAGTCGGACCCGAACACGTAGTCCCGCCCGAGTCCGAAGCGGTCGCTCAGGAGCGCCGTGTCTCCGGCCTGGCCTCCAGGCACGGGGAGTGTCTCGACGGTGTAGACCGCACGGAGCGGTTGAGCGACGGCAGCGGTCGAACAGACGATGAGGAGGAGCGCGAGACGCATACCCAAGAAGAGCCTCGCTTGAGTCAAACGGCTCACGCAATGGATGAAACGGGAGCTGTTCACCCTGGCCCCGGGCAGGTGCCCACCGTGCAGCGCTGGCCCGTGAAGCAGACCTGGTTGTTGCAGTCGGGGTCGGCGCAGTCGGCCAGCCCGTCGCCGTCGTCGTCGAAACCGTCGCCGCACGACGCTTCGGGGCGGAAGCAGCCGCGCACGAAGCCGCCGTCGATGGGGCCCGCGTCGGCGTTCCCACCATCCATCGCGCCTGCGTCGGAGCTCCCTGCGTCGACCACGCCTGCGTCAGGTTCGCCGCCGTCACGGGCGCCTGCGTCGGGGATGACTGGCGCGAAGCCGCAGCGGCTCGACGGCGCGCGCAGGGTGTTGCAGTCGAAGCCGAAGCACGCCTCGTCGTCGCAGTCCGTCTTGCCGTTCGAGTCGTTGTCGGCCGCATCATCGCAGCGCGACTCGATACAGGCACCGGTGCGACAGAGCGTGCCGCTCGCGCACGCCCGGCCGCAAGCGCCGCAGTTGGCGACGTCGGTCATCAGGTCGAAGCCCTCATCGCTCTGGCCGTCGCAGTCGTCGTCGAGCAGGTTGCACCGTTCGACGCTCGGAATCGCCTGCGGCTCACAGACCTCGGCTCCGAGCACGCAGACCTTCTTGCCGGGGCCACAGACGCCCAGCAGCCCTGAGGTGCACGCGGCGTCTTTCGCGGGGAACGTCTCGTCGACGCGGCCGTCGCAGCTGTCGTCGATGCCGTTGCAGACCTCTTCGTCCTTGCAGAAGCCGACGACGAAGCAGCGCCCTCCGCCCGCGAACTGAAGCCGGCACTCGGAGCCCGCGCCGCAGTCGTCGGTCGTCGCGCACGAGAACGTGCCCTTGTTGGGGTCGACGTTGCGGCACCCGAGGCCGAGGACGAACCCTGCGACGAGCGCGACGGTGGTGAGGCGGCTCATGGTGTGGTTCCGGTCGCGGGCGCGGGCTCGGGGTGAGACACGAGGTCGACGATCAAGAAGACCGCTGTCGCGACCGCGGCGACGCCGAGCGCGATGAAGGACACGTTGGCGATGAGCGCGTTGCGGTTCTGTTCGAGGGCCTGGGCGCGCGTGCCCTGGTAGACGCCCGTCATTTCGTCGAGCCCGCCGCGCAGCGACGCCTCGGCCCGGCCCGCGAGGATGCCGAAGATCGAGGCGCTCAGGCCGGCCACCACGGTGACGCCGCCAGAGACCCACGTTGGAATCGACAATGACCGGGGGGGGGCCTCGTCCGCCCTGGTGGTGACCACCTTCGGCGTGAGCTCGTCGTCGGCGGTCTGTCCGGGAATGAGGAGCAGCTTGAACTTCTCGCTCGTCGTCTGGTTCGCCTCGACCGTGAGCAGGCGCGACACGGGCAGGTACTTGTTCTTCTCGATCCTCACCTCGTACTTGCCCGGCTTGACCGTCATGGTGACGGGCGGCGTTCCGATGAACTCGCCGTTGACCGAGATCTGCGCGGTCGGGACGTTGGAGTCGACGACGAGGGTTCCGCGGGCCTCACGTTCTCCGCGCAGCAACGGCGGCACGGCCTGCTCGACGTCCTTCTGGAAGCGCCGCGCTGCGATGAGGACCGAGCGATCGACATCGCACACGATGCTCGAGTTCTTCACGTCGTGGTGCCACAGCTTGAGCAGGTAGTGCTTCTCGTCGCGGGTCAGCACGCCCGTGATGACGCGGGTGAGGTTCGTGCCGGCGAGGGCCCGGGCGACGCAGCTGGTGTTGTCACGGCACTTCTTGAGCGCTCCGTACCGTTCCGCCGGGAGCTGGGTGCTGAGCTGGTCGGGCGTGAGGGCGTGCAGCTGCTGGTTCTGGGCCTCTTCGACGAGCTGGCGGGTGACTTGCGCCCCCAGACCCATCAGGGCGTCGGCTGCGTCAACGTCGACGACCGCGAAGCTCTCGGCGGCCGACATCGACAACATCGACACCAGCGCTGGCACGGCAGCGATCATCCGTGGAACATAGCGTCCTGATGGCGTCAGTCGAGCACGAGGACGAGGAACCGCTCCCGAATGGGGATGAGATCGTGCTCGTCCCGTACACGGTCGAGGCGAACTACGCGGGCTGGCGGCTCGATCGGTACCTCTGCGAGAAGCTCCGCAGGGCTTCGCGAGAGCGCGTCAAGGAGATCATCGAGAACGATCTCGTCTGCGAGAAGAAGCTCAAGGCGTCGAGCCCGGTGTGGCCTGGCCTGTCCTTTCAGCTCCGGCGCCGCGTGCGCGCCGAGCCGACGGTGCCCGGCATCGAGCACCTGCGTGAAGTCCACGTCGACGATTGGCTCCTGGTGGTCGACAAGCCCGCGGGGCTGCCGATGCACCCGACCGCGCGCTACCACCTGGGCACGCTCGTGACGCAGCTCGAGCAGCGGTACGGCAAAGACGGCGCGGCGCCTGCCCACCGGCTCGATCGTGAGACCTCTGGGCTCGTGGTGTGCGGGCGAACGCTCGAGGCCACGCAGCGCCTGGGCCGGCTCTTTCACGATGGGCTGGTCGACAAGGAATACCTCGCGCTCGTCGAAGGGCACCCGAGGGACGACGCGTTCGACGTCGACGCGCCGATCGCCGAAGGCACCGAGCTCATTCGCATCGCGGTGCGCATCGATCGTGACGACGGGCGTCCTGCGCAGACGCACTTCCGGGTCGTGGCCCGCTTCGAGCGGAACGGCGAGCCGTTCTCGTTGCTGCGCGCGTTCCCCCGCACGGGGCGCCAGCACCAGATTCGAATTCACGCCAGCGTGGCCGGGTTCCCGCTGGTCGGCGACAAGATGTACGGGCCTGACCCCGGCTTCTTCGACCGGTTCTCGAAGCACGCGCTCGAGCCCGAGGCCTGGGACAAGCTGCGCTTGTCGCGTCACGCCCTGCACGCCGCGCGGCTCAGCTTCAAGCACCCCGGTACGCGCGAGAACGTGTCGTTCGAGGCCCCCCTGGCCGCCGATCTGATCAGCTTCATGCAGTCGTGAAAGACCTCACTCGTCACGGTTGACCCGCGATGGCTCGAGTTGATCCGATGACGCACCGTTGGCACCCCCCGTGCTGAGTTCGGTTGCATGCGAGGTGTCCGGGTGAGCCTGATCGTCGGAGTGCCGCTGGTGTGGGCGCTCTCGCACCTTGGCTCCACACCGGGCCTCGTCGGCGCAATCCTGGTCGCCGTGATGGGCGCGATCTTCGTCGCGCAGGAGAACGCACGGGCCGAGGCGCTCGAGCGCGCTCGCTCGGAAGCCGAGACGACCACCACGAGCCTCAGGGTGGAGGCCGCTGCGATGGCGGCGCGGGCTGAGCGCGACCTGCTGGACGAGCGGCAGCGGGTCGACGAGTGGAAGCAGCGCGCCGTGAAGCTCGAGGCTTCGCTCGAAGAGGCCCGCTCGAGCCGGGCGTCGTTCCTCGCGACGGTCTCGCACGAGCTCCGCACGCCGCTGCACGCCATCATCGGCTTCAACGAGTTGGTACGTGACGGCTCGGCAGGCCCGGTGAACGCGACCCAGCAGGAGTACCTGGGCGACGCGAGCGTGGCGGCGCAGCACCTGATGACCTTGATCACCGACGTCCTCGACTACGCCAGGTCCGACGCTGGCCGGCTGACCTTCGCGGCCGATCAGGTCCGCGTGGGGCCCGTGATGGCAGAGGTTTCGGCGCTCGTCGAAGGGCTCGCTTCGAAGAAGGACCTGAAGCTCACCCATTCCTGCGATGACGGGCTCACGCTGGTCGGCGACACGCTGCGGGTGAAGCAGGTGTTGCTCAACCTCGTCGCCAACGCGGTGAAGTTCACGCCGAGGCGAGGCACCGTCGAGCTGATGGCCCGGGCGGCCGGCAGCGTGTGCGAGCTGACCGTGCGTGACAGCGGTCCGGGCATCGCGCCGGAAGAGCAGGCCCGCATCTTCGAGCCGTTTCACCAGGCCGACTCCTCGCGGGCCCGCCGGCACTCGGGGACGGGGCTGGGGCTCGCGCTGGTGAAGCGCTGGGCCGAGGCGATGGGCGGGTGCGTCGAGCTGGACAGTCAGCCAGGCGCCGGCACGTCGTTCACGGTCTCGCTCCCGCTGAAGGTAAAGGCCGGGGTGCTCAAGCGCGCCGAGACTGGCGACCGCATCGACGTGCTGGTGGCCGAAGATGACGACGCGACGCGCCTGATGTTGTCTCGCGTGCTCCAGGCCCAGGGCTGCGAGGTCCGTCAGGCGGCCAATGGTCAACGTGCGCTCGAAGCGATCATGGCGTCGCTCCCATCGGTCTTGCTGCTCGATCTGATGATGCCCGAGCTCGACGGGTACGACCTGCTCAAGAAGCTGCGGAGCCTGCCCAATGGAGAGCGTGTGAAGGTGCTGGTGTTCTCGGCGACCGGCCCGCCGCCCGACCTCAGAGAAGCGCTGCTTCGCTTCGGCGCCGAGGTGCTGCTCAAGGGGGCGCTCTCTTCGTCAGAGCTGGTGCAGCGGGTCCGAGCCATCTCCGAAGAAACACGGCGCGCTGCATGAAGGGGCGCTACGACACCGCGCCGCTTCTCCCCGTGTCCGAGTCCAGCCGGCACGTGGTGCTCGCGGTCGACGACGATCTCAACAACCTCAAGCTCGTCTCGGCGTCGCTCACGCTCGAGGGCTACGAGGTGGTCTGCGCGTCATCGGGCGAGGAAGGGCTCGAGGTGCTCGAGGCCAGGCAGATCGACCTGCTGCTGCTCGACGTTCGCATGCCGGGGCTCGACGGGATCGAGGTGTGCCGGCGCATTCGTGCACAGCCCCGCTTCGCGCGCGTGCCGGTCATCTTCCTCACCGCGGACCACGCCGACGCCGAGCACATGATGACGGGGCTCGACGCGGGTGGAGATGAGTACCTGCACAAGCCGATTTCCCGCCGCATGCTCTCGGCGCGTGTGCGCAACCTGCTTCGCCTGGCGAGCGCCGACCGCGAACGCCAGCTGCTGCTGCAGATCGCCCAGTCCGAGAAGCTCGCTGCGATCGGGCAGATCGCGGCCGGCGTCGCGCACGAGGTGAACAACCCGCTCTCGTTCGTGTTGTCGAACCTCGAGAGCTTGCGGAGCTACGTGGGGGACTTGACGCGGGTGGTGAAGGCGTACCGGGTCAGCGCCGAGAGTGGGGGCGCGCTCGATCGCGCGCTGGACGTCGACGCGATGATGCAGGACCTGCAGCCGCTCATCGACGAGACGGTGCATGGCGGGAGCCGGGTTCGCGCGATCGTGCAGGAACTCAAGACCTTCAGCCGGCAGGACGGCGAAACCTTCGAGCCCGTCGATCTCTGCGAGATCGCTCGAACGACGCTGGTGCTGACCGAGCGGGAGCTCTCGTTGAAGGCCGCCCTCGAGAAGGATCTCAAGCCGGCCCGCATCGCGCTGGCCCCACGGCAGCGGCTGCATCAGGTGATGCTCAACCTGCTCGTCAACGCGCTCCACGCGGTCGAGGCGCGGCAGCCAGTGCCGGGCTCGCGCAACCTCATCAAGGTGTCGACCCGTCTCGAGGGTCCAGATGCGGTGCTCGAGGTGAAGGACACCGGCTGCGGCATCTCGGAGTCCGTCCGTGCGCGCATCTTCGAGCCGTTCTTCACCACCAAGCCCATTGGCGTCGGCACCGGGCTCGGGCTGTCGGTCTGCGCGATGGTGGTGGAGCGCCTCGGTGGCACCATCTCGGTCGAGAGTCAGGTCGGCCAGGGCACCACGTTCACGGTCCGCTTGCCCGTGGAGGCGAGCGGTCGTCCGATGGTGTCGCCGCCGCTGGCCGTGGGGTGAGGCTGGCTACCGGAGCTGCTCGGTGAGCGGCGTCTGGTACTTCCCGCTGAAGCAGGCCGTGCAGAACGTGCCGCCGGCCGGGTCGCCTGCCGCAGTGACGAGGCCCTTCTCTGACAGGTAGGCGAGCGAGTCGGCGGTGACGTAGCGCGCGATCTCTTCGACCGAGTGCGAGGCGGCGATCAGCTCCTGCCGGCTCGGCGTGTCGATGCCGTAGTAGCAGGGCCATGACGTCGGCGGGCTCGAGATGCGCAGGTGCACTTCCTTCGCGCCGGCGTCCTTGAGCATCTTGACGATCTTCCGCGACGTGGTGCCGCGAATGATCGAGTCGTCGACGGCGATGACGCGTTTGCCCTCGAGCGTGGAGCGCACCGGCGCGAGCTTGAGCTTCACGCCGAAGTGCCGAATCGACTGCTGGGGCTCGATGAAGGTGCGGCCGACGTAGTGGCTGCGAATGAGGCCGACGTCGTAGGGCAGCCGGGCCTGCTCGGCGTAGCCGATGGCCGCCGCGACGCCACTGTCCGGCACCGCGATGACGACGTCGGCTTCGACGGGCTGCTCCTTCGCCAGCTGGACGCCCAGCTTCTTGCGCACCTGAAACACCGACTCCCCGAACACCTTCGAGTCGGGGCGCGCGAAGTAGACGAGCTCGAAGACGCAGCGGCCGGGCTGGGCCTTCTCGAACGGGAACGACGAGCGCAGGCCGTTGTCGTCGATGACGACCATCTCGCCGGGTTCGATCTCGCGAATGAACTCCGCTTCGATGAGGTCGAGGGCCGTCGTCTCGCTCGCGAGCACGTACGCCTCTTTGAGGCGACCGAGCACGAGCGGCCGGAAGCCGATCGCGTCGCGCACGCCGATCAGCTGGCGGTCGGACAGGAACAACAACGAGAAGGCGCCGGTGGTGCGGCGCAGCGCCTCGACGATGCGGGCCTCGAGGTTCGGCGCCTTCGAGCGCGCGATGTGGTGGATGATGTTCTCGGTGTCCGAGTCGGACTGGAAGATGGCGCCGTCGGCTTCGAGCGCGCGACGGGTCGTGAAGGCGTCGACGAAGTTGCCGTTGTGCGCCACCGCCAATTGACCGCCGCCGAACGACACCTGGAGCGGCTGCGCGTTCTTCAGGTGGCTGCTGCCGGCCGTCGAGTACCGCACGTGGCCGATCGCCATCGAGCCCGGCAGTTGCTCGAGCACGGGCTGGGTGAAGGTGTCGGCGACCAACCCCATGCCCCGGAAGCTCCGGAGCACCTGGGCGTCACTGGTGACGATGCCTGCCGATTCCTGCCCGCGGTGCTGCAGGGCGTGCAGGCCCAGGTACGCCAGATTCGCTGCCTCTTCGTGGCCGTAAATCCCGAAAACTCCGCACATAGCGGCCTTTCACCAGACTTCGCGGGTAGGCTCAATCGGTGTAAGTGGAGGTGGCCTCCCCGCTCTCTCAGCGGGTGGAAAATCGCCTGAGAAAGGTTGCACACGGTGCCGCCGAGCGGGGTCCCCTCAACAGGACGGGTCAGTGACCTGTACCGGAAGTTCGGGCCGGCGATCTATTCGCGGTGCCGTCGTCTCTTGAAGGACGACGCCCTCGCGGAGGACGCCACGCAGGAGGTCTTCGTGCGCGTCATGAAACACATCGAGGCAGCCCCGGACGACAGCGCAGCGCTGGCCTGGATCTACCGGATCTCGACCAACTACTGCCTCAACCAGATTCGTGACCGGAGCCGTCAGGCCGAGCCCACGGCTCCCGACGAGCTGCCGGAAGGCGATGGCGAGACGCTCGAGCCGCAGATGCTCGATCGTGACGTCGCCCTGAAGCTCGTCGAGCGCACGCCCGAGAAGCTGCGTGAGACGGTCATCCTCTACTACGTCGACGGCCTCGAGCAGGAGCAGGTCGCCAGGACGCTCGGCATCTCGCGCCGCACCGTCATCAACCGGCTCCAGGAGTTCCAGGAGCGAAGCCGCAAGTTCCTCGCCCGTGATGGAGGGGTCGCATGACTGCCACGAACGCCCGCGGGCACCTCTCGAGTGAGACGATCGACCTGCTGCTGCTCTCGGCGCTCTCTTCGAACGAGGCGAACGAAGCCAAGGCCCACCTCGATGACTGTGGCCTGTGCAAGCAGCGGTGGATGGAGCTCAACGAGGACAGCCAGAAGTTCAAGCAGTACGTCTTCGCGCGCACGCTGCCGGCCGTCGAGGCGCGGCTGAACGAGTCGAAGCAGGGCTTCTTCTCGCGCTTCAAGCTGCAGTTCGTGCTCCCGGCCCTCGGGGTCGCGACCGCTGCTGCGCTGGCGCTGACGTTCGCCGCAGGCCCTGGCACGCAGACCGAAGACGACATCTACATCGGCGTGAAGGGGCTCGAGCCGACGTTCGAGGTGTTCGCGCAGCGTCAACAGGGCGCGTCCTTCCCCGTGAAGGCCGGCATGCCGCTCAAGCCGAAAGATCGCATCCGATTCGTCGTCAGCCCGGGCCAGGCGAAGTACGTGCTGGTGGCCTCGGTCGACGGGAAGGGCACCTTCAGCGTCTACCACCCGTTCGGCGCCGCCGAGTCCGAGAAGCTGGCTGGCAAGGTGCCGCGCCGGCTCGAGCTGGGCAGCACGGTGGAACTCGATGAGACGATGGGCACCGAGAAGCTGGTGGTGGTGCTCTCCGAGAACCCCGTGAAGGCCGAGACGTTGAAGGCCGCGCTGACCCAGAGCCCTGCGGCTCCGAAGATCGACGGCGCGAAGGTGCTGACCCAGGAGTTCGTGAAGGTCGCGCCGTGAGCTCGCGCGTCATGACGGTGGTGGTGGGCGCGATGCTGGCGGCCACCGTCGCCTCAGCCGAGACGAAGCGGGTGGCCATCGTGGTGGGCAACAACGCCGGCGGGCCGGGAATGGCTCCGCTGCGGTTCGCCGAGTCCGACGCCGGGAAGATGGCGCGCGTGTTGGTCGAGCTGGGAGACGTGAACCCCGACGACATCCTGCTCCTGCAGGGGCGCAAGTCCGCCGACGTCGAGCGGGCCATCGCTGACGCGCGCGAGCGCATCGCGATGTTCAAGCGGTGGCCTGACGTGCGCACCGTGCTCATCTTCTTCTTCTCGGGCCACTCCGATGGTGAGGCGATGGAGCTGGGCGTCGAGAAGCTCCCGTACCCCCGGCTCAAGGCGATGCTGGCCGGGGCTGGAGCCGACGTGCGCGTCTCGATCGTCGATGCCTGCAAGTCGGGTGGAGGCCTGCGAGAGAAGGGCGGGAAGCCCGCCGAGGCGTTCATCATCAAGCTCGCCGACACGCTCCAGCAGACCGGTGAAGCCTTCATCACGTCGAGCGCGGCTGACGAAGCGGCGCTCGAGTCGAACGAGGTGATGGGCAGTTACTTCACGCACAACCTCATCTCGGGGCTGCGTGGCGCGGCCGACTCGTCGGGCGACAAGCTGGTGACGCTCGCCGAGGCCTACAAGTACGCGTACGACCGCACCGTCAGCGCGACGGCGTCGCTCACGGCGGGCGCCCAGCACCCGTCCTACGACTTCAAGCTGTCGGGGCAAGGCGAGCTGGTGCTGGCGTCGCTGCTGAAGCCGTCGTCGGTGCTCGTGCTGCCCGACGGCGCGGACCGCTCACTGGTGACGGACGTGCTCCGCGATCAAGTCGTCGTCGAGGCGCCCGGCAGCGCGGCGCAGGAGTTCGCCATCGCGCCAGGTGAGTACGCGCTCCGGTTGTTCAAGAACGGCCAGGGCTACGCGGGTCGCGTGAAGTTGTCGGAAGGCCAGAAGCGCACCATCGCGTGGGGCGAGCTGACGCCGGTGACGTCGTCGGTCGTCGTCGCCGCGAAGGGCGGCGGCATCGAGGTCTCTCAGCAGATGGACGCGAAGGAAGACACCGCGCCCATCGGGTTGTCGCTCGCCCTGGGCCTCACGGGCCGGGTGACGGAGTGGGCGCCGAACGACTCCAGTGGCCTCAAGTACCAGGTCCGCGTCGGGCTCGATCCGCTGAGCTCGACGTTCGGTTCGTTCAACCTCTTTGGCCGTCCTCGCCTGGGCCGCGTGCGCGTGCTGGGCGAGTTGACGCTGCACCTGCTCGGCGAGGCGACGGGCGAGGCGTTCAAGCGCAACGAGTACGGCCTGCAATTCCGCCTCGGATATCGCCTCGCGTTCGAGTGGTGGCGCTTGCACCTCGGCGTTGGTCTCGAAGGTGGCGGCGGCGCGCTGTTGTCTCCGGTCGACACCGGACTTCAGGCAACGGGCGTGGTGGTGGGTGCTCCGCGAGTCACGCTGCGCGCGCGCATCGCCGGGCCGGTGTGGCTGCTGGTGGAAGCCGACTTCCCCATCATCGGAGCGCCGTACTCGACCGATGGGGGGCGCACCGTCTTCCTGCGTCCGTACGCGTTCGCATCGGCGTCGGCGGGGCTGCTCGTCTCGTTCTGATTCGTCATGCTCCTCGCGATTGGCGGTACCGCCTCAGGGCTCGTCCTCCGCGAGATTGCGTCGGCGCTTCCGCAGTTCGAGCCAGTGCCTGATGAGGCCCTCCGCCGTCGTTCGTTGGGGACCAGCACCGTCGTGCTCATCGTCGCGGGACACTGGAAGACGGGCTCGGGAGGTCCCTCCCAGGTGACGTGCTTCGCCTGGCAAGACGGTGAGCAGATCTCGCAGCCGGTTCTTCGCCAGATTCGTGTGCCGGTCGTCGCGAGCGGTGAAGCACTTCGGCCGCTCTTTCGGAGCGCGTCACGGTTCGTCTCTGGCGAGCTCGTGCTCATGAAGAAGACCGGCGTCGAGGTTCCGTTGGTCTGGAACGACGTCAACGCCCTCGCGCAAGCGATGGACCTGCTGGCCTCGCTCGTCGACCGTGAACAAGTCGTCGAGGTCGCGGTCATGAACACGCCTGCTCACCGAGGCACGACGAGCGCGCCCGTCGTCGACGCGGTGCGGGTGCGTGTCACGCTGACGCCGAACGCGGCTCGGCTCGACGTGGTCCCGTGGACGGGCGTGACCGGGCTCGACGTGCTGTTGTCGTGCGAGCCCCCGCCTTTCGCCTGGGGAATGGTGCGTGCCGGCGCGTACCAGAAGCCGCGGCGGACGAAGCACAAGCCGTTCATCACTGGCCATGCGAAGGCTCGCGTGAAGGCGATTCCCAGCCGCGCCACGCGTGTGGACGAGGACCTCCTGCTCGAGGCGTTGATCGACCCGGCGAACGAAGGGCCCTTCTTCGAAGAGGCGCGCAAGGCGCTGTACGGCGCGCTCTCGTGGCTCGAGTCCCCGGCGGTCGAGGCCGCCTTCCGCGTGGGCCTTCGACTCGAGTCGGAGCCGGTCGCCCGTCACCTCGCCGCCCTGGCCTGGCGTCAGAAGGGCGCAATCCACGCATGGGCGAAGACGGACCTCGTCGAAGCGTGGACGACGGACCGCCGCCTCGCCGAACGCATCCTCAGTGCTTTCGCCGAGGCGATGTTCGTGCCGCCTCGCGAGTGGCTCGTGGGTGCTCCTCAAGAGTTGTTGGCGCGGCTCGACGACCTCGCCCGCAAGCTGGGGCCCGGCTGAACGCGTCTTCAGAACTCGAAGCCGAAAAGCGCCTGCACACGCACGTGGGCGCGCTTCCGTCAGCGACTCACCGGCACCGAGGGCGGCAGCGCCGTCACGATGCCCCCGCTCACGAGCTGGGCGACGAACGGTGCGGCGGCCTGTGGCACCTCGCAGTGCCCGATGTCTCGGCCCACCTGCCAGCCGAAGACCGTGTTCGGGGCCGCAGAGAAGTCATGGTCGAAACACGCGCGCCCGGCTGCACAGCGAAGACGCGCTCCGCGGTACGGCCCCAACGGAGCGCCCCTCGAACAGTCCGATGACGGCGTGATGGTGTGACGGAAGGACCAGGCCTCGTCCACGTTGGAGACGGGCGACACGCCGGTCACGAGGGGTTGATAGGCGTCGAGGATCACCAGCCGCAGCTGCAGGTGTGCGTGGTCGATGCGAGCGTCTGACGAGAGCCGCTCGGCCAGGTCGCCTGCGTTCACGCCGCCCCACGAGAAGCCGACGATGGTGAGTGAGGTCGCACCGTCGTTCGCGTTCACCCGCTGGTCCGCGTTGAGGTCGAGCGCCGCGAAGGTCGCGGTGGTGACGGTGCTCCCCGCGCTCGTTGCGGGAAAGGTCGCGAACGACGAGTGGCACGTCGCGCCGCTGCACGAGCGAACCAGCGTCACGCTCACGCCGAGTTGGTCGCAGAGCTGGGTGAAGCCGGCGTTGCTGCCGCTGCTCTGATCAAACGCCCCCGTCAGACACACCACGACGTTCCGCGTCGACCGGCCCGCGTCTGGGAGCCCTGCATCAACCGGAGCGCCTGCGTCGAGCGCGTCTCTCGCGTCGAGTGTCCACCCCGCGTCGATCGTCGACCCTGCGTCGACCGTCCACCCTGCATCGAGCGTCGACCCTGCATCGACCGTCCACCCTGCATCGGACCGAGTTCCCGCGTCGACCCGGGCGCCCGCATCGCTCGGCATGCTGGCGTCGGGTGGAACGCTCCGGTCGGCGACCACTCCGTCGTCGTCGATGAGCACGCTGGAGTCGCGGCCCTGGCCCGGAGCACCACAGCTCGCCGCGAGCATCAGCCACCCAGAAGCGAGAAACAACGATGTTTTCGAAAACACGCCCCACAGACCCGCGGCCGCGCCGACCTGTGCCGTATCTCTTCGGCGACACGCGTGCGGCCTTTGACTCAGGCGTGCCTCTGGAATTGAGGAACTCATTTGTCGTGGCCCGACCTCGAGGCTGTTTTCGATGGCCATGGCCGGTTGACGAGCGCATCGGCTGCCGGTTGCTGTCATTCTCACGTCGCTCGCCACGCCGCGATACGCTGAGTGGGAGAGCGTCGTCAGTGGTCGCACGCCTCATGGACGTTCGAGCGCCGCGAAACCGGTCATGCCCGCGCCGATTCTTCCGAAGTCAGAAGCATCGCGTCGAACGCAGTCGGACCAGGCGCGCCTCAGAGACCCGGCTCCCTGGGCGTCTCGTTGCGGTCGCGTTGGCCTGACGTCGCCCGATTCAGGAGCGCTCCGCCGCGAAGGCGAAGGGTCACCCTTCGGACTTCAGAACTTGATGCCGAACACGCCGCGCGCGGCCTGCGCGTTCACCAGGTTCGCCGCCGTCGTGCCCAACTCGCGGTTGAAGCCGCCGAGCGGGAACAAGATGCCGTACTGTGCCTGCGCGTAGAACCCGTCTTCGGTCTCATACCGGGCGCCGGCGTTGAACTCGAGGCCGAGGTTCGGGTCGACGGGCTGGCTCACGTTGCCACCCGACGGCGTCGATTCGGCGAAGATGGCGCGCGAGTAGATGCCGGCGACGAAGACGTTGAGGCCCTGCGTGATGCGGTACTGCACCTTGGGCTTGAGGTAGAGGCTGTCCGTCACGCCGCCGAGGATCTCGCGGTAGAGGATCATGTCGACGCGGTAGTCGCGGTTGAAGCGGAAGTTGCGAATGGTGTTGTCGGAGCAGCCGCCCGTGTCAGAGCACCGGTACTGCGGCCCGTCGATGTCGCCCTTGAGGCCCGAGCTCTTGCGCCGCGGAGCATTGCCGAAGCCCGGCGCCTGATCGCCCGAGGCGAAGCCGACCTCGCCGCCGATCTCCAGGTCTCCGTTGAGCAGCTTGTACTCACCCTGGACCACGGCGGCGAACTGCCACACGTCGAGGCGTTGGTTGGCCCCGGGCTGGTTGGCGTTTGCTCCCGAGAGCGCGCGGTTGCCGATGGAGCCGAGGATCGCGGAGAACTCACCCTCGATTCGGAAGGTCTTCCGCTCCAGCTTCGCCCAGAGGTCGGGAATGAACAGGTTGGCTTCGCGACGCACATACTGGGCAGGCACATCGGCACCCGAGACGTTGCGGCCGTCGCTGGTGAAGGGCTGCGACAGCGTGTCGACGGAGTCCGTGCGCTGGTTGCGGTAGCTGAAGTGCAAGCCGTAGTTGAAGACCGTCTGGCCCGAGTCGAGCTTCGCGCGCGCCTCGGTGTCGGTGTCACGTCGCGCGACGGCGACGATGTAGTTGATGCCGTCGTCGTAGTTGCTCAGGTTGAACGGCTGACCGCCTTCCGGCAGGCGCAGCGAGGTGGTGCCGACGATGTTCACGTCGATCATCGGCGTCACGTAGAAGCCGGCAAAGGGCTCGGCGGTGAAGCTGATGCGGTCGACCGTGTCGCCCCAGTCGTTGTCGATGCCGTTGCCGTCGTTGTGCAGCATGCCGAGGCCCCAGTGGCTGCCCATGCGGCCGAACCGCAAGATGCCGACCGGCGTCATGATCTCGCCCCAGACCCGCTTCATCATGATCGAGTCGTTGAGCGAGTTGACGCCCGCGCGAGGCGCCGTCTGCGACTGGCTGAAGATGGAGAAGTCGTTGCGGTCGTTCCAGTAGTTGGCGCCGCCGTTGCGCGAGAACGAGTAGTCAGGCGTCGAGCCCCACACGAGGTTGTCGAGCGCGTCGATCTGCGTGCGAATGCGCACATCTTCCGAGACGTTGATGGTCGGCTCGAAGCGGAAGCGCATGTTCACGCCCACGTTGGTGCGCTCGTCAGCCGAGTTCGGGTTTCGAGGCCAGAGGCTGTAGCCGGCCGCGTCGTTGCCGGAGCCGAGATCGAATCTCCAGAACAGGTCCGGCCGCATGCGCAGGTAGCCGTCGAACGTGACGAGCTCGAGCTTGCGCTTCTCGTCGACCCAGTCCTCCTGCCAACCCTGCGCGACCGACTGCGTCGCCAGCTGTGCCCGCATCTCTTTGCGCAGGTCGTCGACTTCACGCCGGGCGGCCTCGAGCTTCTGCTCGAAGTCACGTCGGAGCGTGTCGGTGTCTCCAGAGGTCGTCGAAGAGGCCGCAGCGCCGCCATCGGTCTGGGCAACAGCAGTCGAGGTGAACACCAGGAACAGCGTCGAAACAGTCGCGCGTACCATCACGCTCACTCTCGATGAATTGGGGGACTACAAGGCCGCGGCAGATAAGCCGCCCCTCGTGGGGTGGTCAAAGGAAAACCCCGGTGTTCACGAGGGAAGTTCAGTTCGATTGCGGGCCCTCATTCCCGCGTCGGTCGGCCCTGACGCAGCTCGGTCAACACGCCGTGCGCGCCTTTGGGGTGCACGAAGGCGATCTTCGCGCCGCCCGCGCCGAGCTTCGGAGTCTCGTCGATGAGCTGCGCGCCCTGCGCCTTGAGCGACTTGAGCGTGCCCTCGAGGTCGCTGACCTCGACGCAGACGTGGTGCAGGCCCTCGCCGCGCTTGTCGAGGAACTTCGCGACGCTGCTGTTCGGATCGGTCGGGCAGATGAGCTCGATGCGGCCCATGCCGTGACCGAAGATGGCCGTCTTCACCTTCTGCTCCGCCACCTCTTCGAACTCAGGGGGCGGGAAGCCGAGGACTTCGACGTAGTACTTCACGGCGACGTCGAGGTCCTTGACGGCGATGGCGACGTGGTCGAGGCCTTTGGTGCTCATGCGCGCTTCCTGCCACGGGGCTTCGGCGATTTCGAGCGCCCGGACTTCGGCTGGCAGCTCGGGCAGACGAAGGTGGTGCGGCCGCCCTGGGTGAACGCCTCGATGGGCGTCTTGCACTTCGGGCACGGTTCGCCTTCGTGTCCGTAGACGAGGAACGGGTTCTCGGCGCCGGGCTCCTCGACGTATTCGATCTCCTCACCGTCTTCGACCTCGAGCGCGAAGGTGATGCCGTCGATGATGGCGCTGGCCAGGCGCTTCCACTCGTCGTCGGTGAGCGTGGCCGGCTTGCGAGAAGGGTGGATCCTGGCGCGAAACAACGCCTCGGCCGCGTGGATGTTGCCGAGGCCTGCGATGCGCTCCTGGTCCATCAGGGCGACCTTCAGCTCCTGCTTCGAGTCACCGATGGCCTCACGCAGCTGCGCGACGGAGAGCCCATCGACGAGGGGGTCGACGCCGAGCTTCGCGACGGCCGGGTTCTGTCGCAGCGCGTGCGCCGGCACCGGCTCGATGAGGCCGAACAGGCGGGGATCCTGAAAGTGAATCACCTCACCCGAGTCGAGGACGAAGCGGGCGCGGCTCCACTTCTCAGTCGCGTCGGGCGGGCGCTTGATGAACTTGCCCGTCATGCCGAGGTGCGCGACGGCGCCCTTGCCGTTCGCGAAGGCGAGCATCAGGTACTTGCCCTTGCGTTCGATGGAGACGAGCGCTCCGGTGAGCGCCTCGACGTCACTGACCTTCGAGCCCCGAAACGTGCGCGCCTTCGGGTCGGCTTCGGTGCGAACGATGGCGCGGCCGTCCATCCACTTCGTGAGTGAGCGGCGCGCGAACTCGACCTCGGGAAGTTCAGGCATGGCCGACGTGTAGCGTTCGAGGCTGCGGTCTGCACCCCTCGAATTCCCCAGAGGCGTAGGGTGCCACCATGGTGCGCCCAGGCCTTCTGTCCCACCTCACGCGCTTCCTCTTCTTCACGGGGAAGGGAGGCGTCGGGAAGACGTCTTTGTCGACGGCGACTGCGCTGGCGCTCGCCGATGCCGGCAAGCGCGTGCTCCTCGTCAGCACCGATGCCGCCTCGAACCTCGACGAGATGTTGGGAGCGCCGCTCCGCAACGAGCCGACCGACGTGCCCGGAGCGCCTGGCCTGCAGCTCCTCAACATCGACCCTGAGACGGCAGCGGAGGCCTATCGCCTCAGGGTGCTGGCCCAGCTCGAAGCCGCCACGCCTGCGTCCGAGCGCGACACGGTGCGGGAGCAGCTCTCTGGCGCGTGCACGACCGAGATCGCCGCGTTCGACGAGTTCGCCGCCATCCTCGCGGCCGAGTCGACGCAGTGGGACCACGTGGTGTTCGACACGGCGCCGACGGGCCACACGCTGCGCCTGCTCAGCCTGCCGAAGGCGTGGACCGGGTTTCTCGAGGGGAACGACCGTGGGGCCTCGTGTCTGGGCCCGCACTCGGGCCTCAAGATGCAGGAGCGACGGTTTCGCCAGGCGATGGAGGCCCTCGTCGACGCGACCCGGACGACCGTGGTGCTGGTGTCGCTCGCCGACGTCAGGCCGCTGGAAGAGGCTGCCCGCGCGGCGGCCGAGCTCGCGACGCTCGGGCTCACGAATCAGCGGCTCATCATCAACGGAGTCTTTCACGCGACGTTGCGTGACGACGAGGTGGCCCTCGCGCTCGAGGCCCAGGGCCAGCGCGCCATCGCCACGTTGCCCACGCCGCTCGACGTGATGCCTCGGGACGAGGTGGCGCTTCGGTCCATCGACATGGTGGGGTTGCCCGCCCTGCGCTCGTTGTGGAGCGACGCGCCGCTGGCGCTCCCCGTCTCAGCCGCACCGCACGTGAGCCTGCCAGCCGAGGCGCTCCGCGCGCTGACCGACGCCCTGGAGCAGGCGGGCCATGGGTTGGTGATGGTGATGGGGAAGGGTGGCGTGGGGAAGACGACCATCGCCGCGGCCCTCGCGGTCGGGCTCGCGCAGCGCGGGCATCGGGTGCACCTCACGACGACCGACCCTGCGGCGCATCTCGCAGCGACCGTCGCAGGCGCGGTGGCAGGCCTCGAGGTCAGCCGCATCGACCCGCTGGTCGAGACCCAGCGCTACATCGACAAGATGCTGGCGACGCGAGGCAAAGACCTCGACGCGCAGGGCCGCGCGCTCCTGCTCGAAGACCTCCGCTCGCCGTGCACCGAAGAGGTCGCGGTCTTCCACGCGTTCTCTCGCGTCATCAGCGAAGCGCGGAACACCTTCGTCGTGCTCGACACCGCGCCGACGGGCCACGCGCTGTTGTTGATGGACGCGACGGGCGCGTACCACCGACAGACGATGCGCAGCCTCGGGCCCGCCATCAACCCGGCGCGCATCACGACGCCGCTCATGCGCTTGCAGGACCCGACGCTGACGCGGGTGGTGGTGGTGACGCTGCCCGAGACGACGCCGGTCTCACAGGCTGCGGCGCTCCAGGAGGACCTTCGCCGCGCCCACATCGAGCCCTTCGCGTGGGTCGTCAACAGGAGCCTCGCCGCGTCAGGCACGAAGGACCCGTTGCTCACCGCTCGACTCGAAGGAGAACGACGGCAGTTCGCGCGCATCGCCGCGGGGCTCGCGAAGCGCGTCTTCGTGATTCCGTGGCTCCCGAAGGCCCCGGTCGGCGTCGAGGCGCTCGCGGCGCTCGGCAACGTCCGCTGAGTCTCTTCCTCCAGGGAGCATCGCGGCGTGCCTATCGCTCCCACCGCCTCCCGAGACGCCGGTCACGGTCGAAAGTCGGTGTGCACGAGCGCGAACTGCGGGTCTTCGGCGAGGCTCGCTGGCGTGAGCAACGTCTGCTCCGGGTCGATGCCCAGCTTCGGGCCGAGCGCGA
The DNA here is from genome assembly GCA_040400045.1 of Myxococcaceae bacterium. Lineage (GTDB taxonomy): Bacteria > Myxococcota > Myxococcia > Myxococcales > Myxococcaceae > Xiheimicrobium. The sequence continues at coordinate 103,457 of JBBAQZ010000002.1, forward strand.
GGTCGGCCGCCGAGAGCTGGAGCGACTTCACCTGCTGCTGCTTCCCCACGTTCAGCTTTCCGCCGCGCTCGAACGCCTTGGCGACCAGCTCGCTGCAGTAGATCGACTCTTCGTCCCACCGGTACCGCGCGTCGTACGGCTTGCCGAGCTCACGCTTCGCCTCGGCGACGACGTTGGCGAGCGTCGGCGCTTCGAGCCCTTTCGCGCGCAGCACCGTCACCTTTCCCCCCGCGCCGCGGGCTCTCCACGTCTTCCACGGAGTGCGCGACACCGGCTGCACCGCTTCGAGGACGAAGACGCCATCCTTCGCGACCTCGACCAGTCCGACATGGGAATACGGGCTGTCGCTGGCCTTGCGGATGAGCGCCGACCGGCTCGATCGCGACGTCTGGAGCACGACGTCACCCGTCTTCACGGGGACTTCCGGCAGCTTCGCGTCAGGCTGTGGTTTCCCGGACACGAGCATGAGGACCGTCAGACACGCCAATCGGAACAAAACGCCCATGCCCTGCGTCGAGAGCAACGTCCGTTCCAACTCCTTGTAGAGTTCAACCCGTGAGCCGCTTCCGAGTCCTGGTCCTTGCCGTCCTGATGCCCGTGGCTGCCCTGGCGCAGGTGAATGAGTGCGCCGAAGCGGCCGCCGAGTGCAAAGAGGACTGCTCCATCGAGCACTCGTCGCTGCGCCCCGACGCGCCGAGGAAGCTCAACAAGTGCCTCAAGAAATGTCAGAAGAAGTTCACCACCTGTGAAGAGCGCGAGCTCGAGACGAACAACAACAGCCTCGAGGCCGGCTCGCTCGACAAGTCTCCTGTCAGCGGTGACGTCGACGAGAACAACATGCCGACGCGCACCGCGGTGAAGACGGCAAAGTCGACCGATGAGGAAGAGAAGCGGCCGCCGCGCCCGGACGACGTGCGCGACGACCAACCGGCGCCTGCGCCTGCGAAGACCTCCAGGAAGCCGAAGGCCGAAGAGGCCGAGGCGCGGGCTCCGCGTGACGAGGTGCGCGAGTCAGAGCTCCCGAAGTCGTCGCGAACGGCGCTGAAGGTGGACGAGAAGGAAGCGAAGACGGAGCCGCCGCCGGCTGCGAAGCCGGGCGAGCCCGAGCCCATCGTGATGACGCCGAAGGCCGTCTCTCGCAAGGAAGAGGATCTGCGGGACGATCGCCCGAAGGTCGAGCCGCCGCCCGTGAAGAAGAGCGACAAGCCCAGGAAGGACGACCCGCCCGCCGCGCCGACGAAGCCCAAAGAAGAAGACCACGACGACCTTCGCAACTACTGACGCTGCGCGAGCCGCACGCCAGCCAGCACCAGCGCCGCGCTCACGAGCAATTCCGCCCCCGGCGTCTCGTCGAGCAGCGCCCAGGCCGCGAGGGCGGTGGCGATCGGCTGCAGGTTCGCGAACACCGCGACGCGTGAGGCTTCGGCGCGCGAGAGGGCGTAGTTCCACAGGGCGTACGAGCCCATGCTGGTGAGGACGACGAGATAGCCGAGGCACCACCACGCGATGGGCGGCGCCGCCAGGAAGGCGTCGAGCTTCACGACGAAGGGCGCGGCAGGCAGACACCAGAGCGCGCCGGCGATGAGGCTCCAGCTCGCGGTGCGAAGGCCACCGAATTCCTGCGCCTTGTCCCGGGACTCCGCCGTCCAGAAGACCCAGGCCACGACGGCGCCGAGGATGAAGAGGTCTCCCACCAGCGGCCCGAGCGCGTCCGCCAGCCCTCGACCCAGCAGGAGCACCAACACGCCGGCGAACGCGAGCCCGATGCCCGCGAGTCGTGAAGCGGTGGGCCGTTCCTTTCCTCGCGCGACGCTCAGCAGGTACACGCCGACTGGCGTGAGGCCGTACAGCAGGCCCGCGTGTGACGCCTTCGACTGCGCGAGGCCGTAGATGAAGAAGCCCTGGTTCACCGGGCCCGCGAGCAGCCCGAACAACAACCACCAGCCCCACGTCTTGCGCGGCGGAAGGAACGGGCCACGCAGCGCCAGAAGCACGCCGACGTAGCCCGCCGCCGAGAGCAGAATGCGCATCGTCACCAGCGACACGGCGTCGACGTCTTGCGTCGCCCGACGCGCCGCGAGGTGGGTGCCGGCCGAGATGGCCGTCTGCCCCAGCACCGCCAACAGCACCGGCAGCGGCAGCCCCCGCTTCGCCTTCGTCAGGTCTCGCAACTCAGAACACCAGCTCGCCATCGAAGGACTGCTCGCGGCGCTTCGAATTCAGGTCCTTCATCTCCAGTCGCGGTGAGCTCATGTCAGGGGACCTCAGCCTGGTTGCACGGTGAGCTGGTCGAGCGCCCAGGTCGCGGCGTCACGCACCCGAACGTCAGGGTCGGCCGTCAACCTTTCGAGGACGGGTCGCGCGTCGACGGACTTCATCGCGCCCAGGGCGTACGCCGCGTTTCGTCGCACGCCGTCGTAGCCCGCGCGCACCAGCGGCGTGCCTGGCGTCCACGCGTCGTATTGCGCCTTCGTCATCGCGGCGAGCTCGAGCACGGTGGCCTTCGCGACTTCGCGGGGCAGGAACCGGGCCTGCGCGCGCATCGGCGTCGCGTTGAGGGGGCAGACGTCCTGGCAGACGTCGCAGCCGAAGATGAGGTTGGGCATCGCGAGGCGCAGTGACTCGGGCACGACCCCTTCGTTCTCGATGGTCTGATAGGAGAGACACGCGCGGGCATCGACGACGCGGTCGGCGACGATGGCGCCGGTCGGGCACGAGGTGACGCAGAGGTCGCAGCGCCCGCAGCGCTCCTCCGTCGGCCCTGCCGCCAGCTCGTCGACCTCGGCGTCGAGCACCATCACCGCGAGCACCACCCACGAGCCGAACTCAGGCGTGATGAAGCAGGCGTTCTTGCCGACGTAGCCGAGCCCCGCGCGGGCGGCCCACACCTTCTCCATCACCGGGTTCGCGTCGACCGAGCCGTAGTCCTTCACGTCGGGGTGGGCCTCACGCAGACCGCGTCGCAGCAGCCGCAGCTTGTCGCGCAGCGTCGCGTGGTAGTCGCGCCCCCGCGCATAGCGGGCAATGGGGCCAGGGTCGTCGCTGTGCCAGTAGTTGCAGGCCAGGGCCATGACGGTACGGGCGCCGGGGAACAGCGTCGAGACGTCGAGCCGCTCGGCGACGTGCGCCGACATCCAGTCGAGGTCGGCGTGGAAGCCCTGCTCGAGCCAGTCGCCGAGAACGCGTGGATCGATGGGCTCGGCCCGCGCGAAGCCGACGAGGTCGAAGCCAGCGCTGATGGCGAGCGCTTTCAGGCGCGCGGACGAGATCACGGAGCGAGGTCGCTAGCAGCTTCGCCTCGCCTCGTCACACTGCAGCAGACGCGAGCACTGCATCTTCTGAAAGAGACGCGGCAAGGGACGCTGAGGTACCTACCAGGGGGCAAGCGAGGGCGACCGAGCCTTCACGATCTCCGCGGTCGACGACTCTGGAGCCACCACGACGACGATGGTGACCATCAGCGTCGACACGCTCGGGACGCGGTTGCAGCTCACCATGCCCTCCGCGACGACGGTCGTTGGCTCCATGTCGAACCTCGCGGGCACCGCGACCGATCCGGCGATGCCGCTCATGGCCGTCACCGTCGATGTCGGATCCGGACCGCAGCAAGCCACGGTCGGAGTCGGTCGAGCCTGGCAGCGAATGGTCTCGCCCAGGGGCCCACGCTCATCGCCTCGTGGCCGTCTCCGCCTGCGAGAACGGTGACGCAGGGAGGCGCCGACTCCCGCGACGCCGCTTGCGCCGTTCACGTGCCCCTGACCGGAACACCGCGAAGGCAGAGTTCGACTCGGCCCAGGAACGGTTGGCACGCGGCGACGATGGCGTCGTCGTCTTCCGCGCGTTCAGCGAGCAGGTCGAGACGCTCGAGCCGCTGAAGCATCGGCTGCTTCAAGAGCAACGGGAGCTCGGCCGCGAAGTCTTTCCATGGCGTGATGGAGGCCTTCGTGAAGAAGCCCGCGCAGTGCTCCCCCGACAGCAGCAGCGTGCGTCGCGCGATGAGCGGGTCGGCCTTCCTCGCGTACGGGACGAGGAGTCGTTCGTGCCAGACCTGTGCGTCAGCATGGCCCGAGGCGAGCGCGTTGAGTCCCGGCGCTGCGCAGTCCCCCTGCGCTGCGAGCTCATCAGCGAACACGGCGACGAGGTGCTCCGTCAGGGCGCCGTCGGGAAGACGGGTCAGTCCACGCAGGAAGCTGGAAGGCCCTGGCAGCAGGATGAAGTGGGTGAGGGTGCGTCGCCACTCCTCGCGCGCCGTCGGCACGAGCGAGAAGTACGGAGTCACGTGAGGCGAAGGCACTTCTCCGGCGCGCAGCTCGTGCAGCCCGTCCTCCAGCGGGACCCACCGCCGCACCTCATCACCATGACGGAGGACGAAGACGCCGTGCTCCCGAGTGAGCGCGACGTCGGGCAAGGCTCCGTTCGGGAAGAGAGCCCAGGGCTCGAGGTCGATAGCGCGAGGTGAGGACCTGGACGTGGAACGGCCGACCGACACCGCCCGAGTCGTGAGGCGATCGATGGCGTCGCCCGGCGCCAACGTGCACCACCCCGAGAGCGGCACCGACGCGCCGTTGAGGAGCACCGCCTGCGTTCCCGGATGCACCGCGAGCCCTGCGCCGTACGACTTCACGATGGGAAGCTCGACCGCCGCGGGGTCCATCAGGCTCACGCCTTCGAACGGCATCGGCGCACGCAGCGTCACCTTCAGGGGAAGTCGTTCTGCCTCGCGACGGGCCGCGGCGATGAAGGGCGCCCAGTCTGTGCGCGACTCCGTCGGCGCGAGGTGCACCTCGAGCGTCATCAGCGCCGTCGGCAACGCGCTCGCGCCCAGGCGACGCAACCACTCGACGGAGTCCACGCCGAACGAGTGACCTCCGCCACGCAGCACGGCGTGAAACGAACCGCGCTCGTCCTGCGTCACCGTGAACGCCCCACACCGTGCCGGTTGCCAGAGCGGTGAACTCAACTCCGCGTCGACGCCATCGACGACCCACGCGGCAGGCGGTTCTCCGAGCCGCTTGAGCTCCACGACGTCACCCGCGCGCAAGGGAACCGGGGTCGTCACGGGCTGACCGTCGACCGCGAGCTCCGCGTCCATCGGCTTGAGGAACCAACACCCGTCGTCCCACGTCACTCGCGCGATGAAGCGCTCACTCCTCGTCGGGTGCGTCGCCGCACGACCTGGAGACGCGCCGAGCTCCCTGGTGGGGTTCTTCTTGAAGGCGAGCAGCTCGACCCGCAGCAGCCCGTCGATGACGGCGACGTCTGGAGCGTCCTTCAGCCAGGGGGGCGCGACCAGGCGGGGCGGGGAATTGGTTTTGGCGCCACTGGAGGGTGGCTGGTATGACGTCGCAATGATTTCTCCGCTAACCCCTCGAAAGGGGGGGGGAATTCGGAACAGCCGACGCCACATGGGCTGCTCGTACCACGAGCTGGCGAAGGTGGCCCATGGGTGACCTGGCCGATGGCACCGTCGTCGCGCAGATCTACCGCGTGCAGGAACACCTCGGCGGCGGCGGCTTTGGTGAGACGTACCTCGCCGAGAACACCACGCTCCCCGGAAACCAGGTGGTGGTGAAGACCGTCGCGAGCCCCGACCAGGGTCTCGAAGAAGCGCAGACGCTGGTGTCGTTGCAGAGCGCGAACGTGGTGCGCGTGCTGGCGTTCGACCAGACGCATCGCGCGATCGTCATGGAGCGCGCCGCCGGAGAGCCGCTCGCCAACCGCATCGGCCGAATCGACATGCTGACCGCCATTCGTATCGCGCGTGAAGTGGCGATGGCGCTGTCGGATCTCGAGGCCTCGCAGCTGGCGCACCGAGACGTGAAGCCCGAGAACATCATGGTGGAGCTGCGCGGCGTGGGCGGCCGGCTCATCGTGAAGCTCATCGACTTCGGTATCGCGCTCAAAGTGGGCAAGCCGTTGACGACGGACCCGGTGGGCAGCCCGCTGTACTGCCCCGCGGAGCAGCACGATCGTCACATGCCGCCGCACCCGACCGACGACGTGTACGCGCTCGGTGGCGTCCTCTTTCACATGCTCGCGCACCGGCCGCCGTTCGAGCCGCCGTTCCTGAGCGAGACCGACCGGCTCGCGCTCCTGCAGTCCGTTGGTCTGCCGGCGAACTCGAGCCTCGCCATCGTCGAAGCGCTCCAGCTGCGCAGCCTGCACACGGCCGCACCCGTCCCCAGCCTCTTCGCGTTCCTCCCCGTCAAAGGGCGCGGTGAGCGCGAGAAGCACCTGCTCGAGCAGCTCGACGTGCTCCTCTCACGCATGCTGGCGAAGACGCGCGCCGAGCGACCCCGCGCTCGTGAGGTCGAGGCCGAGCTCGACTCGCTGGCGACGACGTTCTCCGAAGCGGCCACCAACGCCGGCATTCGTCTTCAGGATCTGGCGGCTGCGGCCTCGAAGCCGACCACGACGCTGGTGTTGCCCGCGCGCGCTCCCAGGGCGCCGGCCGTCGCACCGAGCACGACCGTCACCACGGCGCAGCTCTCGGCTGACGTGAAGGCGCAGTCAGCGCGCCGCCTGATGATCGTCGCTGGAGTCGCGCTGCTCGCCTTGCTGGGCGGTGCTGCGGTGCTCCTGGCTGGCAAGCCACCGCCAGCGCCCGTGACGGTCGCGCCTGTCGTCACGCCGCCGCCTCCCGCCGTCATCACGCCGCCTCCCGTCGTCGTCGTCACGCCGCCGCCTGTCGAGGCCGTCCCCGAAGACGCCGGCCCCGACGAACTCTCACCCATCAAGAAGGGCCCGGTGAAGCCGACCGTCGGGAAGCTGGCCGCCGTGAAGCCCAACGCGCCGGAAGCGGAGTGTGTGGTCGACGCCCGCTGGAAGAAGAGCATCGAGAGCGACCTGCGCGAGCTGTCGAAGGTCGTCGCAGCGAAGATGGACACGACCCTGTTCGGGACCTACACGCGAGACGAAGACGCGGTGTTCGAGAAGGCCGAGCTTGCCCGAACGAACGCCGATTGCGTGGCCGTCGAAGGTCGCGTCGATGCGCTGATGAAGAAGTACGGCAACCAGTGATTGGGGAGAACGTGAATCGTCTGCTCGTGGTCCTTGCGGTGGCACTCTCGTCGCTCGCGCAGGCGCAGCCCACGCTGACGCCGCACCCGCTCGAAGTGCTCACCCGCGGCATGTCGAAGGCGCAGCTCGAGGTGCTGCAGAACGAGTACCGGCGGGTGCTGACGGGCCAGGTCATCATGCCGGCCAATCGCGCGATCCTCGCGGCGGTGGCGGACCTCAAGCGGCAGGACTGCGCCGTGTCGGATGATTGTCTGAAGAAGCTCGCGGTGCTGGGTGGCAGCACCTACGCGATGCACGTCTCTGGCACGCAGGACCCTGGTGGCAACGCGTTGATGGTGGCGCGCGTGGTGCGCGAGGACGGCAAGTTGATGATTGGTCCCGTGACGCTGAAGGAACTGAAGAAGGGCTCCGAGACCATCGACGTGACGATGATGCGAGGGTTGTCGGCGCTCCTGGGGGGAATGAAGTTCTCCCAGTTGCAGTCGAGTCGCGAGGTGAAGCCGCCCGTCGAGCCGACACCGGTCGCGGTCGTCGATGCGGGCGTCGTCGTCAAGCCGCCTGAGCCGGTCGACGCCGGCGTCGTCTTCACGGCGCCGCCGCCCCCTCCGCTCGAGGCGAGTCCGCTCCAGTCGGTCGGCACGGTGACGCTGATCGCCGGTGGGAGCGTGGCGGTCATCGGGGGGGTGCTGTTCGGCATCGGGAAGGGGCAGGCGTCGGAGCTCAAGATCGACCAGGGCGCGGTGCGGAGCGATCAAGCGGCCAGCGCCGTGATGTCGAACACGCTTCAAGGCGTGGGCATCTCAGCGCTCGCGGTCGGCGGAACCGCGGCGGTCGCGGGGCTGGTGATGATGCTCATCGCTCCGGCTGAGCCAAAGAAAGTGACGGCGTCGGTCGCGCCGGTGCCAGGTGGTTCGATGGTTCTCGTTGGGGGTGAGTGGTGAATCGGCTCCTGGTGGTGATGGCGGTTGGCGCGTTCGCGGGCTGTACCTGTGTCGACACATGCACCTCGAATGATCAGTGCAGGTCGGGTCTGTGCGGGCCAGAGGGCGTCTGCGTGTTCGACCCAGACGGCGGGGCGGGCGGCGGTGCGGCTGGCGGACGCGGTGGTGGATCGGCAGGTGGCGCAACGGGTGGAGGAACCGCGGGTGGTGGTGGGTTGACGGGCGGGGGCGCCGTCGGTGGTGGGATGACGGGCGGAGGCGCGGTTGGTGGTGGGATGACGGGCGGAGGCATGGTCGGTGGAGGAATGACAGGCGGAGGCATGGTCGGTGGTGGAATGACCGGCGGTGGAACAGCTGGCGGTGCCGCGCCGATTTGCATGCCTGCCTGTGCCGACTGGGCCCTGTGCAGCCGACTGATCGATGGTGGCGCGGGGTGCGAGGCGGGCGTCCTGGCCGTCAGCGCTCCGACCGAAGGCTCGACCTACAGCGTGCGAGAGCTCGTGCCTGTGTCGGCGACCCTGACTCTTGCGAGCGGTGGCGCATGGCCAGTTTCGATCAGCATTCCGGTTTCGACCTCATGGGGGGCTCGCGCTGTCATTGATGGTGGAGTGGACGGCGGGCTCATCGGCTCAGCCGATGCTGGCATGTATCGAGTCACCTTTGGCTGGGACGCAGGGCCGCAAAACGTGGAGCGCAGCGTGAGCTTCACCTCGTGCGAGTCGGCGCGATGTCAGGCGTGGCAGGAGTGCGTTCCCACGGTGAGCGGCGGGCAGTGCGAGAACCTGTCGCTGACGGTGAGCGTTACGACGCCCGCGAGTGATGGAACGGCGACCAGGAGCACGATGCAACAATTCGTGGTCAGGGTGGTGTCGGCCGATGGCGGGCGTCTTCCGACTGAAGTGCCTGTCGTGGGGCCTGGTCAGAACGCCGCAGTGCAGAAGGATATGGCCTCTCCGAATACGTACACGACGATGCTGACGCTTGGCGCGCCGGATGCTGTGAAGACGTACGTCGTCGGCTGGCCAGACTCTGGAGTGCCGACGCTGAGCGTGACGCGAAGCCTGACGTACGACGGGACGGCGCCTGGAGTGGTGGTGGAGGTGCAGACGCCGCCGGAGCGGCAGAGCTTCGAGCAGGACCCAGCGGCGATTGACGCATGGAAGAAGGACGAGGCGGCGTTGGTGGCGGTGAGGGTGACGGACACGACGTCGCCGATCGAGCCAGTGACGACGACGATGGTGATGGCGCCGGGCGGAGGACTGGTGACGGCGGCACCGGGCCAGTGCTCGATGTGCACGGCTCCAGCGATGAATGCGCTGACGGGTTGCTTCTGCTTCCGTGCGGACTTGTCGCGGACGCCGATGCTGGCGGCCAGAGTTACGGCGACTGTCACCGTGACGGGTGTGTTGGACAGGTTGATGAATGCGTCAGCGGCCGTCCAAAGTGCGCCGTTCACGGTGACGCGGTTCAAGTGGGCGAGGACGTTTAACGGAGCAGCAGCCGGCGTACAGCCGCTCGCGGTTGGAGATGGTGGAGTCGTCTTCGCGGCGACGAGAGAGCTCTCAAGCGGTCGCGTGATGGCGCTCGCGCCGAGCGGAGCCGTGCTGTGGGAAACCTCAGACGCGGGCATCATCACGGCCGGTCCGGCGGTGGGCGCCGCGGTGTGGGTGGGGACTCAGCTTGGGATCGAGACGGCACTGACGCCGCTGTCTCCGACCACCGGCCTCGCGGGCGTGCGGGCGTGTTTAGACAATGTGACGGGAGCAGCCTTCGAAGGCGACCTGGTGGTAGCCCCGCTGCGGCGCCTCGGCGTCACAGCCGAAGGCGCGCTTGGTGTTCGAGCTGGCATTGACGAGGTTTTTGCGGGCGCACCGAGTTGTGGGTCAGTGTCAGGGCTGGTCGCCACGACGGGCACCCCATTGCTCGCCGCGAGGCCCACCGCCGGAAACGCCATCGAAGTCTTCGCAAACCGCGGTGGCACGAGTCCGCTGACGAAGCAGTCCTTTGACAATGTCTGGGCTGGCAACGGCAGCGTCACATTCCAGGTTGGAATTGGAAGTCTCGTGAGTCTGCTGACTGGCCCGACATTTGTGGGAGGAGGAGGAGGAGGAGGAGTGCCGGCGAGTGGCTTCGTGACGCTCTTTGGCAATGGCGTGGGCAGCGGCATCTCCGGCGCGACGGTGCTGCGAGTGCCCGCGAATGGGCCCCCGACGAACGAAGAGCCGTACAGTCCCGTGTCGATGAGTGTCAGCCACCTCTACGCAGGAAACGCGAGTGGGGCGCTGAGGCGGTTCGCCGTGTCATCAGGTGCACTCACCGGCACCACGGACGGGGCGACAGGCCTCGGCGACATCTCGAAGACAACACCGGTGCTAGGGAAGGGTGGCTTCACCTACGTCGTCAGCACGGGCGGCGCGGTGTCTGAGGTGGCGTGGGCCGGGAGTTCGGGGGCCGGCACCGCCAGGTGGACTTTTGCGGGCCTCTTCCCTGCGCCGTCCAGCCTCGGCCAGCCTGCCCTCGACGTGGTGAGAGATGGTGCAGGCGCGGCACAGTGCGGGCGAGGCATCGGTGTCTTCTACGTACCGAGTGTCAGGTTCGGAGTGGCGACAGTGACGGCCGTCATCGTCGACTCGCCAGGGCTCGACCCGCTCGCGCCATGGCCGAAGTACCAGCGAGACAATCGCAACTCTGGTTTCGCTGATTCCACCTCGCCTGGTGTGTGTCCCTGACGGAGCCATGCGAGGCCTGAACGTCAACGGCTTCGTCATCGTCGAGACGCTCGGCTCTGGACGCTCTGGGCTGCTCTACCTCGCGCGTCACCCCACCACCGGCCAGGAAGCCATCATCCGTCTCGCGGGCAACGCCGAAGACGGCATGACGGCGAAGGTGTTCCTCGAAGAGGCGACGTCGCTGCTCCCGACCGCGCGAGACGTCGAGCCGCAGGTCGCCTCCGATGGCAGCCGCGTGTTGATGGCACTTGGAGGCTCGTCGACCACCGAGCCGCTCCCGCAGCCGGTGACCGATCGTCTGACGGGCTCCGAAGCGACCCAGCAAGCGCGGTCTTCGCCGGCGCCCATCCCTGGTTCGGGCGCGACGCAGCACCCGCACACGCATCGCCTCGGTGACACGTCGCTCACGCGAAGCGCGCCGCTCCTCCTCGTCTTCATCGGGCTCGCGGCCCTCGCCGCTGCCGTCACGGTCCTCATCCTCGTCGCCCGCAGGCCTGCTCCTGTCTCTGTGCCAGTGGTCGTCGTTCCTCCCGCACCGCCTCGGCCCGTCGTCATCGCGCCCCCGACCGAGCCTGCGCCAGTACCGCAGCCCGTCGTCATCACGCCCCCGTCCGAGCCCGCACCCGTGGTTCAGCCGTCGAGCGCTCCCAGCCGTCCCGTCGTCGCCCGCCCCGCGCCCGCCCCCGCGCCGAAGAAGACCGTCGTGTGCGACCTGAGATGGCAGCGCGCGGCGAGGACCGAGCTCGCCGCCCTTCGCGTCGAGGTTGCTCGACGCGACGATGACGGCCTCTTCCGACGCTACGAAGATGACGAGGACCGAGTGGTGCTCCGCATGCTGACCCTGCCGGCCGACGAGGAGTGCCAGGCCGTCGACGCCGCCCTCGACGCGTTGCTGGCCAAGTACCGGCCCTGACGTCGCCGCGTGCGGCGTTCAACAGCAGCCAAACGGTGGAACTCCAACGGCTGGTGGCTCCGCGACGGCAGCTACAACTCCGGCTTCTTCTCGGACTCGACGCGCAGCAGCTGTCAGCCGCTCAACATCGCCTGCGCCGCCACCGAGCCGGCCGAGGACTGCCTCAACAACCGCTACTGGGTGCTCTGCGATCCACGATGGGGTCGTCAGTTCATCGACTGCGGTGACTGACAGCCAATGTCAGCCCAACGGCCGCGGGCCGGGGAGCTGCACGTGCGGCCTCACGAACTCGACCTCCCCGTCGCTCACCAGCGTGCGGGCGGCCGGTGGATCGCAAGCGACTGCTTCACAAGGGTCGCTACCTTTTGCGCGTCGTCGCTCAAGACCTCGAGCCGGACGACGCAGGCCGACTGGTCGTCGCCAGGAAGGTTGCTGCGAATCGGCTGGTCAGCCTCACTGACCCTCAGGCGCGCCACGGTCGCAAGAGCAAGAGCCAGACCCTCGAGGGCTTCAAGGTCCACGTGCTCGGTGATGTCGTCAGCGGGTTGCTCCTGTCCCTGAGCGTGACGAGCGGAAACGTTCACGACGGCCAACCGGCCCACCGCCTGATTCGTCTTGATCTCCATGCGAAGCGGCAGAAACGCCGCACGCTGCTAGAGCCTCGACGCGTTCGATCAGCTGACCCGTCAGGCTCGCCGCGCCCGTCGTGGGTCGCTCTGAACCGGTTGCTCTCGGCCGCTGCCTGCCGCAGTGGACCGTCGGCGGGCACCTGGTTCCGCTGCCGGTGGCGATGACCCCGCATCACTCACCGTCGTTGCGAACGCGGTCGCGCTCGCTCCGAAGGGACTGCTTCGTCGCGCCGATGAGCTCGAACGCTGACGTCTCAGTCGTTTGACTGCGAAGCGCGGTTCAGAAGCTCACGACCACGGCCCCGTTCGAACGGGTGCCGGCGGCCGACGGCGAAAACCCTGCCGCCTCGCGTCGCACCGCGGTGTCTCGCAGCTCCAATGCGATGGTGGCGCCCAGTGCGGGCAGCAAGCCCCCCACCAGGACCGCGAAGATCGTCACCACCGCCGACGACGACGCGAGGGCGAACAGGGTGATGACGACGCTGGCGACCTGGCCGATGAGGTTGCCGAGGAACGCCCACCCGAGCCCGGCCTGGCCGTCAAAGGCGATGTGGAACAGCCCCGAAACAAGGGAAGACACTGCCAAGCCGGCGGTGGCGCTGAGCAGCAACCCTCCGACGGTCGAGCTCACCCCGGTGGCCAGGAACACCAGGCTCGAGAGGTACGCGACCGCCTGGCCACCGAACAATTCCGAGATGCCGCGAGACGCGCCCTTCGGGTCCGCAAGCAGGTCGCCCTCGAGCAGCCGCGGCGACGAGGCCTTTCCCGGGAAGCGGCCTGCCCAGCCCTCGCCGGACTGCTGGCTCGCTGTCGAGGGAGCGGGTGCCGCCTCGGCACGGCAGCTCTCCTTGACGACCCCGTCAGGCCCCAACTCCTGCACGCACACCTGGCCCTCCCGGCGGACGACCTTCGGGTACTCGTCGGCCCACGCAGACAGCGAGACACCGACAACGAGGAACATGGCAACGGCTGAAGCGAGTCGAGGGAAGTGCATGCTCAGCCGTATTGTGACCAGGCGGCACCGACGCAACTCGTACTTCCATGGCTCATCCGAGAACCCGTTTCTCGAACGAGCAGACCTCTGCCTTGCGCGCAACCTCTCATCCGGCTGCCTGCCTTGTGTGATGACTGATTCCCGCATCGAGGGCTGGGGTCGCACCCACGTGGTGGCGCCTTCTGAATATAGCTTTGAATTGAGAGCGGCTGCTCTTGCGACACCCCGCCTCGACGACACCTTCTCGACGAGTCAGTGCGTGCCGGCGTGCTCGTTCGGCACCTGCACCGCGGTCCCGGTGCCCGGCACGTTCCTCTGTCAGTGAGCCACGTCAGCTGACGCCACGGATCAGCTCGGCGAGCTGCGTCGTCGACAACTTCCCCACCGTGTCCGTGCCCGCGAGCAAGGCGTCGGCCAGCTCCCGCTTGTCGCGATGGAGCGACAGAATCTGCTGCTCCACCGTGTCTTCTGCGATCAACCGGTAGACCGTCACCGGTCGCGTCTGCCCGATGCGGTGCGCCCGATCAGAGGCCTGGTCTTCCACCGCAGGGTTCCACCAGGGGTCCAGGTGAACCACGTAGTCAGCCGCCGTGAGCGTCAGTCCAGTGCCCCCCGCCTTCAGCGAGATGAGGAAGACGTCGCCACCCTTGCCGCGCTGGAACAGCTCGACGCGGCGCTGCCGTTCAGCAGAGGGCACCTGCCCGTCGAGCGACGAGAACGTGATGCCCTCGCGCTTCAACGCCGCCATCACCAGCGCCAGGTGCTGGGTGAATTGAGAGAAGACCAGCACCCGATGACCGCCGTCGATGAGGCTGCGGAGCAGGTCGAGCAGCCGGTCCAGCTTCGAGGTCGGCCCGGCCCACCCGGCGTCAACCAGTCTCGGGTGACACGCCGCCAGGCGCAGCCGCGTCAGCGCCGCCAGCACGTCGAAGCGCTTCGTCTCGACCAGCTCACCGCCCAGGTTCGACAGCGCGTTGAGTCGCACGTCGTCGTAGAGCGCGCGCTCCTGGGCCGACAGCGGCACGAACAGGTCGACGTCGGTGCGCGGTGGCAGTTCCTGTGCGACGGCGCCCTTCGTGCGCCTCAAGATGAACGGCCTGACGGGCGCCGCCAGGGCCTTCTGCGCGTCTTTGGTGCCCGACGCGAAGCGCAGCCGGAAGGAATCTTCATGCCGAGCACCAGGGGCATCACGGCGCGGAAGAGGCTCCACAGCTCACCGACGTGGTTCTCGATGGGCGTGCCCGACAACGCGAGGCGGAAATCAGCGTTCAACGCGTGCGCCGCCTTCGCCCGCTGCGTCGCGGCGTTCTTCATCGCCTGCGCCTCGTCGAACACCGCCGTCGCGAAGTGCGCGCGCTCGAAGGACTCTGCGTCGCGCGCAAACAAAGACCAACTGACGATGGTGACGGTGCCGGGGCCACGGCGCTCGAGTTCGCGCTCGCCGTCCTCGTAGGAATGCAGCTTCAGCGACGGGGCGAAGCGCTCGGCCTCGGTGCGCCAGGTGTGCAGCACGGACGACGGCGCCACGACGAGGGCGGGCCCCAGCTCGGTTGCGAGCGAGAGCACCGCGCCGCTTGTTCGGTGGGCGGTCGGTTGTGGGGCGCGCGCCGCAGGACCAGCAGGCACGCGTGCGCGGTCATGTTCCTCGATCCACCGGCTGAAGGCCTTGACGGTGGTGCGGTACTCCTCGTCGCTCCAGTCGTCGTCCTCGTCGGCGTCGTGCAGGAAGTCGATGACACTCGATGGGCGCCTGGTCGCGATGGCGAAGAGGCGCTGACGGACTCGCATGTCGACGCGCACGGACGCGAGCGCTTCCATGAGAGGCGTCTCTGCGAGAGCGCTGCCGTCGAGTTGCTCCGCCAACTCGAGGAACGTGAGCGCCTCGTCGACTGGGGGGGGCGGGCTGCAACGGTCGGTGGAGGTAGAGGAGAAGCTCGTTCACGAGCTGGGCCTCATGCACCCGGACCTGGCTGTGGAGCGACGGGCTCCCCAGGAACTCTCGCAGGGGAATCTCACGATCGGCGGTCAGTCGCTCGAGCCCGCTGCGAACCGGCCCGGGCTTCAAGACCCTCGCGATGTGAGAGAGTTGATGGTCGAGCGCCCGCTCGTTGCCAAAGATGCGGAGCAAACCAGCCAGCGAGAAATCTGAAGATCGGGCCCCGTGCGGGATCTACCCTTTAGGCGCCACCCACGGCACATCCTTCACGCCGGCGTTCGCGTTCGCCGCGCGCGCCATCGTGAAGAGCAGGTCCGAGAGCCGGTTCAGGTAGACGATGACGTCCTGCTCCACGTCGCCCGCCCGCATCAGGGGCACGATGCGGCGCTCGGCGCGACGACAGACACAGCGCGCGAGGTGCAGGGCGGCGGCGGCCTTCGTCCCGCCGGGCAGAATGAACGTCGTGAGGCCCGGGAGCTCTTTGTCGAAGCCGTCGATGGCCTCTTCCATCGACGTCACCCACTCGGCCTTCATCTGCGGAATGTGCGAGGCGGCCTTGCTGCCGGCAGGCGTCGCGAGGATCGAGCCGATGGTGAAGAGCTGATCCTGGAGCGTCTGCATCAGACCGTCGAGCTTTCCGAGGCCCTCGGCGCGCGCCATGCCCAGCACCGCGTTCAGCTCGTCGAGCTGGCCGTACGACTCGACGCGGTCGCTCTCTTTGCCAACCCGCCCGCCGCCGAAGAGTGAGGTGTCTCCGCCATCGCCGGTCTTCGTGTAGATTTTCATGAGCCCGCTCGTAACGCCGAGCACGGTGCACGTCCATTCCGACACGAAGTTCAGGGCACGCTGCCTCGCCGGCTGCGCGCGGGGAGTGGTCCACCCCTGACACGCTGGCTTTCCCCGACGAACGCCGCGCCGTCTATTCCAGCGACGCCCGAAAGACCTCGAGGTCGCGGCAGAACTCCGCGCTCCTCGACGAACGCCACGACCAGGAGCCTGACCTCACTCTGGAATCCACGTCGTCACCGACGTCACGCCACCATCGACGTGATGCACCCGCAGGTGCCACGGGCCGACCGGAGGGGAGTTCGACTTCACCAGCTCGAGCGTCGACACGCCCGCATCATCCGGCCCGAGGTCGTCGGCAGGTCTTCGCTCGAAGCCGAGGGCTCTGGCCTCCTGCACGACCGCGTCGACCGCCGTCCCCGGCCTCGTCTCTTCGAAGCGCTTGAGCTGCACCAGCCCGCGCGACATCGACCAGCCGCACACGCCACACGTCGTCATCAGCGCGAGCACCACGACGGCGCAGCCCATGTACGCGTTCGACGGGCCCCGGCTCACCCGCGCACCAGATCGACGAACGACACGTCGGGCGTCTGCGCCTGCTCGCGCTTCACCTCACGCCACTGCGCGCGGTCCCACGACGGGAAGAACGTGTCGGCGTCGACGTCGCGATCGACCTCGGTCAGGAACAGATGCGTCGCCAACGGGAGCGCCTCTGCGTAGAGCCGCGCGCCTCCGATGATCATCGGCATCGCGTCGCTCGTCAGCGAGAGCGCGAGGGCCGCGTCGAGCGAACGCACCACCTCACAGCCCGGCACGTCGGAGCGCGTGGTGCTGACCACGAGGTTCCGTCGCCCCACCAGCGGCTTGCCGATCGACTCCTGCGTCGCGCGCCCCATGATGACGGGGTGCCCGAGGGTCAGCGCCTTGAAGCGCTTCAAGTCCTCGGGGATTCGCCAGGGCAGGGCGTTGTCCTTTCCGATGCCGCCGTTGCGCGCGACCGCGACGACCAGGCCGAGGGGAGCACGCGTCGTCATCGTCACACCGCCACGGGCGCCTTGATGGCCGGGTGTGGCTCGTACGCCTCGAGCGTGAAGTCCTCGAAGCGGAAGTCGAACAGGCTCGTGCGCTCGGAGTTGAGGCGCATCGTCGGGAACGGACGTGGTTCCCGAGAGAGCTGCTCGCGCGCCTGATCGACGTGGTTGTTGTAGAGGTGCACGTCCCCGAAGCTGTGCACGAAGTCGCCGGGCTTCAGCCCCGTTGCCTGCGCCACCATCAACGTGAGCAGTGCGTAGCTGGCGATGTTGAACGGCACCCCGAGGAACACGTCTCCCGACCGCTGGTACAGGTGACACGACAGCTCACCGTCCTGCACGTGGAACTGAAACAGCGTGTGGCATGGCGGCAGCGCGACCTGGTCTGCTTCTTCCGGGTTCCAACCGGTGACGAGCAACCGCCGGCTCATCGGGCTCTCGCGAAGGTCGCGGACCAGCCGCGCGAGCTGATCGACGCCGTCCCTTTCATAGGAGCCGTCGGTCTTCTTCGTCGCGCCGAAGTTGCGCCACTGGTGGCCGTAGACCGGGCCGAGATCGCCCGCGCTGCGACCGAAGCGCGCCGTCTTCTCTGCCGTCGCCCACTCGTCCCAGATGGAGACGCCGACGTCCTTCAGCGACTGCACCGTCGTCTCGCCGCGGACGAACCACAACAGCTCGTGAATGATGGACTTGAGGTGGACCTTCTTGGTGGTCAAGAGCGGGAAACTCGAGCGCAGGTCGAAGCGCAGCTGACCTCCGAACAACGCGCGGGTGCCGGTGCCGGTGCGATCGGCGCGCGGCTTCCCCTGCTCCAGCACCGTCTTCAGCAAGTCGAGGTACGCGCGTTCAGACATCAAGAGCCTCCGGAGGGACGCATGGAGCCACAGTCGTCAGGCTACGTCGAGGGTGTACGTACGCTCGTCGATGGTGAAGGTGTCGCCAGGCTTCAGGGCCACCACCCACGGGCCGAGCGTGCCCCTGCCCACAGTGCGCTTGACGCGGTTCAAGGTGAAGGTCTCGCGTGTCGCGGTGAGCTCCACCGTGCCGTGCGAGAGGCGCACGAAGCACAGCGGCGAGCCGTCACCCACCTGCATGTATCCGCGCTCGGGGACCGGGTCGGCGCGCGTCGCCGTTCGCAGCCACAGCGGCGTACGCGGCGGCGTCTCGAGCCTGCAGCCCTTCGTCACCTGGGTCGCCCATCGCCCCTTCTTCCAGAGTCGCTGGAGCTCATCGCCGAGGCTGGGCTTGAGCCCGTGCACCGTCAGCGTTCCAAGCCAGGGCAGCCGGTGCTCCAGCACTGCGTCCAGGAGTGCGGTCGTCCCGCCAAGCCCGGGTTTCGCAGTCCAGGCGACGAGCTCGACGTGCTGGAGCAGATGGGTGAGGACGTGCGCGCTCAACCGGTCGAGGCCACCAGTCATTCGCGTCACCGCGCTCGTCGCGACGCCGCGCGCCCACGAGAAATCGACCCGGGCTTCCACCTCGAGCTGCCGCAGGTCGCCCATCCAGTCCTCGTCGCTCCAGCGCGGCGCCGGCATCGCGCGCAGTCGTTCGCCGAGCGCGTGCTGTCGTTCCATCAGGACATCGGCCAGCACGTCGAGCGCCGCGACACCCGGCGCGACTCCAGCACTGACGGTCGAGATCGCCTCGTCCAGCGTCTGCTGCCAGTCGAGCCGCGGCGTGTCGTCCGTCACGAGGCGGAAGGTCGTGACCGCACCGCCGGTCTCGACGCGGAAGAGGTTCCCTTCGATGCGAAGTCGGGCGCCGTCTCCTCCGATGAAACGCGGCTGCCCGTCGTCCATCACCATCGACCAGCGCTGCGCATCGGTCATGGAGGACAACTGGAGGACGCCGGCCCGGGAGACGGTGAAGGGCGGGTCGAGGGGAAACCGCTGGTACCTCTTCGCCGGGCCAGCTCCCACGCGCGCGCCGTCGGGGACCTCCAGCAGGTCGAGCACCATCATGGCTTCACCGTCACGTCGCGCAGCAGCCGTTGGGTGTTCGTGTCGAAGCAGACGACGTGGCCGTTGTCGCAGCAGATGACGAGCACGTGGCGCTGGAATCTCGTGTGCGCGCGGGTGGCGTGCCCGAAGCCGAAGCTGCGCTGGCTGGGGCGCAGCAAGACGTCGAGTTGATCCGGAGTCTCCTGCCGCCACTTCGTGGGCACCGCGAAGCAGCTCTCGTGCATCGAGGGCGTTCCCGCGAGGACGCCCGGCAGGCTCTGGGCGATCGGCGCCAGGTTCGCGCTGGCGGCTGGAGTCCACGCCGTCAGGCTCCCCGTGAGTCCTCGACCGAACAACACGAACCCCCGGTCTGGAGTGGTCTCGGTGGCCTCGATACCGACTGCCTGAAACACCCCCGCGTTCTCGATCACGTCGAACATCGGCAAGCGCCACGCACGCCGAACGACGTCAGCGCCGATGGTCATCATCACCGCGACGCTCGACGGGCTGGTCGCGATCGCGCTGACGCCGCCGACAGGAAGCGCAGGCAGCTCCCACAAGGGGACCGGGCGCTCGTCCAGCACGTCGAGCCCGACCACCCGGGGGCCTGCGGCGATGAACCAGATGCCGTCGCGAAAGGTGTCGCTCCACCGCGTCAGCTGCACGTCGGCCCAGCGGCTCGCGCTCCGTGGCGCCAACGAGATGCGAGAGACCGTCGTCACGTCTTCACGCGGCGCCAGGGCGAGCACATTCACGCCCTCGTCGCTGAGCACCAGAGAGAAGGCGGGAACGTCGGCACGCCACTTCACCTGGCCGTCAGGTCCCACCAGCGCGACGCCGTTCTCACCCAGGGCCACGAGCAGCTGACCATTCGGGAGCAGGACGGCGTCGTGAGGGGTCAACGCGGTCGCGTCACGCTCGAAGCGCGGAGGAATCGACTCGGCAGGACGGACTCCAGGGGCGTACGACGGGAGATCGGCGCGGAGTGGGCCTTCGTCGAAGGCGAGCAGCTTGCCGATGACTCCGGGCTTCAACACGCCCCACGTCGCCTCGTCGCGAACCAACGCTCGAAGCGCCGCGCGCGCGAGAGGCCGGCGCTGCTCGAGGCTCCCGGCGTCGGTCGAGGTCGCCACCGCCTCGGCCAGGGCGGCGCGCTCGGCGGCCGTGGCGTCCGACGTGTCCTTCAGGAGCGCGTGCGCGAGGTCGACCTGCGCTTGCGACGTCGTCGGCTCGAGCTCGAGGCGCTGCACCAGGAGCGGCGCGCGCTGAGGACCACCTGCTTCGATGCCGAGGTCGACGAACTGGAGCTTCAGGTCGCGGACGCGTGGCGAAGGCCCGAGCGCACCTGCCGCGGCGCCGTAGTCACCCGTACCGGCCAGCCAGTGCGCCCAGTGCAGCCGCAGGACCTCGGCTTCGATGGCGTTCTTCTTCTCGAGGCGGGCAACGGCGGACGCGAAGACACGGTGCCTGCGTGCGAGCAGGGAGGCCCGCTCGAAGTCCTTCGCGAGCACCCACAAGCGAACCGTGAGATCCGCCGCGAGGCTCCTCGACTCCGCGAGGCGCGCGGCCTTCTCCAACTGGTCGTTTCGCTCGAGCAGCTCGACTGCTTCCTGGGGAGCGTCGAGAAGGTCGGCCAGCACGAACGCGGCTTCGTCGATGCGGCCCGCCTTCTCGAGCTTCTCGGCGGCGGTCCGGTAGCGTTGTTTGAGCGCCTCGTAGACGGCGGCCTGCATCACGGGCGCGGGACCCGTCGCCGCGGCGCGAGGCCCGAGGTTGAGCGCGACGTTCTGTCGTGCACCGTACGGGGTGTGAGAGGCAGGTGCGTCGGGCTCAGCCGTCTTGCGGCTCAGCGGCACCGCGTGCTTCAGCGCATCGTCGAGCGCCTCCTGCTCGAACATGCGCAAGAGCCGGTCGACGTACGTGCGATTGAAGTCGTCCAGCATCTTGCCGACGCGCGTGTCGTCGAGCTGGCGATTGACCCAGCGCTCCAGCCGCTCGACTGGCCCGGGCCCTCGAGGTGAGGTCTGCGCGGGCAGCGCGCGTTGGCGTTCACGTCGGTCGCGCCACCACCGAAGCACGCGCGTCGCCGTTCGCCGCCAGAACGAGGGCCCGGGTGCATTGCTGGCCGGCTGCAGCGCCTCGGTGAGCGCACGCGAGGCCTCGGGTGCCATCGTCTGCGGGTCGGGCCGGAGCTGCAGGGGCCGGGGCTTCAGCGCGGCCGCCATCGGAGTCACCGGCAGCGACGGTCGCGTCACCTGCACGATGGTGGCTGGCGGCAGCTCGAGCCACTCCGAGGGGTCGACGTCGATGGGCGCGAGCGTGAGGCACCGCAGCTGGCCTCCGCGGGCCAGGACGAGATTCCCTTTCGGTGGCGCGAGCGCCTCGAGCTGAGCCTTCGAGAGCGGCGCGCCAGTCAGCACGCCCTGGACCTCGACCAGGCCCTCGCCCCGCAGCGCATCGGCGTCGAGCGTGCGAGGCGTCGCGAAACGAACGACCAGCCCGAGCTGACACGACTGCACCACCGTGCCCGGTCGCCACCACGAGAGCACGAGCTCGCGCGCCGAGGCGTCGTCAGGCAGCACCACGCCGACGAACGGGTGCTTCCCTTCGAACACCAGCCGGCGCCGCGAGACGCTCATCGCCGGTACTCCGTGAAGTGCATCAGCCGCCGGCCCTGACCGTCAGGCAGGCCGATGAGGACCTTCGTCGGGCTCGAGGCGTCGAAGAGGCCCACGCCGCCTGCCGCGTCGAGCCACGCTGCGCGCGGGAATTCGTAGTCCGTGGCGACCTCGACGATCTCGTTCTCGGTCTCGATGACGACCTGCGTGCCCTGCGCGCTCACGTGCAGCAGGCGCTTCTTGTCCGCCGTGAGCACCAGCAACCCCGCGACCCACGTCGACGGCATCGTGATGCCCATCACCGTGCCGCCCTCGGGCACCTCGATGCCGAACGAGAGCCGGGAGTGATCGACGAGCGTCCACCGTGGGCTGGTCGCCATCTCGCCGAGCCCCAGCATCGGCAGTGGGGAGCGCATGCCTCCTGCGAAGTACGCCCGCGTCGCGCCCAGGCCTTCCACGAGCGTCGCGACCTCAGTGCCGTTCGAGAAGATCGAGCGCACCTGCCGTCGGCCCTCTTCATCGAGGGTCAGCAGCATGACGCGCTCGCTGCGCTGCGTGTGCGCCAGCACCCGGTCACGCGACTCGATGATGCGGCCGTCGTCGAGCGTGAAGGCCCGGCCCGCCAGCACGATCATCAACTTCCGCTTGCCCGCGAACGACAGCACCGCGACGTCACCGAACGTGCCCTCTGGAACGGGGAACGGTCCGGCCGATGGAACCTCGAAGAGCGCGGGCTCCCCTTTGCGTTCGCCGCGCTTGGTGAGGGAGTACACGACGAGACGGGTGAGTCGGCCCGAGGCGTCGTACCGCGCGGTGACACACACGAGGCCCCGGTGCCAGCCGGCCGCGATGACCCGCTCGAGGGCGGGCGGTTGGAAGATGGCCTGCTTCATGCTCGCCGCGACCCCGTTGGGCAAGGCGATGGAGATGAGCTCGCCGTTCGGTCCGCGCGTGAAGAGCCGGTTGCCGCTCGCGCTGAAGACGAGGCCGTGGGACGGGCGCGCGGTCGTCGCCGTGGGAGGCTTCGGCTTCTCGACCAGAAACGGCGCACGCAGGAGCGACGCGCAGATGGATGGCGTCGGCAGCTCGAGCTGCACTGTCTGTCGGGCCCGGCTTCCACGCCGAACCTTCACCTCGAGCGCGCGCACGCCTGGCTCCATCAGCTCTCGCACCTCGACCTGCTGCACCTTCGCCGCGGCAGGCGAGGAGAGCAGCTCGGGGCCTCCGACGAGCCACACGTCGTCGGCGCGGTGACCGAGGCCCTCGAGCCATCGTGAGAGGTCGGCGGGCGTCGCCTCTCTCGACGTGCGCGCCTTGAGCAACGCCTCGGCTTCGGACTTTCCGAACCCTTCCCGGAGCGTCGTCGTCGGCGTCTGCAGGACGCCCCACGTCAGCGTCGCGCGTGCCGCTTCACAGCGTGAGGCAAACGCGATGAACGCCGCGAGGTGGGCGATGCGTGGCGCGCCGAGCTGCGAGGGCCCTGCGTCGAAGAGCACGAGGCAGCGCCGCGCGTGATGCGGCTCGCGGACGGCCAGGCGTGAGAAGAGGTGTTCGCCTTCAGCGGCGCGACGCAGGAACTCCTCTGGGGCTTCGTCGGCGTAGAGCCACTCGGTGATGAGCAGCCGCTCGTACGAGCCCTTTCGCGCGACGCCGTCGTAGCCGTCCGGCGCGCCGGTGGGCTGTGACTGCGCGTCTGCGAGCGGACCGATGCTCATCGACAGGCGTTGAATCGCGGGCGCAAGGGCGAGCGCGAGCTCACGCTGCAGCAACGAGAGCTGCGCGGCCCAGGGCTTCAGTGGCGCAGGGAGCGCGCTCACGGCGTCGGCTCCAGCAACACGGCGAAGACGCTCCGGCCAGGCAGCACGGCGCGGCCCAACGGCACGAGGTGCTCCAGCGACAACAACGCGACCGGGCCTTCAGGCAGGTGATGTCTTCGACGCAGCGCTCGTTCGAGGAGCGTGGCGGCGACGGTCGCCTCGCGCGTCGTCGGGAAGAGCAAGCCCGGCGTGCCTGGCTCGCAGCCCAGGTACCGAACGCCATCGACCCACGGCAACGCCTCTTCCGGGCCGAGCGCGACCAGGAGCGCTGGTGTCACCACGACGCGAAGCTGACGGAGCGTCTCCTCACTGCTCTCGAGCAGCCGGCTCGCCAGCGCGCGCGCGACGGGGCCTTCGCCGACCACCGCGCGCGGAGACAACGCCTCTGCGCGTGGCCGAAGCGTCGGGGTCATGGCGTGACGAGGAGTTCGGCGAGCCGCTGCCGCACCGGGGCGAGCGTGGGCGGCAAGGCGTTGGTGTCGAACGAGGCGTCGATCTCCCTGGCAACCCCTTCGAGCTTGAGCTTCCACCGTTCGAGACCGCTCGCGTCTTCAGAGGCAGGGCACTGCGCGAAGAGTGCAGTCGCGGTCTCGACGATCCGAGCCGCGCGCGCGCCAGGCGCGTTGGAGGCTGCCTCGGCCGCGGCGATCAGGGTGGAACTCTGCGAGTGCTTGAGCACGTCCTTCAAGACGTCTTGCGCGAGCCGCTGCCCGTCGAGCGTCGGGACGGCGTAGAGAATCGGCCAGAGATCGGCGTCGGTCGGCTCGGTGCGCCCTCCCAGCACGGCCGCGGCGCAGGCGAGGCGCTGCACCTTGACGACGCGCCGGTCCGAGAGCTCGACGCCCGCCTTTCGAAGCAGCCGCACGGCGTGGGCGAGGGGGTCGCGGAGTCGTGAGGTGTTCGCGAGCTTCGCCGCCGTCGACAGCGCGTCGACGTGCTCGAGCGAAGCGCGTGGTTCGATTGACGCGCGGGCCAGCGCAGCGCCACCATCGAGCAGCGCCTCGAGCTTCGCGTCGGCGATCGGCTCGACGAAGACGCGCACCAGGAAGCGGTCGGCGAAGGCGGCGAGCGACGGCTCTTCGGGAATGGCGTTCGACGCGCCGATGCACACACGCAGCGGGCTCTTCACGGTGGTGTGGCCGCGGCGGAACACCCGCTCGTTGAGCAGCCCGAGCAGCGTGTTGAGGATCGCCGTCGAGCCGAGGAACACCTCGTCGAGGAACGCGAGGTCGGCCTCGGGGAGCATGCCGGCGGTCTGGGTCTCGACGATGCCCTCCTTCAATTTGCGCAGGTCGATCGGCCCGAACACTTCTGACGGCTCCGTGAAGCGGCCCAGCAGGTACTCGAAGTATCGACCCCCGAGCGCCCTCGCGACGCGCCGCACGGCTTCACTCTTGGCGGTGCCGGGAGGGCCGATGACGAGCAGGTGTTCTCCCGCGATGGCCGTCAGCGCGATGAGGTCGACGAGCTGCTCGCGATCGACGAGCCCCTGACCGGCAGCAGTGAGGGCATCTCGAACGGCCAGCGAAGCTTCAGAGAGCGAGGCAGTCATGAGGGCTTTGAAGAGACTAATCGAGCACGGCGCGCACGGAAGGCAGACGGGCGGTGCGCTGCCAACATGACCGCCCCTGGGAGCAGCGCTGCCGCTGAGCTGATGGCGGGGGTCGACCACGCGTCTCGCTGGGACGTGCGACGCGCGAACCCGTCGACTCAATCGTGACGCCCTGACGCTCCGTCCCCGTGGCAAGGTGCCGCCCATGACCGACTGGAACGACGACGCCCTCGCGATGCTGTTCCCGGTCGCGGCCGACGTGCCTGCGAAGGTGCGCGTTGACGTGTCGAAGCACACACCGCGCTGGTTGGTCGACGGTGAGCTTCGCCCCTGGAGCGGTCACGGTCGTGAGGTGCGCTCGCGCGTCGCGGTTCGCCTCGGCCCCGCGGTGACGACGACGTTGCTCGGTCATGAGGCGCAGCTCACGGCTGACGACGCGAAGCTCGCCGTCGCTGCCGCCCAGCGCGCCTGGAACACCGGTGAAGGCGAGTGGCCGTCGCTGCATGTCGAGAGCCGCATCGCCGCGGTGGAGCGCTTCGCCACGGCGGTGGAGGCGAAGACCGACGAGATCGCCACGCTCCTCATGTGGGAGATCGGCAAGGCGTGGAACTCGGCGCGTGACGAGGTCACCCGGAGCGTCGAGTACATCCGCAACACCATCAAGGAACTCCAGCACCTGCGGACCAGCGACCTCTCGGTGCAGCACGGGACCGCTGGTGGAAAGCAACACCACGCCCGCACGCATCGCAGGCCACTCGGCATCGTGTTGTGCGTCGCGCCGTTCAACTACCCGGTGAATGAGTTCCTCACCACCGTCATCCCGGCGCTGTTGATGGGCAACGTCGTCATCGCCAAGACGCCACGCTTCGGCGTGCTCGCGAACCTGGTGCTGCTCGAGGCGTTCCGCGACTGCTTCCCGAAGGGCGTCGTGAGCCTGCTGCCCGGTGACGGGCGCGTGGTGATTCCCGCAGTGATGTCGTCGACCGAGCCCGACGTCGCAGGCAACCCGAGCGGTATCGTGCACGTGCTGGCGTTCATCGGGAGTGAAGGCGCCGCCAACGCCATCATGCGCGCGCACCCGACGCCCATCACGCTCCACAAGATCCTCGGACTGGGCGCGAAGAACGCGTGCGTGGTGCTGGCAGACGCCGACCTCGACGACGCCGCCACCGCCATCGTGAAAGGTGGGCTCGGCTTCAACGGTCAGCGCTGCACCGCCGAGAAGCTCGTCTTCGCGCACCGCAGCGTGTTCGACGCCCTGGTCGTGAAGCTCTCCGAGCGCGTCGACGCCCTCGAGGCCGGCATGCCGTGGAAAGCTGGAGTCGCCATCACGCCGTTGCCTGAAGAGACCAAGCTCGACGCGATGCGCGCGCTCATCGATGACGCGGTGTCGAAAGGCGCCAGCGTGCGGAACGCGAACGGGGGGCGCGGCGCCTTCTCCCTCATGCGGCCTGCCGTCGTCGCCGAGGTGAAGCAGGGCATGCGCTTGTTCCACGAAGAGCAATTCGGCCCCATCGTCCCCGTCGCTGCGTTCGACGAGGTCGAGACGGTGCTCGAGTGGCAGCGTCACTCCCCCTTCGGCCAGCAGGCCTCGGTGTGGGGGCAGGCTTCGACGGCGCGTGCGCTGGTCCGGAAGTTCACCCGCTTCGTCGCGCGCGTGAACGTGAACGACGTCTGCCAGCGCGGCCCCGACTCCTTCGGCTTCAGCGCGGCCGACAAGTCGGGCTTCGGCACGTTGTCGCTGAAAGAGGCGCTGCTCTCGTTCAGCCGACCCGTGCTGGTGCAGGCCCAGGACCCGGGCGTGCTCGACGCCTTCCTGTCTCGTGCCTGACGTCAGCCTTCGCGCCGCGCTCCGTCCCTCCTCGTCGCCATGTCTTCGTCGCCCCGACCCATCACTGACGAGCTCAAGGCGCTGTGGACGCTGGCGCTCCCGCTGGCCCTCGCGCAGGCGGGTCAGGCGCTCATGGGCCTCGTCGACACCGCCGTGGTGGGGCGCCTGTCAGACACGGCGCAGGCGGCCGCGGGCCTGGGCAACTCCCTCACCTTCACCGTGATGTTCTTCGGCATGGGCGTGATGATGGCGCTCGACCCGCTCGTGTCCCAGGCCATCGGCGCGAACCGCCCGGCGGATGCACGCTCGCACTACTGGACGGGAGTCTGGCTGGCGCTGACGACCTCGCTGGCGTTGCTGGTGCCCCTCGTCCTGATGGGTCCGCTGCTTCGGCTCGTGGGCGTCGTCCCTGCCGTCGCCGACGGGGCGCTGACGTACGTCGACGTTCGACTCCCGGGGGTCGCCGGCCAGCTGCTCTTCGTCGGCGCGCGCTCGTACCTGCAGGGGCTCGGGCGAACGCGAGCCATCGTCGCCGCGATGGTGTTCGCGAACGTGCTCAACCTCGGGCTTGACGTGCTGCTCGTCTTCGGTGCCGGACCGCTTCCGCCGCTGGGCATCGAGGGCGCGGGAATCGCGACGACGGTCTGCACCTGGTTTCAGTTCCTCATGCTGGTGCCGGCGCTCGGGCCCCGGCTCGACGGCGTGAAGCGCGCGCCCGACCTCAAGGCGCTGTGGAGGGTGGCGCGGCTCGGGCTTCCCGTCGGGCTGCATCTGGTCGCGGAAGGCGGCATCTTCGGGCTCGCGGGGGTGTTGGCGGCGCGCTTCGGCGCGTCGAGCAGCGCGGCGCATCAGGTCGCGCTCACCTGGGCCAGCCTCACGTTCTGCGTCGCCGTTGGCATCGGCACCGCCGGGAGTGTGCGGGTCGGCTGGGGCGTCGGCGCACGGAATCTCCTCGCAGCGCGGCGCTCGGGGCTGGTGGCCTTCGCGAGCGGCACTGCGTTCATGTCGGCGACGGCCTTGATGTTCGTGCTGGTGCCAGAGCCGCTCGCGCGTCTGTTGTCTCCGAATGAAGGCGTCGTCGGCGTCGCGGCGTCACTGTTCGTCGTGACGGCGGTGTTTCAGATCTCGGACGGGGTGCAGGCCGTCGGCGCTGGCGTGCTGCGCGGCTATGCCGACACCCGCTTCACCTTCATCGCGAACGTCATCGGCCACTGGGCCATCGGGCTCCCGCTGTCGTGGTGGCTCGGCGTGCGGGGAAGTCACGGCGTGGTGGGCTTGTGGTGGGGCCTGTCGGCGGGTCTGTCGGTGGTGGCCGTCGCGCTCTTCCTGCGGTTTCAGTGGCTGAGCCGTCAGGACGTGCAGGCGCTCGAGACGAACGAGAAGCCCCGGGCGAGCGAAGCCGCGTAGTCACAGAAGGCCGCGCGCGACCCAGGGCGTGTAGCGAAGCTCCACCTCGGGGACCTGCAGGAGCGCCCGAAGCTGCGTCGTCGCGGTCTCGATGAGGCTGGCCGTCTGCGCGCCGAGTGACTCGTCGAGGCTCTCGAAGATCTCCACCCACTCCTCGATGAACGCCATCAGGAAGCGCGGGTCGCCCTGCGTCGCGATGAGCGTCACCGGCTGGAGCGTGAACCGTGAGAAGCCCGCGGCCGTGAAGAGCGGCGCCAGCTTCGGGCCGATCGCCGGGTCGCCTCCCGCCTTGACCTGCGCCGCGTTCAGCAACGCGAGCAATTCGTTCACGGCAGGCACGTGCGGCCGCATCGAGAGCGACCAGTTGTCGACCTCGATGAACTGACAGCTCCCGCCTGGCTTCAGGACTCGTCGAACTTCGCTCACGATGGCTTGCGGCCGGGGCACGTGCTCCAGCATCCACGAGCAGTGCACGCGATCGAACGTCGCGTCGGCGAAGGGGAGTGACTCGCCGTTGGCCCGCGTGACCGGCAGGTGCGGGTGATTGCTCCGGCACGCGGCGAGCTGCTGCTTCGAGAGGTCGACGCCCACCAGCTCGATGCCCGGGAAACCCCGTTCCAACCGCGCCGCCATCGCACCGACACCGCACGCCAGGTCGAGTACGCGGTGGCCGGGCGCTGCGTCGAAGAGCGGGAACGTGAAGCCCGAGACGAACGCTGCCTGCTTCTCGAGCCTGGCGACCTCGCGAGGGTCGGTGCCTCCGTGGATGTAGCCGTCACTCACGAGTCACTCACCAGGTGATGGACAGCTCGATGCGTTGCGCGCTCGGCTTCTCCCACCGCGCTTCGATGGGCAGTCGGTAGAACGCCTGCACGAGCGAGCGCAGCAGGCCGATGTAGAGCTGAATCGGCAGCACCTCGTCCTTGAACACCAGCACCGCCTTTCCGGTCGCGACGCTCGACACCAGGCGCTGTCCGGGCGCGATCATCGGGTTCAGCGTCGCCAGCAGCGGCTTCAAGATGGCGTCAGGGAAGCGCTCCTTCTGGCCTTCGAGCGCCTTGCCGAACGGAGAGCGCACCAGCCCGTCCATCATCGCGGCGCCCAGCAGCTCGAAGGCCTCGTCGACGTTGCGCGCCTTCGGCAGCACCTGCTCGACGGCCTTCCACAGCAGGCGCAGGAACTCGCTCGTCGGGTACGAGAGCTGATCGACGTACGGCTTCGGCTCGGCCGCGGCCCTGCGAACCTTCTGGTCGGCCACCGGGCCCGCGAGCTTCATCACGGCTGAAAGGAGCGCGTTGCAGAACAGTCCTCGGAGCACGCCGGTGCCGGCCGAGGCGATGCGCTGCTCCAGCTCCGCGGTGTCGAGGACGCGCGAGCGAGGGAGCTTCGGGTTCTCGATGGCGGGCTTGAGCACGCGTGACGAACGGTCGCGAGGGGTCGACGGCGCCGGGGGCGACGGGAGCTGCGCGCGCGCCTCTTCAGGGAAGAGCTTCTGCATCCACCCGGCGAGGTGCGCCTTCGTGGCCGGCAGCCGCTGCTTCGTGAGGAACGCCTCGAGCGCCTTCTTGAATTCGTTGCCTGTCTGGAAGCGCGCGCCGAGCTCTCTCTCGAGCGCCTTCAGCACGAGGGCGTCGAGCGCTTTCGGAACGGCGAGCTCTTTCTTCGACGGTGGCTCGATCTCGGCGCCCACGACGGCCCGCAGCGTCGCCGTGTCGTTCTCCCGCTTGAAGAGCCGCTCCAGGGCCAGCACTTCCCACAGCACGATGCCGAGGCCGAAGAGATCGCTGCGCCCGTCGAGGTCCTTGCCCCAGGCCTGTTCAGGCGACATGTACGCGTACTTGCCCCTGATGATGCCGGTGGCGGTCCTGGTCAGCTTGTTCGCCGCGCGCGCGACGCCGAAGTCGATGAGCTTCACCGAGCCGTCGAAGCCCACCATGATGTTCTGCGGCGAGACGTCGCGATGAATCAACTCGAGCGGCGCTCCTGCGTCGGTCTTCGCATGGTGCGCGAAGTCGAGCGCGGCGGCTGCTTCGGCGATGACCCGGCACTTGAGCGCGACAGGCATGTCGGTGCCCGCTTCGAGCGCAGCGTTCACCACGTCGCCAAAGCTCATGCCGTGCACGAACTCCATCGTGATGTAGTAGTCGTCGCCGACCTCGCCGAGGTCCTCGATGCGGGCGATGTTCGGGTGATCGAGCGCGGCCGCGATGCGGGCCTCGTCGAAGAACATGTTCACGAACTCCTGATCTTCCTTCAGGTGCGCGAGCAGGCGCTTGACGACGATGGGCGGCTGTTTGTCGGAGTCACCTTCGACGCGCGCCAACCACACTTCGCCCATGCCACCCACGGCGAGCTTCTTGAGCAGGAAGTAGCGGCCAAACCTGATGGGAACGGTCACGTCACGCCGAGCATGCCTCGACCTCGACGCGCCGCCCACACAACAACGACGAACCTCGAGGGCGCCAGGCGGCGTTCAGCGCGAAGGCCTTGACGGCCTCGTCGACGACCTCGTCACGCGCCGGGGGTCTTCGAGGGCGCTGAACGCGCAGGCGACGTAGCCTGCGGCAACCATGACTGAGTTCGAGCGCATCGCCGCCTTCCTCGAGGCCTTCTCGCTTCGTCCCTCGCCGGCCGGGCCTGGAGACGACGCCGCGCTGCTCCCGCCGACGAAACACCAGCAGGTCCTCACCACCGACGCGGTCGTCGAGGGCGTGCACTTCTCTCGGCAGACGTTTCGGCTCGCTGACGTGGGGCACAAGGCGCTCGCCGTCAACTTGTCGGACGTGGCGGCGATGGGCGCGAAGCCGACGTGGGCGCTGTGTGCGCTCCAGTTACCTCGCGACGTCTCGGACAAGGATCTTCGCGCGCTCTCCTCCGGTATGGCCGCGCTCGCGGCGGCGCACGGCGTCTCGCTCATCGGCGGCAACGTGACGAAGGCGCAGCAGTTGTCGGTCACCGTGACGCTCGCGGGAGAAGTGCCGCTCGGCCGTCGCGCGATGACGCGGTCGGGCGCGCGGCCCGGTCACCGTGTCTACGTCTCAGGCCCGCTCGGGAGCGCGTCGGCCGGGCTCGAAGTGCTCTCGCGCGCGAAGCCCCAGCTGTCGTCGCGGGGCCCCTTGAAGGTCGACCCCGACTGGGAGGCGCTGGTGTTGGCGCAGCGCTCGCCGTCACCGCACGTGCGTTGGGGCCTCGAGGCTGCGCGCTTCGCCTCAGCCGGCATCGACGTGAGCGATGGGCTCGTGCAGGACCTCGGTCATGTCTGCGAAGCCTCCGAAGTCGGCATGGCGCTCGAGACAGGCGCGCTGCCAGTGCTCGAGGCGCTGCTCCTGTGGTGCGCGTCGGAGAAGCACGTGCATCGCCACGCGTTGACGGGCGGAGAAGACTACGTGCTCGCCGTCACCGTTCCACCGTCGAGGGCGCGCGCGTTCGAGGAGCGCTTGTCTGCAGTGGGGCAGGGCGCGTTTCCGATTGGCGTCGTGACGCGGACTCGAGGGCTCACCGTCGATGGGCGGGAGCTCCGCGGGCCCCTCGGGTACCAGCACTTCAGTTGAGCGGCTGAGGCCTCGGCGCCAGGACCAGCGCGAGCGCGCGGGCCTGTTGTTCGGTGGCGCATCGGTATTCCTGCACCTTGCCGTTGTCGCGTTCGACGCGGACGACCCAGAGGCCGTTGTTCTGTTCGAGGGTGGGCATCGCTGGCTCCATGACGCTCTGGGTTCGGAGCAGGAGGCGTGCCGCGGGCGGTCCCGAGCGGTTTCAGTGGGTTTACGTGCCGGCCAGACGCGGCCCACACGTTCGTGCGGGGCCGCTGTCACTTTTCTGCGAGGTGACTCAGTGCTTGCACCAGTTCGCCGGCGTCGTGGGCTGCGTACCCTGCGCTCCACCCTGGGTGGTGGCGTTGTCGATGAAGCGCCGCGTGGTGAAGCTGAACTGGTTGGGCGCCGGCGTCTGGTTCATGCGCGAATCGACGCAGGAGCCATTGCCAGCGCCCGGCATCGCGGCAGGCCCATCGCGGGTCGGGTCGGCGTGACGCGACGGAATCGGCGTGACGTCGCACGAGGTGAGCATGCCGTTGGTGACGTTGGCCTTCACGGTGGCTGCCGTCCAGAAGTCGCCGTTGTCCTCGCCGCCTGCGTTGATGAGCAACGGCCACTGCTGCATCGTCGCGGGGTTGTAGCCGACCGAGAGCACGCGACGGCCGTTGCAGTAGACGTTCACGTGCGGCTTCGCGTTCGTGGCTCCGCCGAAGTGATTCACGCCGACGACGAAGGTGTCTGCATTGTTCGGGTTGTCGAGGTTGATGTTCTCAGGGCCACAGAACGAACCATTCGTCGGGTCCTGCTGGCCGCGGTCGCAGTTGATGTTGTCGGTGTCGAGCCTGGGGTTGGTGCACGCCTGCGTCGCTCCGAAGAGCGAAACGGGCCGGCGGCGGCTTCCCCAACCAATGCAGGCCGAGGCGGGCGAGGTGGCGTAGCCCCAGCGCGGTGGATCGGAGCTGCTGTCGCGGCACCCGCTCTCTCCGCGGTAGTAGCAGTCCTGCACGGGGCCGGAGGTTCCACCCGTCTGGCAGAGCAGATTCCAGCCCTGCGGGGTCGAACAGGTGCTCTGGAGTCTCGCGAAGTGCAGGTCGATGTCGGTGCTGCCGACCGTGTCCCAGCAGAGCTCGGCGCGGACGCCCGGCGCGCGCACCTCGACCCGTTGTGTACAGACGTACTTGTTCCCGTTGAGCGTGAACTCGCCCTGCACGAGGTAGTCGCCCGAGAGCCCGAACGCCGGGTGCACGACGCCAGCGCCGGGCATGTTCCCGCGAGCCGCTTGAATCGCGATGAGGGGCTGGCCCGGGGCGGCGACGTACCGGGCAGGGGTGGCCGCCATATCGAACCGAACCGGGGTGCGCCCACCGACGCGGGCTCCCGGAGCGCCAGAGTTGGCCTGCGTGTACAGCGCGAACGTCGGCCACGGGAGCACGTTGTCGCAGTCGCCGCCGAGCACCGTCCAGGTCCAGTCGCGCGCCATGCCACGCATCGCGGGGTCCTTGATCCACGCGGTGCCGTCGATCTGCGGCAGCGTGCCGGGGTTCGGGTAGGGCGCGAGGACCAGCGGCGTCATGGGGCACTCCACCGAGGTGGGGCAGTTGCAACCGGCGATCTGGTTGTTCCCTGACAGGCCGTCACAGTCGAAGTCACCGGGCGAACACGAGTCGTAGATCTGCGGACGCTGTGCGCCACGACAGACACCCGACCAGGTCGTGATTTCGGTGCCGGAGCAGTCGACCGAGCCCTTCGCGTTGCTGGTGCACCAGCCCACCGGCTGCGAGGTGTTCGGGTCGATCTGCGTTCCCGGCACCAGCCAGCAGTCCTTCGTGGTGCCGCCCTGCAGACAGAGACAGCCTTCGTCGACGAGGCCGTCACAGTCGTCGTCGTAGCCGTTGCCGCCATTCCCGTTGAGGCGCGCCGCCGCGACGCCGCGCGAGGTGAGGAAGGTGTCGGCCGCGCCGCCGCACTCGTTCGTCGTGCCCGGAGCGCACTGCCGCGGGAAGGGCGGGTTGCCCGGCCTGATGGGCCCGCAGCCGCCGTCGTCGACGGGAATGCCCGCGTCGATCAGGCCTGCGTCCTCTTCAAAAGGGTCCCCGCCGCCCGTGGCGAGACCACCGCCGGTCGCGAGGCCGCCGCCAGTTGCCGTGGTGCCGCCGCCCGTTCCCGTGGCGCCGCCCCCTGTTCCCGTCAAGCCGCCACCGCCGGTGCCGCCGCCTGCCGCCGAGCCTGCGCGGCACTGGCCGCCGATGCAGACCTGACCGGGGCCACACTCCGCGGTCGCCGTGCAGGGGCGCGACATGGGACCACACATGCACCCGGCCGAGGCCGAGAGCACGAACGCGAAGACGAACGAGAGAGACTGGCGCATGCCGGCGCGCACCCTACAGCATCAGCACCGTCGTGCGTCAGAACACGCTCATGGCGCAGAGCCTGCATTCCACTCCCACGCCGACCGGTAGCCTTCTTGCTGCTGCGCCTCCTCGATGAAGCGCGTGTAGAACGGGTGGCCGGTGAGGGTGGCCGAGTCGCCGACGACGAAGAGGTGTCGCTTCGCGCGGGTGATGGCCACGTTCATGCGGCGCAGGTCTTCGAGGAAGCCGACCTGCTGGTCTGAGTTGCTGCGCACGAGCGAGAGGAGCACCGCTTCTTTCTCCCGGCCCTGGAACGCGTCGATGGTGTCGACCTCGAGCGTGGGGACGTCTTGCAGGCGTTCACGAATGAACGACGCCTGCGCGCTGTACGGGGTGATGACGGCGAGCTGCTCGGGCGGGAGACCAGCGGCGAGCAGCTCCCGTGCGCGCGCGACGATCAGCTCGGTCTCGCCCTCGTTGCGCAGCGATTGCGTGCCGGGCTCACGAGACTCGTCGAAGCCCTTGCCCGCGGTGTCGAGGAAGAGGAGCGGCGGCGCGTCGATGACCGTTCCCGGAGCCAGCACCTCGGTCAGCACCCGGGCCGCGACGCTCGGGTGGGCGCGCAGCTCGCCGCCGTACATCTCCCGTGAAGGGAAGCGCATCAGCGCTTCGTGCATGCGGTGTTGCTCCTTGAGCATGCGCTTCACCTCGTCACCGAAGTCTGCCAGCACGCGCTCGAACAGCGACGTCCCCAGGCCCTGCGCCTTCGCTTCCATGGAGATGACGGTCGCCGCGAGCTGCTTCGGGTCGCCCGCGAGGATGACGGTGGGCGCCTTGAGGAACGCTCCGAGCGCGAGCGGCTCGAGCGCCTGGGTCGCTTCGTCGAGCAACGCAACGTCGAAGGAGCGCTGCGCCAGCACGTGGCCATCGAGCATCGAGAGCGTCGCGCAGATGACGTCGGCTCGGCCAAGCACCGACTCGACGGCCTTCTTCTCGAGCACTCGCGCGTCATCCATCAAGGCGTAGGCGTCGCTCTTCGCGGCGCGGGCGTTGGCGAAGCGCGCCCGGGTGCGGCCCTGGTTGCGTTGTTTCCGGGCGTAGCCGAGCAGCTCGAAGGCCTCATCGAACATCTCACGCGCCGTGATGCGATCGTCGTGGTCTTCGACGAGCAGGTCGAGCGTGTGCTGCTGCAGGTGAGGGAGCACGCGCGCCGGGTGGCCGACGCGAATGGCGTTCAGGCCTGCGTCCAGACAGAGCTCGAGCAGGTGGTCGACGGCGGCGTTGCTGGCGGCGGTGCAGAGCAGTCGTTGGC
Organism: Myxococcaceae bacterium; assembly: GCA_040400045.1. GTDB lineage: Bacteria > Myxococcota > Myxococcia > Myxococcales > Myxococcaceae > Xiheimicrobium. The sequence goes on from JBBAQZ010000002.1 coordinate 138,797, forward strand.
CGCGCTTCACGCACTGCACGGCGATCTCCGAGAGCACCGTCGATTTCCCTGTGCCGGGAGGCCCGTGCACCAGCGCGACGTCACGGGCCGAGAGCGCGAGTGATACCGCGTCGAGCTGTTCTGGATTCAAGGCGCGTGACGGCGTGAAGGTGGGGCGTTTCTCGAAGCGGGGCGTGAGCGCTCCGAGGACGAGCTGCTGCCGGTCTCGCGCGAGCCCGTGCGTCATCTCCGACAGGCGCTTGAGCACGCTGCGGGCGCGATCGAACGTGACGTCGTTGGCGACGAGATCGATGCGCAGGCGGCCTTCCCCGATGAACGGGGGTGGATGGCGATCGAACGCGATCTCGAGCTGTTGGCGCGTGGCGCGGGTGACGATGCCCTGCGGCGGGTTCTCGACAGGCGCCTTGCGCGGGCTCACCGAGACGACGTCGCCCGAGTGCAGCTTCGAGCGCAGCGCCCGCTTGTCGTCGCGGGCAAAGGTGACGAGCGCCCGGCCACCGAGGCCGATGGACTCCTCGACTGACTCGACGTCGAGCACCACGAGCCCACGGGACTCGAGCTCGGCGAGGGGGAGCGCGGCCTTCTCGGTGGCGAGGCGCTCTCGCTCGGCGCGGCGTTCGAGTTCGAGCAGACGGCCGAGCGCTTCGAAGTGGGTGACGTCACGCGCCATGAGCGGCCCATCATGCACGGAATGGGAGCGCGGGCTATTCGTCCGCATGGCCAACCGCCTCGCCGCCGAGACCTCGCCGTACCTGCGCCAGCACGCGGACAACCCGGTCGACTGGTTCCCGTGGGGAGAGGAAGCGCTGGCGCTCGCGAGACGGGAAGGGAAGCCGATCCTCCTCTCGGTCGGCTACTCGGCCTGCCACTGGTGTCACGTGATGGCGCACGAGTCGTTCGAGAACCCGCAGACCGCCGCGGCGATGAACGCGCACTTCATCAACATCAAGGTCGACCGCGAGGAGCGCCCTGACGTCGACCACCTGTACCAGGGCGTCGTGCAGTTGATGGGCCGTGGCGGTGGCTGGCCGCTGACGGTGTTCCTCACGCCAGACCGGAAGCCGTTCTACGGCGGCACGTACTTTCCTCCCGCGCCGCGGCACGGGTTGCCGGCCTTCTCGTCGCTGGTGTCGGCCATCGCCGAGGGCTGGGAGAAGGAGCGGGACGAACTCCTCAAACAAGCGGAGCAGTTCGAGCAGGGGCTGACCGAGTACGCCGCGTGGGGCCTCGATGGAGCGGTCGCCGCCGCTCTGAAGCCAGCGGATGTCGTGACCGCTGCGCGGGCGTTGTCGAAGCGAGTCGACCCGCACTTCGGCGGCTTCGGCTCCAGCGGCCCGAAGTTCCCGAACCCGATGAGTCTGTCGCTGATGTTCCGAGGCGTGCGCCGGTCAGGCGACGAGAACCTGCTGAAGCCCGCGCTGCTGACGCTCGAGCGCATGGCGCGCGGCGGGGTGTTCGATCAGCTCGGTGGAGGTTTTCATCGCTACAGCGTCGACGAGCGCTGGTTGGTGCCGCACTTCGAGAAGATGCTCTACGACAACGCGCAGCTGATTCACCTGTACGCAGAGGCGATGCAGGTGGCGCCGCGGCCGCTGTGGAAGAAGACGGTGGAAGAGACGGTCGCGTGGCTCGGTCGCGAGATGACGGCGCCCGACGGTGGCTTCTTCGCGGCGCAGGACGCGGACAGCGAAGGCGAGGAAGGGAAGTTCTTCGTCTGGCGCCCCGACGAACTCGACGCGGTGCTCACGGTCGATGAGGCCGCTGTGGTGAAGGCGCACTTCGGCGTGAAGCCCGGGGGAAACTTCGAGCACGGCGCCTCGGTGCTCGAGGTCGTCGGAGCCGATGACGTCACCGAGGTCCTCGCGCGTACGAAGGCGAAGCTGTTGACGGCTCGCTCGAAGCGCATCGCGCCGGGCACGGACGACAAGGTGCTGGCCGGCTGGAATGGGCTCACCATTCGTGGGCTCGCCTTCGCGTCGCGCGTGTTCGATCGCGCCGACTGGAGCGCCATGGCCGTGCGGGCGGCCGACTTCGTTCTCTCGAAGATGCGCCGGCCCGACGGAGGGCTGTGGCGCACGTTCCATTCGGGAGCTGCGCGCATCGAGGCCATGCTCGAGGACTACGGCGACGTCGCGGCGGGGCTCGTCGCGCTCTACCAGTCGACCTTCGACGCGAAGTACCTCGAGGCAGCCGAGCAATTGGCCGACTTCGCCGTGAAGACGTTCTGGGACCCGGAGAGGCGCGCGTACCTGGCGGCGCCGAAGGGGAACACCGATCTCTTCGTGCCGACGTACACGTTGCACGACAACGCTGCGCCGTCGGGAGCGTCGACGCTGACCGAGGCGCTGGTGACGTTGGGCGCGCTGACCGGCCGGGCGCGTCATCTCGAGCAAGCGCGCGTGTACGTCGAGCAGGTGCACCACGAGCTCACGACGCAGCCGATGGCGCTGGGGCATCTGTGGCTCGCGGCAGATTCGCTCCTCGATGGCGCGGCTGAGGTCAGCGTCGTGGGGACTCGGGAGGCGATGACGCCGTTCGTGAACCTGCTGAACACGACGTACCTGCCGACCCTCGCCGTGCATCGTCACGAGAACGGAACCGTCGTCGCTCCTGTCGCGCGCGAGGTGCTCGAGGGTCGTCCCGTGCGCGGTGACGTCGCGGCGTATCTCTGTCGGTCCTTCGTGTGTCAGGCGCCGGTCTCGACGTTGAACGACTTCGTCGCAGTCCTCGCACCGTTGGGTCGGGTTGTTCGTTGATTGCGCGTGGCCTCTGTCGGGCTCTGCGATCTCAATCAACCCTCTCATTCGCAACCCGGCTGGCGTCGTCGCGCGACGCCTTCATGAAGTGGGGAAGAAAGCGTGGCGTTGAGCATCGTCGTTGCAGGCGAACTCAGGTTTGGTGCTGCGAAGAGCGGCGCTGCCGAAGAGACGCGAATCGTGCGGAGGGAGGTGGGCGCTCAACGCAGGTGAAACCCGTCGTCCCCATCCCGGACGAGCAGCCCGCGCTCGACCAGCGCCTGCGCAACGTCGAGCACCGGAGGCGCTCCAGCCTCGAGCGTCACTCCGGCCTCGATCGCCTCGAGCGTGAACGGCTGGGCCATCGTCGAGAGTTGGCGCAACGCTTCCTCTTCATGCGCCGACAGCGGAGCGGGTGGCGAAACGACTGCTAATCCTGGCTCCGTCACCGGCTCTGCCACCGCCCGCTGCTTCGGCGCCGCCCGTTGCGTCATCCACCCTGACAGCGCCTGCGTGACATCTCCGGCGCGAGTATCGGTCAGCCACCGCTCGAGCACCGTCACGACTTCGCCGCAGTCACCGAACCGACGCTCCGGCTGCTTCTCGAGCATGCGCATCACCACCCCGTCGAGCGCATCGGGCACGCGGGGATTCACCAGCTTCGGCCGCGTCACCCGACAGTCGACGACCTGATCAAGCGTGAGCGCGTCGCTGTCTCCTCCGAACAACCGCCGACCGGTCAGCTGCTCCCACAGCACGATGCCCAGCGAGAATTGATCGGTCTTCGCGTCGGTGACGCCGTCGAGCGCCTGCTCGGGAGCCATGTATTCGTACGTGCCGCCCATCGAGCCCTCGTCACGCCCAAGCCGCGCCATGCCGAAGTCGATCAGCCGCGTCACGCCATCGAGCCCGACGAGGAGATTCTTTGGAGAGACGTCGGCATGAACGATTCCCAACGATCGGCCCGAACCGTCGACCGCCGTGTGGCCGGCATGGAGCGCGCGCCCTGCGTCCGCGCCGATTCGCACGGCGAGCTCGAGTTGTACCGGACCCAGCGCGCGCAGATCGCTCCCGTCGACGAACTCCATGGTGAAGAAGAAGACGCCGCCCGCTTCGCCCAGCTCGAGCACGCGCGAGACGTTCGGGTGCACCAACCGCGCGGCGACGCCCGCTTCGTTCAAGAACAAGCGACCGAGTTCCCGATCGCTCGCCAGGTGCGGCAACAGACGCTTGAGCACCACCGGCGGCAAAGGATCGCCCGGCACTCGAGCGAGGAAGACTTCGCCCATGCCGCCGCGGCCGAGACGCTTCACCAACTCGTAGCGGCCCAGGCGCTCGGCCATGAGTCGCTCACCGCACGTCGTGCACGACGAGGCTGCCGATCAACGGAGTGATCTCCGCGCCACCCTCTTCACCCACCTTGAAGTGCGTCGCGTCGGCGACGTCCTGGCCGAAGGTGGGGTCCAGCTGCGTCCACTCACCGACGAAGGCCTCGACCCACTCGTGCCAGTAGAGCGCGGGCACCTGGTCTTCGTTCATCAGGTACACCACGCCGTCGACACGCCGGGCGGGAACGCCGGCGGCGCGGAGTAGCGCGACCGTGAGCAGGGAGTGCTCCGTGCAGTCGCCCTTCAGGGTCTTGAGCACGTCGGTCGCGCGGTCCGACGAGCTGCCGTAGTCCTTCACGAGGTGCTCGTTCACCCACTTGCCGATCTTCTTCGCGGCCGTGTACGCGTCCTTCTCGTTGCCGACGATGAGCTTCGCCTGCTTGACGATCTCAGGGGCCTTCGCCTCGACGATGATGTCGCTCTCGAGGTTCTTGCCGCCGTTCGGGTCGGCGAGCGGTCGCACCAGTCGCGTCTTCGGCTGCGCCGCTGACAGCTTCACCGCCACGCGCTTGTCGTCGAGCTTCTCGTAGCTCTGCCGGTACGTCTGAACCTGGAAGCGCTCGGGCAGGCCGCTCATCACCATCGTCATCGAGCCGGGAATCTGACGAACCTCGGGAGGCGGCGGCTTCGGCAACCTCACCCGCGTCAGCGCGAACACCTCGACGAGGTCGACGCGTCTGGCCTGATCTTCCGGCTCCATCATCGCCATCATCGTGGGCCCGAAGCGGACCTCGACCATGCGGCCCTGCTCGTCGACGAAGGCATCGGTCGGCACCTTCTCCTTCTCGGAGATGGTGGTGGCCTTCTTCAGCTTCACCTTCACGCCGCGAATGGTGCGCGACTCGCTCTCACCGACGGTGGTCGCCACGCCATACTGCTTGAGGTCGGTGGTGTCGGTGATGGTGCCTGAGAACGGGGCGTTCCGCTTGAGCGCGACGCGGGCCTGGTCCGCGTCTTCGATCACCTCTTTCGGCATCGGGAGCATCAACGTCTCGTCCTCCGTCCCGGGTCGCGAGCGGATGATCTTCAGCCCTGCTTTGGTCACGACGCCGTCGAGCGTCTGATCGCCGCCGTCGCCGTTCTGCTCGACCCGCAGCGACAGCAGCTTGCCACCGGGCTTCACCTCGAAGACCTTGGTCTCCTTCATCACCCGCTCGGTGACCCGCGTGCCGACCTTCGCCTTGATGTGGAGCTCGTTGACGCTGATCGCCTGATCGCCGGCAGCGTTGCGCTTCACCGACGTGAACATCCAGCCGACCTTCTGGTTCTGAAGGTAGACGCCGAAGTACTCACCGTCTTTCGGGCGCTGAACCGTGAGCGCGTCGGACAGCGAGGCGCCCTTCTGCGCGAAGGCGATGGTGCTGAGGAAGACGAGGGCGAACGTCAAGGAGCGGCGCATGAGGGCGCGCACGCTACCACGAGGTGACGGGAGTCCCCGGTCGACGACGGCCATGGTGGCGAGACGGCGACCCGGAGGCCGAATTCACAACCGCTTGGCGAGCACCACGAGGTCTTCGCCGGGCTTGTAGAAGTCGCGGAAGCGAGACTCTTCTTTGTATTGCATGGCCGCGTAGAAGCCGCGGGTCGGGCCATAGGCTTCCATCGCGCTCGTCTCGACACGAATCAACCGGCCCTTGCGACGGCGAATGTCGCCTTCCATCGCGCTCACGAGCGCCGCGCCGACACCCTGGCCGCGAACGAGCGGGTCCGAGGCGATCCAGTAGAGATCGAACGTGCCGTCGGTCATCGGCGTCGGGCCGTAGCAGACGTAGCCGACGATCTTCCCGTCGCGGGCGGCGACCAGCACCTGGTAGTCCTTGTTACCGGGCTGGCTCGCGCCGTCGATCAGCTCGAGCGCGCAGTCCACCTCGTCGGCCGTGAACGTCTCGATGCGGCGCAGCAGCCCTTCGAGCTGCGTCCGGTCCTGTGAGACGACGGGTCTGATTTCCATGATGACGTTCCTGGGCAAGCTCGACGAGATGAAGCGCGAGATCGCTGTACGAGAGACCTGCTGCGGATGCCGCGCGGGAAAAGCCGGCCTGCGGGTGCAGGTCGCAGTTGGGGTTGATGTCGATGACCCACGGCTCGCTCTTCGAGTCGAGCCTGAGGTCGATCCGGCCGTAGTCGCGACACTCCAGCGCGTCGAACGCGGCCAGCGCGACCTCGACACAACGGCGCGTGACGGCCGGCGAGAGCTCGACGATGCGCGCGGGGCTGTCGATGCACTCGGCAGACTCGGTGTCCCACTTCGCGCCGTACGAGACGATGCGCGGCTTGTTGACGAACGCGGCGCCGAACTGAATCTCGGTGAGCGGCAGCGGGCGACGGCCCTCGTTGCCCAGGAGCGGCACGTAGATCTCCCGTCCGTCGATGTACTGCTCGACGAGCGCAGGTTGCCGGAAGGTCCGCAGCACCCGGCTGACGAGCTTCCCGAGGCTCGCGCGATCGTGAACGACCGAGTCGAAGTCGATGCCGACCGAGGCGTCTTCACGTGAGGGCTTCACGATCAGCGGAAATGGCAGGTCGACCGTCACCAGCTCTTCGACGCGCCGAATGACGACCGACGCCGGGGTGGGCACGCCACACGCGCGAAGGATCTCTTTGGCCTTGTTCTTGTGGAGCGACAGGGAGAGCGAGAGCGAGGAACTGCCTGTGAAGCAGACGTTCGCGAGCTCGAGCATCGCGGGCACGAGCGACTCACCGCGGCTGTCGGCGCCCAGCGACTCGCAGAGGTTGACGATCACGTCTGGCTGGCCAGTGAGCACGTCGGCCAGCGAGGTGACGTCGTCGACCGGCTTCACCTCGATGCGTCGGCGCCCACCACGGAGCGCGTCAGCCATCGCCGCGGCCACGTTCACCACGTCGGCTCGAGCCGCACGACCGGGGTCGTCTTCCAGGAGCGCGTGATCGTGGTTGTGGAGAATCGTGACGAACATCGGGTGCGAACGTCAGTAGCACACGCGCGCGACGCGTCGGAAGCGAAAGGCGGCGGTCTCGCGAGCCTCGTTCGACCCGCTCCGTCATTCACGAGCGACGTGCCAGCGAGATCAGCCGGCCACGCGCTTGAGCTCGGAGCGCAGCCACATGCTGGCCGGGTCCGTGCGCGCGACCTCCGAGACGAACCACGCCATCGTGAAGATCGGCAAGGCCAGAGGTGGCTTCACCACCGTCACGTCGGCCCTCTTTGCCATCAGGTGGGCCAGCTTCGACGGCACCAGCGTCACGGCGTCGGTCCGGGCTGCGAGGGCCAGGGCTGCCGTGAAGTGGGGAACCCGCGCGACCACCTTCCGCTCGAGTCCGTGCTTGGCGAGCGCGTCGTCGACGAAGTCCTTCAGCCCGCCCCTGGGTGACGCGACGACGTGCCGCAACGCCACCCACGCCTTCAACGTCGGCCGCCGCGCGAACGGGTGGCCGCGGCGCACCACGCACACGTTCTCGTCGGTGAACAGGGTCTGCGTGACGACGCCCGACGTGTCGACGGGAGGCCCAACGCTGAGATCGCTCCGGCCCTCGCGGACCTCTCGCAGGACCTCGTCCATCGCGTCGGCGCGGAACGTGACGTCCAGCACGACGTGGGGCGCCACGACCTCGAGCCGCTGGAGGAGCGGCGCGAGCAACACCACCTGCGCGTAGTCGGACAGGAAGAGCCGGAACGTTCGGCGCAGCTGCTCGGGGTCGAACGCCGCCGTGGGGGCAAGGGACGCCTGAAGCTGCGCGAGCGCCGCCTTCACCAGCGGTTCCAGCGCTCGGGCCCGGCTCGTCGGCTCGAGGCCTGCCCCCACCCTGACGAAGAGCGGATCGCCGAACACCCCGCGCAACGTCGCCAGGGAGTGGCTCACGGCCGACTGGGTCCGGCCAAGTCGTCGAGCGCTCTCCGACACGCTGTGGGTCTCGAGCAGCGCGCCCAGCACCACCCAGAGGTTCAGATCGACATGATGAAGGCTGTTCATGGTATGTATTGATAGCATGCAGTGGTGTCATATGGCTCGCCGCTGCAGAATCGAGACGTCGTTCACCCCCTCCCGGAGCGCCCATGTCCCGCCTCACCTTCGTTGCCTGCCTCACCCTCTGCACCGCTGCCTTCGCCGACGCCGACCTCCGCAAGACCGCCACGGGCCGGTGGAAGTCCGAAGCCGCCGAAGACCTCGGCAACGGCTCGTTCGCCACCCGTGACTTCACCTTCACCAACAAGAAGTGGCAGCTGACCTTCACGATCTTCGCCGACAAGGAGCTCAAGTCGCCGCTGGTGGCGATGGACTTCGAGGGGCCGTGGCAGCCGACGAAGCCCAGCGAGAAGGTGACTGGCGCCAGTGAGGCCACGTTCGAGTTCGCCTCGAAGAAGGTGACGCTCAAGGCCGCCGACGTCGCGGTCGCGAAGAACTTCGGCATGGACGGCTGTGGGTTGGTTCCGAACAAGGCGAAGGACGTCACCAAGACGGGCTGCTCCTTCGTCGGGTCGGTCGCCTCGTACGGCAAGGAGTTCGACCTGTTGAAGGTCGACGGCGCGGCGATGTGGCTCGGGGCGCGACCGGCTGACGGCAACATGGGCAGCGAAGACAAGCGCCCAACCGCCCTCGGCCCGAAGCTCGTCAAGGCGAAGTGACCGCGACCCGCCGGAGCGTTGCTGCTATCGCTCCGCTCCGTGCGAATCCGAGATCCGATCCACGGCTCCATCACGGTCTCTGACGACGAGAAGCCGGTCGTCGACAGCCGGTTCTACCAACGGCTCCGTCACGTTCGGCAGCTCGGCTTCGGGGACCTCGCGTTTCCGGGGGCCACCCACACCCGGCACGCCCACTCGCTCGGCGCGATGCATGTGGCCTCGCGCTTGTTCGACGCCGTCGCCAGTCGGTCGTCGCTGTCCGATGGGGCGAAGGAGCGGTTCCGGGTCGCCGTTCGACTCGCGGTGCTGTGCCACGACCTCGGCCACATGCCGCTGTCCCACGCGTCCGAGGCCATCGCGCCGACGCGGCCTTCCCTGCGACTGCCGACGTGGACGGGCGACGACCCGGGCCAAGCCTCTCACGAAGACTTCACCGCGAAGCTGCTCCTCGACAGCTCGCTGACGCCGATCATCGCGAAGACGTACGCGCGCTACGGCATCACGCCTGAGCTCATCGCGGGGCTCGTCATCGGCCGGTTGCCTCCGGGGGTCGACGGCTTTCGCGACGGCGGGCTCGACTGGACGCCGCTGTTGCGCGCGCTGGTGTCGGGTGAGCTCGACGCCGACCGCATGGACTACCTGCAGCGCGACTCGTTCTACACGGGCGTGAACTACGGCAGGTACGACATCGAGTGGATCCTGCAGAACCTCATCGCCGCGGAGCGTGATGGCCGCGCGGTGCTCGCGCTCTCGAAAGCAGCGGTCTTCGCTTTTGAAGACTTCCTGCTGAGCCGGTACCACATGTTCCTCTCGGTCTATTACCACCACACCTCGGTGAGCTTCGATTGGATGCTCAAGCGCTACTACGAGCAGGCGCCCGGCGAGTTCGAGGTGCCCGCAGACCCCGAGGCGTTCCTCTTCTGTGACGACATCGCGCTGTGGACGACGCTGCGGCGCTCGAAGAACGAGTGGGCGCAACGCATCGTGACCCGCAACGGCTACCGCCGCGTCGCGCAGTTCACCGAGCGTGACACCGACTACGATCTCGCGGACATCTCGAAGGCGCTCACCGAGGCCGGCGTCGAGCACTTCACGCTCGAGTCTCGCGGGGTGCTGTCGCGGTACACGGACGAAGGCGAGACGCCGTCGCTGTTCGTCTCTGATTCGGCCTCTGGGCGGCTCACCGAGGTCTCGGCCTACACGCCGCTCTACCAACGCTTCGCCGGCGCCGTGCGGCTCTCGCGCATCTTCGTTCGTCCCGAGCAGCTCGACGTCGGCAAGCCCATCGTCGCGAAGCTCACCGGCGCGGCGAGGCTGAGCGATGAGTGAGGCGATCGAAGGCCTGCCAGCGGCGCCACCGCCGAAGCCGCCACGAGACGCGTCGGCCGTCGTCGTGTTCCGTCGCGCCGCCGGCGGGGTCGAGGTGTTCTGGCTCGAGCGTGAGCAGCGGCTCTCGTTCGCGGGCGGGTTCTTCGCGTTCCCCGGGGGCAAGGTCGACCAGGCCGACGCCGCGGTACCGGTCGAGGGCGCGTCGGGGCAGGGGGCCCAGCTGATCGTCACCGCAGCGCGCGAGCTGTTCGAAGAGTCTGGCCTGCTCGTCGCCAGAGGCGCCGAGGTGAACCAGTCGATGCTCGACGCGCTGCGGAAGCGCGTGCTCGACGGTGGTTCGTTCGGTGACATCCTGAGAGAGCGAGGCCTCTCTCTCCATGCTGCCGATTTCGTCTCGGCTGGGCGGTGGCTGACGCCGCCGTACCTGCAGTCGCGGTTCGACGCGCGCTTCTTTCTCGTCGAAGCGCCCGCACACCAACAGGCGACGGTGTGGCCGGGAGAGCTGGCGGCAGGTGAGTGGATTCGGCCCGCCGACGCGCTCGCGCGGTGGGAAGCGGGGAGCGCGCTGCTCCATCCACCCAACTTGAACGCGCTCCGCGTGATGGCGCGGTTCACCACCGTGGCGCAGGCAGCGGCCGAGCTCTCTTCACCGCCCTGGCGTGACGACTTCGTCGCGAGGCACCTCGAGTTCCAGCGAGGCGTGCACGTGGTGCCGCTGCTGACGCCCACGCTCCCGCCCGCGACGCACACCAACGCCTACGTCCTCGGGACGAAGGACCTGCTCATCGTCGACCCGGGCTCTCCGGATGATGAGGAGTGCGCGAGACTCGTCACCGTCGTGCGCGAGTTGATGGCTGAAGGCGCGGTGCCTCGGGCGATCGTGCTGACGCACCACCACGGCGATCACACCGGCGGCGTGAAGTACGTCTCGGAGCAGCTCTCTCTTCCGGTCTGGGCGCACGCGCTCACTGCAGACCGTGTTCCGGTGAAGGTGTCGCGAATCCTCCATGATGGCGAGGAGCTCGAACTCGATGGACCGTTTCCCATGCGGTGGCGGGTGCTGCACACGCCGGGTCACGCGAGGGGCCACGTCTGTCTCATCGACGAGCGCTCGAAGGCCGGCATCGTGGGAGACATGGTCTCGAGCGTCAGCACCATCATCATCGATCCGCCCGAGGGCGACATGGCCGTGTATCTGAAGCAGCTCGAGCGCCTTCGGGAGCTGCCATTGGGCGCGCTCTACCCAGCACATGGACCGATCGTCGCGCACGGCGTCGCGAAGCTCGAGGAGTACCTGACGCACCGGGCGTGGCGTGAGGCGAAGGTGCTCGAGGCGGTGGGGTCGTTCTCGATGCCGGTGGGACTCGAAGACGTCGTGCCCCGCGCGTACGACGACGTCGGCGCGTTCATCTGGCCGATCGCCGAGCGGAACACCGTGGCGATTCTGCAGAAGCTGCTGGCTGAGCACCGGGTGCTGCTCGAAGGCGGGAAGTACCGCGTGGCCTGACGGCGCCTCGACCGCCGTACGGGAGCGTGGCAGCGTCACGACGTGCTTCAGGAACGGGTCGTCGTCGCAGGGGCGTCAGCCGAGGGTGTCTCACCGCTCGCGGATGCTCGCGCACAGGTCCTGACGTTGCTCTCTCGTCTCGAAGACAAGCCGGGGGACGAGGCGGTCGCGACGTCTTTCAATCGATCCGTCGTCGAGCTGGCGAAGCAGCCCTCTGCGGAGGTGTTCGAGCTCTTGAGTGAGATCGCTGACCGACCCTTCTTGTCCCATGCGCGTGACGTTCACGGCTGGCCATGTCGCGCGGCGGTGCTCTGGACCTGGGCCGAGCTTGGGTACCCGTATGCACTCGAACTCTCTGCCGAAGACCTCGCGTACGTTCGTGAGAACGCGCACGGCAGCGCGGGCGGCTGGCTCAGCCTGACCTTTGGGCTGTCGGCGATCTCGGTCCTGCTCAACGGCGCGGCCTTTCTCCTCGTTCTCGCCGCGATGCTCGTCAGGGATTCGTTCAGTGGCCGGGGAGCGCTGGCCCTCGCGCTGTTCGGCGTCATGATGGCTCACGCACTCGCGACGCTGTCGGCGACGAGGGCCGCCCAGGCGCGAACAGCGTCAGCCGGCGGATTCTTGCGGGCGTTGTCGAAAGCGGGCTGGGTCGTGGTGGTCGGTGCTGCGCTCCTCGGGTTGGTGTCAGAGCAGGTCGGGGTGGCGACGTTCGTCGTCGGCCTTCCGGTGCTGGCCTCGTCTCTGAGCGCGGGCGTCGCGGCGCGCGGGCTGCTCGAGCGATGAGGTGAAGTCTTCACTCGAGGGCAGCGAGCGCGTCAGCGGTGTCGACATCCAGCGCGGCTTCTGGGCACGCCACTGAAGTCACCAGCTCGCGGTGACGCTGCAGCAGCGACTTCGCGCCCATCGAGTCTTCGAGTTCGCGGAGCTGAACGAGGAACGGCGGTCGGAAGACGGCCGGGGCGCCGATGGTCTCGCCGAACGAGGCCGCGACGAGCGGCCCTGACGCTTCGAGCAGCCGGGTGAAGGTCGCGCGCGTCACGCGTGGAAGGTCGACGAGGGTGATCAACACGCCCGGAGCGTCTGACGCGAGCGCATCGAGTCCGGCCTTGAGCGACGCGCCGGGTCCTGCGCTCCAGTTCTTCGCCTCCACGATGCGACAGGCGAGACCATCGAGCGCACGTGTCAGCGCTTCGGCTTGCGCCCCCGCGACCACGACCACGTCACGGCGCACCGCGAGCGCTTCCTCGACGACGAAGCGGACCAGCGGCTGCCCCTGCCATCGCGCGAGTTGCTTCATCGAGCCGAACCGCGTCGACGCGCCCGCCGCGAGGACGAGGATCGTCTCACCCATGCTCCGCCGCATCCTCCGCCGCGGTCTCCCGCGCCGAGAGCGGAACGCCCGTTCGTCCGGTCAGCGCTGCCTGGGCCTCGGCGATGATCGACAGCGCGATCGCCGCGGGCCCCTCTGCGCCGAGATCGAGGCCCACGGGAGCCTTCAGCCTGCTCCGCTGCGCCTCGGTCAGGCGACCGCGCGACTCGACGAGGGCCAGCACCTGCGCCGACCGGTGTCGTGGCCCGAGCAGCCCGACACTCGACACCGACGCATCACGCAGCAACACCGCCAGCGCCGCAGCGTCGTAGTCGAGGTGATGGGCCATCACGACCGCGAGCACGCCTGGCTCCACCTGAAGCCGGCTCGAGAGCTCGCTCGCCGAGGCGAGGCACCGCGACGCTGTGGGAAACCGGTCCTTCGTCAGCAGCCCAGGGCGCCAGTCGTACACGTCGACCGACCACCCCAGCTCGTCTGCGATGCGCGCGACGGGCATCGCGTCATGCCCAGCACCAACGACGATCAGCCGCGGGCTCGGGTCGATTCGCTCCTCGAAGCACCGCACGCCAGCCAACGGTGCGGTCGTCGTCGAGTGAACGAGCGCTCCACCCACTCGGACTTCCCGCTCGCCGGTGCGCGTCTCGATGGCCGTTCGGACGTCGATGGACTCGCGGCCTTGCGTCACGCGCGCCAGCACGTCGAGGAACGCCATGCTCTTCAGCGGCTCGAGGAGCACGTCGACTTCACCACCGCACCCCAGCCTCGCGCCTGCGTCCTCAGCGGTGTCGTAGCTGCGAACGAGGGCACGCCCGTGCGACACGAGAAACGCGGCCTGCCTGGTGAGCTCTGCTTCGAGGCAGCCGCCGCTGATGCTCCCGGCGCGCCAGCCATCACCCGTCACCAGCATCCGCGCGCCCGGCCGCCGGTAGGCCGAACCACGCACCGCGACGACCGTGGCCAGCACGGCAGGCTTCCCCGCGTTCAGCGCCGCCCGCGCCTCACGCACGATCGCCGCCAGCTCGTTCACGTCGCTTCCTCCAGCGACAGCGGCAACGTGCGCAGGCGCTTCTTCGTCAGTGCGTACACCGCGTTCGCGAGCGCCGGCGCCATCACGGGCAAGCCCGGCTCTCCAATGCCGGTCGGGTCGGCCTCACTCGGCACCAGGTGCGTCTCGATGCGCGGCGACTCGCTCATTCGCAGCGGCGCATAGTCGTGGAAGTTCGATTGCTGCACGCGGCCCTTCGCGAAGGTGATGCGCTGCTTCATCGCGGCCGAGAGACCGTAGAGGGCGGCGGACTCGAGCTGCGCGCGCACGCCGTCCGGGTTCACCACGCGCCCGCAGTCCGACGCCATCACGACCCGGTGCACGCGAATGGCGTCGGCCTCGACGCTCGCCTCGACCACGCACGCGACCACGGAACCGAAGCTCTCGTGCACGGCGACGCCTCGCCCGCGACCCTCCTCGAGTGGGCCACCCCAGCCAGCCTGTTTCGTCGCCAGCTCGAGACACGCCAGATGACGCGACTTGCCCGTCAGCAGTGTTCGCCGGAACTCGGCGGGATCCTTCTCGAGCTCCCACGCGCACTCGTCGATGAAGCTCTCGGTCGCGAAGGCCGTGTGCGAGTGACCGACCGAACGCCAGAACCCCGCGGGCACCTTCGGATCATGAAACGTGAAGTCGACCGCGACGTGCTCGATGCCGTAGGCCATCGAGTCGGCGCCTTCGAACGAGGTCGAGTCGCGCCCCGGCGCGTACTCCTGCCCGAGCGAGACCAGCTTCTCCTTCACCTTCTCGGGCGCCTCTGCGGCGGCGCCGCTGACGAAGCTGTCGAGCACGTGGGCGAGGATCGACTGCGAGACCACGTGGTGTTTCCAGGCGGTCACCACCCCTCGAGTCGGGTCGAGCGACGCGACGAGCGCGTGCGTCGCCGCTGGCCGGTAAAACGAGTGGCGCATGTCGTCCTCCCGGCTCCAGACGACCTTCACGGGCCCTTCGATGGCGCGCGACACCTCGATCGCCTCACCGACGTAGTCCTGCCCGATGCGCCGGCCGAAGCCGCCGCCCAGCAGCGTCTGATGAACGACGATCTTCTCGGGTGGAAGGTGGGTGATGCGCGCTGCGAGTGCTCGGGCCATCGCGGGGCTCTGCGTCGGCGCCCAGATCTCACAACGGTCGGCGGTCACGTGCGCGGTCGCGTTCTGCGGCTCCATCGTCGCGTGCGCGAGGAATGGCGCGAAGTACTGCGCTTCGAGCGTCTTCGTCGCCGCCTCGAGCACGGCGTCGGGCTTCCCATCGTCGCGCACGCGCTTGCCGGCAGCCTTCGCCACGTGCTCGACGTGGGCCTTTCGAAGGTCCACGGAGTCGACAGTCGCCGCTGAGCCCTCATCCCACTCGACGGTGACGACGTTGGCGCCTTGTCGCGCGTGCCAGTACGTCTCGGCGACGACCGCCACGCCTTGCGGCACCTTGACGACGTGCCTGACGCCGGGCACCGCGAGGGCGGCGCTCCCGTCGAACGACTTCACGGTTCCGGTGTGTACGGGGCACCGCACGATGACGGCGACGAGCGCGCCTGGCACCTGCACGTCGATGCCGAAGATCGCCGTCCCGTTGGTCTTCGAGACGGCGTCGAGCCTTCGAATCGGCTTGCCGATGACGGTGAAGTCCTTCGTCTTGAGGTCCGGCGTGCGAATGGTCACCTTCGCCGCGTCGCCGACGAGCTCGCCGTAGGTCGCCGACTTTCCCGAGGCGTGGGTGATGACGCCGTTCTTCGCGGTGAGTTCGGCTCTCGAGACGTTCCAGCGGAGCGCCGCCGCTTCCTTCAGCAGTTCACGCGCCGAAGCGCCGGCCTGCCTCAGCGGGTCCCAGCCCGAGGCCACGCTCGTGCTCCCGCCCGTGAGCTGGAAGGTCAACTTCGAGTTGTCGTAGGCCCGGTCCGCTCCAGCGAGCTCGATCTCGAGCGTCGTCGGGTCCACCTCGAGCTCTTCGGCGATCAGCATCGCGGTCGACGTGACGGTCCCCTGGCCCATCTCGACGCGGGCGACGACGACGCGTATCGGCCCGGTCTTCGGAATGCGGATGAAGGCGTTGGGCGCGAACAGGTCGGCCGTGCCCTTACCGCTCTCGCGACCGAGCACCCAGACCCCCACGAGCAGGCCGCCACCCATTGCGGCGCCTGCCTTCAGCAGCGTGCGCCGGTTCACGGGGTGCTTCCCTTGTTCATTGCAGCCGCCTGGTGGATGGCCGCGCGAATGCGGGGGGCGGTGCCGCACCGGCAGAGGTTCCCGCTCATCGCCGCATCGATGTCTTCGTCGGTCGGTTCGGGCTTCGCCGACAGCAGCGCCGCCGCGCTCATGATCTGCCCCGACTGGCAGTAGCCGCACTGGGGCACCGACAGCTCGCTCCACGCGCGTTGGCAGGGATGCGGCGCTTCTTTCGGCGCGAGCCCTTCGATGGTGGTGACGGTCTTTCCTTCGACCGCCGAGATGGGCGTGATGCACGAGCGCATCGCGACGCCGTCGAGGTGAACCGTGCAGGCGCCGCACAGCGCCATGCCACAGCCGAACTTCGTGCCCGTGAGCTTCACCACGTCGCGGATCACCCAGAGCAGTGGCATCTGCGGCGCCACCTCGAGGTCGGTCTTCTTGCCATTGAGCGTGAAAGAGATCACTTCGGTGCTCCTGTCTTCGGGGGGCTGGGTCTTCTCGGGAGGGCAGGGCTCTTTCGCGTCCCGCCAGTGTTTGAGTCTGGCAGGAAGACCGGGGCACGTCAGCGGGGGTCGTTCGGCCCGTCGTTCACCGGTGAGGTTGCCATGCAGGGAGGTGTCCTCGAGCCCCGCGCGCCGGCATGGTGCTGGGTGCGACGGCATCGCAAGGCGACTCGAGCGCTCGGGGGCGCTGGGCGTCGTGAAGGAGACGCGGAGGAGTCCGCGGAAGCGGCCCTGCTGCACCGTTTCAGCGGGCGAAGACCCGCGCGGTCATCACCGGGAAGCCGCGTGAGGCGCCCGGGGGCTATGCGGGTTCCGCGAGCGCATCAGCCAGCGCAGCCAGCGGCTCGGCCTCGATACCCAACGCTTCGGCACTCCAGCGCAGTTGGGCTGGCACGTCGTCGTGGGCGCACGGGTTGGTGCGCAAGGTGTCGAGCGTGGAGGCGACCCGCACGACGTGCAGGACGTCGTTGACGGGCGCGCGCCCGGGCGACTGGGCGTGGTGCTGCGCGCAGACGTGGTTGATGTAGCCGGGCAGGTCCCACACGGCGGTGAGGTCGACGCCGAGCTCGACGTGGGTGCGCTGGAGCACCCGTTCGAGCGCCGCCGCAGAGAGTGAGGCGGGCACCTCACCGTCTTCAATCATGCCGCCGATGATGCGGAGCGCGACGACCTTGCCGAGGTCGAGCATCAACCCAGCGAGGAAGGCCTCTTCCGGGTTCGCGCGGCGAACCGCTTTCGAGACCCTCCGTGAGGCCAGCGCCACCCGCAAGCTCGCCTCGCTCAGCGTGTGCCACCGCTCCCTCACGCAACCGAGCGCCTGGCGCTGTTCCTGATCGAGGAGCGCCGTGGTCGACGCGGCCACGGCGACCGACGCCACGGTGCGAGAGCCCAGCTGCGTCGTGGCCATGCGCACGGTGGTGATCTCCACCCCCCGGTTGAAGGCCACGGAGTTGGCGAGCTTCAGCAGCAACGCCGACACCACCGGGTCGGTCTCGATGACCTCGTTCAGCGCCTTCGGCTCGGGGTCCTTCGCCTCGAGCAACGCGAGGAGCCTGGTGGCGGTGGTGGGAAACGCGGGGAGCTCGTCGACGACCTGCGCTCCGAGCTCGAGGACCCGGGAAGTCCAGGCGGGCATGAGCTCGAGCTCGGCGGCGGTCGCGGCAGGACCCCGCGGCAGCCCACGGCGTCCGTGGAGATCGACATCGAATGGACGAAGGGAGAAACGGGGTGCTGACAGCATGTTCACATCCTGAAGGAGAACAGGTTACAGGCCTTCGCGCGGCCCCGCGAGTGCTTCCTGATGGCACACGCGACCGCTGCCTCGGGGTGCACGTGGAAGGCTGCGGGTCGTCGCGCGCCGATCTTCGCGAGGGATCACCTCGCGCCCCGCGCCACGTCGAAGTGCCTCGCCGGGCATACCCCGCACCACGCTCGAGTCCTCGTCCTGAACGATGGCGCACGTCGCGCCCTCGTCGGGGAATACCGCTGCGCGCCGAGGCCCGAGGTACCCGCCGCTGCGATGCCCATGATGACGGGACGCTGCTGCGATCTTCACGGCCCCTCGAGGCGCCTCGCCGTCACCCGCGCGCTACCAGGTGGCGATCATCACGGTCGTTCCCGTCGCTGCCATGAGCGAGCCGCCGATGATGCCGACGACTCCCCGCTGCGTTCCCGGTGGCGTGGTGGAGAAGCCAGCGATGAGCCCGCCCGCCGCCATGCCCGCCACGCCCGCGATGAGCGCGACCGTTCCCTGCGCGATCGCCGCGCCGAAGGCCTGCAGGCCAGCTTCGACCGGGTCGTCTGGCACGGGCCTGGTGTCGGTGATCAGGCGGGTGATCAGCCCTCCGAGGCCCGCGGCGACGAGGCCAAGCCCGATCGAGCCAACGGCCACGGCGCAGATGCGGCCGAAGGTGCCGTCGCGATCGAACCACGCGCCGAGCGCCGCGCCGGCCCCGAGAAGAATGGTGCTCGAACCGAACACCACCGACTTCACGCGACGACGTGCGAGCGCCTCTGCGGGGTCGGGCGGCAGTTCAGCCATCGCCGGGGCACCGTCTGCGACCGCAGCTTCTTCGCCGAAGGTGGGCGTCCCTGCGTCAACGGGCGCGGCAGGCTCGACGGTGAGCGACAAGGCCAGCATGAGCGTCAGCACGGGGCAGCTCCTTCACGACCGCGACAGCGCGGCGCGAGGAGTGGACCACCTGCCGGGGGCCTCGACGAGTTTCCGACTCCAACGGTGCCGAGCCGGGTTTCCGACGCGGTGACGCCGCCTTCTTCTTGAACTGCCCCGAGAGCGTCTCGAGGAGCGGCCTGGTGTCTTTCGTGGACTGCTCAGCGTGGCGGGCGCATCGAGAGGTTCGCGGCGTTCAGCGCCCGGTCGCGTTCGTCGTCGGTGACCGACGTGACGCCCGAGACGAGGGGAAGGTCGTCGGCTGCGCGGAAGACCGTCGGCTCCACGCCCCAGCCTGAGGATCTCGGTGGTCGCCGTCGGCAGCCGCGGGAGCTCCACCGTGGGCTTGGCGAGGAAGCCCTGGAGCCACGCCATGACGCGCGTCTCTTCGTCTTCCACAGCCCATCATCTTCGAGGGTGTGGTTGCCCTACCATCGTTCGGATTCGTGAAGCGTTCAGGGAGCATCTGACGAACGTCTGCAAGCGTCACGCATCGGGCCTCACGAGGAGTGTGCTCAGGCAGCCCGGAGCAATGGCGTTGGCTCAGGCCTACGGGGTCATCATGAACTGCTCGGTGCCAACGGCGCCCGCCTCGGGCTCGGAGTCTTCTGGCTCGGTGCCGCGCTTGAACCACAAGTCGACCGTGCCCTTCCCGTTGGCGAGCCTTCCAGTCTTCTTGTCGACGCGGCGGCGCACGATGTCGAGGTTCGCGGGCGGGTCGAACTCCGGCTGGTTCCTGCCCTGAAGTGCGCGCGTCATGTAGGCGAGCCAGATCGGCAAGGCGGCACGGCCACCGGTCTCGTAGCGGCCGAGCGGGTGCTTGTTCAGGTCGTAACCAACCCACGCCGTCGTCACGAGGTCGCGGGTGAAGGCCGTGAACCACGCATCGAAGGAGTCGTTGGTGGTGCCCGTCTTGCCGGCCGCCGGCTTCCCGAGCTTCGAGGCTGCCGCGCCTGTGCCTTCGCGAACGACGCCGCGCATCAGGTCCGTCACGAGGAAGGCGGTCTCACGCGAGAAGACCTGCTCTCCCGGTTCTTCGAGGCGCGCGTAGCCCGCCGCGACGCGATCTTGCAGCGAGGCCCAGGGGTCGTCCCACGCGGTGTGGTCCTCGACCGTGCGGCCGAAGCGGTCTTCGATCTTCCGCACGAAGTACGTCGGCTTCTTCGCGCCGAGTCGGTTGATGGTCGCGTAGACGTTGACCAGCTCGAGCGGGAACATGCAGGTCGACCCCAGCGCGGTCGAGTAGTTGTGGTTCACGGGAGAGTCGGGAACTCCGTCTTCGTTCGTGTCGGCGTGGTTCGAGATGCCCAGCGTGCGAATGAAGTCGGCGAAGGCCTCGATGCCGACCTTCTCGTTCCTGGCCCCCAGCTTGCGGGCGATCTCGATGAACGTCTTGATGGCCGGCAGGTTCATCGAGTTGACCAGCGCCGTGCGAATGAGCACCTCGCCCTTGAAGTCCTCGTCGTAGTTGGCGGGCTTCCACCGGTTCTGGTTCTCGGGGTCGTCGTAGACGATGGGGCTGTCGACGAGCACCGTGCCCTGCGTCCACTCGAGCTTCTCGAAGGCCGTCGCGTAGACGATGGGCTTGAAGGACGAGCCCGGCTGACGGCACGCCTGGAAGGCGCGGTTGAACTCGTTCGCGTCGAAGTCGTAGCCGCCAACCATCGCCACCAGGTATTGGCGCTGCGGGTCGATGCTGGCGAGCGCCGACTGGAGCTCTGGCTCCTGCTCGAGGCGCACCAGCGGGAGATCCGTCGCGACGTCTCTGGCCATCGCGTCGTTGCGCGTCTCGCCGTCGTCGGTGAGGCCCTTCACGTCGGCCACCGCGCGCACGACGATCAGATCGTTCTCCTTGAGCGCAGCCTTCACCGAGTTGATCAGGACGTTGGGGTAGTACTGCTCAGCGTTGAGCGTGCGCGCCCACCGCAGGCCAAGCGCAGGCAGCCGGGCCTTCTGCTTCCCGATGAGCACCTCGGCTGACGCGCCGTTGCTCTCGAGGCTCGTGACGAGGCCGACGTAGGATCGGCCGGGCGTGATCGTCTCGGCGCCCATCGCCTTCTCGGCCTTCGCGAGGAACGCAGCGCGCTCTTTCTCGGTGGCGAGGTTGCCGAGCGCGCCGCGGAAGCCCTGGCGCTTGTCGACAGCGAGCAGGCCGGTCAGCACCGAGTCCTGCGCGGCGCGCTGCTTCTCGGAGTCCATGGTGGTGAAGATCTTGAGGCCGTCGTTGAGCAGCGCCGGGTTGCCGTAGCGGGCGACGACGTCACGGCGGACCTCTTCGGTGAAGTAGGGCGCGAACTCGTGGAAGACGTCCTCCACGTCGAAGACGCTGACCTCGGCCTTCGAGGCCTCGTCGTGCTCCACCTTCGTGATCATGCCTTTCTGCAGCATCTGGCCGAGCACGTACTGGCGGCGCTTGCGGGCCTTCTCAGGCTGGGTGAACGGAGAGAACGCCGACGGCGCTTGAGGCAGCCCGGCGAGCAGCGCCATCTCGGCCAACGTGAGGTCCTTCACGTCCTTGCGGTAGTAGTTCTCGGCCGCCGACTGCACGCCGTAGCTGTGGTGCCCGAGGTACACGTTGTTCAGGTAGAGGTAGAGGATCTGCTCCTTGGTCAGCTCGCTCTCGAGCCGGCGGGCGAGCAGCGCCTCGCGGAGCTTCCGCTTGATGGTCTTGGCGGTCGACTCCTTGTAGCCCTCGGTGGAGATCAGCACGGCCTTCGCGGTCTGTTGCGTCAGCGTCGAGCCGCCCTGCACCTTGCCCGAGCCGGTCAGCTTCTTCGTCACCGTCTTGAAGACTGCGCGGCCGGTGCCGAACACGTCGATGCCGAAGTGATCGAAGAAGTCGGCGTCTTCGGCGGCGATGAAGGCCTGCACCAGGCGCTTGGGAATGCGCTCGTACGGCACCACCTTGCGGCGCTCGTTGTAGAACTCACCCGCGAGCACCGCGTCCTGCGTGTACACCTCGGAGAGGATCGGCGGGCGGTACTCCTCGGGCTTCGGGAAGCTCGGGAGCCCGTCGGAGTACTTCCACACCACGAAGCCGTAGCCCATCGCCGCCGCGGTGAGCCCGGTGAGCGTCACCCAGCCGAGGAACTTGAACGGCATCTTCCACCACCGCGCCTTCGGGACGTCGACCAGCACCAGCTTTCCTTTCGCGCCCGGTTCCGGAGGCGCCTCGGTGTTCGTCGTCTTCCCCATCAGGCCTCCGTGTCGTCAGCGTCGTCTTCTTCCGGCGCCGTCGAGGCCGTCGGCTTGTTCCCGGGGCCGCGTGGGGCTTTCGCCGCGTGTGCTCCGGCCCGCGCTTCGGTCACCTGGACCGAAGCAGGAATCACCACAGCAGCCCGCTTCAGCACCTCAGCGAGCTCTCCCGGGAGCGGTGCTGCAATCACCATGCGCCGCTTTCCCTCGGGGTGCGGGAACTCCAACCGCGTCGAATGCAGGAACAGCCGATTCAGCCCCCACTTTGCCTTGAGGTCCCGGTTGAACGGAAAGTCACCGTGCTTCGGGTCGCCCGCCACCGGGTGCCCGATGGCCGCGAAATGTCGCCGAATCTGATGTGTGCGGCCAGTCTCAATCGTGCAGCTGACGAAGGCGACGAGGCTGTTCTGCGCGAGCACGGTGTACCGCGTGCGCGCCTCCTGCATGTTGACGCCGCGGCGGGACCGCGACTCGGCCGTCTGCTGGTGCTCCGACAGGGGCAGATCGATGAGCCCCGAGGTCTGCTGGAGCGTGCCCTTCACCAGCACGAGGTACTGCTTCTTCGCGAGGTGTCTGGTGAAGACCTCGGTGAAATGCACCATCGCCGGCCGTCGCTTCGCCACCACCAGCACGCCGCTCGTGTCGCGGTCGATGCGGTGCGCGGGGCTCGCCGTGAAGCCGTTGCGGGTCGCCTTCGGGCCCAGGTAGGCGCGCACGAGGTCGACCACCGTCCCTCCGGTGATGCCGCTGCCCGTGTGCACGGCCATGCCCGAGGGCTTGTCGATGATCAGCAACCAGTCGTCTTCGTGGAGCACGACGAGATCGTTCAGGTCGACGGGCGGCGGAGGCGGTTTGGTGTGCTCCCGCTCCTGGCGCAGGGCGGCCTCGTCACCCCGAATGGTGATGACGTCGTCCTTGACGAGGTGCTGCTCGGGCTTGGCGCGCTTGCCGTTGACGCGCACCTTCTTCACCCGAATCATCTTGAAGACGTGAGAGGTCGGCACGTTGGGCAGCGTGCGCCGCAAGAACTTGTCCAGCCTCAGGCCGTTGTCGTCCTCGCTGATGCGGAACTCGAGCATCGTGAACGTCGCGTCCTATTGCCCCTGAGCGTCCGAGTCGACGCCCAATCACCCGTCAAAAACCATTCGTCGGCTGGGCGCGACCATGTAGAAGCGGCCCCGTCATGTCCAAGCAGCCGACCATCGAAGATCTCCTGAAGAATGGCAGCAAGCAGTGGAACCAGCTCCGCAAGGACGGGAAGGTTGCGCTCGATCATACCGGGGCGACGTTTCCGCAGCTCTTCTCGGCCAACGCCGACCTCTCTGGCCTGACGCTCATCGGCTCGGAGTGGGAGAAGTGCGACCTCTCGAAGGTCACCTTCAAGGAAGCGGACCTCTCGAACAGCTACTTCCACGGCGGCCGCCTGCAGGACTGCGACTTCCGCGGGGCGAACCTCGAGGGCGCGACCTTCGAGAAGCTCAAGCTGCTGCGCTGCGACTTCACGGGCGCCAAAGGTCTCGAGGAGCTCGAGTTCGACGACTGCGACATGGACCGCGTCGTCGGCCTCAATGGTGAGATGGCGCCGCCGCCGCCCCCGCCGCCTGCCGTCGGCATCACGAGCTTCACGCGTGAGCAGCGCGCCGCCGCGATGGCTGCCCAGTCGCAGCTGCCCGAGGACAGCGATCTGCCGCCGTTCCGCCCGACCGACCCGCCCGGCACGCTGCTGTTCCGCGGCCTCAAGCACGTCGCCAACCCGCCGCCGTGGGTGCTCGACGTCCCGGGCCTTCGTCCGCCCCTGCCCGTGCGCATGGCGCCCGGCGTCAGCCTGGAGCACCTGTATCGCGAGGCCGTGAAGACGCGTCTCGAGGGTCGCCGGCCGGTGCCCGACATGCAGGCCATCGAGAAGGCGAAAGAAGTCATCGCCACGGGTGGCCATGACAGCGCCATCGCCGTCATGTACATGCGCGAGGTCGGCGTCGAGCCCACACCGTCTGACGCCGCCCTCGCGACCCTCGCAAACGATCTCAGCCGGGCGATGGAGGTCGAAGACGCCACGGGTGACGTCGACCCTCGCATCACGGGCGCGATGCTCGAGCTCCGCGGCACCGCGGAGGGAATGGAGCACCTCGGTGAGCTGCGCGTGCGGCTCGCGGCGGTGCAGCTGTTCACCTCACTGCTCGAGGCTGGCTTCGCTCCCGACAACAACTGGGAAGAGGCGGTGGACTCGCAGGAGCCCTCGCAGGATCTCGCGCACATCGCCTCGAACGGGAACCGCGCCATGCTGAAGGAGGCCTTCGAGGCCTTCGCCGCGCTGCCTGATGAGGTCCGCATGCGCCGCCTCGCGTATCTCGCTGAAGCCACCGCGCACGTCGAGGCGATGGCCGGTGGTGGTGAGCCCGCGCCCGCCTGAGCCGTTGGGTCGTCGTCCAAGGAGTCGTCCATGAGAACGATCGCGTTCGCGCTCGCGCTGTCGGGCTCGATGGCCTTCGCGCAGACGGCGTCCGCCGAGCCTGGCGAAGGCGGCGTCGAAGCGCCCGCCGAGACCACGAAGGTGCTCGGGCCGCTCCGCGCAGACGCGCGCTTCACCGTCGATACCGACATCCTGCTCGCCTACGTCAACCTGGGCATCAACGCAGACCTCGGCATCATCAAGCTGGGGCCTGGCGTCCTGGCCGCCGGCGCGGGGCTCGACTTCGGCTTCTGCGGCACGGTGTGCCTGGCGATCGGGGCCGTGCTGAACGGCTCGTACGGCATTCGCAATTCTTCCCCCAGGCACGGGTGAGCTACCACCTCGAGCTGCCAGCCAGGAGCGGCAACGCGCTCCAGAAGATCGACGTGTACGGCGTCGTCTTCGCGGGGCTCGTGGTGTCGTCGATGGGCTTCGCCGGGCAGTACCAGGGCGTGATGGTGAGCGCGACCAGCACGGGCGTCGGCCCTGGCGTCGGGCTCGGAGCAGGCGGCTCGTACTTCTTCACCGAGCGCGTCTTCGTCGGCGCTGAAGCCACCGCGAAGTACGCCGCCGGTACGTACAAGGACGTCCTGACGGTGACGCCTCCGAACTCGAACGTCGATTTCCGGTGGCGTGACGAGTACTCCGGCTGGAGCCTCTCGGGCGTCAGCCTGCGCTTCTTCCCGGGCTTCCGGACCTAGCTTCAGTCTGCGGCGGGCTGCTTCTTCTTCGACGCCTTGCCCTTCGCGGGGGCGCTCGGCGCCTTGGGCGGGGCCGGCAGCCGGTTCTGGGCGTCGACCCGCACGACCCGTGGCGCGTGTTTGCGGGCCTGCTTCTCCTTCATCCAGCCGAAGGCTGAGAGCGTGAGCACGTCGCCTGGCCTCACGAGCTGCGCGACCGCGCCTGCCACCGCCACGTCTCCAGAGCCACGCGCGACGCCCCTCACCTCTGCAGCGAGCCGGGAGCCGTTGGTGACGTCGAGGAGGTCGACCTTCTCGTGCTCGAGAAACGCCGCTGCCTCGAGCAGACCCACGTCGAGGGAGACGCCGTCGGGCCCGTCGAGCTCAGCGCGCGTCACGATGACCGACTGCAGCGTACCGAGCAGCACGTGCCGCAACGACTTTCCGGTTTCAGCCATGGACAGGCTCCTTCACGTCGAACGCGCCGGGCCTTAGGTCAGGTGGAACCGGGGGAGTAGGAGTTCTCACCAGCTTCGGCGGTCAGGCGCGCGGTCGTCGCGCCTGCGCTCACGTCGTCGAGGCGACCGCCTTTGCTGCGCGCGCGACGCCGCGCCGAAGAAGTCGAGCTGCATCTTCTCGGTCACTGCCCGGGCGAAGAGCCCCTCTTGACGAAGCCCCGCCGCCAGCGCTTCCGCGAACCCGAACAGCGTGATGACCTCGCGCGCGCGAGTGCCCTTCGCGAACTCCAGCAGCGACGGGTAATCGGCGTGGTCTGAAACGGGAAAGGCCACGTCGGCGCCAGAACGTCGCGCCCCCCACGGCTCCAGCGCCCAGCCCGTCAACACCGCGGTCGCCATCGGTCCGAGGTCGCGGGGCCGCTGCTTCTTGAAGGGCGGAAACAGACCGACCTCATCCTCGCGGAATGTGCCCTCGAACTTCCGCGCGTCGATGCCCACGCCAAGCGACGCGTAGAGCTGCGAGATGGCGTGAATGGACTCGTGCGCTGCGACGCGGAGCCCGCGAGCGGCGAGCTGCTGGATCGACTCTTGGCTCTTTCCCAGGGAGTACGCCAACAACACAGGACGCGTGCCGTGTCTGAGGTGGCGACGGCACCACTCGGCGACCTCGTCGTAGACCTGTTCCCTCGGCGGAAAGCGGTACTTCGGGTGGCCGAACGTCGACTCCATGATGAGCGTGTCGCAGGCCGGTACCTCAGCTCTCGTCGCGGTGAGGAAGACGCCGGGGCTGAAGTCGCCCGTGTAGACGATGCGGTGTCCGTCGGGCCTGGTGGCGCGAACCTGTGCGGCGCCCAGGACGTGCCCGGCCGGGAACAGCTCGAGCTTCAGGTCGCCCAGCGAGAACGGCTCGCGGTACTTCAGCGCGATCGCGTCTTCGATGGTGCCGACGCGGTGCTGCATCAACGTCAAGGTCTCGAGGGTGCCGATGGCGCGCGTGTGGCGGGCGATGTGATCGGTGTGGGCGTGGGAGACGAAGCTGACGTCCACCTTTCGGCGCGCGTCGAGCCAGAGCGGCGAGCCCGACAGCTTGAGGCCTCCCTTGAGCCACTCGACCGGCATCGGCGTGTCTTGCATCGACCGGGGCCCGATGTCACCCGGGGCCCTCCGCTGAGCCCAGCTCGCCAGTCTGAGCGGACACCCCGAGCCGGCCTCAGGCCTCAGCGGTGGCGCCGTGGCTCCCGACGACCCACCGGGAGTGCTCGAACGCGTCAGCTGCATCGCCTCGTGCAGCCTCGGGAGTGTCGACCCGCCAGTCGTGTCCTCGCCGCTCTCGAGTCGCGCGAAGAAGGTGAAGGCGCGCATGGTTCGGGTCAGCGGCGGTCCGGCTTCCTCCTGCGGTGGACGTGCCCCGCCTTCGTCTCTTACGAGATGAGAGCGGGACGGCGTGGACGCTCCAGTCTCTGCCTCCGAGTCGATAACACCTGAGAAGCACGTCGCGACGGGCACGGCACCGTTCCTGCTCTGTCTGACGCCAGTCGGGCGGGAGCGGTTGGGGGGATGGGTGGCTCGACAAGGTGAGGGCGCGGAGGAGCTGTCTTTGGGGGAAGCAGCTCCTTCGCGCCTCCCGTTTTCCATGGAGAGACAACGTGACGACGAAGGCGCAGCGGACCTCGAAGTACCAGTCGCATCACGATGGGCTGTTTCGCGCCGCCTTCGCCAGGCCTGACGCGCTGAGGTGCGAGGCCGAGGTGGTGCTGCCGCCGTCAGTGGTGCGCACGCTCGACTTCAGTCGGGTGGACATGCTGACGACGCGCTTCATCGACGAGTCACTGCATGCGAGTGAGAGTGACGCGACGTTCCGCATCGCGCAGCACGGCCGGCCCGCGTTCATCTACGTGTTGTTGGAGCATCAGCGAACGAGCGATGTGCTGATGCCCTGGCGGTTGCTCCGGTACATGACGAACGTCTGGTTGAGCGCAATCACCCGAGAGCCACGCCGCACCGTGTTGCCGATGCTGGTGCCGATGGTGTTGTCGAACGTTCAAGGAGGTTGGCGCGGGCCGACGTCGTTCGCCGAGGTGCTCGAGCTCGATGATGGGCAACGAGAGCTCTTCACCGAGCTGATCCCGAACTTCGAGTTCGTGCTCGACGACCTCGCCCTCGCGACCAGCGAAGAGCTGCGCCACCGGCCGGGCCCCAAGTTCACGAAGTTCGCGTTGTGGTTGCTCGCGGCGTCGTCGAGTGCGGAGCGGGTCGTCGATGAGGTGCCGCAGTGGGCCGACATCGTCCACCAGCTCCGGCAGGAGGCCCCCGATGACCACCATCGCGCGCTCATGTATCTTCGGAGGACCGTGTACATGACCGAGGCGCAGGCGAAGAAGATGCGGAAGTACTTCTGGATGGAACCGGACACGCGGGTCGTCACCGTCGAGGACATCGCGTACGCCGGGTTGAAGGAAGAGCGCGCGGAGGCCCGGGCGAAAGGCCGCGAAGAGGGGCTCGAAGAGGGGCGCGAAGAGGGGCTCGAGAAGGGGCTCAAACAGGGCCAGGAGGCCGGCCTCGCCGTGTTGCGAAGCGCTTTGAAGGACCAGTGGGTGGTTCGCTTCGGAAAGATCTCGAAGACGGTCAGCGCGCGCATCGCGAAAGCAGATGCCTCGACCCTGAAGCGCATCGCCCACCGGCTCATCACGGCGAAGAAGGCTCGCGACGTCTTCGAATGACGCGCCGCCGTCCAGGGCTCAGCCGCTCTGAAGCAGCTCCCTGACGAAGTCACCCACCGCTGCGTCTTTCCGGAACGCCAGGGTCCCGAGCCGAACGTTCGACAGGAACGCGAGCACCCGCCGATTCACCTCGGCACGTGGCAGCGCGAACACCGCTCCATCGAAACACTGCGACGACGCGAGCCGGGCCCCATCGAGAGGGGGGAGCGGGCCGAGTGCTTCCTGCGAGGCCTTCTCGAGCGCGACGAAGGCCCTCACTGGCAACCGGCCCGGCTGCCCCACGTTGTCTTCGTCCGAGCGGAACGGTGTGCCCGCCGCCGTACCATCGGGAAACAGCTGCACGATTTCGTCGGTGAGCAACGAGAGCCCGGTCGTGCGGCACAGCCTCGACAACGTCGACTTGCCATCGCCGCTCTTCCCCGAGGCCACCAGGGCCGACGTCCCATTCGTCACGCCCGCCGCGTGAATGAGAATGCCACCGCGTCGGGTGGCGACGAGGTACCAGGCGAGCCGGAGCACGAGCTCTCCCTGGAACATGCCGTCAGGCACCTCGACGTCGAAGCGGGTTCCGTCGAGCAGGTACCGGCAGCGGCCGAGCGGCCCTTCGGCCACCAGCGCCGTGTCGGGCAGCGTCTGGAAACGCGTGATGACGAGCTCGGGCGGCTGGCCGGAAGCCACTTCGAAGGCGCCCAGGTGCATGCGGGGTCGAGACATCGCCGCGAGCGTCGCCTCGACGCGAATCACCGCTCCGCCGCAGTCGACGTCGACGAAGTCCACCTCAGCGCCACGCCTCGAACGTCACGCCGCGCGCGGCGATCACGGCCCGCGCTTCGGGCGCGCAGAAGGTCGTGAGCTCGACCTCTCGCTGCGCCGAGTATCCGCTGGTGACGGCGGTCGGCGCGAAGCCGGGGTGGCACATCAGCTCGATGACACCTTCGGGCGCGAGCGAACCCACCGTCTGCGCGAACTGAGACGGCGTCCACCAGGCGGTGACGCCGGCGTCTCCGATGAAGACGTCGTTGGTTCGAACGCCCCGAGCCCGGATCGACGCGCGCATCGGCTCGTCGATGCTCCTGACGGGCAGTCCGCGCGACGCCGCGGCCTGACACAGTCCGTCGAGTACCGCGGGGTGCTGGTGCAGGTGCTTGTGGACGTCGACGTGGGTGGCCTCTCGACCGATCAGCGCCTTCAAGCGGTCGAGCTGCGCGAGCGCCTCGTCGTGAACGAACGTGCGCTCGAGGGTCGCGGCGTCGCGCTCGACGAATTCATGGGAAGGGCGGCTGACCGCTGGCCAGCGCGCGAGATTGAGGTGGAGCCCGATGGCGAGGCCTTCGGAGAGGGTCGCGGCGTCTGCGCTGTGCGGCGTGTTCACCATCATCGTGGTGCTCGACACCACGCCGGCCTTCATCGCGCGCACGATGCCCCGCGAGACTGCCGGGTCGTACCCGAAGTCGTCGGCGTTCAAGATGACGCGGCGGCCGTTCATGGAGCGCACGAGGCGATCAGCTTGTCGGCGTCTGCGGGGAAGCGCTCCTTGAGGCGTCGCTTCACGTCCGCGAGCTCGGTCGTCGTCTGCTGCTGGGCTTCGAGCTCGCACAACGCGACCAGCGGGCGTGAATCAGCGCCCGAGCGCTTGTCGGCCTCGAGGTATTCGACCCTCGCGCTCTTCGCGTCGCCCTTCTGGTACAGCGCCGACGCGCGGTAGTAGTGCGCCACCATCAGGTCTGGTTGCTCCTTCACCGCGCGGCTGAGCAGCTTGAGCGCCTCGTCATGTTGGCTCTTGCGCAGCTTCACGAAGCCCAGCTCTGCGGCCGCCTCTGCCAGGAACTGTTTCTTGAGCAACTGCGAGAGCACCTCGGCAGCCTCGTCGAGCCGGCCCGACTGCGAGAGCCAGTAGCCTTGCCGCCACAGAATCGTGAGGTCTGCCGGCTTCTTCCGCGAGGCCCTGGTCCACGCCTCGAGCGCGCCAGCCGAGTCACCCTGCAGCTCGCGAAGCTCGGCGAGCAGGAGGTCGGGGCGCACGTCGCCGGGCGCGAGCGCGATGGCCTCGGCTGCTTCCGTCTCGGCGCGTTTGCCTTTTCTCAGGTTCATCGCGGCGCGAGCCTTGAGCAGGTGAGGCTCGACGTTCTTCGGGCTGCGCTTGAGCCACGCCTCAGAGACCTCGTCGGCCACGGCCCACTGCTTCACCGCGATGAGCTGCTCCGCCACCGCCTGGAGCTGCGCGTCCGAGACGTCCGGAGCCTGACTGACCTCGAGCAGGGCCTTGCCCCTGGCCTCTGGAGTCGTGGCCATCTCGACGCGCGCCAGCAGCACTTCGGCAGAAGGCGAGCCGCCGCCGCCGAGGATGAAGGCCGCCGCACCGCCGATGACGAGCAGCCCGACGATGGCGGCGATGACGGGCCCCTTCGAGCGCTTCTCCTTGAGCGGTTCGGGTTCGAGCGGTGCGGTCAGGTGAATCGCCGCGCCCGCGGCTCGAGGCGGGCTCTGCGCCATCTCAGGCAGGGGCGAGTCGCCGAAGGCCGGCACTGCCGTGACGCCACGAGGTGCTGGAGCGCCGAAGTCTTCAGGCTTCATGCCCGGGACGGACGGATCGGCCGCGCGGGCCTTGCGGAGCGTCTCGCGTTGCTTGTCGGTCTGCGGAAACAGCCGCGAGACGTACGCGGCGACTTCTTCGGTGGTCGCAAGCTCGGCCTCTCCGCCGACCAGCTCCAGCGCGTCGATGAAGACGCCCATGGACTGGAAGCGCGAGTCGGGGCTGCGGTTGAGCGCGGTGAGACAGACGGCTTCGAGGGCGCGGGGCAGTGACGGATCGAAGCTCGAGGGAGGCTGGAGCTTGCCCTCGGCGATCTTGACCACCACCTCGTCGACGCTGTTGCCCGTGAAAGGCCGGCGTCCGCACAGCTGCTCGTAGAGCATCACGCCCGCCGCGAAGATGTCGGCGCGGTGGTCGACCGGCTGCGCGAGGATCATCTCGGGCGACATGTAGAAGAACTTGCCCTTGAGCGTTCCCGGCTCGGTGCCCGAGCCCCAGTTCGCCGTCTTCGCGATGCCGAAGTCGATGACCTTCACCGCGCCGTTCACGCCGACGTGCACGTTGTCGGGGGTGAAGTCGCGGTGCACGAGCGCGAGCGAATGACCCTCGTCGTCCGTGGCCTCGTGTGCGGCACCCAACCCGCGGCAGCCTTCACAGAGAATGCGCAGCGCGACCGGCAGCGGCATGCGCTTGCCATCTTCGGCAGCACGAGCGCGAAGGTCGGCGAAGGTGCGGCCCTCGAGCAGTTCCATCGCGATGAAGGGCTCACCGGTGACTTGCCCGAGCTCGAAGATGCGCACCACGTTGGGGTGGTTGATCTGCGCCGTGATGCGCGCCTCGTTCAGGAACATGCGGACGATGGAGCTGTCCTTCACGAGGTGCGGCAGCAGCTTCTTGACCGCCACTATGGGCCCAAAGGTGCCGCGCGCGTCGATGTGCCGGCCCACGTACACTTCGGCCATGCCGCCCGTCGCGATCCGCGAGGTGAGCCGGTACGGACCGATCCACACAGGTGAGCCGAGGTTCTCCACCGGAGCGGGACCGTAGGGGTCGCCGAGCGCGCTGTCACTCGTCGAAGAGGCCCAGCTGGGAGGCCCGCTCACGGTGCCCCGACTTCACCTGCGCGTCGAAGAGCGCGCGTGCCGTTTCCAGTCGATCGGCCTCGGCGGGCGTCTTGTCGTCTCGAAGACGCACGATGCGGGGAAAGCGCAGCGCGAAGCCGCTCTCGTGGCGCGTCGAGGGTTGCAGGCCGTCGAAGGCGACCTCGAGGACGAGCTCGGGCTTGACGAACAGCTGCCGTCCCGCGTGGCCGATGGTGAGGGCTTCGAGACGACCGGTGAGGGCGGCGATCTCGGGGTCGGTCAGCCCGCTGTAGGCCTTCCCGATGTCGACCAGTGATGCGCCTCGCCAGACCGCGAAGGTGTAGTCGCTCAGCACGCCGGCCCGCTTGCCGTGCCCTCGCTCGGCCTTGGTGATGACGACGTCGAGCGTGGCGAGCGCCCGCTTCACCTTGCGCCAGGCGCTGCCCCTGCGTCCGGCCTCGTAGGGGGCGTCGACGCGCTTGAGCATCAGCCCTTCGTGCCCGCGCTTTCGCGCCGCCTCGAAGCGCGCTTCGAGCTGTGCCTCGACGGGTTGAGCAGGGTCGAGCGGTGCGAAGGCGTTCACCTTCACGCCGGCAGATTCCAGCCGCGCGCGGCGTTCGGTCCACGGCCGTTCCAGCAGAGGCTCGTCGTCGAAGAGCAGATCGAACGCGATGAACTCGACCGGGGTCTCGCGCATCGCGGACTCGTCCGGCGCCACGCGGCCCAGTCGTGCCTGGAGCGCTTGAAAGGGCCTGGGCCCACCGTCGGGCGTCACGGCGATCACCTCGCCGTCCATCACCACCGAGCGCCGCAGCGTTCGCAGCACCTTCACCACGTCGGGAAACGAGGCCGTGACGTCGCCGGTCCCGCGCGCGAAGAGCGTGACGCCGACGGGCGAGACGTGGGCCTGCACGCGAACCCCATCGAGCTTGTCTTCGACGACCGTGAGCGTTGGGTCGATTGGCTCCTTCACCGTCTCGGTGGGCGTCGCGAGCATGAAGGCGATGACGTTGCCCACCCGCAGGGCTGCTTCGCCCAGCCTCCCGCGTTTCGCCATTCGCGCCAGGGTCCCCGCGTCGGGCGTGAGGGCCGAGGCCGCGCGGAGGGACTTCGGGTCGAGCGCGAAGGCCGCGGCGAGCGCGTCATCGAAGGTGCTGCGCTGCACGCCGATGCGGAGCTCTCCAAGGAGCGCCTTCACGAGGTACTTCGCCTCGACGCCGGAGGCGTCTCGCAGCGTGCGGGTGAGGAGCTCGAGCTTCTCGGCCCGGTCCGTGGTGGTCGCGATCAGCTCGAAGAAGGGCGCGATGGACCGCAGCGGGAGACCGACGCGATCGGTGGGCCACAGGGGCTCGATCGCGTCACCGAAGTCGCCCGCCGCGCGAGTGCCGAGCCCCAGTTCCCGCTCGGAGGCACCTGACGCTGCCGACGTCGCCTCGAGGAGCAACACCCAACCGACTCCGAGGGAGCGCTCGTCACCCACCGCGAGGGGTTCGGCGACGATGACCCGCGCGGCGCTGACGAGTTCGTCGTCATCGAGCGCCGACAGGAGCTCTGCGAGGAGCGCGACCTTCTCCTTGCGAGCGCGGGTCGCCTTCACGGCATCGAGGGTGGCCGCCAGCCTCCGCATGCCGTCGACGTAGCACGCTGCGTCCGGCACGGTGCGAGGCCATCGCGGCGAGCTCCGCCGACGTCGGGACACGCAGTCCGGCAAGGTGTGGTGTCCGGCCGCCCTGCTGGCGCCGTGGTACCTTATGGCGGTGCGGCAGTTGCTCTGGTTCGGCGTCTCGACGTGCATGGGCTGTGGCCTCTTCGCGCCAGTGGCCGTCGACCGCAGGCCGCTCGTGTTGCCTGCTTCCGTGTCGCCGTCCCTCACTGGGACGTCGCTGACCGTTCGGGTCTTCGGCATTCCCTCTCCAGGTGAGCCTCCGGTGCTCGGTACGAACGGCTCGGTCGCGTCCTTCGAGTGGCTCGGCGTGTCGGCGAGACTTCCACCAGGCGCGAGAGAGCTCACCGTCGAGACCAGCATGACCAGGGGCACGTTCTTCCTCCAGGTGGCAGCCGATGGCGGGGTCGTCGAGTCGAACCGGATTCGTGTCGACGCGCAGAACAGTGCCTTCGCCGAGGCGCCCGAGGTTCCTCAACTCGTGCTCTGGTCGGCGATGCCGATGACGAGCGTGCTCATCGTCGCGCAGGACTTCGGGAGTGGGCGTCTGGTCGAGGTCGACGGCAGCCCGCTTCCCGCGAACTCCTTCACCTGCTCACGGCCAGACTCCGAGTGGATCCGGGAGATCAGCATGCAGTGCTTCGTCACGCGAAAGGCGCCGCTCGGGGGGAGCAGCGGCTTCTCTGGCAACAGCGTGCGCGCGCTGGTGCAGACGCCCGAAGGGCCCGTGCTGACCCCCGCGGTCGTGTTGCCGTGACCAGGTCCACCGACTGATCCAGAATTCAGTCCTCTCGCAGTCCGTCGGGGGTCGTGCATGCGTCGCTACGAGTTCGTCGAGGGGTCGTCGAAGAAGTTCTGGGAGATCGAGCTCGAAGGCGAGTCGTTCACCGCGCGCTGGGGCCGAATCGGCACCGACGGCCAGGAGAAGACGCAGGACTTCGAGTCGGCAGCAGCAGCGCGCAAGGCGCACGACAAGCTGATCGCCGAGAAGGAGAAGAAGGGCTACCGCCCCGTCGGGGGGGATGAACCGAACGCACGGCCGTTGACGGCGAAGGTGCCGACGAACCCGAAGCTCCTCGACGCGGTGCGCGCGAAGCCGGACGACGCCGCAGGATGGCAGGTCTTCGCGGACTGGTTGCTGGAGCAGGGCGAGAAGTGGGGCGAGGTCATCGGAGCGGCGGCGCGCGGGAAGCCCGACACGAAGCAGCAGGACGAGGCCCAGGCGGCGCTGCTCGCAGGCGTCGAGGCTGACGTCACCTGGAAGCATGGCGTCATCGACGCGTTCACGTTTGCCCCAACGGATCAAGACGAGGACAACCCGATGGCTGTCGTGGTCGAGCGTGTGCTCAAGCACCCGGCCGGCCACTTCGTGCATGCCCTCAGCCTCGGTCTTCCGCCATGCGACGACGGGGACCTCGAGTGGCACCTGGAAGCGCTCGGCAAGGCCATCGCTGCGGCCGGTCCGCTCCCGCGCCTCGAGGTGCTCGACCTGAGCGAACCGTCGGAGCACATGGACCAGGAGTCGTGGCGGCGGGTCGGCGATCTCCGGGGCATCTGGACGGCGGCGCCGAACCTGAAGACGCTGAAGCTCA
Organism: Myxococcaceae bacterium; assembly: GCA_040400045.1. Lineage (GTDB taxonomy): Bacteria > Myxococcota > Myxococcia > Myxococcales > Myxococcaceae > Xiheimicrobium. The sequence goes on from JBBAQZ010000002.1 coordinate 173,941, forward strand.
GGGGCTCGAGCGGGAGTGACGACGGAACGCCCATCAAGCTCGCCCCCATCGACGCGCCCCACCTGGAGACGTTGGTCATCTTCTCCGGCGGCCTCGACGAGGCGGCTCCGAAAGAGATCGGCGCGGCGAAGTGGCCCGAGCTCACCCGCCTCGAGCTCCTGTTCGGCACCGGGGATTACGGCTGCACGGCGACGGTCGAGTCGCTCAAGGGCATTCTCTCGGGGAAGGGGCTGCCGAAACTGAAGACGCTCGGCTTGAAGAACAGCGAGTGGGAAGGCGAGCTCGTCGAGGCGATCGCGCAGTCGGCGATCCTGCCGAAGCTCGAGGTGCTCGACCTCTCCATGGGCATTCTCTGGAAAGAGGGCGCGGCGGCCATCCTCAAGCACGCCGAGAAGTTCGAGCACCTCAAGAAGCTCATCCTCGACGACAACTACTTCGACGACGCGCAGCTCACGGCCATCAAGAAGGTGCTCAAGAACGCGCAGCTCGGTGAACAGAAGGAACTCGACGAGCCCGACGCCGAAGAGCCGTACCGCTACACCAGCATCGCGGAATGAGTCGGCGCTTCGTCATCCTCGGGAACCCTGAGAACCGGCGAGTCACGCTGTTCCAGGCCGCGTTGACGCGGCAGCAGCTGCCGTCGGCGCAGGTCGTGTCGTGGCTGCAATTCCTGTCGGAAGGAGCGCCTGGCTTCGGTTCCGGCTCAGCCCTCGTTCGCGTCGATTCGTTCGGTGAGAACTTCGAGGTGCAGCGGCGGTTGCTCGAGCGTGGCGGGGTTCCGGGCGCCCGAACGCTCGAGGAACGTCACGGAGAGGTCTTCGAGCCGGCGCGCGCCCACGAGGGGTTTCGCGCGGCGTTGCGTCACCTCGAGGGGCTGTTCGCGGAGCAACCTCAGTGGGACGTGCTCAACGTTCCCTCGGAGATCGACGAGCTCTTCGACAAGCGCCGCACGTCACGACGGTATCGAGACGCAGGCATCCCCGTTCCTGAGGCGATCGACGATGTTTCGCTCGACCCGTCGGCCTTGCTCGACGCTTGCCGGGAGCGTGGTTGGGACGAAGCGTACGTGAAGCTGTCATCGGGCTCGTCGGCGAGCTGCCTCGCACACGTCGAGTTCGGGAAGAGCGGGGTGCTGGTGCGCACCTCGCTGGAGTGGGATGCGCCGCGCTGGTTCAACAACCTGAAGGTCCGTCACCTCCGACGCGCAGCCGAGATCGATCGCGCGCTTGGTTTCATTCTCTCGCAGGGCGCGCACGTCGAGCAGGGCATTGCCAAGGCGCGACTCGGTGATGCCTTCTTCGATCTCCGCGTGCTCTGCATCGCCCACGAGCCGCGCTTCATCGTGGTGCGCCAGAACGTCTTGCCCATCACCAACCTGCACCTGGGCGGCTTTCGCGGCGAGCTCTCGGCGTTGAAGGAGAAGGTCGACGCCGAGGCGTGGGGCGCGGCGATGGAGACGTGCCGGAAGGTCGCTCGGCTGTACCGCTCGCTCCACGTCGGCATCGATCTCATGTTCGAGGCCGATTTCCGCGGCCATCGGGTGCTCGAGGCGAACGCGTTCGGAGATCTGCTCCCCAACCTGTCGGTCGACGGGCTCGACGTGTGGGAGTGGCAGATTCGCGAGGCGCTGCGTCATGCCGAGACAGGGCGGTGGCTCCGCGGGTCTTCCTGAGCCAATCTCACACCCTCGATGAACACTCTGCGTTTCAACCTGAACGGCCAGTGGGTCGAAGAGCCGAACGTCGCTCCCACCACCACGCTGCTGCGCTATCTCCGTGACGTCCGGGGCCTGACGGGAACGAAGGAGGGCTGCGCGGAGGGCGACTGTGGCGCGTGCTCGGTCGCGGTCGTCGAGAATGGCCCCGATGGTCAACCGCACTACCGCGCCATCAATGCGTGCCTCGTCTTGCTGCCGATGGTGCAGGGGAAATACGTCGTCACCGTCGAGGCGCTCAAGTCGGGCGAGTACCACCCGGCGCAACGGGCGATGTCGGCTGCGCTCGGCAGCCAATGCGGCTACTGCACGCCCGGCATCGTGATGTCGTTGTTCGAGGCGACGTACCGGAAGGACCTGAAGGCGCCGTGGCAGCTCGACGATCAGCTCTGCGGAAACCTGTGCCGGTGCACCGGCTATCGGCCGATCCGCGACGCCGCGAACGTGGTCGCTGGCTCGTGCCCGCAGGACCGGTTCACCGCCGCGCTGCCCGAGTCGAAGCCCGGTTCGATGGCGTTTCATCGCGAAGAAGAGGGCCAGCTCTTCGTCACGCCGACGACCTTCGACGAACTCTGGGGCGTGCTCGACGAACACCCTGACGCGCGCTTCGTGGTGGGTGGAACGGACCTGTCACTCGAGATCACCAAGCGCTTCCAGATTCCGCCGAAGTTGATCTCGCTCGAAGGGCTTCGCGAGCTCCACACGCTGAGGGAGGGCCCGACGCACCTGCTCGGCAGCGCGGTCACCATCGCCGAGCTCGAAGACTTCACCGCGGCTCGGCTCCCGCCGGTGCATCGCATGGTGCGCTACTTCGCGGCGCGGCAGATCAAGCATCGAGGCACCGTCGGTGGGAATCTCTGCACCGCCTCACCGATCGGCGATCTCGCGCCCGTGCTGGTCAGCCTTGGCGCGTCCGCGGTCCTTCGCTCCCGGCATGGCGAGCGTCGCCTTCCGCTCGAGGCCTTCTTCACCGGCTATCGGAAGACCGCGCTTCAGCCCAGGGAGATTCTGGTCGGCGTCGAGGTGCCGGCCCTGGCTGTGACGACCCGCGCCTGTGCCTACAAAGTCAGCAAGCGGCGTGAGCTCGACATCAGCGCCGTCTCGGCAGGGCTGCTCGTCGAGGTGAACGCTCAGGACGTGGTGACGCTTGCCCGTCTCGCTTTTGGGGGCATGGCGGCCATCACGAAGCGGGCCACGCACGCAGAGCAGGCGCTGGTCGGCCAGCCGTGGAACGAGGCCTCCGTCGACGCCGCGGCGAAGGCCATCGCGAAGGACTTCACGCCGATGTCGGATCATCGAGGCAGCGCTCCGTATCGTGCGCTGGTCGCCGCGAACCTGCTCCGCGGGTTCTTCGACGAGACGTCCGTCACTGCTCAGCCCAGGCTCGCGACCGGCCATGCTGCGACCGTGTTGACGGCCGAAGAGGTGCGTCATGGCTGAGCCCACTTCGCCGCTGCGACAGCCGCTCCTTCACGAGTCGGGCCTCAAGCACACGAGCGGAGAAGCGCGGTACGTCGACGACTGGCCGACACCTCCCGGCATGTTGGTGGCGCAGGTCGTCGTCTCGACGCTCGCGCACGCGAAGCTCAAGGGCCTCGACACGGGCGCCGCGCTGAAGGTGAAGGGCGTGGTCGCGGTGCTGACCGCGAAGGACGTGCCTGGCACCAACGACGTCGGGCCCGTCATTCACGATGAAGAGCTGTTCGCGCACGACACGGTGCGGTTCCTCGGCCAGTCCATCGCCGTCGTCGTCGGCGAGTCGTACGAGGCGTGTCGCGCCGGCGTCGCGGCCGTGAAGGTCGAGCTCGAACCACTCCCGACCGTGCTCACCATCGACCAGGCCATCGAGCAGAAGAGCTTCCTCTCGACGAATCATCGGCTCACGCGCGGCGATTCGAAGGCGGCGCTGGCGAGGGCCCCTGTCCGTTTCCAGGGAGAGGTCGTCACCGGCGGGCAGGACCATTTCTATCTCGAGACGCAGTGCACGCTGGCGATCCCCGAAGAGGGGCCGGCGCTCCGGTTGCTCTCATCGACGCAGCACCCGAGTGAGGTGCAGACGATCGTGTCCCACGTGCTCGGCTGGGGCCGGCATCAGATCGTCGTCGAGGTGCCGCGCATGGGCGGAGGCTTCGGCGGCAAAGAGACGCAAGCCGCGCCGTACGCTGCGATGGCGTCGCTCGCCGCGGTGAAGACCGGCCGCCCCGTGAAGGTCTGGCTCAACCGCGATCAGGACATGATGTGGACGGGCAAGCGTCACCCGTTCAAGACGCGCTTCGACGTCGGGTTTTCGACCGACGGCCAGCTCCTGGCGCTCGAGGCCGAGCTGTTCGCCGACGCGGGCTTCAGCACCGATCTCTCCCGCGCGATCCTCGACCGCGCGCTCTTCCATCTGGACAACGGGTACTTCATCCCCGACGTCACGGTGACGGGGCACCTCGCGAAGACGAACCTGCCGTCGAACACGGCGTTCCGTGGCTTCGGTGGACCGCAGGGCATGGCCGTCATCGAAGACATCATGTCTCGCGCGTCGGAGCGGCTCGGGCTCGAGCCTGCTGAGCTTCGTCGCAAGAACTTCTACGGCGCTGCGCCCCGCAACGTGACGCCGTTCTGGCAGGAGGTGAAGGACTGCCGCCTCGAGCGTCTCTTCTCCGAGTTGCTGGGCTCCAGCGAGTACGTGCGCCGCAAGACCGAGGTGGAGTCGTTCAACGCGAGCCATCGCCACGCCAAGCGTGGGCTCGCCATCACGCCGGTGAAGTTCGGCATCAGCTTCACCACGTCGTTCCTCAACCAGGCCGGGGCGTTCGTCGTCGTGTACGCCGATGGCTCCGTGCAGCTGAACCATGGCGGCACCGAGATGGGGCAGGGGCTGCACACCAAGATGCTCGCGGTCTGCGCGCACGAGCTGGGCGTTCAGGCCGAGCGCATTCGCGTGATGACGACGGCGACCGACAAGGTGCCGAATACCTCCGCGACGGCGGCGTCGAGCGGCTCCGATCTCAACGGCATGGCGGTGCAGAGCGCGGCGGCGACCGTGCGAGAGCGGCTACGGCCAGTGGCGGCGAAGCTCCTCGGCGCACCTGTGGAGTCCGCGAAGGACCTCGTCTTCGAGAACGGGCGCGTCTTTCTTCCTGCCCAGCCAGCGACGACGGTCGCCTTCGAGAAGGTGACGCAGGAAGCGTACCTCTCGCAGATCTCCCTCTCGGCGACCGGCTTCTACCGCACGCCCGACATCCACTTCGACAAGACCACCGGGCGCGGCAAGCCGTTTCACTACTTCGCGTACGGCGCGGCGGTGTCGGAGGTCGAGGTGAGCGGGTTGACCGGCGAGCACCGGCTGCGGCGCGTCGACATCCTCAACGACGTCGGAGCTTCACTCGTCCCCAGCATCGACCAGGGCCAGGTCGAAGGCGCGTTCATTCAAGGCTGGGGTTGGCTCACCTGCGAAGAGGTGCGCTTCGACGAGAAGGGCTTCCTGCGCACGCACTCACCCGACACCTACAAGATCCCCGCGTTCGGTGACGCGCCGGTCGACTTCCGCGTCGCGCTCCTCGAGAACGCGCCGCAGGACGGGACGATTCACGGCTCGAAGGCCGTGGGAGAGCCGCCGCTGATGCTGGCCCTCTCGACCGTCGCAGCGATCCGTCACGCAGTGTCGGCGTTCGGGAAGAAGGGCAGGGAAGTCATGCTCCCCATGCCGTGTACGCCCGAGACCGTGCTCTTCGCCGTCGAGGCCGCGAAGGCGCCGTGAAGGACCGTCAGCCAGCGCGTCGACAGAAGTTCGAGTGCTCGACGCACACCTCGTCACTACCCACCTGTCGTGCGGTTCTTGCTCGTTCCTCTTCTGGTGTGTGCCCCGCTGGCCTTCGCGGAGGACGAACCGTCTGACCAGGTCGCAGCTCCCGTTCGGCCGACCCGAGCGAAGTCGTTCACCAGCACCCGCTTGCGCAGTCAGCCGCACTGGCCGGCCGCTGCGTTCGAGCTGAGCGCGCTCGTGAGCGGAAGAGAGAACGTCTTCCTCGGGGTCGATCTCGTGGCCGGGTTCCCACTCGGCTGGCCGGTGAAGCTGACTCGGCGAGAGCGCATCGCCTCGGGGTGGATGCTGATGCCGCTCGTCGAGGCCAGCTTCGGAGGGCTGAGCGGACCCGTCTGTCAGGGTGCGCGCATGTGTGGCGAGCGTTTCATCGTCGGGCCTGGCCTCAAGTTCGGGCACGGCGTGGGCGTGGAGAGAGAAGGTGGCGTCGTGCGGCCGGTCCGAATGCTCTACGTGCAGGTCGCGGCCCTGGGCGGCATCGTCGACGTCTCGCAGGCCCCGCTCTCTCCGGGGAACGCCTGGTGGGAAGGGCTCGTTCGAGTTCGGCTGGGAGGCCATCTCGGCGCGCTCGATCTCTCGGAGGAAGGCGGCCTCTCGAACACCTTCAGCCTCAACGTCGCCGCGACGGTCGAGTACGTGGCGATCTCGGAGTTCACGCGCGGCTTTGGCTTCGGTGGGCTCGTCGGCCTCGCCTTCTGAGCGGGTTGCCCGGCGGCGGGTCGTCGTTACGAGGCGCGCATGCGCGCTCTGCTCTCCGTCCTCCTGCTGTCGATGCTCTCGAGCTGTGCCGTCATCAATCAGGGCGAGGTCGGTGTGATGCGCCGATGGGGCAAGCTCGACGATCAACCCGTCGCCCCTGGCCTCGTCTTCTTCGAGCCCGTCTCGACGCAGGTGTTGCGGGTGCCGGTGCGGCTCACCACCGTGACGGTCGACTTCACGCTCCCGTCCAAAGAGGGGCTCAACGTCGATGCGCAGATCAGCATCCTGTACCGCGTCGAAGCCGAGAAGGCGCCGCAGGTGCTGGGGATGATCGGCGAGAACTACGAAGAGGAGTTGGTGGTCGCGGTGTTCCGCTCAGCCGCCGCCGATGTCAGCGCCCACTTCTTCGCCAGAGATCTCTACTCGGCCGAGCGCGGGCGCATCGAGAAGGAGATCAAGAAGCTGATGACCGAGGTGTTGATGGGCCGCGGGTTCGTCATCGAGTCGGTGCTGATGAAATCGATCGTCCTCCCGGCTGGGTTGGCCAAGGCGATCGAGACCAAGCTCTCTGCCGAACAGGACGCCGAGCGCATGCAGTTCACGATTCAGCGAGAGAAGCTCGAGGCCGATCGCAAGCGCATCGAGGCCGAGGGGCAGCGAGACGCGCAGAAGATCGTCGCCGAGGGGCTCACCGAGCCCGTGCTCCGTCTCCGCGCGCTCGAAGCGTTCAAGGCGCTTTCGCTATCGCCGAACGCGAAGGTGATCATCACCGACGGCAAGTCGCCGCTCCAGGTGGCGGGCGACGGCCGGTAGTTACTGGCAGTAGCCGGTCGTCTGACACTGCTGGCCCTGCGGACACTGCGCGCCGAAGCCCATGTTCTGGCAGCTCGGGCGACAGAAGCCGACCAGCGCTCCCGGGTTGGGCGAGAGCGTGCAGACGTAGCCGGTGCGACAGCTGCCCTGGCCCATTCCGGCGCCGGTGCAACTGGAGCGGCACAAGCTGATGAACTGACCTTGTTCCGAGACGCAGATTCCGGTGCCGTTGCCGCACGGCCCAGTTCCGCTGCACATGCCCGTGCAGTAGCCACCTGGGAACCCCGAGGGCTGCCCGACCGGCGCCTCTTCGATGCAGTTGCCCTCGCAGGCGCTCGCTGCGGTACACGCGCTGCCCGTGGGCAGCAGCTGCACGATGCCTCCATCAGAGGTGGTGTTGGGAACGCAGACGCCACCGCGGCAGCTGGTGGCGCCCTGGCACCCCATGCACATCTGGCCTCCGATGCCGCAGCCGAAGTTGCTCTGCATGCCGGGCCCGATGCATTGGCCGAACGCGCAGCATCCCGAGGCGCACGACACGGCGTCGCAGCCGCTGGAGCCCGCGTCGACGGTGCTGCCGACGCACGTGCCGTTGTTGCACTGCGAGCCGCCAGGGCACATCGAGCACTGGCCGCCACCCGTTCCGCAGGTGAAGCGTGACTGCTGACCCGGAGGCAGACAGCGGTTCGCTGCGGCGATGCAGCAGCCTGTTGCGCAGGTCATCGGGCCGCACGGTTGCGCCTGCTGGCAGGTGCCGTTGAGGCAGTCCTGGCCGCGCGGGCAGTTGTTGCACATGGTGCCTTGGAGGCCGCACGCGATGGTCGACTGCATCGATGGGGTGATGCAGGTGCCGCGTCCGCAGCAGCCGGTGCAGGTGCCGGGGCCACAGGCAGCGACGACGCAGCCGCCGTTCACGCACTGCTCGCCCATGCCGCAGCGGGTGCACATGGCTCCCGTCGAGCCACACGCGAAGGGCGAGTCCCCGACCTGACATTGGCCCGCGCCGTTGCGGCAGCCACACGCCGTTCCACCTCCGGCTGCGCCACCCGCCGAGCCCATTCCGCCACCGGCGCCTGCCGTTCCGCCGCCGACCGCGCTCCCACCGGCGTCACCACCCGCTGCCGCGCCGCCACCGGTCGACGCGGTACCGCCACCCATCGATGACGAGCCTCCGTCTGGAGCGCGACAGCGGAAGTCGATGCACGTGGCGCCGTTCGTACAGTCAGCGTCGGTCGAGCACTGCGCTTCGGGAACGGGCGTGAAACACGACGAAGCGACGAGCGCGAACGCTGCGACGCGGAGAGCGGACTTCATGGAGCAACCTCTCGCAAGCGGGGTCGGCCAATCCCGTGATCCAGAGAATGACCACTCCCTTCGCTGGGGCGCAAGCGCCAAGACCGCGCCAGCGAAGGGCTCGTGTCAGAGCTTCTTCCCGAAGCGAGAGCCTTCTCGATGGCGTCGAGCCGCGCCTTCGACTGCCGGTGCGGACCTGGCTGGGAGGAGAGCTTGCCATCGTTGCTGCAGGGACGGCTGAGCCTCTGCGAACGGGAAGGTCGCCCTCACGGAGAGCACGGGCAGGGACTCGTGACCGGTGAGAACATCGCCGAGGGAATCGGACTCAGCCGCCCAGCAGGCTGATGGCCTTCATCGACAGCCACGCGAGCCCTGCGCTGAACGGCAACGTCACCACCCACGCCACGAGGATGTTGGTCGCGACGCCCCATCGCACCGCCGACAGGCGCTTCGAGGCGCCGACGCCCATGATGCAGGCGTTGATGACGTGGGTGGTCGAGACGGGAATGCCGAGGCGTGAGGCGCCGAGAATGGTGAGGGCGCCAGCGGTTTCGGCCGCGAAGCCCTGCAGCGGCGTGATGCGAATGATCTTCGTGCCCATCGTCTTGATGATGCGTGTCCCACCCGCAGCCGTGCCCGCGGCGATCGCCCCAGCGCACGCCACGATGACCCAGGTCGGCACCGCGTCTCCTTGAGGGAGCGCCCACGCCGGCATCCACTCGGGCCGTGCGCCCTGGTTCGACGCGACGAACGACAGCAACGCGAGCGTGATGATCCCCATCGACTTCTGGGCGTCGTTGGAGCCGTGCGAGAAGGCCATCAAGCCCGCTGAGACGAGCTGCATGCGGCGGGCGAGCTTCGCGACGATCTGCGGGGCCGCGCCGTAGAGCCGCTGCCCCACGACGAGCGCGCCGATGCCGCCGATCACCAGCAGGCCCAACAGCACGCCGTACTCGACCTCGGTTGGCATCGTGTCGGCGCCCTTCTTCGCGGCCTCGGCGAGCGAATGCTCCCGGCCGTCCCACCACTGCGAGCCGCCGAGCGCTCCGAGCCCCGCCCAGACCACGAGCGCGAACACCTTGCCCAGCCACGGGAGCCTCCCGCGCGCGAGCCAGACGAGCCCGATCATCACGAAGAAGGCGGTGAGGAAGCCGATGGTGGGGGACGCCACCAGCGGCAGCAGCACCTTCTGCCCGAGCGCCGTCCACTTGAACGCGTCGAGGCCCGCGTGCGCGACGACCGCGCCGGCCAGGCCTCCGACGAGCGCATGCGACGACGACGAGGGAATGCCGAACCACCACGTAATCAGGTTCCAGATCGATGCGCCGATCAGCGCCGCGAGCACCACCCCTTGCGTCACCTGCGCCGGGTCTGCGAACCCCGAGGCGATCGTCTTGGCGACCGCAGTGCCTGCCATCGCGCCACCGAAGTTGAGCGCCGCCGCGAGCAGCACCGCGGTTCGAATCGGCAACACGCCAGTCGACACCACGGTCGCGATCGCGTTCGCCGCGTCGTGAAACCCGTTGATGTAGTCGAACACGATGGCCATCACGACCACCGCGATCAGCAGGCTAACCATGCTTCACGGCCATGTTGGAGAGCAGGTCGGCCACGTTGTCGCAGTGGTCGACCGCGTTCTCGAGGTGGTCGAGGGCTTCCTTCTGCTTGAGCAGATCGCGAAAGTCGATCGACGGGGCCTTGAAGAGGTCGCTGATGGCCGTGCGGTAGATCGTGTCGCCTTCCTTCTCGAGCTCGCGCACCCTTCGGCCGCCGTCGATGAGCTCGGTGAACTTGTGCGTGCGCAGGTGCGGCACCGTGTCGCGGATCATCGCCGTGCAGGTGATCAGCTTCTTCGACAGCTCGGTCATGGCCGGCGTCGGCTTCTCGATGCCGTAGAGGCCGTAGCTGCGGGCCGTGAGGTTCGCGAGGTCGATGATGTCGTCGAGCTCGCTGGTGAGGCGGTGGAGATCTTCACGGTCCAGCGGCGTGACGAAGGTGCGGGCGAGCGCGTCTTCCATGCGGCGCACCACGTCGTCGGCCTTGTGCTCGATGATCTGCACCGTGGCCTGCACCTGCGCAGCGGGCGTCGTCTCGAACGCCGCCAACGCCATCGCGGCCTCGTAGCCCAGCCGGCCGAGCTCTTCGAGCATGTCGTAGTAGTGGTCTTCCCTCGGGAGCAGCCACCGGATCATCGCTTGAAGGGCCATTCCCGTCGTTCAGCACGGCTCCCGGTCCTTCGGAGTGACAGTTCCGTGACGCGCTCGTGACGGAGCGCGGGCACCGCGTTGGCCTTGCCATCGTCGAGCGACACGATGGCGACGCCTGTCGTACCTCACTCGCCGCAGGGCCAGGTGAGACCTCCGGCCATCGCCTACCTGAAGTTGGAACCTCCGCAGAGTTCGCAGTTCATCTCTGGAAGCCGCCCGACCGAGGCGGTGGCGACGTCGCGCTCCATCCGGAAGGCCGTGTCGCCGACTCCGAGAGACGGGGCCGGCTCGCCGCGAGCGTCGTAGGTCCACTTGCTCGCCATGCGGGACCGCAGCCAGTCGCGGGCCTTGGCTTCGCTCTGCGCACCGATGACCGAGTGCTCGACGCCGTTCCACCCCGAGACCGGCACCGTCACCACCATCGACGACGTACCGAGCGGCAGCTGGAGCCGACGAACGGCGGCGCCAAAGACGTCGATCTTGTGCTCCTCGACCTCTTCGCACTCACTCGTCGAGCGGATGGGCAGAGACACCATCCACAACCGGCGGGCGCGCGACGCGTCGACGACCGTCTCCATCACTGGGGAAGGTGTCGTCTGGCCCAGCGTGGCGAGCAGCTCGCGGCGCTTCGTGAGGCTCACCGGAACGTCGCCGGTGCAGGGCTGGCGGACGTCGACGCCCGTGAAGCACACGTCAGCTGGCGGCTTCGCCGAGAGCGACACCCACTTCGCTTTGGCGAGGTCTCCTCGACAGGACCATGCGACCCGGAGCGATCGCGGCGCGACCCACACCGGCTCGAGCGCGGCAGCGGCCACCCACGAGGGGCGCCGGGCTTTCCACGCGGCGGCGAGCAGCTGTGCGCGCGCCGTCTCGGTCGGGCTGAGCAGGAACGCGCGATGCCAGAGCACCACCGAGATGTCGTGGCCCACGTCGGTATCGGGTTGCGTGGTGGCCTCGGCGGCGAGGGTCGAGGCGTCGGGCCGCGCGCCCACCAGCGCGTCGAGCGGCGCGAAGCCTTTGACGGTCTTCGTGACGACCTGCTTCGGAACGCCGCCCTCGGCGCCGAACACGGCGAGGGTGGCGAGCTCGGCCGAGACGCTCGCGTGAGCACCCGTCACCTTGTCGACGACGACCTGCGTGCCGGCCGGTATCGACGCGACGACCTTTCCCTTGCCTGGCGCAGAGAGGAGCTCGAGCTCCTGAACGCCGACGAACCCGGGGCCCGGACCCTTGAGGGGGGGGCCCGACGCTGGCACCGTGGGCAGTGGGGACTCGTTCACCTGCAGTGGTGGCCCCTCGACGCGGCGTCGAATCGCGAGCGCAGCCAGGACGGCGACCTGAAAGGCGCTCGGCGCGGGCGCCTGCTCGAGGACGCGAATGACACGATCGGGGTCGCGAAGGAGCAGCTTCTGCAGCGCCGCGTCGCGCAGGTCTTCGTTGCCGAGCTGCGGGTCGTCAGGCACGCCCTCGGTCGTGGCGCCGTCGAGCACGTCGGGTGGCAGCGCGACGGTGGCTCCGGCATCGACCACGGGGGGGGGCACGGGCTTCGCAGCCACCGGCGTCACGGCGACTGGCGTCGGCGCGGGGGGCGGCGGCGGAGCAGGACAGCCGACGAGCGATGACACGACGACGAGTAGACCAGCGCGCATGATTCCCTCCACGAGGGAGCGCACCTCACCACGCCGATGACCGGGCTGCATCGACAGATGCGCTGCGACCTCGAAGTCCGTAGAGAAGAGCCGATGCCGCACATTCCCCTGCTCGACGAGGTCGCGCTGATCGCAGCGTTGGGTGTGGCGGTCACGCTGGTGTTGTCTCGGCTTCGCTTGCCGGCCGTCGCAGGGCTGTTGCTGACCGGCGCGCTGCTGGGACCCGCGGGCCTGGGCCTGGTGAAGTCACTCGAGGCCATCGAGGTGCTGGCCGAGGTCGGCGTGGTGTTGCTGCTGTTCACCATCGGGCTCGAGTTCTCACTCACGCGACTGACGACCATCTTCAAGCAGGTCGCGCTCGGCGGGTTGTTGCAGGTGGGCCTCACCCTTGGGGTGGTGACAGGGCTTGCGGTGGCCTGGGGCTGGCCCGTCGGCCGCGCGGTCTTCCTGGGCTTCGTCTTCGCCTTGTCGTCGACGGCCATCGTGTTGCGAGCGTTGACGGAGCGACGAGAACTCGACGCGCCGCATGGCCGTTTCATCGTCGGGACACTCATCTTCCAGGACCTCTGCGTCGTGCCGATGGTGCTCATCGTTCCGTTGCTCGGGTCGAAGGGCGCCGAGGGCGGGGTCTTCACCGGAGTCGCCATCGCTTTGGGAAAAGCCGCCGCGGTGGTGGTCGTCACGATCGCGCTCGCGCGTGTGTTGGTGCCACGGCTGTTGTCCTGGGTCGACGCGAGCCGAAGCCGAGAGGTGTTCCTGCTGGCGGTGCTGGCGCTGTGCATGGGCACTGCGTGGGCGACGGGACAAGCGGGGCTGTCGTTGGCGCTGGGGGCGTTCCTCGGCGGCATGGTGGTCGCCGACACCGAGTACGGCCATCGCGCGATGAGCGAGGTGATGCCGCTTCGCGACGCGTTCGTGTCGGTCTTCTTCGTCTCGCTCGGCATGTTCTTCGACCTCGGCGTGGTGCTCTCGCAGCCAGGTCTGGTGCTGGTGCTCACGGTGGGCTTCATCTTCGGCAAGGGCTTCCTCGCGACGGCCGCGGCGATGGCGATGCGCTTTCCTTCTCGAGTCGCGTGGCTCGCTGGCGTCGGGCTCGCGCAGTTCGGAGAGTTCGGCTTCGTGCTCTCGAGGCTCGCCCAGGCCAGCGGAGTCATCGACGCCGAGGGCATCGCGCCCATCCTCTCGGCCGGCATCGTGTCGATGTTCCTCACGCCCCTGCTGGTGCGCGTGGCGCCGAGCGTGCGCGCGGGCGAGCGACTGCTGTTGCCGCTCGAGAAGTTGCTCGGCGTACGGTCGATCGATCAAGAAGACGCGGAGCACCCCGACGCCCTCAAGCAGCACGTGGTGGTGGTGGGCTACGGGCTCGCGGGGCAGACCATCACGAAGGCGCTGAAAGCGTGCGGTGAGAAGTACGTGGTGCTCGAGCTGAACGCCGAGACGGTGCGAGCGGCGCGCGCAAGGGGAGAGCCGGTCTTCTATGGCGATGCGACCTCGCCCGAGGCGCTGCAGCACGCGCACCTCGTCGACGCGAAGGCGCTGCTGCTCGTACTGAACGACCCTCCCGCGGCCCTGCGCATCGTCGATGCCGTCAAGCGCGTGGCTCCTGGTGTGCCGGTGCTGATGCGGGCGCGCTACTTGAAGGAAGCCGATGCGTTGAAGGCGCTCGGCGCGCAGGACGTGGTGGCCGAAGAGGTGGAGGCCAGCATCGAGCTGTTGGCGCGGGTGTTGCGCCTGCTGCAGACGCCACGCAACGTCATCGAGGCGCGGGTGAAAGAGGCGCGCGAGGCGACCCACACCTCGGAGCGGAAGCCCACGTTCCCACGCCCGACGCTCGGCGAGATGAGCGTGTTGTCAGGCCTCAAGATCGAGTCGGTGCTCATCGAGGTGTCGAGCCCGGCCATCGGGAAGTCGCCGGTGCAGCTCGACCTGCGAAAGGAGACGGGAGCGCTGGTGGTCGCGGTGTCGCGCGCAGGAGCGCTGATGCCCGCATCGCCGTCGACTCCCTTCGAGGCGGGTGATGTCGTGTTCCTGTCCGGTGAAGGCAACGCGCTGCGCACGGCGGTCGTCACGCTCACCGGCCGGAGCTGAGGCTCACTTCACGATGAAGCGCTGCTTCGCCCACGTGGGTCCGTCGGGCCTGATGCGCACCAGCTGCGTCCACCCGGCGACCCAGACGTCACCGTTCGTGTCGAGGAGCAGGTCGCGCATGTTCTCGAGGTCCTTCAGCGCGATTCGCTCCGTCTCGTCGCGAAGTCGATCGACGTGAGCGGCGAGTCGGCGAAGGCCGCGAAGGAGACGAGAGCGACGACGGTCGCGAGGGCGCGCATGTCGGTCAGCGTGACGGAGAGCCCGCCGCAGTTCAACGGCAGTCCACGACGCGGCCGTCACGGTCGATGGTGAACGACGGCCCGGTGTGGCCGACGAGCGGGTACGTGACGGTCACCGTGCCCCCATCGAGGGTGACGTCGAAGCGGATCTTCCTCAGCACCGCACAGATGCAGCCCGCGCCTCCGTCCCGGAACCAGCACTTCTCGAGCGCAGGCCGCGCTGCCTTCACGCCAGCACGGATTCCGTCACCCAGGTCGCGCGACTCGACGGGCAGGGCGACGTCCTTCTTCTCGGGGAGCGTCGCTTCAGGGACGCCAGCAATCACAAGCATCAGCACGGCAGCGAGTCGCATCGAAGACAGTCTGACCCGAAACGGGCACCGTCGTCAGGAGCGACGTTTGCCGTGCCCGACGCGCTCGCGACGCTTGGTCTCGGGGATCGCCCGCTTCGCCAGCAGGCGCGACTCGAGCTCGCGTTCGAGCTGTTTCCACGCCTCGTAGCGGTCCTCGGCGAGCGTTCCGTCGGCGAGCGCGGCCTGCACGGCGCAGTCAGGTTCCTGCTGGTGACGACAGTCCGAGAAACGGCAGTCGGCGCCGATGGCCGCGATGTCGTCGAAGGCCTTGATGAGCCCTTCATCGGCGTCCCACAGCTGAATCTCGCGCAGCCCGGGGTTGTCGATGAGCGCGCCGCCCGTGGGGAGCACGATGAGCTCACGACTCGTGGTGGTGTGTTTGCCTTTGCCGTCGTCCTTCAACCCCCCGGTGCGCTGCAGCTCGGAGCCGACGATGCGATTGATGAGCGTCGACTTGCCGACCCCCGAGCTGCCGAGGAAGGCCGTCGTCCTTCCCGGGCCGACGTATTGCTTCAGGTCGTCGAGGCCGGTGGCGTTGAGCGCGCTGATGACGTGGATGGGAACGTCAGGCGCGACGGCCTTCGTCTCTTCGAGGAAGAAGGGCAGGTCGTCACAGAGGTCGGCCTTGTTCAACACGACGACGGGCTGGGCGTCGCTCTCCCAGCTCAGCGTCAGGTAGCGCTCGAGGCGGCGCGGGTTGAAGTCCATGTCGAGGCCCATCACCAACATGAGGAAGTCGATGTTGGCGGCGATGACCTGGGGGGCGTGCTGGTTGCCGGCGACCTTGCGAACGATGGCGCTCCGGCGCGGGAGCAGGGCGTACACCAGCGCCTCTCCTGCATCGGGAATGCGGGCGGCGACCCAGTCTCCGACGGCGGGGTGATCTTCCTGGCTCTGCGCCTTGTGCAGGATGCGGCCACCGGTGCGGGCCCAGTGTTCTCCGCGGCGAGACACGACGCGCAGCTGCTTGCGGAAGACGAGGATGACGCGCGCGGGCTCGAGGCCTTTGAGCGCGTAGGGCGCGAGCGAGGCCTCGAAGTCAGGGCCCCAGCCGAGCCGGGTCTTCCAATCGCCGTCCGTCATGCGGGCCTGACGGAGCGGAGGTGCCGGGCTGACGTCAGCGGGGGTACCCGACCATCTCGTGCTTCTCGGGATCCCACAGCTTGAGCTCGAGGGCCTTCGCGATGTCGGAAGGCGACCAGCTGGTGACGCCCGGGTGCTGCAGCTCGGGGATGCCAGCCATGGCCTCGGGCAGTCGATAGAAGGGAATGGTCGCGTTGAGGTGGTGCACGTGGTGGAAGCCGATGTTCGCCGTCATCCAGTTCATGAAGGCGCCCATCTTCATGTAGCTCGACGAGTCGAGTGCGGCGCCCGAGAAGGTCCACGTGCTGCGGTCGGCGACCTGCATGCCGGGGAAGTTGTGCTGCGCATAGAAGAGGTAGGCGCCCGATGACGCGGCGACGGCCATGGGGATGAACCAGCCGAAGAGGTACGCGTCGAGGTGGCCCGTCATGCCGGCGAGGACGCCGAGGCTGGTCACGAGCACGAGCGAGAGCAGCCCGGCCCAGTGCTTCGCCGGAGCGCGCAGGAACGGCTTGAGGCACATGCCGATGCCGAAGACGGTGAAGATGGCGAAGACCATGTTCAGCGGGTGGCGCACGAGGCGGTACATGAACTTCTGGAACGGCGTGAGGCCCGCGTACATGGCCGGCGTCAGCATCGGGTAGCTCCCGATGTGCGAGCCGATGAGCTTGGCGGTGTGTTGGTGGTGGTAGTTGTGCGTCTCTCGCCAGACGGACGGCGGCGTGAGGATGAATTCTCCGAAGACGAAGAAGAGCAGCGTGGCCGGCTTCGACTGGCGCAGAATCGCGCCGTGCTGGAAGTCGTGGAACAGGCAGAACGCGCGCACGGCGGTGAGGCCCGCGAGGATCGAGAAGGGCAGGCGCAACCACCACGCAGGGAGCAGCGCGGCCGCAGCGACGAGGCCACCGAGGATGAGGAAGGTGGTGAGGGTGTAAGCCCAGGAGCGGCTGGTGCTCTCGGCGGTGTACTCACGCGAGTGGACAAGGAGTTCTTTCTCGGTGCGGCGGCCGGTGTCGGCAGCAGCAGCGGAAGAGGGCTCGATGGCA
Source organism: Myxococcaceae bacterium (assembly GCA_040400045.1). Taxonomy (GTDB): domain Bacteria; phylum Myxococcota; class Myxococcia; order Myxococcales; family Myxococcaceae; genus Xiheimicrobium. Next base: position 190,936 of record JBBAQZ010000002.1, read on the forward strand.
GTGGCGGTCGTCATGATGGCGTGTCGGCTAGCACAGGGTGGCGGAAGAACCCAAGGGCCGGGCGGGGAGGTAAAAGACGAAGTGATACAGGCGGTTGGTTGAACCGGATCAACCACCGTCTGACGATCGCCGCAGACCTCGGGCGCGAGCCGCAGCATCGGGCGAACGGTCTCCAGCACCAACACTCAAACTAGGGGCTGCGTTCAGCAGCCCGGGTCCAGGTCGATGGGAGACCCCAGGGGCTTCCCCTTCTCTCCCTGAGGCACGTCAAGGACGTTCCCCTTGGAGTCGAGGATGGCCGAGAAGCGGTGGTTCTTGATGTTCCCGTCGGGCTTGACGACCGCGAGCAGCACCTCGAGCTCGAACCTCCCGTCCGCGGTGGGCTTCACGTCGCCGTGGTCAGCCGCTTCCCAGTTCAGGGCGCGCGCCACGTCATTGCGCTGGGCGACGGTCTGCGCGATCTGCATCGCCTTCGGCGCGCCCTCCGGAGAGTTCAGGAACGTGGCTAATGCGCGCGCCTGGGCTGCAGGGCTCTGCGCCTTCGGCGTCCACCCCGTGCTCTTCGTCTGAGCCTGCTGCTGCGCGGCGCGGGCCGGCTGCTGTGGCGAGGTCGAGGCACGGGCGACGGGGCGATTGGACTGAACCTTCATGCATGGACTCCGAGTCGGGGACATGGGCAAAGTGACACTCTTGGTCAAGGACCATCAAACCCCAATCAGAAACCGAGAGAAAGGTCGAGGGGCTGAGGGTTCCAAGGGTGGCTCGGCAGGGCGGTTTGCGGGTCGAGCGGGCAGACGCCCTCAGGAGCACGGACGCGGGAACTCCTCGAACGACCAGCTCCGCAAGCGCCGCGCCGACGCGGGCACGCCTGGCGTCGTCACTGACGAGCTCGCGACTCTCCCACCCAGGCGCTGCCCTCTCATGGCCATGCGCGCGCCTCCGACGTTGACCAGGGCTCTGCGGACGTTTCGTTCAGTCGACGTTGTCCCAGCGGAAGCTCTCACGGTCGAGCGCATCATCCGCGAGCGACTTGATGAGCTCGTCATCATTGTCATCAATCTTCGCGATGTTCGCCCGCGCCCGGTCCCGCACCTGACCCGTCAGCACCTCGAGGATCTCGAGCTCCTTCGTCACGGCCGTCGCGCCCTTCTCCTGCAGCGCCGTCGACACGCGTGACATCGTCGCCGCGAGCACCCACAGGTCGATCATGATGTCCGCGAGGCGCTTGCTCGCGAACTGCTTCCCGATGATGTTCTTCCCGTGCTTGCGCAGCACCTTGTCCACTGCTGCCGCGAGATCGCGCGTCAGCTCCTCGAACACCAGCTGGTTCTTCTCGAGCGCGGGCTGCAGCTTGGTGAACTTGGTCTTCTCGCGCTTCACCGACGTCGTCGCCATCGACGCGCGACGAAGCGCGTACTCCGACAACACGCCGAAGCCCTTGATGGGGTTGTTGAAGATGCCCTTGAGCGAGTCGGCGAGCTCCTTGAGCTCACTGCCGACCTCGTTCATCGCCGTCAGCGCGATGAACAACCGCAGAATCTCGTTGGCGCCCTCGTAGATGCGGTTGATGCGCGAGTCGCGGAGCATGCGCTCGTACGGGAACTCCTTCATGAAGCCGTTGCCGCCGGCGATCTGCAGCGCCTCGTCGACCGAGCGCCACATCGCCTCGCTCCCGAACACCTTCGCGATGGCGGCCTCGACCGCGTACTCCTGGCTGCCGGAGTCGATGAGCTCGTTCACCAGGTTCACCGCCGACTCGGTCGCGTAACAGTCGACCACCATCTGCCCGATCTTCTGCTTCACCAGGCCGAACTCGGCGATGGGCTTGCCGAACTGCACGCGTTCTTTCGCCTGCACCGTCGAGAGCGCGATGAGCTTCTTCATCCCGCCGACGACGCCGCCGCCCAGGCCCGTGCGCCCCGAGTTGAGGATCTTCATCGCCACCTTGAAGCCCTTGCCGACCTCACCCAGCACCATCGCGCCCGGCACGCGCACGTTGTCGAAGTGCACCGTCGTCGTCGACGACGCGCGAATGCCCATCTTGTCTTCGTGCGGGCCAACCGAGACGCCCGGCATGTCTCGCGTGACGATGAACGCCGTCATGTTGCCGCGGTCTGCCTGGCCGCCCGTCTTCGCGAACACCGTGAAGAACTGCGCGATGCCGCCATTGGTGATCCACAGCTTGTTGCCGTTGAGCACCCAGTCGTCGCCGTCCTTCACGGCCGTCGTCTTGATGCTCGCCGCGTCGCTGCCGGCGCCAGGCTCGGTGAGACAGAACGCGGCGATCATCTCTCCGGTCGCGAGCTTCGGCATGTACTTCGCCTTCTGCTCGTCGGTGCCGAACAGGAGCAGCCCGCGCATGCCGATCGACGAGTGCGCGCCGACCGTCACCGCGACGCTGCCGTCGTACTTCGCGATCTCCTGCAACGTGCGCGAGTACGCCGTCGCCGACAACGCCATGCCGCCGTGCGCCTCGGGAATGACCAGCGAGAACAGGCCGAACTGGCGCAGCTCTTCGATGAACTCAGGCGGCAACTCGCCCTTCTCGTCCCACGTGCGGAAGTCCTTGTCGTGCGGCTTCAGCAGCTGCTCGACCGACGAGCGAATGGCCTTGAACGTCTCCTGCTCCGCCGCCTTCATCTTCGGGTAGGGGAGGATGAGATCTTCTTCGATGGTCCCGAAGCACAGCTGGCTGACGAACGAGGGCGAAGAGGAGTTCGAAGGCATGCGCGGGTTCTAACGCGAGCCTTCGCCAGCTTCACGCGAGATGCAGCGCTCGAGCTACATCGCGCGAATCGCCTCGGCGGCGACGCCGTCACCCCGCACGAACGCCGCCCTCAGCCGCTCGATCGTTTGCCACTCGATGGGGCGACCCGCGGCCGCGAGCGCGTCGCTCCACAGCTGCCGCTCCTTCGCAGAGAAGCGCCCGTCGACGATGCACGCGATGGCCAGGACCTGGAGCGTGACCTTGCGCTCGACCGCTGAGAGCTGCTTCAGCCCCGACAGGAATTCGCCAACGTCATCGAGCTCTGCGTTGCCGGTGTCCTTCACCTGGTCCATCACCTCGTCGAGCAGCGCGCTCAAGTTGGGGTGAAGGTCTTGTGTCCGGACGATCGACGCTGCCACCGCGCGCGCCGCCGAGACTCGACCGGCCTCGCTCAACGTGGGCGCATCGCCGAAGATCACCTCGACCAGCTCCTGCGACGCGCTCGGGCCCATGGCGCGAATCCGCGCCTCACGGAGCACCCACCACGTCACCACCGCGTTCCAGACCGCCGTCACCGGCACTCCGACGAAGGGCAACAACGTCTGCAGCGTCCCTCGCACCAGCACGCGCGTGAGCACGCGCCGCAGCAACAGCTTCACCAGGAAGCTCGTGACGCCGACCTTCGCCTTGTACGCGAGCGACGCGACGAGCAGCCGGGTCTTCGAGGCCTCGCGACGTGCGTTGATGCCGCGGTCGTCTTCGATGGGGTTCGGCAGCTCCAACGCCGCGCGGGCCAGCGCATCAACCAGCGCGTCGTCGCTCGCCTTGCGGGTCCGGCCGAAGAGCTCGAGCCCGGCCGCGCGCGCCAGCTCGTGCGTCGAGCGCAAGATGTCCCAGTACAGGAAGAGAATCTCTGCGACCGCCGCGACGCCCGTCGCGATGCCCACCACCGCCCAGAACTTCAGCGAGCCGGCCGACCACAGCGGCGTGCCTTCTGGCGCGAACGGCGTCGCCCACACTTCCGCGAGCCCCGAGATTCCACCCGACACGGCGCCGGCGATGGCCGCGCGAATGATCGCGCCACGCGCCACCGAGCGCATCGACGCGCGCTCTTGCTGATTGAGGAAGTGAACGGCGTCGGTCGCACCGGCGACGGGCGCCGACGGAAGTCGCTCACTGCGGCGCGCGAAGTACCGAACGGCGACGCGCTCGAGCAGGGGCTTGGCGGGCGCTGGGGAGCTGGCAGGCGGCATCGGGACCGAGGTTAGGGCGTCCCTCTGGGCGCCGTCAGCACCCGCGTCGTGGCCGTCTGTTTGAAGTACCCGCACGCCGGCGTCTCGTGCCGTTCCATCGTCTCGAAGTCGACGCGGTACAGCCCGAACCGCGGCCCGTACGCCTCGAGCCACTCGAAGTTGTCCATCAACGACCAGTGCAGGTAGTGCGTGACGTTCACCCCTTGCTGCATCGCGAGCAGCAGCTCCCGCCAGTGGTCGAACAGGAACTGTGTCCGCCGCGCCCCGGTGCGATCGTCGAGCCCGTTCTCGGTCACCCACACCGGCACCGGGTAGCGCTTCATCTGCTTGAGCACGTGGCCGAAGCCCTCGGGGTAGTACTCCCAGCCGATGTCGGTCAGCCCCCGCGAGTGGATGTCTTTGAATCGGAAGGAAATGAACGGCGGCCCGGCCAAGAACTTGAGGTGGCTGCGTGTGTAGTAATTGAGCCCGATGAAGTCCTGGCTCTTTGCGGCGCCGTCGATGCGCGTCTTCCCCGCCGTGAGCCCGGGCATCTGCACCGCCAGCGTCCCGGTGGTGAGCGCCTCGAGGAACGCATGGTTGAAGTTCTGCTCGGCCAGTCGCGTGAGCGCCTGGTCCAAGGGGTGCCACCGACGCTCGGGCGCGAAGACCTGCAGGTGCTGGCTGATGCCCATGGTGAGCGGGGTGCTCCCGGCTCTCGACGCGAACGCAGCCCGGGCCATGGCGTGGCCTCGCACCATGTTGGCGAACGCCGCGTAGAGCTTCCGCCCGTCCTTCAACCCGGGAGGCATCACGCCGGCCAGATACGCCCCCAGGAGGAACACGTTCGGCTCGTTGAGGGTGATGATCGCGGCGTCGAGGCCCGCGAGCACCTCAGCGCAGCGCTCGACATAGCGGGTCCACGCCAGCAGACACGACGGCTCGTGCCACGGCGTCTCGGCGTGAAACCACGACGGGTGCGTGAAGTGGTGCAGCGTCACCACGGGCCGAATGCCAGCCTTCACCAGCGCCTCGGCCCTCGCGCGATAGCCAGCCCAGGCCTCGTCATTCCAGACACCTCGCTTCGGCTCGACCCGCGCCCACTCGATGCTGAACCGGTATGCCTTCGCGTTCAGTCGCTGAATGAGTGACACGTCGTCGAAGAAGCGCTCCCAGTGTTCACACGCCCGGCCGCAGCGCGCGTTCGGGTCGTGCAGTCTTCCCTGCCGCTCCCAGTCGCTCCAGTCGTTCTCGATGCCGCCTTCGGTCTGGTACGCCGAGGTCGCGACGCCGAACACGAAGTCAGTGGGGAAGGTGAGCGGAGCCGACATGCCGTCGTCGCTCTATCACCCGGTCTCGGCTGCGTCGGAGGGATCGTCACCCGCGGGTGACGTCGCGCCCCGAGACGATTCCGAGGCTCCACTGTCACCTCGGGCTCACAGGTCTCCACCCCATTCGGTGAATGATTTCAACCACCTGGGTCGTGGTCCCGACTTGGCAGAAAACGTGACCATACGGACACGATTCTTCCTTTCCGCCGTGCTGGCGACGGTGGGCTGTTCAGGTCAGGTCGGCGAGGTCTCGGCTGATGCGCCGGTGCGGTTTGCGCTCGAAGAGGCCGCCGAAGCTCACGGCGTGCCGGTGTCGGTGCTCGTCGGAGCAGGTCAGGCCTTGTCGGTGCCCGTCGCCGGCGTTCCCGCGGGTGCGTCGGCCGTTGCACTGAACGTGGCGGTCGTCGAGCCGGGCGCGGGCGGCTTCGCCGTCTTCGGCATCAACACGGGCGCCTCGTCGGTGAACTTCGCGGCAGGCCAGGTGACGTCTGGAGCAACCTACGCCGCGATTCCCGGCGGCCGGCTCGAGGTCGTGTCGTCGGCCCCGTCGCACCTCATCGCCGACGTGACGGGCTTCTTCTCGGCGTCTGGCGCCGGGCTCGTTCCCGCGCCGTATCGCCGGGTCTTCGATTCACGCGCCAGCGTCGCCGTGCCGGGGGGGCAGGAGGTCCGCATCGACGCGAGCGCCCTCGTCCCGGCAGGTGCCGTCGCGGCGATGGTCAACCTCACGGTCACGCAGCCCTCGGGCCCGGGCTGGCTCGCGGCGGCGCCGTGTGGCGGCTGGAACGGAACGTCATCGGTGAACTTCTCTGGCGGCCAGACGGTCGCGACGCACTCGACGGTTCGGCTGGGCGGCGGCGCGTTCTGCATTCGGTCGTCGGTCGCGACGCACGTGGTCATCGACGTCGGCTCGGCCTACGTCACTGGCCAGGGGTCGACGTTCACCAGCGTCTCGCCCTCTCGCGTGCTCGACACCCGTGACGCCAACAGCGCCATCAGCGGCCGGCTCGAAGCTGGAAAGGAATACCGGTTGCCGTTCGAGACGCTCCCCGATGCGCCGTCGAGTGGGGCCGTCTCACTCACCCTCACCATCGCGGGAGCGGCGGGTGCTGGCTTCCTGTCAGCAGGCCCCTGCGGAACGCTCGGCAATCACTCCAACCTGAACTTCGCGGCGGACGGAGCGCGCGCGAACCAGGCGGTGCTCCCCATCGCGGGTGGCGTGTGTGTGATGTCGTCTCAGGTGGCCGATCTGATCGTCGACCTGACCGGCGTCTTCAATTGACCCGCAGCTGACGCACGTCCATTTCGAAGCAGCCTGTCCGGGTCCTTCGGTCACGCGAGAGGGCCGACGTTCACTTCGCGCGGTCGATGGCGTGCAGTACGCGCAGCGCCGCGCACGCCCCGCCGTAGCCGTTGTCGATGTTCATCACCGAGACCCCTGGCGCACACGACGCGAGCATCGCGTTCAGCGCGCTCTGCCCGCCTTCCGCGACGCCGTAGCCGTTCGAGGTGGGCACGCCGATGACGACGCTCCCGACGAGCCCGCCCACCACCGTCGGGAGCGCCGCATCCATTCCTGCGACGACGATCACGATGGGGTGCTTCTTGATGGCCTCGACCTTCTCCATCAGCCGCCACACGCCCGCGACACCGACATCGTAGAAGCCCGTCGTGTTCTCGCCGTAGTACCGCGCCGTGCGGGCGATCTCGCGGAAGACGTGGGAGTCACTGGTGCCTGCCGCGACGATGGCGATGCGGCTCTCGCGCGCAGGCCGGAGCGGCCCGAAGAACGCCGTGCGTGACACAGGCTCGTAGTCGAGGGCCGCCCGGTGCTCAGCGGTGAGGCCTTCGAGTTGAAGCTGGGAGAGGCGTGTCAGGAGCAGCGACGCGCCCTTCGCCTTCGCGCGATCGAGGATCTCGTCGAGCTGCGCGACGGTCTTGCCCTGGCTGAAGATGGCCTCTTCGAAGCCGATGCGTTCGGTGCGCTGAAAATCGAGGGTGATTTCGGAGTCCGCCATGATGCGCGGCGCTCTATCGACGACCGTTCGGTTTGGCCAGCGTCACATCGGCGGCGGCATGGGCGTCGCGTCGAGGAAGCGCACCTTCATGCGCGGCGGCTCCCAGGTGAAGACCCACCGTGACTTCCACCAGCTCGTGCCCAGCGCCTTGTCGTCCGAGTCGGGCAGGGTGCGCATCACCTTGCGGGACAGGTGGAGCGCGGACTCGTCGAAGGTGAGATCGCCCGAGCGCTCGGTGATCGAGGCCTCGGCCAGCACGCCTCGTGCGTCGGTGGTGAGTGACACCACGGTGCGCAGCTGCGTGGCCGACAGGTTCTCCTTGATGCCCTCGAAGCGCGCGAAGCCCTGCGCGACGGCCTGGTTGAAGGCCTGCTGATCGCCGGGAAGGGCCGGGTTCCCGATGCGCGCGTTCTGCACCGACGCCGTCTCGGCGACGCGGCGAATGGCCTCATCGGAGGGCCGCGTGCGGGTCGGGTCGAGCACACTGCCGAGCGCATTGAGCGACTGCTGGCGCGTCGAGTCCTTCGAGACCTTCACGTCGGCCTGCGCCGCAGCTTCCTGGAGCGACTTCGCGGCGCTGGTGAAGAAGCCGGGAAGGCGGCCGGCGCCCTGTTGGGCCCGCGCGACGTCGGTGGCGAGCTCGAGCGAGAGCTTTCGGCCAGCACGCTCGGCTTCGTACTCGGCGACCGCCTGTTGATCCGGCTGATCCATCACCTCGTTGTGAAGCGTCGTGCCGCGCGTGTCTTCGGCGTCGCTCGCCTCGGGCATGCTCATCACGAAGCCTGCGCCGGGCGTCAGCGATGGCCGCTTCGCTGGCGTTGCGAGGGCGGGACCCGTTCCGCGCTCCGCGAGCGGTGAGTCGGTGCCACCTGACGTCGAGGGCATGGACGCTTGCGCTGGCTGCTGAACCGCCGGGGCCTTCTTGTTCTTCTTCTTCGAGGCCGTGGTCTCAGGGCGAACCGGTTCGGGCGTGATGCGCGGGGCAGGAGGCGTGACGGCTTCCACCGAAGGCGTGACGTCGACCCACGTCAACGCTGCCGCAGCAGGTGGGCGTGGCGGCGGCGACGGACTCAGGTACATCGCGAGGCCCGCGAGCGCGTGCACGCCGACGGAGAGCGCGATGGCGCCCACTCCCCGGCTGGCTCTCGGTCCTCGCGACGACATGACTCTCTTCTACCCGTGCGGCGCGCAGAAGACACCCTGGCGTGGCTCGAGAGCGTCAGCCGTGGGCGACGTACCGCGCCTCAGACGTCAGTGGTGACGGTGTCATTGCTCGTGTCTCGGGACTGGCGCCGGGCACCGATGTTGATGAACGGGCCAGGGTGCACACCGTCGGTCGCTTCGTTCTGGTCATGACCCTTCTCCTGACAGTCGCCATGGCCTTCGTCGCGGGCGTTCGCCGCAACCCGTGGTCGCGCTTCGGCGTCTTTCTGGTCGAGGGCACTCCGGGCGCGACGGCTCGGTTTCGCACGTTCACGCCGGTGAGCTGTGACACGGGCGTGCCGCTGGGCGAGCCGATGGGCGCGGACGACGCGATCGTCCGGTTCGATGACGTCGATCGCGACGGCGAGGAGGATCTCATCGTGATGGAGAGCGAATTCTCGTGCGCCTGGGCCGCGTCGTACTGCCCGGAGGTGCAGACCCTTCAGGCCTTCAGGCTCGTCAAGGCGACGCCGTTACGCGTCGAGGCGCTCTCCGAGCGGTCCGGCGTGCGTCTGCGCTGACTCTGCCCACGCGCGCGGGTACGTTCCGGCGCCATGTCGCTCGCCTTCGCGCCGCCCCTCGAACCGATGCTCGCGAAAGCGAACGACGAGATCCCCGAGGGCCCCGGCTGGCGCTACGAGCCCAAGTGGGATGGCTTTCGCGCCATCGTCTTTCGTGACGGCGACTCGGTCGAGCTCTCGAGCCGCGGTGGACGGCCGCTCGCCCGCTACTTCCCCGAGCTGCTCGACGCGCTCAAAGGCGTGCTGCCGGCCCAGTGCATCCTCGATGGAGAGATCATTCTCGCTGGACCCAAGGGGCTCGACTTCGAGGCGCTCCAGTCTCGGCTGCACCCTGCGGCGTCACGGGTGAACAAGCTGGCCCTCGAGATCCCAACCAGCTTCGTCGCGTTCGATCTGCTCGGCCTCGGGCCCGACGACTGGCGTCAGCGGCCGTTCATCGAGCGTCGTGTCGGCCTCGAACGGCTGTTCGCCTCGACGACCCGCGTCTTCGTCACGCCTCAGACCGCCGACCCGCGTCAGGCGAAGCAGTGGTTCGTCGACTTCGAGGGCGCGGGCTGCGACGGCGTCATCGCCCGCCGGGAAGAGCTGCCGTATCGGCCAGGTGAGCGCGTCATGGTGAAGGTGAAGCACGGGCGAATGGCCGACTGCGTGGTGGGCGGCTATCGCGAAGGCAAGACGCCTGGCACCGTGGGCTCGTTGTTGCTGGGCCTCTACGACGACGCGGGCGTGCTCCACCACGTCGGGCACACCTCGAGCTTCAGCGCGAAGGAGAAGAAGGCGCTCGTCGCCACGCTCGCGCCGTATCTCGAGGGGCAGAGCTTCGGGGAGGGCCGCACACCAGACGCCGCGAGCCGGTGGAGCCCTCACGAGGACAAGCCCTGGGTGAAGCTCAAGCCCGAGCTGGTGTGCGAGGTGCGCTACGACTTCGTGCAGAGCGGCCGGTTTCGTCACGCCACCACGTTTCAACGCTGGCGGCCCGATCGCACCGCGGCCTCGTGCAATGACTCACAATTGTTGCCGCCCAACGCCTTCTCGCTCGACGTCATCGTGGCGCAGGCCCCGAAGAAGCGGGAGTGAGGCGTGTCGCTCCGCCCCGTCGAGGCCACCCTGCTGGCGAAGGAGTTGGAGCGCGAGCTCCCCGGCGCCGTCGTGCAACAGCTCTCGAGCCCGACCCCCACGCGGGTCTATGTGGAGCTGCGGGTTCCAGGCCGAAGCGTCGTCGTGTTGGTGTGTTGTGATGTGAAGAGTTGTCGTTTGTCTGTCGTTGAAAAACGTCCAGCGAACCCCGCCGAGCCACCGGCCTGGCAGAGCGTTCTGCGACGCGAGCTCATCGGCGCCCGGCTGGCCGACGTCGAGAGCGTCGAAGCCCGTCGCTTGCTGCTCCTCCACTTCATCGCCGAACGAGACGGCAGCCGGCACGCACGCACGGTGGTGCTCGAGTATGGCGACGACCCCGGCATCGCGTTGACCACGGAGCAGGGCAGGGTGCTCGCCCACTCCCACCCGTTCAGAGAAGGCATTCGGCACGGCTCGACGTGGACGGCGCCTCCCGAGAGCCCGGTGCGGGGCGCGCCCAGCAGGCTCGCGAGCGACTTCGTGGACCTTCGGCTGGCCCACGGTGCAGAGGCCCTCTTCGGCGCTCAGGAAGAGGAGCGCTGGCTCAAGGCCCGCCTCGCACCTCTCGAAGCGAAGCTGAAGAAGCTCGAGCGCACGCGGGACAAGGTTCGCGCAGAGACCAACCGCACGGCGCAGGCCGAGACGTACAAACAAGAAGGCGAGCTGCTCGCGCAGAACCTGTACCGCCTCACCCGGGGCGAACGCGCCGTCGTGCTGCCTGAATATCGGGCCGATGGTGAGATCGTCGAGCGCTCCATCAGCCTCGACCCGGCGCGCACCCCGAAGCAGGAAGTCGAGTGGCGCTTTCATCAGTACCGGCGGCTGCTGAGGGGCGTGGAGTTCGCGAAGAAGCGTCTGGCGCAGCTCGATGACGACGAGGCGAAAGTAAAGGCCGAGCTCGCGCGCCTCGCTGCCGCGCCCGTCGACGCTCCGACAGCCTCTCGGAAGAACTCGCGACCGCAAGACGTCGCCATGGCGCCGTTCAAGTCGTACCGCGGGCATCAGGAGCACCCCATCTGGGTCGGCCGCGGCTCCATGCACAACGACGCCTTGACCTTCCAGGTCGCGCGGCCGTGGCACGTCTGGTTCCACGTTCGCGGATCGCCGGGAGCCCACGTCGTCGTCCCCGTCGCGAAGAACGGTTCGCTGCTTCCCGAGGTGCTGCTCGACGCTGCTCATCTCGCGCTCCACCACTCGGACCTGAAGGGCGAACCTCGCGGAGAAGTGAGCTACGTGCCGGTGAAGCGCGTGCGCAAAGCGAAAGGCGGGGCTCCAGGCGCGGTCACCTACACCGGAGAGAAGACCCTCATGTTGCGCGTCGAACCGCAGCGCCTGGAACGCCTGCTCGCGACCGAGACCCTGGCTCCGCTCGACTGAACGAACCTGCCGCAACCCCTTCGAAAACTCGATGACACACCCGGCCGCCCGCGCCGATTGATCCACGTTTGCCACGTGTGCTAGGCCGCCACGTCTTTCCCTACGTGGGCCTACGCGACGTTCGAGGTGCCGATTTGCTGTCGATTCGCCGATTTCAGCTGACCCGATCGCTAACGCCTGGTGGGTGCTGTGCCAGACCCGGCGCAGGTGGCGAAAGTGCAGATAGGAATCAACACATTGTTTTCACTGGGAAAATGGAACATGGTTCGGGGGGCACGGGACTTGCCCTTGGACCTCGTCCGCATCATCCGGAGGTCCTCGTGAAGCGTCTCTCTTCCGCACTGCTCACTCTCGCGCTCGTGCCCGCCATGGCTCTGGCGGACGCATCTCCTGCAACGGCGGCCCCGGCATCGAATTCCGAGCAGGCTCAGCAGACCGCTCCAGCGACGACGACGACCTCGACTGAAGAGAAGAAGGATGAGAAGTCCGACGCCAAGAAGGACCCGAAAGCTGCCGCCGCGCAGCCTCAGCAGCAGAACGCCCTCGCCAACGCCGTCCAGGCCCGCACGCCTGAAGAGCAGGCCAAGCAGGGTGGCTTTCAGTTCGCGTTCGGTCTCGACCACTACCTGGGCACCGGAACCTTCGTGAACTCGGAGTTGTATGCCTCGCTCGTCGGCGCTCCCAGCTTCGCTGCGACGTACCTCTTCGGCGTCGGCGGCGTTCGCCTCGCAGCCTCCGCTCGCGTCTCTGCCTTCTACGAGTATAGCCTGCCTGACACGCCGAACGGTCGCCGGTTTTTCCCCCAGGACTCGCGCCTGGGCCTGGTGGCGCCCGCGCTCTTCCAGGACAAGAAATTCACTGGCATTGCCGTGACGCCGTCGGTCTCGATGGTGCTGCCGACGTCCCCCGAGTCGTTCACGGCCGGACTTATCACCACTGTCGGTGTTGGCGCTGCGGCCACGCGCTCGGTGAAGGTCGGCGGTGGTGGGTTCGACTTCCGCCTCACGCTCTCTGGCAGCTACGGCATCTTCACGAGCCCGGTGAACGGCATTCGCAACCCGCCTGCGAACGCGCCGGGCAACCGCGATTCCCTCGGCAATCAGATCGTCATCGGTCGCCCTGATGAGACCTTCGCAGCGGTCAACGGCATGAACCCGGCATTCGCGGGCACCGTCGGCGGCTCGGTCAATTGGCGCACCGGAGGCAACCTGCTCATGTTTGCCGGCTACTCGTACACCCGCGCCTTCAACCAGGCGGCGACCGTCAACCCGAACGATCCGACGCTGCCGAAGGCGCTCGACTCGAACGGCAATCAGGTTGGCCAGGCCGGAATGCGTGGCGGCGACGTGACGCGCTCGTTCATCGGGGCGTCGTACCAACTCAACGAGCACTACAACCTCGACTTCTACGTCTTCACCCTCCAGTCACCCCTGCGTCACGATGGCGAAAAGTGGGTCGCGCGTGCGCCCATCGGCTCCTTCGTCGATGCCGCTTCGAACAACACCAGCCTCATCGTTTCGCTCGGCGCAGCCTACTGAGAGCCCACATGAACCACTCGTCAACCCTTTCGAACCTGAAGTCGAACCGTCACGGAGGCACCATGAATCAGCAGTCACCCTACGCTCGCCGGCTCGCCGCAGCAGCGCTCGCGCTGTTCGCTGCAGCTTGCGCGCAGAGCAACGGCGACGTGAACCGCGTTCAGCCGAACGTCACGCGCAAGAGCGACCTGCTCGACGGTGAGTGGTACTTCCGCAACTCGGTCACCTACACGCCGCACAACACCCAGTTCACCTACCCCGGCCAGACCGGCAACATGGAGAAGCTGGTGTGGGAGATCCAGGAAGGCAACCTGGTCGGTTACCGCTCGTATCCGTTCATGCTCGGCGCCGAGGCCAACGTCGACAAGAAGTCGATCGTCTCTGGCACGACCGCGAAGTACTGCGACCGCGCCGGCGAGTGCACCGGTGGTCAAAAGTACTTCGGCGCGCCCGTCGTCGCGTTTCCCATCTTGAGCCACTTCGACATTCAGCGCGGCTACAACACGCAGACGGGCGAGACGACGAACGTCATCTCCGAGAACACCTCGGACCGGTACTGGAACCAGCGCGAGTACATTCGCGTGAACTGGGCTGCCAACGTCCTCAACACCATGCAGGGCATGAGCTGGGGCACCGTGCAAAACCCCGGTCTGAACGCCACCAGCAGCAACTGGGTGCAGCCCAACGAGAAGGACGCAGACCCGACCGACCTGCCGACCTTCGAGTACGAGGGTGAAGGCGCGGCTCGCAAGCTGAAGTACTTCGACGTCACGGGCCGCTACCTCGCGGTACCTGACACCACCTACTTCGAAGGCTGGGGCTCGGTGCCGCTATGTTGGTTCGCTGCGGGCATCTACGACTGCACTTCGTCAGAGATCAAGATGCGCGTCTCGGTGGCGAAGGTCGACACCAAGCGCGTGCGTGACTACGAGCCGCTCCTCTACCCGAACGACATGATGTCGCTGTTCGGCGTCTTCCGCACCGAGCGCCTCAACTGGGACCGGAAGTTCGGCGCCATCGAGTCGGCCCGCATTCTCATCGGGCAGCGTCACCGCATGTGGGAGGAATACTACCAGAAGGACGCGAATGGTCAGCCCGACGTCGCCCGACCGATCGAGCCGTCGCAGCGCAAGGTCAAGCCGATCGTCTATTACTTCAGCCGCGCTGACCGCATGGGCGGCGAGGAGCGGTACCAGGAGTTCATCGAGCCCGGCAAGATCATCGCGCGCGATTACGACCGTGCCTTCAAGCGCGCCGTCGCCGCCGTTCGCAACGTCGAGCCCGCGGCCGTCACGGAGCAGGTCTACTTCCTCTGCGACAACCCGGTGAAGAGAGGCAACCCCAAGGAGTGCGGAGCCGAGGGCTTCTCGCCGAAGTTTGGCGACCTGCGCTACAGCTTCATGAACACCGTCGCAGAGCCTGTCGCCAACGGCCTGCTGGGTTATGGCCCCAGCTCGGCCGACCCTGAGACGGGCGAGGTCATCTCGGGCAACTCCAACACCTACCTCTGGGGCGTCGACCTCTACGGCCGTTCGGTCACCGATTGGATCCTCCTCCAGTCTGGCGAGAAGAACCTCACCGAGTACATCTCGGGCCGGAACGTGATGGACTTCATCAAGCAGAACCCGGTCTACAACCTCGCGAACGTCAACAAGCAGAACGCGACGATCCAATCCGAGCTGCAGGGCATTCCGCAGCGCAGCGTCGAGACCGAGGGCGCCTTCGCGAAGCCCACGGCTCGGCTGAGCCGCATGCTCGGCAACCTCAAGGGGGCTGGTGGACTGCCCAAGGCCAGCCGCAATGAGATGCGCGTGGCTGCCGAGATCCTGGCGAAGAACCCGGCCCTCGAGTCGGCCGTCATCGACAACCCTGAGATTGGCGAGGACATCGTCAACATCCTGCCGCCGTTCGCCCGCGAGCGCGCCAAAACGGACCCTGAGTTCCGCCGCGAGATGTCGCGACTTGCGCTGACCAACTACCAATCGGTTCAGGCCTGGCAGAACCGCCGCCTCGAGTTCCTCTCGAAGAACAACATCTACATGGCCGAGTTCTTCGACCGCACCCTCGTCGGCGTCGCCAACGAGCTGCTCGCCAAGCGCGACCAGCAGCGCGACGGCTTCAAGACGAAGGGCGACCCGAAGTGCGCCACGCCGACCGCCTGTACCGACAAGGAGGCGACTGACCTCGCCAATGACGGCATCGCGAAGTTCGTCCGCCAGCAGGTGTGGCTGTCGACTTCGCTCCACGAGATGGGTCACACGCTGAACCTGCGCCACAACTTCCAGGGCTCGTTCGACGCCATCAACTACTTCGATAACTACTGGCCGCTGCGCAAGGGGAGCATCACCGTCCAGCAGAACAACCAGCCGGTCATTCCCCGCACGCCGAACGACCTCAAGGCTGCGGCCGAAGGTACCGAAGGCCAGCGCCTCTCGAGCATGCACAGCTACGAGTACTCCTCGATCATGGACTACGCGGGGAAGATCTTCACCGACTGGAACGGCCTCGGGAAATACGACGAAGCCGCCATCATCTTCGCGTACACCGCCGTCTCCAAGCCGGGTGGCTCGGGTGCTGCGACCACCGATACTTCGTACGTCGAGGTGTTCGGCAAGAACGCGAACGACCGCGGCGCTCGCCGCGACACCATGCAGTTCCGCGGGTCCGATGGTGCGCAAATGAGCATCAGCGGCGCGCAGGTCGACCTACCACTGGTGAACGTCACCCACACCAACCCGAACGTTCGCAACTACACTGAGCGCTTCCACTACAGCCTCGCGCCGCTGCACTTCGGCGAGGGCCCGGCCAACAACATCGCGGCAGTCATCGACGACGGCATCGAGAAGATCAAGAGCCGACGCCTGGTGAAGTTCGAAGACGTGGCCCGCGACGAGGCGCGCGTGCGCGTGATCCTCGACGGCGACCCCTCGCTCGCGAACGATCCGGACCGCGCGAACGGCGTCATCGGCACCTCGCTGCTCCGCGTGCCGTACATGTTCTGCTCCGACGAGTCGGCCGACGGCCCGGTGCAGTCGTGCTACCGCTTCGATCGCGGCGCCGACTACTACGAGCAGACGCGCAACAACCTCGAGGACTACTGGAACTACTACGTCGACTCGCACTTCCGTCGCGACCGCGCCTTCTTCAGCGGTAACGAAGCGACCAACTCGGCGTTCGGCACGTTCTACAACGTGGCCAACTCGTACAAGCACTACATGCTCGAGCTCTACCGCTCGCCGGCGCGGAACCAGGAGCAGCGCCTCACCTACCGCATCGACCCCGTGCTCCAGGACCTCTGGACGATCGGCGTGATCGACGGCATCAACCAGCACCTCAACGTCATGAGCGTGCCTCCGTTCGGTCTGTTCATGTACCGCACGCTGCGCACGACCGGCCCCCGCTGGGACGTCATCAGCGAAGGTGACGACTTCGACGCGCTGTCGGCCGAGGGCCGGGCCAAGTACCAGGATCTCTACAGCTCGCGCCTCGGCGCTCAGGACTTCGCCACCATGCCCCGCGGTCTCGGTCGCCGCATGTACAGCCGGTACGACTTCAAGAGCGGCTACAACTTTTTCCGCCGCATGAACGAGGCTGGTCACTACAACGACCAGATCGGCGCCATGTTCGCGGCAGTGCTCCCGCAGATTGACGTGCAGGGGTTCGACACTGACTCTGACCAGAACCGGTTCAACATTCCGTACTATCTGCTCTTCAAGGACGAGATGACCGACACCTTCGGGGCCCTCTGGGGCAACGATGAGCTGAAGGTTCGGCCCACCGCCTTCAAGCGCACCAACGACCGCGGAGAGATCACCGACGACCTCGGCCTCTTCTGGCGCGTGTACGTCAATGGCTCGGACATCTTCGCGAACTTCAACTACCCGCCGCAGCAACCGGGCCGCTGTACCGGCAACGCACGGCCGCCCACCTGCTTCACGGCTGGTCAGAACCCTGCGCCCGCCAACATTCAGCTCACCTACACGAGCCGCATCTACTCGCTGTTCCTGGGCATGGCGCTGTTCCGCGTGAACTACGATCTCGACTACTCCAAGGTGAATCAGGTCTATCGCCTCGGTGGCAGCGAGGACTTCACCCTCGCCCCTGGCTACGAGATGGTCGAAGTGCCCGACGTGACGACCGGCGCCCGCTACGTGGCCGTTCGCCCGGTGTGCGCCCCCAACACGAACTGCCCTGAGACTGCCGCCACGTCGCTCGTTCGCCACGCCCAGGACATCCTGTTGATGGTCCAGGATCCGGGCCGCTGCCCGATTCCCGACTACCTCGTCATTCAGGGCTACGGCTGCCTCGCTGCCGAGCAGGCCAACAACCCCCGCATTCTCGAAGACCGCCGTCGCTACTGGACGGAGATCTTCCGCGATGCCATTCGTGACCTCGACCTTTCCCGCTCCTTCTACGGCGCCTATGGAAGGGCGTTCTGACCATGACCTCACGGAACTCGTACGGAGAAACCATGAAGCCCTCGTTCCGCATCCTCCTCGCAGCGTTGAGCGCCATGGCGGCGTTCGGCTGCGCTCAGCCTGAGCTGATTGATCGCACTCAGCCCAACTACGTCAAGAAGGCCGACCTCATCGACGGTCAGTGGTACATCAAGGAGACCATCGTCGACCTGCCGAAGACGCCCGGCGCACCCGGTGTCATTGGGTCGGGAGGCGAACTCGACAAGATTCGCTGGGAGGTTCAGGAGAACCTACTGGTCGGCTACCGCACCTATGAGGTGGTGCCTGGTGCTGACCCGCGCGTCGACCCGCTGAAGTCGAAGATCGGTGACGTTCGTTTCCGCGACGGCAGGCCTTTCAAGGGCAACCCTGTCTTTGCCTACCGCATCACCAGCCACTTCGATCGCCAGCGTGTGTACAACGCGGCGACGGGCGAAGTGACGAACGAGCTCCGGGAGGACACTCAGGATCGCCCCTGGTACCAGCGCGAGTACATGCGTGTGGACTGGGCGAACAACCAGATCCTCAACTTCAACAACGCGACTGGCCCCTTCGACTTCCTCAGCGGCATGCTGAAGGTACGCGTCGTGACCGATCAGGACCAGTCGACCCGGAACGAATCGATGGTCTACACCTGCTCTGACGGCTCCGAAGGGAAGAACTCGACGCTCAAGTGCGGGGAGGGCGCGAAGCTCACCTACCTCGACTTCACCACCCAGGCGATCGTCGACCCGCCCGCCATCGACTACCCGGGCTACGGGCGTCTGCCGTACTGCCTCTTCAATCCCACCTTCGACTGCGAGAGCGCGTCGGCGATGATCCGCACGTCGATCATGAAGGTCGATGAGGCGCGCGTCGACGACTACGAGCCCCTCGTCTACTCCGACAAGCTGATGGTGAAGTTTGGGCTCTTCCGCAACGAGTCGTACACGTACAGCAAGGACCGGTACTTCACGTACACGGGCCAGCAGTTCTTCGCGATGCGCCACAACATCTGGCTGAAGTCGAAGAAGCAGGTCGAGATCAACGGCAAGCCGGAACTTGACCCTGCCACCGGCCGACCGAAGTACACGACGATTCCCGTCACGGAGCGCAAGGTGCGCCCGGTCGTCTACTACATGACCGAGAACACCCCTCGCGAGCTCTGGGGTG
Organism: Myxococcaceae bacterium; assembly: GCA_040400045.1. Lineage (GTDB taxonomy): Bacteria > Myxococcota > Myxococcia > Myxococcales > Myxococcaceae > Xiheimicrobium. Next base: position 209,588 of record JBBAQZ010000002.1, read on the forward strand.
CAGCGACTCAACGCCACGCTGAGGAGGCTGGCCTCAACCCGAAGAACACCATCGAAGCCTCGTGGGACCGTGCGTTCCGCAGGGCCGTCGCCGTTCCTCGTGGTCTGGAGACCTACGCTCCGACGATGGATCCGGTGTTCTTCGTCTGTGAATCACCCGTCCGGGAACGCTCTCCCAAGGAGTGCGGCAAGCCAGGCACCTACGCGCGGCTTGGCGACCTTCGGTTCCACATGGCGCCGTACAACGACCAGAACTCGGGCGGCTTGCTCGGCCTTGGCCCGTCGTCAATGGACCCCGAGACGGGCGAAGTCGTCACCGCGACCGCCAACGTCTATGGTCCCGGCATCGACACGTGGGCTGGCAGCTCGGCTCAGGTCATCGACGTCGTCAACGGTGAGGTCAGCCTCTCTGAGCTCGTCGCCGGCAAGGACATCAAGGATTACGTCTTCGGCAACCTCAGCGGTACCGACCCGCGCCGTCCGCGCACGGGCCCCTTCACCTCCCAGCAGCCGCTGATTTCGGATCCCTCGCGCCCGGCAAGCTCGTTCAACAAGCCCAACGGCCGCCTGGCCGACCTGCTCGGCACCTGGAAGCAGGCGGGTCTGCCTCTCATGAAGGGCAACCGCAAGGAGACCGTCGCGCAGCTCCTCAAGGACAACCCGGCCCTCGAGGACTCGCTCATCAATTTGCCTGAGGTTCGCGTCGCCGTTCTCGGCCATGTGCCGAACCGCGCCTTCGGTCAACGCCTCGAGAGCGACTCGGCCTTCTACCGGCAGGTCGCCCGGAACGTGCTCCTCGGCATCGACCCGCTCGAGGACGCCCGCAAGGCGATGAAGCAGAAGGTCGACCCGTCGATTGGCTGCTTCTACGAGTTCAACTACTCCGACGAGGACTACTTCGGTGTCGCCAAGCGCAAGCTCAAGCTGCAGAACGACCTGATCGCCAGGTTCAAGGGCCAGGGCAACTCCGCCTGCACGAACTCGTCTGCCTGCACCGACGCCGAGGCCAAGAAGCTCGCGAAGGACGAGGTCTACAACGATCTGCGTCGCGAGGCCTACCGCTCGGTCATGGAGCACGAGATCGGCCACACCGTCGGCCTTCGCCACAACTTCATCGCCTCTGCTGACCCGCTCAACTACCACGACGGATACTGGGACCTGCGCAAGGAGACCATCGGTGTCATTGCCGGCGGCCGTCGAGTGCTCCCCATCACGCCGGCCAACATGGCCGACGCGGCGAAGCTCAACGAGCGCCAGCAGGACGAGTCGATGTACGAGTACGAGTACTCGTCCATCATGGACTACGGCGCGCGCGTGAACTCGCAGAACCGCGGTACGGGTAAATACGACGACGCCGCCATCCTCTTCGCCTACTCGGGTGGCTTCGAGCCTGGCTGGGTCGAGGTGTTCGCCGAGACGCGCAACGACTACCAGAACACGGCCGTCACGCTCGAGGTCGACAACCTGGCGAAGGTCTTCACGGCGCGCGGTGCGCACGTCGAGATGCCGCTGGCGATCGCCGAGCACTACACGCCGGTGTCGAGCCTCTATACGGACAAGTACCACTACACGACGCTGCCCTTCCATTTCGCCGAGGCCAACGGCTCGTTCGAAGATCGCCTGAATCAGGGCATCAAGCGAATGAAGACACGCTCGTACAAGAAGTGGAGCGACATGCAGAAGGTGTACGATCGCCTCGCGCAGGAAGTGAAAAACTACAACCTGAACGCCTCGGGTCTCGGTCAGCGAGACATCGAGCGCAGCCGCACCGTGGTGAACGCGGCTGGTGGCAAGCTCGTGCCCGTCGAAGTGCCCTACATGATGTGCACTGACGGCGAAGTCGGCGCGAACCTGCTCTGCAACCGACAGGACCAGGGGGCTGACGTGTACGAGATGACGTCGAAGTGGATCGAGCGCTTCAACCAGTCGTACGTGTTCTCGAACTTCCGCCGCGACCGTCTCTTCTACTCTCCCTCGGCAGTCGCCTCGGGCAAGTTCGGCCGCTTCCTCGGAAACGTCCCGAACGTGTACCAGCAGTGGCTCTTCAACATCTACTTCCTCACCAAGTACCTCCAGCTCTCGCCCGAGGAGCTCGACGAGTTCTACGGCCTCGGCGACCCGATCTGGCAGAATTACTGGACGATGGCGGTGGTCGACTCGACGAACCTGCTGATGCAGCAGCTCGCGATTCCGGCAGCTGGCTACCACGGCAAGCGCCCGGACGGCACGTGGGAGTACCTGCCATCGGGTGACAACCTCAACCGTCGTCTGTCTCCGACGGCCGAGGGTGCCCTCAAGGCCGACATCGCGCGCGCGGATCGTGGCGGCTACACCGACCTCGCGTACCTGCCGCGTGGCCAGGGCCGGTCGATCTACACGGTGTTCGACTCGTTCGGGTACGACAACTTCAGCCGCGTGAACGAGGCTGGCCACTTCTGGGACGTGTACGCGGCGATGCTCGCGCTCATCACCAGCGAGACGAACTTCCTCGGTGTCGACCGCGGCTCCGACGCGCTCCGCTACTCGCTGCCGTACTACACGACCTTCAACAAGGAGCTCGCTCCCCTCTTCGGCGCGTACTTCACCGAGACGCCTGAGAACTACGCCGCCATGCTGGCGAAGAACTCGGACGGCACGGCCAGCGTCCAGCTGCCCACGTTCATCAAGGCGAACGACTACATCTTCGGCTTCAACTACCCGCTCGCGCCGATCAACCCGGTCGACGGCAACGGCAACCCGATGCCGATGTCGAGGGTGTTGCCGGTGTCGACGTGGAGCGCCCGCTTCTACTCGCAGGTCTGGTCGATGGCCTTCTTCACCCAGAACTACAACCTCGAGTACGCCGAGTTCTCGAAGGTGTACCGACTGGGCAGCGGCGAGGCCCTCACGCCTGCGGCCGGCTACGAGACGGTTCAGTTCGGCGATCCGTTCGGTGGCGGCTACGTCTACGCGGCGCTCCGGAAGATCGGCGATCCGCTGCCTTCGACCGGCGCGAGCATCGTGCTTCGTGCACAGACGCAGCAGGCGAAGTGGACGCAGGCGAAGAACCTGAACCAGCCCGTCGACGGCCTCACGGCGTCGGAGTGGGAGGCGAAGGTTCGCGAGACCGTGCGCTCCATGGAGATCATGCGCGGTCTCTACAACATCTTCGGTCGGGCCCTCTGACCCAGCCCCGAAGGTGAACGTCGACGCCCGGCCCTCTCACGAGGTGCCCGGGCGTCGCCATTTCAGGCGGCCCAGGTCTTCCTCCCCGGCCTCGCCGCCGATAGAACGAACTTCGTGAATCTGCCTCCGCGGCAGCTCGACCTGTTCAGGGCACCGGCGCCCCGGGCGGCCGTGCTCCACGACCGCCCGGCGACGCTCGCGAGGCCCGGTGACCTCGAGCTGCCAGGGGCCGGCGCGCCCGCGAAGGCGCCCGAACCCACGACGCGCAATGCCGAGAGGGTGCACTCGACGGAGGCCCTGGAGGCGGGCGAGGGCACGGCAACCCGAGCGACCGTCCACGCCGGGTCGTCGAGCGCGAACAAGGGGCGGTCATCGGAGGCTGCGGTACCCGCTCCCGCGCCGCCGAGCCGGCAGCAGGCGCTCGGCGCGGCCCGAGTCCTGGCGCACCAGGTCGCCGCGCTGCTCGGGTCCGACGTCAAGGTGCTGCTCTCGGTGCACGACAACCGCAGCACGATGATCAGCTTTCGCCGCGAGCCACCGTTGCTGCGGCTCCGGGTGCACCACCTCTTCCTCGAAGCACCGCGGCCGGTCGTCGAGGCGATCGCCGACTACGCGGGCCGTGGAAAGCGCGCCGCGGGCAAGATCCTGGATGACTACATCGCCGAGCGGCAGGAGCGGATTCGCGCAGAGGGGCGCCGGGCGTCGGCCCTGGCCACGAGGGGGAAGTGCTTCGACCTCGTCGAGGTCTTCGATCGACTCAACCGGCTCCATTTCCAGGACACGATCCGCGCCCGCATCGGTTGGGGACGCAACGCCAGACGAGGCCGGAGGAAGTCGATTCGCCTCGGGGTCTACGATCACCGCGCGCGCGAGATTCGGGTGCACCCCGCGCTCGATCGCCCTGATGTGCCCCTCTTCTTCGTCGAGTACATCGTGTTCCACGAGATGCTCCACCAGGTCTTCCCCAGCGCGCGCGACTCCGGGAGGCACGTGCATCACCCACGCGCCTTCCGCGATCGCGAGCGGGCGTTTCCAAGGTACGCGGCGGCGCTCGCTTGGGAAAAGGAACACCTGCACGCGCTGCTGCGTCGCTGAGGGCCGCGTGCGCTCTTGGGCCGCTGCGCCAAACGGGCAGGCCTGCGCGACGCCAAAGCGGCGAGCGAACTCCTGAAGACCGGGACCGAACCCGACGCGCCTGTCGCGGCGTATCGACGCGCCCTCGGGGCAGCGCTCGCATGGGAGCCTGCCTGCGCTGCTGCATCGCTGGGCTTCCCAACTTCGGGGGCCGCGGCGCCAAACGGTCAGGCCTCACGACCCCGGAACTCCTTGCGGTCACCGCCTTGTGACGCACCATGTGACGAGTGCTTGATGACTCGTCTCGCTCCGTTCGATAAGGCGCCCGCATATGCGTCGCGCAAAAATCGTCTGCACCCTCGGTCCCGCCAGCACCAGCCAGGAGATGCTCGAGAAACTCCTCGATGCCGGAATGGACGTGGCTCGCCTCAACTTCTCGCACGGCACCCACGCCGATCACCAGGCGGTGCTCGACCGCCTGAGGGCGGCCTCACTCAAGGTTCGCAAGGCCGTCGGCGTGCTCGGAGACCTGCAGGGGCCGAAGATCCGGACCGGCAAGCTCGAGAAGGGCGCCGTCGAGTTGATCGAGGGAAAGGAGATCTCGATCACCACCGACGAGAGCGTGCTGGGGACGCAGGAGCTCGTCTCGACGACCTACCCGCACCTCGCGTCGGATGTGAACGTCGGAGACCGGATTCTCCTCGACGATGGTCTTCTCGAACTCAAGGTGCTCGCGACCGACAAGAAGTCGCTCATTCGCACCGAGATCATTCATGGCGGCACGCTCAAGAACAACAAGGGCATCAACCTGCCGGGGGTCGCGCTCAAGGCTGACGCGCTGACGGCGAAGGACCGCGAAGATCTCATCTTCGGGCTCAAGGCCGGTGTCGACATGGTCGCGCTGTCGTTCGTGCGCACGCCGGAGGACATCGACATGTGCCGCCAGGCGATGGTGGAGGCCGGGCGGGTGGTGCCGATCATCGCCAAGCTCGAGAAGCCCGAGGCGATCGCCAGACTCGACGCGATCCTCGAGAAGACCGACGGCGTCATGGTGGCGCGCGGCGATCTTGGAGTCGAGATTCCGCCTGAAGAGGTGCCGGCGATTCAGAAGGACATCATTCGCCGGGCGAACCAGCGCGGCCTGCCGGTGATCGTCGCGACGCAGATGCTCAACTCGATGATCGAGCACCCCCGGCCGACGCGCGCGGAGGCGAGCGACGTCGCGAACGCAGTGATGGACAACACCGATGCAGTGATGCTGTCGGGGGAGACGGCGTCGGGTGACTACCCGGTCGAGTCGGTGCAGATGATGAGCCGAATCGTCGAGGCTGCCGAGTCTGCCATGCGGCAGTCGTTCCCTCGCATCGGCACCGGTGAGCCGATCAAGATTCCCTCTGACTTCCCCGATGTGACGTGTGGGGTGGCCTGCCGCGCGGCGCGTGAGGCCGGCGCGTCGATCATCGTCGCGTTCACGCTCACCGGGAACACGGCGCGCCTGGTCTCGCGCTACCGCCCCAGCGTGCCCATCATCGCGTTCAGCCCGAACCAGGAAGTGCGGCGCCGGCTGTCGCTGCTGTGGGGCGTGATGCCGCGCGTGCTCGAGCCCGTGCAGGAAACGGAAGAGATGGTTCGCCGCGTGGAAGAGGAGCTCCTCGCCCGGGGGCTCGCCAGGCGCGGTGAGCGCATCGTCATCGTCTTTGGCGCTCCGGTCGGTCAGGCGGGCAAGATCAACTCGCTCCGCCTGCACACGATCTCGATGTGACGCACTGGAAGTCCAGGTGGAGGCCGCCAGTTTTCAGCATGCGCCGCCCTGAGCGATGACGGCGCGATTGTCGTCGGCTCGTTCGGGTCTTCGGCCCGTCAGCGCCCCCCGAGTCGTTCCTGGAAGCGGAGCTCTCGTCTTCGGCTCGATCGGCGTTCACCGCTCTTGACGGGCGCGTCGAGGCGCTCGCTCCGAGGACCGCGGGAACCATTCGTGGGTCCTCGGCCTCGGGGCTCACCGCACCCGCTCACGCGGCGGAGGACGGCGAGCTCCTGCGTCCCGGTGCTTTCGCTGCGTCACCGCCACGTCGACCTCTTCCCGAGCGTGATCGAGAGCCTGTGGGCCGACGCGACGTCTCGCAGACGAGCTACCGTCTTCTGGATAGTCGAGGATCGCGGTCTCGCTTTCGACCAACGTCGAGAGGCTCGCTCCGGGGGCTCAGGAGTTCGATTCGCGCTCGCGCGATCCCCGGTCGAACGTGAGTTGATGAGGCGCGGTCGAGCGTCGCGAAGGACGCGACCGAAGGTTCTTGCGAACGACCTCCGTGTCGGCGCAACGGGCACCTGGCATGGGCACGCAGTTCGCTCGCGAGTCACTTCGAGGCGACGGTGTCACTCGACGCAGCGGCCGACGAGGCGCTCCTCGGCATGGCGCGCGAGCTCGTCACTCACGAGGCGCGGTCATCGTTGTCGCTCCGTGCGAACTCCGTCAGCGGGTAAGGCTCAAGCCCAGCTGAGCGCAGAACGGAGAGGTCCACTCAGCGAAGGCGGCTCAGCGCGCTGGAATCCGGTCAGGGCTTGAGCTCGACCAACGTGCCCTGTCTCACCTGTTTCGGGGCGGCAGACCGCCGCGGGAACGACCGGCCTCTTCTCGGTCGAAGCACGTCTTCGGGCCTCAAGCCCTGCCCCGCCGGTGACGCCCCGCTGCACCATCCGTAGGTCACGCCGCCTGGAGCAGCGCGAGGCTCACCGCATGGAACGGCGGGCCTGGCCGCGCAAAGAAATACCCCTGCATCCAGTCGATGCCGAGTGAGGCGAGCGTGGCGCGCTCGGAGTCCGTCTCGATGGCCTCGGCAATCACCTGACTGCCCAGTTGCCTGGCGAGTTCCAGCATCGCCGCCACCACCAGCTGCTGGCTCGGTGCATCGGAGAGCCCACGGACCAGCGAGCCGTCGAGTTTCACGAAGTCGGGCTCGACGCTCGCGAACGTCGAAAGCCCCGCGTAGCCGGCGCCCAGGTCGTCGACCGCGAGCCTGAACCCGAGACTTCGCAGGGCGGCGAGCTTCGACGACAGCGCATCGACTTCTTCGAGGCTGGCCCGCTCGGTGATCTCGAGCACCACACGTCGCGCGATTCGACTGAGCGGTGCTTCGGGCGAGACGAGGTGTGGATCATCGAGGTCGCTGGGGTGCACGTTCACGAACAGGAGCGCATCGTCGGGCAGCTGCGCGGCGTCGGAGGCGACGGTGTCGCGAATCTTCTGCCCCAGCTCCTGGAGCCGGCCCGTCAGCTCTGCGGTCGTGATCAGGTCCAGAGGGTCCTTCGCGCCGCTGCGGCAGCGCACCAGGGCTTCCCACGCCATGGTCCGGCGCTCCGACATGCTGACGATCGGCTGGTAAGCCATGTGAAGCGACGCCAGGGAGCGGTCGAGCTTCTCGTGCAGGGAACTCGGCGCGTTCGACGCGCGCGAGCGCACAGCCGCTCTGACGGCGTCGACCAACACGTCCACCTCGAAGGGCTTCTGCAACATGCGCAACGCCCGGTGCTCGATGGCCTGAATCGCTGCTTCGATGGTTGGCTGGCCGGTCATGAGCAGCACCGGAATCGCGGCGTCGTGCGAGCGAATCGCCTTCAGCAGCTGCACCCCGTCGACTTGCGGCATGCGGACGTCACTCACCACCGCGTCGAAGCGCCCGGCCTTCAGTCGCTCGAGGACCCGGGTGGGGTCCGACACGCCCTCGACCGTGAAGCCGGCGTGTCTGAGCACCCCCGAACAGACCCGAAGGAAGAGGTCGTCATCGTCGACGACCAGAATGGTGCCAGGAGAGGAGGGTGAATTCGGGTGTTCCGGCATGGGAGGGGCTCCAGGAGGATGGGACCCGGTAGAGCAAGGCAGGTGCCGACGAGACTGCCAGTGCTCTCGCGGGCCTGCAGGCGCTGGTGCGAGTCACCCACACCACCCGAGTGAGCCCAGACCCGCGCGCAATGTCGATCGTCCTCCCTCGCAGCGCGTGCTAGGCGCGCGCAATGAGCGAGATCACCGAGCGGGATCCCCTTCGCCAGCGCCTGGCCGCCCTCGAGCAGCAAGCAGAGCAGGGGGGCGGAGCCGACCGCATCGCCAAACAGCACAAAGACGGCAAGCTCACCGCCCGGGAGCGCGTCGAGCTGCTCCTCGACCGTGGTTCCTTCACTGAACTCGACAAGTTCGTGACCCATCGGGCCACCGACTTCGGCATGGCCGACAAGAAGATCCCCGGCGACGGCGTGGTGACAGGGTACGGCACCATCGACGGCCGGCAGGTCTTCGTCTTCGCCCAGGACTTCACCGTCTTCGGCGGAAGCCTCTCGGGCGCCTACGCGCAGAAGATCTGCAAGGTGATGGACCTCGCCACCCGCGTCGGCGCGCCGATCATCGGGCTCAACGACTCGGGCGGCGCCCGCATCCAGGAAGGCGTCGAGTCGCTCGCCGGCTACGCCGACATCTTCCTGCGCAACACCCTCGCCTCGGGCGTGGTGCCGCAGCTCTCGCTCATTCTCGGGCCGTGCGCCGGCGGCGCCGTGTACTCGCCCGCCATCACCGACTTCATCCTGATGACCAAGGCCGCGTCGTACATGTTCATCACCGGTCCCGACGTCATCAAGACGGTCACGCATGAAGACGTCACCAAGGAAGCGCTCGGCGGCGCGCTCGCGCACAACCAGAAGTCCGGGGTCGCCCACTTCGCGGCCGACACCGAGCAGGCCGCCATCGCGCTCACCCGGCAGTTGCTCGGCTACCTGCCGTCGAACAACGCCGAAGATCCGCCCGCCCAGCCGAGTGAAGACGACCCGTCCCGGGAAGAAGCGGCGTTGGCGACCCTGGTGCCCATCAACCCGAACAAGCCGTACGACATTCGCGACGTGATCAAGCTGGTCGTCGACGGGAAGCACTTCTTCGAGGTGCAGGAGCACTTCGCCAAGAACATCGTGGTCGGCTTCGCGCGCCTCAACGGCCGCTCGGTCGGCATCGTCGGCAACAACCCGGCGGTGCTCGCGGGCTGCCTCGACATCGACGCGTCGGTGAAGGCCGCGCGCTTCGTTCGCTTCTGCGACTGCTTCAACATTCCGCTGGTGACCTTCGTTGACGTCCCCGGCTTCCTCCCCGGCACCAACCAGGAGTGGGGCGGCATCATCAAGCACGGCGCCAAGCTGCTCTACGCCTATGCAGAGGCGACGGTGCCCAAGGTCACCATCATCACCCGCAAGGCCTACGGCGGTGCGTACGACGTCATGGCGTCGAAGCACATCCGGGCCGACGTGAACTTCGCGTACCCGACCGCCGAGATCGCCGTGATGGGTCCTGAGGGCGCGGTGAACATCATCTTCCGCAAGGAGATCGAGCAGGCGAAGGACCCGGTCGCCGAGAAGAGCCGGCTGGTGGCCGAGTACCGCGAGAAGTTCGCGAACCCGTTCAAGGCCGCCGAGCTCGGCTACATCGACGAGGTCATTCGCCCCGAGCAGACCCGGCTCAAGGTGATTCGCGCGCTCGAGATGCTCAAGGACAAGCGCCAGGAGAACCTGCCTCGCAAGCACGGCAACATTCCGCTCTGAGGCGCTGGTAGAACCCGTCGGGTCATGACCCGGCCACAACAGCACGTCGCCATCTGGGTCGCGGGCCTGCTCCTGCTGGTGGGGCTGCCGCTCGTCCTCCCGACCGACGTCGTCTTCGTGCTCGTCGGGGTGGCCTGGGGCCTGGCGGTCGTCAGCTTCATCGCGAGGGGCCGATATGGGCGCGCGCGGTCGCTGCTGGCCCAGAAGAAGTACGAGGCCGCGTTCGACGAGCTGCTCGCGTTCGAGCAACAGGTGACACGGGACGCGTGGCGCCGGCACCTGGCGTTCTTGTATGCAGGGTTTCGCACGTCGGACGCGATCGCCCTCGCTCGTGGCTACCAGGGCGTGGTGCGGCTCGAGCAGGGACGCCTCGCCGAAGCAGAGGCCTTGCTCAAGTCGGCGCTCGAGAAGGACCCGGACTACAGCGTGCCGTGGGCAAATCGCGCCATCGTGGCCGCGAGCCTGGGAGACGAAGCCCGTGCGCGGTCTCACGTCGAGACCGCGAAGTCGCTCGGCTTCACCGACCCCGGGCTCGACGCCGTCGTGGCGCAGGCGCTTCAGACGTTCCGCGTTGCCGCTGCGTCGAAAGGCACTCCATGAAGCTCTTCCTCATTCGCCACGCCATCGCGGAAGACGGGGACGAGGACGACGCACGGCCGATCAGCAAGAAGGGCGCGAAGCGCTTCGCCGAGGTGGTGAAGACGTTGCGGGCGCTCGACGTGCGGTTCGACCTGGTGCTCCACAGCCCGAAGCTGAGAGCCGTTCAGACGGCTGAGCTGTTGCACACGCTCGTCGACGGCTCGTTCGAGGTGACGCCGTTGCTGGCCGAGCCGCCGTCTCGCGCGCTCCTCGAGGCGTGCTCTGGAGGCCGCGTGGCGCTGGTGGGACACGAGCCCTCGTTGTCGGCGCTGCTGAGCTGGCTCGTCCTGGGCAAACCGTCGGCGGGCCGGTTCGAGCTGAAGAAGGGCGCCGTGGCGTGCCTCGAGGGCGATGCGGAGCCCGGAGGCATGACGCTGGTGTGGTTGCTGCCCCCGAGGCTCGCGAGAGCGCGCTGATGCGGCTCGATGAACGTCTCGAGGAGCTTCGCCACTGGCTCGCGGTCGCGCGCGCGGGGCTCTCGTCCGAGGCGGTGCACGAGGCGCGGGTGACGGGGCGCCGCCTTCGCGCGTTCCTCACGCTGGGTCAGCAGCACGTGCTGGTCGACGATCTCCGCTGGCTCGTCGGTTCGCTGGGCCGGCTGCGGGATCTCGATGTGGCGCTCGAGACGTCAATCGACGCAGGCGGGCCGTTTCACGCGTGGCTCGTCGCTGCGCGAGCCACCGAGTCCGAGCAGGCCCTGCGCGTCCTCGAGCACCCCCGGCTCGATGCACTCCTGGCGGCGCTCGGGCAGGTTCGGCCGGTCTCGAAGCGCGAGGCCATGACGGCGCTCCAACGGCTCGAGGTGAAGCTGCGGCTGTCGCAGAAGGCGGCTCGGCGTGACGTCACCATCGAGGCGCTGCACGAAGTGCGAAAAGCCGTTCGACGAAAGCGCTACGCCTTCGAGTGGCTGCGACGGGACACGTCGGAGCTGCAGGCAACCCAGGCTGTCGTCGGCGAGGCGTGCGATCTGAACCTGCTCGCGCGGCTGCTGGCCGAGTCTGGTCAAAAGCACGCGGCAGTGCGTGTCGAACGCGCGCTCGAGCGCCTCGTCCCAGCGCTCGCGGCGATGCGGTGACCGCGACGGTGCTGACGTGCTCCTTCGTGGGCATCCGCACGAATCAGCGACCGAGCTCGCTTAGCCACGCCGGGAAGTCAGGGTTCTCCTCCACGCGCACCGAATACAGCGGTCGAACGGACAGGTCGTCGCTCACTTGTCGAAGGCACCAGCGCCGCCGGTCGTCGAGGTGCCACTCGACGTGCGCCTCGGGAAACTCGGCAAGCTGCAGGCCCGGGCATGTGCCCTCGAACCCGGCGGCCTCCCACGCCTGTTGCGCTGCTGTCTGGAGGACTGCGGCGTCGGGGTCGCTCGTGACGACGGCGAAGGGAAGGAGCAGCAGCGTGGCGAGGTGTCGTCTCGCCGGGTCGGTCTGACTCGATGCAAGGGACAGGACCTCGTCTGCTCGAAGACAGCTCGGGTGGAAGTGCGCGTCGTCGAGCCACCCGAGCTCGGTGCCCTCGCGACGGTCCACCAGGGTCACGCTCGTTCCTTCAGCGACCTCGACGTTCAGCCCGTCGCCAGAGGCGATGATCAGCTCGAGCGTGAACGATCGCTCGTCTTCGAACGAGGCCTCGCCTTCGAAGAGTCAGCGCCAGAACGCACCAGCTCGGAGGCGTGCCCAGTCGGCATCCATCACGCGGCTCGTTCGTCAGGGGCCGGTCGTGATGCGACCCGGAGCGCCCATGTCGCCGCGCTCGGTGTGACACAGGTTGCAGTCACCGCTCATCTGCGGCGTGCGCATCGTCGACACGACGACGCCGTTCTTCTTCACGCGCGCGGTGTACGGGAGCCAGGTCGGAGTCGTTCGAATCGTCGAGTTGTAGAAGTTCCCTGAGCCGGTGCGAGGCGTCATCGAGAACTTCACCGCGCCGGTGCCGTCGAGGATCTCGATCGTCATGCCAGCGGGCGTGGCGTCGAGGCATCCGTCCTTCTCGTTGAGGCCGGGGAAGATCGTGCCGGCGAAGAAGTACAGGCGCGGCGGCTCGCTGGCGCCCTGAGGGTTCTGCCCCTTGAAGTTCTCACCTGCGTGACAGGCCCGACAGGCCATGCCCGGGTTCATGTCGCCACTGCCGAGGTATCGGTTGGTCCACGTGCGGTTCGACTGGCAGGTCAGCATCGCCACGCCGCCATCGCCAGCCACGGTTCCGCACGTGCCCATCGGTGCACCGGCGTTGATCCACGCCTCGTAGGTGGCGAGCTCCGCGACGGGGAGCCCTGCCGGAGGCATCGACGCAATCGGGTCTCTCATTCGGGTGAGGCTGCGCATCGCGTAGGTGTCACCCAGGGGCGACGGCGCCGTCAGCTCGGCGTACGAGGTCAGCGGCATCGTCGCGCCCGCGAGGGGTGGCGAGCTGTGGCAGGACACGCAGCGCGTTCTGATCTGGTTGGCGACGTCACAGGGAAGGCCCGCGAGGCCACCATCGAACGTAGCCGAGCCACCAGCGGTTCCTCCCGCCGCGCCTCCACCAGCGACGCCTCCACCCGTGATGGAGCCGCTGTCGATGGTGGCTGCGGAGAGCTCACCACAAGCGAGCGCACCACTGACCACGACACAAACCATTGAAATCTTGAGACGCGACAGACCGACTCCCGTTCGATCGGACCGGCCGTCTCGTTCAATATCTGAATGTTTGACCTTCGTGAAGCCTCAGAGTTCTCAACGCGCGCAGGGGCCGCCGTCAGAAGAAGGTCGGAGCCTTCGCGCCGAGGATGATCGCCGGCTGCGAGTCGTAGTCGATGACGAGTCGTTGTGGCGGGGGCGGCATGGTGGGCAGCACGAGCACGACCCTGGTGCGCACCGAGGCCGGCTGTCGGGCGTCGATCTTCGACTTCATCGTCTCGAGCGCGGCCCCCGACAGCGTCACGGTCTTCGGTAACGAGGTCAGCGACTGCTTCTCGGCGACGAGCTGCCCGTTCACGCTCAGCTGCGCCGACGTGACGCGCGTGGCCAGATCGAGCGGCATGCTGGTGGCTGCGTCGGTGAACCCGAGGCGCTTCACCGTCAACTCGATGCGCTGCACGAGGGCGGTCGCGGCCTTGAGGTCGGGAATGTTCGTGTAGTCCTCGGCGCGGATGACGGGCACGTCACGGTCGAACGACAGCTCGCAGCCGTTGGCGACGACCTTCGTCTGCACCGTCACGTCTCCAGAGGCGATCGGCATGCCGCAGGTGAAGCTGCCGAGCGCGACCTCGGTCGACCCCTTCACGGGCGGAATGCCCCTGGACTCGTCGACGCGCACCTCTGCGACCTGCCCACCACACGCCCACATCGTCAGTGCCGCCACCACCCAGCTGCCATGTCGCATGTCGTCTCCTCGAGTCTGTGTGCCGGTTGCGCGCTGGCGCATTCGTTGGTCAGTCGCTGTTTCAGTGTACGCTGTCAGCGGACGATTCGGCTGTAGCCAACAACGTCTCGTCTCGCTCCTGTGGGAACCTATCAGCTCGGCCGACGACTCGTCGCTGCATCGGGAGTGGTGGAGGCCCATCTGGGCGCCTCGAATGGCGAGTGGATTCTGGTGTCGCGGTTGTCGGCGCCCTGGTCGCAAGACGGCTCGTTCCTCGAGCGTTTTGCGACGCGCGCCCGGGCTCCCCTGCCGGAGCATGGGGGCGTCGCGTCGCTCCTCGAGTTCGGGTCGGGTGGAGACGGGCTCTGGTTCGTCGAGCGCACCCCTGATGGTGAGCCACTCCGTGCGTTGATGACGTCAAAGACAGGGGCGCTCTCGCTCGACGAGTCGGTCGCCATCCTGGCGCGCGCGATCGACGGGCTGGCGGCGCTCCACGCAGAGAACGTGGTGCACGGCGATCTGTCGGCGTCGTCGGTGTTCATCACCAGCACTGGCGGGGTCGTCCTGCTCCACACGGGCCTCGCGGTGGTCGCGGGCTCGCACCCCAGCCGAGGGCCTGCGCGGAGCGAGCCCCACGCCATCGCCCCCGAGCAACTGACGGGCCCTTCGTCTGCGGCGACCGACGTCTTCCGCCTGGGCCTGTTGTTCCTCGAGATGCTGACGGGGCGAAGCCTCTTCGTCGCGAGCGACCCACAGCACGTCCTGGGCATCGCGCAGAAGTTCAAAGGGGTGCCGCCGAGTGCGTTTCACGGCGTGCCCGAGCAGCTGCAGTCGATGCTGGGGTCGATGATGCAGCGGGACCCGGCCAGCCGCCCGAAGGTCTCGGAGCTCGGTGACGTGTTGCACCTGGCCAGCGAAGCGCTCGGCCTCAGCGGCGACCATGCCGTGGTGGCGCGCGCGTTTCGGCGTTTGATGATCGACCGTCAGCCCCCGATGGCCGGGCGAACGACCGAGCTCCGGCTTCACCCTCCGAGACCGTCGAGCCCTCCGCCGCCCGCGGCTCGAGCGGTCACGCCCGTCGCGAGCACGGTGCTCGGGCGCATCGAGCCCCGGCGAGTCACCCACGAGCAGCTCAAGGCCGTGCGCCTCGAAGACGAGCCCCCACGGAGCTCGCCGCCCTCGTCGTTCTCCAACCCCTCTCCGATGAAAGAGGCGCTGCTGGGTGACCAGCTCGTGAGTTCCCGCAAGCTGACCCCGGCTGCGCTGGCCGAGAGCAAACAGCGCGCGGCGATGCTGAACCTGCCGCTGGCCGACACGCTGCTCTTCGACGGCGTGCTGCAGGAGGACGACCTCGTCGAGGCGCTCGCCGCCCTGACGCGGACGCCGTTCGTGACGAGGGCCGCGTTGGCGCAGCTCGTCGGTGGGAAGGCGCCACTGCACCTGCTCGCACAGGCCGACGCCGAGCGGTGGGTCGCCTTGCCGCTCGCAGAGAAGGAGGCCGTGATGGTCGTCGCCGTCATCGACCCGCTCGACCCCGAGCTGCTCCAGGCGCTCAAGCTGAGCACGGGGCGGACGATTCAGGCGGTGCGTGGCGGCGAACGCGCGCTGCGAGACACCATCGCGCGCCTCTACGGAGGCGTCACCGACGACGACCCGGATTCGTGGCTCGATCGTGGTCCCAGCGCCGTCCTTGAATCGGACTCGGGTGGCACGTCCGAGGAGCCGATCGAGGGGCTCATGGTCTCGGACGATGACGCCGGGGAACTCGAGCTCGAAGGGCGGCCAGCGGCGCGCACACGCAGCGTGACGGTTTCGGGGCTCGACGAGGGCCAGACCAGGTTGGTCGAAGCGCTCCTCGCCGGGTACGGCGAGCCGGGTCGCGAGGGCATCTCCCTGGTGCAGTTGTGTGGTGACGTCGCGCGCCGGCTCAACGCCAGCCCCGCTGACATCGACAAGGCCCGCTTCGTGGCGGCGTCTGTCGTGGTCCACAACCTCAGTCGGGGGCGTGCCATCTGGTCTGCTCCGGTCCCGAAGGACTTCGACGCCCACCTCGGTCCGCTCGCCCTGCCGGTGAAGGCGCTCGCGCCGGCCCTGTTCGATGGTGGCAAGACGATGCCCGAAGAGCTCGTCTGCCTCGCGGTGCTGTGCACCTTCGTCTTCGCGCAGACGGCGGGCTCCACTTGTCCCGCTCCCTGGCAGCCCGTCATCGCGTCGATGCGCGCCAGGCGGTTGCCCTCGGTGGCCCTCGAAGCGTTGGGCCGCGCGCTCGAGGGTTGAGGCGCTGCTCCTGACGCAACCGCTGCGACCTTCTCTGCGCTCCCATGAAATGAGTGCACGGCTTGCGCGGCGAAGGGCAGGGCTTCGGCGGACGCGACGGCATGGTCGTTGAAGAGCTTCGAAGACAGGAGACACCCATGCCCATCGTCTGTGGAATCGACTTCTCGACCTGGTCGTCATCGGCTGCGATCACCGCGGCGTCGCTCGCGTCGAGGACCAACGACCTGTTGTATCTCGTTCACGTGCTCGAGCCGCAGGTCGAGCGCATGGAACCCGCCGCGTTCGCCCGGGTTCAGATGATGCTGCATGAGCGGCTCAACGCCGAGGCCGCCCGCCTCAAGGAATACACCCAACGTCCCATCGAGGTCGTGGTGTTGCCCGGCGAGGTGTCCGAGGCGGTGAAGCAGTTCGCCACCAACAAGCAGGCGAGCCTGATCGTCGTCGGCTCGGCGGGGCACGGCGCGGGCGCGCTGGTGAAGTTGGGCGGCAGCTCGGAGCGCCTGGCCAGCGGGTGCGACCTTCCCGTGCTCGTCGTTCGCGAACCAGACTCGATGGCGGCGTGGGCGCAGGGGAAGGGGCTGCGCGTCATCCTCGGCTTCGACGACAGCGAGGCGTCGATGAGCGCGCTCCGATGGGTCGAGGCGATGCGCAAGCTCGCGCCAGTCGACGTCGTGCTCGGCCGTGTCTACTACCAGGACGAAGCGCACCGGCAGTACGGGCTGTCGCGACGGTTCTCGTACACCGACCCCGACCCGCGGGTGGAATCACTCATCGAGCGCGACCTCAAGGCGCACGTGCCGAGGCTCGAGGGCTCGGGCGAGCTGCTCTACCGGGCGAAGCTGGCCGTCGGCCGCGTGGCCGATCACCTGCTCGAGCTGGCCGAGACCGAACGGTGCCAGTTGGTCGTCGTCGGCACGCATGGCCGGCAGGGGCTCGCGCGCATGTGGAGCGTCTCGGCCGCGGCGCTGCACCTCTCGCGCATGAGCGTGTTGGTGGTGCCTCCCGATGGGAAGCCGGCCCGAATCACGCAACCCAGGGTGAAGCGCGTGCTGGTGACGACCGACTTCTCGAACCTGGGCAACGCCGCGGTGCCGTGGGCCTATGCGCTCGCTGAGCCCGGCGCCGAGGTCTACCTGACGCACGTGACGCTGACGACCGGGCTCGCGGGTGAGCTCGCCGAGCAGTACCTGCCGAGCGCAGACTTGTTGCCGCAGGCGCCTGCGCGGGTCGAGCTCGAGGTCGCCGCCCGGCTTCGGGCGCTGACGCCGGGCAACGCTGCCGAGAAGAGCATCGTCACGCGCACCGAGGTGATTCGGGGGCCCAACCCGTCGCAGGCCATCACCGACGCGGCCGAGCGTCTGGCCGCCGACGTCATCGTCATCTCGTCGCATGGGCGCACCGGGCTCTCGCGCACCATCTTCGGCTCGGTGGCCGAGGCGGTGATGAAGACGAGCCGGAAGCCCGTGTTCATCGTGAGGGGGTAGCGGGCGACGCCCGGCGCGTGGTGGTGGCGTCGTACTCGGGCCGTGTGTCCACCTCGTCGACCGGGTGCTCGATGGCCTCGACGATGACCTGGGCGATCTCGTCGATGGGCTGGGCGCCTGGCATCGTTCGCGAATCAGCGCCCCCGCCGGGCGCGTTGACGCCGAACCCCGTCACGACGACGCCGGGCGTCATGCGCACCTCGGGGAGCTCGGCCTCGAGGTCCACGGCACCGTCGCCATCCACAGCTCGCCGGGAAAGAGGGTGACGGTGTCGATCCGGTGGAGCCCGCGCCGCGCCGAGCTGACGCCGCCGAGTCCGGACACTTGTCGTCGTTGGGCAACGCGATGAAACTGCCGTCATGGCGCTCACGGCTGAAGACCAGTTCAACCTCGAGGTCCTCAAGCTGCTGTTGCACGTCTCGTGGGTCGACGGCGCGGTCGACCAGGCCGAGGCGAACATGCTGATGGGGCTTGGCCGCAGCTGGACGCTGCCCGAGGTCGCCTTGCAGAAGTTGATGGATGCGGTGAAGACCGGCCGAAAGCCCTCGGAGCCGGACTGGGAGTTGCTGCGGCAGCGCGCCGACGACGCCCTGCAGGCCGCGCGCGCGCTCGTCCTGGCCGATGGCAAGGTGCAGAAGGAAGAGATCGCCCTGCTCAAGAGCGTTCAGGCGTTGCTCATGAACGGCTGACGCAGGCTCAGCGCCCTGTCAGCAACTGCTCGAGCGCCGCGTACGCCTGCCCGAGCGCCTCGATGGGGGCGCTCTCGGATCGCTGGTGCGCCTGCGCCGTCTCGCCCGGCCCGTAGTTCACCGCGTCGAGGCCCCACTCCGAGAGCCGCGCCACGTCCGTCCACGCCTGCTTGGCCTCAGCGGGCCTGCCGCTCAGCGACACCAGCCGCGCGAAGTGCGGGTTGTTGGCACACACCCGGCCTGACGGCGCGAGGTCGGTGAACTCCACGGCACACCGGCCGGCCGCCATCGCCAGCACGTCTTCTCTGGCCTGCGCGACCGACCTGCCTGGCGCGAAGCGGTAGTTGAGGTTCAGCTCGAACGCGTCGGGCACGACGTTGCGAGCGCGCCCGCCCTTCGCCAGCGTCGCGCTCATCACCTCGAAGAAGGTGTGGCCATCGGCGGTGACCGCGTGTCGGCCGCGGTGCTCGAGGTCCACCAGGAGCGCTCCCGCGGCGTGAATCGCGTTCTTCCCCTGCCACGGCCTCGCCGAGTGCGCCGCCTGACCTTCGAAGCGCAACCGGGCGTGGAGCGAGCCCACGCAGCCCACCTGCACCGCGCCATCGGTCGGCTCCATGGCGATGGCGAAAGCCGAGCGCTTCAGCTCTGGCGCTGCGTCGAACAAGGGCGCGAGGCCCGACTCGAGGAACGGCCCCTCCTCTCGCTCGTAGAAGACGAGCCGCAGGTTGAAGGGCAGGGTGTCGAGCGGCAGGTCATCGGCGAGCGCCATCATCACCGCGAGCGAGCCCTTCATGTCCGAGGCGCCCAGCCCGATGAGGCGATCGCCCTCGAGCCGCGGCGCCGTGCCGTCGGGGTTCTCGGGCACGGTGTCGAGGTGGCCGACCAGGGTGATGGACGGTCTCGGGTCGTCTCGCCGGCCCACCGCGAGGGAATGAGAGACCCGCACGACGCCGTGCCGCCCGAAGCGCGCGGTGGCCCACGTCTCGACGAGGTCGGCCAGGGCCCGCTCATTCCCGATGACCGAGGGCACTCGAATCAGCTCGAGCGCGCGCTCGGCCAGGCGAAGGGATCGCGGCGTCACGTCGGCCTAGAGCGGCACTGCGAAGTCGCGCAGCACCTGGTTGAGGGACGTCTTCGAGTCGGTCGTCGCCGAGCGCTGGCCGATGATCAACGCGCACGGCACCTGGTACTCACCGGCAGGGAAGGTCTTCGCGCGGGTGCCGGGAATGACGACGCTGCGTGGAGGCACGCGGCCCTTGAGGACGACCTCCTTCGGCCCCGTCACGTCGATGATGTGGGTCGACGCGGTGAGCACCACGTTGGCGCCGATGACGGCCTCTTCGCCAATCTGCACGCCCTCGACGATGACGGCGCGGCTGCCGATGAAGGCGCCGTCTTCGATGATGACGGGCGTGGCCGAAGGCGGTTCGAGGACGCCACCGATGCCCACGCCGCCCGAGAGGTGCACGTTGCGGCCGAGCTGCGCGCAGCTGCCGACCGTGGCCCAGGTGTCGACCATGGTGCCTGCGCCGACCCAGGCGCCGATGTTCACGTAGCCGGGCATCACCACCACGCCGCGCTCACAGAAGGCGCCGTACCGGATCGCGCCCGGAGGCACCAGGCGAACGCCCGCCTCGGCGAGGTTCTTCTTGAGCGGCACCTTGTCGTGGAACTCGAAGGGCGGCGTCTCGATCGTCTTCATCTCGCTGAGCGCGAAGAAGCACAGCACGGCTTCCTTCACCCACGTGTTGACCTCCCACCCGGCGGCCGCCTTCTGGGCGACGCGAATGACGCCGCGGTCGAGCAGGGCGACCGTCTCTTTGACGGCCATCGCGTAGAACGGCTCCTTGAGCTTCTCGCGGTCTGCGAACGCTGCGCTCACCCGCCCCTTGAGGTCGTCGAGGTTCATGGGGCGCTTGTAGCCCAGCGCATTTCAGAAGTGGGCGTGCTTTGGTTTGAACCGATGCGGGCGCGGACCTTGAGTGACCTGCCGGGGCGGTGCCACCAGTGCTGGATTCGCCTCGAGTTCTGCATCTGTCCGCACTTGCCGTCGGTGCCGACGAAGACGCGGGTGCTGCTGGTGCGTCACGAGCGGGAGTCGTGGAAATCGACCGGCACGGCGCGTGCGGCGGGCCTGGCCATGCCCAACCTGCAATTCGTCGACTTCGATGACGACCCGGCTGGCGTGAACGAGAAGCTGCCCGCGCTCGACGACGCGGTGCTCCTCTTCCCGTCCGAGACCCCCGCGCCATGGCCGCAGGCGCCCCCGAAGACCCTCGTCGTGCTCGACGGGACGTGGCGGCAGACGCGGCGCATGTTCACCAAGCTGCCACGGCTGCATCGGCTGCCTCGCGTGCAGCTCGACACGCCGGCCGCCGCGGTGCTGCGGCTGCGCGACACGTCGTTCGAAGAAGGCCGCTCGACGCTCGAGGCCGTCGCCGAGGCGCTGGGGCGCTTCGAAGGTGACGCCGTTCGTGACGTGCTGTTGCGCGTGCACGCCGATTTCGTCGAGCGGGTGCTGAAGGCCCGCGGCGTCTGGGACCAGAAGCGCGAAGCCTTCGAGAAGTCGGCCCGCCCCCGTTCCTGAGCTACAACAGGGCGGTGCTGCGCCTCAAAGATGCCTCAGCCCTGTGCTACCGCTTCTTCGACGTCGCGGACTCCATCGACCTCGAGCAGTGCCGGGCGCTGTTGTCTCGTGCAGGTTCAGGTGTCCGCCGCGTGGGCTTCTCGCGCGCTGGCAGCGCCTACGTGCAGTTGTCGAACGCGCCGCTCGCCGCCGATCTCGGCGCCCGTCCCCTCGAGGTGCTCGGCCGGGTTCGCGAGGTCCAGCTCGGCGTCCGGCTGTTCGATCACGGGTGTCTGGGCATCGTGATGCGGGTGCCCATCGACGCGGGCCAGTCACTCGACGAGGTGGCCCCGTTCGCGGACGAGCTCTACGACTCGAAGGCCATCGACGTGCTCGCCATGGACGAGCTCGCCCGCCTGCGCACGCAACTGTCGCCTGCCTTCGAAGATTCGCACCTCTGGGAGCACCACGAGGAATACACGGTGCTGTACGTCCGGGCGTTCGAGACGAAGCCCCTGGCCACCGACGTGCTGGCCGAACCCGCGCTCGCCAGGCTCATCCTCGGGGAAGTGGGGCCGACGGCGCTGTCGGAGCGAGAGACGCGCGAAGTCCTCGAGAACCACCACAGCTACACCAACGAAGACCTCGCGCTGATGGAGTGGAACGCGGCCTTCCTCTACGAGCCCTCGGGCAGCGAGGACATCATCGACCTGCTCGAGATCGCCAACGCCCAGCTGCTCGAGCTGCGCTACTTCGACTCGGTGCTCGATGGTGAGCTGACCCGCGTCTACGACGGCATCGACATGAACAAGGGGTCGATCCTGTACAGCCCGTACCGCAAGGTGCTGCGCGAGCTGATGCAGACGGTCATCGAGCTGTCGGAGTTCATCGAACGCGTCGAGAACGCGCTGAAGATCGTCGGCGACGTCTACCTGGCGCGCGTCTACGAGAGCGCCGTGCTGCAACTGCGCGTCAAGCAGTGGACGGAGCAGGTCTCGCGCAAACACCGGCTGCTGGTACAGACCTACGGCCTGCTCAAGGGCGAGGTCGATCATGATCGCTCCCTGACGCTGGAGCTGATGGTGGTGGTCCTCATCCTGCTCGAGATCCTCATGGCGCTGGTGCAGGTGCGTGGGCATTGAGCCCAACCGGTGTAGCATCGGCCCCTCAGGCGATGACTTGTCCGACCCGGCGCTTCCTCATCGAGTCGGGCCTCGTCACGGAGGAGCAGGTTGGCCCGTCCGGCAGGTTCTCGTGCGGGCGACGGTCTTGACGAAGGAGGAGAAGAAGATGACGCCCACGTACACCGCAGAGCAGCTCAAGAAGAACCGCGCGTCGATGCTGATGGTCGGGGGCGCCGAAGCTGATCGACGTGCCTTTGCGCTCGCCGCGGCCCAGGCGCTCCCTGGGGAGCCCTTCGTCGAGGTGAGGGAAGCGGCCCAGGTGCTGCGGGCCCTGAAGTCGCATCGGGGAACGGTCTACGTGGCCGACGCCTCGGCGCTCCCGGCGTCGACCCAGCGCGAGGTGGTGCGCGTGCTGCGCGAGCAGGAGGAGCGGCCGCGGTTCGTGTTCGGCCTGGCGACGTCGGTCGAGACGGCCAACGAGAAGGGCGGGCTGACCGATGACCTGCGCTACTGGCTTCGCTCCGCCACCGTCGACGTTCGAAAGAAGGGGCGTTGACGCGTTTTCTTGAATCACCGCGGGTGCTCTGAGAAGGAGCGCCCCACAGGAGCCACCATGTCTTCCGACGCCTTCGACGATCGCCGCAAAGCCCTCGAGGATCAGTTCTTCAAGCAGCAGAACGACGCCGCCCTCCAGAAGCTGAAGGACCAGCAGGCGCGCGCCGCGACGAAAGAGGAGATCCAGCGCCTCACCGGCATCACCAACCCGGTGGTGCTCGACGCGCTGTCGAACCTGAAGCTCGGCGGCGCCGCCGTGATGGTGATGTCGATGTTCCCGCTCGTCGAAGTCGCCTGGGCCGACGGGAAGGTCGACGACAAGGAGCGCCGCGTCGTGCTCCAGCAGGCCCAGAACGTGGGCATCGGTGAGGGTACGGAAGCCGCGTTGCTGTTGGCGCAGTGGCTCGACGAGAAGCCCGAGCTGTCGTGGCACCAGCTGTGGTCCGATTACGTCGGTGAGCTGGTGAAGAAGATGAAGCCCGAGGACCGCGAACTGCTCAAGAACGAGGTGCTCGGGCGGGCACGCCTGGTCGCTGAGGCGTCAGGTGGCCTCCTCGGCGCTGGCTTCGCCGTGTCGGGCGCCGAGAAGAAGGTGCTCGAGAAGCTCGAGAAGGCCTTCAGCCACGCATGAGGTGAAGTCGCCGGGAGCAGCCTTGAACAGGTGTTGCGGCTGTCGACCGCGGCGAGCTCGCGGGCTGAGCCATGGAGATGCTGACGAGAGGAAGAGGGCTCGCCGGCATGGGTGGCGTGCCATCCGACCGTCGCCAGTTGCACCCGGCCACGGGAGCACCGGGGCCGGCGCCTGCTGCACTCCGTCGTGGTAGATGCGGGCTGAACACTTTGATTTCAGGAGTGTTTTCGGGCATTTCCTGAAGCGAAGACTCATTGCAACAGGTCCGTTGCCGGGGTACTCCAACCTGTTTCGGCGCGTGGCGATCTCCATCACGCCGCGCTGCTCGAAACGACATGTCCGACGACCTCAAGACGCCCGACGCCCCGCCGCCTGCCGCACCACCTCCGCCTCCGAGCAGCAACGTCGGAACCGTGCTCCCGATCTCGATCGAGAGCGAGATGGAGGACAGCTACCTCGCGTATTCGATGAGCGTCATCGTCGGGCGTGCGTTGCCCGACGTGCGTGACGGCCTCAAGCCCGTTCACCGTCGCGTGCTGTACGCGATGCACGAGCTGTCGAACACCTTCGGCCGCCCGTACAAGAAGTCGGCGCGCATCGTCGGCGACGTCATCGGTAAGTATCACCCGCACGGTGATCAGTCGGTCTACGACGCCATCGTCCGTCTCGCTCAGCCCTGGTCGATGCGGTACATGCTCGTCGACGGGCAAGGCAACTTCGGCAGCATCGACGGCGATTCACCAGCCGCCATGCGTTACACCGAAGTGCGCATGGAGCGTCTCACCGACGACATGCTCGCCGACCTCGACAAGGACACCGTCGACTTCGGGCCCAACTACGACAACACCCTCACCGAGCCGACGGTCATGCCGGCGCGGTTCCCGAACCTGCTGATCAACGGCAGCGACGGCATCGCGGTCGGCATGGCGACGAAGATCCCTCCGCACAACCTCGGAGAGGTCATCGACGCCACCGTGCACCTCATCGACAACCCGAAGGCGGTGCTCGGCGACCTGATGCAGTTCGTGAAGGGCCCCGACTTCCCCACGGCCGGCATCATCTCGGGCCGCGACGGCATCGCGCGCGCCTACTCGACCGGCCGCGGCAGCATCACGATTCGTGCCCGCGCCGAGATCGAGAAAGAGAAGAACGATCGCGAGCGCATCGTCGTCACCGAGATCCCGTACCAGCTGCGCAAGGAAGATCTGGTCAAGAAGATCGCCGAGCTCGTCAGCGACAAGCGGCTCGACGGCATCAGCGACATTCGCGACGAGAGCGACCGCACCGGCATTCGTATCGCCATCGACATCAAGCGCGACTCGATGGCCGACGTGGTGCTCAACAACCTGTACGCCCTCACGTCGATGCAGGTGTCGTACGGCATCGTGCTGCTCGCCATCGATCAAGGCCAGCCGAAGGTGTTGTCGCTGAAAGAGATCCTCGAGCGGTTCATCAGCCACCGGCGTGAAGTCGTCACGCGCCGCACGCGCTTCGAGCTCAAGAAAGCGAAGGACCGGCTCCACCTCGTCGAGGGCCTGTTGGT
Organism: Myxococcaceae bacterium; assembly: GCA_040400045.1. Lineage (GTDB taxonomy): Bacteria > Myxococcota > Myxococcia > Myxococcales > Myxococcaceae > Xiheimicrobium. Next base: position 234,247 of record JBBAQZ010000002.1, read on the forward strand.
CGCCACCATCACCCGCGACTTCCTCGACCACATCATCGCGGTCATCCGCGCGTCGAAGGACCCCGACGAGGCGCGCTGGGGCCTGATGAACATCGCCTCGCCTGCGCTCCACGAGAACCCTGCCTACGCGAAGCTGCCGAAGGTCGATCTCGCTGCGCTGAAGAAATCGATGGAGCTGCTCGCCGCCCGCGCTCGCGCGGAAGAGCCCAACTACGCCGGCCTGAGCCGCGCGTATGACCCGGGGTTCAGCGAAGAGCAGGCGAAGAGCATTCTCGAGATGCGGCTGCAGAAGCTGACCGGCCTCGAGCTGTCCGAGCTCTTCCAGGAGCTCATCGATCTCGTCCGCACCGTGACGCGCCTCGAAGACATCCTCCAGAACGACTCGTCGCTCCTCGCCGTCATCAAAGGAGAGCTCAAAGACGTGCGCGACCGGTTCGCCGACGCGCGGCGCAGCGAGATCACCGGCGACCTGACCGAGATGCGGGTCGAAGACCTCATCGCCGAAGAGGACATGGTGGTGACGCTCTCGCACGCGGGCTACATCAAGCGCACGCCGCTGACGGAGTACCGGGCGCAGCGCCGTGGTGGGCGAGGCAAGACCGGCGCCACCACCAAGGAAGATGACTTCCTCACCGACATCTTCATCGCCTCGACGCACGCCTACGTGCTGCCGCTGACCAACCGCGGCCGCCTGTACTGGCTCAAGGTGCACGAGATCCCAGCGGCGAGCCGCACGTCGAAGGGCAAGCCGATCGTCAACCTCGTGCAGTTCAGCGAGGGCGAGAAGCTGGCTCAGATGCTGGTGACGAAGGAGTTCACCGAGAACCAGTTCGTGCTCTTCGTGACGAAGAACGGCACCGTGAAGCGAACCGATTTGCCTGCGTTCTCGAACGTGCGCTCGGCCGGCATCGCCGCCATCACCATCGAAGACGGCGACGGCCTGGTCGCGGTGAAGATCACCGACGGCACCAAAGACGTCCTCATCTCGACGGCGCAGGGCATGTCGATTCGGTTCAACGAGACCGAGGTGCGCTCGATGGGCCGCACGGCCGTTGGCGTGAAGGGCATCACGCTCGAGCCCGGCGACGAGGTCGTCAGCGCCGAGGTCGTCGAGAAGGGCACCACGCTGCTCACCGTCACCGAGAACGGCTATGGCAAGCGCACCATCGAAGACGAGTACCGGGTGCAGGGCCGCGGCGGCAAGGGCATCATCGACATCAAGACGACCGATCGAAACGGGCGCGTCGTCGGTGCCGTGCAGGTGCGCGACGAAGACGAGGTGATGATCGTCACCACGTCGGGCGTGCTCATTCGCATGAAGGTCAGCGGCATCTCGGTCATCGGCCGCAATACCCAGGGCGTGCGCCTCATCACGCTCGATGGCGCCGACGAGAAGGTCGCCGGCATCAGCCACGTGCCTGAAGTGAAGGACGACGAGCTCGCGGGCGACGAGGGCGGAGAAGACGACGGCGCTCCCGACGCACCGGAGGCTCCCGAGACCGCGACGGACGCTGCACCGACGGACGATGTGGCGACGGACGCGGCACCGAAGGACGAGCCGTCCACCGAGAGCTGAGCGCCGAGCTGGCGTCGGTGTCACACCGGCGCCGCTCACTCTCTTCAGCTGAGCGACACGCACCAGCTCCCTTCGAAGGCTCTCGCACTCGGCGCGCGAGGCCGCTTCAGAACCTCGCGACGGTGACGCCTTCAGGTTCTCTTGGACGCACCGCCTCGGTCACCAGCGGAACTGCGGCGGCGAGCGCGACGGCTCCCGCGATGATGAACGGCAACGCGCCGATGCCGACCGCAGGCACGAAGAACACGAGGCACATGCCGAGGGTGCTCAGGAGCGAGGCGCCGATGGCCCACGGCAGCGCACGCCGGAACGCCGTTGGGTCTCGTTCGAACAGCGTCGAGGCGATCGCGGTGCCGAAGACGTAGCCGAGCGCGCCGCCGGTGATGGCGCCGACGCCTCCGCCCACGGACTCGCCCTGCCTCGGGTCGACGACGACGCCGATCAGCGCCCCGAGGTAGATGGACAAGGGCACCGTCAGCACGCCCACGCCGAACGCGATGAGCGGTGACAGCACCGCGCGCCCGACGAGCTGGCCTGCGGTGACGGTGGGTCTGGCTCTCGGGACGAGGGTCGCGCTCCGCGGCGCGTCGGTGAGGCTCGGTGGCGGCGGCGGTGGTGGCGCGGCCTCGGCCGGGAAGATCGGCGGGGCCGAGAGCTGACCAACCGTTGCGCAGAGGAACACCGTCAGAACCATGGGTCGACTCCAGCACATCTGCGCACCCCACGCGCAGCCCCCGGGCCTGCCCAAACCGGCGTCATCACACGGGCCTGACTCGTCCCCTTCGTGCCACCTCATTCGGGTGGTCAGAAACTTGAGCAACGAATGAAGCGGGCGACACTCCTGTGGCTGCCTGAAGCAGGAGGAACTGCATGAGCTGGGACGTGCTGACGTTCGGGTCGATCACGGTGCCGGAGTGCAATCGCGAGGAGTGGCTCACCACGCCCATCAATCGCGACGAGTTCCCCTGGCTGGACGAGGTTGGCGGCGTCGACACGTCGCTCGAGACCCCCGAGGCGCTGCTGTCGCTCCTGAGCGACGCAGTGCTCGCGCCACACCACTTCTTCGACGTCTCGGCCGACTCGAGCCTCATCACCGTGCAGGGCTACGTCGGCGAAGAGCCGTACCGCGACCTCTGCCAGCCTCTCGCGCTCCTCTTCGGCAGCGCGGCGGGGTTCGGCGGCACCGGCGAGCTGACGCTCTTTGGCTACCAGGGCATCCGTTTCGGAGAGCGCATCATGCTCGCGAACGGCCAGGCGACGTACCGCCAGGTCACGCAGGACACGCTCGGTGAGATCGAGCGGTCGAAGACGTTCCAATGCCTCGACGCCCGCGTGCACCAACGGTTCGACTCACTCGTCGGCCGGCCCCCTGCGCCGACCGATGCAAGGGGAGCGACGTGGATGGTGCACCCCTTCACGGGACGACGGGTGCGGACCATCAGACCGAGCGTCGAGTAGGGCTCCGTCTCGGTTCTCAGAACGAGATCGTCACGCCGAGCGAGAACACGTTGCGCACGTAGACCAGCGCCTCCCGGCCGACCGTCTGCTGTGGCAGCACGTTGACGTACAGCGCGTAGCGAAGGTCGAGATCGACGTGCGCGTGAACGGGCCGCACGAGCTTCAGTGTCAACGAGCTCGAGTTCTCGTCGTCTTCCACCACCTGCAGATCTGGCGAGAGGAAGATGCCGTCGGGGAAGCTGGTCAGCTGGAGCGCGCCCGTCGTCAAGAGCGTGAACTTCGCGGGCAGCCTGAAGCCGGCCGTCGCCGAGAGCCGGTGGCGCCGCATCGTCTCGCCGTAGCTGTTCGAGGTCTGGTCCAGGTACGAGTACGCGACGGTGAGATGAAACGGCCCGCGAAAGCTGTACCCGAGGCCGACCGAGAAGAAGGGGTCGCTCCGCCGCAACATGGGCGTCTCTTCGTCGGGCCGCGGGTTCACGTTCGAGTTGTAGGTGCGGGGGTTGTACGAGCCCGACAGCGACACGCTGTGCCGCCGATCGAAGCGGTAGCGCGCCGAGAGGTCGCCCGTGGGCCCCGAGAAGGAGTAGCCAAACCGCGGCCAGAACAGGAACCGGGTGGCGCCAAACCGCGCCCGCACATCGATGTTCCCGGTGGGGCTGAAGTCGACGAAGGCCTGACCCAGCAGGCTCGTGTAGTCGCGGTTGGCGCCGCGGCGATCGCGGGCATTCCCATTGAGCCCCACCGAGAACATCTGCGAGAGGCCAAGGAGGAACTCGCCCGAGAAGGCGTTGACGATGGTGTCTTCCGATGGGAGCAGGAAGAACTTACGGGCGGCGACGTCGTAGGTGCCGCTCAAGCGAAAGCGCTCGCCTTCGATGACGCCGTCGACCGTTCCCAGCGCGAACAGAAACCCGTCGGCCTGTGGGCTCGAGGCGCTGGTGACGAAATCGCGTCGCGCGTTGGTGTCATAGCCCGGGCCGAGCCAGAGCCGAGACGCGCCGCGCAGCTCGACCGCGCCGGCCACGGCAGGCACGAGGCTCAGCAGCAGTAGAAGGCGCGCGCGCAAGGCCACTCGTCGCCGCACTGTATGCCTCAAGTTGCCCGGCCCACCCTCTGAAACGACGAAGGCCCCCACGTTGTCATGAGGGCCCTCGCTTCACGACGTGACGTGAATCACTCCGCGGCGGCGGCGGCGCCAGCCGACTTCAGCGCCTTCGCGAGACCGACCGCGCGCTGCCCGGTGATCGACATCCTGGCGATCTCGTCCTTCGAGAGGCCGTTGGTGTTCAAGTCGTACTTCGCGATCATCGACTGCTTGGCGTACGTGACAGCGCGGTCGATGTCATTTTTGGTGACGGTGGCGCCAGCCTTGAAGTCACGGTGGTCGACGAACTTGAAGAAGATGTCGGCGAGCTTCTTCTCGGCGGTGGTCAGCGTGGGCAGCGCCTTCTTGACGTCTGCACGGCTGACGCGGCCGTCGGCCCCGCCAGCGGTGACGAGGGACTTCGCGACGTGTTCGAGGGCACGGTTGACGTCTGCTTTGGCGATACGGGCCATGGTGACTGCTCCTTGAGGTTGACTGCGGCGGATGAACGACGGTGTGACACGGCAGGCCGAGTGCAACGCGGGGTGTTTCAGCCCGCGTCCCAGCCGAGGTTGTCTCGTTGCAGCGGCATCATGAGGACACCCAGGGCCGCGAGGAGCTCGAAGTCTCCCGAGGCCTTCACGTCGCCCTTCGTCACCGCGTCGACCGTGTCGAGCGTGCCGGCCACGAAGGCCTCGAAGGCGGGCTCCTGAAAGACGAGGCGCAGGTCGGCCTCTTGATCGAAGCCCTCACGAATGGGGTCGGGGTCGGCGAAGTGGAAGGTCCACTTGCCGCCGGTCTTGCCGACGACGTCAAAGGCCACCGTGCCCTGGGTGGCGAGGAAGTCATCGAAGCGGTGCACCACGAGGCCAGGGAGCAGGCGACCAAAGAAGTTTTGCGTCATCGACAAGACCCCTCCTCGAGAACGGCGGCGATGCATTCGGCCACCGTGTGCACCCGATCTCAAGGCCCTTCATTCGGTCCCCCCGAAACGATCGTGAGGTGAGTTTCCTGCCCCGGCGCTGTTTCCACCGGTCGTCAGAAGCGGCCAAGGCCCGTGCGCTGAGGCACGGGACCGGCTGGTGCGAAGGTGTCGGCGATCCACTCTCCAGCGATGAACTGGTGCTGCATGCCGTGGCAGTCGGCCTCGATGGGGGAATCGTAGAACCGGTACCAGGACCCGAGGGAGGGGGCGCCATTGCGCACGTCGTCGGTCCTCGCGTGGTCGAAGAACTCGGGCGTGGTGGTGCCGAGCGTGAGGCCGACCGCCGAGTCGAAGGCGACGGCGCCGTCGCTGTCGATCTCGTCGTCCGAGGCGTCGACGTCGGAGCGCACCCAGCGCGGCGCGGGGAAGCTGTCGGTGCCGTCGACGAGCCGCCAGTTCACGAGGTTGGGCATGTCGAAGAGGCTCGCGATCGACACGTCCGTCGGCAGCTGGCACCTGCCGTCGGCGACGTTGAGCGCGCGGTACTTTTCGAGGAACCAGCTCTTCACGTCGTCGAGGTTCGAGGCGGCGAGGCCGAGCGCCGCGGCGAGCCCGTTCAGGTCGACGTCACCGGCACGCCGTCTGGCCTCGTCCAGGCTCGACCAGGTCTGCACGAGCGCCGTCAGCAACCTGCCGAAGTCGAGCACGACGCGGTTCACGCGAACGTCCGTGCATTGGAAACCGAGCGCAGGGACGCTCAGTTGGCCGCTCAGGTCGAACTGGCCCTCCTTGTCGAGGGAGATGGGCAGCGCGAGGTTCTTTGCCGGCCCCAGCGCGAGCGAGACCGCCGCGTCGAGGCCGCTCTGCGCGGCCTGGTTCTCGACGACCCACGGGCTCAATTGCCCGGCCACGGCGCCTGCTCGGGTTCGCACGAAGGGCCCCAGCTCGGCGATGCGACGCCGACGGTCGAGGCGCGAATCGAAAGGAACGAGCATGGGCGTGGTACTGCTGCCGAACCCCTCTGCGCGCGCGAGCCGCACCGCGAGATCTGCGCCCATCGTCATCATGATCCACCGGCGCTCGGGCTCGGACTCCGCCGCGAACCGGCCGAACGCCGAGAGCTCCGGGGCAGTGAAGGCGCGCCCACCCGGTGAGCGAGAGCCGCCGGCGTAGATGGGGATCAGCTGGCCCGTCGCGTTCAGGATCGGTGAGGTACCGCGGCGCGCACGGTTCGGGTGCAGCGGGCCCCGATTCGCCCGTGCCATGGTGGCGAGCACCATGTCTCGGAAGGCCCGGCCGTTCACGCGGCGCTGCAGATCTTCCAGGGCGGCGATGGCGTCTCGTTCGAACTGCGCGCCAGGGAGGTTGGGCGCAGGCAGGAGCGGGAAGATGGTTCGCAGGACCCGCAGCTGTTCGGCGTAACGCTGCGTCAGGGAGGCGTTCGAGGCTGCGCCGCGGAGCACCGCCAGCATCTCGATCAGGGTGGTCTGGAGTGGCACGGCCAGGTCCGACAGGAAGCTCCCCTGGTGTGGGGTCCCCATCGTCACGAGTGAGACCGTGCGATCACGGACGTAGAACATGCGCCGGCGGTCTTGGGCTGTGAGGGTCACGCCGTCGGTCAGCACGCCGGCCGCGGTGAACTCGTTGGTCGTCGGTGCGCTCAAGACGACGCGACTGGCGAGGCCTCCAAAGCTCTGCGTGACGAACACCACGCGCGGCGTGCGGCGGAACCTCAGCTCGTACCAGCGCAGCGCAAGGTAGGCCTGATTCGCGATGCGCTGGCCAGACTGCGCGAGGCCGCCCGTCGCGTCGCGGGAGGTGATGAAGGCCGCTGCTGGCGGAGGCCTCGGAATGACTGGCGCGCCGGCGGGAGGGAACATCACGGGGAAGGCCGTGACGAAGTTGGCGGGGATCGAGCCGTTGTCGGCGATCTCCGAGTCGCCGAGCGTCGCGGGAAACGACGCGCCGACGTCACGGAACTCGTCGTCGGTGAACGACCGCACGAACGTCGACAACGACACGGCCGCGCCGGGGTCGGCCCCGAGGAGTCCGCGCATGAAGTCCATGCTCCACTCGCCGCGCGAATAGAAAGGCGTGTCGACGAGCGCCACCTCGGCGTCAACCGGGTGCGCCATGCCGTGCACGAGGATGTAGAGCAGCGGGCTCGAGCCCGTCACGCTCTGCTGCAGCGGGAGGATGGGCGTGAGCAAGGTGACGCTCAGGTTGGGAATCGAGACTGAGATGCCCGTGATGGCGGTCGACGACACGCCGGCGAGCGGCATCGACACCTGCACGGGAGCGCGCGTGACTCCGACATCGGTGCCGCTGACGCTGGTCGCTGCGCCCGCGGCGTCGAGATCGTTGGTGATGATGAGGCCAGCCTGCCCCTCGCTCGTCGTGGTGTCGTAGAGCCCGGCGGCGGTGCGCGGGTCGGCCCGTTCTGCCGTGAAGGCGTGGCGTGCTCCGTCCGCGAAGACGATGGTGCCGGTGACGCGCTTGCGAGTGATGACCGTTCCCTCGAGGGCGTGTCCTGAGCCGCTGGTCGCCGGTTGAATCGGGCCCTCGGCCCCCACGGCGTCTTCGGCGAGCGTCGACGCGAACCAGCCGGTCCGGGTCTCCCACGAGTCCTTGCCGCAGACGTAGACGACGACCGACTGTTCCTCGAGCGCGACGGCGATCAGCGCATCGGTCCCCTCGACGCGGCCCACCCAGCGATCGGGCCCCTCCTCGCCCGGGGGCATCATCGAGGGCTGGCAGGCCGTGAGGGCGAGAAGCACACACCACAGGATTCGGAGCATGCCCCCGGACCAGCAAGTCCCCGGCCACCTTCGTCAGCCACCAGGCGCCAGGCCGCCGTGTCGGGTGCGGCCTGCAGTGTTGGCTCGAGCCGACAGCCGCGAGCGGAAACGGTGGCGCTCGCCGCGAGACGACGACACAACGGCGGGGTGATTCGCTTCGACGATCGCTTCATCCGCTCGCTGCCAGCCGACCCTGAAGCGCAGAGCTTCGTTCGGCAGGTGCGCGGCGCGGCGTACTCGAAGGTCGCGCCCACGCCGGTCCCGAAGCCAGCCGTCCTCGCGTGGGTGCCAGAGGTGGCGGCGATGCTGGGGCTGCCGGCCAAGCCGACCGACGAGTGGGCGCAGGTGCTGGGAGGGAACGCGACGCTCGAGGGCATGGCGCCCTACGCGGCCTGCTACGGCGGGCACCAGTTCGGGAACTGGGCAGGACAGCTCGGCGACGGCCGCGCCATCACGCTCGGAGAGCTCATCGCCCCCGACGAGTCACGCTGGGAGCTTCAGCTCAAAGGCCCCGGCCAGACGCCGTACTCACGTCGGGCCGATGGGCGCGCAGTGTTGCGCAGCTCGCTGCGGGAGTTGGTGTGCAGCGAAGCGATGTTCCACCTCGGGGTCCCGACGACGCGCGCGCTGGCGCTGGTGGGGACCGGCGAAGACGTCGTGCGCGACCTGCTCTACGACGGCAACGCGAGGCCCGAGCCGGGCGCCATCACCACGCGGGTCGCGAAGTCCTTCCTCCGGTTCGGCACCTACGAGCTGCCCGCGGCGCGAAATGACGTCGAGCTGCTGCGGCGGCTGGTCGACTTCACCATCACGACGCATTTCCCGACGCTGGGCTCGCCTTCTCCCGAGACGTACCTGCGGTTCTTCGAAGAGGTGACCCGGCGCACCGCGGTGCTGATGATGGAATGGCAACGCGTCGGCTTCGTGCACGGCGTCATGAACACCGACAACATGTCCATCCTCGGGCTCACCATCGACTACGGGCCGTACGGCTGGCTCGAGGGGTTCGACCCGTCGTGGACGCCGAACACGACGGACCTGCCTGGGCGCCGCTACGCGTTCGGGAACCAGCCGTCGGTCGCGCAGTGGAACCTGCTGTGTCTGGCGAACGCGCTCTTCCCGTTGGTGGGTGACGAGAAGGCGCTCGAGGCGGTGCTCGACCGGTACTCCGACCTCGCCGCCGCAGAGCAGTTATCGATGATGCGCCGCAAGCTGGGTCTCCTCGCGACAGAGGAGCACGACCGCGAAGACCGCGAGCTCGTTCGCGACTGCTTCCGCGCGCTGCTCTCGACCGAGACGGACTACACGCTGTTCTTCAGGCGACTCGCGACGGTGACGGCTGCGTCGAGTGACGAGCCGCTGGTCGCGCCGCTCGCCGAGGCCTTCTACGCACCGGCCGAGGTGTCGGGTGACGTCCTCGAGGGCCTGGCGGCGTGGCTGCGCCGACTGCTGGCTCGGGCTAGCCGTGACGGGCGGCCTTCCGCCGAGCGCGTTGCCTCGATGAACGCCGCCAACCCGCTCTACGTGCCGCGCAACTACCTCGCGCAGGCCGTCATCAGCGCGACCGAGCAAGGCGAGCTGCCGATGCTCCACGAGTGGCTCGAGGTGCTCCGCCGCCCGTACGACGAGCAGCCGGGCAAGGAGCGCTGGGCCGCGAAGCGTCCCGAGTGGGCCCGTCACCAGCCCGGCAGCTCGATGCTGTCGTGCAGCTCTTGATTCGCCTCTGGACTGGCGCACGTGGACCTCGTCGCTGTGCTTTCGGTGCGCTGTCACATCGATGGACTGCAGCGGTCCCTCGAGACGTCGAAGCGAGCGCAGGTCGAGCGTCGAGGGCTGGGACTCATTGCTCGAAGCAGTACAGCCGGTTGTCACTCGCGCACGACACGGCGCCGAGCCCGCTCCACTTCTCGGTAGGCACGTCGATGATGCCGTAGAGGCCAGTGGTGGCCACGCTGGTCCAACGTCGACACGTGGTGTCGCGCATCGGAGCCGGCAGCTCGGCGCCACCATCGAGCAGCGTTCCTGTCCACACCTGCCGCTTGTCGAAGAGCGCGAAGACGTGGCCTGTCTCGTCCTGGTCGATGGGCGACCGCGGTGGTCCCGCGAGCGAGGCACGGTCGTCGAAGGGCCGCAGCACCCGGCCGCGGGCGTCTCGCGTGCGCATCACCCACGGGCCGTTGCCGGAGAAGCGTTCGCTCGCGCTGAGCTTCTGCCCCTGCTCCGTCACATCGGACAGGAACGCGAGGAAGGTGCCGGGGAGCCCCGCGTCGGCTGCGAGGTCACGACACTTCGAGTCACCTCCGTCGAGCCCTCCGAGATTTCCGGTGAAGGTCGTCGAGGTGGCGAACACCAGCTTCGCGCCAGAAGGAAACGGCTCGTCGGCTCCTCGACACACGCGCAGCTCGGAGCACGTCTCACCGGTCTGGCAGCGTGCGCACACGGCGGCGCCTGTTCCACAGGCCGAGTCCTCGTTCCCGACGCGACACTGGCCAGGATCGCCGGGCGACGCGAAGGTGCAGCAGCCGTCGCAGGTGATGGGCGTGCACGGCCTCGGGCCGGGACAGGCAGCCACCAGCAGCAGGAGCGCGAGGTGTTTCATTCTCCAGGCAGTGTGCCATGCGATAGTGCGAGGATGGCCTGCGCGGAGTGCGGTGCGAGGAACGGGCATCTGATGGGGTGCAGCAAGTCCTCCATCCAGGTCCGACCGACCGAGCCAACGCTGGCCGAGCGCATCGCTCAAGACGACGCTGCTGAGACGACGGCCAGCGCCTTCGAGCAGTACCGGCTCTTCGCCTTCCCGGCGTTCTACGTGGTGATGTGGTTCTTCTCGGACTCGGACCCGGGCCGTTTCATGTTGCGGACGTTCTTCGGCATGTGGCTGCACGAACTCGGGCACGCGTCTGCCGCGTGGCTGACGGGTCGGTGGGCGTTGCCGGTGCCCTGGTTCACGTACTCTTTCGGTCAGAGCATCGTGGTGTCGGTGGCGATGTTCGGTGGCGCCGCGGCGCTCATCCGCTTCGGCCGGCAACGCGACTCGGTCACCACCACGGCGCTCGGCGGAGCACTCGCGCTCGCGACCCTCGCTGGCCACCTCGCGCCCACGTCGTTCCAGGAGCCCTTCTTCACGTTCGGTGGAGAGGCGGGCGCGATGGTCTTCGGTGCGCTGATGAGCTGCGGCTTTCTGGTGCGCTCACCGCTGCGGGTCTTCCAGGGCGGGCTGCGCTGGGGCTGGCTCGTCATCGGCTCGGCGAGCTGGGCCGACGCCACGCGCCTGTGGTGGACCGGCAAGACCGACTCCGCGCTGATTCCCTTCGGACTCGAAGACGGTGTGCCCTCTGACGCGAGCCGGCTGGTCGACGAGTTCGGCTGGGACGCGCTGACGATGGTGCGGCGGTTCCTGCTGGTGGCTGCGGTCTCGTTGGGAGCGGCGATGGTGGCGTTCGTCGCGGCGCTGCTGCGCGAGCGCATCACCCGACCGAGATCTGCTTCACGCCCTGCTTCTTGAGCCACTCGGCGACGCGGTCGCGATGATCGCCCTGCACCACGAGCGCGCCTTCTTCCTCGATCGACCCGCCACAGCCGAGCGCGCCCTTGAGCGCCTTGAGCCAGGCTTCACGGTCCTTTGGTGACAGCTCGAGCTGCTCGATGACGGTGACTTCCTTGCCGTTGCGTCCAGCGCGCTCCATGCGCACCACGGCCTTCGGAGGCGCCTTCTTCTCTTTCGGTGGCTTCGGCGGCGGGCCCGGGGGCAGGGCGTCTTTCATTCCCTGCAGGGCGGCGAACGGGTTGTGAAACGGCTTCTTCTCGTCGCCCACGTCAGTGCCCGTGTCCTTCGTGCCCTTCGTCCATCGGCGGAGGCTCGGGCAGGCGCTTGAACCATTCGGCGTTCACGTCACCGCGGCTGACGGCCATGCCGAGAATGAAGCCCGCCGAAGGCAACGTCGCGCGTCCGTTCAGCAACACGAGCGGCGTGCCTTCGATGTCGTAGCGCTTGGCGTACGTGACGTCGCTGGCGAGCCTGGCCTGCGTGTCCATCGAGTTGATGCAGGAGAGGAGCGAGTCCTTCGAGCGGCTGGTCACCTTCGCGACGATCTCGAGCACCTTGTCGGCCGAGCGGAGCGATTGCTGGTTCGCGAAGAGGGCCTTGCGCACGTCCCAGTAGAGCGGGTGGTCTTCGGAGCAGATCTGCGCCTTGGCCCCGGTGCAGCGAACGTCTTTCGGCGAGTCCTTTTCGCCAGGCATCACGCAGCCGTCATCGACGAGCGGGAAGAGCCGGGGCTCGATGGACAAGGTGCCTTGCGGAGCGGCACCGCGGAGTTCCTCGAGCGACTCTTCGAAGACGGCGCAGTGAGGGCAGAGGACGTCGGAGAACTCGACCACCTTGATGGGGGCATCTTCGGCGCCGGCGCGGACCCGCACCTTGAGGTCGCTGACGTCTTTGGCGGGCGAGGCGAGGAACCTCTGACGCGCTGCCGCGGTCATCATCGCCTCTCGCTTTGGCAGGTTGAGCAGGTTCTGGATCAGCTGGTCTTCGGTGGTGCCGTCGAAGCGCGTGACGGCGCCCGCCTTCGGGGTGTTGCCGGCAGGAATGAGCGTCACCAGGAACGTCGGCGCGAAGACGACGAAGACCCAGGCCGTGCCGCCGACCAGGTACTGCGACTGCGGCCATCGCGGGCCCGGCAGCAGCATGAACGCCGCGAAGGCGAACACCACCACGAGCCCGTAGGTGCCGAGGCACGTGAGGCAGACCGCGCGCGCTTCGATGCTCGCGCCACCGAAGGCGACGATGGACAGCAGGCCAGCGACGGCCCAGAACTTCACCGACGCCGCGAAGAGAGGCCACTCGTCGGTCGCCAGCTTCCTCCAGAGCAGCACCGTCAGGGCCACCGCAGCGACGCCCCACACGACGCCCAGCGCAGCGACCGGCATGCCGAGCCAGTCGTGCACGAACGAGGCGAACTTCGAGTTCCACACGGCCGCGCAGTTGACCGTCTCGTCGATGGCGCAGGCGACCTTGCCTCCGTTGCGCACCACCAACAGCTCGAGCCACTGGTAGACGGCGAGGCCGGCCGTCGCGAGGCCAGACGCTCCCAGCACGCCCAGGGCGGCAGTCGACGGACGGGCGGTGCTCGATGGCGTGTTCACGCGAGCGCCTTATATACGGACTCCATGGTTCCGCCTGCCGCACAAACGACCGAGTACCGCGCCGCGAAAGAGGCCTGCGCCTGGGTGGACCTGTCAGCGCGGCAGCAGCTGCGCGTGACCGGCCCCGACAGGGTCTCTTTCCTCCAGGGCATGGTGACCAACGACGTCGAGAAGCTGCCGGTTGGCGCCAGTTGCCACGTCGCGATGTTGACGGCGAAGGGCGCGATGGTGGGTGACGGGCGCGTGGTGAAGCTGGCGGAAGACATGCTCCTCGACACCGGCGCGGGCTTCGGCGGCGCCGTGAAGGACTTCCTCCTCAAGTACCTCATCAGCGAAGAGGCCGAGGTCGTCGAGGCTCCCGACGTCGCGGTGCTGGGGCTGCTGGGACCAGACGCTGCGCGGTGGGCCGAGTCGATCGCCAGCGAGGCGAAGGTCGCGACGCTGCCCGGCCTGCTCGGGAGCGGGGTGGACGTCGTGGTGAAGCGCGACGCGCTCGAGTCGGTGAAGGCGAGCCTGTCGGCGGTCCCGCAGGTGAGTGAGGCGACGTTCGAGGTGCTGCGGGTCGAAGCCGGCGTGCCGAAGTTCGGCGTCGACATGAGCGAGACGACGATTCCACTCGAGGCCAACCTCGAGAAGGCGATTCACTACCAGAAGGGTTGCTACATCGGGCAGGAGGTCATCGCGCGCGCCACGTACCGCGGGCAGATGAACAAGAAGCTGGTCGGCCTGCTGCTGGGTGACGCGACCCCTGAGAAGGGCGCGGAGCTGAAGCTGGGAGACAAGCGTGTCGGCCGGGTGATGAGCGTCGTGCACAGCGAGCTGAAAGGGCAGAACGTCGCGCTCGGGTACGTGCACCGGGACCACCTCGCTCCCGGGACGACCCTGGAGATCGCGACCGGTGGCCACGCTTCCGTGGCGGCGCTTCCGCTGGGCGAGAGCCCCGGGTGACCGTCCGTGACTGTCGGCTCAGCTCGTGCCGGCCCAGGCGGTGAATGCCTCTGAGCTGACGACCTCACGAAGGCGTGCCGCGAGCAGCTCGGCTCCACGGCTTCGCACGACGGCGAGCAGACCGACCTCGTCGAGCACGTCGCGGAGCTTCTTCGGCCCCACGTCTTTCAACGCCAGCTCGGCCAGGCGCTTCAGCTCGTCATCGGACGCGGCGCTCGCGAGCCACCGCTTGAGTCCTCCGCGCAACACCTCGGCGCCACCCGGGACATCGGCGTTGGCCACCTCACGCGCGAGCTGAGGCAGCGTCAGCTCCATCACGCCGTCCAACATGGCGAGCCGGAGCTCTGCCGCTTCGGTCGCCCGGCGTGGATCGCTGATGGCGTCGGCCAGCTGACCGAACACGCCGCTCAACGCCGAGTCGACGAACTCGACTGCGCGCTTTTCCATCTGCCGTTCGACTTCACTGCCCACGGCGCCGACGAGCGAGCCGAGCGTTCCCGTGCGCGACTTCACGGCGTCACCCGCCATGCGCGCGAACGTGCCCAGCCCTTTCGCCATGCCTGCCACCGGAGCGCTCGCCCGCCGCCCGAACTCGAGCACGAAGTCGAGGAGCAGTTGCCGCACCAGCTCCCGCGTCGGGTCGCGATCGATGATCGTCAACACCAGCTTCTTGTCGGGCGACACCGGCCGGCCCACGAGGTCTTTCAGCGCCTCGCGAACGTCACGGGCCACCACGTCCTTGAGCGGCTTCCGGTGCGCATTCAGCTCGTTCACCAGCAGGTCGACGCTGTGTGAGAGCGCCTGTACCGCCGTCGGCGAGTCGAGCCACCCGTCGAGCGCCTGCCGGGCCACCGACGCCAACAGGTCCTGCGGCATCAGATGCTGCACGGGTTTGTCCAGCCACACCTCGACGCACAGGGCTGCCAGCTCGAGGACTGCCTTCTCATCGTTCAACTTCGCGCGCAGAGCATCCACGTGCTGACTCGTACCAGCTTCCGTCGTACACCTCACCTCATGCCAACCAGTGAGCCGCGCTTCGTGTGGTGCGACCTCGAGATGACCGGTCTCGACACCTCTACCTGCGTCATCATCGAGATGGGCCTGATCGTCACCGGCCCCGACTTGAAGCCCATCGCCGAGTGGGAGTGCGCCATCTGGCAGCCCAACGAGGCGCTCGACCGCATGGAGCCCTTCGTGAAGGACATGCACACCCGCAACGGCCTGCTCGAGCGCGTGCGCAAGTCCGACATCTCGATTCGCCAGGCCGAGAAGGAAGCGACGAAGCAGCTGCTCCAGCACGTCGAGTACGGCGAGGGCATCCTCTGCGGCAACTCGATTCACACCGACCGCGCCTTCATCAGCAAGTTCATGCCGGGCTTCGATCGCGCGCTGCACTACCGCATGGTCGACGTCTCGAGCCTCAAGATCATCACCCGCGCCTGGTTCCCCAACGCGCCGGGCCGCTCGAAGGTCGACGCGTCGCACACGGTGCTGTCCGACCTGCGGGCGTCGATCGGCGAGCTCGCCTACTACCAGCAGACGTTCTTCAAGAAGCCCAGCGAACTCTGAACGCCCCGAAGGAGTGACGGATGGCCACCAGCAAAGCTGCGACTGAAGGCGCGCGTCTCATGCAGTCGGGGTTGCTCGACGCCGCCATCAAGACGTTCGAGAAGGGGCTGACCGCCGATCCGAAAGACCTCCGCTGCTGGGTCGGCGTGAGCCGGGCCCACATGGCGGCGGGCCGGAACGAACAGGCGCGGACGGCGTTCCTCAAGTTGCTCTCGCTCGACCCCGGCAACACCGAGGCGCAGAGCACCATCGCGCTCATCGAGTTGCAGCAGGGCAAGGACGGCTCGCTCGAGGCGATGAAGGCGGTGTCGGAAGGCGGCGCGGTCGGCTTCTTCGAGCACTTCAACCTTGGCAGCGTGCTGCAGGCGCGCGGAGACTGGGAGGGCGCCGAGGCTGCGTACACGCGCGCCGTGAAGGTGCAGCCCGACAACCCGTTCGCGCTCACCGAGTTGGGCCTGCTCGCGCTCAACCGCGGCGACGCGAAGGCGGCGCTCCCGAAGCTGAAGAAGGCGGCCGAGCTGACGCCGAACGAGTGGGTGCCGCGTCAGGCCTGGGCGCGCGCGCTCGCAGGCGCCGGTCAGTTGGGCGAGGCCGTGCAGGTGCTCATCGACGCCGTCGCCGCGTTCAAGGACGAGGTGTCGCTGTACCTCGAGCTCTTCGATCTCTCGATGGTGGCAGGTTCCTTTCAGACGGCGGCCACTGCCGCGCGCGAGCTGCGTCGGCTCAAGCCGGACGATGCCCAGTCCACCTATCGGCACGGGCTGGCGCTGTTCATGCTCGGGAAGTCAGACGCCGCGAAGCCGCTCTTCACCGAAGCCATGCAGAAGGCCCCGAGGGCGTGGGAGCCCCGGCAGGCGTTCGCGAAGTGCCTGGTGCTCGAGAAGAAGGTGGACGACGCGATCCCCGTGCTCGAAGAGGCCGTCGCCCTCGCGCCCACGCAGCCCGGCCCCGTGAACGATCTCGCGGCGCTGTACCTCTCGAAGAAAGACGGCGCGAAGGCCGAGCGGATCCTGAAGGCCGCGCTCGCAGATTCGCCCAACGACGACGCCACCAACTTGAACCTCGCGCTCGCGTACGTGCAGCAAGGGAAGAAGCAGCAGGCCGTCAGTCACGTGAAGGTCGCCCTCCAGAGTCCAGACACGGACGTGAAGGAGCAGGCCGAGCGCTTGAGAAAGCAGGTCGGTGCGTGACGACGAAGACCTGGCAACAGCTCGAGGCCGACGCGAACGCACACCTCGCGAAGGGGGAGATCGGGAAGGCCGCGCATCTGCTCATCGACGCGATCGACCACGCGCCGAAGGAAGCAGGGCTCTACCGGCAGCTGGTCCAGGTGGCGCTGCTCGCGGGAGGGACTGACACCGCGGTGAAAGCCGCGACGGAGCTGCGCCGCCTGGAGCCGACCAACCCCGAAGCCGGGTACCTGCTCGCCGTGGCGTCGATGGCCCATGGAGACTTCGCGCTCGCCGAGTCGACGCTCGAGGCCGTGGCGAAGCAGGCGCCGCGTTCGTGGCAGATCAAGCAGGCCCAGGCCCAGGTCGCCCGCGCGCTGAAGAAAGACGGCCGCGCCCGCCAGGTGCTGGAGGAAGCCATCGCGCTCGCGCCGACCGAGCCGTCGGTGGTGAACGACTACGCGGTGCTGCTGCTCGAGATCGACGAGTCCACCCGCGCGAAGGACCTGCTCGTGAAGGCCGTCGCGGCGCACCCCGATGACGCGGGCCTGCACCTCAACCTCGCGCTCGCGTACGGCAAGCTGAAGGACGTCGCGAAGGCCAGGAACCACGCCGAGCGTGCGCAGACCGCTGGAGATGCCGACGTTCGCGAGCAGGCGGCGAGGTTGTTGGCCCAGCTGTCTCCGCAGTGAGCGCGGGCTTTCGGCGCCTGGCGCCGCGCCCACGTTCGAGGGCCCTCGAGAGACGCTCAGTGTGCTGGCGCGCCCTACCCAGGCAGCGCGGCGCGTTCCGGGACGAGGCCACCGCGGGCGAGCCAGTCCTTCACGCCCAGGCCGGTGCCGAAGGGCCACGGCTTCAGCTTCTCTTTCGGAATGTGCTTCGTCGCCTCGAGCTCGTCGGACAACCTGATGGGACCGTCGGCGACGACGTGGAAGCAGATGATGAGCTCGTTGCGCATCTCGAAGGGGTACACGCCGACGAGCGAGACGAGGCGGGCGTCGAGGTTGGTCTCCTCCTTCACTTCACGGAGCACGGCAGCCTCGGGCGTCTCGTTCGCTTCGAGGAAACCCGTCACCAGCGCGAAGACCTTCTCGGGCCAGCCCTTGCCGCGCGCGAGGAGGACGGCGCCGTCGTGCTCGATGATGGCCGCGACGACCGGCGTGGGGTTGCCCCAGAAGACGAAGCCGCAGCCGTCTTTCGGGCACGAGGGGCGGGGCTTGCCCCCTGCAGACTTCTCGACGAGGGCGGTGGCGCAACGCGGGCAGAAGCGGAAGTCCATGGCGTCGGTCTGCCACAGCCGGCGCGCAGGTGACATTCGTTCAAGCGTGCGTCGCGGCGTGAAGTGACTGACGCAGGGCCTACGCTCGAGAAACCATCTCAGCGGGTGCGAGACGCAGTTCCCCCTGGAAGCCGAGGCAGGCTCGTGAGCCTCGCGACCTCGACGAAGCTGCGCTCGCGCGTGAGCCGCTGACGCTCCGTGGTACACGCGCGGCCATGCGCGCGGTGCTCTTCGACATGGACGGCGTTCTCGTTCGAAGCGAGGAGGTCTGGTTCCGCGTCGTCGAAGCGGCTGGCGTGCGGTTCCGTGGCCGCGCCATCACGCGAGACGAGTTCTTCCCCACCTTCGGCCAGGGCACTGCGGCCGACATCCCGGTGTTCGGGTTGAGGTGTTCGGTGGCCGAGCTCGACGCGTTCTACGTCTCTGAGTTCGTGAAGCACCTCGACGCGATGTGGGTGAACCCCGAGGCTGCGCCGCTCGCCGAGTTGCTGACGACGCGGGGACTCGGCATCGGCGTCGTCACCAACACCGTTGCTCCGCTGGCCCGCGCGATTCTGGAGCACGCGAAGCTGGCGCGCTGGTTCGAGGTGAGAGCAACGGCGGACCGGGTCGAACACGCGAAGCCTTCGCCCGAGCTGGTGCTCCTCGGCCTGAAGGAGCTCGGCGTCTCGGCAGTCGAGGCCGTGATGATCGGTGACTCCCGCTTCGACCGCGAAGCCGCGCGCGCTGCCGGTGTTCGATTCATCGGCCTCAAGCTCGACGGCGATGGGCGCGTGGAGCGGCTCGGCGACGTTCCCATCGAGCTCGGGTGGTCCTCGTCGTGGCGGCTTCGCGTTGCTCGGCCCGACGATGAGAGCGCGGTCGAGTCGCTGCTCGGTCGGCTCTCGCTTCCACGTGACGGGCTCCGCGACTTCTTTCCCGGCGCGTACGTGGTGGCGGTCGACGGCTCCCGACTCGTCGGCGTGGCCGGCCTCGAACGACACGGCCACGACGGCCTGTTGCGCTCGGTCGCCGTCGAGCCGCGTCTTCAGCGAACGGGGCTCGGCGCCGCCCTCGTCGACGAACGGCTCGCCGAGGCGCGAAAGCAGGGCCTCCAATCGGTCTCGGTGCTCACCACCACCGCGCGCGAGTACTTCCTCACGAAGGGCTTCCGAGACGCGCCGCGGGATTCGGTGGCGCCAGCGCTCGCACAGTCCATCGGGTTCTCGAAGGCGTGCCCCGGCACTGCCGCGCATCTCGTCTGGTGGCCATGAGCTCGAGAGTCGGTTTCGGTCGCTCCGGTCTCGCCGGGAACACCCCTCGTCGCTTCGTCCTGGTGCTCGGGCCGAGTCGAGCGGGAGCACTGCCTTCGATGGGGCGCACGGCGCGCTCTTCTGCCGTGTTGCTCGCTGTCGCCTTCTGTCTTGCTGGTTGCGCGCGTCAGTCGACTCCGCAGCGACCTACGGTGCTCTGGTTTGGCGGTGATGTTCACTTCGGAGAGAAGGGCAGGGCGGCGCTCGAAGGCCTCGCGCTCGACGGTCCGCTCGTCGTGAATCTCGAAGGCCCCATCTCGAACCAGCCACGAGCTTCTTCCGCGAGCGCGCTGTTCAATCCACCCGACTCGGCGACGCGACTGCGTTCGGCGAACGTCATCGCCGTGGGGGTCGACAACAACCACGCGATGGATGACGGCGCCGCAGGTCTCGCGCGAACGCGTGCAGTGCTTCAGGCGAACGAGCTCGCGCCGCTGGGCAGCGCTTCGATCGCCGGCGTCACGCTGCTGCAGATCGATCTCTCCGCGGGAGTTCCCGCCGATCTCGCGCAGCGCCTCGGAGTCCTCAAACCCACCATCGTCCTCTTCCACGTCCTCGCCCCAGCGCTCTATCTGCCCGAACCGTCGCTCCGTCGCGCCGTCGACCTCGCCGTCACCTCAGGCGCCCACGCCGTCCTTGCCCACGGGAGCCACGCGATCGGCGCCGTCGAGCGTCGCGGCGCCACCGTCATCGCCTGGGGGCTCGGCAACCTCGCCTTCGACTGCGAGTGCACGAACGAAGACGAAGGCCTGCTGGTGCGCCTCGAGCTTCACGGGAGCAACGTCACGAGGGCCACGGCGGTCCCGGTGCGCGCAGGGCTCGCCGGGGATCGCGCACGAATGCTCGATGACGCGACGACGAATCTCTCGTTGCTCGAGTCGCTGGGTTCCGTCCTGACGGACAAGACGTCGACCCGCGCCGACTGGTGACTGGTTCTGTCGATGGTGATCCCCGCCCGGGGGACCGTGGGACCTATCAGGCCCCGGCCATGTCGTTTTTTTCGCTCTCCCGCTTGAGCTCGCGCTCGAGCGACTGAATGAGCTTCACGTTCTTCTTGTCGACGTCATTGAGCAGCTTGTCCGAGTACTTCGCGTTCGCGGCGTACCACTGCACCGTCTTGAAGTGCCCCTTCAACAACGGCGTCTCGAAGGCGAGACCCTTGCGCGCGAAGATCGTGTCGCGGAGCAGCTTCAGCTCGCGCGGCGAGAGATCGTCGAGGTCGGTGAGCTTCAGCAGCCCGTCGAGCCGCTTTGGGTTCTCGAGCGGCGTGAGACCCGCGGGCGCATCGCCTTCACCCGCCCAGCCGCCGAGCCGCACCGAGATGAGCTTGAGCTCGATGAGATCGTCGTCGTTCGACTCCTTCGTGTTCTTCCTGCGCGCCCGAACGGCGTCACGCATGACGACCAGTTGCTCCGTCGTCAGGTTCGACTCGTACTCGGCGATGGTCTCGGCGTTCTCGTCGTCGCGCGCCCAGACCTCGGGCTGGTCTTCGCTCTCCCCTCTCCAGGCGCCCGAGAGGAAGAGCACCTGATTCGGCGCGTACCACTTCTGCTTCGAGAAGAAGTCGCGCAGCCAGGCCCGGCGGAACTCGTTGCCTCGGCGGGCGTAGATCCAGTTCCGCATCAGGGTGAGTTCTCGCAGTGACCGACCCGTCAGCGCTGCCGGCGTGAGAAGCTTCGTGGCATCGAGAGCGCGCTCCGCAGCGGACGCCTTGATTGGTCCTGCATCGGGTGGCGGAGCTGCGAAGACGAGCGGGGCGAGCAACGGCAGCAGGAGCAGAGCGCGCATGGTCGGAGCTCAGCCGCGCGTCCGTCGAAGGCCACGGAGCCGGGGCTGCCTGATGGCCCGCACGCCGCGACGACAGTCCCTGCGACTGAGATCAAGAAGGCACGCATGGCGTGATGAACCCATGGGCCGCGGGAAAGCAGCGCGGTGTCGTTGTCGGAGACGCGACGCGAGCGTCACGACTGTCGGCCCTCGGTGGAGGTCGGCCTCGCGCCGGGCGTCGTCTGGAGCCGACCCTGCGGGAGTCAGCACGTCGGCGCGCTTCCTGGCGATGAACTCGCCGCGGCGTCAGGGGCCGGCTCGAGCCCCCGAGACCGACGCGGCTGGTTGATTCGAGGCGCGTCGCGCCCACCGACTTCGTGGATGCCGACGTCACGCCGACCGCGTCGCCAGGACCAACTCGCGCTCTGTCAGCACGGCGTCGAGGCGAACGTCGTGCGGCTCGGTGGGCACGTGGTCGAGTTCCTGCGCGGCGAACGCCAGCCCGAGCGCGAACACGGGGCCTGCCGAGCGCAGCGCCTCGAGCGTGACGTCGTAGTAGCCACCGCCGTAGCCGAGCCGCGCACCGGTGCGATCGAACGCGAGGAGCGGCACCAACACCAGGTCGGGAGTCACCACCGGCGTTTCAGGCGCGGGCGCCGTGACACCGAAGCGACTCGTGACGAGCTGGGTCTCGGAGTCCCACCGATGAAAGGTGAGCGGCTGCCCACGCCGCGGCGTGCGTGGGAGCGCGAGCGTCGCTCCCAACGTTTCGAGCCGGCGCATCAGAGGTCGAGGGTCGAGCTCGCTGCGCATGGGAAAGGTCCCGGCGACGACGCGAGGAACCGAAGTGATGGTGTACCCGCGCGCGAGCGTCTCCGCTGCAGCTGGAGTGGTCGCACTCGCGTGTCTCCGGAGCGCCTCGAGGCGTTCCCTCAACGCCTGCTTCTCGTCGGCGACGCTCATTCCCCGATGAGACACGGCGGCTGGTTCTTGTACCGAAGCTCGTACGGCACGTAGACCATGCACGACCAGTCGCCCTCGGTGCGCAGGCAGACCTCTTCACACAGTTGGTAGAAGTCGGTGTGTTTGCGCAGCGGCGCCTCACCGGTGCGCGTGTCGAGGATGCGGTTGGACGAGGTCGGGTACTTCCCGTCGGTGTTCTCGGCGAACGAGTGCAGCGCGGTGATGAGGCCTTTGGGGACGCCCTTCGCCCAGATGCCTCGACCTGCGCGCTGGGCCTGATGCATGGCGTCGAGCACCAGCCGGTTCGGCTTGCCTCTCACTGCGTACGCCAGCCCGCGACCCTGACGCGCCATCTCGATCGCCAGCTTCGGGCACTCGACCAGCACGCGCCCGTACGCATCGGGAGCGCCTGACGTCGTGCACTCCCATTCCTTCGACGCGCACACCTCGGCGTCTCCTTTGGTCAGCGTGTACAGCTCCTCACGCGTCCAATCGCCCCAGCGGTGCACCGGGCCGTACGACTCGAGCGTGTTGTAGCCGAACAGGCGCGTGCCCTGACCGTCGTACGGCCCCGACTCGAAGTCGAAGCTGTCGCCGTCGGACCACTTCACCGCCGTGCGCTCACCGTTGAGGATGATGAAGCCGCTGGCCTCGTGGGCGTCGGCGCCGGGCGCGCGTTTGCCGCCGGCCCGAGTGACGATGGTCACGCAGCCGGTCAAGGTCATCAGTCCGAGACAGCACAGGAGTCGCATGCGTCGTCCACCTTACCCGCAAGCACGGGCGGGAGGCGGACGTCACGACCGGGCCTCGTGACGAAGTCTCACTTCAACTCGAGCCGGCCTTCACGCCCGTCAGCCCCGCGCACCTCGACGACATGCTTTCCGCCCAGCCGCAGCCGCGGGTGCTGCACGATCGCCTGGCCAAACGCATCGGCTGGCTGCCACATGGACCAGAAGCCCTCGTCGACGCGGAACGACACCTCCTGCGTGCCCAGGCCCATGATGCGCACCGTGGCGTCTTCACGCGACGACAGCCACAGCGCCGTCTCCTCGGCCTTCAGCGGCACGGGGCACAGCTCGGAGCGTGGGTAGATCCGCGCGTAGATGCCGAGGTGGTTGTACGTCGACGTTCCGGTGATCTGCCCCACCCCCCGCGCGCGCAGCAGCTGAATCTTGAACGCGAACCCCGGCAGGTCCGGCAGCGTGACCGACGGGAAGCCCATGGCGAGCGCCGGCTCGGCTTGTGACAGCAGAACGGGCACCAGCATCGCGAGCGCGTCAGGGCTCTCGGCGAGCAGCTCGTTGTTCTTCACGCTCACGTTCGTCACCGCGTTCATCAAGCTGCCCACGACGGGCCGCAGCTGGTCGCACCCGCGCACGTCGAGGCCCATCGGCAACTTGAGGTCCGCCTGAATCGTGAACAGCCGAGCGTTGCGGTCTTCGATGAGCGCGTAGACGTCGATCTCCACCTGCGGCCACTCGAGGAGCAGCAGCGGGTCGAGCGGCCTTCCGCTCATGTCGAGGGTGCCTTCGCCGACGACGATGGTGGGCGCGTTGACTGGGCGAATCACCACGCGCAGCGGCACGCTCTTGCCCTCGGTGAACGTGTTGAGCGACGGGAGCACGGCCGCCAGGACGCCGGACTCCAGCAGCGACACCGACTCGTTCCCGAGCTCGATGCAGAGGGCTCCGGACTGCTGCACCCGGTACAGCGTCTCGGACATCACCTGTTGCGAGAGCGAGAACGCGAGATCGTACCCCATCGCTGGTGCGTCACGATCGAGGTCAGGCAACGGCAGCATCATCGGGGCAGGGCGGTTCTTCGGCACCACGCACGTCGCCGGAGCCACCTCTCTCACGCCGCCTCGCAAGCCGATGGAGGTGCCCATGGGGCTCGACGCGACCAGGCCACCCGCGCCGAACGCGAGCTCGATCTCACTCCCTGCGGGCACCAGCCCCTGCAACGCGGTCGACACGTCGAGGCGCCCTTCGACCCCGATGAGGCCGGGCACGCAGGTGCCGGTCGCGGAGTCGACGCACTTCCCGGGCCCACCGTCCTCGGGCACGCACATCGCCGTCACGCCTGCCTGCGTCGACATGGGACAGGCGCCGAGCGTGCACGGAGCGCAGTTGATCTCTTTGAGCGCGTCGGTGAGCTGCTTCTTGAGCGAGTTGGCGAGCTGGCCGATGAGCAGGTTCTTCACGGGCTCGAAGTTGAGCCCAGTGCAAAGCGAGCAGGTCGCGCCAGGAGGGCGGGCGAGGGTGATGTCGGCGCCGTCGATGCACGCAGGTGGCCGGGTGCCCCCCGAACAGGTGCTCGTGCCGTCGATGTCGGACACCTCGAGCGAGAGCAGCCGGTCCCACTTCGTGTCGATGGTCAGCTTGATGTTGAGGCCCAGCTCGGTGAACGCCGGCGGTGCGCGCGCGGTGTCGAAGTCGACGGCGCACTTGATGCGGCCACCACCGCCGAGCAGACACGCGCTGCTGCTCACCGAGCCGATGTGCAGCTCACCGGTCTGCACGGTGGCGCCGAGGACGGCCTGCACCACGTCGGGAGACTTCGGTGCGAGGCGCAGCGTGTTGATGTTGATGGTCACCTCTCGTGGAAGGTCGGCGGCGGTGCAGCGCCCGTCCATCTGGCCGCACGACTCGGACGTGCACAGCAGCGAGCCTTCGTCGGCGATCGCGAGCTGGAGCACCGGAATGCCCGCCAGGCTGGTCGTCTGAATCGAGCACGGCACTGGAACACGGAGCGTTCCACCTGGCGCGAGCACCGAGAGAATCGTGCTGATGCCCGCGTCGGAGTTGATGTACGCGAAGCCAGCCGACGAGACGCGGATGGACCCCGCCGAGTCGAGCTTCGGTCCCCGGTACGTGCCCTGTGGGAGTTGCTGGAAACCGCCGCACCCACCACCACCGCAGCCGCCTCCACCGCCACCGCAAGCGAGAAAGACCGCGAAGAGCACGAGCCAGGGCGAGCGGATGACGAACCGGACCATGGGCGGGCGTGTAGCAGACAGTCGCCTCGCAACGCACGGCGGCCACGGCGATCTACCGCACCGTGTTGTGTCAGCGGCTCGTACGTGAGCAGCTTCGGCAGGCCCGTCTGTCGCGGCACGATGATGCACGCATCGCGGGCGTCGCGGGTGGCGTGATGCTCGTACAGCCATGGCAACCGTTGTCGTGACCGTGAACTGGCCTTTGAAGTTCGCGAACGTGCTGCCTGGGGTGTCTGAAACGTTCGAGCCACAGTGATCGCCGAGTCACGCCAGCGTGACGGGAATCGTCCGAATGACACTGCTTCTTCACCTGCGGCCGAGCGGTCCGACGTGGGCATGAACGACATCCCGGGGTAGAGCGGCGCGCATGCAGACCACCCAGGTCATCGTGATGACGGGCTGTGCCAGCGGCATCGGCCGGCACCTGACGAAGGCGCTCTCGGGGGCGTACCGGATCATCGCGACCGACGTGAACATCTCGGGCCTCGAGCAGTGCGCGAAGGACGACGCCTGGCCGATGGACAGCGTGAAGACGCTCAAGCTCGACGTGCGCAACGCTGGCGAATGGGAAGAGACGCTTCGGGTCGCGCTCGCGCACTTCGGCCGCGTCGACGTGTTGATGAACGTCGCCGGCTACCTCAAGCCCGGCTACGCGCACGAGGCCGAGGCGGCAGAGGTCGACAAGCACCTCGACATCAACACCAAGGGCCTCATCCACGGCTGCCGTGTCGTCGGCCGTCACTTCGCTGCGCAGAAGTCCGGCCACATCATCAACGTCGGAAGCCTCGCTTCGCTCGCTCCGGCGCCGGGCCTGTGCCTGTACGTGGCCTCGAAGTTCGCGGTGCGCGGCTTCACCCTCGCCATCGCGCAGGAACTCTCGCCCTTCAACGTGCACGTCTCGCTGGTGATGCCCGACGCGGTGCAGACGCCCATGCTCGACCTGCAGGTCGACTACGTCGAGGCCGCCATGACGTTCTCAGGCGGTCGCGCCCTGACCGTGCAGGACCTGGAGCGCGTCTTCATCGAAGAGGTGCTGCCCCACCGCCCCCTCGAAGTGACGATTCCCATGACGCGCGGCCTCATCGCCCGGCTCGCGAACCTGATGCCTGCCACCGTCGTCAATCTCGGGCCCGCCTTCACGACCCAGGGGAAGAAGAAGCAGGCGTCGCTCAAGGCGCTGCGCGACGGGAAGTGACGCGTCGAAGCAGCCACGCCTGAACGTCTCGGCGCGGCTGCCAACCCACGTGCGTCAGCGCTTCGACTTCTTCTTCGGCGCGGCCTTCTTCTTCACGGGCGCGGCCTTCCTCCTGGGCGCTGCCTTCGCGGCCTTCTTCGGCGTGGCCGCCTTCTTGCGTTTCACCAGGCCACGAACCGTCTTCCCGAGGGACTTCGCCTGCGCCGCCACCTTCTTCTGCACCTTCTTGCCCTGCTTCACGGCCTTCACGGCCTGCTTGCGCGCTTCCTTCCGCGCGTCCTGCAGCGCCTTGCCGACGTTCTTCGCGGTGCGCTCGAGCGCCTCACCGGCCTTCTCGACGGCGTCTTCGATGGCCTCGCCGGCCCGCTCCGCCGCGTCCTCCATGGCCTCGACGCCTTCTTTGAGCTTCTCGCGCGGGCTGGCGAAGTACTTCTCCATCGGGTCGAAGTAGTAGTCCTTCCACCCGGCGGCGTAATCGTCAGCCTGCCCGTCGGGGATGTCGGTGTGCACCAGCTTGACCTCGGTGCCGTCACTGACCTCGGTCAGCTCGACGGTGAGCGTGCTGTCGGGTGCGCCAGCGGGAAAGTCGCCGGTCCGCCAGCGCTGCACGATGCGGGCGTACGGCTCGGCCTTCACGATGCGGCCTTCGATGTAGCCGTCCCAGGCAGTGTAGTGGCCGTTCGCCCCGCCCGAGGTGGCGGCGCCGGTCATCAGCGCGTGCTCCTCGGGGTCCAACCACGCCTCGTAGATGCGGCGCGCTGGCGCCTGGATGATCCTGGTCACTTCGGTACCCTCAGCCATGAACGAACCCCTCGTCTGGTTAGTGGAAAGACGATGCCAGGAACTATCGGCCCTGCCCGAAACCGGAGTTTACTCCGCTCCATCGTGAGACGAATCGGGATTCCGGGCGTTGTGGCGGTTTTGGTGTGCGGAGCGGTGGCGTGGAGTGCGCCTGACCCGAAGCTCAAGGAGAAGGAACGAGAGGCGCTCCGGCGGGCCTTGACCTCGGTCATCGAGACCTCGACCCTCAAGGGGGCGCGCGTCACCGTGCAGGTGCGCAGCCTCGACGACGGCTCGCTGGTCTTCTCCCGCGACGCCGACGAGCTGCTCAACCCCGCGTCGAACGTGAAGCTCTTCACTGCGGCGACGGCGCTCACCGCGCTCGGCCCCGACTTCCGCTTCGAGACGGACTTCCTGACCGACCACGACTTCAAGGACGGCAAAGCGAAGGTCCTCTATGTGCGCGGCCGCGGCGACCCGACCATCAACACCGAGCGACTGTACGGCATGGTGTCGGAGCTCATGCACGCAGGGCTGAAGGAGATCTCCGACGGCATCGTGCTCGACGACACCTACTTCGATGGCGAGCGCACCGCGCCCGGCTTCGATCAGGAGTCCGGTGACAAGGCGTACCTCGCGCCCACGGGAGCGCTGTCGCTCAACTGGAACTCCGTCGGCGTGTACCTGCGTCCCGGTGAGTCGGTGGGGGCTCCCGCCGTCACCGAGGTCGAGCCCGCGTCGGACTTCTTCGTCGTCGAGTCCGAGCTCACCACCGGCTCGAAGACCCAGCGCCGCTACACCGTCACCAGCGGCGTCGACAAAGACAAGGTCCGCCAGAAGCTCGAAGTGAAGGGGGTGGTGCCGGTCGACAAGGGCGTGTGGAGCCAGTGGAAGAAGGTCGATCAACCCGCGCTGTACTTCGGCTTCACGCTCAAGCAACTGCTCACCCAGCGCGGCATCAAGGTGAAGGGGCGCATCCGCACCGGCACCATCGCGACGAACGCGAAGCTGCTCACGGCGTCGGCGAGCGACACCCTCGACATCGTGCTCAAGCGCCTCAACAAGAACTCGTCGAACTTCGTCGCGGAGCAGCTGATCAAGACGGTCGGCGCCGAGGTGAAGGGCGTGCCGGGCAGCCACGTGAAGGGCATCGAGGCCGTGGAGGACTTCCTCGAGCGTGACGTCGGCATTCCGCGCGGCACGTACGTGATGAAGAACGGCTCGGGACTCAACGACGCCAACCGCTTCTCGGCCGCGCAGACGACCGCGCTGCTCGCGCACATGGGCCAGCGCTTCCCCATCGCGCCTGAGTACCTGTCGGCCCTCGCCATCGCCGCGAAGGACGGCACGCTCAAGTACCGCTTCGAGGGCAGTGAGGCCGTCGGCCGGCTGCGCGCCAAGACGGGCACGCTCGAGAACGTGTCGGCGCTGTCGGGCTACGTGCAGTCGGTGGGCGGCGAGCGCTTCGTCTTCTCGGTGATGGTGAACGACTTCCCCGGCCGCGCCTCGTCGGTGGTGCAGCACATCGACGCGCTTGGCGCCGCCGTCGCCGCGGTCGGGTCCCCGGAAGGGCCTTCGGGCGCCGTGGCGTCGATGATGCGGCCCGCGTCCGTGGTGTCGTCACAGGCCGAGCTCGAGAGTCGGCTCAAGACCTACGTGGCGATGGGTCAGAAGGGCGACAAGCGCAACGCGTCGTTCCTCCGCATCGCCTGGCGCAGCGAGAAGGACCCCGCCGTGCGCGCCGCCATCGCCGACGCGCTCATCTTGTCGGACCCGAAGGAGCCCGCGCACGTGCGCATCTTCCTCGACAGCGCGGTGGCCAGCGACGAGGTGTTCGGCCGGTTGCAGCAGGCCGCGAAGAAGGCCGGGCTCGACGTGCCGGTGCTCTCGAGCCTCGTCGAGCTCGCCTCGTCGGGGCAGGGCGAGGCCGTCGCGCGGTTGTTCGAGTTCGTCCGCTTCACCGCGAGCGACGAGCTGGGCGCGGCGTTTCTCGCAGAGCAGCTCGCCGTCGTCGCGCACGACGCTCCAGTGGAGCTGCTGACCGCGCTCAGGTCGTCCTCCGAAGCGGACCGCGCTGCGGCCCTCGATGCCCTGGTGACCGGCCTGGTGAAGCAGTCCCAGGCTGACGCCCCACTGTGGGCCGCCCTCAAGACGTCGCAGGGCAGCGTCGACCCTTCCGTTGCTTCGTTCTCGAAGAGCCTCGAGGTGCTGCTCAGTCAGCGCATCGCGCAGGCGAAGGCCCCGAAAGCCGAGCCGTCGACCATGCCCACGGCGCCCACGGCGGCCCCAGGCCCCGTCGTGCCAAGCGCCCCAGGCGGCTGACGGCAAAGGCCCAGGGCGTGGTCCCGCTTGTGCAGAAATGAGCCTCACTCAGTCGCTGCGCTCGAGGGCAACACGCTGCTCGCGAAGCGATACCGCCTGGCGCTCGCCCAGTGCGGCCTGATGCTCGAGACCCTCAACAACCGCCAGGACGGCCCAGCCTGAAGCCGAGGGCTCAGTGGAGCATCACGCCAGCGGCCCTGGACATGGCACGAAGGCGAGCCCTGCGGCGGAGAGGACAGCCCGGGAGCGCACCCACCCCGTCGTGACGTGAGCCCGAATGTCAGCCCAACGGGCTACAAGACCCCAGGTGAGCACGGTGGTGGTGGCAGAGAAGCCTTCGGTCGCGAGAGACCTGGCGCGGGTGCTGGGCGCGACCTCGCGAGGTGAGGGGGTGCTCTCTGGCAACGGCTACGTCGTCACCTGGGCCATCGGGCACCTCGTCGGCCTCGAAGAGCCTGAAGGTATCGACGCGCGCTGGCGCCGATGGAGCTTCGACACGCTCCCGATGTTCCCGTCTCGCTGGCCGCTGCGGGTGTTCGACTCGACGCGCGCGCAGTTCGAGGTGGTGCGGCGGGCGCTCTGCGCGAAGGACGTCACCCAGGTCATCTGCGCCACCGACGCTGGGCGTGAAGGCGAGCTCATCTTCCGATTCATCTACGAGGCCGCTGGGTGCCGGCTGCCGGTGAAGCGGCTGTGGATCTCGTCGCTCACCGACGGCGCGATTCGCGACGGGCTGGCGAAGCTCCGTCCGCAACGGGACTTTGATGGGCTCGCGGCCGCCGCGCTGGGCCGCAGCCGCGCCGATTGGCTGGTGGGGATGAATCTGTCTCGAGCCTACGGGCTGTCGCTCGACGAGGCGCTCTCGGTCGGCCGGGTGCAGACCCCGACGCTCGCGCTGCTGGTAGACCGGGAGCTCGCCATTCGTGACTTCGTGCCCGAGGACTACCTCGAGGTCGTCGCCACCTTCGCGCCCCACGAGAAGGCGCAGTACCAGGGCGTCTGGCACCGTGACGGCGCGAAGGACCACCCACGTCGGCTGCCGGCCTCGGGTGAAGAGGCGAAGGCGATCATCGCGCGCGCGAAGGTGGGCGTGGCGAAGGTGGCGGACGTCACCTCGAAGCAGAAGAAGCTGCCGCCGCCGCTGTTGTACGACCTGACGGAGCTCCAACGGCACGCCAACCGGCTCTATGGCTTCTCGGCGCAGCGCACGCTCGAGCTCGCGCAGGCGCTCTACGAACAGCACAAGCTCATCAGCTACCCGCGCACCGACAGCCGGCACCTCTCGACCGAGGTCGCTGGCACGTTGGGGCCCATCACCCAGGCCATTTCGAAGCGCTTCGTGCCGCACCTCGCGCCGGGCACGGGCTCCCGCCCGCTGGGCAAACGCTTCGTGGACGACACGCAGGTGAGCGATCACCACGCGATCATTCCGACGTCCGTCTCGGCTGAGGGGAAGCAGCTGAGCGCTGATGAGGCGCGCGTCTACGAGCTCATCTGCCGGCGCCTGTTGCAGGCCTGGCATGACGACTTCACCTGGGCGGCGACGCAGGTGACGACGGAGATCGCCACGCCGGGCATCGTCGATCGGTACCTGAGCCACGGTACGGCCATCGAGCAGGTCGGCTGGAAGGTGCTCGACCTCGGCGCAGTCAAACCGCCGAGTGAGAAGCGCGCGCCCCAGGAAGACGCTGACGACGAGGCGATGCTCCCGGCTGGGCTGGCCCGTGGGCAGGTGCAGCAGGTCGTCGACGCAAAGGCAGTCCCGAAACGCACCCGCCCGCCTCCGAGGCTCAACGACGCGACGTTGTTGACCGCCATGGAGACCGCCGGGAAGGCGCTCGACGAACGAGAGCTCTCCGAGGCGATGAAGGAGAACGGCCTCGGTACTCCTGCGACCCGCGCGAACATCATCGAGACGCTGTTGACCCGCGCGTACGTCGTGCGTGAGGGGAAGGCGCTGGTCGCGACCGAGAAGGGCATCAACTTGATCGCCGTGGTCGACCCCGAGGTGAAGAGCGCGGCGATGACGGGCGCGTGGGAAGCACGGCTCCAGCGCATCGCGAAGGGTGACGGCGCGCTGCCCGGGTTCATCAGCGGCATCGAGCGGTACGTCGAGTCGGTCATCGGCAGAATCCGGTCGGCGCCTCCGACGGGGCCGAGGTCGCGCCCCCCCCGGCCTCCGGGAGGGCCTCTCGAGAGTCGGCCCTTCGCCGCGGCTTCGGCTTCAGCCCGCGAGACCTCTGACAGTCGAGGTCCACCCCGAACGGCCTCGGTGGCGGGCCTCTCGTCGCCGCCGCGAGACGCTGCCCAGACGGGCCCAACCACCTCACGGTCGCGACAGGGCGCGAGCGATGCGACCATCGTGCGGCTCGACGACCTCGCGCCCGTGGGCAGGACAGCGACGCCCGCCACGCCGCCGGGCGCCTCGCCGCGAAGGCCGGGCTTCACGGCCACGAACGCGCCGAACGACCACCGACCGACCGCGACGCCCAGCGCGAGAGCACCGGCGATCGCCTCGGGCTTGGCAGGAACGATCTCGACGCCCGCTTCATCGAGGTCTGCAGCGACGGGTTCACCCGACGCCGGAGCCGTGCGTTTCGGCCGGCCACGCGCGACCGACGAGCAATCGCTGCTGAAGCTCTTCGGCCACGCCTCGTACCGGCGGCATCAACGCGAAGCCTGCGAAGCCGTCATCGGCGGAGCCGACGTGCTGCTCGTGATGCCGACTGGCGCTGGCAAGTCGCTCTGCTACCAGCTGCCCGGCCTCGCGCGCGGCGGCACGACGTTGGTGGTCAGCCCCCTCATCGCGTTGATGGAAGACCAGGTCGGCCGGCTCCAATCGCTGGGGCTCTCTGCCGAACGCATTCACTCTGGCCGGCCGCGCACCGAGTCCCGCCGCGTCTGCGCCGACTACCTTGCGGGGCGTCTCGACTACCTCTTCATCGCGCCCGAGCGCCTGGGCGTCGCCGGCTTCCCCGAGCTGCTCGCGAAGCGGATTCCTTCGCTCATCGCCATCGACGAAGCGCACTGCATCTCTCAGTGGGGCCACGACTTCCGTCCCGACTATCGGTTGCTCGGACAACGCCTGCCGTCGCTGAGGCCCGCCCCGGTGATGGCGTTGACGGCCACCGCGACGCCGCTCGTGCAGCGCGACATCGTCAAGCAGCTCGGCCTTCGCGCGGGCGCGAAGCAGCTCATCCACGGGTTCCGCCGGCACAACCTGGCCATCGAGGCGCTCGAGGTGTTGCCGAAGGAGCGCCCGGCGCACGCGCTGCAGTGGTTGCTCCAGCCAGGCCGCGTGCCTGCCATCGTCTACGCGCCGACACGAAAGAGCGCAGAGGCGACGGCCGAAGTGTTGTCGGGGCGGCTGCGCGTCGCGCCGTACCATGCCGGGCTCTCGAACGCCGAACGCGACGCCACGCAGACCGCGTTCCTTCGCGGAGATCTCGACGTCATCGTCGCCACCGTCGCGTTCGGAATGGGCGTCGACAAAGCCGACGTCCGCACGGTGCTCCACCTCGCGCTGCCGGGGAGCGTCGAGGGCTACTACCAGGAGATCGGTCGCGCCGGCCGTGACGGCAAGCCGTCTCGCGCGGTGTTGATGCACCACTTCGTCGACCGAAAGACGCACGAGTTCTTCTTCGAGCGCGACTACCCCGACGCGGCCGTGCTCTCGAAGCTGGCGAAGGCGCTCTCCGGGTCCCCCCAGGACAGCGAGAGCCT
The DNA here is from genome assembly GCA_040400045.1 of Myxococcaceae bacterium. Classification (GTDB taxonomy): domain Bacteria; phylum Myxococcota; class Myxococcia; order Myxococcales; family Myxococcaceae; genus Xiheimicrobium. The sequence goes on from JBBAQZ010000002.1 coordinate 267,238, forward strand.
GCGCCGCCGCACGCGCGTGAAGGTCGACGACTTCGAGAAGGCGCTCGAGAAGCTGTGGATTCACGGCGGCGTGCGGGGCGTGACGGAGGACCAGCTGACGAAAGGGCACGACCACTGGCAGGCGCCGTACGAGGCGCAGCGGAAGCTCCGGGTGGAACAGCTCGCGCTGATGGCCCGGTTCGCCGAGGGGCATCAGTGCCGAATGGTCTCGCTGGTGAAGCACTTCGGAGATCAGACCGACGACGGAGCGCCGTGCGGGAAGTGTGACGTCTGTGCGCCGGCCCAGTGCATCGCGGCGCAGTTCGACGCGCCAACCTCGCAGGAACTCACGGTGATGTCGGAGCTGCTCGCGCGGCTGAACGCGATGCCGGGGCTCTCGAGCGGGAAGCTGTGTCGCGAGATGCTGGGCGATGGCGCCGAGGCGAGGACCGGCTTCGAACGGCTGGTGCGAGGGCTGGTGCGCGGTGGGCAGCTGCGGGTCGAAGACGCGGTGTTCGTGAAGGGCAGTCAGTCGATTCCGTACCATCGGCTGTACGTGATCGGGGCGGGAGACGCGGCGCGAGCGAGGCTGACGCCGAAGAGCCTGCCCGCGCCCGAGCGTCAGGAGCGAGTCAGAGGAAAACGCCGGACCCGGAAGGCGTCACGGACGCCGGCGGTCGAGCTGCCATCGACGGGCGTGAACGCGGGGCTGGTAGAGGCCCTCCGCGCCTGGCGGCTCGCAGAGGCGAAGAAGCGTCGGGTCCCCGCCTTCCGCGTGTTGACCAATCGTGCCCTCGTCGCGGTCGCCGAAGCGCGGCCGACCTCGTCGCAGGCGCTGCTGAGCGTGAAGGGGTTGGGCCCGAAGGTGGTGCAGCAGTCAGGCCGGCAGCTCATCGAGCTGTGTTCGCGCGGGTAGAGGCCTGAGCTTGAAAAAATGCCCGTCGTGTCGCGGCAGATTCCCAATCTTCGCCCGCTCATTCGTCTACGAGAGAAGCCAGAACGAACGGGAGCGCACATGTCTCGATGGTCAGTCGTCGTCCTCTTCTCATTTCTTCCTTTCGGCTCGGTGGGCTGCGGGACCATGCAACGCCCTCCTGACGCCGGGTCGAGCGGCGGAGGGACGCCAACCGCCGGAGGCCTGGCGTCGGGTGGTGGCGCTGCAGCGGGTGGAGCGTCGGGGGGCGGCTCCACGGCCGGCGGCGCTGGCGGAGGCTCGGCCGGTGGCGCCGTGGGTGGCGGAACCGGCGGCGGGAGCGTCTCGATCGGCACCATCTTCGTTCTTCAGAACTCGTTCGGCATTCCCGGCCTGCCCCTCAACTTCATCGGGGTCGTCTCAGCGAGCTTCGTCCCGGGCCTGCCCGGCACGTGCCCCGTGACGATGGTGGGTGGCTGTGAAGTGACCGACTGTTCGTCCTTCCTCGATGCGGGCGTCCCCGACAGCGGCGTCTTCACCGGGCGCAGCGCGGGAACGTTGACCTTCCGCGGCGTGCTGCCCGATGGCGGGCTCAGCCTTCCCTTCACCGACGGTGGCTACGCGGCGACGGTGTCGGAGCAGCTGTTCGCGCTCGGGCAGCGGCTGACCGTCGAGGCGAGCGGCGCCGAGGTCCCTGCGTTCTCGGCGTCAGTGACGGCTCCAGAGGGCACTTTGCTGACGGCGCCTGCGTGCCCAGGCGCCAACTGCGGAATGCTGTCGAAGGCCGCGGACCTCGAGGTGCGCTGGACGGCGCCCACCATCGGGAACGTCGAGATCGAGCTGACCGGATCGCCGGCGACGGTGCGATGTTCGCTCCCGGCCTCGACCCGAATGAAGACGATTCCGGCGGCTGCGTTGCGCTCCCTCGGGAATGGCACCGGCGTGCTCTTCGTCGGCGGTGCCGCGAGGACCAGCGTTCGAGCGGGCGACTACGACGTGACGTTCTCGGTGCGCGACGCGACGTACGGCGTGGTGACCATCACGCCGTGAGCCCGACCGTTTCAAAGTCGAAGGGCCTGACTCCATTCAGTTTCCCGAACAGAATCAGGGCCTTCCGTCAGCCTGGGCGACAGGATTCGATTGGCTGAACGAGTGGTTGCTGACCTGGCGACGGCACACAGCCTTGCTCGTCAACCGACGTGACACCAAGAGATGCCGTCCCCGCGGCTGTCCTCTGCCGTCCCCCGCTGTCCACCCGAATTCCCCGCGGTCGTGGAGACACGTGTGGAGACGGAAGGGGGCGAATCTCAGAACGTCGAGCCGCCGATGCCGAGCTCCAGCCGGATGATGACGCCCGACCCAGCGAACGTCAGGCCGACCTGGGTGTGAATGCCGAAGCCACCAGACACGACGAACACGCCCCGCAGCAGAATCGTCCCACCGACCGACGACCCGTTCCCAACGATGCTGGTGACCGCGAGGATCGAAGGCCCGAAGGCCAGCGTCGCGTGACCGCCATCGCCCAACCGCAAGCCCGGCGCGAACGTGACGGTGAACAGCGACAGCCCGGTCACGAAGCCGAAGCTCGCGTCGATGACACCGACCAAACCAAACGCCTCCGACAGCCGGCCGCCGAGGGCCGCGTGAAGCCCGAAGCCGGGCAGCGCCGCCGCCGCGCCCGACGCCATGAGGATGCCGAGGTACCCGGTCGCGCCGAAGTCGGCCACGAACGTCGAGCGTTGAGGCGCCTGTGGCTCGTCCTGTCGCCGCCACGGTGACGGAGCGTCAGCCTGCGCCTCGCGTCCAGGACTGCGAATGCGGCGCGGCTCATCGGCCCGGCACTCTTCACGCACCACGCCTTCCTCGGTGAGTGACTGAACGCACACATCCCCGTTGCGCCGAACGATGCGCGGGTAGTCGTCAGGGACACGGCGTCGCGGTACGGCTGGCGGGGCGGCTTCCGGCACGCCTGCGTCGACGACCGGTGGTGGCGGCGGCGGTGGCGTCGGCACTGACACAGAAGTGGGCGGCGACGGGTTCACACATCGGCCTGCCTCGCAGACCCGCTCCCCCTTGCAGTCCGTGTCCTTCGTGCACCCCACCTGCGCCAGGACGACCGACACCACCGCCGCGATGATCATGAGAACACTCAACCTCACGAGCCTGACGCTTCAGGTCACGGTCAGCAGTGCCAGGCAGCCCTGACGAGCTTCCAACGCGACGTGCACGTCGATGTGACCCCACGCGTCCGACCTGTCAGTCAGCGTCTTGGTCCACGTTCCTCTGAACGGAAGGCCGACCGATGTCCCACGCCCCCTGTCAACCGCTTCGGGACAACGATCAGTTCACGCTGGGTCGTTCAAACATCCGCCGGAGCGCCGCCCAGTGAATGTCATTACCATCCGACGCGGAGGGGAACCCGTCGTGGCCAAGACACCGAAGCAGAAGCCTCGTGCTGCGCTCGCAGCCGCTGCTCGAAACGAGCAGGTCGTTCGTATTCTCCGCATTCTTCATCAACTCGACCGACTCGGCGGCCGCTCCCTCTACGAGCTCGCCGAAGAAAACGGCACGACGACGCGCACCATTCGCCGCGACCTCGACGCGATTCAGGAAGCCGGGATTCCGCTCGTCGGCGACACGGGCGACGACAGCAAGAAGCGCTGGCGGCTCGACGGCGAGGCCAACACGCGCATGACGGCGCTGCTCGAGGCGTCGCACTTCCTCGCGCTGCGCATCGCCATGGACGAGTCGACCTTCGTCAAACGCAACGCGTCGCTCTTCTCGGTGCTCGAAGACCTCGCGACGCGCATCGAGAAGGCCATCGGCCTGCGCGGCCGCAAGCAGCTCAGCGAGCTCGACCAGTGCTTCTTCAGCTGGGAGAAGTTCGCCTGGCGTGACGCGCCGCCCGACGTCGTGTGGCCCCTCGTCAACGCCATCACGAAGCGCCACGCCTGTGTCGTTACCTACCGGGCGCCGAGCAGTGGCAACAAGGACAAGAACTACCGCGTGCTGCCCCTGCGCCTCATCGTGAACAACGGCGCGCTGTACCTTCACGCGTGGCAGGCGCACTTCAAGACCGTCCTGCTGCTCAACCTGCAGCGACTCAAGAAGCTCGAGGTGCTGGAGGAGACCGAGCCGCTCCCGCCTGACTACGACCCGCAGCGCCTCGAGAACTCGGCCTTCGGCGTCTTCATCGGCAAGACGACCGAGAACTTCGTGCTGCACTTCGACGCCTTCGCGCGGCCGTACATCGAGGAGCGCACGTGGCATCCGACCGAGCACCGTGAGCCGCAACCCGACGGTGGGCTGTTGCTCCGCTTCCAGTGCACGGCCTCGTACGAGGTCACCAACTGGGTCGCCTCGTGGCGCGAACACGTACGAGTCGTGGAGCCGAAGAAGCTCCGCGACGAGCTGCAGGGCTACGCGAAGTTCCTCACGACGGCATACGGAGAGACAGCGTGAGGCGACTCCACTTCGACGCGGCCTTCGACGGTGGCGTCTGGTCCGGCGTCACGCACGCGACGGCCGGTGACTCGTGGCTGGGTCCGCAGGGAACGCTGGGGACGCTCGAGGGGCTGCTGGGGCTCTGGTCGCGGCCGCTCGGTGCGGGTGTGCGAGTCGGCCAGGCGTTGCGCGGGTTGCTCGAAGCACCGGGCGGCTTCTGGAAGGCGTCGCTGCAGGTCGACGGCCTGTCGACGGCGCGCGAGCTGCTTCACTGGGCTGATTGGCTGCGCCTCCACGGCTGGACCGGACAAGGCGGCGAGCGGCTCGAGAGCCTCTGGCGTGCGCTCCGTGACGTCGACGTTGGACCTGCCGAACGGCTCGACCGCGTGCTGGATCGCCTGAGCCACTTCGACGACGTGCGTTTTCACCTCGAGCTCATCGAGCGACTCGAGGAGCTGCCACCGCTCTGGCGACGAACGCTCCTCGCCGCGTCCAACGGAGCGCCTCGCCTCAGCCCCGTCGCGCAACCTCCAGACGTCGCTGAGGGGCTGCGCCTCGCCCAGGCGCCAGGCTTCGTCCCCGACCCGCAAGAGCGTGCGCTCCAGCTGATTCGCCCGCACGGCCCGCTCGTCGCGGCTGACGTCGTCGCAGCAGCCCTCGCCTCCACGCAGAGCACGCCGACGCTCATCATCGGCAGCGACCCCGTGCTCGACGCGGCGCTGCGCCGGTACGGCGTCGCCACGACTGGTGCTCCACAGACACCCCACGACAACGTCATCGGAGAGCTGCTCCCGCTCGTGATTGAGCTCGGCCTCTCTCCAGCCGACCCGCAGCGGGCGCTCGAGTTCCTCACCGTGCCCGGCGGTCCGATTCACCCGTACGTCGCACGCAAGCTCGTGCACGCGCTCCAGAAGTGGCCCGCCGTGGGCAGCCCGACGTGGCGAAAGAACCTCGACGACGTCCTCGCGGCCCTCGACGACGACGCCGCCCGGAAGAAGGCCGCCCAGCGCGTCGAGCGCGTCTTCTCAGGCTCGGTTCGCGACCCGGCGCGATACCCCACCACCGTGCTGCTGGAGCGCGTCTCGTTCATGCAGCAGTGGCTCATCGGGCGCATCGAGACGACCGACAAGCCCGAACAGCAGACGCGCTTCCGAGCCGCCTCGAGTCAGGCAGCGCTCTTCAAGAACCTCGTCGAACGCACCTCGGAGCCCGCGCTCTCGATGACGCAGGTGCGTCGCTTCCTCGAAGAAGCCCACCGCGGCATGGCGACCCCTGCGGCGTTCCCTCGGCAGGCAGGCGTCCTGGTCGTGGCGTCCCCCGGCGGCGTCGTCGCTCCCGTCGAGCGAGTCGTCTGGTGGGACTACACGCGCTCGAGCGTCTCGCGTCCTCGACTCCCCGCGCTGTGGCGAGAGGAGCGCGAACAGCTCGAGAAGGACGGAGTGGTGTTGCCGGTCGCGGCAGACCTCGCACGCCAACACGCGAGGCAGTCACGCAGACCCTTTCTCCTCACCACCGAGAGCCTCTGGCTTATCTGCCCTCGGCACGAAACGAACGGCGACGAAGCGGCGCCACACCCCTCGTGGGATGAGATCTCCGCGCGCGTGAAGGGAGGCTCCCTGCTCGAGCGGCTCATTCGCAGCGAGCCACTGCTTCAATCGCCCGTTCGCACGAAGCGCGCGACCTTCATCGAGCTGCCCTCGCCGGTTCAGGAGTGGAAGACGCGCCATCCCATCGAGCGGCGCGAGAAGGAGTCGCCCTCGTCCGTCGAGGCGCTGTTGGGGTGCTCGCTGCAGTGGGTGCTCTCGTACACCGCACGGCTTCGAGGCGGCGCGTCGGCCATGCTGCCGTCTGGAGACCAACTGCTCGGCTCGGTGTCCCATCACGTCCTGCTCGAGCGCGCGCTGCGCTCGAACCCGACCTCGGCAGACGAGCTCGCCGCCACGGCGAAGCAGGCGTTCCTCGACGAAGGGCCCGGGCTCGCCGCATCGCTCTTCCTTCCCGGTGGCACCGCGGAGCGAGGCATCGCAGAGCAGGTGCTCACCGCCTCGGCGCGGAGCCTCTTCGACCTGCTGTCGAAGGACTGGACCGTCGTCTCGACCGAAGCACCGCTCACGGGCACGGCCTTCGGCACCGGTTTCGAGGGAATTCCCGACCTCGTGCTCGAAAAGAAGGGCACGCGGGCCGTCGTGGACCTGAAGTGGAGCGGCGGCAGCTACCGTCGGCGATTGCTCGAGAAGGGGCTCGCGTTCCAGGTGGCCGCCTACGCGCACCTGCTCGAGCAGAACGGGGCGTCGAAGACGGCGGTCTCCTACTTCATCCTCACGACCCAGGCGTTGCTCTCGTCCTCACCCGAGCTCACCTCGTCAGCTGGTGCCATCGACGCGGAGCGCACGCCCAAAGACACCTGGAAGCTCTTCGACAAGGCCTGGCGCGAGGCGTGGAAGCAGGTGACGAAGGGAGCGCTCGTCGCCCCCGGTGTCGCCCACGACAAGGACGTGCCTGCCAACGAGGTGGACGACGAGGGAGCGCTCACGCTCCAGCCGCCCTGTCACTTCTGCGACTTCACCGGGCTCTGCGGACGCCGCTACGGAAGACTCGAGGCCGCTGATGAAGATTGAGATTGTCTCAGCCAGCGCGGGCAGCGGGAAGACCACCCGTATCGCCCGCGAGCTGCGCGAACGGATTGAGTCGGGTGACGCGAGGCCGGAGAACGTGCTGGCGACGACGTTCACCAACAAGGCCGCCGACGAGCTGAAGGAGCGCGCCCGGAGCGAGCTCTTCCGCGCTGGGCTGCACGACGAGGCGATGCGGCTCGAAGGTGCGCGCATCGGCACGGTGAACGCGGTGTGCGGGCGGCTGGTGGCCGACTTCGCGTTCGAGCTCGGCCTCTCGCCCGAGCTGCGCGTCATCGATGAAGACCAATCCGCCATCGCGCTCCGCCGCGTCATCACGCGCGTCGTCACCGACGCCGAGCGAGAGGAGCTCTCGGAGCTCACCGCACGCTTCGATGAGTTCGACTGGCAGAAGAACGTGGAGCGGCTCCTCGTGCTGGCCCGAAGCAACCTGCTCGACGAGGCGACGCTGAAGGACTCGATGCAACGCAGCACCACGGGCCTCCTCGCGGCCTTGCCGCCTCCCATGGGCAAGGCGGACGAGCGAGACCGCGAGATGCTCGCCGAGCTGAAGGCTCGGCTTGGCGAAGTCGACCCGAAGGACGAGACCCAGAAGACGAGTGACGCGGTGGAGCGGGCCCAGGGTTTGCTCTCGGCGCTCGAGGGCGGTCCCGCGTCGTGGAAGCAATGGGCGAAGGTGAAGAGCGCCGCGGCGGGGAAGAAGTCGGACAAGGCCTTCGACTCCCTGCGCGCGATGGCCGGAGAGGTCGACACCCATCCCCGGCTCCGGAGTGACCTCGAACGCGCCATCGCCCTCACTTTTGACGTGACGTCTCGCGTGATGCGGGCGTGGCGTGAAGAGAAGGAGTTGCTGGGCGTGCTCGACTTCGTCGACCAGGAGACCCGCGCGCTCGAGCTGCTGCAGAACAAACAGCTGTCGAAGCGCCTCGAGGGCACGCTCGACCTCGTGCTGGTCGACGAGTTCCAGGACACCAGCCCGCTGCAGCTCGACCTTTTCACGCGCCTCGCTCGCCTCGCGAAGCGCTCCGTGTGGGTCGGCGACCAGAAGCAGGCCATCTTCGGATTCCGCGGCACCGACCCGGCCTTGATGGACGCTGCGCTCGACGCGGTGCTGGGCGGGAAGGAGCCAGAGACACTCCCCAGGTCGTACCGCAGCCGCGCCCCACTGGTGACGCTGACCTCGAAGGTCTTCGCCAAGGCGTTCGAGCCGCACGGACTTCCCGCGCAGCGCGTGGCGTTGGAAGCGGCCTCGCCTGACGTGCCGGCGCTCGGCCCTGCCCTCGAGTGGTGGACCCTCGAGGGGAAGAACAAGCCCCTGCGTTTCGCCGCGATCGCCAACGCCCTCACCCAGTTGCTGGCCGATGAGTCCGTGCGCATTCGCGACCGCGTCGACGGCACCTCGAGACGGCCCACGCCGCGTGACGTCGCAGTGCTGTGCCGCACCAACGCCGAGTGCCGGGAGCTGGCAGTGCAGCTCGCGAACATCGGAGTCGCGGCTACTGTGCGCCGAGTCGGGCTGCTCGCGACCCCGGAAGCGCGCGCGGCGCTGCTCGGCCTGAGGCTCTTCATCGATGAACGCGACAGGCTCGCCGCCGCGGAGCTGGCCAGACTCGTCCGCTTCTCCGATGACCCGAATGGCTGGCTCGATGCGGTGCTCGAGAATCCAACGGAGCTGCCGTTCGGCGCGCTGGACTTTCACGACCGGCTGCGTGGCGCTCGCGAGCTGTTCCCGGCCGCCGGCCCACTCGCCGCGCTCGATGCCGCGGTTGACGCGCTCGACCTGCGCAGCCTCGTCGCGCAGTGGGGCGACTCGGCGCTCCGCTACGCCAACCTCGACGCGCTCCGCGCTCATGCTGTCGACTACGTGGCGCGCGCCGACGCCGACGGGAGCGCCGCAACGCCCGCAGGCCTCGTCGCCCACTTCGAGTTCCTCGAAGAGGAAGCGCTCGATGCGCAGGCCACCCTGCCGGGCGCTGACGCCGTCGTCGTGTCGACCTGGCATCGCGCGAAGGGGCTGGAGTGGCCCATCACCGTGCTTGCGCTCGTGGGGCAGGCACGGCAACCGCCTCGCTTCGGCTTCGCCGTGAAGACGACGTCACCGAAGTTCTCGCTCGAGGCTCCGCTCGAGGGCCGGTGGATTCGCTTCTGGCCTAATCCCTTTCACCCCTCTCAGACGACCGAGCTGCACTCGCGCGTCGACGGCGCGCCGGAGGCACAGGACGAACTGCTCGAGGCCCAGAAGCAGGACCTGCGCATGCTCTATGTCGGCTGGACCCGTGCGCGAGACCGGCTCGTCCTCGCCGCCGGCGGAGGGGAGTGGATGCTCGACCCGCTCGCGATGCCCGAGGTCACCGAAAGCGGTCCGCTCGAGTGGGGCGGCCTGAACACCGACGTGCTGGTTCGAACAGGCGTGGCCGCAGACGCGGCTCCAATGACGAGCATGGCCGATGAGCTCCCCATTGCCGTGGGCCCCGTCGACCGCCCGCTCGCGTTTTTCTCGCCGTCCGAGGCTGAGGGTGAGGCTGGCGCGAGCGAAGTGGCGGACATCGGCGAGCGTCTCTTCGTGACGGGTGACGTCGACATGAACGAGGTCGGCCAGGCCGTGCACGGCTTCTTCGCGGTGGACCGAAGTGGGCTCCCGCTCGCGGATCGACAGCGGCTCGCGAAGGAGAGCTTGTCTCAGTGGGGACAGAGCGGCGCGGTTCGGCCGGACCTGTTGGTGAAGGCCTCCGACTCGCTGCAGGCGTGGGGGGGGAAGCTCGCCCCCGGCGCGAAATGGCATCGCGAACTTCCGGTCAGTCAGCTCATGGACGATGAGCGCCACCTGCGTGGCATCGCCGACCTCGTGCTCGAGAGCGATCAGGGCTTCTGGCTCGTCGACCACAAGTCCTTCCCCGGCAACGAGGCGACGGGCGTGGAGCGGGCCCGCGGCTTCTCGGGTCAGCTCGATGCGTACGCGAACGCACTCACGGCCGCGTGGCGGAAGCCGTGTCTCGGCAAGTTCATTCACCTCGCGATGCTGGGGAAGGTCGTCGAACTGCGGCAGCAGGCGCCGTGAGTGAGGAACTCGAGTACCCGTAGTGAGACACTGATGGGCCGTGTCTTCACCTGCTCCCCGAGGTCGACCTCCATGGACTCGAGGTGCGCGACGGCCCAGGGCGGTGAGGCGTTCTCGAGGCGCCTGGCCGAGCTGGGTGACGACGAGCGCGACGAGCGGCTCGATCAGTTCGAGAGCGCACTCGAGGCAGTTGCTGCGTTCGCTGACAGAATCCTCGAAGCAGAACTCGACCCGAGGCCGGGCGCGCCTTCATCCGCGCGGCGAGCCGGGTTCCGACGGTCCTGCGCGAGCTGACGAGGAAGTAGACTCGGGCTCGCGCCACAACGCGAACTGCGGCTGGCCGAGCGCGTCGGGGCTCGCGACGATGATGGCCTGCACGGTCGCGCGCGTGAGGCCGATGTGCATTCGCGTCGCGAAGTGCGTGATGTGCGTTCCCGCCGTCTCGCACACGATGACGAACGGCCGCTCGAGCCCCTTGAAGCGGAGGAACGTCTCCATCACGACACAGTCCTTCGCGTTGGGCGCGTCGGCGTGCAGGAGAGGCATCGAGCCCAGAGTGTTCAGCTTGAACAGGTCGCTCCTCGTCTGACCGGCGAGACTGACGATCGCGATGTCCGCGGCGCGGGCGCCCTTCTTCCGCAGCTCCTCGACGAGGTGACGGGCGCGCTCCACCGTGTCCTCTGCGCTGCACGGCACGACGCGCACGTCGTCTGCCGATGGGAGCACCTTTGGTGCCTCACCCGTCGCGAAACACTCGGCGAACGCGGCCAGCCCCGGCGGGCAGCGGTAACGGACCTGCAACTTGAGCTTCGTCGGGAGCGTCGTCGTCACCGAGTCGGGCAACGTGCGTTCGCTCCAGAAGGCCTGACGCTCGTCTCGGAACACCCAGAGGCCGCGCGGGCCTGCGAGCTGTTCGACGAGCATCCAATCGCTCGTCTCGAAGTCCTGCCCTTCGTCGACCACCACCACCTGCGGACGTTCGGCCTCGGGAGGGAGCGCGTCGACCGCAGCCGCGAAGGACACCTGGTCCCAGAAGGCCTTGTCTGGAGGCGGAATCGCCACTCCGCTGTTTCGCAGCAGGTCGACCGCGAGCTGGCGAATCGAGAGGGCCCGCGGGCGAGGCTCAGGCAGCGACGGATCGTTGAATTGCGTCTGCACGGCGCGCGCGAGCGCATCGGTGAAGCACACGTACAGCGCACGAGCCCCGGAGCGTGCACGACGACGACAGAGCTCCGTCGCGACCAGCGTCTTCCCGCTTCCCGCGGGGCCCTCGACGAGCGCGCGCGGGTTGTCTCCTGCAAGCTCGAGCAGCGCGAACTGCTGCCCATCGAGCGCGACCGCCTTCTGCGCCGCGTCCTCCACCCGGTCGGTCAACGTCACCGAGGGCACCCAGCTCTCGCCCCACCACGCCTGGAGCTGCGTCAGCCACTTGCGGTTGGTCGGCACGCGCCCCTCGGGGACGGCGTGCTTGAACACCGACGGCAGCGCCAACGACAGGTGCGAGAGGTCTCTGCGGCCCAGCACCACGTCACGGAGGTCGCCGTTCGATGGCGGCTTCGAAAAGTCACAGTCGGGGAACGCCGTCGCCACGCCGAACGGCGGCGTCTCGATTCCGCAGGCATGGAGCTCCGAGATGAGCCGCTTCACGAACGACAGGCCCTGGTCTCGTGGCGGTTTGTCGAGCTGACGGCCGTTCTGAAACCAGAGCCCGTCGCGCTCTTCGATGGCGCCGCCCTTCACCTCGAGCACCAGCAAGCCACCGCGCGGATTCGCGATGACGAAGTCGCCTTCGCCCTCCCAGCCGGCCCGCGTTCTCATTCGCAGCGAGTGGAACACCGTCCAGTCGAGGTCACAGGTCGAGAGCGCCTCGTGCAGGGCTCGCTCCGCGACGCTCGTGGTCGGCCGCGGCCGGTTCGGCGGAAAGAGGTGCATCGACCTCGACCTTCGCACGAACGGGGCAGGGCTCGAACAGCGCGTGCCGGGGTGTGACCTCGGCTGTCCGGCGGGGCCGTCAGAGTGCTGCGAGTGGTTGCTCCATGTTCGACAGGAGGTCACGAATGAACGACGAGAGGAGCGCAGTCGTTGCCGATCTGCTCGCGGAGCAAGGGGTGCGCACGACCAGGCTGCGCTCGCTGTTGCTGTTGCTCGACCACGAGGGGTGCTGGGGGTGTGTCCCTGGAACGCCGTCCTACGCGTCGAACACTCACGCTCACTCCAGGCCCGACAGGGCGCTCGCGATGATGGCCGCGGCCATGAATGCTCAGGCAGAGCTTCGTGCGGTCCTGGGCGCGATCGTGCCCGTGACACCTGGGGTCAACCATCTGTCAGGCGACCTCGCGCCGACGGTCTCCACGAGCGAACTATGATCCACTCGACCAACGACGCACGACTGATGGAGTACCGGTGGCTGCGACGCCTCGCGGATGAGACGAGCCGCGTTCGAGCGACCGCTGAGTACCGCGCGTGGCTCGAGGCGACGTTGCACCAGTGGCGCTACTCGCCGTTCAACTGCGCGCTCATCTTTTCTCAGCGACCAGGCGCACGGCACGTGGCGAGCGAGGCTGAATGGAATCGTCGCGGCCGCCCGCTCAAGTCGGGAGTCCGGCCCATCTGGATCCTCGCGCCCACGTCGGCCCGTCGCTTCGTTGGTGTTCGCGTCTTCAGCGCCGAGGACACGATCGGCCCGCCCGTGGAGGCCCCTGAGTGGACGATCCTCGGGCGCACGAAGCACCTGGCCGCGCTGGAAGAGGTCGCCGCGAGGCTCCGCGTCACCATCGAAGCTGGCCCACTTCCGCACGGTGCAGTGGGCGTCGCGCTGGAGGGCCGGCGAATTCGCCTGCGCCGTGATGTGAGTGAAGCGGAGCAGGCGGTCACGCTGATCCACGAGCTGGCGCACATCCTCCTGGGTCACGTCGACGCGAAGTGTGTCCTCACGCGAGCCCAGCGCGAGTCGGAAGCCGAGGGCGTGTCGTGGATCGTGGCCATGCGGCTGAACATGCAGAGCCGTGCGCCCGAGTACCTCGCAGGGATGGGGTCGATGGACCACCTCCTCGTGGCGACGCGGCGCATTGGCGCTGCGGCTCGCAGCATCCTGAAGGCCCTCGAGCCCACGAAGGCGCGCCGTCAGGTTCCGTCCCCGAAGTCAGACGAGGTGAGCCGATGAGGACGTACGCCGATCAGCGAATGGGTGACGTCCTGCAGCTGGCGTCGAGGGCCTCGGACGAGCTCCAGCAGGACCAGCACCAGCAGTCGCTGCGCTCGTTCCGCCAGCTGACCGGAAGACTGGAGCGGATGAACCTCACGTCGGCGTGGGCCACGTGGGGAACGGCGGTGAGCCTCGACCACCTCGGAGAACTCGTCATGGCCTTCGAAACGATTCAGATGTCGCTGCGCCTGGACCCGTTGAGCCCGACGACGCTGCGCTCGTTCGAGGTGATGACGCAGCGGCTCCGTGACGCGGTGCTGAAGGCCGACCCTGCAGATGCGTCGGTGCCGAAGCTGTACGCCCTGCTGCAGGCCTCGGATGAGGCAGACGTACCGACCCACCTCGCGATGGTCCGGCACCTCATGACGGCGGGGCAGCTCGACCGTGCTGCGTCGCTCGCGCGGGCGGTCACCGTGCTGGCGCCCTCGAGCCGAGACGCGTGGCAGGCGCGCGCCAACGTCGCCCGGCTCCAGAAGGACGAAGCCGCCGCGGCGCGGTTCGAGGCGGAGGCCTTGATGCGTTCGCTCGACGCGGTACCGTACGCGCCCGTCGCGAAGCAGGGAGTCAAGGAGTGACCATGCGACAGGACCAGGCCGAGGTGAAACGATTGCAGCAGGAGATTGGGCAGCTCAAAGGGCTGATGGAGGAACGCGACTGGACTGGCCTGCAGGCGAAGGTGAACGAGCTCGGAGCGCGGGCCTCGGCGCAGGGCATCGACTCGGCGTACCTGTCGTGGTGCCGGGCCATCGCGCATCGTGAGCTCGGCGAGACGGAGGAGGCGGTCTCGGCGATCAGCCACGCGGCGCTGCTGGACCCCGTGCATCCGGCGATCGCTCGGACGTTTCATGAAATCTGCGACCACGCGCGGCAGCGCATCGCGATGGAGGACCCGAGCGGGGCGTGCATTCCCGCGCTGTACGCCCAGCTGTCGCACATGGGAGAGACCGACCTCTCGAGCCACCTCGCGCTGGCGAGGTACGAGTTCGCGCGCGGCGAGGTCGGTGCAGCCATCGCGTTGGTCGAGGCGGTGAGGGTCGTGGCACCGCGGAATCTCGAGGCGTGCGAGCTGAGGATGCACTTCGCGCAGGAGACGGGTGACCCGAACGCCGCCTTCTTCGAGGCGATGGTCGATGACCTCGAAGTTCGGCAGGCGACCTTCGGAGTGCCGGGAGCTCAGGCCGGTTGCTGAGGCTCAGGGCCAAAAGTCGAAGGCCCTGACCCCATTCGGTTTCCCGAACAGAATCAGGGCCTTCCATCAGTCGGGGAGACAGGATTTGATGGGTTGCGAGGGGTATCTCTAACCAGGCGACGGCACACGGATTTCGGCGCTAACCCCTCGTGACACCAAGAGAATCCGTCCCCACGGCTGTCCTCCACCGTCTCCCGCCGTCCACCCGAATTCCCCTCGGGCGTGGAGACACGTGTGGAGACGAAACCGGGGCGCCATCGCCAGGGACTTCGCGCTGGTCACCGCGACCCTCAGCGGTCTCCGCAGCCTCGAGCCTGTGATGTTCAGCTGCGACCGGCGGGTTCGCTTGGCGCTGGGCCGAATTCCTGTTCGCGGACCGTCGAACTCTTTCAGCAGCTCCCTTACCGGCAACGAGGGCATCAGCAAGCCACTCTGGACGTGGGCGCTACCGACGCCGTCTGCACCTACGTCAAGCGCAGGATATTCTCCGGCAAGATTGGATTCTGATCTTCCAAGGCCTTCCGCGCAGCGAACGCCTTGTTGAAAGCCGCGTTCACTTCGCGGAGTCGCTCAGCTTCGCCTCGTGTAATTGTCTTATCCACGGCCTTGGCGATCAGGCCCCTATGCTCACGCTGAAGCTCACCGAGAGCCTCGGTCAGCTCTGAGTAGTTTTGCAATTGCTCCGGAGTCATCCACCAGTTCTTATTCGTGCCCATCTGGCTCCTTTATTTACTCCTTGAACCGCTACGCGCGAAGCACCGTGGCCACCATTTCCTTCGTGATCAGCACGCGGCCCTTCGCGCAGTTAAAAACAACGTGCTGCTTCAACTCAGCAATAGCTGACGGGATAATCCGCATTCCGAATGTCGGACTTTGGGCTGCCATTGCCAACTCAAGGAATGCATCGTCAGCAAAATCAACCTCGAACTCCATAGCCTGAAGGTCACCAAGAAACGCACGCACCACCTTGTCATGGGCCACCCGACGAACAACGTCTTCCGTCGTGGGGATGTCGGTCATCGTCATCTTGGCTATACGACCCAGCAGTTCGTTCTTGAAGCCGTATTTCAGCAAATCAGCTTTGGCCAGCGCGGGCGGACTGCGCCTCATCTCGTCGGCGTACGCAAACGCGCCAGCGAAAATCCAAAGCGAACCGCGCGTATCAATCGCCCCTTCTTGCTTGCCCTGAACCAACGTCAGCAGTTCCGACTGCAGGGAATGACTCTTGTGCGTGTCCCCGCCGTTAGACTTCTCGGAAATCTTGTCAAACTCATCAAGAACGATAACAGCCTTGCGCGAAGCCAACGCGTTGCTCTTGAAGAAGTCCTCGAGCGCCTCCTGCAAAGTCATTCCCTTGTAGCCCGCAGGCACCAAACCAGAGGCATCGACAACCTTGAATGGCAACTCGAAGTCCGGAAGGCACTCCTGCAGCAGATAGGTCTTCCCCGACCCACTTGGGCCAGCAACAAGCAGATGACTTCGGATTGCGCTCTCGCCGACGAAATCGGCGATACAAATCGCTAGAGCCTGTTTGTATCTGGTGTTCCCAATAATCGCTTCGTCAAGCCGTTCGTAGACGGCCTTCGGGGTCCAGTGCTTCTTGTCGACCTGCTTCTTCTGGTCAGCCAACGCAACGATCCGCTTGATTCGCTCGTCATCGAAGGTCGTCATCAGGACTGTCCCCCGCTCGCCAAGCGCACCTTCGTACCGTCAAGAAGGACCACGTCCAGGTGATCCGAGTACACCAAGACCGCGACGGCTGCGTCGTGGGGAGCACGCCAATACTCTCTGGCCCCCGAAAAACCTGTCGGCGTAGGAGCATCAGTCGAGAGATGTCGAACGATGTCGTGCTCCAGCGTGAGCACGTGCACATCGCACCCCCTGATTTGACACTTACCGAGAAGGCCAAGCAACACTCCTCCACCAGCCTGATCCAGAACCGCAGCAAGCAACCCGCCTACCAGTTGATCCTTGATTGCCGCAGTGCGTTCGGCAGACCACAAATCAAAACAGATGTCAGCCAAAGCACTTGCTGTTCCAGCACGGGCTGTCCCGGAGACACCCAGATTGTGAGTCGTTCTGCTCGCCGCTGGAGCCTGGGCAAGCGCGGTAGACTTCTTGTCGGACTTTTCCATGTCTATACCACCTGAACCCCGCGCTTCGTAAGTACATCGCGCGCAACGGGAAGTGACACTGAGCTTGCGGCGGAACCCGTGGTCCGAATGTGTCTAATGATTGCCGTTTCCAGATTGTCGAAGGCTCGAACCCCGCCCCCTGTTTTGATGCAATACTGAGCAAGAACAAGGGCTGCGTCGTCGTCGTAGCGCAACTTCCGACGGGACGAGGCCCCATTGACTGCCTTGAGCAAGTTCTCAAGGGTCCAGGCAGGGAAGCCCCAGTCTGCGTAGTCGAGCCGGTGAGCAAGTTCGTCACCAAAATTGACTCGCAGCGATTCGTCGGTCAGCACGCCCTCGCTTCGCATCTGGGAGAACACTCCCAAAAACACCCAAAGAACTGGCTTCCTTTGAAAGTGGGTGATGATCGCGTGCCGAACCTGCGTCGCCTCAGCCGCGCTTACCATACCGGCCTTCGGATCAAGACACTTGTCGGCCTCATCAATGAACAGGATGCTCTTGGCGGGCAGTGAATCAATCAGCTCTTTGACCTCGAGCTTGCCGTCAACGCCACTCACGTAACGGACCTGACCCGCACCAAGCGAAAGCCCAGGAAAGCCTTCGCGCAGCCCGGCGAGGCGTTGAGCAACCTCGGTCTTCCCGACGCCAGAGGAGCCCCAGAACACGCGGCCTCGACTCTGACCTGCCGACAGGAACTCGAACACATCCATCGCAATCAGCGGCTTCATGCTGTCGAGCCCGACGAGGCCAAGGAGTGATTTCTCGATGGCGCGCAAGACTTCAGCTTCGGATTTTGGCTCGGCAGCGGTCGACGTGTTTCCACCCGTGGCTCCATTTGGAACCTCTCGAGCGTCATCGCGGTTCACTACTTTGACTGAGCCATCGAATGAAATGCGAACCGAGTTTCGGCCTGTTGGTACTGGCGAGAATACGGGGACCTTCAATTTGCAAGCCTCGAACGTCGTGGCGACATTCGCGAACCGCGCATCGTCGCGCGGAACCTGTGCAGCACATTTCACGGCAAGCACAGAACAACGGCGAGCGAATTGGGGCCGTGACTCTTCCATACTGGCAAAGGCAGCCAGCATCACGGCGAGGCCGGAAAAGTCGATTGGCAGCTCCTCGACGACCGGCATCTCAGTGGTGGAGATGGCCAGCATGGTGCTTCGCAGAGCGTGAGCCGCAATCGCGCGGTCAGCGATGTTCAAGAGTTCTTGATGCTCTTCCTCGTTGTCGATTCCTTTTTGGATGTATCCATAGATCGTGAGGACGCGCTCAAGCGGGTCTTCTGGAACGTTGGTGTCGGCTGGAACCAGGACCTTGGGCACGGGCGGCAACAGGTCGTAAGAAAACAGACGTTCCAGCGAAGACAGCGCCTCGTCAAAGGCGACGTTGACGGATCGCGGAAGTACGTCCATTCGCTTCATGTTTCTAAATATCTTGGTGTATTGAATGACGGCGGCTGCCCAGGTGGCATCGAAAACTCGCGTTGCGTATTCAATTGCGTCACCGCTACCGTCCTTCAACAGCTCGGTGCGCCAGTAGATGCATCCATCGCCATTCTGACTGTAGAGTGACTTGATGAGATTCGAGAACCCAGTCTTGGCTGCGTCGCCCACTTCTGGAACAAAATGGAGCGTCGAGGCGCCGCGCTCGCCTTTGCCGGAGCCTTCGGCTTGTCGGGGTTGCGCTGCACTGTTGTTTGCTGGTGCCGGGTCTACGCTTGGGGCTGACGTGGCGTGGCGAACGAAAAGGTGTTTGACTCGGTCGAGTTGATAGATGACATCGTCGATATTTCCAGGGTCTGCATCGGGCACTTGGGCGTACTTCATCTGAATTTCTTGCAGTTTGGAGATGTACTCCTGGGCCGTTGCGAAGCGGTACTCGGCATCACCAACTGTCAAGACAGGCTGGGTGTGCCAGCCACCTTGACCGTCCGATTGCCAGGCTGACATCCCCCAGCGGGGCAATCCGCCGCCGCCAGCCTTGGCCGCGACCACGACAATGAGGACCAGCACTCCAATTGTAATCAAGATGATGATGGCGGCCATGTCAGTTCCCTCCCTCAGACGCGGCTCAGCGCGACGTCCGCCGATCTCCGCCGCTGGCCGAAGAAACACGCCAGTTTGGTAAGCGTACCCCGGCCACTGCACTCGCCCAAGATCTGATCGCCGTCGAGAGGCGACTGGGTCGAGGTGGGGGTGACGACCGGGACGTGCTTCAGAGCCTCTTCGCTGGCCTTGCCGCCGCTCGACCGTGAAACGAAGTCCGCCGTCTACACCCCGGTGCGGCGCGGCGGCGTTCAAGCAGTAGTCAACTTTGCTCGCGCGACTTCCACCGAGTGCATGCGCGGCAGCGGAGCCCGACGCCATCGACATAACCGAGCCGCATCACCGCCGTCCCACACACGCAGCGTAGGTAGCGTTTTCTCCCACCGAACGTCGTTGCGCACGGCCGGTCGAGAAGTTCCACGACGTTGACCACGCCGCCGATGGTCAGCCGCACCGAGGTCATCGTACGCCAGGCCGGGCCGATGGACCTGCGTAGGGCCGCGATGCTGATGCGGGCGACCTCGTCGGTAAACGGGCGACGTCTTGGTGCTGGCATGGGCTCACCGTTCTCCGGTGATGCTCACCGTGCCGACGACGCCTACCCGCACAAGCGCTCGGCGACCGCCGGTCATTTCGGCCCGCAGCTCTTCGGTGAGCATCCTGAGTCGGGCGGTGGCGCCGGTGAGCGCGCGGTCGAGCAGTTTCACGACTGGTTCATCCCTGCGGGCGACGGCTGCCGCGAGCAGGCAAGACAGCTGTGCCGAGAGCGCCTCCTGGATCGCCAACATCTTCGCCAGTGAACGGCGACGCACCGAGCCATCTTGGTCGGCGGCCAGAGCGGCGGCGCGTTGCGCCACGAAATCGGCCGTCTCCCCGCGGGAGCCGCTCACCAATTCCTCGACGGCCCGCCGTTCAACGGCAGTCAAGCCAAGGCGGGCTTCGCGGAGGTCCAGCGCGCGAGGTTCTTCCCGGTGGGGTTGGCTCTCCCCGGCTGCGTTTCGGACAAGTTCCGGGGCTCTCACATGAAGAACGTAGAAACCGGCGCTCTTGCCCGCAAGCCGCGGGTGACTTCAGCCAGTCGCCGCATCCCCCTCACTACCCGGCCCAGCGGGCCTGACGGTGACGACCGGAGAAGCCCCGTTCCTCCGCTCGACGACGACCAGTCCAGCCGCCTCAAGTGCCGCGAGACCACGCCGCACCGCGTGCCTGTCCACGCCCATCTCGCGCAGCCGCTGGTGGGGGAGCCGCACTCTCGCCGACCTCTTCATTCCGACCTCAAGCCACAAGACGATGGCCACTTGGAGCGCACGCCCCTTCGCATCACCGGCGGCGACCAACCACGACCAGGGGATCGGGCCCTTCAGGAACAGCTCCCCCTTGGCGTGATGCGGCGGCCTTGAGCGTGAAGTGGCCACGACGGCCGGGGGCGTCTTCGGTAGCCGTAGGGCGTTGATGTCGAGCAAGTTGCGCAACGCGGTCACCACCAAGGGGTCAGAGAGGAGAAGAAAGGAGAAGGGGCGCCTGCGCATCGGTGAGCGGGTACCCGGGCGCTCACGCGCAGGTCTCACCGGTCACCGGCAATCCCCGTGAGCAGGTCGAGCACCAGGCCCCACATCGTCGCGCCGCGCTGGTCCATATAGCGCGCGGGGTAACGAACGGGGCTTACGTCGGAGCGCAGGAAGAAGCCGCCGAGGACGATGCCGCTCGCCTCCTCCATCGCCCTCTGCATCTCAGCCACCTTCGCATCGAGTTCGTCGAGCGGCGCCTCGATCAGCACGGCGTCGTGGACCGGCGCGCAGATGCGGATGCCACGCTCGGTGCCCAGGCAGCACGCCAGCCGCAGCATCTCAGCGCCGTTCGCTTGCATCGGGAAGTTGCCCAGCGACCGCGGGTTGACATCTGGCCCGACCTGGATCTTCCAGCCGAAGGTGGTCCAAAGCCTGCCGTGCAACATGCCGTAGTTCACAGCGGACTCGGACCAGCGCCAGAACCGCGGATAGGTCGCGCGGTGGAGGCGCAGAAGCTCCCTCGCGTCGGCCGGACTTCTCCCCAGTCGCGCCGCCAGCGACGTCTCGCCCATCGAGTACTGCACGCCCAGGGCGCACTGCTTGAACTGCTCCCTCACGGCTGCGTGACTCTTCTTCGTCGCCGTCGGCGGTACGGCGCCCGCCTGCTTCGCGAATTCGAGGTACGGGTCACCAGACCGGTAGGCGGCCTTCATCACCTCGTCGTTGGAGAGCGCCGCCGCGATGCCGAACTCCTGCTGGCTCCAGTCGATGTAGGCGAGTGCATTCCCGGGCTCGGGCTTGATGAGGCCCCGAAGCCAGGCGGCGGTGCCGAAGATGAACTTTGAGTTGCTCGGCTGGTTCCGGCCGGTGCGTGCGCGAAACGGCGACAGCATGCACCGGTTGCGCCCGTCGGCGCCGATGGCGAGATCGTTCAGTCGCATCTCGCTCAGCGTCTGGCGAAGCTCTCGAAGCGGCCGGACGGCTGGGTATGTCTGCGCCAGGTCCTTGAAGGTGTCATCGGCCAGGTCGAGAACCCCAGAGGAAAGACGCGGCCAAGGGATTCCGTTGCGCTGCAGCCAGTCGCCGAACCGCGCCACCCTGAAGCTCCGGCCCTCGTACACGCGGTAGGTCTGGTCGATGCGCTCGATGAGCATGCCCTGAACGGCCTCCCAGTGGGCCCTGAGCGGGACCGCGATCTCCAGGTCCAGCGGCACGCCGACGTGCTCAATGTGCGCGACCGCCACCACGAAGCGGCCGCGCAACAGCGCGTGTTCAAGGTCTAGGACCGGCGCCATGACCGGGAAGAGCCGGTCGAGGGCATCAACGTCGGTCTCGCAGTACCTGAGGAGCGCGGCTCGCTCGTCGGTGGTGAACGGGCCGCCGCGAATCGCCAGTTCGCGCATCTCCTTCTTCTCGGCCACGTCGATGCAGGGGAGACCGTAGAAGGTCATCGCCCCCAGAAGACCGGCGCCGTGAGGGTAAGGCCTACCGTTGGTTAGAACTCGGAACTCGGCGAACAGGTCGAGCACGTTGGTGGGCGTCGACCAGCCGAGAGAGAGGAAGCAGGACATCTCCGCCGCCGCGTAGAAGGCGACGAAGAGGCTGTTCGGCCCCACGTCGAACGGCGCGCAGGCGTGGGCCGACAGGTCGGCGCCGAACAGACGAACCGTGCGCCCCGAGACAAGCTCACGCGCAACAAGGCAGTGGGGCTGCGGCCGCTCGCCCGCGAGTGCACGGAACTCGAAGTCCGCAGCCCACACCTCCGCGAATGTTCGCGCGCCAAGCTGCACGACGGTTACAGCTCCCCACGTAGACGGCGAAGAACCGGGTGGTTCAAGTCGTTGATGTAGTGGTTCTTGAAGGCGATCTTCACGAGATCCTCGAAGGTCGCGTCGGGCCAGACCGGCTCGGCGGAGATCGGCGCCGACAGGACCTCATAGGCGCCCAGGGACATGTTCGCGCTCATGCGAACCCACTGCTCCCGCGCCAAGGTCGCGGCCTCCATCGCGGAACGGGCCCACTCGTCCTGCCGCCCATCGGCCGCGGGCAGCCGCAGCGGCCAGAGGAAGGTGACGCCCTGGCGCGTGACCGCAGGGACGATCAACCGCGGCGCCGCCTCGGTGCCCACTGCATCGAGAAGTGTCGGATCCACGACATAGGTCTCGCGCTCCTCCTTCAACTCCAGCACCGCGGCCTGCAGCTGCCAGTCAGGATCGGGGTGCACGCGGAAGAAGCTCTGCTTGTCCGGCTTCTTCACCGGCACGGTGATGAGCTGCTTCTTGACGCCCAGGATCGCGCCGAAGTCCTGGGACAGCCGGATTCGCGAGAGATCCGGCCCGCCAGGGCTCGCACCGCTCGTGGTGGTCGGGCTCGACCCGGTTTGAGGCAGAGCGTCGGGGCGGGTCGCTGCGCCACTTGTTGAAGGCGTTGCACTCTCTTTTTCGTCAGCCATTTGAAGTTCCTCTTTGTCATCGACGAGGGGGTGGACCCCGCTGTGGCCCCGTCACCCGGCAGCGGGGTGGTGAAAGTCAGCGACGGGGAATTGGCAGGCGCCCGGCGGGCAGGCGGAGCGCGTGCTCGATCCGCGCTACGAGCCCAGCGGGGGCCGGGTGCGCCCCGGTGACCCAAGTTGAGAAGGTGGTTGGCGGAACAGAGAGGTAGGCGGCCAGCTCCCGCTGCGTGATGCCCAGCCTTGCCAGCTCGACGGCCAGAGCCGCACGGAGCGCTGACCGCTCGCGAGTGATGATTTCCTCGTCGGACTGTTCGATGCCCATTCACGGGCATGTAGAACGGACGACGAAGTCAGCCAGCCGGTGGGCAGTGGCCGTTGACCACCACCAACTTCATCAGGGCGCGGACCGGGGGGCAGCCCGACGACGGCGGGACCGCTTGGGCTTCCCGGCCTGTCGCCGCACGCCCCGGGACAGCAGCTCCCGGGTGAGGTCGGGCATCGCCTTGAGAACCACCTCGAGGGCAATCTCCCGCGTGCCCCGCTCGGTGAGACGGCTCAGGTGGTCGGCGGTGAAGACGAGCCCCATGCCGAGCGCGTTCAACTTCTCGAACTCCTGCCTCCTCTGCGCCTTCCTGAGCTCGGCATCGGCGGCAGTCGGAAGCGCACGCCGCTCCCGCTGCACCATCTTGAGAAGCTGGTTGGCCAGGCCCACGAGTTGGCGCCCGCGGGCGACCCGCTCTGATTGGCGCTGGAACCGGTAGTGACTCCTCGTGTTCTTCTCGCCCTGGTCCGACGTGGCAACCTTGACGACCTTGTTCAGCAACGTCACTGCGCTCCGACGAAGGCGTCGATCATCCGCTGAGAGTGCGGCACGTACGGCATCACCGAGCGCTTCGACCGCCACGAGCGCCCCCTTCACCGCGCTGCGCTCGACGGCCGAAGCCGACTCCCACTGTGCCTTTGAAATGCCGAGTTCCATCAGATGCGCCCGAGCCCCGCCGTCCCGCGCGTACCGACCAAGTAACCTGACCGCGTTCTCGTCCTCGTTCGGAAACCGCGGGAGATCGGGCTCGAGTCCGCGCCACACGCCTGAGTCTTCCGTCGTTGGGCGCCCAAGGACGCGCCGCGCGTAGGGCACCGTGACGTCCACGATGTCGAAACCAATGTAGCGGCCAGTCGGGTTCGTCATGAACAAGCGCGTGTAGGGGTGGTCTGACACCGGCGATCTCCTTGTGCTCCGACCCTGCCATCCTCGTCTTGCCGGTGAGCAACGTCGAGCGTGCGTGCGAGGGATCGTCCCCAAAGCGGCGCGCAGAACGAGGTACAAGCACTTGGTCACTCTCGTCGCGCTGTCGGTGCCCCTGCGCCCTCGACACAAACTCGACGTTGCTGCGCCGCGCGTCGGGCAGCACCGGCAGCATGACCTGCAGCCGAGTTGCCGGTGAAACCTCGAACCGTACGCCCACCCTGGCGCACACCAACCACGTTCTCGCCGCGGCGAGCGTCAGGGAGGTAGCTCCGATGTCCCATTGGGTCAGAAAGGCAGTGCGTCACCCGCTGGTTCGCGAGATTGCACTGGCCATTGCTATTGCAGTGGTCGCTGCACTCCAGCGGAAGCGCGCTCGGTAACGAGGGGGAGGGCCCCCGGTGCGCTTGCAACGGCACCGGGGGCTTTCTGTTGTTCGGCGGTCACAGAACTCGGTTGCAGGGAGCAGCGCCGCAGAAAGCATTTCATCTCGTCGTCGTCGTTCATCACCAACCCGCGCCCGATGGCGCCCAGCAGCACAGCGCCATCGAGTTCCCGCGAGGGGACCCGTGTGCCTGTGCACGGAGATCCCCATGTCCGCTGCCCCAGAAGAAGCTGTTCGTCAGCAGGTCGCCGATCTGTACCGCCGTGGCGGGTTCAAGCCTCTCGCCCGGTATTTGCCCGAAGAGCACCGTGAGGATCGAATCAGTGAGGCGGTCGCGCTCACCTTCAACATGGCGTTGCGGTACGCGGCGCGCGGTCGGCGACTCGACGATGCGCTTCTGGTTCACCACGCCAAGTTGCGGGTGACCGACCACTCACGGCATCTGGTCTCGTCGCACGGCCGAGGTGTCGATGCGCTGAACCAACGCAACTACGTCGCTGGCAAGCTCGAGGTTCTCCACGTGGACGGCATCGTCGATGCCGACGGTGGCGACGACACCGCCACTGAGGGCGACCAACAACTCGTCGGGCTGGCCGTCCGCAGGAACGGAGACCCCGCCGAGCACCTGGCGTCGGCATTCGATCTCCAGACTTGGCTGGCAGCGCTCGAAGAGCGCGACCTCCGGCTGCTGGAGCTGCGTGCCGAGGGGCGAACCCTGAAAGAGATCGCCACCGAGCTCTGCTCCAGCGTCAGCGTCGTCTTCGCTCGCTGCCAGAGTCTCGGGGCTGAGCTGGCCGACCTCGCTGGTGTGCCGGTGCCCAAGCGGGCGTATCGGCGCAGGGTCCACTGACCCCGCCACCGCGGCGATGCGCACCACGTCGGCCCGCCCGTCGCCTGGTGCGTCGTGCGGGTTGACGGTGGACCTGAATCGAGAAGAGGGAGCCCAGTCATGGACCTTGTGGTGATCTCAACCGAAGACCTGCGCCGCATCATCCGCGAGGAGACCGCGGACCTCCGCGCTCTCCTGGACGCGATGAACGACTCCGGCAAGCTGAAGCGCGATGAGCCCTTGCTCACGGTCCGCGATGTCGCCGAGCGGTGCTCCGTGACCTCAACCACCGTTCGGGCCTGGGTTCACGCCGGGCGGCTGGCCGCTATGCGGGCCTCCCGGCGCTACCTTGTGCGCGCCACCGACCTCGAGGCGTTCCTTGCGCAGCAGCCAGCACCGAACCAGCTCACCAAGGAGCAGCACCTCGCTCTTCTCCTGGCGCGGTTGCACGGAGGAAGGAACAGAGCGCGGGAACCACGGTGAGCGCGGCCTGAGGTTGAGACCCTGGGTGACGTCGAGCGCGGCAGCGGCCAGCGCGACTTGACGCGGGATCTCGAAGAAGGCACCTTGGAAGTGGGTAGCCAGTGTGGCTGGCTGCCTGAGCAGACCGCAGAGGCGGGGACACCCGGTGGCACACCGACCCCCATCAACCTCTGGAACCGCGGGTTGTCCGCGTGACTGGCGCAGCACCAAAGAACCACGGGGCCGCGCCGGGCAACAGCCTCGGCGCCCGTGACGAGCACAAGCTGATGGCCCCCACCGTAGTGGTGGACAGCGCCTCCAGCACCACGACGAAGCACCCGGTGCCGCGGGTGAGTGGTGCTGACGTGTCCGAAGACCCACTGAAGCAGGACCTCGCGGGGTCGCCGTTGATGACCGCCGAGGAAGTCGCCGCGCTGCTGCGGACGTCGAAGAAGGCCATCTACGCGATGAACGAGCGCGGTCTCCTCCCTGGAGGCGTTCGTGTTCGCCGTCGCCTTCTTTTCCGTCGGAGCGCGCTGGTACTCTGGCTCGATCAAAACCGTGTGCCGTCGCCGAACAATGGAGTCCGGCGATGAGCGTTGCAGTGAGGAAGTTCAAACGAGGAGGCTATGAAGTGGACGTCATCGTCCGGCAGCCCGACGGGTCGAAGCTGCGTGACCGCACCGTGGTCTCGCTCTCGTCCAAGACGGCCGCCAGGCGATGGGGCGAAGAGCGTGAGCGGCTCATCGCCATTAACGGGAAGCACGAGCGTGAGGAGGTGCCGACGCTGGCGGAGTTCGCGCCTCGGTACATCGAGCAGCACGCGAAGGCGAACCGGCAGAAGCACAGCACCATCATTCAAAAGCAGCGGGTCATCGACCACCACCTCCTGCCCCGCCTGGGGAAGAAGAAGGTCGACGCCGTCAGCGATGCCGACGTGCAGAAGCTGAAGGCGGACCTGGTCGAGAGGAACCCCAAGACGGTGAACAACATCCTCACCGTCCTGAACACGATGCTGAAGTGCGCGGTGAAGTGGCGGGTGATTCCCCAGATGCCCGCCACCATCGAGCTCGTGAAGATTGACCGCGTCACCGAGGCGAAGTTCTACGAGCCGCATGTCTACGAGCGGCTGGTGGAGGCGGCGCGGGCAATCGACTCGCGCATCGAACTCTTCGTCCTTCTCGGTGGTGACGCCGGGCTGCGCTGCGGTGAAATCATCGCGTTGGAGCAGCCCGACGTGGACTTGAAGCGCGGCTACCTCACGGTTCGCCGGTCGGAGTGGGAGGGCCACGTCTCCTCCCCCAAAGGCCGACGAGACCGCAAGGTGAGGCTTACGGCGCGACTGAAGGCCGCGCTCCAAGCCAACTGGCACATGCGGGGCGACCGGGTCCTCTGGCGGGAGGACGGCTTCCCCGGCGTCACCCAGGTGCTGCTGGCGAAGTGGATGTGCCGGGCTCAGCGGCGCGCTGGGCTGAAGGTGACCGGCGGCATCCACATCTTGCGCCACACGTTCTGCAGCAGGCTGGCAATGGCCGGGGCGACCCCCGTCGCCATCGGCACCATGGCGGGCCACGCGAGCCTGTCGACGACGCAGCGCTACCTGCACCTCTCTCCGGCGGCGATGGACCAGGCCATCGCACTGCTCGACGCCGGTGCGGACCTCAAGGCTTCGCCCGAGGACTTGGGTGAAACCGTGGAGACACGTGTGGAGACGGAGGCAGGCTGAAAAAGACTCGGCCCGGAAACCCTCGTGTTACCGAAGGCTTCCGGGCCGTTTCACCAGTCGGGGAGACAGGATTCGAACCTGCGACCCCTTGGTCCCGAACCAAGTGCTCTACCAGGCTGAGCCACTCCCCGATGCAGCGGAACTGACGGCGGCCCTTGTGCCCGCCTGACGGCCGGGTGTCAAGCGTCGCTCAAGCGGTCTCGAGCCCCTGATCAGTGACACGTCAGCCGGCTCGCGTAGCTGCCCACCGGGGTCGCCCCGCTGCCCGAATAGTAGAGCCGCGAGAACGGCGCCCACGACGCGAGCCCGAACTTGTTCCCGGGCCGGCAGTGCGCGTCGCCAGTGCACGCTCCGCTCGTCACCGGCACCTCGACCGTGCTGCTGAACGGTTGCCGCGACCCGGTCAAATCAGTGAAGCGCGTCATCACCTGCCGCTTCAGCCCCGACGCGTCGTTGACGAAGCGATGCCCTGCGAACCACAGCTGACTCGACGACGCCGTCACTCTGGGGCGCGTGATGGACTCGATGCCGTTGTCGGTCGCGTACGCGAGCCACGCATAGCCCCACGACCAATACGGAGTGGCTGAGAGCACCCGCGTGCCAAACGTCAGGTCCGCCGTCGCCGGCGCCGCGCCAGGATCCTTCGTCACGTACGCCACCACCCACGGGCTCTTCCCGCTCGGGGCCGGGTAGTACGCCACGTCCGGCTCGGCCATCGAGCGTGGGCTCGACACCGTGTAGACGACCTCCTCTGCGGCCCACTTGCCGGTGCCGTCCTCGTTCACCTCGAAGAAGTTCAGTCTCGTCGGCGTCGTCAGGTAGCTGATGCCGACCTTCCGCATCGCCGCGGAGCACGTCTGCGTCGCGCTCCAATCATCGACCGACGAGTCCGCGCCCACGCCCAACGGCATCGTCGCGCTCGGAGAGATGGTGCACACGCCACCGCACGCGTTGGCGTTCGCGATGCTGAACGGCGTCGCTCCACCGTCACCGTCGATGCGGTAGCGCGCCAGGCGCACGCCGTTGTTCGCCGCGCCGCCCGTCTGCCGCCACACCACCACCACGTTCCGGCCGCTCGCCCGCACCACCCGCAGCGAGTCGATGGTCCCGCCAGCGCCTGCGTTGTGCTGCGAGTACAGGAACGTGCGCCGCACGCCCGTGACCGCGTCGATGTAGAAGAGATCAATCTCCGGCGCCACGTTCCACACGCCCGCGACGATGAACCCATCGCCCGCCTGCGCCGTCGCGACCTCGAGATACGTGAGTGACGTGAACTGCGCCGGCGCGCCCACTGGAACGCCCTGCGTATCGAGCCGCTGGAAGTTGACGCCGTTGGTGCCCGTCGACATCACCATCGCTCCGCCGGCGAGCGCGTCGGTGCCTGTCAACTCCCCGCCCCGGCACCCACCCGCCGAGTAGAAGTACGGCTGCACCTCGAGGTCCTGCCAGGCGGTGGTGCTGACGTTGACCGTGTCGACCAGCGACGGCTCATCGGTCACGCCGTCGCAGTCGTTGTCGATGCCGTCGCACGCCGCGGCCGTCGGAGCTCCCGCCACCGCGCTGCACTGCGTGCCCGTCTGTGCCCCATTGCACACGATGGTGCCGGTGCCGAGGCACGCGCCCACGCCAACCGTGCAGGCAGTCCCCAACCCGGTGAACGGCTCATCGACGCCACCGGAGCAGTCGTCGTCGAGGGCGTTACACCGCTCGGGACCCGGGTTCGTGTTGCGCTGGCACGTCACCGCTCCTGCCATGCACGTCAACGTCCCCGAGTTGCAGACGCCGGCCTGCCCCGTCAGACACGCCGCGCCGCCGCCCGGGTTGCCCTCGTCGGTCTGCCCGCTGCAGTTGTCGTCGACGTTGTTGCAGGTCTCCATCACTCCGGGCCGGACTGCCGCGCTGCCATCATTGCAGTCGAGGTTGTTGGTGACGGCGCCGGACACCGTGCCGCACGAGGCCCTTGCCTGCGCCGTCGCCTGTCCGTACCCATCGGCGTCGGCGTCCACCCACCAGTTCTGGGTCGCGAGCCCTTCGTCGGTGAGGCCATCACAGTCGTCGTCGAGGCTGTTGCACGTCTCGGTCGCACCGGGCCGAATCGCTGGCGTGCCGTCGTTGCAGTCCGTGTCGTTGGTGACGCGACCCGCGACCGGTTGACACCTCGACAGCCCCGGCGACATCCGCGCGCCGAAGCCGTCAGCGTCGAGGTCGACGTAGTACGTGAGGAAGGTCAGGCCTTCTTCCGCCGTCCCGTTGCAGTTGTCGTCGATGCCGTTGCACACCTCGGTCGCGGTCGGCCTCACCGCGAAGTTGGCGTCGTTGCAGTCCGACGCGTTCGTCACCCACCCACTGATGGGCGCGCATGAGCTCTGCGGTGTCGAGCCGGCCTGGCCGAAACCATCACTGTCCCCATCGACCCAGTAGTTCTGCGCCATCGCGCCGTTGTCGATTTGCCCGTCACAGTTGTCGTCGAGGCCATTGCAGACCTCGAGCACGCCGGGGCGAACGGCTGGGTTCAGGTCGTTGCAGTCGTCGCTCGACGAGACGTGCCCTGGAGGCGCGCTGCACTGGGTGACGGCAGTGGCTCCCAGCCGGCCACGCCCGTCACCATCGACGTCCGGGAACCAGGGCTGCATCGCGAGGCCTTCGTCGACCAGCCCATTGCAGTTGTCGTCGACCTGGTTGCACGCCTCCGCGATGCCGGGACGAATCGCTGCGTTGCCGTCGTTGCAGTCCTGCTGATTCGTGACGCGACCCATGACCGGAGCACAGGCGTTGATCGGCGATGGGCCGGGGAGGCCGTAGCCGTCGCCGTCGCCGTCGACGTAGTAGTTCGAGAACGACAACCCGTCGTCGGGAGTTCCGTCGCAGTCGTCATCGGCGCCGTTGCAGCGCTCGGGAGCACCCGGCTTCACCATCGGGTCGCCGTCGTTGCAGTCGCTCGCGTTCGTCACCCGGCCCGCGACGGGCAGACACGCGCTCTGCGGCGCGCCCGCGCCAAAGCCGTCTCCGTCCATGTCGGCGTAGTACGCGGTGAAGGTGAGGCCTTCGTCCGTCAGGCCGTCGCAGTCTTCGTCGACGCCGTTGCACCGCTCGGGAGCGCCCGGCTTCACCGTCGGGTCGGTGTCGTTGCAGTCGGTGCCATTGGTGACGCGCCCCGCCTGCTGCGTGCAGGCGCTGACGCCGGTCCCCATGGCGCCGAAGCCATCTCCGTCGACGTCGACGAAGTACGTGGTGAAGGAGAGGCTCTCGTCGACCTGGCCGTCGCAGCTGTCGTCGACGCCGTTGCACGTCTCGGGCGCGCCCGGCTTCACCGTCGCGTTGCCGTCGTTGCAGTCGGAGTCGTTCGTCACCTTGCCGGGTACGGGGGCGCAGCTCGACTCGGGGGCCCCTGCCGCGCCGAAGCCGTCTCCATCGGCGTCGACGTAGTAGCTCTGGAAGGTGATGCCGTTGTCGACCTGTCCGTCGCAGTTGTCGTCGACGCGGTTGCACAGCTCGCTCGCGCCGGGTTTCACGGTGGGGTTGGTGTCGTTGCAGTCGCTGCGGTTGGGCACGCGGCCCATCACCGTCGAATGGCACGCGGCCACCGCGGCCCCCGTCGCGTCGCCGAACCCGTCACCGTCGACGTCGGCGTAGAAGTCCTGAAACGAAATGCCGTTGTCGTCCGCGCCGTCGCAGTCGTCGTCGACGCCGTTGCATTGCTCCGCGGCGCCCGGACGAATCCTCGCGTCGGCGTCGTTGCAGTCACCCGTCGACGTCACCGTCCCGGGGGCCGGCGCCCTGCAGCCTTCGCCCGCCGCCGTCGAGCCCACGCCGTCACCATCGCCGTCGCGGTAGTACGTGGTGCGCAAGAGGCCTTCGTCGACCTCTCCGTCGCAGTCATCGTCGGCGCCGTTGCAGCGCTCAGACGCGCCCGGAAACGCGAGCGGATCGTTGTCTTTGCAGTCCATGCGCGGCTCGTCGCCACAGCTGCCAGTCCCCGGAACGCCGTCACCGTCGGTGTCGAGGCAGCTCACCGTCGGGAGCGGCGGGCCAGCGTCGACCGTCGGGATGATGCTGTTTTCCCGGCCGCACCCGAAGGCAGCAACCAGCACGACCAGAATGAGACGACTCCGCATGACGCTCCGCCCGACCAGCCCTTTACGCGGCCCATAACGCACGGTGGTGACGACACGCAAACCCCGAGCCCGCGCCACCTTCTCGGGGTTCCAATGGCGCTGCTATGTTTTCAGCAGCCCCTTCCTGGCCTCACGGACCGAGAGCGGACTGAGCCGGGTGCTCCAGGTCTTCAGCCACGCGCGCACCACGTCTGGGTGGTGCCTCGCGACGGAACGCATCGCCCACCCGATGCCTTTGCGCAGGAAGAAGTCCTTCCCGTCGACCGCGTGCTCGATGGCGAACGCGAGCAGCTCGAGGTCGGTGTCGCCAGCGCGAGCCACCTGACAGACGAGCGCCGCGCGCTTGAGCCACAGCTCGTCGGAGCGGGCCCAGCGCTTGACGATCTTCGTCATGGCGACCCGATCGTTCTCGAGCGCGGTCGCGACGACGTGCGCCGAGAGCTCGTCCACCAGGTCCCACCAGGCGCCGGTGAGAATGAGGTGCTCGAGCAGCGGCGCGGCCTTCGCGGTGACGAGGGCCCGGTGCGGTTTCAGTCGGAGGACGTTGAGGGCCACGAAGCGCTCCTCTCGGTACGTCGCGCCGTCCCACAGCCGCCGGACCTGCTGCTCGAGCTGCGCCAGCGTGGTGAAGGGCGTCGAAGAGAACAGCGCCTTCGCGACGGCGCGCGCGACGGGCACCTGGACGCCGAGGCACGGCATGGCGGACTTGAGGTACGCGCGCATACCCTCGGCCTTGTCCGGGCGGGCGTGCGGGGCGAGCGCAGCGCGGATGGTGGCGTTGGTGATCAATGTTCGGGTGGTCGGTGGCACGGTCGAGCGGCTCCTTCACGCGTCGCCGGGGCGCTTCGCGAGCACGGCGACGCCGACGTTGTTCAGCTTCCACTGTGGTGTCTCTGGCGAAGGCCTTCAAGAGAGAGCGCGAGAAGGACGCAGTCAGAGAGCACCTGGAGGACTGACGGTCGTTTCACCACCACTCGGCCGTCGTCAGAGCTCCAGCAGCTTCATCTTGTTTTTCGCCGCCTTCGCCAGCTTGCCTTTCCCCTTCGTCGAGAGCTGCTCGAGCACCTCGGCGCCGACGTTCTTGAGCTCGAACTGCGGCTTCTCGGCGAAGTGCACCCCGACGTAGTACCGGGCCTCGTCACTCAAGGCCTTCGCCTTCATCACCTGATCTGCGACCGAGAAACCCTCTGCGTGCAGGCGCTCGAGCTCGGCGAGAGATGGGTCGCGCTGGCGAGCGCGAGGGTGGGGGTCGAGCGAGTGATGAATGAGCTGCTGTACGACGACGCCGAACCGATCGTCGGTGGTCGCCACGGTGGAGCGGCCCAGCATCTGGGCGATGGCCTCGGCGCGCGCCGGGTCCTTCTTGCCGATGGCCTTCGCCTTGCCGCGGAGCAGCTCAGCCCAGGCTTCCGGGTCCGCGGCGCGCACGGGCTCGAGCTGTTTGCGGGCGACGGCGAGCGCGTCGGCGAGGTTCTTTCCGCCCGCGTCGAGCAGCCGCTTCACGTCCTTCTTCGAGAGCTTCTGCGCCAGCGGCGAGAGGATGTCGGCGAGCACCTGCGCTCCAGCCTCTGCCTCGGCGTCGGCGAGCGCTTCCGAAAGCAGCGACTCCCCACCCTCGAGCGCGACCACCACCTTCGCGGCGGCCTCGGCGTGCGCGCGGTCACCCGAGCGCGCCACCGGCAGCAGCGTCTTCGCGGCGAGCTTCCCGGCCGCGCCTTTCTGAGAGACCGCCAGCGTGCCGAGGTGGTCGATGGCCCACAACGCGACCGAGCTGTCCTTCGAGGCGCAGAGTTCGGCCAGCTCGTCGGCGAACTCGGTGCCGATCTTCAGCACCGTCAACGAGTCGCGCGCGCCGCGGGCCACGTGCACGTTCGGGTCTTCGAGCAGGTCCATCAGCTTGCGCAGCGCCTTCTTCGACGGGCCCTTCGCACAGGCAAACCGCATCGCGGTGGCGGCCTCCATGCGCACGAGCGGCGACTGCTTTGGAGCGAGGAACGCCAGCAGCTCGTCCTGCGTCTCCGGCAGCTCGAGGAAGCCGAGGATCTTCAGCGCGCCGCGCGTGGCGTCTTCGTCTTCGAGGTTCTTCTTCTTCTCGAGGAACTTGAGCACCTGCGTCTTCATCACCCTGCGCTGTGCTTCTGACATCTCGCGCGCCTCGTGGCGCACCGACAGCGTCACCTTGTTGATGGCGTCGAAGGGCTGTCCCCGCAGGCCGTCGAGGGTGAGCTCGAACGACTGCTTCCCGCCGACGGCCGGGAGCAGCTGCGACAACACGGCGCGGACCTCAGGCGTCGCGTCGGCGAGGCGGGCCTTCAGGTCGGGCAAGGCCGCTTCCCCGAGCTCGGCGATCGCCGTGCGCGCCGCGGCCGCGACGTCGCGCCCGCGATTGAGGCTGTCGAGCAACACCGGGAGCCCCTTCACGGCATGCAGTTGCCCCAGCGCTTCGATGGCCGCTTCGGCGTAGGCGTCGAGCTCGTGCTTCGCCATGTCGATGAGGCGCGAGACGACCGCCGCATCCTTCACCTTGAGTTCCCCCAGCACGACGGCCGCGGCGATGCGTTTGCGCGGCGTGGGGTCGTCGAGCAGCTCGACGATTCGCTTGATCGGTTCCATGCGGTTCTCCTCGATGGCGCTTCGAAGCGGTCTCAGGCTAGCTGTGCCAGCCCCGGGGGGAAGCCGTTTCGCGCATCGTGGCCCTCGCAGGCGCCGGGCGCCTCGCCCACGACGAAGGGACACGCGGACGCGTCGGCAGGAGGACGCATCGCGCTGCGGGAGTGAGGCCGTGGGTAGACTGCGTCTGGCTGCTGGCGCCAGGCCGCGCTGCGCACGAGACACCCTCCCTTCGATCACCTTCGGCTGCCACGCCCGAGCCGTGACACAGTCGCGCGCATGCGCGCATCGACCCGTCTGTGGCTGGCGCCCCTGGGCTGCTGGGCCCTGCTCTCCATCGCCTGCGTGACGCAGAGCACGTTCGACGCGCTGAAGACCGAGCGCGACGCACTCGACACGACGCTGGGCGAGAAGAACGCTGCGCTCGCCGAGCAGGAGGCCACCCTCAAGCGCCGTGACGCCCGCATCGTCGAGCTCGAGCGCGCTCTCGAGGAAGAGAAAGACAAGGCGAAGGAACTCGGCGCTCGCGTCGATCGCCTCGTGGGCGACCTGGCGGCCCTCACGCGCGACAGGTCGAAGCTCCAGGCCAGCGTCGAGCAGATGACGATCGCGCTCGCCGAGCTCGAGAAGCGCCGCGCCGAAGCCGAGGCCCGCGTGCAGGAGTTCCGGAACCTGCTGTCGAAGTTCCGCGCGCTCATCGACGCCGGCAAACTCAAGGTGCGCATCGTCGATGGGCGCATGGTGGTGGTGCTCGCGACCGACGTGCTCTTCGGCTCTGGCTCGGCCAGCTTGTCGAAGGACGGCAAGGCCGCCATCGTCGAGGTCGCTGGGGTGCTCGCTGGCCTTCCCAGGCGCGCGTTCCAGATTGAAGGCCACACCGACGCCGTGCCCATCGCGAGCGCGCAGTTCCCGTCGAACTGGGAGCTCGCGTCGGCGCGCGCCATCACCGTGACGAAGACGATGGTGGAGGCGGGGCTGCCCGGCGATCGAGTGTCGGCTGCGAGCTTCGCGGAGCGGAAGCCCGTGGCCACCAACGACACTGCAGAGGGCAAGGCGCTCAACCGCCGCATCGAGATCACCATCGTGCCCGACCTCTCGACCCTGCCCGGCTTCGAAGAACTCAAGAAGCTCGACGGCGCCGGCCGGTAGTCGTCGCCGTCGCCACCGGAGCCTGAGTCCCGAAGCGTGACCGCAGCCTGGTGCACGTCGCTCGGCTTCCGGCGCCCACGTCCATCCCGGCTCCACCTCAGCTGGGACCTGCACCCGCTCGACCGCAGCCGCTGGAACAGCGACGCGATGCTCGAAGCCGCCGTGGAGCACACCTTTGCGCCACGGCTTTCCGCGAACCTGCGATGATCGAAGCCCAGCGGGGGAGTCAGCTCTTGAGGGCCGGCGGTCCGAGTCGCTCGAGCAGACCGAAGAGATCGGCGAGGGTGATCTCGTGCTTCGTCGCGCAGAACCGGCAGGTGACCGACGTGCTCGCGGTGGTGTCGATGATGTCCTGCACCTCGGCCCTGCCGAGTGAGGCCAGCACCTCGAGGGTGCGCTCCTTCGAGCAGGGGCAGAAGAAGCGCACAGGGGTGCGTTCGGTCACCTGGAGCCCGGGGAAGAGCCGGGCGAAGAGCGCCTCACCATCGGTGATGGACGGATCGGCCAGCGCCACGTCGAGCGAGCGCTGCAGGTTTCCGGCGAGGGCCTCGAGCGCCGCCACATCACCGCTCGGGAGTGCCTGGACGAGCACGCCGGCCACGCAGGCCAGCGGCTCTTCGCCACGCGCGGCGTGGGCGATCGCGACCGCCGTCTTCACCTGGTCCGACAGCTCGAAGTAGCGGTCGAGATCGCGCGCCAGGTCGAAAGCCGTGAGCTCGATCGACGAGCGGTAGTACTCGTGCCCGATGTCGCGAAGCACCGAGAGCGCGCCCTTGTTGCCGAGCGCTCCGCGCCACCGGAACTCCGCGCCGAGCTCGATCTCGACGAGGGTGTTCTTCACATAGCCGCGCATCGTTCCGTCGACCCCGGCGTCGACGAAGAGGCCACGGAGCGCGCCATCACACTCGAGCTGCAGGTTGACGCGACCGGCGCCCTTCTGGAGTGCCGTCAACACGCCGGCGCCCGCGAAGGCCTGCGCGAGGAGCGCCGCCGAGACGGGTCGCAGCTGGTGCCGGCGGCGGGCCTCCTGCGCGACCGAGGGCACGAACGCGATGGCGACCAGCAGGTCGACCCCCTCCATCAAGCCTTTGATCACCATGTCGCCGGGCATTGTTCAGACCTCCCTGGTCTTCAAAGACGAAGGGCGGCCCCGCGTGCAGCGGAACCGCCCTCGTCGAGTGAGGCCGGGCAAACACCCGACCTCAGGTCACGTCAGGTTCAGCAGCCGCCGTCGGCGAACGGAGCGCCACCGTCGGCGCAGGTCGCCGAACCGCCGGCCGAGCCGCCACCCGCCGAGCCGCCGCCGCCGGTGCCGTCGACGAGCCTGACCAGCGGCATG
>JBBAQZ010000003.1:0-292334 GCA_040400045.1 Myxococcaceae bacterium
TTCCTCCGTTCAGGGCTCGACACGTAGGGCACAGTGACCGAGAGTTCTTCGTCGAGCGCGGCGAACCGGACGCGGTGCATCTCGTCGCTGACGCAGCGGGTGAACGACGGGCGCTCGAGGTCATCGCGCACCCGAACGTCGGTGACCCGGTCAGGCGGCGCGAGGTCGAGTTCGACGAGCACAGTGCCCCGCAGCGCCGGCTGCT
The DNA here is from genome assembly GCA_040400045.1 of Myxococcaceae bacterium. Lineage (GTDB taxonomy): Bacteria > Myxococcota > Myxococcia > Myxococcales > Myxococcaceae > Xiheimicrobium. The sequence continues at coordinate 206 of JBBAQZ010000003.1, forward strand.
GTTTGAGTTCTGACTCGAAGCACGCACGAACCGCTGCGCGTTTGGACACGGCGATGGCTCGCGCGATGGCTTCACCGTTTCCGTCAGCTGCCGGCACGGGTGGAGGCTCCGGCGGAGCGCGCTCCTCGACTTCTGAGTCGTTCACGGTCGGCTCTGCGGCCGGTCGAGAAGGCGCCGGATCGAGAACTCGTCGGCCTCGGTGCAGGCCGAGTGCTTCAGGGTGAAAGTGGGGATCCGTCATCGCGCTCGCCTATTGGTTGCGCGAGGCGCACGAATCGATCGTCAACGCCGGCCGCCGGAGACGCGAATCCTCCGGCGGCCGCTGCATGCGACTACGACTTCACGGGTTCGAAGCCTGCGTGACTCAGCGAAACCGAGCCGCGCCCCTCGGTACGACTGCGCAGACTCGTGACGAAGCCGAACGTGCGCGCGATGGGCACCCGCGCCTCAATGACGGACACGGGACCTCCCGTCGACACGCCCTGCACGACGCCACGACGCGACGACACCTCGCCGAGCGCCGGGCCCAGGAACGACTCCGGCACCGTCACCTGCGCACGCGCGACGGGCTCGAGGCGACACAGGCCAGCGCGCTCGACCGCCTGCTGCACAGCCAGCGACGCTGCCACCTCGAACGCCATCGGGCTGGAGTCCACCGAGTGCGTGAGCCCGTCGAGCAACGTCACCTCGACGTCGACGACCGGCACGCCCTCACGCACGCCACGCTCCAACGCCGCGCGCGCGCCCCGCTCCACCGCGGGGATGAACTCGGCGGGAATGATGCCGCCGCCAACGTCATCGACGAACGAGACCCCAGCGCCAGCGGGTGACGGCGCGACCTTCACCGTCACCACCGCGAACTGGCCCGGGCCGCTGTTCTGTCGAACGTGCCGGTACGTCACCTGTGCCTCGCCGGTGATGGTGTCGCGATACGACACCGCCGGCGCCGAGGCCTTCACCTCGAGCCCCTCACGCCGCGACAGCTTCTCGAGCCAAATGGAGAGGTGCAGCTCGCCAACGCCGCACAGCACCGTCTGCCCCGTCTCACTGTCGACGCGCACCTGGAGGGAAGGATCTTCCAGGCACGCGCGCCGCAACGCTTCACCGAGCTTCGTCTGATCCTCAGTCGACTTCGCCGACAGCGCGAGCTGAACGACCGGCTCGACGGTCGTGAGCTTCTCGAAGACGAGGTCGAGTGACTCCGACGTCACGGTGTCTCCCGTCCTCGCCGATCTGAGACCCACGAGCGCCGCGATGCCGCCGGGCCCGAGCGCCGTCATCGGCTCGAAGTGTCCACCATGAAGTCCGAGCACCCGCGCGACGCGTTCCCGCCGCTGCGACGGTCGCACGACGAGCGAGTCACCTGGGCGCACCGTGCCCTGGAACATGCGGACCCAGGCCAGGCTGCCCACGTGCGCGTCGACGTCGGTCTTGAAGACGAAGCCGCACGGCGCTCCGTCTTTCACGGCGCGAAGACCGCCTGGAAGAGCTCGATCTTCTGGTGACGGCAGGTAGCGAACGACCGCGTCGAGCACCGGAGGAACGCCCCGGTTCTTGAGCGCCGCGCCACAGAGCACCGGGACGAGCTGCCCTGCACAGGTGAGCCGGCGAACGGCCATCTGGAGCGTCGACGAGGAAACGTCTTCATCCCGCGCCCACGCGTCCATCACCTCGACGTCGAGCTCGGCGAGCCGTTGAACGAGCAACTCCCGTCGCTCGGCCTCGTCTGCTGGCGAGCGCGTCACCGTGCCATCAGGCCCGAACTGCAGCGCCTGCTGCTCGATGAGGTCGATGATGGTTCCGTCAGCCCGCACCCACTGAAGCAGCAGCGGACGCGCGCCGAGACGCACTTCGAGATCGGTGAGACAGCGCTCCACCGACGCTCCCGGAGCATCGAGCTTGTTGATGAAGACGACGCGCGAAACACCGTGGCGATCGGCCTGGCGCCACACGCTCTCGGTCTGTGGCTCGACGCCCCGGCCTGCGTCCAGCACCACCACGGCGCCGTCGAGCACGCGCAGCGCCCGCTCGACTTCGATGGCGAAGTCGACGTGCCCAGGGGTGTCGATCAGCGTGAGGTGATGCTCGTCCAGCCCGGCGGGCTGCCAGGTGAACGACGACGCTGCCGCAGAGATGGTGATGCCGTGCTTCTTCTCTTCGGCGCCGTGGTCGAGGGTGGTGTTGCCGTGGTGGACCTCGCCGATGCGGTGAATGCGGCCGCTCGCGAACAACATGCGCTCGCTCACGGTGGTCTTGCCTGCGTCGACATGCGCGAGCACGCCGAACAAACGGGTTCTTTTCAGGGTGGTGGACATACGAGTCTCGTTCGCGTCGGCCGGTGAGCCGCGCGTGAAGGTGGAAAGTCTGCTGAACGTGGGAAGTCGGTCGACGGGCGCGCAGGCGCGTGCTCGAGAGAAGGCGGTCGTCGTTCAACTCGAGCGGACGCGGCTCAGCGCGCCCGGACCAGGGCTTCGAGCCGCACCAGGCTGCGCTGCGAGCTGACGACGAGCGGAGGCATGATCACCGTGACGTCCAACCCGTCGAAGGCTGACAAAACCTCAGCCTGCGTCACGAGGCTCGACGTCGTCGGAGCCCCCATTCTCGATGACGGCACCGCCATCGACGTCGAACGTCTCAACGTCTGGCTCGACAGGCTCTTGCCGGGGCACGTGGGGCGCCGCAGAGCTCAACGGCAGACAGTTCCACGGCTCGAACAAGGTGGCCTTGCGGCTCAGCTGCAGGCCGGCCTGGAAACACAGCCGCCGTCTCTGAATGAGCTCGTTCTCTCGCCACGACACGTCGCCGTTCCGAACCCAGGTGCGATCGTACTCGTCGAGCGAGCTCTCAGGCCCGGGACGATAGCGGAGCACGAGCCTCGGATACGCGTCTGCCGGCTGGGCCGACACCTCGACGCCGTACCAATCGTCCTGCGTCACCAGCTTCGTCTGCGGCCGCGGGAGCGCGTCGACGAGCGCGCGTCGCGACTCGAGCGTCTTCTCGACGACCCCGAAGAAGTCATCGGCGACGAGCGACAGGTCCATCCCCGCCAGCTGGAACGTCGCCTGCCACAGGGCCGCCCCGCCCAGCTTCGGCGGCAGCTGCTCGTCACCGAACGCGCGGAGCAGCTTGTGAATCGACGTGGGCCCGTAGCGCTTCACCATCGCGTCGATGAACCCTCGGCCGATGGCGTACTTCAGATCGGAATCGCCATTTCTCGTGAAGGTCTCGAAGTCGATGATGTCGGTGAGGTGCAGCTCGTTGCGGTCGAGCAGCGCGGCGAGCACCAACTGTTCCTCGTCAGGGTGCGTGAGGAAGTGGCCTTCGACCCATGATGCGAGGCCCTCGTCGAGGACCCGCGCATGCGACCAGCGCACGAAGCCCTCTTCTCCGACGAGACGGCGAGCAATGACGTGACTGGTCTCGTGTGCCAGCGTCGCGACGGCTTCGTCATCTGCGCGCATGCGAATGCGGTCCATGAAGGCTGTGCCCACCGTGTTCCGCATCGAGCCCGACAGGTCGACGAGAATGGGCGCTCCGCCATCGACGCCGAGCAGCCCGCTGACCTGCGCGTAGGCCTCATCGGCCTTCTCTGCGAGCTCGAGAGCCGCCTTCGACTCGATGCTCGGGTAGCTGAACTCGTAGTGCGCGGTGGTGGTGCTCGCGGGCGCCGACTCGGGAACGTTCTGGAGGTCGGGCTCGCGCGACGCCGTGCCATCGGAGTCCGTCTTCGACCACAGCACCAGCGCCCCCAAGATGGCGCCGAGGGTGAGCACCGTGACGAGGGCTCCGACGACGGGGCGGTTGACCGTGATGGACCGACTGCGGCCCGCGCGAACGAAGAGGACCCAAGAGACGAGTGTGCACGCCATGGCCACGGCGGCCTGGGCGCCGATCACCTCGACCTCGTAGTGCCAGCGAACCCCTTCGACCCCCGATTCCACCAGCCGCAGCGGATCGAGCATCGCCAGCCGTGGCACGAAGTGAATGAGCCGCTGCAGCCCGGCCGCAACGACGCCGACCAGCATCCACGTGAGGCTCCGCGCGAAGCCGAGCAACGTGCCCGCCGCGAGGAACGTCGCCATCAACTGCAGCTGCATGAGGAACGCGCCCAACAGGATGTTCCAGTAGAACGGCGTGTCGAGGCTGCCTCGCGCGAAGGCGTGCTCGAAGACGGCCCAGCCGAGCTGGAAGAACGGAAACGCCGACAGCACCAGCATCGCCGCGAGCAACTTCACGAAGAAGACGCGGGTGCGAGTCACCGGCAGCGCATCGAGGAACGCGAGCGTGCCCTCGTCTCGCTCCTTCACCGAGACACCGGTGCCGAGGGCGAGCGCGACGATGCCGAAGATGAGCGGCAGCGGCATCGACCAGACCGAGGTGAAGGTCTCGGCCAGGGAACGAAACGCCGACTGGTGTACCAAGACGTCGGGCACCGTCGCCGCCATCAACAGCCCGGCGAACACGAGGTAGGGCCGCAGCGCTCGCAGTTCCTTGAAGAGCAGCGTCTTCGTCACGGCAGCACCTGCCACGACTGCAGCACGCGCGCGCTGCACTTGAGCTCAGGGTCGTCGACGTCGATCGCCGCGAACAGCCGCTCGCCAGACGAGAACGTCGACGTCGCCATCGCCTCGCCGCTGCGGGCGTCGACCCGGGCCGCCTCGCTGTCACCGATGCCCTGCTGCCAGGGGCCCGTCGACGCCGTCAGGCCACGCCAGCGCTTCACCGGCTCACCATTCCTCTTCAGCGTGAACTTCACGCGAGTCTGTCCACCGCCCTGTGGCACCAGCTCGAGCCCACCTTCGTAGCCGAGCGAACCACCGGCGTTGCGACGAGCGGCATCGGCGCGTGCCACGAGCGCGTCGAAGGGCACCTTCTTCTCCGCCAGCAGCGCGCCGAGCTTCTTCTCGAAGAGCATGTCGCGAAAGTCGCGGTGCGGTTTCACGAAGGTGCTTCGGGCCAACTCGACGACCTGTGCCTCACCGAGTTCGTCGATGAGCGCGTCGACCAGGGTAAAGCTGATGCCCATGCCGAAGCAGTCGCCGGCCGCTTCGAACGTCTCGTTCCATCGACTCACCGACTCGACTGTCAACCCGATGGGCGACGCGGCGGCGCGTTTCCGCAACAGCGCGCGCGCGTCAGCGTCTCCCCGCACCGCCCAGTACGACGCGAAGCCGTCGAGCAACCAGTGCCGGTCTTCCTCGAGCGCGCGCGAGGCCGTCACGTCGCCCACGATGGAGTGCAGGATGCGGTAGCGCAGGTTGATGGAGTCGAAGCGCGGGTCGGCGATGTTCGCGCGGTAGACGACGCCGTCCTTCGCACCCAGTGGAACCCGGAGCATCACGTCGGGGTCGAGCCCGCGTTGAGACACCACGTAGACGCCGGCCAGCTTCGGGTACTGCATCGCCTGCACGAAGGTGACGACGTCGACGGCCATCGACTCGACCAGCGCCTGCGCCATCTCGTCGCTCACGCCGTCGCCCGGCAACACACCGATGGGCCCGACGGGAGAGTCCTTCGGGGTCACCGACTCGAGCGCGAACGCGGGGCGATCGCGATGTCGCGTGAGCACGCTGAAGAGCATGAAACCGACGAGCACGACGCTGACCGAGAGGATTCGCTCGCGTGACGTCATGCGACCCGACAACGTCGCGGCGATGCTGCCCTCCCCTGCTGTCGCGAGGAGCAGTCCCAGGCCGAGACCGAGCACCGTGATGACGAGACAGGCGACGACGTCGATCGTGGTGGGCCACGCGGTCGCGACGGCGAGGGCCTCGGAGACGATATGGAACGGCGGCGTCTCCATCACCTGCACCTGGCCGACGACGTCGAGCGCGAAGAGAAGGAGCCCGAAGACGATCCAGAAGAGCAGGCGGTAACGGCCAAGGAGCCCGGCCACGAAGCACGTCGACCAGACCGCGGTCAGCCAGAGCAGCGCAGGCACCAGCGCATGGAGCGCGTCTTCGAACGGCACGGGCAGCGTGCGCGCCTGCCACCACCACGTCGCGCCCCAGGCAGACACCGCCGCGAGCGAGACCCAGCCCCACCCGAAGAGCCACTTCGCGAGCACGACCCTCAGCCGGCTGATGGGCAACACCTCGAGGAACAGCTGCGTCTTCCCGGTGTACTCGCGCACCACGAGGCGGTTGCCGGCGACGAGCGCGGCGACGAGGCCGTAGGTCAGCAGGAAGTCCTTCAGCGCCCAGAAGCGACCGCCTTCTTCGTCACCCCGGTTGAGCGACACGGCGAGGCCGAGCCCGAAGAGGACGAACAGCACCGAGAGAACCCAGCCGTGCTCGCGCAGCTCCTTGAGGGCGATGCGCCTCATGCGGCGCCGGCGAGGGCATCGGTGCGAGCGAAGGCGAGGAAGACGTCTTCGAGGCTGAGCAGCTCGATGAGGGTGCCCTCAGGCCACGGCGTCGCTTCCCAGTCAGCGGGGGTGCCGCGGAGCACGTCTCCACGAACGACCTGGAACCCGGGCGGCAACGCTTCCAACGGCTCGGGCAGCTTCACCCGCTTCACCGACTGCAGCAGCCACGGCACCTCACCCTCGATGCGCATCTTGCCCGACTGGATGATGCCGACGCGGTGGGCCACCTGCTGCACTTCGTCGACGAGGTGCGATGACAGAAAGGCCGTGCAGCCGCGCTCCTTCACGATGGTCGAGACGAGATCGTTGAACTCGCGGCGCGCGACGGGGTCGAGGCCGGTGGTGGGCTCGTCGAGCAACAACAGGTCGGGCCTCGGAGCCAGTGCGAGTGCGAGGCCGAGCTTGGTGCGCGTTCCACCCGAGAGTTCCTGCGCGCGTTTGTCCAGGGCGACGTCGAGCAGCTTCGAAAGGCGCTCGAACTCGGGCTGGTCCCACGTCGGGTAGAAGCCCTTCACGAAGCGGCCGAGCTCGCGGCCCGTCATCCACGGGTAGAAGTGCTGCTCCTGCGAGACCGACCCGATGCGGCGTTTCAGCTCGACGGGGACCTTCTTGAGCTGCTGGCCGAGGAGTTCCACGGTTCCCGCGTCGGCGTGCAGCACCCCGGTGAGGATGCGCAGCGTCGTCGTCTTGCCCGCGCCGTTGCGGCCCAGGAAGCCGTAGATTTCGCCCTGCCGTACCGCGAGCGAGAGTCCGTCGAGGGCGATGGCTTTTCCAAACCGTCGCCGAACGTCGGTCAGCCTCAATGCGTCAGTCACGGCGTGCAGTATGGCACTCCGTCAGCGCGTCACCACTGCTCGGGCGTCGGCTCGTGCGCTGCCTTTCGCTCGATATTGCTGTCTCGATACGCGGCGCCGCGGGCACGCATCATCGCTCCCAGCGGACGGAACTCGACCGGCGCGTGCCAGGGGTCGAACGAGAAGGTCTCGACCAGGCTCGACAGGGCCTTGCCGGTTTCACTCGCCGGGTCCTGCACCGGAATCGTGACGTCGGCGATCTCGGTCCACGGCGATTCCCACACCTTCGTCGGGTCTTCGATGGGCGTCTCGGCCTCGCTCACGAAAGGCTGAACACGCAACGTCCACTTCAGCGGCGCCGCCGCGACGCGGGCGCGCACATCGTCGGCGAAGCGGGTGTGCTCGCTCGTCACTGGCGTCGCCGGCTTCGGCGGGTTGACGGGCAGGAAGCTGTACTTCACGGCCGCGTCGCCCCACCGAATCGGGAGCACGGAGAAGAACGTCTGCTCCACGTACGACTCGACGCGGTTGGCCATACCCTTCTGCATCGTCCCGAGGACCCGGAACGTGTCGAAGCCGAGGATGCCGAGGATGCGCGGCAGAATGAGGAGCTTGGGGCCGTTCGCCGCACGCACCACGCCGACGAACGTCTCAGGCGCCTTGAAGGGCATCGACTGGGTGAGGATGGCGAGGAAGTCCATCGTGGGAGCGTCCTCCATGCCAGGGATGAGCTTCTTCCCGCCGACGCCAGTCACCTTGAGCGCGAGCCCACGAACGTCAGGCGCCTTGTCGCTCTGATGTGCCGTACCGCCGTTCGACAGACGCAGCCAGGCCTTGAGCGTGCCGGGCGCAGCGAACGGGCCGACGCGCGCCCAGGTGGGCAAGCCGTCACGCACCGTCACCTCAGCCTTGAGCCCGACGTGCCCCTTCGCGTGAAGACCGCGGCTGATGCTCCCGTACGACTTCGCCTTCTCGCGCTGCACCTCTCGCAGCTGGGCGGCGAGGCCGTCGAACAGCGCCTTCTCGTTCGGGGCGACGACTTCTTTCCAGTCGGTAGCGGGCATGGCCTGGTTCCACCTCAGCTGATCGGCGGGAGCAAGCCGCTTTCTTGAGCACTCGGCCAGCGTCGCTACCCTGTCGCCATGGACAAGCACTTCCTCGCCATGCAGCTGCAGACGAAGCTCCGCGCCGCCTACGAACAGGCGCTGCGCTACGCCGAAGACGCGCGGGTCGATGCGCAGTCGGGCGCGCCGCGCGCGGTCAACATCGCCTCGGCCGCGAAGACGCGTCTGCAGGCAGCAGAGGCCTCGTGGGCTGCTGCGGCCGACTTCAAGCCGGTGCCCCTCAAGAAGGGCGCGCTCATCGGGCTGGGCGCGCTCGTCGAGGTGGAAGACGGCGACGCGGGGAAGACGTTGTTCGTCGCTCCGTCTGGCGCAGGCGAGGAGCTGACCGGCCCTGATGGCGACGGCTTTCTTCACGTGGTGACTCCCGGCTCACCGCTCGGCAAAGCCATCGTCGGCCGCAAGGTCGGCGACGTGGTCGAGGTGATGGTGAAGGGTGAGCTGGCCGAGTGGGAGATTACCTGGGCGTCGTGAGCGCTCCTTGATGACCGCGTCGATGGGCACAGGCGTCGTCCTCTGGCTGAGGACCCGCCCTGCCCGGCCCTCGGGCCTTCCAGCGACTGTCCGCCCTGAGATACACCATCGTCATGGCGGAGCTCGATCTCGACGCGCTGTCGCGGCACCCGGTGGTGCGCAAGCTGACTGAGAAGGTGAAGGACAGCCTTGGCCTGACGTTCCTGTTCGTCTCTCCGAAGGCACGGGTCGAGGGCATTCCTGCCGGTCAGTACATGCCGACAAACAACGCGCTCTGTACGCGCATCTGCACCGACCGGAAGAAGGGCATGAAGGCGTGCCTCTCGGCGGGTACGGCGCTGTTTGCGTCGAAGAAACTGTCCTCAGCCGACTTCACCCAGAAGCCCTGTCACATCGGGCTGCAGACGCTCGGAGCGCCCATCGTCGTCGACGGTCAGTTCCTCGGCGTCATCGCGACGTGCGGCTTCATGCGCGCCGAGCACGTCTTCCAGGAGGAGCAGGCGGTGGCGCACCGCGCGGCGCGGCAGGGCTGGGCGCCCGGCTTCGACGAGGCGCTCGCGCAGCTTCGTCAGACGCCGTCGCTCAACGTGCGTGAGGTGCGCATCGCCGCCGACCTCATGCAGCTGCTCGTCGAGCAGCTCATCCACTTCTCACGCTCCAGTGAAGCAGACGCCGAGGCGCTGCAGCGCGCCTGGCAGGCCCTCGAGGTCTCGTGCCCCGAGTCGCCGCTCATCGGTGACTCCGAAGCGATGCGGTCGATCGCCGCGGTGGTCGACCGGTCTGCCTCGAAGCGCCTCCCGACCCTCATCACCGGTCCGCAGGGCGCTGGCGCGACGCACCTCTCCCGGCACCTCCACCGCGCAGGCGGTTTTCTGCGCACGCCCTTCGTCAGCGTCGAGGCGCGCGAGGGCGTGCCGGCGGTGAAGGGCCTGTTGCGGAAGGGCTTCACGGGCACGATGGTCCTCGAGCACCTCGAGCTCGCGCCCTCTGCCACCATCGACGAGCTGGTCGAGCTGATGCAGTCGAGGCCAGACGTCTTCTGGGTCAGCACCACGCGAGGGCCGATCGAGCCACACGTCGCGGCAGCAGTGGGCGTCGTGCAGGTGATGCTGCCCTCGCTGAGCGCGCGCCCCCAGGACGTCGCGGCGTTGGCGACGTCGCTGCTGTCGAAGCTGGGCACGTCGCTGAGCCTCTCGCCCTCGGTGCTGTCCGCGCTCGAGCGCTACGCCTGGCCCGGGAACGTCGCCGAGCTCGAGGCCGTGCTCCGACGCGCGCTCGCCCTGGGAGGCCTGTCGCTCGCGCACCTGCCGCGGGAGCTCGCCATCCTCTCGGCCCGCACCCGACGGCGTGCCGGGTTTCACGACGAGGTGCTGCAGTTCAAGACCGAGCTCGTCGCCGAGACGCTCCAGCGAACCAACGGCAACGTCAGCCAGGCCGCGCGCGACCTCGGGTTGCAGCGCACGTACCTGCACCGGCTGATGAACGAGCTCGGCGTGCACCCACAGCGCGAAGCGAAGGTCACCTCCAGCTGATGCAGGATCGGCAGAGCGCCGGCGAGGCCTCGTTTGAAGCGCCCCTCGACGGCCAGACCGAAGACGAGCTTCTCTTCTGTTGACGTCATCAGTCCCCAGACGCGCAAGACGCTAGAGTCGAGCCACGTGGGAGCGCTCGTCCTCGCCGTGCTGCTGACCCAGGCGACGCCGCCGCCGCTGGTGAACTCCGACACACCGACGACGCCGCTCCCGCCCCCGCCCGTCGTCGTCATCGCTGCGCCGGTCGACGCGGGCGTTCGGGAGCCGTCGACGCCGCCCCTCTTCACCAGTGACGTCCCCATCGAGGTCCCGGTGGCGTCGCCTCTCCCGCAAGAGTCGCCGACCGAGCCCGAGCGCACCGCGATTCTGCACTTCGCTCCGCTGAGCCTGTTCGCGACGCACCTGTCGTTCGAGCTCGAGAAGGCCGTATCGAAGACGATGACGGTGTTCGGCGTGCTGGGCGCCAGCCTCATTCCGCAGGTGGGCTTCGACCTCGGCCTGCGCTTCTACGTGGGCGATCACCTGCTCGAAGGCCCGTTCCTCGCGGTGCAGGGCTCGGTGTTCTGGTTCTCGCCGGCGTCGACGCTGCTCGTCGGTCCAGGCGCGATGTTCGGCTACGTGTTCCGACCGAAGGGTGCGCTGTCGCTGTCCATCGGCGCGGGGCTGCAGGTGTGGCACCAGCCAATCCCCGACTCGGGCGTTCGAGTGCTCGGTGTTCTGCCGCAGAGCGCCGTGATTCTGCTGCCCGGGTTCCAGCGACCGGGCGTCGGTTCGTGGGCGCCTCAGCCGATGGTGCGCTTCACGGTGGGCCCCGCGTTCTGAGGCGTCACTGCCCCGAGAGCTTGAAGACGAACGGGTACGAGACGGCGAAGCCCGCTTCGGCCTGCTGCGCCGCAGGGAACCGCCAGGTCCGCACGCGGCCCGCGAGACAGCTGCCGAGGTCCGCGGTCTGTGCCGTCGACGAAACCACCTCGGACGAATCGACGATGCCACCGCCGGTCACGTGCCACTTCACGACGACGCGACCGCTCAGGTTCGGCATGCGCGGCAACAATTGCTCGTAGCAATAGCGCACCTGGCCGAGGTGCTCGCGGACGACGCGACGAATCAGCTCCTTGTCGAGGCAACCCACCGCGGCGCAGGTGATCTCGGGCGGCGGGTCGAAGACCTTCGGCCCCTCGCCTTCCGTCTTCTTCAGCGAGAAGTCCGGACCACCGCCAGGGGGACCGACCTTCAGGCCGATGCCGCCGATGCGCAGCGGACCTCCGAGCTCGCCACCCCCGCCGTTGCCGCGCAGCCTGATGCCGCCAAGCCCGTCGGCGTTGCCAACCACGTTGCCGAGCGCGTCGGTGAGTTCCTTCGCGAGCCCACCGTTTCCCATCACGCCCTGCCCGCCCAGCCCGACGAAGATCGTGTGAAGGTCGGGACCGACGGCACGCGGACCGCCCACACCACGCGTCACCGGCGTGGGGTCCTTCTTCGGGGTCCCGATGGCGACCGCCTGCTTCTGCTGCGGGACCTTCTCGGGCGCCTGCTCGACGACGCGCGGTTGCTTCTGGGGCTGCTCGGCCGTCACCAGCACGCGCCGCAACGTCACGGCCGACGCCGAAACGCCGTCGTCATCGAGGTCAGCCCCCTCCATCGCGAAGAGTTCGAAGCGCAGGACGATGAGCAGCGCGAACATCATCGTGGCCATCAGCACGTTGAGCCACCGGTAGTCCCACACGGCGTTCATGAGGCCGACGCGCAGGGGCGCTTTCATCGGCCACGCCTCGACCGCGACGTTGCCGAACTCCAGCACCACGCCGTCGCGGCGGCCGAGCGGCAACGTCCACCCTTCCTTCTCCTCGTGCGCGAGGCCGCGGTGAATCACGTCCGACATGGGCAGCTCGGTGTCGCCGTTGCGAAGCACCTGCCCCCTGACGCCGTCGGTGAAGTGCACCACGGGTCCGTCGCCGCCGAACGAGAACGAGGCCTGGCCTGCGCGAGAGACGGGCACGTCGCTGCCGGGCGCGCTGCCGAGCGAGAAGACCCGCCGGTCGTGCGCTCGGAGCACGTGCGAGCTGATCAGCCGATCTCCCCACCGCACCGAAATGGCCAACGCCGTCGTCGACATGGTTACGGCCTCCGTGGCTGCTCTCGACACCACGCGCCACGTCGGGTTCCAGAGCGTCGGCTTCCCCATGTGCGCAGAAGTTCCCTTCCACGAGGGACGGGGTAGACCTTCGGCATGCGTGCGCTGGTGGGGCTGCTCGTGCTGATGTCGTGCGTGACGGCGAAGCCCGTGCTCGAGCCGGTGAAGCCCGTCGAACCCGCGGTTCCTGCGCCACGCACCAACGCAGTACGGGTTCGAGCCCTGCCATTCGATGTGAGCGCGTGTACGAAGCCGGCCCCGCCCCGCGGCCTGACGAAAGAGACGCTCGAGGCGTTCCTCGAACTCGAGCGCCCGCGCTTCGGGGCGTGTCTGGCGTCCCCCACCAGCCGCGACCAGGCGAACGCCACCGCCGAGCTCGAGGTGACGGTCGCCGCCACCGTGAGCGCCCGCGTCACGCCACGCAGCGTGACGCCGGAAGGAGTGGCCTGCCTCGAAGCCCGCGTGAAGGACCTCAGCCTCACTGGCGCCGCTTCGACCCCGCTGGTCCACGTGCTGGTCGTCACGCCACCAGAAGGAGCGCCAGCCCCGTCAGTGGAGCTGCTGCCCGAAGTGAACGCGCTCCGAGCGGCCGTGACGGGTGCCTGCGCGTGCTTCGAGGTCCTCGGGATGAACGCGCCCCCGCAGCTGGTCCTCAAACACCTGCCCGGGGCGCCCATCGACGTCGTCACCGCATCGGACCCGCTGGCCGACAAAGTGGAGCGGTGCCTCGAAGCCGCCCTTCAGAGCCAGCCGCGGTCGTCGCTCGAGCTCACGGTCGATCTCCCGCTGCTCAACGGCGACGCCACGCAGGAGAGCCCCGACGCGGCGCCCGATGTCGTGAAGGCGCAGACCGAAGCGATGAAGCGACGTCACGCGGCGCACGTGAAGCTGCTGGTGGCGCGACACGCGGCGAGCCAGAAGCAGCTCGAGCGCGAGGCGACCTCGTACAAGCGCAAGCCCACTCCGAAGCTCGCCCGCAGCCGGGTGGCCCTGTGCGGTGAACTCCGGAGCCTCGAAGACGAGCTGCCAGCCGCCCTCGAGCGCGCGAAGAGCGCCGAGCTCACGGCGTCGACGCGGATCGCCCCGACGACGCTGTGCAGCTCGGTAAAGCGCACGGACGTCGAGGAGGAAGAAGCCCCCTCACCCGCTCAGTGACCGGCGCTATTGGCCGCAGCGAGAGACGCCAGCCCCGACGATTCGCAGCCCCCGCCCGTCGCGACCCCCGAGAACGGACCGAACAGCGTGGTCTGCATGGTCTGCACGCCGACCCGCGGTTCCGTACTCGTCGAGCGTGAACAGCTCGTCGTCGAGCTCGCCAATCGAGGTCGTAAGCTTCACCTCGCCCTGGCCGAGCGTGCCATCGGCGTTCGTCGCGACGACCCGTACCCGAACGGTCCTCGCGACGGCATTCATCGTCATGGGGCTGGTGGTGACCATGAGCGTCGGCTCGCCCGAAACCACCGGGCTGCAACCAGTCAGGAGGGACAAGACCAGGGACCGGGCTGTTCGCAAGGTCGGGAGTCGACAGGACGCAAGACTTCGCCGGTGGGCTAGCGTTGCAGGCTTCCGTGAATGGTTTCTTCCGCGACCTGCAGCAGCTGATCGACGAGGGCGAACCCTTCGTCCTCTGCACCGTCATCGCCTCGCACGGCTCGACCCCACAGAAGCCGGGCAGCAAGCTCGTGGTGAAAGCCGACGGCACGCTCGTCGGCACCGTGGGAGGCGGCGCCATCGAGAAGCAGATCGTCGACGCGGCGCTGGGGCTCCTGCGGTCGACGGTCACCACGACGACCCTCGACACGCACCTCACCCACGAGCTCGGCATGTGCTGCGGCGGGCGCATGACGGTGTTCCTCGAGAAGCACGCGGCCGCCCCCTCGCTCGTCCTCTTCGGCGCGGGCCACGTCGCGAAGGAGCTCTCGGCCCTGGCGGTCGCGGCGGGCTTCGACGTCACCGTGGCAGACGAGCGCCCCGAGTGGGCCACCGCGGCGCGCTTTCCCGGGGCGCACGTGCTGGTGAGGCCTGCCGACGACGTCGCGCGCGAACACGCCGGCGGACCCGACACGTATTTTGCCGTCGCGACGCACGACCACCCGCTCGACCAACGCTGTGTCGAAGCGCTCCTCGACAAGCCATGGGCCTGGCTCGGCGTCATCGGCAGCCGGCGGAAGGCCGAGCGGTTTCGCCAACGGCTCCTCGCTGGCGGCTTCTCGAAAGACCGCGTGGCTGCGCTCGAGTGCCCCATGGGCGTCGACATCGGCGCGTTGACCCCCGTGGAGATCGGGCTGTCGATCGCCGCGCGGCTGGTCGCGGTTCGCCGGGCCGACCGGGTCAAAGCGAAGGCACGTCACCTCACGTCAGTGTAGGGTGCGCGCTCGTGCGTCGCCTCCTCGCCCTCAGCGTCGTTGCCCTTACCGCGTGCCCTCCGCCGATGATGGCGCGACCCGACGCGTCCATCACGCCCGTCGTCGATGCTGGAGAGATGGAGCCTGAGGTCGACGCGGGTCGCCCGCGCTTCGACGCCGGCACGGTCGACGCCGGCTTCACGATGGCGACCGCCGCGACGTGGTGCCGCACGAAGGCGCTCGCGAGCTGTCTGAGACAGGTGCGCTGCCTCAGCCTGTCGGAGTCCGCGCTCACCGATTGTGTCGTGCGCACCGCCGACAGCTGCGACCAGGTGGCGTTCAGCGCTGGCGTCGACGCGGGCCGCCTCGTGTTCGACGCATCGCGCGCCGTCACCTGCCTCAACGCCTACGCCACGGGCAGCTGCACGCAGGAGCCTGCCTCGTGCGCAGGCCTCTTCTCTGGCCGCGTGCCCGCCGATGGAGGCTGCGTCACCGCCGACGACTGCAGCGCCGGCAGCTACTGCGATGTCTTCACCGGCACCTGTCCGTACCCCTGCCGCGCCTTCCGCGCCGCCGGTGAGACCTGCGACTTCTTCCGCCGATGCGAGCCGTCGCTCGGGTGCTACCGCGCCGACGCGGGCGCCGAGACCTGCAACCCGCTCAAGCGCCCGGGCGACGACTGCGTCGACTTCGACGAGTGCGGGGCCGAGGGCGCGTGCATCAACCAGAAGTGCGTCAGGCGCCGCGCCGATGCCGGCGAGGTGTGCGGCTCGGCGAGCGGGTACCCCTTCTGCGCGGACGAGTACTTCTGCCGGCAGGGCCCGCCCGCCATGGAAGGTGAGCCGCCTCCGCCGGGAACCTGCCAGCGACGCACGGGCCTCAACGGAACCTGCGCCGGCACCGGAACCTGCCTGCCGTCGCTGCGCTGCTCCACCGTCATCACCACCGGCACCTGCCTCGCCCGCGCGCGACGCGGAGAGACGTGCTCCGTCTACAATGACTGCGAAGATGGGCTGTTCTGCTCCAACGTCAACCAGCGCTGCGAGCCCTTCCCTGGTGACGGCGGCGACTGCGGGTACACCGTGGGCAGCAGCGGTCGATGCCTCACCGGCTTCTTCTGCCAGTTCAGCGGCTCGGACGACCGCCGCTGCACCCGCCGCCGTGCGCCGGGCGAAGACTGCGACTATGATCAGATGTGCCTGTCGAATGAATGCGAGTTCGGCCGTCGCCCCGACGGAGGTTTCGGCGGGACGTGCTCAATCGCCTGCTCGCTGAAGGCCGACGCCGGGCTGTAGGAAGTGTTTCGTCGTGACCACCTCACACGCCTTCGTCATCGGACTCATCGCGGGCGTCATCGTGGCGTGTAGCCCCGTGCCTTCGCCCGTCATCTTCCTGCCGGACGGCGGCATCGGCGCCAGCGGCGCAGGCGGCGGCTCGTCGAACACCGGCGGTGGCTCGAGTGACGGAGGGCTGCCGCTGAGGAGCGCGTGCGCGACGCTGAACTCGCGCCGCTGCGAGACGCTGCGCACGTGCGGCGTCATCGACGACAGCACGGACGCCTACCGTGCGTGCGTGGCGTGGCTCACCGCGACCTGGTGCGGTCCGACGCAGTGGCCGTCGCGAGTCGAGGTGGGCACGCTGCGGTACGACGCCATTCGCGCGCAGACGTGCGCCACCGATTGGACCAACCGCACCTGCAGCGAGTGGGCGGTGGAACCCGCGTCGTGCAAGACCTTCCTGCTCCCGGCCGTTCCGCTCGGCGGCCGCTGCTACGACGGGTACCTGGAGTGCGGCGACGGTGTGTGTCGCGGCGGCGGTTGTCCCCGAAAGTGCCTGGCCCGGGGCGCCATCGCAGAGGTCTGCCTCACCACCGCCGACTGCCAGGCGAACCTGTACTGCCGCCCGCCGCTGGGCTCTGGCTCGAACCAATGCACACCGTTTGGAGCCGAGTCCTCGCCGTGTAGTCCCACCCAACTGTGCGCACCGGGGCTCGTCTGCGGCGCTGGCGCGTGTCGTCGCCTGCCCGTCGCCGAGCAACCCTGTGTGCTGGGGCGCTGCGACGAGTCGGCGTTCTGTGTGGCATCGGCCGCGGGGGAGGTGTGTGAGCTGCGCCGCGACGCCGGAGTCACCTGCAACGACGACTCCCAGTGCAGCCCCGGCCTGATCTGCGACGCCGTCACCCAATCGTGCGTCGCGGCCTCCGCCGTCATCGGCGCCGAGTGCTCCCCACGTCAGCAGTGCCCACAGGGCGCGACGTGCTTCATCGAAGCGGGTCAGCAGCGCGGCGTCTGCACGGTGCTCAAGCGTGGGTCGGAGCCGTGCCGCGTCGCCAGTGACTGTCAGGGCCACCTCACCTGCGCAGAGACAGACGGCGGGCGAAGCTGTGTGCCCCGCTCGAAGAACGGCGCGGTGTGCACCACGTCGCGTGACTGCCTGGCGTTGAGCGCCTGCGTCGCGGGCAACTGCGCAGCCCTCCCTGCGCTCGGCGAGCGGTGCTCGACGGCCACGCCCTGTCTGTGGGGCGCGTGCCTCGACGGCCCGGACGGCGGCGCGGTGTGCATCGAGCCCCAGGGCCCCGGCCAGTCGTGTCGCTCCGGGGCTGATTGCGCCTCGGGCCGGTGTGAGCAGGGCCTGTGCGCGGCGGCCTGCCTTCCGTAGTCGTCGACCGTCGACCGGGCCCAACACCTGACCTTCGACGCGAAAGGCAGTCTTTTCGCGTACCTGCTTGAATTCGTTGCCAACAACCCCCATGAAACACTTGGAGCGCTCCACCGTAGGGAGAACTGAGCCGGCATGCAGAGCCCGAGCGACGAGGAGCTCATGGAGCGCTACCAACAGGGAGACGCGCGCGCGATGGAAGCGCTGTTCGAGCGTCATGCCTCGGGCGTTCATGCGTTCCTCGCCCGCATGGTGAATGACCGCGCGCTCGCAGACGACCTGCTCCAGACGACGTTTCTGTCGGTGGTGCGCTCGGCCGACCGCTTTCAGCCGGGGCTCAAGCTGGTGCCGTGGTTGCTCACCATCGCCGGCAACGCCGCGCGCGACACGCTTCGCCGCAAGAAGCTGCAGGTGGAAGTGCTGCACGACGATGACGACGGCCCGGCGCTCGAGCCATCAGTCGAGCCCGCGATGTCGGACCCGGGCCAGCGCCGACGAATCGAAGCGGCGTTCGCGAAGCTGCCCGAGCAGCAGCGTGAGTGTGTGGTGTTGCACAAGCTCGAAGGGCTGACCTTCGAGCAGATCGCCCAGATGCTGGAGATCAGCGAGACGGCGGCGCGAATCCGGGCGCACCGCGGCTACGAGAAGCTGCGTGAGTTGTTGGACGAGAAGAACTGAGGCAGTCGAGATGAATGAGGTGACCTTTCCAGCGCCGAAGCCTGCGACGAGTGACGCGTTGGCGAAGGCGCGCGCGGCGATGCTGGCCGAGGCGAAGCTGCCGAAGCGCGCGGGCTGGAAGGCTGGCGTCCTTGCAGCATCAGGCACGGTCCTCGGGCTGGCTACTGCCGTCGCGGGCGTGCTGCTCGCCGTCGGCGCCTGCACGCTCGACGTGTTCTCGTCGCGGGCCGTCACGCTCGCCTCGCTCATCACCGTTGGCATCGTGACGATGTGGGCGTCGCTCCGGCCGCAGGGCCACGTGGCGCGGCTCATCTCGCTCGGGCTGGTCGTCCTGTCTGCAGCGTTGATCGTGCTCGTCCGAGGCGCGGGAGCCCCGTCACCCCAGCCCGAGTGGGTGTGCACGGTGAGTCACCTGGCCGTCGGGCTCGCCCCTGCGGCGGTCGTCATCGTGTTGCTGCGCGGCATGGCCCCCAACCGGCTGCGGAGCGTCCTGGCCGGTCTGGCCGCGGGGACCACCGGGGCCATCGTCGGAGAGTTTGGCTGTGGGCAGTCGGCCGGGCACGTCGCCATCTTTCATCTGTCTGCGTGGGCCGCCGTGGCGCTGCTGGTCGCCCTCATCTCGTCGAGGCTGACGCCACGCTCGTACGCGCCGTAGTGAACCCGGTCGGCAGCAACTGGAGCACGAGCCCGCACCGCAGCTCGGGGTCGCATCACGTTCGTGGAGACGCCGTCGAGCTTCGATGGCGCGAGCCCGCGGCCCGCGCATCGCCTCCCTGTCATCGGCGGTCAGGTGCGACGGTACATCGTCATCACGCAGGCGCCGCCGAGGCCGAGGTTGTGCTGCAGCGCGACCCTGGCGTTCGGCACCTGGCGCTCACCGGCCGTGCCACGAAGGTGCCACACCAGCTCCGTGCACTGCGCGAGGCCCGTGGCGCCGAGTGGGTGGCCCTTGGAGAGGAGACCACCCGACGGGTTGACGACGAACTTGCCGCCGAAGGTGTTGTCGCCGTCCCAGATGAACTTCTCGGCTTCGCCTTCGGGGCACAGGCCAATCGCCTCGTAGGTGAGCAGCTCGTTGGCGGTGAAGCAGTCGTGCAGCTCGACGACCTGCACGTCTTTGGGGCCCAGCCCGGCCTTCTCGTAGAGCTGACTCGCCGCCGACTTGGCCATGTCGTAGCCGACCATCTTGATCATCGATTGCCCCTCGAAGCTGGTGGGGAAGTCGGTCGTCATGGTCTGCGCCGCGATGAAGACCGGGTTCGAGATGCCCTTCTTCTTCGCGAACTCGTCGCTGCAGAGCACCACCGCCGCGGCGCCGCAGGTCGGCGGGCAGCACTGATAGCGCGTGAGCGGATCGAACACCTCGGCAGACGCGAGGATCTCCTCGACCGACAACACCTCGCGGAAGAGCGCGTACGGGTTCTTCGCGGCGTGCGTCCGGGCCTTCGCGGCGATCTTCGCGAACGTCTCCCGCTTCGTATCGTACTTCCACCGGTACTCCCGCCCAGCGCCACCGAACATCTGCGCGGCGAACGGCGCCTCGTTGACGCCCTGCTGCGCGTTCATCACGTCGACGTGCTTGTCGAGCGGGTTGGTGCGGTCGCTCCACTTGGCCGCGAGCGCGCCCTTCTCCATCTGCTCGAAGCCGACGGCCAGGACGCACTCCGCGAGGCCGCCTTCGATGGCCTGCCGCGCGAGGTAGAGCGCCGAGCTGCCCGTGGAGCAGTTGTTGTTCACGTTGATGACGGGGATGCCGGTCTGGCCGACGGCGTAGACCGCGCGCTGACCGCACGTGCTGTCACCGAAGACATAGCCCGCGTACGCCTGCTCGAGCTCCTTGAAGTCGACGCCGGAGTCCTTCATCGCCTCCTTGATGGCTCCGCTTGCCATCACCTCGTAGCCGTCTGAAGCGCCGGGCTTCTGGAACTTCACCATCCCCACGCCGATGACATTGACCTTGCGACCCATGATGTGTGCCTTTCGTTGAAGGGAGCGTTCAGACCAGCTGCTTGAAGAAACCGAGTCGGTGCATCGGCTTCATCGAGCCGTCGATGCGCATGCCGCCATGTTGGTAGAGGTCCTGCGCGGCGCCCGTCTTCGCCAGCTCGCCGAGC
Organism: Myxococcaceae bacterium; assembly: GCA_040400045.1. Taxonomy (GTDB): domain Bacteria; phylum Myxococcota; class Myxococcia; order Myxococcales; family Myxococcaceae; genus Xiheimicrobium. The sequence continues at coordinate 20,423 of JBBAQZ010000003.1, forward strand.
GCGTCGTCGGTGAGGCTGATGGTGGTGGTCGCAGCCGCGTCGACGCCATCTTTCACGCCAGGCGTCGCAGACTTGAGGTCTGCAGTGAACGACGGGCCGTCCTTCACCTTGAAGGCGATGATGGCGTCGACCTCTTTGGCGAGGTTGGCGTTCTTCGCGAGTCGCTCCTTGAGGGCCGCGATGATCTTCGGCGCCCTCGCTTCGGCGGGAGCGCTGGTCTGCGCGGCCGGCGCTGCCGCTGCAGCAGGCGCGGACCCGAGGGCCGACTCGAATTCCTTGCGATCGATCTTCTTGAGGAAGTCGAGCTTCTGCGACGCCATCACGTTGCCGCTGATCTTCAGCTTGCCGCCCTGGAAGAGCTTCATCGGGTCGGCTTTGCCGCTCACCATGTCGAGCCAATCGGCGTCGCTGAGGTCGAGCGTGCAGTCGGCCTTCTCGGCGGCGCCAGCCTTCACCGAGCCGCCGCCGTTCTTGAGGTCGAGCACCCAGGAGGAGTCGGGGTTCTTGAGGCGGAACTGGTAGACGTTGCCGACGGCCTTCACGAGGTCGGGGCTCTTCGCGAGGTACGCGCCGATGGCGTTGAACGAAGCAGCGGCGTCGATCTTCGCGACAGCGGGAGCCGCAGCGGCGGCGGCCTTCGGAGCCTCCTTCGCCTTCGGCTTCGGAATCTCTGGATAGAGCTCGACGGCGGCGTTCGAGATGCAGACCTTCTCGCGCTCGACGACGGTGGCGCGAACGATGATTCGAAGATCGCTCTCCTTCCACATCTCGATCTTCAGCGTCTCGCCCGGGTACACGGTCTCGGCGAAGCGCACCTTGATGCTCTTGAAGAAGCGCGGGTCACCCTTGCTGAACGCGTTGATGACCGCGCGGCCGACGAAGCCGAACGTGCACAGGCCGTGGAGGATGGGCTTGTTGAAGCCGAACATCGTCGCGAACTCGGGGTCGACGTGCAGCGGGTTCCAGTCGCCCGAGAGGCGATACAGGAGCGCCTGGCTCTCGGTCGTCTTCTCGGTCGCGACGGCATCGGGCAGACGGCTCGGCGGAACGTTGACGTCGGAGGAGGGGCCACGATCGCCGCCCCAGCCGCCCGCGCCACGCACCACCATCGACACGTCGTTCTTCACGAGCAGCTCGCCGCTCTTCGCGTCGTAGGTGTCGAGGTGCGTGACGACCACGGCGTTCTTGCCCTTGTCGAGGATCTCCGAGATGCGTGCCTTGTGCACGAGCTCGGCGCTCGGCGGCAACGGGCGGAGTACCTCGGTGTACTGCTCACCGTGGAGGATGCGGTCGAGCCCGTAGTGCAGGCCCGGCGCGCTCTTGCCTTCGGAGACCATCTTGAAGATGGCGTTGAGCGCGGGGATCACGCCGTACGTGGGCAGCGCGTAGAAGCCTTCGCCGTTGCGCTCGTAGACGAGGTGCAGGTCGCTCGCGTCCGTCGGGTTCTTCCCGGCGCCGACGCCGAGCGCGTACAGGGCGAGGTCTCGCTCGTCGTACGTGGAGCGCGCCTCTTCCATCTCGAAGCCGAGCGCCGCGTCGACGTCGATGAACTCGTTGCCGCCCTTCGACTTCGACGACAGGTTCGACATCACGGGGCTGAGCGCCTCGGTGATGTTGGCGGGATGCGTGGACTTCGCGAAGTCGGTGACCTGCTCCCACGCGCCACGAATGGCCTCGGGGGAGATCTCACGGCCGAGCTTGAACGTCTTGCCCTCGGTGCGCTCCCAGCGGAGCTTGCCGAAGAAGCCAGCGCCGACCTCGAAGAGGCCTCCGTTCTCTTTGCACTCCTCATGCGCGAGCCACGCGACGAGCGGCGTCACGTACTCGGGCTTCAGGTTCTCGAGCATGTCCTTCGGGAGCACCGTCTCGGTGAGGCGTGACGCCGCGATGGGCGCGACGGCGTTGGCCCGCACGTTCTTCTTCTCACCTTCGATGGCGAGCGTGTTCGACAGGCCGACGAGGCCGAGCTTCGCGGCCGAGTAGTTCGCCTGACCGAAGTTGCCGTAGATGCCGGCGGCCGAGGTGGTGAAGATGATGCGCCCGTAGCCCTGGTCGCGCATGTACGGCCACGCGGCGTGCGAACAGGCGAACGCGCCGTTCACGTGCACGCGCATGATGAGGTCCCAGTCGTCCTTCGTCATCTTCTGGAAGCTGACGTCGCGGAGGATGCCGGCGTTGTTGATGAGCACGTCGATGCGGCCGAACGCGTCGATGGCCGTCTTGACGATCTTGTCGCCGTGCTCGACCGAGTCGTAGTTGGCGACGGCAGCACCGCCGGCGGCCTTGATCTCTTCGACGACCTTGTCGGCAGCCGCAGACGACTGGCCCTGGCCGTGCGCAGTGCCGCCGAGGTCGTTCACCACGACCTTCGCGCCGCGTTTGCCGAAGAACAACGCGTGGGAGCGGCCCAGCCCTGCGCCTGCGCCCGTGATGACCACCACTTTTCCGTCGAAGCGAAGCTCACTCATGCGTGCGTCCTCTCGAGGGGCCGGTGAACGACTGACCCGAAGCTGTGCGGCACTGGGGGCTTCAGAGCAGAATATTGATTTGAGAGTCAACATCGGACCCATGACCATTCGAGGGACCCCAACGGCCGCGACACGGCACGCCAGTTCTGAAGCAGACTCCGCGCGGTGCGCGTCCTCTCTGCCGTCTTGAAGGTGCTCGTCGGGCTCACCCTGGGCGTCGTCATCGCCGAGCTCGCCTTTCGCGCGCGTGACGACGGCGCCTTCCCGCACCTGAACCTGTACGAAGAAGACGCGGCGCTCGGCGTGAAGCTCGCGGAGAACGCGCAGATGAAGCTCAAGCTCGGCGCCAACCCGACGACGACGATTCACACCAACGCGCTCGGCTTCCGGGGGAGCGATTGGGCCGCGCCTGCGCCGAGCGACGTGCTGGTGGTCGGCGACTCGCAGGTCTTCGGCCTGGGCGTGGAAGACGGCGAGACGTTCTCGGCGCAGCTGGCGACGATTCGAAAGGTGAACGTCCTCAACGCCGGCGTGCCGACGTACGGCCCGGGCGAGTACACGGCGTTGGTCGAGCGCCTCGTCGCAGAGCGCAAGCCGAAGCACGTCGTGTACGTGATGAACGTGTCGAATGATCTCTTCGAGCTCGGCACGCCGAACAGTGCCCGCCACCACGTATGGGACGGCTGGGCGGTGCGGAGCGAGACGGCGCCGACCTCGACGGTGAACTTCCCGTTCCGGCACGTGGTGATGAACCGCTCCCATCTCGTGTACGCGGCGAGACGACTCATGGCCGGCTCCGTGGACCTCGCGCAAGAGAGCGCTGGGGAAGGCACCTGGAAAGACATCGTCACGGCCTCGTCGGCGACGAAGCCGCTCGAGCGTGGTGACACCGCGACGAAAGAGGCGCTCCAGAAGCGCAACACGACGACCAGGCAGCTCGACGAGCTCCAGACCGAGCTCGACCGGCACGTGACCGAGCGTATTCGTGACAACGAGCCTTATGCGCAGGCGGCGAAGGTGCTCCCGCCGCTCAAGAATGGAGACCCGCGCGACATCGTGCAGGTGCCCTTCATGGAAGGCGCGCGCGCGGTCGACGTCACGGCACACCAGCTCTACACCGCGTCGATCGGTATCGAGGGCAACGAAGACAAGCTGCTCGCCATCGCCGAGAAGACGAAGGACGCCGAGCTGAAGGCGCTCGTCGAGAAGCGCAAGGCACTGCGTACCTCGCTGGGTTCGACGCTGAGCACCTCCGACTCGCACGCCGTCACCCCGCTCGAGGCCATGCTCCAGCGCACGAAAGACGCCTGCGACAAGGCCGGGGCAACGTTGCTCGTGGTGGCGCTGCCGCTCGACGTGATGGTCTCGAAAGACGAGTGGAAGAAGTACGGCAAGGCGCCCGTCGACCTCTCGGTCACGCAGGTGCTGCTCGACGACATCGTCTCGCGAGCCGAAGCGATTGGAGCGCTCGCGCTCGACCCGACCGAGGCGTTGCGCAAGGCCGAGCCCGGAGCGTTCCTCGATGGCGACCTCCACCTGACGCCCAAAGGCCACCGCGCGTTTGCGGAAGCGCTTCACACGGCGCTCGACTCGAAGCCGAAACCGAAGAGCGCGCTGGTGTTGCCCGAGGGTCGCTCGTGGCCGCCGACGGACGACGAGTGGCGTGCGGTGTCCGAGGTGAACGTGAAGGGCTCGACCGCCGCAAACTGCGAGACCCGCGTGGTGCGCGAGTGGTTCCGCATGACGTGCCGAGATCTCTACCCCGATGAAGAGGACGCGACGACGCTCACCATCGCGGCCATCGTCGTGCGCAGTGGAGGTCACGGCGACGTGCTGTTCGACGGCTCGTACAACCAGCGCACGGTGATGCTGCCGGTGCTCGAAGGAGAGACTGCGACGCTCGAGGTCGCGTGGAACGATCACACCCGCGAGCTCGTTCTCGAGCACCCGAAAGGCGCCACACCGAAGCGAGCCTTCAGCGACAAGAAACCGAAACGGAAGACCGAGCGCCCAGACTGGAAGGTGATGGATGCCGATGGGAAGCCCTGTCGCAACCGGCGCTGTGAGCCAGTGGAGTGGTCGAACCCGCTCCGAGCCATCACCTGCAAAGAGGGGGAAGCACCCTCAGGTGCGCTCCGTCGATGCGCTGCTCCGTGCAGCGCCTCCACGCCGTGCGCGACCGGCATGTGCCAGCCGTGGCCGACCGGCGACTTCTGCGGAGCGCCCTGACGCATGCGCCTCTTCTTCGCGCGACTGCTCAAGCCGTTCCGGTGGCGAAGCCCGAAAGCCACCGCGCGCATGTTGATGGCCTTCGCCCGCGCCGAGCGCTCGAGCTTCTTCGACATGATGGAGGCGGCGAACACGACGAGCGACCTCACACGCCGCGCCTCGTACCTGCGCCACGCCGTCGACGAGAATCGGCACGCGCAGATGTTCTCGCTGCGCGCCGTGGAATTGGACCCGACGCTCGCCTTCGACGACTCCGTCGCGCGCGCCGACTTCGAGCACTTGTTCACGCGGCTGGGCGAAGCACGCTTTCTCGCCTTCGTGCACCTCGGAGAGAAGCGCGGCCGCGCGCAGATGAAACTGTTCCGCGACGAGCTTGCGGCGTTCGAAGGCACGGCACGCGCGGACACGAAGACGAAGGCGCTCCTCGACGCGGTGATGGTCGATGAGACTGTGCACGAGTCGTACACGCGGGAGTTCCTCTCGGCCCTGGCGCCCGAAGCCAGCGCGCTCCGCAGCGCGCGGTTGTGGGAGCTTCGGCGCGGCTGGGTGCGCTGGGGCGCGGCGTCTTCGGGCGTGTTGTTCACCGTCACGATGTGGACGCTCTACGTCTTGCTCGCGCCGCTGGCCGTCATGGAGCGAATCAAGCCGACGCTCCCGTCGGGATGGCGACCGTCGACGGCTCACGACTCATAGTCGCGGCCAAGCATCACTTCCTTCTGGCTTTGTCAGGATGCAGAACAGCAGCGCAGACCAACGGGGTGTCTCAAGAAACCGTCACGCGCGAGACCACCAGAACCTGGCGGCGGAACGCTCACGGCTGCCGTTTGCCCTCAACTGATCTTCAACTTCCGTTCGAGTTCGGCAGACCGCTCCCAGACGCCGGTGGTGAGAACTGGGGACTCACGGTCGAAAGCCCGTAGCTCGCGGCGCTCCCGTCCTGGGTTGTGGCGGGTGCACAGGTTGGCGGTCAGCGCGGCGCTTCGAGCTTCAACGCGCCGAGCAGCTGCTCCCACCCGCGCTCGAGCTCAGGGCCGGCCTCGAGCGGCCCGGTCGCCTCGAGCGTCAAGGACGGCGCTCTGCTCGAGCGCGCACCGGTGTGCACCCACTCGAAACGAAGCTTCTTCTCCATGTCGGGCGCGGCAAGGGTGAGCATCAGCTCCGCACCGCGCAGGCCGGCCACCGTTCGCGAGCGGTGTCGGAGGACGTCGAGGGTGCCGCCGAAGTGCTCCACCTCGCGCGCGACGTCAGCTGGCACTCGTTCCTCGGCGACGACATTCGAGCTCACGACGAGGCGGAGGCGTGCGCCCGACGGGCCGACCAGCGAGAGCCGGGCGTTCTCCACCACAGAGACCGATGGTAATGCGCCATGCTCGAGCCCGAAGCCGTCGCGACTGCCCGGCGTGGAGATGCTCACCAGATAGCCCAGCAACTTCTCGGTGATGGGCAGCTTGTCCTCAGGAAAGTCGCGGCGCAGCCACAGCACGTGGTCGTCGGAGGGCTTCATGAGCTCGATCAGCAGATCGTTCCCACTCATGAAGGTGACCGCGCGGCCCGCCTCACCCCAATCGAAGCGCTCCCGCTCGGCGCCGACTGGGAGCGCGGCAAGGTGACGTGCCCACCGCTCGTCGGGCGTCAGCTCGAGACGCTCGGTGCACGCACTGGTGCCGTACATCACCATCTCGCTGCTGCTGATGGTGAAGCCCGTTGGAACGCCCACGCGCAGGCGACCCAGAGGCAAGAGCGACGACGCAGCGAGCGGTTGCACGTCCAGGTTCGGTGCAAAGAGAAGGCGGGGGCTCGCGCAGCCCAGCCCCACCGCCACGAGCAGCCAGCACGACCCTGGTGTTCGTCGAAGATCCAGAGCAGGGACTCCACCTCGAAAGGGGATCCCTGCGCTACCGTCTTTCGTCTGCGCTCCTCGACCTCACAGGCTTCGTTCGACCCATGAGCGCCGTCCTCGGCATCTCGGCGAACTACCACGACGCGGCGGCGGCACTGGTCGTCGACGGCCAGCTCATCGCGGCGATGCAGGAGGAGCGGTTCTCTCGCATCAAGAACGACCCCTCGCTGCCCATCGCTGCCGCGCGCGCGTGTCTCTCGATGGCGAAGCTCGACGTGAAAGACCTCAGCCACGTCGTCTTCTACGAGAACCCGTACCGCAAGCTCGAGCGCGTGCTCACGATGATGTTGCGTTCCTTCCCTGCGTCGCTGCGTCAGTTTCCCCGTGCGATCGCGTCGCAACTCTCCGGCAAGGTGCAGGTGCTCGACGAACTCGCGAGCCGCCTCGGTGTGCCGCGCGACCGCATCAGCCATCGCGAACACCACGAGTCACACGCCGCGAGCGCGTTCTTCTGCAGCCCCTTCCCTCGCGCTGCCGTGCTCACCGTCGACGCCGTTGGCGAAGAGACGTCCACCGCGCTGTGGCTCGGCGAAGGCACGACGCTCACCTTGCTCGAGCGCATCACCTTTCCCCACTCCCTCGGCCTGCTCTACTCGGCGCTGACGGCGTGGTGCGGCTTCGAGGTGAACGAAGGCGAGTACAAGGTGATGGGCCTCGCCGCGTTCGGCACGCCGCGCTTCCGCACCGAGTTCGAGAAGCTCGTCACGCTCGCTGCCGACGGGAGCTTCGAGCTCCACCTCGAGTACTTCGACGCGCACGCGAACACCGAGGTCGGCTTCTCCTCGAAGCTCGAGGCGCTGCTCGGTCCGCGCCGCACGCCGGGCACGCCGTGGAACTTCTCGGAAGCTGCTGATCAACGTTTCGCCGACGTCGCGTGCACGCTCCAGGCGGTGCTGGAAGACGCGATGTTGGGGCTCGCGAGCCGCGCGAAGGCCCGCACGCAGGCCGACGCGCTCTGTCTCGCCGGAGGCGTCGCGCTCAACGCGGTATCGAACGCCCGCCTCTCACGCAGCGCCGGTTTTCGAGACGTCTTCGTTCAACCCGCAGCTGGCGACGCAGGTGGTGCACTGGGAGCCGCCCTCCTCGGCGCCCTCGACGCGCGCGCCCCACGAGCCACTCCGATGGAGCACGCCGCCTGGGGCCTTCCGGTCTTCGCCGACGACGCCCGCAGCATCGCCACGTCGCTCGGACTCAAGGTGAGCGCGCTCCCACGACCTGCCGACGACGTCGCCGCGCTGCTCGCGAAGGGCGACGTCGTCGCCTTCGTTCAAGGCCGCTTCGAGTGGGGTCCTCGCGCGCTCGGCCATCGCTCGTTGCTCGCGCTCCCGACGCCGCTCGCCGTGAAGGAGCGCCTCAACCGCGTCATCAAGCGCCGGGAGCCGTTTCGTCCCTTCGCTCCGGCCGTGCTGGAAGCCGACGCGCCGCGCTGCTTCGGCCCCTTCGCCTCACGTCTCGCCCCGTTCATGGTCACGGTGGCCGACGTGAGAGACGACGCGAAGCCCGCGCTCGAAGCCGTCACGCACGTCGATGGCACCGCGCGCGTCCAGACGGTGCAGCCCTCGACGCCCTTCGGAGCGCTCATCGACGCCGTCGGCCGACAGACCGGAACGCCCGTGGTGCTGAACACTTCCCTCAACGGGAAAGGCGAGCCCATCGTCGCGTCGGTCGCCGATGCGTTCGCGTTCTTCCTGGGCCATTCGGCCGACGCGCTGGTGGTGGAGGACGTGCTGATCCGCAAGTCGTGAGGCAGGGGCCGCTGCCTCTGGACGGCGCTCCCCCGAGGCCCGATGCTCGGGCCGTGCTGTCTGCTCGAACCGTCAAGGACCTCTTCAGCCACTTCGCGAAGCAGAACCAACTCATCCTGCTCCCGCTCTTGTTGGTGCTGCTGCTCGCGGCCGTCTTGCTCGTGCTGACCCAGGGCCTCGCGTACGTCACCCCGTTCGTCTACGCGCTGTTCTGAGCCACTTCGGTTGAGCGCTGAGCGACGTCCCCCACCCTTGTTGATGGAGCAGGTGCCCGCGGTTCGGAAAAGGCAGGTCGGAAGAGGTCAGGTGGCGCTGGGCCGGGCCATCGCCACCTTCGCGAGGCGACGAGAGAGTTCGTCGATGTCGAGGGGCTTGCTGAGGCAGTCGTCCATGCCTGAGTCGAAGCACGCCTGCAGGTCGCTGGCGAGCGCGCTCGCCGTGACCGCGATGATGCAGACGTGGCCGCCGTGAGCCCGTTCCCAGGCCCGAATGCGTCGCGTGGCCTCGAACCCGTCGACCTCGGGCATGTGGCAGTCCATCAGCACCAGATCCCACCGGGACTGCTCCACCCGCTGCACGGCCACCGCTCCATTGCCGACGACCTCGACCTCGCAGCCGTGGCGTGTGAGCAGCGCCACGAGCAGGCGCTGGTTCACCAGGTTGTCCTCGGCGACCAGGACCTTCAAGCCCCGGTACGACCGATCAGCCTGAAACACCGATGAGGCGGGCTCGGGCAGACCGACCGCGTGCCGCAGGGGCACGGTGAATTGAAACGTCGAGCCCTGCCCCAGGGCGCTCTCCACGCTGAGCCTGCCGCCCATCAAGTCGACCAGCCGCCGACAGATGGCCAGGCCCAGGCCCGTGCCACCAAAGCGCCGCGTGGTCGACGAGTCGGCCTGCGTGAACTTCTCGAAGAGCACTGCCTGGGACTCGGGCGAGATGCCGATCCCCGTGTCCCTGACCGAGGTCCTCAGCTCGCCCCGGTCAGCGGTGACGACGAGCTCGACGCGACCTTCCTCGGTGAACTTGACGGCGTTGCCGACGAGGTTGACCACGATCTGCCGCCACCGTTGCCCGTCACCGAAGACGGCCGACGGCACGTCGGGGGCGACCCACAGTTCGAGGCTGTTCCGCCGCTCTCGCGCGCGCGGTTCGAACAGGGTCACCACCTCGGCCACCAACGCCTTCGGTGAGAAGTCGCCTTCGTCGAGGTCGGTCTTGCCGGCTTCGATCTTCGAAAAGTCGAGGACGTCGTTCACCAGGTGCAGCAGTGAATCGCTCGAGGACCGAAGGGTCTCGACGAACTGCCGCTGGTCGGGGGTGAGCTGCGAGTCCTCGAGCAGGCGGGTGAACCCGACGATGCCGTTGAGCGGCGTGCGGATCTCGTGGCTCATGGTCGCGAGGAAGTCGCTCTTCGCGGCGCTCGCGGCGCGCGCGTCGGCGGCCATCTGCGCGGCGATGGCGGTCTGCTGCTCGAGGTTCTGGTTGAGGAGCAGCGACTCGAGCTCGGCCTCTTTGCGCGAGGTGATGTCTTGAATGGCCCCCACGACGCCGCTGGGCCCGCTCGCTTCCCAGACCAACCGCACCCAGCGATGCGTGCCGCGGGTCGTCACCAACTTCACCTCGAGGTCGACCTCTGCTCGCGACCCGCCGTTCAGCATCTGGTCGAGGCCGGCAGAGATTCCCGCTCTCGACTCTGGAACGAATCTTGCTCCTCGTTCGTCGTGAATCAGGGAAGGGGTCTTGTGGCAGCGGCGGTCGGTCTGGCGGTGTCGTGGGTGGCGTGTGGAGTGGAAGGGTCTGGCGCGCCGTCGGAGGTGGGAAGACCAGACGCGGTGGGAATCAGCCGGGCAGAGTTGACGGCGGCTGACCTGCTCTTGCCGGCGCCCACCCAGCCCCTCAATACCTACGACTTCTTCGGGCAGCAGCTCACCTCGTCCCAGGCCTTCACCAAGGTGCTCCAGGCGGGCCTCAACCCGTTCGACCCCAACGCCTACGCGCGCCTCGGCCTGGTGAGCGTGAACTCGTTGTTCGTCGCCGAGGGCAAGTTGATCTTCGAGAACGCGGTGGTTGGTGACGACCTGGGCTTCCAGCGCCTGTTCGGCTTCAAGGACGGCCTCAACGTCATCCTGCCTGAGCTGACGATCGCCATCCTGCAGCTCAACGGTCGTCCCACGACCAACCTCAAGCTGACCCTGCTCAAGGACGTGCAGGTCGGCAGCACGCTGTTGCGTCGCGGCGCGGTGCTCGACACGGGACTCGACGTCGAAGCCGGAGCGCTGTTGCCGCTGGGCCTTCGGGCCGACTTCAACATCACCTGCGCCATCTGCCACGTGACGCTCGACGCCAACGGCAATCGGCTCGCCGGCGTGCCCAACGGGGACTTGAACGCCGCGGCGCTGGTGGCCCTCGCGCCCAACACGGCCTCGGTGCTGGGCCGGCTCAACGTGAACGTGACCGACGCCTCGCTCTTCACGGGCCTGGGCAAGCAGGTCATCGACAGCCGCGGCGCCATCGTGCGCCTGCCCGACCCCGACAAGCTCGAGCGCCGCACGGACGACGTGGTGCTGGGAGTGCCCCCGGGGCACTTCGAGAGCAGCATCGACCGCATCAGCAACACCACCCAGATTCCGCACGTCTTCACCTGGGGCCTCAACAAGTTCACCTTCGACGGCGCCTTTCAGGCGGGCCCCTTCCGCGGTCTCAGCGCCGCCAACAGCGCGGTGCACAGCTCCGAGGTGAACATCGTCGCGAACGCCTTCGACTCCCAGCGGCTCGACATCGACAGCCAGGTGTACGACGGGATTCTGCTGCAGGCCGCCGCGGACTCGGCGCTGCGCCTGCCCGCGGGGGCTCCGGTGAGGCCCAGCGACTTCCTGCGGTCGGTCATCCCCAACCCGTCTGACGGCGAGCTCGAGAGGCAGGTCATCGCGCCCGGCTCGGGGCCGTACCCGAATCTGCTGCCCACGCTCAGCACCTACAACGGCCTCCTCTGGAGCCCGAACACGAACCAGTTCACCTTCGGCGCCGGCAAGTTCTTCCGGGGCGCGAACGCGATGGCCGCCTACCAGGACAGCCTGCGGCCGCCGCCCAACAGGACCCCGGCCAACCAGACGGCGCTGTCGAGTGGAGCCGTCGCCCGCGGCGCGCAGGTCTTCTTGAACGCGGGGTGCAACACCTGCCACACGGCGCCGTTCTTCACCGACAACAAGGTGCACCCCAACTCGAGCCTCGGCATGAACCCCGAGCGCGCCCAGTCGCGCCGGTCGCTCGACGGGCTGCTCTCGCCTCCGAAGCTGTACGCCTTCGACGAGGACGTGCCGGTGAGCGCGAACGCGCGCGTGCTGAACGTTCCGACCGCGGGCATCACCGACAACCCCGCGCGGCTGCCCTTCGTCACCCGCGATGGTGGGTACAAGACGCTGTCGCTCCGGGCGCTGTTCCTCACCGCGCCGTACTTCCACGACGGCGGCGCGGCGGTCGCGCCGGGCGCACTCAGGGTGGCCGCCAACGGCACCTTCACGGTGGTGGACCCGACGGGGCTTGGCATTCCGGGCGCAGTGCAGACCTTCCGCGGCTCGGACGCGGCGTCGAGTCTTCGCGCGGTCGTGGACTCGGGCCTGCGCGCGCTGGTGGTGGCGGCCAACCGCGCGTCGCCCAGCCTCGTGCGGCAGAACCTCGATGGCTCGGGCCACCGGTTCTTCGTCGACGGGTCGACCGGCTACACCCCGAGGCAGCAGGCCGACCTGGTCGACTTCCTGCTGTCGCTCGACGACAACCCCGGCGCCTTCTGAAGCGACGGGGCGAGAACGGGGCTTCCTTCGCGGCCGACAGCCCCCACCCGCTCCGCGAGATGGTGAGTGGAGCGGTGGGAGCTGCGACGACGCGGCCAAGCAGCCGCGACTGCTTGTCGCGTCGCTCCTGCGAGCTCACCCTGCTCTGCCGGAGCTCGACCACCGGGCCGCCGATGGGAACGACGCGCCGGCCCTGCAATTCGTCGCCGAAGTCGACGCCTGGGTGCAGGGTTCCCCACCCGACCCGGCCCTGCTGGTCAGCCCTCGTCGCGCCTCGCCCAGTGCACGCGGTTTCGGCCGGCGCGCTTCGCCGCGTAGAGCGCCTCGTCTGCGCGGTGCATGAACGTCACGGCGGTCTCTCCAGGCCGGAAGAGCGTGCCGCCCATGGTAGCGGTGATGCGAAGGCCCTGGTCGTTGCCCGGGTGCGACATCGCGCCGATGGCGACGCGCAACGCCTCGGCCCTGTTCTGCGCGGCGAGCTCGGTGAGGTCGGCGAGCAAGATGATGAACTCGTCCCCTCCCACGCGGCACGAGAGGTCGGTCTTGCGCACCTGCCCGCGAAGAAGCTTCCCCACTTCCTTCAGGACGAAGTCACCCGCGGCGTGGCCGAGCGTGTCGTTGACGGGCTTGAAGTGGTCGAGGTCCATCGCGATGAGCGCGAGCCCACTCGAGATGGCGGCGGCGCGCTCCATGAAGACGGGCAGCTCGGCGTCGAAGCTGCGCCGGTTGGAGAGCCCGGTGAGGCCGTCGGTGTGCGCGGTCTCTTCCTCCTGGCTCAGGCGCTGTCGGGTGAACTCGAGCTTCCTGATGGTCTCGGTCAGCTCCTCGTTGCGACGGCGCAGGTTGCCCACGAGGTTGCGCTCGGCGTCGACGAGGAAGGCGCAGGTCCGCCGGAGCAGGGTGAAGATGGCGTTGGGGTGACTGGCCAGCAGCGACTCGATGCTCGACTGGTCGAGCTTCTGCAACCAGGTGTCCGTGACGGCGATGATGGTGGCGCTGCGCTGGTGGCCCGGGTTGATGAACGAGAGCTCGCCGAAGTAGGCACCAGGGCCGTAGCTGCGCACGGTGGTGCCGGTGTGCAGCCGCGCCTCTGCCCTTCCGTTGATCAAGAAGAACATCGAGTCGCCCGCTTCGCCTTCGGTGACGATGGGCTCGCCGGCCACGCACATGCGCAACGCGCCGGCCGCGAAGATGGCTTGCACCTCGGCCTCGGTGAAGGCGTGGAGCGGAGAGTCTTCCGGGAAGGTGGCGCGCATGCGTTGGTGAGTTTGCGCGACCTCGCCCTGCTGGGGAAATTGCCAGCTCGACCCCCGATGCCAGGGATCCAGACGACCGCCTGCACAGGACCCCATGCTCGAGCACCTCATCGACCGCGACAGCAGGCTCGGCGCGCGTGTGCTCTGGAATCTGGCCAGGCTCACGGGCGCGCGGCTGCGCGACCTGTCTGACTCGGTACGAACGACCTCCCGCGCAGCGGCGACGCCGAAGCCCGAGGCGGCCAGGTGAGCACGCCCGGCTCGTTCCCCGCGGGCACCTCGATTCCGCCCCGCCAGCGCCTGTCGCTCGCTGAGAAGGTCGTGCGAGCCATCGTCTTCGTCCTCGGGGCTGCGGGCGTGTTGGCGGTCTGCTGGGTGTTGCGGTTCCTGCTCGTGCCGATCGTCGTGGCGTTCCTCTTCACCTCCGTGATGGGTCCCCTCGCAGACCGTCTCGAGAACCGTGGGGTGTCGCGTTCGCTCTCGGTCACGGCCGTCTTCGGCCTCCTGCTCGGGAGACTGGCGACGGTCGCCGTTGGCGTGAGGCCGTCCATCGAGTCGTGGCTGGAGCAGGCTCCGCAAGAAGGTGAACGGAGCGCCTTCGAGGTGCAGCTCGAGCAGCGCCTCGATGCGTGGCAGGCCGCGCTCAGCGCCAGGTACAGGCAGATCGACTGGCACGCCGCGTTCGAGAAGTTGCGGCACGTGCTGCAAGCGCAGCGCAAGTCCCTCGTCGAAGGGCTGCCCGCGATGGCGCTCGGGCTGTTGTCGAACGCAGGCTCGGTGGTGCTGGCGTTGATCATCGCGTTCTTCGTGATGCTCGACGGCGCGTCGATGAAGCGCGCGGTGGTGTCTCTCGTGCCCAACCGTCACTTCGAGAACGCGCTGGTGATGCTCGACCGCGGCGACCGACTAACGGCGACGGTGTTCGTGGAGCGCTCTCGCGAGGTCTTCGACCGTCACGGCCCGGGTCAGCGCATCGAACGGCACCAGCACGCCGGTCACGTCTTCGACCTCCAGCGCGAGCACGGCGAGGCCGAGCAGGCCCAGGTGGAGATCGCCGATGAGGCGCTGCGCGGGAACGACTTCGTCGATGGAACGCTCGAGGCGGGTGGCGACGAGGTGACGAACGACCTGCAGCTCAGGGGTGAGATCGGGAGAGGGTGAGACAGCGGCTTCGTGCATCGACGGCTCCAGCGAGGGTCGGCCTGCAGTCGAGAACCGCCCGAAGGCCCCGTTGCATTCCGCACCTGCGCCGTTTTCTGCGCAGCGTTGCCGCTCACGCCATCGTCGCGACGGAGCGCACGCTCGGTGGCGGAACCAGCGCGGTGTTCTCGGACGCCGTGACGCATCACACGACCGAAGTTCAATGGGGCGAGGCCGCGCCTCAGTAGCCGATGGCGCTCGAGCTCTTCGGCGTGAACGAGAACGCGCCGAGGTCAGCCCGCATGCCTCGCAGACACGGCCGGCCCGTCACGTCCTTGCTCCCCGGCGGGTACGCGGTCGAGTCGGCCTTCCCCACGGCCATCGACGACTCCGACAGCAGGTACGGCTCGACGCCCGTCATCGCGAAGCCGGCCGCGCCGTAGAAGCAGTCGGCGCCGACGTCTTTGCTCCACTCGGGCAGCAACGTCTTCGTGACGGTGAGCGCGCCGGGCAGCTTCGGTGAGTTGAAGATGCAGCTCGGGCCCTTCGCGCGCTCCGAGATGATGCAGTTCGAGACGCTGACGGTGGGCGCGCGTGTCGTCGTGCCACTGACGTGAAGCGCCGCGCCGTTGGCCGTGTCGCCGACCGCCTTGTTGTCGGCGATGGTGCACGCGAACACGGTGACCTTCGCGCCTTCTTTTGCGCGCAGCCCGCCGCCTTCGACCGCCGCGTTCTGAATCAACGTGGAGTGCTCGAGGCGCAGCTCGCCCTCTTCGTCGACGAGAATGCCGCCGCCCTGCCTCCCGGTGTTGGCCTCGAAGCGGCAGCGGGTGACGACGGCCTTGCCCCCGCCGATGAAGAGCCCGCCACCGCCGTACGCCGGCGCTTTGTTGAAGCGCACCACGCAGTCGCTCAGCTCGAGCGTGCCCTGCTGCAGCTCGATGCCTCCTCCGCCTTCGATGGCTTCGCCGCCGACGATGGTGCAGCCCGAGATGCGCACGAGCCCCTCACACCGAATACGAACGCACGGCCCTGCGTGTCTGGCGTCGAGCACCACCTGCCCGCGCGCCAGCAGCGTCACGGGTTTCGTGATGTCGAGGATACCGGTGTAGCGGCCACCGGGAATCGAGATGGTGTCGTTCGGCTTTGCGTCGCGAAGCGCCAGCGCGAGGTCCATGGGCGGCTCAATAGCCGATGTTCACGCCCTGGTAGAGCTTGCCGAAGTCTTCGAGCTTCATCTTGAAGATGCCGTCGTCCTTGCCATCGGAGCCGTGCTCACTGCGGCCCCACGGGTTGCGGAGCTGGATGTACTTCTGGCCGGCCTCTTCCGAGACGCCGAGCACCGTGTACATGTGGTTCGCGTAGACGCCGGTGCCGTTGTAGTCGACGCCCGAGGTGGTGCCGTGCGTCGGCGCCGCCATCGGCTTCTTGTTCGCGGTGCCGGTCTTCACCTGCTCGTAGACTGCGTTGAGGTTCGAGGCCGTCGTCGTCCACGAGGCGCCCTTGCCCGTCACTGCGGAGAGCACCGAGCCCGCGGTGCCGCCGTTGCCGATGGCCTCGTAGCCGCCCTTCCACTGCGCGAAGGCCTTCTCCATCAGGCCGACCCACAGCTCGTTGCCGGTGCGCGACTTGGCGTAGCGCTGGTTGCCGGCCGAGCCGTGGGCGAGGTCGCCATCGACGGTCACCTTCACCTCGCGGCCGTTCTGGAAGAGCCGCACGGTGTACGTGTTGTCGCCGTTGTCCTTGATGGCGTTCTTGATGAGGTCGGGGTTCGCATACGCGAGCGCCGAGAGCCCGGCCGCGAGGTAGCAGTCACCGATGCTGCCCTGCACCACGTCGTCGTAGCTGATGCTGTCGACGAAGAGCTTGCCGTCGGCGACCGGCTTCCACGTCGTGTCGGTCGTGTGTTTGGTGAGGACCGTCGGGTCCGCCAGGTCCTTCGGCGTGGGAGGCGGAGGCGGCGGCTGCGGGCTCGGCGGCTTGATGATGTTGCTGCCGAGGAAGCGCTGCAGGTCGTTCTTGCCGCCGCTGCTGAACTTGTCGCCGTGCTGCTGCAGCAGGGCCTGGAGCTCGTCCTTCACCTCAGCCGTCGGGTTGCGCTTCGCCTCGCTGATGAGGTTGGTCACCTCGCTGTTGCTGATCTTCGAGTCGCGGAGAACGCGGGCGATGGACGGCGTGATGGCAGAGGGCATGTGGAGTTCGAGCTCGGAGCGAAAGGGGGACGAAGAGCCAACACTTCTACACTGGTCGCTGTGCAGGCTGGGTCGGCGAAGGATACAGACATTATCGTACATGACCGCATCAAGTTGTGTGGCCAAAAAAAACAAGAACTTCAAGTGGTTCCGTCGCACAGATCGACCAGACGGGCAGCGCGTTGAAGGAGCATGGTCACCACGCTCCTCGCCCTGTCGCTCTCCTGCAAGCCGATGCCGCACCCGATGATGCCTCCCGTTCGAGTCACCTCGAGCTGCGAAGGCCCGGACCTGGTGACGCGCGACCACGACCGCCGCGAGGTGTCGCGTCGCCCCAATGGTTGCATGGTGACGTCGTGCGAAGGCGCCGACGTGGTGACGCGCGACCGCAGCGGCGTGGAGTACCGCCGGACGCGCTTCTCGGCCTCATGCGTGACGTCGCGTTGTGAAGGGACCGACCTGGTGCGCCGTGATGGCTCGGGCACGGAGTACAGCCGCCAGTCGTACGCCTCGGCCTGTGTCGCGAGCCGCTGCGAGGGCACCGACTTCGTGCAGCGTGACTCGCGTGGCTTCGAGCTGAACCGGCTGAGCGCATCGGCGAGGTGCGGTGCTCCGGCGGTGCAGCTCACGCAGAACGACGCGTGGCGGTATGGCGTGACCGCACGCTGAGCGGACAGGTCGCCGGGCCACAAGGGTGAGAGCCGGTACGCGAACGGCTCGTCGAAGAATCACGAGCCGGGTCCCCGCGGGCGGCTTCTGGTTCGGTCGACCGCCTGGAGCGGCCACCCTCACCGCTGTCGTCGTCGCGCGGCGAAGGTGCGGTCGGTGGGGTAGGCCTTCACGTCGGCTTCTTCGCCCCTGTTGAGCCTCGCCTGGGTCGCGAGCCACCAGCCCGGGGTCGCCAGCGCGCCGTGGACCTCGAGGAACGTGCGCAGGTCGTCCTCGTTGGTGAAGAGAAAGCGTGGCAGCTCTTCGGGGAAGATGTCGTGCGGGCCGACTGAAAACCAGGCCTCTGCGGCGTACTCCTCTTCGTCGTGCCGCGCCGTCGGGAGCGCCCGGAAGACGCACTCGGTGACCGCCGCGATCTCGTCGTAGTCGTAGAAGATGACGCGACCCTGCCGGCTGACGCCGAAGTTCTTCAGCAGCAGGTCGCCGGGGAAGATGTTGGTCTGCGCCAGCTCGGTGATGGCCTCTCCGTACTCGATGATGGCGGCGCGTCGTTCGTCGGGGCTCGCCTGCTTCAGGTACAGGTCCAGCGGCGTCAGCCGTCGCTCGATGTACAGGTGTTTGATGAGCAGGCGCTCGCCGACCCGCTCGAGCATCTCGGGCGCCTTGGCCTCGAGCTCGGCGAGCAGCTCGGCCGACACACGGTTCAACGGGAGCGCCACGTCGGAGAACTCCCACGTGTCGGCCATGCGGCCCACGCGGTCATGCAGCTTGACCCGCAGGTACTGGGCCTTCACGAACGCGCGGTCGGCGTCTTTGGGCGGGTCGAACCGGTCGCGGATGAGCTTGAACACCCACGGAAACGACGGAAGCGTGAAGACGCACATCACCATGCCCTTGACGCCCGGCGCGATGACGAAGCGGTCGTCGCTGTGGCGCAGGTGCTCCATCAGCTCGCGGTAGAAGAGCGTCTTGCCCTGCTTCTGCAGGCCCAGCGAGGTGTACAGCTCTGCGGGGGAGCGGGCCGGGAAGACGCTGCGCAGGAACTCCACCATCGCCGAGGGCACCTCCATGTCGGCCATGAAGTAGGCGCGAGAGAGGCTGATCAGCCCCGCGAGATCGTCAGGGTCTGCGAGGAACGCCTCGAGCGCGAACCTGCCGTCGGCCGTCTTCCGCACCGGCAGCGAGAAGGGCCGGTCGACGGGGCCGGCGCGCACCCGCCCCAACACATAGGCCGCGTGGCGGCGAAAGAAGATGGGCGTCGCCACCTGAACGCAGACGCTCGGCCGCTGCATGTACCCCGCGGGCAGCAGGGCGCCGAGCGCGCGCTCGAGCTCCACCAGGTCGCGCTCGAGGTCCTCCCAGTCGCCGTGCAGCGCGAGGTCCATCACCATCGCGCGCGCAGTGCCCGCGAGGCCGAGCGCCGAGAGAAAGTAGGCGCGGTAGAGGGGCTGCGTCGACTCGAGGCCCGCAGTCGAGACCTGCTGGCGCCAGAAGAGGTACTGGTTGGTGAAGTACCCGCGCTGGAGCACCCGGCAGACGACCGAGTTGTAGAACGTCTCGGCGAGCTCTGGCTGCTGGTGATCCAGCAGGCGCAGCAGCACCGCGCGCTTCACCTGGGGCCAGAGCGTGTCGTTGGAGGCCGATGGGACCTGCTCGTGCACCTGCGCCACCACCTCCTGCACACGCGCGTTGTAGCTGCCGATGCGCTCGCGGGAGTCAGCGCGCAGCCCACGCCAGTCGCTGCGCTCGAAGTGGCCCTTGGCGGCCGCCGAGAGCGCACGGAAGCGGCGATAGTGGCGATCGAAGCCGTCGATGATGAGCGCGGCGATGTGGTCGGCGTCAACGTCGGATTGGGACACGGGGCGCGAAGCCTAGCCGAGCGCCGCCCCGGCTCACCCATCAGCGAGAGCTGGCCGACGGTGGAGTGGGCTCCCTCCACGCCGAGGAACGTCTGGCTCGGCACGAGGGAGTCCCCAATCGATGGTGAGCACGAGTTCGGAAGAAGGTACGAGGTTCATGCGTGCTCGCAGGCCGAACTGCGAGGCACTGATCGAGACAGGAGTGCCACGTGCTGACGCACCACATCACTTCATCGCTTTGGTCGTGCCAGAGGCTCGCACTCCTCGGGTGGCTGTTCTTCGCGTGCGCGCCAATTCGTCTCACGCCCTCCGATGAAGTCACCCTGGTCCTGCAGTTGCCTGCTGGAGCGCCGAAGAGTGGCGTCATCAGCACCATTCGCTTCACAGGCGACGAGGTGGATGCCGGCGTCCACCGCGACGCTGCGCGGCTCTTCACCTGGCTGGAGCGCCTCGAGCGCGCGAAGGACCTCGACGACGCCCCGAACACCATCACGCTGCGGCTCCCACCGGCGCAGCAGCCCACGTCAGTGCAGGTCTTCGTCGACGGGGCTGGCAACGGCCTCGAGACGCTCTTCACTCCGCCAGGCGTCGCCCACGGCCTGATTCCCATTCCATCGACGGGCACGGGCGTCGGTGCGCTGACGATGAAACAACCCACGCCCCGTGAGGGCTGCGCAGGACCACGCCTTCAGAAGCTCGTCCTCGAGGCACCAGAGCTCATCCGCGTCGGCGACGACGGCCGGCACACACTCTGCGCGTTTCTGCCGCCCAGCTACGAAGCCTCACCGACGCGACGCTACCCGGTGGTCTTCGCGTTCCCCGGCTTCTCGGGCCACGCGGCGGAGAACGACGGCTTCAGCGCGCGCGCCCTCTTCGAACGGCTCGGTGCTGCTACGGGCGTCGAGGTCATTCTCGTTGGAGTCGAGACGCGCATCGCCGAGGGCACCAGCTACCTCACCCGCTCAGACCGGTTCGGCGACTGGGAAGGCTACGTGCTCGAGCGCGTCATGCCGGAGGTCGACCGCCGGTTTCGAACACTCCCCAGGCGCGCGGTGTACGGCCACTCCACAGGCGGGTGGAACGCCCTGTCGCTCGCCATGCGCCACCCGACGCTGTTCGACGCCGTGGGGGTGAGCTCGCCAGACCCGGTCGACCTCGACGCGTGGCTGCTCGAGCAGGGCGTCGCCAGGCCACGCTGGTGGCACTGGCAGCGCGCGGAGCAGCGACTCGGCGGCCGCGGGCAGTTCACGAGCTGGGCGGTGAGTTGGTCTCCGCGACGCGATGGGTTCGACTGGCTCTTCGATGACCGAGGCACTTTGAGGCCTGAGGTCTACGCGAGGTGGAAGGCCGAGAGCCCGCTGTCGCGCCTCGCCGGCGCCGATGTCAGGGCCCTCGAGGGCCAGCTCTTCCTCACCGCTGGCCGGAAAGACCTGTTCGACCTCTTCACGCCAACGCTCCGTTTCGTCGAGGCGGCCCGCGCTCGGGGCCTCGAGGTGCGATGGGTGCCCACCGAGCTCGACCACTTCGGCGCGACAGAGGAGCGCTTCACGCCGCTCGTCTCGTTCCTGCTCGAGCGCCTCGCGAGGGAGGAACGGCGGCACTGAAGCGGCAACCCTTCACCCAGGAGGAGTGCTCACTCACCGCAGCGCGAGCTGCACGAGCCTGTCGAGCGTGGGCCGGTTGACCGACGTGTGGCCGCGGCGCACAGGGCGACCAGGCGCTGCGCGTCATTCGAAGGCTCAGCCGCGCGCGCCCTGGAACTCACGGCGAGAACAGCGACCACCGTCGGCGCGAGGAGTTTCACCCGGGCGTCGTCTTCGAGTGCCCTCCTCGGGGTCGAGCGCGTGTGCGCGGCAGAGGTGCGCCATGATGGGCCGCTCGCGCGGCGTGCCTGTCTCGGCCATCGGAGTAGAACCCCGGCCCATGTCCGACCTCGTCCCGGTGAAACCGCACATTCGCGAACGCGCCCACCTCAACAGCCTGGAGGAGTATCAGCGCCTCTACCGGCTCTCGCTCGACTCCCCCGAGTGGTTCTGGGGCGAACAGTCGAAGGCGCTCGACTGGTTTCACCCGTGGCACCGGGTCTTCGACGCCGACTACGAAGAGGTCGACTTCTCGTGGTTCTCGGGCGGCCGCCTCAACGCCTGCTTCAACTGCGTCGACCGTCACGTCGAGGCGCACGGCGATCGCACCGCCATCATCTGGGCTGGTGACGAACCAGGCGTCTACCGGCACATCACCTACCGCGACCTGAAGCACCAGGTGTGTCGGCTCGCGAACGTGTTGCTCGCTCGAGGTGTCAAGCAGGGTGACCGCGTCGCCATCTACATGCCGATGATTCCCGAAGCCGCGTTCGCGATGCTGGCCTGCGCGCGCATCGGCGCGGTGCACTCCGTCGTCTTCGGTGGTTTCAGCGCCGAGTCGTTGCGCGACCGCGTCGTCGATGCCGGCTGCAAGGTGGTCATCACCGCCAACGAAGGCGTGCGTGGTGGCAAACGTATTCCCCTCAAGGCCATCGTCGACCGCGCGCTCGACGGCCTGTCGATGGTTGACACGGTGCTGGTCGCGCGCCGCACCGAGACCGAGGTGCCGATGCGCGCGGGCCGCGACCTGTGGCTCGACGAGGAGTGCCGGAAGCAACGCTCCACCTGCACCGTCGCGTGGATGGGCGCCGAGGACCCGCTCTTCATCCTCTACACCTCGGGGAGCACCGGCAAACCCAAGGGCCTGATGCACACCACCGGCGGCTACCTCGTCTACGCCGCGCACACCTTCAAACACGTCTTCGACTACCACCCGGGGGACGTCTACTGCTGCGCCGCCGACGTGGGGTGGATCACCGGCCACTCGTACATCGTGTACGGCCCACTCGCGAACGGCGCGACGACGGTGATGTTCGAGTCGGTGCCGACGTACCCCGACGCAGGCCGATACTGGCGCATGGTCGACGACCTCGGCATCACCATCTTCTACACGGCGCCGACCGCGCTCCGGGCCATCGCGCAGGCGGGTGATGGGCCGGTGAAGAAGACGAGCCGCAAGAGCCTGCGCATCCTCGGCTCCGTCGGAGAGCCCATCAACCCGGAGATCTGGCGCTGGTACCACGACGTCGTCGGTGAAGGCCGCTGCGCGGTGGTGGACACGTGGTGGCAGACCGAGACCGGCGGCATCCTCATCTCACCGCTCCCCGGCGTCACACCGACCAAGCCAGGCTCGGCGACGCTGCCGTACTTCGGGGTGAAGCCGATGCTCGTCGACCCGGCGACCGGCGTGGAGCTCGTCGGCAACTCGGTCGAGGGCGCGCTGTGTCTGACGGCGCCGTGGCCCGGGCAGGCGCGCACCGTGTGGGGCGACCACCAGCGCTTCAAGGAGACGTACTTCACTCAGTACAAAGGGAAGTACTTCACCGGCGACGGCTGCCGGCGTGACGAAGACGGCTACTACTGGATTACGGGCCGCATCGACGACGTCATCAACGTCTCAGGGCATCGGCTCGGTACGGCAGAGGTCGAGAGCGCGCTGGTGGCGCACGAGGCGGTCGCTGAAGCCGCCGTCGTCGGCTATCCGCACGACCTCAAGGGCCAGGGCATCTACGCGTACGTGTTGCTGGGCTCGGAGTACGCGACGCAGAACGGGGAGCAGCTCAAGGGCGCGCTGAAGGAGAAGGTGAAGCAGATGATTGGCGGCTTCGCGGCGCCTGACGTCATTCACCTCGTCTCGGGGCTGCCGAAGACGCGCAGCGGGAAGATCATGCGGCGCATTCTGCGGAAGATTGCCGCTGGCGAATACACGGGGCTGGGCGACCTCTCGACGCTCGCCGACCCCGACGTCGTCTCGAAGCTCGTCGACGAACACCGCAGCGCGAAGGGGTGATGCAGTCGCCACAGACGGTTCCACGCGAGGGTGGTAGGCCGCGGCCCATGCGTCGCATCGTCTTCCTGCTCGCCCTCGTCGTCGCCTCACGCTCGTTCGCTGCGCCAAAGAAGCCGCCGAAGGCGCCACTGCCGCCGCCGCCTCCTCCGCCCACCAGCCCGATGCCGAAGGTGGAAGAGAACCTGAGCGAGAAGGTGCTCCAGGTGTGGGCGAACGCGACGAAGGTGCAGGCGTGGCGCGTGATGTCGACCGGCGGCGTGCGGCCCGACCCGACGAAGGCCATCGGCAGTGAGTGGACGCGTGAGACCGCCGGGAAGGAGCTTGGCGCGTCCGAGCTCGCGACCCTGCGCGGCCTGCTCTACGACGACAAGATGTACCGCTTCGACCAGGACGTCTCGAAGTGCAACTTCACGCCAGACGTCTCTTTCCAGGCGAGCTCGGGCGTCGACACCGTCGAGGGCGTCATCAGCTTCAAGTGCAGTCAGGTGGTCTTCATGCTGGGCAAGCCCGGTGGGCGCTGGTTGCCGTCGGGCTCGTTCGACGTGAAGCCGGCGCGCGCGAAGCTGCTCGAGCTGGCGAAGGCGATGCTCAACACCGACGCGCCGACGCAGAACCTGAAGTAGCCGTCATGGGCAGGCGCCGAGCGGAATTCTGGCCGCTTCGCCTGAGCGGCCGAAGACGTTCAGGTCGCTCCCGACCGCGTGGGCCTGGCCACCCGCGAGGCCGCCCAGCGCGCCCCCCGCGGGCAGAGTGACCGGGGCCCAGACGCCAACGGCCCGGCCCGCCACGGTCTGCAGATGGGAATCAGCTTTCGCGACGGGCTGCGCGCGGAGTAGGTCGTCAGGCATGACACGCGCGTGCCTGCTGGTCGTCTTCGTGCTCTCGGCTGGTTGCTCCATCGTGAAGCGTTCCACGGTCGTCGACGACTGGGCGACGGTCGACCGCTCGAAGGTGAAGCGCCTCGCGGTGCTGGTGCAGCCGCTGCCCGACGGCAACGAGAAGGCCGGCGAGCTCTTCGCCCGCATCGCGCGCCGCTACGTGAACATGAAGCGCGACTTCCTGGTGAAGCAGGAGAAGTTCGCCGCGACGGCGCCCGAGCTCTCAGCGCTGTGTGGCGGCGACGACGCCATCGAGGGCGTGCTCTTCCTCACGCCGACCCTCACGAAGAAGGGCACGGGCTTCGAGATCGACGTGAAGGCTTCCCTCAAGCGCTGCGGTGACGGGCGTGCGTCGTGGACGGCCGAGGCCGGCGGCAGCTTCCCCTCGAAGGACGAGCTGCTGGTCGAGCTGACGAAGACGTACGTGAGCGAGCTCGGCGCCGAGGTCGAGCCCTACGTCGCGCCGGCGATGAATGTGCTGCGCCCCGTGCTCGACACGCTGCCGCAGCCGCTGCTGTCAGAGCAGGACCAGGACGAGAAGATCGGCCTCGTGGACTGAACCCCTCGTTCCCATCACCATGCGCCCCATCGACCTCCGCAGTGACACCGTGACGCGTCCTTCGCCGGCGATGCGCCGCGCGATGGCCGAGGCCGAAGTGGGTGACGACGTCTGGGGCGACGACCCGACGGTGCTGAAGCTGCAGGCCGTCGCTGCGGAGCGCTTTGGGTACGAGGCCAGCCTCTTCTTCCCGTCGGGCACGCAGTCGAACCTCGCGGCGATGCTCACCTGGTGTCAGCGCGGCGACGAGGTGCTGCTCGGCGTCGAGGCGCACACCTTCATTCACGAAGGGGGCGGCGCCGCCGCGCTTGGCTCCATTCATTCGCACGCGCTGCAAAACGAGCCAGACGGGTCCATCGACGCGGCGTTGGTGGCGCGCTCCATCAAGCCGAAGGACTTTCACTTCGCGCGGACCCGCCTGCTCGCGCTCGAGAACACCATCGACGGCAAGGTGGTACCGCAGGCGAAGCTCGAAGCGGCCTGTGGGGTGGCGAGGCAGCATGGGCTGAACACCCACCTCGACGGCGCGCGCTTCATGAACGCGGTGGTGAAGACCGGCCGCAGCGCGACGGAGCTCGCCGCGCCGTTCGACTCGCTCAGCCTGTGTCTTTCGAAGGGGCTGGGGGCGCCGGTCGGCTCGCTCCTCTTCGGGAGCCGAGCCTTCCTCGAGGACGGCGCGCGGCGGTGGCGCAAGGTGCTGGGTGGCGGCATGCGGCAAGTCGGTATTCTCGCGGCGGCCGGCCTCTACGCGCTCGAGCACCACGTCGAGCGATTGGCCGAGGACCACGCGAACGCCGCGCGCCTCGGCTCACTCCTCGAGGGCGTCGAGGGCCTGACCGTGCAGCCCGTGCAGACGAACATGGTCTGGCTGGACGTGAACGACACCGTCGCGCCCGGGTTCGTGCAGCGGTTGGCTTCACGCGGGGTGCTGGCGTCCGGAGTTTCACGCGTGCGCTTCGTCACGCACCTCGACGTGTCCCGTGAAGACGTCGAACGCGCTGCGATCGTGATTCGCGACTGCGCCACCGTGCGGTGACGAGGGCGTCGTTCCCGGTCGACACACAGCCCGAGCCGTTCGAAGACGCCCAGCCGTCGCGACCGTGACGCTGGCGGGTGCTCGTGACCGTCGGCGCGTGACCGCTCGCAGCTCACCCGGACCGAGCGACTGGAGCTCGAGGACCATGCTCCTCGAACGGTGCGCGATCAGCGCTGCGCCTTGCGCTCGAAGTACTGCAGGTCCACGAACACCGCGGCCGCGAGCATCAGCATGCGGTGGTCCATGGTGAGGCCCGGGTCCGCGAAGCCGATGCGGAAGTTGTCCTTGTCGGTGAACATCTCGTTGAAGACCCCGCTCCACTTCTTCTCGATGACGCCGACCTGCTGCTCGCCACGGAAGAAGGGGAACGTCCACAGCTTGAAGAGCCCCGACTTCATCTCGAACAGCACGGTGCCGTTGGCGTCGAGCACGTCGAAGCGCTTGGTGAAGACGCTGAAGCGCTGCTCAATCGCGCCGACCAGTCGTCCGCCAGCCGACACCTCGAGGCGTTGGAAGAAGAAGCGGAAGGGGTGATGGGCGCGAAAGGCTTCCTGCCGGGCGCCGTCGAAGAAGGCGATGTCGAAGCTGCGCCAATGCCCGAGGAAGTACATCGCAAGCATGCCGAGAAAGCCGGACCGCTGCTCCGCGGCGTAGAAGACCTCGCGTCGGTCGGGCGTGCTGATGGCGTATTTGTTACGCGTCTCGAAGCCGAAGAACTCGGCGAGCTCCCGCTTCTGACGAATGTACAGTTCCGGCGAGTTCAGGGGCGCGAGCTCGGAGGTCATGCGGTGCAGCATGCCTCGCTCCGCCGCCTGGTTCACGCGCCGCGTATGATGCCTGCCCCCGTCTTCGACGGCGAAAGGAAGACCGGTGGGCCTGCTCGACCCGGTGCTGGGTGTGTTGGACAAGACGACCTTCCTCGCTGGGCGCGCCGAGCACTCCTGGGTGACGGTGATGTGTTTCGCGTTCGCGAGGAACTGGATTGCGGGCGCCGTGGTGGTGCGGCTGGAGCACGGCAGCACGCGCATCGAGGCGCCTCGAGCGCATCAGGCGTGGAGCACCGCCCGCGTGCCTTCACACATGCCGACGCGACCATGATCAGCGACTGGAGCAGCCGGTCCAGCGCGGGCTGTGTCCTTCTTCAGTGAGACAGCGGGGTCCTCGGAGAAGCTGCGGCAGCGACCTCGACCGGCACCCCGCTGAGCGCAGCGTTTCCACTCAACGTGTCCACGCGTTGGTCGTCGCTCAAGTCGTTGACGCTCGCGCCCGCGTGCTGCGCGGCGACCTGGAGGCGAACGCCGTCACGCGCGTGGCCGTAGCCGTGTGGCAGGCTCACCACACCAGCCATCACCTCGTCGCTCAGCTGCAGCGGCACCGTCACTTCGCCCACGCGCGAACGAACGGTGACAGACGTGCCATCGTCGAGGCCGCGGGCGCTCGCGTCTGCCGGGTTCATCAGGAGCGTGCATCGGTCGGCGCCACTGACGAGCTTCGGCACGTTGTGCAGCCATGAGTTGCAGTCGCGCGTGTGACGACGGTTGATGAGCACGAGCCCCGCGCTCGCCGTCGCCGCTTCGAGTCGCGCGACGTCTTCGGCCAGCAGCGGCGGGCACAGCTCAATGCGGCCGCTCTTCGTCTTGAGGCGCGTGTGGAGCGCAGGCTCGAGCGGCCCGAGGTCGAGCCCGTGTTCGTGCGCCGCGACCTTCCTCAGGCTCAAGCCTCGACGGCCACCGCGCGGGCCGAGCCGAAGTCCAACATCGAGCAGCCGCTCCGGGCCGAGCCGCTCCAAGACGTTCCACGTCAGGCGCGCACGGAGACCCGCCCCCCGCAGCGCATCGAGCCGCTTCCCCAGCCCGATGAGGATCTGCCAGTCATGCCGTGCGTTCGGCCCCGGATCGAACAGCGCGTCGGCGTGTCGCGCCACGGTCCTCACCGCGAGCATCGGGAACACCACGTCGAAGTGCACGCGCTCGAGCGGAGAAGGCGGCGGCAGAATGAGGTGCGCGTGTCGCGTCGTCTCGTTCAGGTACGGGTCGATGGACACCATGAAGTCGAGCCCTGCGAGCGCGCGGTCGAGCTGGGCGCCGTTGGGCGTCGACAACACCGGGTTCCCCGCGAAGGTGACCAGCGCGCGGAGCTGCCCTTCGCCTGGCGTGAGCATCTCCTCAGCGAGCACGGAGACCGGCAGCTCACCGCCCACTTCAGGGAGTCCACGCACGCGGGAGCGCCACCGTCCGTAGCTCCCCGGGCCCACCGACATCGGTCGCGGCAACCAGCGTGGGTCGAACGGCGGCATCGGGAACATCGCGCCGCCCACTCGGTCGAGGTTTCCCGTCACGGCGTTGAGCACGGTGATGAGCCACGCGCACAGGGTGCCGAACGACTGCACCGACGTGCCGATGCGGCCGTAGCAGACCGCGGACGGCGCGGCGGCGAAGCCCTTCGCGAGCGAGCGAATCACCTCGGCTGAGAGCCCCGTCGCGGCGCTCACCGACGCTGGGGAAAAACGCTTCGCGAGGGCCCGCACCTCTTCGAGACCGTTGAGCTGGTCGACCTTCACGTGCGCCTTCAACGGTGACGCGAGCACCTCATGTATCAACGCGAGCACGAGCAGCGCGTCAGTGCCCGGGCGAATGAAGTGGTGCTGGTCGGCGCGCGCGGCCGTCTCGGAGCGACGCGGGTCGATGACGACGAGCGTGCCTCCGCGCTGCTTCAAGGCGTCGAGGCGGTGACGCACGCCTGGCGCCGTCATGAGGCTGCCGTTCGACGCGAGGGGATTGGCGCCGAGCACGAGGAAGAAGTCGGTGCGGTCGACGTCGGGCACCGGGAGCAGCAGCTGGTGTCCGAACATCCAGTGCGCGGCGAGCATGTGCGGCAGCTGGTCGACCGACGTCGCCGAGAAGCGGCTGCGCGTGCCGAGCGCGCGAAGAAAAGAGGGCCCGAAGAGCAACGCGCCCGTGTTGTGGGTCGTCGGGTTGCCCAGGTACGTCGCGACGGCGTTGCGGCCGTGGCGTTGCTGCACCTCGTGGAGCCGCTGCGCCGTTTCGTCGAGCGCTTCATCCCAACCGATGGCCTTCCACTGCGTGCCCTCGCGGCGCATCGGCTGCTTCAACCGGTCCGGGTCTTCGTGCAGATCCTTGAGCGCGGTGGCCTTGGGGCAGAGGTAGCCCTTGCTGAACGGGTCGTCGTCGTCGCCACGAATCGACGTCACGCGCGCGCCGTCGGTCTCGATGCGAAGGCCGCACATCGCCTCGCAGAGGTTGCACGCCCGGTGGTGAGTCGCCATGGACGGCAGCGTAGCCGCGAGAGCGTCTCAGAGCTTGAGGGAGAAGCTCGCGCCGACGGCGAGGTCCGGCTTCACCGTCACGTCGAGCGCTCAGGCAGCTCGAGCACGAACCGCTCGGCGGCGACGAGTTCCCGACCCTGCGCGCGCACGTCGGAGAGCTGGGCGGAGCCCTGGGGGACATCCACCACCACGAAGCAGGGCCAGGGTCGCGTCGCGAACGCCAGCGGGCCGAGCGTCTCGGCGCTTCGGAATGAACTCTGCCGATTCGGGTCCGGTGGGGTGGTCAGTCATGCGGGCCTGACGAGCGCGCGACTCGTCTCATTGAGTCCGAGATAGCCGAGGACCAACTCGCTGAGCTCGACGACGAGCGTCTCGGTGTCGAGGTGCGCGGGCCGGTCGACGAGCCGCAGGTGCGTGACGGCCTCGACCGCGGTGACGAGCACGTAGGTCGCGACCTCGACGTCGAGCGGCCGGAACTGCGAGCGGTGCGCCTCGAGCCACGCCCGCACCAGCGCCGCCGACTGATTCGACACCTGCTGCACGGCCTTCACACCACTGCGAATACCGGGCAGCTGCTCCATCAACACGCGGTGCAGCTCGGGGTCGTCCTCGTGCAACCGCACCAGCGCGCCGATGTAGTGGCGCACGAGTTCCTGAATCGAGCGAGGCTGCTCGACGGCGTCCCGAATCGTCTCGAGCAGCAGCTGGTAGCCTTCCTGCGCGTGCTCCTCGGCGAGCGCCGCCACCAGCGCCTCCTTCGAGGTGAAGTACTGGTACAGCGAGCCGATGGAGACGCCGGCCTTCTTCGCGACCGCGTTCGTGCTGCAGGCCGCGAACCCCTTCGTCTTGAGAATGTGAGCGGTCGCTCGGAGAATGGAGTCGACGGTGTGTTGGGCGCGGTCTTGCTTCGGCGTTTTCCGAGCGAATTCAGCGGGCTGAGGAGGCATGGGAGGCGGTTTCCGGGAAAGCGAGTCGAATATGTGAGCGCGGGCTCATATTATTCGGTCCATGAACGTGACACCAGCCCCTGCGACTTCGTCGCCGACGCTTCCCATGCCCTCACTCGGAGGGCTGCCGCTGGTCGGCGTGTTGCCCGAGCTCCAGAGAGACCCGCTCGGCGTCATGACGCGCGGCACCCTCACCTACAGCCCGATGGTGCGCATGCCGTTGCCCCTCGGGGTGGAAGCGTTCCTCGTCAGCGATCCCCGGTTCGTCGAGCACGTGCTCGTCACCAACTCGCGCAACTTCGTCAAGCAGACGCGCGGCTACGAGATGCTGCGCAAGGTGCTCGGCAACGGGCTCGTCACCAGCGAGGGCGACTTCTGGAAACGGCAGCGGCGCATCGCGCAGCCGGCCTTCCATCGGGAACGTCTGTTCGCGTTCGGCGAGACGATGACGAAGGCGGCGACCGACATGGTCGATGGGTGGAAGCCCGGTCAGACGTTCGACGTCGCCGACGCGTTCATGCGCGTCACGCTGCGACTGGTGGGCGAGACGTTGTTGTCGAGTGACGTGACGTCGGCGACGAGTGAAGTCGGCCAGGCCATCACCGTCGCGCTGGAGCACCTGATTCACCGCACGCTCCACCCGTTCAGCTTTCCGGAGTGGGTGCCGACGCCGGCCAACCTCGCCTTCAAGAAAGCGCTCGAGCAGCTCGACACGGTGGTGATGGGGATGATCGCCACGCGCCGCGAAGGGAAGGGGCCGACGAACGACCTGCTCGCGATGCTGATGGAAGCGCGCGACCCCGAGACGGGTGAAGGCATGAGCGACGAGCAGCTGCGCGACGAGGTGATGACCATCTTCCTGGCCGGGCACGAGACGACGGCGAACGCCCTCGCGTGGACGGTGATGCTCCTGGGGAAGTCGCCGGCGGTGGAGCAGCGGCTCATGCAGGAGCTCAACGACGTGCTCGGCGGCCGGGTGCCGACGATGAGCGAGGTGCCGAAGCTGACCTACACGGCGATGGTGTTGAAGGAATCGATGCGTCTGTACCCGCCGGTCTGGTCGCTCGCGCGCCGGGTGGTGGAAGACGACGTCGTCGACGGCGTGGTGTTCCCCAAAGACGCCATCGTCTTCATCTGCCCGTACGCGCTGCACCGCCACCCGACGTCCTGGAAAGACCCCGAGGCGTTCGACCCCGAGCGCTTCGCCGCCGACGCGCCGCCGCCGACGAAGGGCGCGTACCTGCCGTTCAGTATGGGGCAGCGCAAGTGCATCGGAGACACGTTCGCGATGGTCGAGGCGCAGCTGGTGCTCGCCACGGTGTTGCAGCGCATGCACCTGTCACTGGTGCCCGGGCAGGCGTTCGTGCCAGAGCCGGTCATCACCTTGCGGCCGCTGGGTGGCGTGAAGGTCGTCGCGACGAAGCGCTGAGACTCAGCGGGCGGGCGCAGTTTGCATCCGTCCAGCCGCCCACGCCTGTCACACGCGGCTGTCGTCGACGAGCTCCGCTTCCTCGAGCGTCTGGGCATCGAGCTTCGCCGTTCGCTCGAGCCTGGCTTGCGCGAGCCTCTTCACCGCCAGCAGCGCCGCCGAGTCCTGCAGCACGCGCGCTTTGAAGTCTGCGCCCGCCAGCCTGACGGTCAAGACCGGCCCGATCGCGGTGACGGTCGCGGTGGCGATGCCATCGGTCAACATCGAGACCTCACCGAAGAGGTCACCTTCACGCAGGTCGGGGTAGCGCTCGCCGCTGCGGTGCGACGCGGCGCAGGCGCCTCGCAGCAGCATGTGCACCGCGTCGGAAGGCTGGCCCTCGCTGATGATGGCCGCGCCATCGGGGAACGTGCAGGGCTTGAAGGCCGACGCGAGGGCCGCCTTGTCACCGTCAGGCAGGCCGCGAAGAATCGCCGACGCCCGCAGCGCGTTCGCCAGCAGACGTTCCCGATAGAACTGACTCAGCATCTGCTTCACGCGCGGGTGGGCGGTGACGACCTTCGCCATCGCGTCGCGTGAAATCTCGAGCGCCACCGCCTCGGTCTCGGCCACCACGCTCGCCACCCGCGGCGCGCCCGACACCATCGCCACCTCGCCGAGAATGTCGCCCGCCTTCGCGCTCGCCACGCGACGCTGCAGTGGCGTGCCGTACCCGCGGAAGATGCCGGCTTCGCCTTCGACGAGCGCGAACATCGAGTCGCCCGGAGCGCCTTCGCTGATGAGCGCCTCGCCCGCCTGAAACGCCCGCACCTCCATCGCGGTGCTGAGCATCTCCTTGAGCTCTTCCTCGGTGAGCGTCGAGAACAGCGGAATCGAGGGCAGGCCGCTGCGCGTCGCGGGCGGCTCGAGTTCGATCTCGATCTCCAGGTCGATCTCCACCGCGTCTTCTGGAGCGCGCGGCGGCACCTGCGCCTTCAAGGGGATGAGCGGCGTCTTCGGTGCGTTGGCGCGCGCGTAGAGCGAGGCGATGGTCTCTTGCGTGCGCTGGTGGCCAGGCTCGATGCCGAGGATGACGCGACAGACCGCAGACGCCTTGAAGAACAGCCCGTGCTTCGCGTACCGGTCGGCGACGTCTTCGTAGACCTTCACCGCGTCAGCGCCCTTCCCCGCCTTCACCATCACCTCGGCGACCTTCTGCAACGCGCCGACGTCGTCGGGCGCGGCCGCGACGACCTTCTGCCAGGCCTCGATGGCCGCGCTCAGCTTGCCCTTCGCGGTCAACTCCGACGCCTTGTCCTTCAACGCACGAACCTGGTCACTCATCGCTGTGCTCCTCGAAGCGTCACTGGCACGTCCCACTCACGCACGCTTGCCCATTCAAGCAGAATCGCCCGCAGCTTCCGCAGTTCATCGGGTCGCTCATGAACGAGCGCTCACACCCATCTTGCGGGTTGAAGTTGCAGTCGCCGAACCCGGCGTTGCAGTTCGAGCGCGTGCAGTTGCCCATGATGCACAGCCGTGTGGCGTTCGGCGTCGGAGGGCACGCCATGCCGCAGCCGCCGCAGTGGTCGGGGTCCCACCGCGGGTCGACACAGGCCATGCCGCACGACAGCAGCGGCGGAGCACACGAAGGCTGACACTGACCCATCACGCACACCGAGCCGGAGGCGCAAGCCACGCCGCACATCCCGCAGTTCTCGCGATCGGTCGACAGCGTCACGCACTGGCCCTGACACACCGCCTGGTTCATCGCGCAGCTCGGCGCGCAGGCACCCGAGGCACACCGGCTCCCGGGCGCGCAGACGACGCCGCACCTGCCGCAGTTCATGACGTCCTGCATGGTGTCGACGCAGAACGGCCCGCACGCGGTGGTGAGGGGTGGACAGGTGACACCGCAGCTCCCGGCGAGGCACGCCAGGCCCGGCGGACACGCCACGCCGCACGCTCCGCAGTTGGCGTTGTCGTGACGTGGGTCGACGCAGCCGGTGCCGCAGGCCAGCAACGGCGTCGAGCACGCGCTGCTGCACACGCCGTCGACGCAGAGGCCCGTGGCGCAATCGGTGTTTCGCGCGCACCCACCGCCCAGGACGCACGGGCCACAGGCGCCGCCACCACAGTCGACGCCGGTCTCGACGCCATTCTTCCGGCCGTCGCTGCAGCTCGGAGCAACGCAGCGCCCCTCGTCGCAGCGGCCGCTCTGACAGTCCGCGGGGGCCGTGCACCTGGCGGCATCGGGACACCCTCCGCACGAGCCACCGCAATCGACGTCAGATTCGTTGCCGGCCTTCACCCCATCGCCACACGACGACGCCACGCACACACGACGAGCGCAGCGCTGGGTCACACAGTCGCTGTTGGTGAGGCACGTCGCGGCCATCGGGCACGGAGCGCAGTCAGGCCCGCCGCAGTCGACGGCGCTCTCCTGGCCGTTCTTCTGGCCGTCGTCGCAGAGCGGCGGCGGTCGCGTGCTGCACCCGACGAAGAGGAGAAGGAGCGGGAGTCTCAACACGGGACACCGCACAGGAGGGCTCCGTTGCAATTCCTCAGTCCGGGGTTCGGGCACGGAGGGTCGAGCGGAACCTGGGCCGGCCGGGGAATCATCATCTGGTCGTTGCACATGCATCGGAGGAACCCGCCGCACGCTTCACAACCCGTGCACGTTGCCTGGTACGTGCCCGCCGGGAGCGGCCCGCAGCACTGCCCCATCGCGCACGACTCCAGTGGCCCGCACGGTTGGTTGCAGCCACCGCAGTGCATGGGAGACGACAGAAAGGCCGCCTCGCAGCCGTCAGAGATGCTCCCGTTGCAGTCGCCGAAGCCGGGTTGACACGCACCGATGATGCAGGTCGCGTTCGCACAGGCGGGCGCCGCTTGCGGCGGTGGCGGACAGGGCTGACCACACCTGCCGCAGTGGTCCGGGTCGACGCGCGGGTCGACGCAGAGCGCGCCGCCGTTGCACGAGACCAGCGGCAGCTGACACGCCGAGACGCACGCGCCACCAACACACGACGCGCCAGGCGCACAGGGCAGGTTGCAGGCTCCGCAGTGTTGCGGGTCCCGCTGCGTCGACACGCACCGGCCTGCGCACGACACCTGGCCCATCGGACACGGCGACAGACAGCCACCGCCGATGCACACCGAGCCGGGCGCGCACGGCAGGTTGCAGCCGCCGCAGTGCGCCGGGTTCGACGCAGTGTCGACACAGGCGCCCGAGCACAGCTGCGTGCCGCCCAGACACGCGAGGGTGCACTGGCCGTTGGTGCAGAGGCGGCCGGCGGCGCACGCGCTGCCACACATGCCGCAGTTGGAACGATCGCTCCGAGGGTCGACACAGGCGCCGCTACAACTCAGCAGCGGCGCGGCACAGCGAGTCCCACAGCGCCCATCGACGCACTCACCCGTTCCGCAATCGCTCGTCCGGCTGCAGCCCTGCCCCATCGTGCACCTCGCGCAGGCGCCACCGCCACAGTCCACGTCGGTCTCGAGGCCGTCGCGCAGCTGGTTGGTGCAGGACGGTGCGACACAGCCACCATCGACGCACGCCCCTCCGGCGCACTGCGAGGCGTTGGTGCACGCCGATGACGTGCCACACGCTGGGCACGGCCCGCCGCAGTCCACACCGGTCTCTTCCCCGTTCTGCACCTCGTCGGCGCATGAGGGCGCCGCGCACCGATTCACGACGCACGACGCGCTCGCGCAGTCGCCATCGACGAGACACCACCGCCCTTCGGCGCAGCCCCCGCAGAGGCCACCGCCACAATCGAGGTCGGTCTCTCGCCCGTTGAGGCGGCCGTCCGTACAATCGGAAGGCCGTTGCGTGACGAGCTGACAGCCCGTCGCGAGGAGCACGAGGAGCACGCGTTTCATGACGACACCAACACAGACTCGGCGATGACGGGGGCCGTCCGGGCAGCGCCGCCGCGCGCCGACTCGAGCAGGGCCTTGAGCTCCGGAGCCACCGACGTCAGCCGAAGGTAGACGACGTTCGGCCGCACGTTCGCCTTGAGCACCTTGCCGTAGAGGTCGCCGTCCCGGAGCGCGCCTGCGTCGAAGACTCGCAACTGCAGGTCGCTCAGCGTCGGCAGGTCCTCGTCGACCTTCAGCTCGAGCCCGAGCTCCGAGAGCGCCTCGACGTGGGCGACGTGCGTGAGCTCGCCGACCTGCTTGGACTTGATGGTGGCGTAGCGCAGCTCGATGGGCATCGCCGGCGCCACCAGCTCCTCGTTCGCGGTCTGGAGCTTCACGCCGAACGGCGCGCCGACCGCCAGCGCTTCGTGAATCGTCATGGTGCCCTTCACGCCCTTGGGCGAGACGACCTGCGAGGTGCCGAGCGTGAGGCCGTCGCCGCAGCGCTCGCGGGTCTGCTCCGAGATGAGCACCTGACCGCCGACCGTGAAGGACTCGACGCGCGAGGTGAGGTTGATGGTCGCGCCGACGATGCCGTACTTCGCGCGCAGCTCGGAGCCGATGTTCCCGAGCACGACCTCTCCGCTGTGCACGCCGATGCCCATCTCGACCTCGGGCAGCGCGTGGGACGCGTTCCAGCGGTTGATCTCCGGCATCGCGTTGAGCATCTCGATGGCGCACGCCACCGCGCGCTTCTCGGTGTCCTGCAGCGGCAGCGGCGCACCGAACACCACGAGAATGGCGTCACCGATGAACTCGTCGATGGTGCCGCCGTAGCGCGCGATGATGCGCGTCATCGACTCGAGGTAGTGGTTGAGCAGCGTGACGACGTCTTCGGGTTCCATCGAGCCGCACATGCTCGTGAAGCCGCGCAGGTCGGTCATCATGATGGTGACGAAGCCACGCTGACCGCCGAGCCGAAGGCCGTCGGGAGAGTCGAGCAACGCCTGCACCACCTGCTCCGTGAGGTAGCGGCCGAACGTCTGCCGGACGAACTCGCGCTCGCGCTCCGACTTCGCGTGCGCCCGACGGGCTGCCCGGCCACCCATGATGAGGCACAGCACCGAGCTCCCCACCATGGCGAGCGAAGGGCTGACGCCGGGCACGTGCAGGCCCGACGACGCGAGCAGAAAGGACGTCGTCAGCAGCGTGAGCACCAGCAACGCGTTGACGAGCAACCCCGCGCCGGTCGAGAGCGAGACGCCGACCGCCGCCGCGAGCAGGGCCGCGAGCACGACGACCACCGCGTTCACCCAGCTCGGCGCCTGATGGAAGAAGTCGTCGTGCAGCAGGTTGGCCAGCATCGTCGCGTGGTGCTCGACGCCGGGGAGCTCACCCAGCGGGCTGGTGCGCAGGTCGGCCGCCGCGAGCGCCGTCGAGCCGACGAAGACGTGCTTGCCAGTGAGCGCAGAGAGGTCGCCGCCGTTGCTCTTCACGCTGGCGATGGTGGTCACGAACTTCAGCGTCTGCTCGTCCACCATCTCGAAGTCGGGCTCCGCGGGCGCGGTGGTGCCAGTGACGAAGTCGAGCTCGAGGATGCGGCCCGGGTCTGGCGAGTACCGCGCAGTGCCACGCAGCACGGCCCCGGCCGCGAGCTGGGCGGGGTCGATGGACGACAACGGCACCACCACCCCACCGCGCGTCACCTTCGTCTGGTCGTCGAGCTTGAAGCGCTGGTCCTCGCCGAGCGGGTTGCCCGTGAGCGTCAGCGTCGAGTCGGCGCGAACGAGCGACCAGAGGGGCACGTACGAGACCGGGCCATCACCGCGCGTGTCGTGGCGCCCCTGGTACCGGACGAGCGTGCGGCCGAGGCGGTCGATGGGAATGCGGCGCTTGCCACCGAGGTCGACGTGCGAGCCCGGGAAGACGCGAATCGCCGACAACGGAACCCCGAGGCTCTGCGCCGCGATGCGCAGCGAGAGTGACGGCAGCAACCGCTCCCGCAGGCGCGCGACGAGCAACGAGTGGCGGAGCACGTCGTCTCCGCCGTCGAGCAGCACGTTCGCCATCGCGATGGCCTGGGCCGACCGGGCCACGGGGTCGACGACCGGGTTCGGCGCGGCGTCACCACCGACGAGGTCGGTGTACTCGGGCAGCGACGCGGCCGAGTCGTGCCAGGGAATCGAGTTGGCATCGAGCGCGCGCAACGCGGGCTCCGACATCGTGGGCCTGGACTCGCCGGTGAGGCGCGCGATGGTGAAGCTGAAGATGACGTTGCTCGAGCGCTTCGCCGCATCTCCCACCGCCGTGTCCCACCCGGGGTGCTCTCGCGAGGGGTCGACGAGCGAGACGTCGAAGGTGAGGCTCGCAGGGTTCGCGGCCGACACCACGTCGATGAGGCGGGCGTAGTTGAAGCGCGGCATCGGCCAGCCCAGGCGGTTGATGCTCTCGTCATCGATGGCCACCACCACCACGTCGTCCTGCCGAACCGCCGACGGCAACGCGCGACCCGTCGCCAGCTCGGCCTGCGAGCGCTCAGGGAAGCGGAGCCGGAAGAAGAGGTCGAGCGCGCGGGTCTCGAGGGAGTCGTCGATGCGGGCCCAACCGAAGAGGGGAAGGATGAGGGCCGCCACCGCGAGGCCGACGCCAGCGGCCCGAAACGCGCGCGCGCGCCGCGAGGGGAGCTGCTCGAGGCGATCCTCCATCGCGTCGGCCCGGGCCAACACCGCTGCGATGGTGGCGCCGACGAGCGCACGCAGCCGGTAGACCGCCACCGCGGCGAACAGCCCGGCGAGCGCGCGCACCAGCAACGACAGCAGCGGAAACCCGAGCCCGGGCAGTCGCGTCGTCGCAGCCCACGCCGCCTCGTCGCGAGAGAGCCACAAGGCTCCGGCCGCGACGAGGAACGACAGGCCAGCCACGTCGGCGCGACGCTGGGCCATTACCTGGCCACCGTGAATGCGTAGACCTTCGACGGCGCGCCCGAGAAGCCCTTCGCGTCGACGCCGGTCACCCGCCAGAACCACTTGCCCTTCGCCAGCGGGGTCGGCCAGGAGAGCGTCGTGGCGCTGACGGTCGTGCTGGTGAAGTCGACGACGAAGTCCGCGTCACGCGCAATCTCGACCGTGTAGCTCGCGGCCTCGGCGACTGGCTGCCACTCGAAGCGGGCATCAGCGTTGAGCGCGCCCTTCTGTGGGCTGACGATTTGAGGCGCCTCTGGCAGCGAGGTCGGCGGCGACGTCTTCCCGTCGGGCGACATCACGGTGCCCTTGCCCGCGGGCACCTCGACGGGCTTCGCGGTGGGGTCGTTGGCAGGCGCGATGGCCACCACGCCCTCGAGGGTCTCGAGCCGCGCGCCGCCGTTGTCTTCCACGCCGAAGCGGAACTGCGTGCCCCGCACCGAGGCGACCGCGACGCGGGTCGACGC
This sequence comes from Myxococcaceae bacterium, assembly GCA_040400045.1. GTDB lineage: Bacteria > Myxococcota > Myxococcia > Myxococcales > Myxococcaceae > Xiheimicrobium. Next base: position 58,956 of record JBBAQZ010000003.1, read on the forward strand.
CTCGAAGCGAGAGCCCTGCGACGCCTTGCGCACGTCGGCCACGATGCCTCCAGTCAACACGTCGACCTTGACCTGCCGGTCGCCGCCAGATGGGAGCGAGAGCACCGCCATCTTGATGAGCGACTCGGGCTTCACCTCGATGCCGCTGCCGTCCTTCAGGTGAATCGTCACCTTCGCGTTGGGGCCCGTCTTCACCAGCTCGTTCACCAGCACGGGCATGCCGGGCTCTGCGGGTTTGAGGGAGTTCTCCTCGGCCCCCAGGAAGGCAGGCCCCGACGTCGCGGCGACCCGAGCGACCACTTCATCCGGAGCGCGCTCGACGTACCGAAGCGAGATGCCCATCGAGTCGCTGCGCTGCGGTGCTGGCGCGAGACCGAACACGCGGTTCTTCGGCAGGCCCGCTTCGACGAGCGCTGCCGCGATGGCCTTCGCGCTCGCGAGCCCCTTCCCGTTCGCGCGCTCGGCGTCGGGGACGATGGCGGCGACCGTCACCGCGCGGACGAGACGGTACCGTTCGACCTCCTTCGCGAGGTCGGCCAGGCAGCCCTGCCCTTCGGGCGTCTTCACCCACGCGTCGGTCACCGGCTTGCCGAGGCGAATGTAGCCAGCCTCGAGCTTCACTCCGCCACAGCGGTCGGTCGCGCTCGCCGACGTCGCGACCAGAGCACCGAGGAGCACGAGAATTCCCGTCGTCTTCATTTCGCTTCTCCAAGAATCAGGAACTCGACTCTGCGGTTCTGCTCGCGACCGGCAGCAGTCTTGTTGGGGGCGCGCGGACGGGTGGGCCCGAAGCCCGTGGCGATGAGGCGCTTCGCGTTGACGCCGTTCTTCACGAGCACCGCTCGAATCGCTTCAGCCCGACGCTTCGACAGCTTGATGTTGGCGACCGCGTTCCCGACGTCGTCGGTGTGGCCCTGAATCTCGAGCGAGAGGGTCGCCGCGGCCAACAGCGTGCTCGCGACCTGCTTGAGCAGCGGGAGCGCGGCCGGCTGCAACGTCGCCGACGCCGTCTTGAAGCCGATGACGCCGTTGATGACGACCTTGTCCTCTTGAATGGAGACCGCGCCGACGCCCATGTCGGGACAGCCATCGGTGTCGTTCTTGCCGTTGATGGTCTCGGCCTCGAACGGGCACGTGTCCTGCGCGTCGGGGATGCCGTCGTGGTCGTTGTCGGGCTCGGGGCAGCCGTCTTCGTCTTCGAAGCCGTCGACGTCTTCAGCGCTCAGCGGGCAGCGGTCGGTCTCGTCGGTGAGGCCATCGGTGTCGAGGTCGCCCTCTGCGGCCTTCACCGGCTGAGGTGTCGGCGGTGGCGTGTTCTTCGATGCGGGAGCAGCTGGTGTCAGCTCGAAGAACCCTTCGAGGGCAAGCTCAGGCAGCGGCAGGTGCGGGCACCCGTCGTCGGCGTTCCCCGGCTCGAGCGGGCAGCGATCGTCGTCGTACCCGACGCCATCGTTGTCCACGTCGGACACTTCGTCGGGACAGCCGTCGTCATCCTTCGTGCCGTTGATGGTCTCGGCTTCCGAGGGGCACTGGTCTTTCGCGTCGAGCACGCCGTCGTCGTCGTTGTCGGCCTCGGGGCAGCCGTCTTCGTCTTCGAAGCCGTCGAGGTCTTCCTTCGTCACCGGGCAGCGGTCCGCGTCGTCGTTGACGCCGTCGCCGTCGCTGTCAGTCGGCGGAGCCACCACTGGCACCGCGTCCGCGCTGGTCGCTGGAGCGAGCACGTTCTCGGGCACTGCCGAGAGGATTCGTGAGAGCGCGACGTGCTCGAGTGGCTGGGATTCCGGGCACCCATCGTCGTCGCGCACGCCGTCGATGGTCTCGGGCTCGAATGGGCAGCGGTCGGCGACGTCGGCGATGCCGTCTTTGTCAGCGTCGGGCGCGAGATCGGGGCAGCCGTCTTCGTCTTCGAAGCCGTTGGCCGTCTCAGCTTCCGAGGGGCACCGGTCCGTCGCGTCGGCGAGGCCGTCGTCGTCGTCGTCGAGCTCGGGGCAGCCGTCTTCGTCTTCGAACCCGTCGAGGTCTTCCTTCTGAACGGGACAGCGGTCGGCGTCGTCCGGCACGCCGTCACCATCGGAGTCAGGCGCGAGGACCGCAGGCGGCAGACCGACCTCGTCGCGAGGCCCCGTCGAAGGAACGCCAGCATCGAAGGGCGCTTTGACCGGCGCAGCGCCAGTCACCGCGATGCCCGCGTCAATGCCTGGGCGCGACGTGCGAGGTCGCGGCGCGAGCACGCGAGCCAGCGGCGCGTCGGGCTCCATGTCGGACTCGGGACATCCGTCGAGATCGCGAACGCCGTTCTTCGTCTCAGGCTCGAACGGACAGCGATCGGCGCCATCGGGAATACCGTCGTCGTCCGAGTCACCGCCTGGACCGGCCGGCCCTGCGAGCAGGAGCGTTCCGTCACCTGACACACAGCCCGCCGGGGTTCGTTTCGTACTCTCGGGGCAGGCCGTCTCACCGAGCGGCAGACGCTCGACGGCGGCGCCGCGGTCAATCTTCCTCGGCGCCCACGAGAGCCGCGCGATGGCGCGAAGGTCGGGGGTTCCAGGAGCTCCGAGGAAGCCGGTGCCACCCGCGACGCCGAGCAGCATCGTGTCGGCGATGAGCAGGTGCGCGCCGCCGAGCACCTCGAGGTTCATGCCGTTGATTGACAGGGCGTTTTCACCGACGACCTGCATCGCGAACTGCGACTCGGGCCCGATGAACAACGAGTCGTTGAACAACGAGACGCCGAGCGCGAGGCCTCCCTGTGCTTCCGACGCCGCCGTCATGCCGAGCCCGGGAGGACCGAACGACGCGTACTGGCGGAAGACGAAGCCACCCTCGAACGACCAGCGTCCGACGCCGAGCGCGCCGGCCATCACCACGCGCGGACGAAGGCGAAACCCGGTGTCGCCCTGATGGGTCGCTTGTGCGCCGATGGGAATCCAGAGGTCGGCGCCGAGGTGCAACGAGAAAGGGTCGACGTCCGCTTGCCCCACGAGCCGCACCATCGCGCCGACGCGTGGGTCGCCAACGCCGATTCCCTGGAGTGGCCCCACCTGGCTGACGGGCTCGGTGCGGCCCGTCTCGAGGAAGGTGATGGGCAACGTGCCGCTGAGCACCACGCGGTCGAACAACGAGCCGGCGAGGTCGACGTGGCCGAGCAGCGCGTTCCCGATGATGGGCGTGAGATCGCCACGGCCCGTCGCGAGACGGGGCACGAGCACGTTGCGCGAGAAGTCAGCGGTGACGCCAACCGCGCCAAAGCGAAGGCCCGAGTACCAGGGGCGCTCGACGAGAAACTGCCAGCTGCCGGCCGAGGTGCCGTCGTAGCGGTGCAGTCGAAAACCACGCTCCTGGGCCAGCGCTGGAGCGGCTGAAACCAGCAGCAGGAACGCCATCGTCGTGAGAGCAGCAGAGGAACGTCGCGACGACATGACCGACGCAGCCTAGAGGTGGCGTTCCGGTCGAGGAAGGCTCATTTGGGGGAACAGTTCCCCGCCCGTCAGAAGGTTCCGCTCAGCGCAACGGCCCCGCCCGTGAGGCCTGTCGGTCCGGTCACGGGAGAGAGAGAGACCCGGGCCTTCACCTGCGCTTTCACTGAATCCGCGATGAGGGCCGACGCCGCGAGCGACGTACCGCCTCCGATCGGGCTCTCAGCCGAGCCCCAGCGCCCCGGTGATCCTGTCAAAGGGCGACGCGCGCTCCTGAGCACGCCGTACGCTCACGGGGCTGCGGTTGCCGGGCAGAAGCCGCTCACAGGAATACACGCCCAGCCGGAGACATGGGGCAGGCAGCGTCGACGCCAGCCCGAGGGTCGCAAGTGCCGGGCGGAGCGAGAGCATCGCCGACACTCCTGGCACGGGCGCGTCCCGCCGCTCGTCGCGCGAAGCGGGCGTAGATCGGCTAAGAGACGATGCTGATGCACTCCGATCACCAGCTCTTTCTGGACGCGCTCGCCGATCAGCACCGGGTCTCCCTGCGCTTCTTCAGCAAGAAGGAGGACCGCGAGCTCACCCGGATCTGCGCACCCCTCGACTTCGGCCCGCTTCGCGGCGCGCTCGAGGCCGCGGACCACTACCAACTCTGGAATCTCGAAGGAAAGCGCAAGCCGCTCAACATCGCCGTCACACCGAAGGACGTCGTCTCGATGACGCGCCTGGAGGAGACCTTCGCGCCTGCGGACATCATCACGTGGGCCTTCAAGCCGAACGCGTGGCGAGTTCCCCGCGACTGGGGCGCGTTCAGCTGATGGCGCGCTCCACGCTCCAGGCCAACGCGTCCGCCATGCCCATCCTTCACCTCGTCACTGACATCGCGGCGCCGACCGAGGTCTGCTTCGACCTCGCGCGCAGCGTGGACGCTCACCTCGCCTCGACGTCGGAGACCGGAGAGCGCGCCGTGGCCGGCGTGACCCAGGGCCTGCTCGCGCTCGGCGACGAGGTCACGTGGGAGGCCGTCCATCTCGGCGTGAGGCAGCGGCTCCGCGTACGCATCACGGAGCTCGAACGGCCCAGATTCTTCGTGGACGAGATGGTCTCGGGGGCCTTCGCGCGGTTTCGCCACCTCCACACGTTCGACGCCATCCCGATGGGCACGAGGATGACCGATGCCTTCGATTTCACGAGCCCGCTCGGCCCGCTCGGGCGGATCGCGGACGCGTGGTTCCTCCGCCGGTACATGACGCGCTTCCTCGAGCGGCGGAACGTGGTGCTGAAGACCCTGGCCGAGGCCAGCTCCTGAGGCGATCTTCAACTGCGCAGCGCCCGTGGCGCGGGGTCGTGCCGTGCTGCGGAATGGAGGCACTTCACGCTGGTCTGGGTCCTGGTCCCGTACCGCGTGGGACATGCGCCATTTCCTCGTGAGCCTCTCGGCCGTCCTCGCTGCCGTCTCTTCGGCTCGAGCCTCAACTTGCACGTCTATCTGCACACGTGCGCACTCGATGGCGTCTCCGTGCAGGGCGAGGCCCCGCGCTTCGTGCCAAGGGCTCCGCCGAGTCGCGCGGAGCTGCGCGTGATGACATGGCTTCGCAAGCGCGACCACGCCGAGGACGACGACCACGCCTCGAACAACACGCCAGACCGCTCCTTCGCCGAGGTGCTCGCCCAGCTGGCCACGCAGCGCGGCATTCTCGAGAACGTCAAGGACGACGCCGGAGAGAGCGAAGGGCCAGCCGAGCCCGCGGCTCCTTTCGTCGACGAAGCCGTCACGCGCATCAGTCGCTCGAACCTGATCCTCAAAATCCAGAAGTACGGGCTCGAGAGGCCCGGTGTCGGCAGCGACGACGAGGAGGCGGAAGCCAATGCCTGACGCCGGGACACGCTCGTTTCATCAGTCGGTCTTCACCACCGACGATGGCGCGCCGTTGTGGTTCGAGGAGCGAGGCGAAGGCTCGGCCCTCCCCGCGGTGCTGTGCGATGGCCTCGGGTGCGACGGTTTCATCTGGCGCTATCTGTGGAAGCCACTGGCGTCGACTCGCCGCGTGGAGTGAAGGCACTTGCCTCGGCACGCCTCGCGGCCACCGACCTCGACACAGTCGAAGGTGGAGTCGGTTTCTGCGACCTCGGTCAGCACTCGACGAAGCACGCGCCTTCGTGTCGGGGCGAGCGCGGGCGTTGCGGCAGTGGTGCTCGAGCCGCACGAAGCCCGAACGTCGACCGTCGCTGACACACCAGGGTATCGTGGCGCTGATGACGACGGCAGCGATTGAGGCCGCCTTTCGAACGCACCCGGCAGTTCGTGACGTTCGCGCCGTGCAGCGTCGGGGCCCGGCGGGTGAACCTCGATACTCGTGTTGGGTCGTCGCAGACGAGTCCGCGTTGGAAGCACCGTCGGCTGGCGAGGCGGCGCGGCTGCGCAAGTGGGGCAAGGTCTTCGACCTGATGCACCACGCTCCCAGGTCGAGCGGCGGGCTCGCCCACCCTCCGTCGCCGGCATGGACGAGCAGCTTCACCCGCCAGCCATTTCCCTCCGAGGAGAGCGCAGCGTGGGTCGACGAAACGCTGAGGCTGCTCCGCTCGCTCTCGCCTGCACGAGTGCTCGAGCTTGGCTGTGGCAGCGGGGTGCTCGTCTCTCGGTTGGCGGCCTCGTGCGTCGAGTACGTCGGCACTGACGTGTCTGGGCGCTCACTGGCGTCCCTGGCGCACTACCTCGCTGGCCTTCACCCGCCGCTGACGCAGGTGAAGCTGTTCGAACGCGCGGCCGACGATCTCGACGCCTTCCACGACGATGCGTTCGACACCGTCATCGTGAACTCGGTGGTGCAGTACTTCCCGAGCGAGGCGTACTTGCGGCGAGTGCTCGAGGGCGCCTCGAGAATCGTTCGGCCCGGGGGCTCGATCTTCGTGGGGGACGTACGCCATCTGGCGCTCCTCGAACCGTTCTGCGGGGCGCTCGAGCTCCATCGCGCTTCAGACGAGCTGACCCTCGACGAGGTGCACGAACGAATCGAACGGCGACTGGCGACCCTCGACGAGCTGGTGCTGGCTCCAGCGTTCTTCACCGAGTGGGCGCGAGCCCATCGCGCCAGGGTCGAGCTCGTTCCCAAACGGGGGCGCTTCATCAACGAGTTCTCAGCATACCGCTACGAAGTGCTCCTCTCGCCCCGAAGCCCCGAGGCCCCCATCGCCAGCCCCGCGTGGATCGACTGGTCGCCGGAGTGGACGTTGGAGGCGATCGAGGCAGCCCTCGGTGAGCCGGCGGCCGGCACGTTGGCGCTGCAGGGGGTCTGCAATGCTCGCGTCGAACGAGATGTGACCGCCTGGCGCGCGATTCGAGCTCGCGGCTACGACACCGTGGGCGAACTTCGAGCCAGCGTCGCGCGTCACCCGCTCGTCGGGCTCGCGCCAGAGGAGCTCCACCGGCTCGCCGAACGACTCGGGCTTCGAGTGCAGCTGAGCGTCGCGAGCGGACGTGACGATGGCCGTTTCGACGTGGTGTTCGGTCGAGCTGCGCAGGTGGTGGCGTGGCCCGAGGCCGAGCCGGGCGCGACGCCGTTCAACGAGCCGACCCTCAACGTGCGTCGTCAGGCAATGGTTGGTCCGCTGCTCACCCACGTGCAACCCCTGCTCGACGCGGCGTCGATGCCGGCCAGCATCACGGTCGTCGACCGGCTGCCCGCTCGAGAGTGATCGAGCACGAGAGAAGGAGTGGTACCGTCCCAGAATGGGCTTCAACCTCGCCAGCCCGTTCCACGCGAGCGCCGAGCGCGTGCCGAACCGAATCGCGCTGGAGGTCGACGGCCACTCGTTCACGTACGCCGAACTGCGAGAGCGCGTGCAATCGGTCGCTGGCAGCATCGGCGCCCACGGCCTCGGCGCGAGGGTGGCCATCTTCACTCGCCGCAGTCTCGAGACGTACCTGGGCATTCTGGGAACGCTCTGGGCGGGAGGCACCTACGTTCCGCTCAACCCCACGCTCCCCGAGGAGCGTCTGGCGCGAATGCTCGAGACGAGCCGCGCGAAGATCATCATCACCGACTCCGAGAACCTGGCTCGGCTCACGCCAAGACTCCGCGGAGAAGCGGCGATCATCATTCCTTCGCGGCTGCCTCCGTCGGTCGGTCCACCGCTCGCAGAGGTACCGGAGGCTCACGTCGCGTACGTCGAGTTCACCTCGGGAACGACTGGCTTTCCCAAGGGCGTGATGGTGCCCTCTCGCGCCGTCGAGGCCTTTCTCTCGGCGTGCCGGGTGCGCTTCCCCGCGAGCGAGGTGGACCGCTTCGCCGCGATGTCCGAGATCACCTTCGACTTGTCCGTCTTCGACATGTTCTCCGCGTGGGACCGGGGCGCGGCGCTGCATGTGGTGCCGTCCGGGCAAGTGATGATGCCGCTCGGGTTCCTCCAACAGCGCGCCATCACCGTGATGCTGACGGTGCCTTCGACGGTCGCGATGCTGACTCGAATGAAGCTGCTTCGTCCAGGCGCACTGCCTGACCTTCGAAGCTCGCTCTTCTGCGGCGAGCCCCTTCCGTTGTCGTCCGCGCACGCGTGGGCTGCCGCAGCGACGAACAGCGAGCTGCACAACCTCTACGGACCGACCGAGGCCACCGTCGCATGTTCCCACCAGCGGTACGTCGGAGAAGCCACCCCGTCGGCTCGGGGCATCATGTCGATCGGCGTTCCCTTTCCAGGCACCGAGTTCGCCGTGCTGAGCGAGCATCGAACGTTCGCGAAGGCCGACGAAGCGGGCGAGCTGGCGATCGGTGGCGCCCAGCTGGCGCACGGCTACGACCAGGACGCCGAGAAGACAGCCCAGAAGTTCATCACGTTGGAGGGAAAGCGTTGGTACCTCACGGGCGATCGCGCCGAGCGAGATGCCGAAGGCCGGTTCTTCCACCTCGGCCGCGTCGACAATCAGGTGAAGGTGCTGGGCATGCGAGTCGAGCTCGAAGACGTCGAAGCCCATCTTCGCGAGGTGTTCGAGACGCCCGGAGTCGCCGCCGTCGCGTGGCCAACCCGAAGCGGAACGGCCGACGGCATCGTCGCCTTCGTCTGCGCACCGGACCTGGCATCCCGACTTCCTGAGCTGCGCAAGCGGCTCAAGCTTCAGCTTCCCGGGCCGATGGTCCCGACGGCCGTGCACCTCGTCGAGCGCCTCCCTTTGAACGCAAACGGCAAGGTCGATCGCGCGGCGCTGGTGGCCACGCTCGACGCGACTCCGACATGAGCGCTTCGACTGGAGTGCTCGCTCGGCTGGGGTCGCTGCGGTTGATCCCCGCACTCGAGACCTCCCCATGGCTCGTCGCGCGCGCGCAGACCGTTCCGGGCAAGCTGCTGCTGTTGACGCTGTTCGGAGCGTTGCTGGCGGTGCTCTCGCCGACCTGGGCGCCCGTGATGGTGTTTCTGGCCCTGAGCACGTTCCTGCCAGCCCATCGCAGGCGAGTCCTGACCCTCGGCGCGTTGGTGTTCTCGTTGGTGCTTCCCAACCTGCTCGAGCCCGCGCCGATTCGAACGGCGATGACGGCGGTGGTGTTCACGCTCGGTGCAGGGTTGTACGCCGCGGCGCGACGCTGGCCTCAGGCGCCTCTCCTGCGCCGTCCGGTTCGACTGCTGCTCATCGGCACCGCGCTCTTCGTCGCATGGGTGGGGTGGCAGCCAGGAGCGTTCGAAGCTTCCTCGTGGGCCTGGCAGCTTGCGGGGCTGCTGGTGAAGACGCAGTACTTCATCGCCTACGCGTTGCTCGATCGTCTCTCGGCGCAGGCGGACTCGACGGCGGCGCAAGTCGGCACCTTCTCGCCGTTCTGGGGCGGAGCCATCACGCCGTACCCGAAGGGCGCAGCGAACCTTCGGAAGATCGAAGCCAAGACCGACCAAGCGCTCGCCATCACCCAGCTCAAGGGCTTCAAGCTGCTGCTGTGGAGCGGCGTGCTGGCCGGCGCGTACCGGGGTTTCGAATACGTCGCCTTCGAACGGCTTCAACTGCCAACGCTCGACCAGACCCTCGGCGCGCTCTCGACACAGACGCCGCCGACCTTGCTGGCCTGCTGGGAAGCGCTGCTTGGGAACTTCGCGCTTCAGCTCTTCCACCTCTCGGTGCTCGGCCATCGCATCATCGCCTGCTGTCGAATGGCTGGCTTTGCAGCACTGCGGAACACGTATCGGCCGCTCGAGGCGCGAACCATCGCGGAATTCTGGAATCGGTATTATTATTACTTCAAGGAATTACTGGTCGATGTCTTTTATTATCCGGCGTTCGTCCGGTATTTCAGGAAATGGCCGTTGCTGCGAAGAAACTTCGCGGTGTTCTCTGCCGTATTCTTCGGAAATCTGTACTACCATTTTTTCAGAAGTGTCTCGCTGATTCAGGCCGAGGGCTTTCTCCCTGCGCTGCGACGAATGGACGTGTACGCCGTGCAGTGCCTGATGTTGGCGTGCGCCATCGGCCTGTCACAGGAATACAACCGAAACCGCGCTCCGGCTCGAGGACCGTTCGCGCTGGCCCGGGTGGCGCTCTTCTATTGTGTGATGTTTGCCTTCGTGGACGAGTCGTTTACCTTTCCCCTCCAGGTCCACGTGCGCTTCTTCGGGCGAATGCTGGGCCTCGACGTGTGAAAGGGTGCCATGGTCGATCTCCAGCCGGTTCGGAAGATGCTTCGCCAGCTCCTCGTACAGCGGGGAGACCTCGAGCCGTTCACCGACGACGAGCCGCTGCTCTCGACCGGCCGGTTGCAGTCGATCGACGGCGTCGAGCTGGTCGTCTTTCTCGAAGAGAACTTTGGCATCGACTTCGCGGCCATCGGGTTCGAACAGACCGCCCTCGACAGCGTCGCGAACATCGGCGCGTTGATTCAGCGGGCCGGCCGCTCCTGACGGCTCCTTCTTCTTCCCGAGGCCCCTCGCGGTCGTCATCACCGTGGGGCAGGTGCTCGTCCGGTTCGCGGGGTCGTGGCTCGAGCTACCGCGCTGGCAGATCATCGCCTTCGAGCTGCCGCTCATCGCCATCGGGCACGGCACGGCCGCGCTCATTCAACACTGGAGCATGGGCGTCGCGGCCTTCGTCCGGGCGGCCACCAACGGGTTCATTCCCACGGTGCTCGAGTTCGTACAGCAGCGGCTGCGCGAGCCCCTCGACGTCGGCACCGCGTCGCTCGCACCGCGCCGCCCGAGGGGACGGTGGCGCGCGGCATCGAGGTGATGAACGCGCCCGACGACGTCGTCCCGAGCAGGTCCTGCGCGAGGCCGAGGTACCCAGCACCGGACACGATCTCGGCCAACTCGCGCCGCGCTCGTCGGCGCTCGACTGGCCGCAGGGCTCAAGCACGAACCTGGCGCCGACGCTTACCCTCCCTCGAAATCCACCCCTTCGAAGCGGCCGCGCCGAGCAGCGGCCCGGCCGATTCCCACGTCGGTCGCGCTCCCGCGCCCTTGGGCAGGGCCTCGCGAGCACCAGTGAATGTGGCTGCGCGGAGGGCGGCTCGCGATACAGTCGCGCCATCATGCGGGGGCTCTTCGTCGGGGTCGTCATCAGTCTCGTGGTCGGCTGTCTGCCGTGGGACCCACGCCCGGACGGTGGTACGCCGGGCGGTGGTGCCGCAGGAGGCGATGCCGCGGGCGGGAACGCTGGTGGCGCCGCGGCTGGTGGAACTGCCGCGGGCGGAGCGTCGGGGGGAGGCGCCGCAGCTGGTGGAACTGCGGGAGGCAATGCCGCGGGCGGAGTGTCCGCTGGAGGTGCCGCGGCTGGTGGAACTGCGGGAGGCAATGCCGCGGGCGGAGTGTCTGCTGGAGGTGCCGCGGCTGGTGGAACTGCGGGAGGCAATGCCGCGGGTGGAGCCTCCGGTGGAAACGCCGCGGGTGGGAGCACCGCCGGCGGCGGAGCCATCACAGATGGCGGTCCTCCAGCAGGCGACTACGTCACCACCGGTAGGTGTGGAACCCCGTCAACGCAAGATGGCGGTCCCCGATGTCACCCGCTCTGCATTCCACAAGCGACCCTCGGCAGTCTCTCGCTCGGGCAGGCCTGTTGTCTGGACGACGAGTGCGTCAGCGGCCAGTGCTTCGGCGCGCCACCGGACCGCCACTGCCGCTCGAGCGAGGCCGATGCAGGTGTTGACGCCCCGTGTGGAGACACGACCGACTGTCAGGCACAGGCGCCCGGCTCGTTCGCTGGCCTCGCGTGCAACGTCTTCACGCGCCGATGCGCGAGCACTCACCTCACCGCATTCGCGGGCCTCTCGTGCACGACGCCAGGCTCGGCAGCCAGGACCACCTGCGCGCTGATGCTGCCCGACGGCGGTGGCGGCGGGGTCTGCTCCACCGCCGGGCCCAATTCATCCGGCAACCCCTGCTGCTACGCCCGGTGCGCCGGCGGAGCATTCTGCAGCTGCCTCGACGCTGGCACCTGCTACTGCACCGACGAAGACGGTGGGTGTTCGGGTCTCAGCGCGCGCCCAGGGGTCGCCGAATGTCCGTTCTGAGTCGCGCCCTGCTGCTCTCATTGCTCGCCGTGCCCGCGCTCGCTGACGACGCCAGCGACAAGGCGCTCGCCCTCAACAAAGAAGGCGCCGCCCTCGCAGAGAAGGGCAGACACGCCGACGCCATCGAGCGCTTCAAATCGGCCGAGGCGCTGCTCCCGCGCTACCAGCACCACTGCAACATCGGCATCGCGTACCAGGACTCGGGCCGGCTGCCGCAGGCGCTCCTGTTCCTTCAGAGCTGTGTCGCGCGCGCGGGGAAGAACGCGTCGACGGCGTCGAAGACCAGGCTCGCGGCGCTCGAGACGAAGATGAAGGCGGCGCCCTTCGGCGTGCTCGTCGTCACCGGTGAGCAGGCGCGTGTCGCCGTCGCTCCGTGGAACGACGAGGAGTGGGTCGTCGATGGCTCGCGTCGCTTCGTGCTCGAGGCCGGCAGCGTGTCGCTGCTCGTGAAGCGGCGCGATGGCACGTCGTGGATGCAGCCCGTCGTCGTCGAAGCCGGCAAGGCCGTCACGGTCGCCCTGGTGCCTCCGGTGGTCGAGCCCGTGAAGTCCATCGAACCCTTGAAGACCGTCGAGCCGGTGAAGCCCGTCGAACCCGTGAAGACCGTCGAGCCCATCAAGACAGTGGAGCCCATCGTCGCGAGCGCACGCCCTATCGCGCCGTGGGTCGTCACTGGCGCGGGCACGGTGCTCGTCGGCGTCGGCGTCATCACCCTCTTCCTCGCCGGTGAACAGCTTCCCCGCTTCACGCCGTCGACGACCGAGGCCGAGCTCACAGGCTATCGCGCGCTCGTGGTGACGACGTATTCGGCCTGGGGGCTCGGCGCGCTCGGCATCGTTGGTGGCGTGCTCTGGGGCTTGCTCGGCGGGAGCGGAAGCTCCAACGTCGCGATCGTGCCAGTCCCCTCGATGCACGGCGGCGTTCTCGTCTCGCTCTCGGGCGCGCTCTGAGCATGAAGGCCACCGATGCGTCGCTCCCCGCGATTGCCGACACGGTTCCGCGAGACCCGCTCATCGGCACCACGCTCGACGGCCGCTTCGAGGTCAAGCGCCTGCTCGGCCGCGGCGGCATGGGCGCCGTCTATCTCGCGTCGCAACCCTCGGTCGGGCGCGAGGTGGCGCTCAAGGTGCTGCACGGCCATTTCCTCGGCGACGAAGTTCTCGTGAAGCGCTTCGAGCGCGAGATTCGGCTCTGCGCGCAGCTCAACCACCCGAACGTGGTGACGGTGCACGACGCTGGCGTCTCGAACGGCCTGCTCTTCATGGCGATGGAACGGCTCTCGGGGCAGTCGATCGCTCAGCTCCTGGACACCGGGCCGGTGCCTGCGCCGCGGGCCGTGCACCTGGCCGCACAGGTGTGTGAGGCGCTCTCGGCGGCCCACGAGCGCGGTATCATTCACCGCGACATCAAGCCCTCGAACGTCATGGTGCTCGATGAGCCGGTGGGGCGCGATCTGGTGAAGGTGCTCGATTTCGGCATCGCCAGCGTTCAGGAAGGCGAGCGGCTGACGAAGACACACGGCGTGATGGGGAGCCCAAATGCCATCGCGCCAGAGGTGATTCGCAACGCCACCAGCGTGTCGCCGAAGGCCGACCTCTACGCCGTCGGCACGCTCCTGTTCGAGATGTTGACCGGCCAGCCGCCGTTCGGCGTCGACACTCCGAACGCCGTCTTCATGCGGCAGGTGGCGACGACGCCGCCGTCGGTGCCCGCGACGTTCCCCGCCGGCCTCGTCGCGCTGGTGGCCGAGCTCATCGACCCCGAGCCTTCGCGCCGGCCCGAGTCTGCGCTCGTCGTTCGTGACCGGCTGCTCGCGCCGCAGACGCTTCGCCCCGTGACCGCTCCCGCCCAAACAGCGTCGAGGGAGACCACCGTGCTCGACGCGGCGCCGCCGCAGGTTCCTTCGAGCCGGGCGCCGCTCCTCGTCGCAGCCGTGCTCGCGGTGGGTGCGCTCGGCGCTGGAGTCTTCGCGCTGGGCGGACGGAGCGACGATGGGCGAGGCCCGCCACCACCGACGCCGACCGTCACCCGACCGCAAGAGCCGCCAGTGATCCAGCCTCCCGTCGCCGCGCCGAGTGTCGAGGACGCAGGCGTGGAAGCGCCAGTCGACGCCGGGAGCGCTCCGCCGCCGAAGCGCACGCCGCCCAGGACGAAGAAGAAGAGCGACTACGAGGAGTGAAGGGGCGACAGCCGCCGTCGAAAGCCGCCACGGAACCCCCAGCGAGCGGAGCGTCAGCCCCTGACGCGCCTGGGCCGATACGAGATCATCGAGAAGCTCGGTGAAGGCGGCATGGCTTGCCGTACGAAGGCTCCGCGCCGTTGGCGACCATGAAGATGGGGTGCGCCTGACCGAGGCGCCGTGGAAGCAGCTCTCGACGGAGCGGACCGGTGCCAATTGCTCCACGCCATTGGCGCGAACCCCGATGCTCTCGTGCTCACGCGCAGGGCCTGACCGGGGGCAGGAACACTCCCGATTCCACAGACGTTCCCCGGATGCCGTGGTTTGCTCCGCGGTCTCTGGAGGGCACCCTGCATGAAACCCATCGACACCCGCGTCGACACGGTGACGCTGTACCACCGCGGCGCGACCGTTCGCCGAACCGCCACGCTGCACTTCAGCGCTGGTGCACCAGCCGAGCTGCTCGTCGCTGACCTGCCGCTCTCGCTGCTCGACCACACCGTGCGCGCCCGGGTCGAGAGTACGGGCGGCGCCGTCGTGCTCTCGAACGTTCGCGTCGGCCTGTACGCGCCGCCTCGTGGAGCTCCAGAAACACCGCCTGACGTCGTCGCCCTCAAGGCCGTGCGAAGCAAGCTCGAGGTCACGCGCGATCGCATCGCACAGCTCCAGCAGGAGCTCGAACAACTCGGCTCGGTCTCGGTCAACCCGCGGCCGTCTGCCGAAGAAGGCAAGGCGCCGAACCCGTCGCCGATGTTCGCGCGCGCGTCGCTCGAAGCGATGATCGAAGACGCCTCGGCCAGACGAATCGAGCAGCTGCGCGCGCTCCAGGCCGACGAGAGGAAGACCGTCGACGAGGAAGCCGCCCTCCTTCGCCGCATCACGCTCGCCTCGACCGCGTCCAACGTGCGGCCCGACGAGCTCAAGAAGTCCGTCACGCTCCAGGTGCTGCCGGGCTCGACGGCGAAGCAAGGCACGCTGGTGCTCGAATACTTCGTGCTCGGCGCGCGCTGGGCGCCGGCCTACCAGTGCCGCATGACGCGCGACTGCCGCTCGGCCGACCTGCAGCTCCGCGCGATGGTGTGTCAGCTCTCGGGCGAGGACTGGCGGGGCGTGAAGCTCAAGCTGTCCACCGCTTCGCCCATGAGCTGGACGGAGTTGCCCGAGCTCTCGTCGATTCGCATCGGACGCGCGCAGCCACCACCAGCCGGCAAGCGTGGCTTCCGGCCTCCACCGCAGGGGGCGTCGTCACTGTTCACCGACTACGACCGCGGACTCAGCCAGGCGCGCGCGAGTCAGCCGGTGATTCCGACGTGGCAACCTCCTGCGCTTCAGCTCACCGCCAGGCCGACACCCGACTCATACGGCAGCGGGAAGGCCGGCACCTTAAGGGCAGCCGCCGCTGAAATGGTCGCCGACGGCGTGATGGCTGACGAGGAAATGGAACGCGAAGCGCCCGCTCGCAGCGAGATGAAGAAGATGGCCTCGAGGCGCGCCGAGCCCATGCTGGCTCCTGCGCCTGCCGCGCTGCCGGCACCGATGATGTCAGCGATGCGTCCAGTCGCGGTGGCCGGCCGCGCGATGGCGTCCCCACAGGGCGCCTCGATGGAGGCTCGCCTGAGCGCCGCCGCCGACTTCTCGGACGACGTCAGCGGGGCCGCTCCGAGCGAGCTGCAGGTCGTGTTGTACGCCTCGCTCCGACTGGGCCCCGCCTCGGACGCGACTCGCGGACAGCTGACCTCGGTGGACCGACGCCGGGCCTTCCTCGACTCGCTGGTCGCGTTGAAGCTCACCGCGCCATTCGACGTGCTGTCCGTCGTCGAGGCGGCCGAGAGCCATGGCCAGCACCTCTTTCAGCTGCCCGCCCCTTCGGGCACCGCTGACGTTCGCACGGAGGCCGGCTGGTACGACTATGTCTACCCGACGGACGCGGCGGTCGACGTGCCGTCCGATGGCACGTGGCACTCGGTGCCCGTCAACACGCGCACCGCGACCGGCGACGTCCGCTACGTCGTGGTGCCGCGCGAAGACCCGCAGGTCTACCGGCTCGCGCTGGTGAAGAACCCGCTCCCGTCGCCGCTGCTCCCCGGCCCCGTCGAGGTGTATGTCGCTGGAGAGTACGTCTTGACGACCATGCTGCCGTCGGTGCCTCCCGGGGGAGACTTCAAGCTCTCGCTCGGCGTGGAGCAGGCCGTGAAGGTCGCACGCAACACGACGTTCCAGGAACAGCGCTCGGGCGACAAGGTCGTCGCCACCAACGAGCTGATTCACGACATCGTCATCGACGTGGTGAACAACCTCGACCGCGAGGCCACCTTCGAGGTGCGCGAGCGCATTCCGCAGCCCGCCGAAGACGCCGAGGTGGTGGTCGACGAGGGCAAGGTGTCGCCGTCGTGGGAGCCGTACGCACAGGACGAGCGCGGCCACGTCATTCAAGGCGGGCGCCGCTGGGTGCTCTCGGTGAAGCCGGGCAAGCCCCAGACGCTCAAGGCGAACTACCGGGTGAAGCTGTACGCCAACAACGAGCTCGTCGGCGGCAACCGCCGGGAGGTGTGACGTCATGACCACCAACACCCTGATGCCCGCAGGCCTGACCCTCGACGCCCCGGTGAAGCAGGTGACGCTGCTGGAAGACCGCGCGCAGGTGAAGCGGGCCGGCACACTCACGCTCGAGCCCGGACAACACAAGGTGCTCGTCCCAGAGGTCGCGCCCGTGCTCCAGGACCTCTCGCTCCGCGCTGAAGCCAGCGGCGGAGCCCGCGTCGTCGACGTCCGCGTTCGACGCGCGCTGAAGGTGACGAAGGACGAACGGCCTGAGGTGGCCAGAGCCCTCGAGAAGGACCTCGAGGCGCTCACCGACCAGCTCAGAGCGCTCAGCGAAGACCAGGCGCTCACCCAGCAGCGCCGCCAGCGCCTCGAAGAGATTCTCGAGCGCGGCTTCTCGGAGCTCCCCGAAGACATCTCGTGGGGCCTCACCGCGCCGCAGTGGAAAGAGAGCCTCGAGGGCCTGTTCGAGAAGGTGCGTGCCCTGCGAGAGCGCGGGCTGACGCTCGCGCACCAGCTGCGCGACGCGAACGAAGAGCGGGCTCGCCTCGTCATCCAACGGCAGGCCTTCGACCGTCCTGACACGCGCTTCACGGCGTGGCTCGAAGCCGACGTGCTCGTCACCGGCCAGACGGCGGTCGAGCTCTCCTTCGAGTACACGGTGCCGAACGCCCTCTGGCGTCCGATGCACTCCGCCCGGCTCGCCGACGGCGCGCTCGTCTTCGAGAGCCGCGCATGCGTCTGGCAGAACACCGGCGAGGACTGGAAAGACGCGCGCCTCGTCTTCTCGACTGCGCGCGCCTCGCTCGGCATCGAGCCCCCGCTCCTCTCCGACGACCTCCTGACGGCGCAGAAGAAGCAGGACAAGCTGGTGGTGCAGGCGCGCGAGGTGGTGATTCAGAAGGCGAAGGCCGGGCCCGGTGGAGGCGGCAGCGCGCCCATCCCCAGGACGGTCGAACTCCCCGGGGTCGACGACGGCGGAGAGATTCGCAACCTCGAAGCGAGGGGCCCGTGCACGGTGCCGTCCGACGGCCGGCCGACCCTGGTGCCGCTGTTCGACTTCAAGGCGACACCGAAACAGAAGTACCTCGCGTTCCCCGAGCTCGAGCTGCGCGTCTTCCTCACCTCGCTGCAGAAGAACGAAGCGCGCTTCCCCATCCTCGCGGGCCCGGTCGAGCTGCTGTTGCAGAACGGCTTCGTCGGGTGGACGAAGGTGCTCTTCGTCGCCGCGGGTGAGGAATTTCAGCTCTCGTTCGGCCCCGACGACTCGCTCCGCATCGCTCGCGCCGAACGCGAGAAGGAGCAGGAGTCACACCTCGACACGTGGAAGACGAGGACGCAGTCAGTGTGGCTCTACCTCTCGAACGTCGGCGACGAGAAGAAGACCGTCGAGGTGCGGGAGCGAATGCCCGTCTCGGAGCTCGAGCAGGTGAAGGTCGAGCTCGGCGCCAGGCGCTCGTCACCGAAGCCCGACGTCGACGACCACGGCTTCCTCACCTGGACGCTCGAGCTGCTGCCGCACAGCCAGCAGCAGGTGAAGTTCGCCTATGACGTGTCGACGGCGCCGGGCGTCCAGGGCATGTGACGCCCTGGAGCGGCGCCTGACGCCGGACTCGCCTGACGTCCCGGGCGATGCGATGACGAGGCCATGCGACTGCTCCTCCCGCTCTTCATCCTCTCGTTGTCCGCGTGCATGGCGCAGCAGTGGCAAGGCGCCTGGGCGGGCTCGGCGGTGGTGAACGACGGCCGCACGCCCACCACGATGAACGGGACCATCTTCGTCAGCACCGGCTCCGGAATTCCCGCGTCGCTCGTCTTCGCGTTCAAGGGGTCGCCCGCTGGCGTGTCGAAGGAATGGAATTGCCCGGCGGGAGGTGTCTCGACCGCGAACTCGACGGCCTCGACCGCGACCATCACGACGGGCGCGACCTGCAAGCTCACGGCGGCGCCGGACGACGGCTGCAGCTACGAGACGGTCTTCAACTCCGGTGAGTTCACCATTCGGGGCGACTCGATGACGGGCACCGGCGCGGGCCGCCTCACCACGGCATGCGCCGGCATGGGCTCGGCGACCTCGGACTTCGGCTTCACCGTCACGGCGACCCAGAAGAAGTAGCGCGTGGCGGGTCGCGGTGGGCGACCCGTTGCTCATCGGCAGGGCGTCGACCTCGGCGCAGGCGCGACGATGACGGGCCCCTCTGCCGTGCCGACGCCATCGAGGAAACACTCGACCTGGTGCTGCACATCTTCCAGGTCGAACACCACGAAGTGGCCGAGCTCGAACGGCGTCTGGGTCTGCGAGGAGCCGACCGTCACCCCGCTCACGTTCTTCGAGATGGGAAACGCGGCGCGGGTCGGCAACCCTGCGAGCGAGAGCGTGTCGACCGTCGTCGCGTTCAGCGTCTCTCCTGCGTGCGTCACGCCGAGCTGCACTGCGACCGACGTCTGCGCCCACGGGTAGAAGTACCCGTCGATGAGCCCCTGCGGCATCAACGCCGGGTGCGCCACTTTGCCGGGCAGCGGCTCGCGCGCGACGTGCCGGGCCTTCGCGCTGGGGTCGGTGAAGTCCCACAGGCTCTGGAACGCGTGGAGCAACGGGTGCGTGCGGTCGATGAGCTGCGCGCCCTCGAAGCCGAGCAACTGCGAGACGAGCTCCTGCAGCCGCACCGGGTACGTCGTCGAGGTGGCGACCTCGATGAGCAGCCCTCCGGCGCCCGAGAAGACGTAGCCCTGGATGCGGGGGTCCACCGTCGCGACGGGAATGCCGATGGTGCTGCCCATCGAGTGGCCCATGGCCGAGAGCTTCGTGACGTCGAAGCGCGCCGTCGCGGCTGCGGTCGTCAGCGTGGGGCCCGTGGCGAGCAGGCGCGTGAGGTACTGCACCTCCATCGCCGCCACCTGCATGTTGTCGACGCTCGAGTCGATGTCGCCGAAGACGTCGTAGAGCATGCGCCCCGTGGTGTCGGGAGGGCTCTCGCGGTCGCCATGGAGCGGGAAGTCGAAGCCCATCACGGCGATGCCGCGCGCGGCGAGCCAGTCGGAAGGACCCGTACCGGGCGGAGGGTCCCCCTGTTTGTCACGCGTCGTCGTGGGCGCGCGCGGCCCGCGGTCCATGCCTTCGCGGTACTCGCCGCCACTGCCATGCAGGTAGAGCATCAGCGGCCAGCCACCCGCCGGCATCGTCCCTTTCGGAATCGACACCGACAGCCGCACCGACTGCGTGCCCTGCTGCACCGGCGTCAGGCCATCGGCGCTCCACACGATGCTCCCGCGGCCAGGCTTTGGACCCGACTGCACGTGTGGCACGCGGTAGCGCCCGACGTAGAGGTCGAAGCGCGGGTACCCCGCGAGGAAGGTGAAGGGCTGCTCGAGCGAGGGCGCCGGGAGCGTCTCGACCCACGCAGACAACCGCGTGAGCGCGGACATCGGGTCGATGGTGGTGAAGACGGTCGCGCCGGCCACACGACGGCGGTCGAACTTCGTCTCGTCGAGGAACGCGCGCAGCGGGCGCAGGGACTCGAGCGCGGTGGCGTTCGCGTCCTTCGCGCCCTCGAGCGCGGCGTGGAACGCCTCGGTGCGGCCGAGCGGCTGGCCTACCGCGTCTCTCACGCGGTCGGTCACCACCACGGCGTAGGTCGTCTTCGCGCGACGAGCGAAGCCCGCCACGGGAACGACGGCGAGCAGGTTGGGTCCACGAAACGGGGCGGCGTCGGCCGTGAAGCTCACCTCGAGCGGGAAGCGCTTGCCGTAGTCGGGCGAGCCCTTCGTCACGTCGACGAAGAAGACGCTCGCCTCGGCCGCCAGCGCGTCACCCGGCGCCTTCGGGAGCGTCGCCACGTCGACGCCGCCGCTCACCTGGAAGAAGACGCCCGCGTTGACTCCCCACCCGTCGACCCGCGCGTCGATGGAGGTGAGCCACGTCGTCACCAACTGCGAGCGCGTGCCGGGCCAGCGGTCGAGGTTGAACGTGCCGTCGCTCTGTCGTCGCAGCTCGGAGGGGAGCGGCACGCTCCAGAAGTCGCGCCCGCCGGGCTCGAAGACGACGCGTGTGTCGCGAGGAACGAACCGGTCGGGGGCTTCACACGCGATGGCACCAACCAGGAACAGCAGCGGAAGACGACGCATGCAGCACAGGTACCCCGCTTGCGCGCGCGGCGAGAGGGTTTCGGCACCATTCCTCATGAATGGTTTGTGCGGTCGGCGCCGGGGAACCACGGGCCAGGCTCGACCGGGCTCTGGAGCGGGTGTCACCGGAGCGCGGGTGGTAGCGTTCGCGCGTCGATGGAGCGCACTCCGCCGTGACTTCGCCGTCTGCGCATCGTGCCGACATCGACGGCTGGCGGGCGCTCGCGGTGCTGCTCGTCCTGCTCTTCCACGGCTGGCCCACGCTGGTGCCGGGTGGCTTCGTCGGCGTGGACGTCTTCTTCGTCATCTCGGGGTTCGTGGTGACGCGCATGGTGCAGCGCCAGCTCGAGGCGAACACCTTCACCGCCATCGACTTTGTCGCGCGCCGAATCACTCGTCTGGCGCCGGCGCTGCTGGTGGTGGTGCTCGCGACGCTGGCGGCGGCCGTGCTCCTGCTGTCGCCCTCGCTGGTCGCGATGGTGGTGACGCACGCCGCGTCTGGCCTCGCCATGGTGGTGAACGTGCTGCTCGCAGCGCAGGCCTCGTACTTCGACGTCACGGCCGAGGTGAAACCGCTGCTGCACCTCTGGTCTCTCGCGGTCGAAGAGCAGTTCTACCTGGTGGTCCCGCTCGCAGTGGTGATGACCCGACGGCGGCCCCGAGTGCGTGCACCCGCGACCCTGGTGCTCGCCCTCGCGTCACTGGGCGCCAGCGTCGTGCTCACCGCGCGCGCACCCGATTGGGCGTACTACCTGCCCATCACCCGCGGCTGGGAGCTGCTCGCCGGCGTCCTCGTCGCCCAACGCACCACGCCGCTCACGGCTGGACACCGCACGGTGCGAGAGGGGCTCTCGCTGCTGGGCGTCGTCTTCGTCCTGGGTGCCGCGTTCGGCTTCGACAAGACGACGCCGTTCCCCGGTGCGTGGGCGCTCCTGCCTGTCAGTGGCACCGCGCTGCTCCTCTGGGCTGGGCCTGAGACGAGCCTCGCCAGGCTGGTGAGCCACCCCCGAATCGTCTGGTTGGGCCTGATGAGCTACCCGCTCTACTTGTGGCACTGGCCCGTGCTGACGCTGAGTCGTCTCGCGGTGCCGCTGGAGCAGACCGTCGTCGTCACGCCCCTGTCCCTGCTCGCCTCACTCGCGCTGGCATGGGCGACCTTCGCCTTCCTCGAGCGCCCCATCCGCGCACGCCAGTCGCGGCTCGTCGCGGCCGGCCTCGTCATCACCACCACAGCGCTCGGAGTCGGAGTCACCGCGCTGCAGCTCACCGGGGCGGTCGACCGCTGGTCTGGGCGTGGCCCCGACGCGACGAAGGTGAGCCGCTTCGAGCACGACTACGAGTACCTCGAAGACGCGCGCTTCGGCGCCTGCTGGCTCATCGACGCGCCGCCGAGGGGTGACACCTCGTCGTGCATCGAAGAGTCACCACCCGAGCTGCCGCTGGTGATGGTGTGGGGTGACTCACACGCCGCGCGCTTCACCGCCGGCCTGCGCTCGCTTCAGACAGAACGCCGCTCGTTTCGCATCGCCCAACGGACGCGCTCGAGCTGCCCGCCGCTGCTCGACCTGGGCACCACCTCCTGTCGAGACTCGAACCAGTCGGTGATTCTCGAGGCAGGCGCGCTCCGCCCCGCGGTCCTCGTGCTCGACGCCCGATGGACGGAAGAGCCCCGAGCCGCGCAGCTGCGCTCGACGCTGCAGCAGCTCCACGCGTCGTTGCCGTCGACGAAACTCGTCGTCCTCGGCCCTGCGCCAGAGTGGCGCATCTCCCTGCCCTGGACGCTCAACAAGCGCGCCGCCCTCGAGACCATTCCCGAACGGTTGAGGCCCGACGGGTTCGAGCGGCAGCGAGAGGTCGACGCCCAGCTCGCCGCGGCGGCGACCGTGAACGGAGCGACGTACGTGTCGGCGATGGACGCGCTCTGCACTCTCGAAGACGGTTGCCTGGTGCGCCTGTCGGAAGAGCCGTTGATGCTGACGACATGGGACTACGGGCACCTCACGACGCCTGCCGCGAAGCTCGTCGCCCGACGTGTCGCGCTCTCGTGGTGACGCGGCCGACCGACCGCTGCCGCGAACGAATGCAGACGGACGCTGCAGCACACGAGCCGTCGCGCCGCGGCGCCTCGCGAGGTTCGTTCGGGCGAAGGAGCGCGCCGGGCTCAGAGTCCGAGGGCCATCTTCACGGCACCGAGGCTCCGCCGGCTCACCTTCGCGACCTGCCCGTCCGACAACGTCACCTCGTGGAGCCCGTCCTCGCCCCGCAACGACTTCACGGCGTCGAGCCGAATCAACTCGGCGCGATGGACGCGAAGAAACCCGTGCCCCGAGAGGCGCTCTTCCAACATCGCCAGCGGCTCTTCGATGAGGTGCTCTTCGCCGTCGGCGACGAAGACCGTGTACTTGTCCGACGACCAGAAGCGGGTGAGGCCACGTGCGTCGAAGAAGCGCACCGTGCCACGGGTGCTGGCGACGACCCGCGTCGCTGACGCCGGCGCGACGGCCTCGAGCGCCCTCGCCACTCTCGCCTGGGAAGCGCCCTGCTTCGCGCGCACCTTGTCGAGCGCGGCGGCGAGCCGCTCGGGCCTCACCGGTTTGAGCAGGTAGTCAACCGCGTTCACTTCGAAGGCCTTCACCGCGAACTCGTCGTAGGCGGTACAGAACACCACGGACGGCAGGTCGAGGTGGCGCTGCGCCATCGTGATGCCGTCGACGCCCGGCATGCGCACGTCGAGGAAGATGACGTCAGGGCTGAGCGCTCGTGCGCGGGCCAGCGCCGCTTCACCGTCTTCGGCTTCGCCAACGACTTCGGCCCCGCCGAGCTCATCGAGTTGTCGAATGAGCCGCCGTCTCGCAGGTGCTTCGTCGTCGACGACCAGCGCGCGCAGGAGCGTCGGCATCAGCTCACTCCGGCGATCGCGAGCCTCGCCAGGCAGCCACCACCCGGCGCGGCCTCGAGCGCAAAACGGCCGGACTCACCGAAGGCCAGCCTCACCCGCTCGCCGAGATCCTTCACGCTCGTCTGCGTCCCCCGGTGGGACGACGCGCCGGGGCCAGGCCCGTCGTCTCGCACCTCGATGACGACGAGGTCGCCTTCGCGACGAGCCGACACGTCAACCCGCCCTGACTT
Organism: Myxococcaceae bacterium; assembly: GCA_040400045.1. GTDB lineage: Bacteria > Myxococcota > Myxococcia > Myxococcales > Myxococcaceae > Xiheimicrobium. The sequence continues at coordinate 82,826 of JBBAQZ010000003.1, forward strand.
CCAGTCCGCGAGGCCGTGCAGAATGGCGTTCTCGACGAGCGGCTGCAGGAGCAGCGGTGGCACCTCGAAGCCGGCGAGGGATGGCTCCATCGAGACGCTCGTCGTCAGCCGTGTCCCGAAGCGCGCGGTCTGAATCGCGAGGTAGTCGGTCACCATCTCGAACTCGCGAGCCAGCGGCACCACGCGCGTCTTGTTGCTGTCGAGCGCGTAGCGGAACAGGTCCGCGAGGCGCTCGAGCGTTCGCTCGGCCAGCACGGGGTCGTCGCTGATGAGGCTCGCGACGGTGTTGATCGAGTTGAAGAAGAAGTGGGGGTTGGTCCGCGCCTGAAGCGCCTCGAGCTGCGCTCGCAGGGTGGCCTGTCGCTGCGCCATCGCCAATCGCTCGACCCGCTGCACCTCGTTGCGCTGCCCCTGAACGAGCAGCGAAGGAAAGACGATGATGGACGCGATGATGACGCTCGTCACGACGAACTCCAGCAGCGGAACGCCCTTCCCGCAGACGGCGTTGTGAAAGGGCAAGATGACGACGCTGACGAGCGACGACGCGCCACCCACCGCGCTGAAGTGGACGACGCCGCGCCACGTTCTCGAGGGCACGCGCGCGAGGACCTTCGGCATCACGAAGGCGTAGAGCGGGTGGACCGTCGCCGTGATCGCGACGAAGGGGATCAACATCGAGGCGAGCTTCTGCAGCTGCTGCCAGGACGGCATGGTGAGAAAGCCGTCGACCAGCAGCACCACCGCGACGACCGGCATCAGAGGGTAGAGGTACAGCAGCTCTCGGGGCAGCAGCGGCGCCGTGCCTGGAGCTTTCACTTCGATGCGGGTCGAGCCACTCACCCCATCAGTGTATGCGCGCGCCGACCCAGCTGCGCTCCACCTGACGACGGAAGGTCGATGGCGCCCGACGAGCGGCGTCGAGCCGGTGCAACGCAAGGTGTGACAACCAGGGGAGCGCTGGGCGCCCCCGGGGCTGCGACGACAGGGGGCCGCAGTCCCCCCAGACGAGCCTGCAATGGACACGGCGCCAGCCCCTCATTCCGCGCGGGCCAAAAGGACGCCGGACGAAGAGCGTCGACTCCTCGGCGTCTGGAGCGTAGGTGCCGGTGACCGTGTTCCTCGACCTGCATCGTCACCTCGAGGGCTCTCACAGCCCGGCAGCGCTCGCGACGGTCGCCCGCGCCAACGGCCTGCGAACGTCGCTCTTCTTCGATGCGCAGCGGCAGACGTTCCGCACCGAGGCTGAGCTCACGGCCGCGCTCACCATGTCGGGCCCGTCCGACGACGCGTCGATCTTCTACCGGTGCATCGTGCTGGCCCGGCAGGCCTACGTCAGCGTCGAGGCCATTCGCGCTCTGGCGGTCGCGGCGTTTCAGGAAGCAGCGGCAGACACCGACGGGTTCGAGCTGCGCATCAGCCTCTTCTCGATGACGCGCACCCTGCTCGAGAACCTCGGTCAGCGGTGGCGGGAAGTCGCGCCGCGCGTGTTCGCCGAGCAGTACGCGAGGCCGGTGCTCCTGGCGGTGCTCTCGGCGCGTGACGAGGTGGCGGCCGCGACGAAGAAGCCGATGGTGGTGCGACTGGGCCTCTCGCGGACCTGGGAGAGCGGACCGCACTACGAAGCGCTCGGCGACGTCGTCATCGAGCACGCGAAGCAACTGGTTGGCCTCGACGTGCTGGGCATCGTGCCGCCGCCTGACACCGAGCCGATGCCCGAGGCGCTGGTGCGGCTCATTCATCGGCTCCGCCCTGCCCTGCCCGACCTCACGATTCACGCGGGCGAGTTCGCGGGCCACGGCTCCATCGACCGCGTGATGGAGCTCTCGCCCCGAGGCATCGGCCACGGCGTGCACGCGCTCCAGAGCGACGCGACGCTCGAGCGGCTGGTCAAGGACGGCGTGACGCTCGAGGTCTGCCCGACGAGCAACCGGCTGCTGATTCCGTCGGCGATCGCGAAGCTGAAGCAGGCGCGTGGTGGGCTCGAGCCACTGCCTGCGCTGCAGAGGTGTCACGTTCACTGCGTGCTCGGCAGCGACGACCCGACCCCGATGGGCACCGGCTTCAAACAGGAGCTCGCCGTTGCCCAGACGATTGGCGTCGACCTGGTGAAGCTCGAAGCCGACATGAAGCGCCGCTGGCGAGAGATGACTGGCGATTCGCTCTGACGGCAGCACCGTGCTTGAAGTCGCGACATGGCCGACCCGCGAGAGTTCTGGAATCACCGGTACGCGATGCCGGGCTTTGCCTACGGCACCGAGCCCAACGACTTCCTTCGTGAGGTCGCGCCGACGCTGAAAGGGCCAGTGCTCTGCCTCGGTGAGGGAGAGGGGCGCAACGCTGTCTTCCTCTCGCAGCGCGGGCTGGACGTGACGGCCGTCGACCTGTCGGCCATCGGTCTCGAGAAGGCCTCGAAGCTCGCGCTCGAGCGCGGCGTCACCATCAGGACGCAGCCGGTCGACCTCGCCGACTTCGACCTGGGGAGCTCACGCTGGGGCGCCATCGTCTCCATCTGGTGTCATCTGCCCGGGTGGGTGCGAACGAAGGTGCACGACGGCGTGAAGACCGCGCTGATGCCGGGCGGCGCGTACGTGCTCGAGGCCTACACGCCTCGCCAGCTCGCCTTCGACACGGGCGGCCCGAAGAACGCCGACCTGCTCTACGAACCCGAAACGGTGCGGACCGAGCTGACCGGTCTCACCATCGAACGCTGTGTCGAGTTGGAGCGCGAGGTCTCGGAGGGTGACTGGCATCGGGGGAAGAGCGCCGTGGTGCAGGTGCTCGCGCGGAGACCGTGACGCTGCTCGCGTTCCAGCACGCCGAGACCGGCTGCTCGCTCGTCATCGACGACGATGGTCGGGTGGCGTACGCGTACCTGCGCGGCCCTGACGACGAGATCATCGGCGACGTGTGGCTCTACAACCGGACGCCCTGTGTCGAGGCGCCCGACTGGACCGACGTGACGCAGGCGCCGTTCCTCAACCCCGCGTCGATGGCGCGCCCGCTCGAGGGGCCACCGACGACGACCGCCGAGCTCTCGGTGGAATGGACGCTCGAGGGCATCTTGCTGCTCGCCGATATTCACCTGCGCGGCGAGCTGCTCGCGCGCGTGTCACCGGGGAGCGCTCCCGGCTGGAACGTGCTCGCCCTCGAAGCCGGGCCGTGCGCGGTTCCGTTTCCACCGGAGGCCTGACGCCGACGCCACCGTCAGCGCGCGTCCCAGGTCGAGAAGTACGAGAGGTTCACGTCGTCCTTGTCCCGGCCGTCGAGCTTCCACTGCTTGTAGACGTCGCCCGCCGTCTGCTGGAAGACGAGGTCGAGCGTCTGCAGTCGGTCGTCGAGCAGCTGGCGGATTTCGTCGGGGCTGCGGCCATCGAAGCTCGCGGCGCTGGTGAGGCCCGCGACGTCGTCGAGCGTGCGGTTGAGACGGTCGAGATCGCTCCAGCTCATCGAGACGATCTTCTTCTGCAGGTCGGCCACGAACTCCACGGCGTCGGTGCCGGTGAGTCCGTACGCCGCCGCGGCGCCCCAGGCCATCTGCACCGCGTAGGCGCTCTTGCCCTGATCATCCGTCGGCAGGTTCTGCTGTGCCTTGAGCGCGCCGAGGAACTGGTCACGGCTCAGCCCCATGGTGCCGAGCGCCGAGAGGTCGATGAGGCTGCCTCCAGTCAGGAGGTCACGGTTCGCCTGACTCACGCCGGCCTGCTTCAGATACTTCGCGCGGTCCTTCTCGCGCTGTTCCCGTGCCTCGTTGCCGTTGATCAGCCCGCTGACGAGACCACCGATGCCTTGAATGATGGTGCCGACGGTGCCGAGAACGCCGTCGACAGCCGTGCCGAGAATGGGCACCACGCCCGCCACGTCGCCGATGAGGTTGATGACGGTACCGACCGTCGCGATGGCATCGCCCGCATTGCCGCCGTTCATCAACTTGCGAATGTCGGACGCGAGCTGCACGCCATCGACCGCGAGACCGACGAAGGGAAGGTACTTCGAGAGCAGCTCCGCGCCTTTCGCCGCGCCGACCAGTTTCTGCGCGCGGCCCAGCGTCCCGAGCACCCCGGCGGTCAGCTCGAGGCCACCTTCCACCGCAGAGAGTGAGGCCTTGAGCTTGTCGAGCCCGTCGGTGGTGTTGCCGGCCTTGACGATGGAGCTGACGACGCCGAAGACCGCGAGCGCCTTGCCGAGCTTCGACTTGTCCGCCCACTTGTCGGTGAGCCGGTCGAGGCGCAGGGCCGTCATGATCTCCTGGCCCGACTTGCCGGCGGCAAGGAGCGAGGTGACCTTGTCGACGGTGTCGATGGCCGCGGTGAGCTGGCCCGGGAGCTTCGAGAAGTTCTTGCCCAGCGACCTGATGGACTTCAACTGACCGAGCAGCTCGTCCATCGAGCCATCGGTCATCGCCTTCGACTGGGCGTTGCCGAGCGCGGGCGCGAGAAGGTCGTCGGCGATTCTGTCTTCGAGCTTCCCGTCCTTGTTGAGGGCGTCGAAGAGCGCCTTGTTCCCGGGCCGCCCGAGACGATCGACGAAGTCGATCGCCTCCTTCGCGTGGTTGGGCGACGTGGCGAGGGCCTGCACGCCCTGCATGAGGAGCTCGGCGGCCTTCGTGTCACCGCGCGCCGCCGCGGCCTCGAGCGCAGGCCCGTTGTTCTTCATCGACGCGCTGAGGGCGTTCTCGGCGCCGGCGAACGCGTCCTTCACCTTCTTGTTCTTCTCGTCGGCCCAGAAGGCGTCGGCGTACTTCTGCCGCTCGGTGGGCGTCATGCCCGGGCCCAGCATCGCGAGGTCCTGGCCCAGCTTCGCCTCGAGCTTCGCGTACTCCTCCTTCGCCTTGCCGTACGCCTCGACGGGACCCCTGATGGCGTCGAGGGCAGCGTTGCCGATCTTCCCGGCGCTCGCCGTCTTCCCGGTCTTCACCAGCTCGGCCTGCACGGCGAGGGCGAGGTCGGCGCCAGCGCCCGCCTTGATGGCCGCTTCGAAGCCGTTGTCGAGGTTGCCGAGCCTCGTCGCGACCCCGCCTCGAGCCGACGTCTCGGTCACGGCGCCTGCGAGCTGCGTCGCGACCTGCTGCGTCGCCGCGGGCCCACCGAGCTTCGCGGCATGGGAGAGCGAGGTCAGCGCCTGCTCGGCGTCCCTCGAGTCCTTGCCCGTCAGGTCCTTCGCGACCTTGTCGATGACGGGCTTGCTGGCCTCGATGAGCTTCGCGGCGGCGGCCTGCGACATCGTCAGCGTCTGCTTCTCGAGCTCGACCATCGCGGCCTTCGCTCCACCCGAGGCGTAGGCGTCAGAGACCTTCGCGGCGGCGTCTTCGACGAGCGTCGAGGAGGATGCAGTGACAGCGCTCGTCGCGCTCGTCGCGGTCTTCGGAGAGAGCCCTTCGAGCTCAGCGCGATAGGCCGCGACCTGCGCGTTGAGCGCCTTCGCGTCTTCACCGCCGAGCCGCTTCGAGGTGGTGGTGAGGTTGGCGATGCTCTGCTGCAGGACCTGGCGGTACTCCGTCGTGCGCTCGGTGCGCTCGGTCTGGAGCTCTCGCAGAAGGCCGGGGTTGAGGCCCTTCTTCGAGAGCGTTCGGTCGAGGTTGACGATCTCCTGCTTCACCACCTCAGGCGTGCGCGTGGCCGACGGAGCCTTGCCCGTAGCAATGGCAGCTCGTGCGCGCGCGGCGCCGTCGGCGGTGAGCGAGCTGCGGCTCGAGTGCCCGGTCGGCGAAGGCGGAAGCATGGGCTTCGCGACAGGGCGCGCAGGCAGCGCGGGGCGGCGGGGATCATCGACTCGGCGAACCATGGTGGACTCCGTCGTGGACTCGAAACTGTGACCACTTCGTCAGGAAATCACGCACGAGCACAGCGCGACGCCGAGGGCGTCACCCGCGAGTGACAGAGCCTGCCATGGTTTTCAGAACGCGCGAGGGTGGCCACGTTCCCCACACCCGACCGCCAGGTCAGAACTGGGAGAAGTCTGGCTTCCGCTTCTCGAAGAAAGCGCCAATGGCCTCGGCGACCTCGGGTGACGCGAGCTGGGCGACGAAGTGCGCGCCTTCCTGCTGCATGCGCTCCTTGACGACGGCCGGGTCCTTCATCAGCGCCTTCGACAGCTTCACCGCGGTCGGCGCGCGCTCGGCGAGCTTCTTCGCGGTCTCGAGCGCGCGAGGCATCACCTGATCAGGCGTGACGATGGCGTTCACCAGCCCCCAGGCGTGCGCCTGCTGCGCCGTGATGGGCTCGCCCAGGAGCAACACCTCCGCGGCGCGGGCATGACCGATGAGCTTCGGCAGCAGCAACGACGACGCGGCCTCGGGCACGAGGCCAAGGTTCACGAACGGCGCGACGAGCGAGGTGCGCTCGGTGACGTACACGAAGTCACAGTGCAGCAGCATGGTGAGGCCGAGCCCGATGCCCTTGCCGTCGACGGCCGCGATGAGCGGCTTCTCGAAGGTGGCGAGCCCGAAGATGAAGCGGAACACGGGAGAGTCCTGGCCCGTCGGCGGGTTGCCCATGAAGTCACCGAGGTCGTTCCCCGCAGTGAACGTCTCGCTCGTGCTGCCGAACACCACCGCGCGCACCGTCTTGTCCGCGGCGGCCTCGGCGAGAGCCTCGTTGAGCCGCTCGTACATCGCGACGGTGAGGGCGTTCTTCTTCGCAGGCCGCGCGAAGCGGATGATGAAGGTCGAGCCCTCGCGGGAGGTCTCGATGTCGTTGATGAGGGTAGGAGCCATGGCGCGGCGCTTAGCCGGGCTCCGGGCCGCACGCACGCCCCCAACGCGTCTGAAAAGAGTGACTACTCCGACAGCTCGCAGCCGCTGGCGAAGCCGGTCGCGTCGAAGGTGCGTGAGAGGCCGCCCGTGAGCGTCTCGCCGTCGGCCTTCGTCCACCGCGCCACCACCTTTACGCTGTGCTCGGCGTTGCGCTTGGGGCTGCAGTACTCGAGCAGGTAGAAGCGGTTCGCGCGCGACGTCACCTTCGCGGCCACCGAGTCGAACGCCTCGCTCAACGAGGAGGCCTTCGAGACCGGCCACGCCCCGTCGCTCCCGAGCGCGCGCAGCGTCTTCTCGTCGATCTCTCCGCCGAGCCCCACCGTGAAGCGGCGCACCGTCGAGCGCCCTGCCCGCTCGAGCATCTGGAACGTGCTGACCCGCGCGGCCTGGTCGGAGCCGTCGGTGAAGACGACCAGCGCGCCTTCTTTCCAGGCGACCTGCGTCTCCTTCGCGAGCGCCTCGTCGAGGCGGTCGAGCGCCTTCACCACCGCGCCGTTCAAGTTGGTGGAGTCGTCGACGCAGCGCCAGCCCGCGCAGGTGCGACGGTCGGCGAAGCCGGAGCAGTCCGCGTTGACGGCGCACTGCCGCGTCTCGAGTCCGTCGAGTCCGCGAAGCGCGGTCGTCTGATCGCCCGTGAAGTCCACCAGCACCTCGGGGGTTTCCCGCCCGTCGAAGGTGAGAATGGCGAGCCGCTGCCCGTCGTCTCGCGCGCCAAGCACCGTGCGCACGTAGCGCGCCGACGCCTCTTTCAGCGCGGTGAAGTCGCCGGTCCGCAGCACGCTGCCGGACAGGTCGAGGAGCAGCACCGAAGCCATGCGGTACTTCTGGCCCTTCGCGCGCACCGCCCGCTTGCTCTCGAGCACCGACAGCGGCTTGCCGTCCTCCTGCACCTCGAAGGCCTCGGCGCTGAGCCCCGACACGGGGCTGCCATCGCAGGTGTCGACGCTGAAGAAGAGCGACACCCTCGCCGGCGGGGCGATGGAGATCGCTTCCTGCCCTTCAGGCACGTTGAGCGAGAGGCAGCGCGTTCCCTGGGTCACGCCCGTCTCGCCACAGGCTGCCAGCACCGCAAACAGGCCGAAGCCCGCGTGTCGCATGATGTATCGCATGGTGCGCGTACCGTACGGCGAGGTCGCATGAGGGCAACTTTCCGGCCCGTGAGTCGATTTCTTGACCCAGTATTCAGAAATGAGGTTGCCATTTCTGACTCGCCGTTTAGAAATGGGCTCCTTCTTCGGAGCTGATCAGCATGGCTCGCCCCGCCGACCCCAACGCGAAGCGCGCGCTCGTCACTGCGGCGCGAGCGCAGTTCCGTGCCCATGGGCTCCAGCGCGCGCGCATCGAAGACATCACCGCCGCGTGCGGGCTCTCGAAGGGCGCCTTCTACCTGCACTACCCCTCGAAAGAGGCGCTCTTCCTCGAGCTGGTGACGGAGTTCGAGCGACGCATGGACGAGCTGTTCGAGCGCCGCACCCGCGAAGAAGACGCGTTCTTCGCGAAGGGTGGCCCGTTTCGAAGCAGCGAGTTCGTCGAGGGGTCCGCGCGTCTTCCTGCGTTGGTCGAGATGCAGACCCGCCAGGACATCGAGGCGCTCGAGGTGATGTGGGACCGGCGCGACGTCATTCACGTGCTGATCAACGGCAGCCAGGGCACCGACTTCGACGGCGTCATCTGGCACGCCATCGACCGTGAGCAGCAGCGCGTGGTCTTCGCCGCCGATCGCCTGAAGAAGTTCGGCGTCATCCGGAAGGACCTGTCGAGCGACGTCATCGCGATGGTGCTGATGGGCGCCTGGGTGTTGACGATGCGGCAGATGGTCGCGCGCACCGAGAAGCCCGACTTCGCCGCCATCATCGCGGAGCTCAACGTGCTGGTGGGCGAGGGCCTGACGCCGCGCCCTGCCCTGCCGTCGAAGCCGCCACGTCACGCTTCCCCGTCGCGCAACGCCGTCGCGCGTCGCAGCCCCCGCCGTGTCTCCCTGAGGAACGCCCCATGACCCGCGTGATGATGACGTTGTTGCTCGCAGCCCCGGCGCTGGCCGCCGAGCCGCCCAGCCCTGGCAAGCTCCGCCTGGTCAAAGCCCGCGAGGTGAAGTCGTCTTCGAAGGAGACCGTCACGGGTCAGCTCTTCCCGTCACGCATGCTGCCGCTCGGCTTCGAGGTCGGTGGCCGGCTCGCGGTCTCGAAGGTGCAGAAGGGCGACCTCGTGAAGACGGGTCAGCTCCTGGGCTCGCTCGACACCGAGATCTCCGACGCGCAGGTGCAGCAGGCCGAGGCGGGCGTCGCGCAGGCCGAAGCCGTCGCGGGCCTCGCGCTCGACGTCGCCAGCCGCAACGAGAAGCTCAAGGCCGAGGGGAGCGTGTCGGACGTGCAGAACCGCCAGGCCGACGTGAACGCGAAGCAGGCCCAGGCGGGGCTGGCCCTGGCGAAAGCCCAGCTGGCGCAAGCGCGCGCGGGCCGACGACGTCATGAGTTGAAGGCGCTCTTCAACGGCACCGTCATCGACGCGCCCGACACGGTGGGCGGCATGGTCGGCCCGGGCAACCCCGTCTACGTCATCATGCAGCTCGACCCGCTCGTGGCGAAGCTGACGATTCCCGAGAACCTGCGCCCTGCCATCAAGCCCGGCCTCAAGGTGCGCGCCGAAGCGGTGGGTGGCTCGGCGACGAGCGACGACGCGGTGGTGAAGGTCGTCATCCCCTCGGCGGACCCGCAGACCCGCCGCGTGCCCGTCGAGGTGACGGTGCCGAACCCGAAGGGCGACTTCGTGGCGAACACGCTGGCGCGCGTGGTGCTGCCCGTCGGCGAGGCCCGCAACGCGTACGTCATTCCGTCGACCGCGCTCAGCACCACGGGTGGTGACCATGTCTACTCCGTGGGCGCCGACGGCACGCTGAAGAAGGTCCTCGTCACCATCGTCGAGCGCCGCAACGCCGAGTTCGTCATCTCAGCGAGCGAGCCGATCGATCAAGTCGTCGACTACCCGACCGCCTCGCTCGTCGAGGGCACGAAGGTCACGCAGCGCTGAGCCGCGAAAGGGACCCCCGCCATGACGCTCTCAGACGTTTCCATCAAGCGCCCCGTCTTCACCACGATGATGTCGCTGTGCCTCGTGGTGCTCGGCGTGCTGGGGCTCAACCGCCTCGGCACCGACCTCTTCCCCGACGTCTCCTTCCCCTTCGTCGCCGTCACCACGGTGTACCGCGGCGCGGGCCCTTCGGAGATCGAGCAGCAGATCTCGAAGCCGCTCGAAGATGCCATCGCCGGCATCGGCGGCGTCGAGACGATTCAGTCGATCAGCCGGGAAAACCTCTCGCTGGTCTTCGTGCAGTTCAAGCTCTCGACCCCGCTCGACCGCGCCGTCCAGGAAGTCCGCGACAAGGCGTCAGCCGTTCAGAACGTGCTCCCGAAGGACGCCGACCTGCCCAAGGTGGCGCGCATCGACTTCGGCGCCGCGCCCATCGTGACGTACGCGGTGTCGGCCGACATGAAGTCGGCGCAGCTGCGGCAGCTGCTCAAGGACAAGCTCGAGCCCTCGCTCGCGCAGCTCGACGGCGTCGCGCAGGTGCGCATCATCGGCGGTGAGGTGCGAGAGATTCGGGTCGACGTCGAGCTCGACAAGGCGAAGGCCTCGGGCATCGCCCCGGGCCAGGTCGCCGAGCGCCTCGGCATGGAGAACCTCGACGTGCCTGCTGGCCGTCTCGACCTCGGGCCCACCGAGCTCAACGTGCGCTCCCTCGGGCAGTTCAAGAACATCGACGAGGTGCGCGCGCTCCCCATCGTGAAGAACCAGAACGGCACGCAGGTGCGGCTCGATGAAGTGGCCACGGTGACCGACGGGGTCGGCGATCGGCGCTCCATCGCGCGGCTCAACGGCAAAGAAGCGGTGGTCGTCGAGATCATCAAGCAGCCCGGCTCGAACACCATCGAGGTGTCGAAAGAGGTGAAGAAGAGAATGGCCGAGATGGGGCCCATCATCGGCCAGGGCTTCACGCCGTCGCTCATCATCGACAACTCGACGGTCATCGAAGAGAACACCAAGGAGGTCTGGGTCGCGCTCGTGTTCGGCGGCTTCATGGCGATCCTCATCATCCTCATCTTCCTGCTCGACGTTCGCGGCACCATCATCAGCGCGCTCGCGTTGCCGACGTCGGTGATGGGCACGTTCTTCGTGATGTACGTGCTCGGCTACACGCTCAACCAGATGACGCTCATCTCGTTGTCGCTGGCCATCGGCCTGCTCATCGACGACGCGGTGGTGGTGCGCGAGTCGATTACCCACCGGCTCGAGCAGGGCGAGACGCCGATGGACGCCGCCTCGAACGGCACGAAGGACGTCTACCTCGCCGTGCTCGCGACCACGCTCTCGCTGGTCGCCGTGTTCGTGCCCGTCGCGTTCATGCCCGGCATCGTCGGCCAGTTCTTCAAGCAGTTCGGCGTGACGATGTCGGTCGCCGTCATCATCTCGCTCTTCATCAGCTTCACGCTCGACCCGATGCTCTCGGCCCGCTTCTCGAGGCAGCGCATCAAGGGCCAGGCGCACACCGAGAACCCCGTCGCGCGGGTGCTCCGGATGTCCTTCGAGGGCATGGAGAACCTGTACGCGAAGGCGCTGAGCTGGAGCATGCGGCACCGGTGGATCACCGCGTTGCTCATCGTCGCGACCATCGCAGGGTCGATTGGCGCGACGGTCGCGGGAGGACTCGGCGTCGACTTCGTCACGCCGGAAGACCGAAGCCAGTTCATGGTCGACCTCAAGCTGCCCGAGGGCACCAGCATCGTCGAGACGAGCGCCCGGGCGAAGCAGGCGGAAGAGATCATCCAGCAGTTCCCCGACGTCATCGACGTCTACACCGTCGTGGGCACCTCGTCGGACGGCGCCGGCAACGACGCGAACCGGGCCCGCGTTCGAGTGCTCGTGAAGGACCGCAAATCACGCGCGGTGAAGCTCAAGGAGCTGCAGGAAGACGCTCGCGGGCAGCTGGTGGCGGCGCTCCCTCCGGGCACCGACATCGGCCTGCTCGACCCGGCCACCATCGAAGGCCTGGGCGACTTCTTCCCCATCATGTTGTCGGTGATGGGCAACGACTACGCGCAGATCAGCGCCGAGGCGACGCGCATCGCGGGCATCTTGAAGGAGCTCAAGGGCGCGAACGGGAAGCCGCTCGCGAACGACGTGCGCGTGGTCGTCAACCCGCCCCGGCCCGAGCTGGCGGTGAGCATCGACCGCAGCCGCGCGAACGACACGGGGCTCACCAGCGCGATGCTGGGCATGCAGATGCGGCTGGCGATGAACGGCCAGCTCGCGGGCAAGCTCCGCCAGGACGGCATCGAGACCGACATCGTCGTGCGCCTGTCCGAGAAAGACCGCGCCACGCCCGAGGCGCTCAAGACGATGGACATCTTCACGCCCGCAGGGCTGCGGCCCATCAGCGACGTCGCCACCATCGCGATGCGTGACACGCCCAGCATCATCGAGCGTTTCAACCGTGAGCGCCGGGTGATGGTGCAGTCGGCGTCGGTCGGTGAAGGTGGTGCGCTCGGAGACCTCGCCAAAGCGCTCAAGGCCCGCCTCGCGAAGGAGCCGCCGCCGCCCGGGGTGACGCTCTTCTACGACGGGCAGATCAAGAGCCTCGACGAGCAGAACGACGCCTTCGGCCTCGTGTTCCTGCTGGCCGGCGTCTTCGTCTACATGGTGCTCGCGTCGCAGTTCGAGTCGTTCAAGCACCCGTTCACGATTCTGATGTCGGTGCCGCTGGCCTTCATCGGCGCGTTCCTCGCGCTCATGCTCACCGGCTTCAGCGTCAACATGGGCGCCTTCATCGGCATCGTGCTGCTGATGGGCCTGGTCACGAAGAACGCGATCCTGCTCGTGGACCAGGCGCTCCAGAACCTGCGCGCGGGCGACGACCTCGACACCGCGCTGATCAAGGCAGGGCCTCGACGACTGCGCCCGATCCTCATGACGTCGGCTGCCATGGCCATCGGCATGGTGCCCACCGCCATCGGCCGGGGCCAGGGCTTCGAGTTCCGCGCGCCCATGGCCATCGGCGTCATCGGCGGCGTCATCACCTCGACGTTCCTGACGCTCTTCGTGGTGCCGCTGGTGTTCGCGGTGTTCGAGAAGCTCACGCCGCCGCGGTTCCGCATCAAGAAAGTGGAAGACGCGAAGCCGTCTGGCGACCACACCCACGTCGTGCCGGTGCCCGGCATGGCGGCCAAACACGACGACGTCACCCCGCACGGCGCTGCCGCGCGGCCCGTCTGACCAGGAGCTTCGAGACCCCATGCGTTCCCTCTTCTTCGCGACGCTCACCGTCGCAACCACGGCCCTCGCGCAGTCGCAGCCGGCGTCAACGACGCCGACCTCGACGTCGCCTGGCGTTCAGCGCGCGCTCGAGGCGGAGCAGGCCTTCGTCGCCGGCCGGCGCCAGGTGACGTTGAAGGAAGCGCTCACCCTCGCCGAGCAGAAGAACCCCGACCTGCAGGCTGCGCGCACCAGCATCGCGCTCGCGGCGGCGAACACCCGGAAGGCGTTGGCCGTGGCGCTGCCGGAGCTGTCCTTGAGCGCCTCGTACGTGCACACCAGCGTCGCGCAGGAGTTCAAGGCGAAGGACTCGGCGAAGGCGCAGGCCGACGGCACCATCGGGCTCGTCAACTACCTGAGCCAGACCTTCACCGGCATGCCGGCCAGCGAGGCGCAGTTGGCTCCGCTCCGCGCCCAACAGGACGCGGCGCTCGCCAACGTGCAGGACATCGTCATCGTGGCGCGCAACTCGGTGTACGGCTCGCTGCTGCTCTCGCAGGTGTTGTTCTCGCCCAACTTCTTCCTGCTCCCCGCGGCGTGGGAGGGCAGCGACGCGGCGAAGCTGGGCACGCTCGAGGCCCGGGAGCAGATTCTGCTGGCTGTCGCGCGCGTCTACCTGGGCCTCGAGGGCATCGGGCAGATCGAGCAGGCGGCGCGTGAGGCCGAGCAGGTGGCGCTCAAGCGTGAGAAGGACGCCAGGGCCCAGGCGAGCGTGGGCACGTCGACCGAGATCGCCGTGCTGCGCGCGCAGAGCGAAACGGCCCAGGCGCGCTCGCTGCTCGCGTCGTTGTCGGGCCAGCGCGTCGCGTTGATGGCGCTGCTCGAGGCGCTCGTCGGAGAGCCGGTGCGCCCGATGGAGAAAGAGCCCACGCACTTCGACGTGACGGCGGGCAAAGACGAAGACTCACCGTGGGAGCGCTCGTACGGGCTCAAGGCGCAGGCGGTCGGTCTCAAGATTCAGGAGCGCATCTCGAGCGTCGACAAGCTGACGTGGCTGCCCACCGTCGTGGCGCAGGCCAAGGGCAGCTACAACTCGAACCGCGGGTTCGCGGGGACCAACTTCATCTTCGACGGCATCATCGCCGCGCAGTGGACGCTCTACGACCGCGGCACGCGCTACGCGAACCTGCGGGAGAACGAGGCGAAGATGATGCAGCAGCGCGCGCAGTTCGAGGCTGCGAGCGCGAAGGCGAAGGCCAACTGGATTGGGGCCAAGACGAACCTGGACGCTGCGGCCGTCGCGCTGGAGCAGGCCGAGGCGCAGGCGGCGCTGGCGACCCGCGCGCAGAAGCAGGTCGGCGCCGCGTACGAGGCTGGCCTCACCACGTCGCTCGAGGTCAGCGACGTCGACAACAAGCGCTTCCTCGCGGCGTCGGCGGCGGCGCAGTCACGCGCGCAGCTCGAGATTCGCAAGGTCGAGCTCGCGGCCGCTGAAGGGCGCCTCGCGACGCTGCTGGGCCTCGCAGAGAACTGACGTCTCGCCCAACTGCTGTCCGCGTCGCGCAGCCGAACCGAGCAGCGAGCGCCAGCGCCTGGCCAGGTCAGGTCCTCCATGAAGCGTGACCCACGAAGGACGGCTCACGAAGCCGCTGCCGTGGCGCGGTCGCATTCCATGCGGCCCGATTGCGCGATGAGGCGTGCCGTGCCTACCGTGTTTGGACTCCTCGCTCACGCGGTGTTCGGGGCGACGATTCGTGTCAGTCCCGATGCGGGCTACCAGCCCATCGAAGCCGCCCAACCTGGCGATGAAGTCGTGCTCGCTCCCGGCACCTACCGGTTTCGCCTCGCGCTCACCGTGAGCGGCACGCCGTCGAACCCCATCGTCATTCGCGGGGAGGACCCGACCCAGCCCCCGCTGTTCGACTACTCGGGTGCGGACCTGCAGAGCTTCCCCGGGAGCAACGCGGGCTTTCACCCCGGCCGCGGCGCCTGGGACGTCATCGGCAGCGACCTCGAGTTCCGTTCCATCGCGTTCCGTGGCGCCGTGACTGTCGGCCCCACAGCTGCGGCAGCCATCCGGTTCAGCAGCGGAGAGCGGCACCGCGTGAGCGATCTCTTCGTCGAAGGGTGCGAAGGCGGCGTCGAGAACGTCGCCGGCTCGCTGCAACCTGCTGACGGACGCGACCGAGTGGAACTACTACCTCGCCGGAGGTGACGCGCTCTTCGAAGCAAACTGGATGTCTCGCAGCGGCGGCTTCGCGGGGCTGATTGACGCGTGCGCCTACGTGTGTGGCGAAACCGGCGTGCAGCCCGTCGCGCGCGACATCGTGTTTCGCGGCAACGTCTTCGTGCAGAGCGCCACGCAGCTGCCAAACACCAGCTTCTTCTCCGGCGTTCTCGGGTCGGGCAACCCTTCGGCCGACGGCACCGGGCTGACGCAACCCAACGTCGTGACCTTCAGCCACAACACCTTCGTTGGTGCGCTGCCGACGCCGACGACGGCGATGCTGATCAACGCCGGGGCGGCACACCAGACGAAGGTTCGTGCATTCGGCAACGCCTGGACGGGCTTCGCGACGCTGATGAGCGAACTCTCTGCGATGCCAGCGGCCCTCGAGACCGCCGGGAACTGGGCGGCCGACGGCACCGACACCACCGGCTTTGTCTTTGTCGTCACGGGGCCGGCGACCTCGCTCTCGCCGACGCTTCGGCCGGTGAGCAACAGCTCGCTCTTCGGTGTTGCAACGACGGACTCGACGCGTGTCCCCCAGTTCGAGTTCAGCGCCGATGAGTCCGGGCTGCCTCGCGTGGTGCCTCGCGCCAGCGCGACGACGGCTGGCGCGTTCGAGTCGAGCCGGCCCGTCGCTCCGGACGGCGGCGGAGGCGACGTCGATGGTGGCGCAAGCGACGTTGATGGCGGCGCGCCCAGCGGCGGTGACAGCCCGTCGGACCCTGGCGGTACGCCAGGACGACGGAACTTCAGGGTGGGGTGCGGGGCCACGCTCGAGTCGGCGCTGACCTTTCCGCTGCTGATGGTGTTGCTCCTGCGTCGTCGCGCGCGGCCGCCCCTGGAACCTCGCGCAAGCTGAAGAGCCGACCGTGCGTGAACTGCTCGAGCGCCTCGGCGTTCGACCGGCCCTCGTCGACTTTGCCTCTGCCTGAGCTCACGGCTGCGGACCTGCCGGTCCCCGAGGTCTCGCGGCCGCCTCGTGGCTGTCGCACGAGGCCCCGGCCCGGACCGTCGAGGAGCTTTGCTTCGACCACCCGCCGGGCACGCACACGCGGCGTGGCTGTGGGGACTCGGCTCGCACACCTGCTGTGAATCGGAGCTGACACCGGAAGGGAACGTGGCGACCGCGCTCCCACCCGCTGACGACGTGAGAATCCGCTATGGTCCATCTCGTATTCCGGAGCCGACGCGGCCGCGTCGTCGGAAGTCGTTCATGACCAACTTCGTGCAGGTCGTCGCCGTGCTCGTTGGAGCAGCGGTGGTTTCGTTCAGTGCTCGTGCTGAAGCGTGCGGCTGCTTCGCACAACCCCCGCAGTCGCTCGGCACGCCCGTGGTGCAGGCAGGAGAGCGCATTCTCTTCGCGGTCGACAACGGGAAGGTCACCGCCCACATCCAGATTCAGTACGCCGGCGACGCGAAGGCGTTCGGGTGGCTCATCCCACTCCCGTCGGTGCCCGTCGTGAAGGTCGGCAGTGAAGAGCTCTTCACGCTGTTGCTCCAGCAGACGCAGCCGACCTACCAGCTGAACACCGTCTTCACCGGCGAGGGCTGCCAGCGCCAGGCGTCGCCGGGCTTCTCACTCGGCTGTGGAAGCCCGGTCGCCCTCAACCGGTCAGCTGGCGGATTCCAGGACTCCGGCGCGCCGCCGCCAACGCCGTCACCCGTCGTGATTCAAGCGACCGTCGGGCCGTACGACTACGCGGTGCTCAAGGCCGACGACCGCGCCGCGATGGTCTCGTGGCTGGCCGACAACAGGTACACCATTCCAACCGGCGCTGATGACGTCGTCGCTCCCTACATTCGCCCGGGCGCCTACTTCCTCGCGCTCAAGCTCACCTCGGGCGCCTCGACAGGTGACATCGCGCCGGTGGTGCTCGAGTACGCGTCGGACCTCCCGATGATTCCCATCACGCTGACCAGCATCGGCGCGCAGCCGAACATGGGCGTGCAGGTGTGGCTGGTGGGACGCGGACGCGCGATTCCCCGCAACTACCACCACGTCGTCATCAACGACGCGCAGCTCGACTGGGCAAACGGCGCGGACAACTACAGCGCCGTCGTGACGGCCGCAGTGGCGACGGCGCCGACGAAGCACGCGTTCGTGACCGAGTACGCGGGGACCTCGGGCGTGATGCGCGACGTGCTCGTCCCACCCGGGCGCTTCGGCAGCGTCGAGGCGCTGGCCGCGGCCACGACACCGCATGGCTTCGTGAGGAGGCTCTTCGATTCCGGGTTCGCGAGCGGAGCCACGCTACCCTCGCAGGTCAAACGTGTGGTGCTCGGCGCCGTGCCCTACCCGCCTGCCCTCGAGCAGCGCTTCATCACCGAAGACCAGTTCCTCGGACGGCTCGACTACTACCTCGGCGAGTTCCGCACCCAGAACCCCGACGTCTTCGTGAACTACCAGAGCTCGTTCGACGCGCCGACGCTGGCGCGCGAGGTGTTCTCGACCTTCGTCGCCACGATGCGCGAGGCGAACGCGCTGTTCACCACCTTCCCGAAGCTCACCCGGCTGTACACGACGCTCTCACCGGCAGACATGAACCGCGACCCGGTGTTCTCGTTCAACCCGTCGCTGCCCGAGGTGTCGAAGGACCACACGGCGACGCTCGAGCGCAGCTGCCTGGGCACGACCCTCGTCACGGAGCAGGGGTACCGCACGCCAGTCCCACCCGGTGCGGGAGCGCTTCGCGGGCCTGCGGTGACCACGCTGACCGCGGCCACACGCCTCGAGACGCTCGGCGAGGAAGGCCCGGCCACGGTGGTGGTCGACAACACGACGGCCATCACGGCCGCGCTCACCCCTCCACCCGCCGAGCCGGCCCCTTCGATGCCGACGGGTGGCTGCGCCGCGGTCGACCCGACGACCCTCGCGCTGGTGGTGCTGGTCGCGCGCCTGCGTCGTCGTCGAAGCTGAGGTCGCGCTACGCTACGAGGCGATGCTCACCCTCAAGCTCGTTCGTCACGGCCAGTCTCGAGCCAACGTGAAGGAGGTCGAAGCGAAAGACGTCGGCGACCACACCATCGAGCTGACGGACACTGGCCGGGAGCAGGCGCGCCAGGTCGGCGCTTCCTTCGGCCCGGGCTTCCTTCGTGACGCGCTCATCTACTGCTCGCCCTACGCGCGCGCCCGGCAGACGCTCGCTGGCATTCTCGAAGGCGGGGGCGTCGCGGCCGACAGCCTGCGCCTCTACGAGGACCCCCGACTGCGCGAGGTCGACCCGGGCTACGCGGAGTACGAGGCGCAGACCGAGCTGCGGCGCACGCACGGCTGGTTCTACTACCGGTTCCACGGCGGCGAGAGCCCGGCCGACTGCTTCGACCGCACCTCGTCGTTCCTCGACTCGATGATGCGGCAGGTCGAGCGCAAGGGCGCGGAGCACGTGTTGGTGGTGACGCACGGCCTCACGCTGCGCTGCCTCGTGATGCGCTTCCTTCATCTGTCCGTCGAGCAGTTCGACCAGCTCGCGAACCCCAACAACTGCGACGTGGTGACGCTCGCCGAACGACATCAACTGAAGGACCCCCTCTTCACGTCGGGCCGATGGGGCGTCGAAGGGCTTCGGGTGCGAACGCCCGGCGAATGACGCTCCCTGGCACCAGACGGGCCGTCCCCCTTGCGGCCAGGCGGGTCTCGCTGCATCTAGCCCTCGTGCGAAGTCTTGGCGCCATCGTCCTCTTCTCGACCCTCGCGGGCGCAGCTCCGACGCCACTGCGCCGGGAGTCCGACCCCCGCTTCACCATCGACGTGTCGTTCCAGGACAAGGGGGGCGTGCAGTACTTCTACGCGCTGCTGCCGAACGAGCCCTCGCCCGAGAGCAACGAGACCTTCGCCCTCTTCCGCCCCTTCGACGCCAGCAACGTCTGGAGCCGCCTCGACTCCCCGCCGAGCGTCGTGATGAGCCGCCTCGTGTACACCGTGGAGCGTGACGTCTCGTTCTTCAACGAGGCCCGAGCCCGCGACGTCGAGTACATCAACGCCGTCGCGAAGGAGATGGACGTCGTCAAGCGCGAAGACGGCACGTTCCGCGTCGGGAAGATGCCCGCCAACACCTTCCGCATCGACTACTTCGACGCCGACCGGCTCGCGAAGGGCGCCCTCGAGCTCCCCGCCATGAAGCGCGCGCTCGAGCTGTCTGGCATCGAGACCGCGACGAACGTCGTGTTCCAGGAGAACTCCGAGTTCTCGCGGGTGATGGGCATGCGCATCGCCGACGGCAGCGTCACCTGGACGATTCATGCCGCCATCGGACCGGGCCGCACGCGCGTCGTCGTCTTCACGATGAGCTACCTGCGCACGCTGCCACCGTTCTTTCTGGGCGGGCCGGGCCGCGTCTTGCGCGAATCGACCGAAGGTGCGCGCGTCCTCATCGACAACCTGCGGGCCTACCAGCCGCCGAAGAAATGACGTCGCGCGGACGACGCCGTCGAATTTGACGAGCGACCAACGCCGGGGCCATTTCAACCGGTCGCCCCGGGGCGGCCTTCCCTCGCAGGCGTGACTTCGGGCAGGGTACGCCATCTTCACGCGGAGTCCTGCCATGCGTCGTCTCATCCTCTGCCCTCGCGCCCGTGAAACCGGACAGGGTCTGCACCCATGATGCGCTCCTTCGGTCTCTGGGTGACGGTCGTCCTGTTGGTGTCGTGCGGAGCCCCGGTGGTGACGGGACCCGATGGAGGAGGCACCCCCGCGGGCGGCGGCTCCGCAGGCGGCGGCTCCGCAGGCGGCGGCTCCGCAGGCGGCGGCTCCGCGGGCGGCGGCTCCGCGGGCGGCGGCGAGGCGGGCGGCGGTGAGGCCGGCGGCGCGAGCGCGGGCGGTTCGTCTGGCGGCGCGAGCGCAGGCGGTTCGTCTGGCGGGAGCGCGGGCGGTTCGGCTGGCGGCGCGAGCGCGGGCGGTTCGTCTGGGGGTCGCGTCGACGCCGGCGCGCCCGCGTGGGACGGTGGGCTCAGCGCCCCGCCGCCGCTGCCGACGTACTCGGGTGGCACCTGCCCGACGCTCGTGAGCGCGCCGAACGCCGCCAACGCGCGCAACCGCAACTTCCGCTCCCAGGGCGACACGCGAGAGTTCCTCGTGCTGGTGCCGTCGACGTACACGCCCACGAAGCGCTACCCGGTCGTCTTCGGGTACCACTGGCTCAACGCCTCGGCGACCAGCGTGGTGCGGGAGGCGCAGCTCGAGCGAACGACGCAGAACGGTAACGTCGTCGCCGAGGGCGCCGTCAACCAGTACGACTTCATCGCCGTGGTGCCCGAGAACCTCGAGGGCAACCGCGCGTGCCCGATTCCGTGGCTCTCCGGGCAGTCGGCCTACTGCTTCAACTGGCCCTTCTTCGAGACGATGTCCGCCCCGAAGGAGCTCGGCTTCTTCGAAGACATGCTCGCGTGCGTGAGCCAGCAGTTCAGCGTCGACTCCTCCCGCATCCACGTCTTCGGCGTCAGCGCCGGCGGCCTGTGGACCGCGTTCCTGTCGACGACGCCGAGCGTCAACCGGGTCGCCTCGCTCATGGCTGTCTCGGGCGGCCTCGGCCAGACGAACGCCGGTGGCGTCAACTGGAGGCTCGACTTCACGCCTCAGCAGAACAAGTTCCCGGCCTTCATCGTGTGGGGCGGCATGGACGACTGGTTCCCGCCCAAGGTCCCGCTGCTCCCTCCCGTCGGCATCAACTTCGACGACGCCTCGAAGCGGTACCGCGACGCGCTCCGGCAGGACAACCACTTCGTCACCACCTGCATGCACTCGGCTGGTCACGCCGTGCCGGCGTTCCCGGCGCCGACCGACGGCGGCACGCGCTTCCCCATGTTCTGGGAATTCTTCCGCGACCACCCGTACGGCTTGCCGGCCAACGTCAGCCCCTATCGGCAGACGAGGCTGCCGCCGTCGTTCCCCTCGACCTGCACCATCGTGCCCTGACGGGGGCGCGTCGCGGAGCGCGGGCGCAGGTGGTGCAGCGGCGCTTGCGCCCCTCGGAGCGGGAGAGGTCATCGTCCGGTGAGGTGTCGACGAGGTGAGCCCCTCCGCGGGCGGTTCCACCCGGTGCTCGGGATGCTCACCTTCGGCGAGGGCTGGCACAACGGGCACCACGCCTACGAGTTCATCGCCGTGCTACCCGAGAACCTCGAGACCAACGGCCGCAAGGCGTACCAGTTCGACTGGCCCTTCGTGGAAGGCGAAGGCTACGCCACCGGGGTTCGACGACGCGCCAATGGCGAGCCCTCGCCCGGCGGTGGTGCACCTGCCTAGAGTCAGCGAAATGGGACGAGCGCTGATGGTGGTGTTGGGTCTGTCGGTGCTGGGCGCCATCGCCTGGCAGGTGATGTACCGGACGAGCCCGGTGACGGTGGGGGCCGACGGCTCCTCGCAGCCGAAGCAACAGCTCGACAACGTCAGAGGCGCGGCGAGGCGCATCGAGGCCAACGACCAGAAGGCCGTCGACGACGTGGCGAAGAAGGCCTTCGGAGAGTGACGCTCACGCCTCGTCGGCCCGACGTGCGTCGACGAGCCAGCGCTTCGCGTCCTCCCGGGTGAGCGCTCCGCGGCGCACCGCCGACAGCAGCCGCTCGTCGAGCGTGAGCCCCTCGGTCTCGAGCAGCACCGGCGGCGCGGGCGTCTCGTTCCCCCGAAGGTGACGGCGCAGCGCCTCGCTGGGCAGCAGGACCTCGGCCACCTTCAGGAACGTGTCCTTCGACGGAGCGAGCCGCAACGACACGACGGCAGCGAGCGACTCCGACAGGCGGCGCCGTGCCCGCTTCGCGTCGAGCGCCGAGAGCCGATGGAGCGCGGCCGAAGCCGAGAGCGCCCGCAGCGTCAGCACGACGAGCGCACCTTCGCAGGCGAGCTCGAGCGCCAGCTCTGCGCCCACGCCGTCGTCCATCAGGTCGATGCCGATGACGGCGTGAGGCAGCGCGCGCGCGAGCGCACCGAAGGCAGGGAGCTCGACGTCGGAGTGCAGCTCGAGTTGCCGGCACGGGCCCCGCAGCCCAGGCCACGCGACGGGCTCCTCGAGCGAGACGACCTCGTCCCCCGCGGCAGCGCGCGTCTGGAGCAGGGACGCCATCAACGTGCTGCGCCCATGGCCCGCGGGCGCGGCGATGACGACGAGGCCTCGGGCGAGCCGCTGCACCGGCTCGAGCACCTCGGGCGGGAACCCCAGGGCCTGAGGCTCGGGCGGAATGAAGTGGGTGTGAATGGAGAGCGACGGTTCGCCACATTCCGACAGCGCGGTGAGACGGAACCGGCCCAGGCCCTCGACGGAGAAGCCGGCGACGACGGCGCGGTCGCGCTCGAAGCGCTCGCGATGCCGGGCGTCGAGGAGCAGGGACACGACGCTCTCGACCTCCTGCGCGCCGAGCGGCGGGCCGTCGACGAGCTTGCGACCGAAGGGCCCGTGGAGCGCGAGCGGTTGACCCACGATGAGGCTCAAGTCGGTCGCGTGCACCTCGGAGGCGAGTTCCAGCCAGCGCAGCACATCGAGGTCGGCGGGGGCCGCTGGCGCTGCGGCGACGAGGCGGGGGTCTTCACCAGTGGGCGTCGTGATGGGGCCCTCTCGCCAGACCGGCGTCAGCACCAGCAGCTCCTCGGGGTGACGCTCGGCGCGGAAGGCGGCGCTCTCGAGCAGGTTGAGCAGGTCTTCGTCCCACCCGCCCTCGAGCAGCTGGCGCGCTGCGTCCTTCGTGGCTTTCGAGAATTGCCTCGCGATGATGCGCACCGGGAGCGAGCCGAAGAAGTGACGCCCGCGCCCCTGCCGGTCGAGCACGCCGCCATCGAAGAGCTTCTGCGCAGCGCGCTCGTCGTCGAGCGCGACGGTGACGAGCTCGAGGAACCGCGCGGGGAAGGTGTCGGCGTGATGGGCCTCGACGTCGAGCGCGCCGAACGGCTCACCCGCCTCGGCGAGGCAGTCGATGAGCGCACAGGCCGCGGCCTCGTCGAGCGTCCCGGTGTGTGACGTCTGCGCGCGCGCTGCCTCGAAACGAGAGGCGTCGAAGAAGCGCAGGAAGAAGCGGCCCGGCTCCGTCTTCGCCCGGGCGACCTGCGCCAGCGCGTCGGGCTCCGTCACCCGCGCTACCAGCCCTGCCAACGTCAGCTCGGCCATCTCGACCTCCAGGTGACGCAGTTACCCTGCCAGCGCCGTGGGCGCATTCATTGAGGTGGAGGTGCCGCGGGCCTCTTGCCAGCCCCAGACCTCCCCGCCCGGCCCTTGATGTCGTCGCTCGCCGCAGCGGCTCCACGGCTCGGCGTCGGCCCGGAGCGCATCGCCATCGGAGTGCGAGCGTTGGTGGCAACAAGCGGCGCGCCCGCTTGGAGAAACCACCGCAACCTCACCAGGTGATTGTGACCTCATTGGCGCGGCTCGGCGAGTACCCTCGGCACTGGCCCGGCATGGAACGGTGTCGTGCTCGAGCGCGGCGACGAGGTCGTCGTCGAGCGAATCTCGGATCGGCGGTTGGCGGAGGCGGTGACCTCTGTCGCCGGACGCCGCCATTTCGAGACGGTCGTCCTGTGCTCGCTCGACGCCGTTGCGTTGGGCGGCCTCAGCCCGGCATCGATTTCTGCTGCGTTGGCGCTGACAGTTCCTGCCGTTCAGTGAGCGCCAAAGCACCGAAAAAGCACTTGTCGTGGTGACCGCTGGCGCGGTTCTTCATCGACTCGTCGCTCTCCTCGGTCAGCGAGCGAATCGAGGAGAGAAGCTCAGCCGCAGCGAGCGCGAGCTCCTCAGTGGCATCAGCGCCCGGGGATGAGCTGAAGCCCATCGACGGCGGGCGCGCGCGTGCGCCGTTTGCCGGGCCGGAGCGTGCGGCCGCCTGGCTCCGTCGGACGCTTCTGCGCCTCGAGCGCGGCCTCCAGGAGTTCACGATTGGCCTGCGACTCCGTCGACGTCAGCTCCCGCGCTTCCGTCTTGCGTTGTTCGAGCAGCCACTCCGAGGCGCCGTCGTCGACGATGGCCGAGGCCACGCACGCGCAGAGGAACACGCCGAGCCCACCCACCAGCAGGCCTGCTGAGATGCTGCGGTCGCGGTCGCGGTTGTCGAGCGCGCGCTGCTGCAGTTGCTGCGTCGCGGTTTGAAACCCCGCAATCGATGGCTCGTTCGTCGACGGCGCCGTCTGCACCGGCTGGAGCTGTGAGCCGAGGAACACCACGCCGCCGATGCCAGCCATGATGCCAGCGACCGCTGCCGCCACTTCACGCACCTTCGCGGCGTCTTTCGTCTGCTGCTCGGCCTTCGCGATGGCGGCCGTGTCGGTTTTCAGACCGAGCGGCGCCGGGCGTGTCGTCACGCAGGCGGAACCGACGAAGAGCGCGATGAGGAGCCACCCACGCATGTCGAAGAGTTCACGACGAGTGGCGCCGCGCCGCATTGCTCACTGCGTCGTGCACCCGGCTACTGGCACACGCGAATCGACCCGCTGATGGTGCGACAGATGGACGGTGCGCAGCAGCTGCCCAGGCCGCAGGCCGAGCCCTGCTTTCCACAGCAGATACGCGTGTTGGGGCTGGTCGTGGTGATGCCGCAGTCGCTGTTCGTCGCGCAGCACTGGGTCGCCGCGGAGCACGCGAACCCCGGCATCGTGCACGCCATGCCGCCACCGGAGCCTCCGCCTGCCGAGCCGCCCGCTGTTCCTCCACCCGCTGTTCCTCCGCCAGTCGCCGAGCCACCCGCCATGCCTCCGCCGGTCGCAGCACCGCCAGCCGCAGCGCCACCTGCCGCGCTCGTGCCTCCAGCGCTCCCTCCGCCAGCGACGCCACCGGCCGTCCCTCCCCCCGAGCCCGACGGCGTCAGGCACTGCTGCGTCACGCACGATGAGCTCAGGCCGCACGCTCGACACTGCAGCCCGCCCTTGCCGCACGCCGAGTCGACGCTCCCGTCCTGGCAGAGCCCCGAGACGTCACAGCACCCAGCACAGGAGCGGCTGTCACACGGCGGCATCACGCCCCCGCACGCAGACGAGAGGACGAACACCACCGACGCGACGAAGAACGGTCTCATGCGCGGTCTGTCGCTCGAGCCCCACCACTGGGGACATTTCTTTCTGACGCCACGCTGGCGATGGCATCCTCGATTGATGCGTGCGCTCGCGCTCCTCGTGGGTGGTTTGCTCGGGTGTTCTCCGAAGCCGACCTGCGCCATCGACCTCGCCGACTCCGGCTGCGTCACCCGCCCGGAGTGCGTCGATGCCGGCCAGGGGCTCGAGTGCTCCACCGATGCGCAGCGCTGCACGGTGTGCGTGCCCTCGTACCACTCGTTCATCGCCGACTGCGTGAAGGCGCCCGACGGAGGTCTGCGCTGGAGCGTTTCACGTGGCGTTCCACCGCCGGGCTGCCCGCCGACCGAGTAGCGGAACGGCTGATGCAACGTTCTGGCTCCGTCGCGGCTGGCTGCAACAACTGCGCGAGGAGTCACCCTGATGAGCGCCGCGCACGACGACTTCGAGGACGTGAAGATTCTCGACAACTTCTACCAGACGTCGTCCTTCTTCCCGATGCCGGTGGTGCTGGTCGGCACCCTCGCCGAGAGCGGGCAGACGAACCTGGGGCCCTACTCGTTGTGCTTCCCCCACGTCGTTTCGGGGCAACACGCGATGATGTTGATTGCCCGCGGCACGAGCAACACCGCGGCCAACCTTCGCCGCACCGGCGTCGCCTCGCTCAACTTCATCCCCGATGACCGCGCGTTCCTCGAGAACTGCGTCATCCTCGGGTTCCCCGGAGAGACCACCGACGAGAAAATGAAGAACAGCGTCTTCACGTTGCTGCCGTCGCGGCGTGAGGCCCCTGGTGCCGGGCCGTTTCCGAACATCGTCGCCGAGGCCGTGCAGGTCTTCGAGTGCACGTGGGACCGCTCGCACCCGCACGAGACGCACGGGCTCGAGCACCACTACCTGCTGCGCATCGAGCGCATCGTGATGCACGCGAAGTGGCGCAAGGCGCTGCTCGAGGGCGGTGAGTTTCCCCGGCTGCCCATCGACTACGGCTATCGCGACAGCATGCACTTCTGGTTCACGAAGGGCCGCAAGCCGTGGCCCGTCGACCTGCCCCGCGGCCACGGCGTCGACGCAGACACGGTGATGTACCAGGCCAACCGCATCGACCCCGAGGTGACGTGGCAGCCCGAGGCGTGCGTCGAGCTCGCCGGTGTGCCCCGCGTCTTCCTCAAGACGGTCCTCACCGGCTGCGTCGACCGCGCGAAGGCGGCGGGCGTGAAGGTCATCACCCCTGAGTTCCTCCATCAGCTCCGCGACAAACGCGCGGCCGACCGTGCGGCGCCGCTGTCTCTGCTCGCGAAGCTCAAGCAGGTCTTCGCGAAGCATGACGTGCCCGGCACGCCCTGAAGACCCGCTGGCCGCGAATCGACCTGCGTCGTCGTGGTCCTGCCCGATGAAGGCCGTGGAACGAGAGCGCACGCCTGCTGGCCGTCGTTGTCTCTTTCGCTCGCGCGCTCACGAGCGCCGCGGTCTTCGACGTCGCGAGTCAGGGACTGCTCCCCGTCTCTGGCGAAGCCCTTCGTCTGCGCGGCGAGTTGGCTCCTGGTGAGGTCGTGATCTGGGGTGACGCGGGGGCTCGCCATCCGCTCCACGCGCCAGGCCGCCGAGGAGCGTCTCAGCCAGCTCGCTCAAGAGGTCGTCTTCGGCGACTCGACCGGCGGGCGCTTCGGCATCGAGGGGATGCTCCGGGTTCGTGTCGGCCCGGCCCGGGCTGCAGCGGCGAGAAGACGCGACCAAGCATACCCTGGTCGACGTCTCTCGAGACCTGCCGCTGTTCCGCTACTTCCTCGACGCGCTGCCTGCCGCCGAGCCGTGGCCATTCGCGAAGGTCGAGTACCTCGGAGGCATCGGGAACATTCGATGCCGGCTGCACGATGGAGAGGGCCGCGTCGCGGTGTTGCCGAAGTACTTCTGTCGCGAAGACCTCGCGGCGAAGCGCCTGGTGCGGTTGCTCCCCGCCGTGAGGCTTCGCTCAGACACGTTTCGCCTGGTGTGGCGCAGGAATCACCCGCTTGAGGCCGAGCTGCTGAACCTGGCCGAGGCGCTTCGCGCACACCCCTTGCGATGAGCGCGCGCGCGTCTCACGCGCGGCGTTGTTCCCGGGCGCGACCTGTTCACTCCACGCGCGTCGGGCGACGGCTCGGCTTCACTGCCAGGTACTGCTTCGGCCACGCCACGCTGTCGACGCCCTCGGCCTGCGCGTGACGATGCGTGAGCGACGGGTCGGACAGGTGCGGCCTCGCGAGCGCGCAGAGGTCGGCCCGGCCCGCCGCGATGACGGTGTTGGCGTGGTCGGCCCCTTGAATCGCTCCGACGGCCATCACAGGAAGGTCCGCACCGAGCTTCACGGCCTCGGCGAGCGGCACCTGGTACATGCGGCCGTACTCAGGCTTCGACTCGGGCACGTTGCCGCCTGACGACACGTCGATGACGTCACACCCACGCCCCTTGAGCGCCTTCGCCAGCACGATGGTGTCTTCCACCGTCATGCCGTCTTCCAACCAGTCCGACGCCGACACGCGCACCGACATCGGCTTGTGCTTCGGCCACACCGCGCGGACCGCGTCGAACACCTCGAGCGGGTACTTCATGCGCGCCTCGAGTGAGCCGCCGAAGGCATCGGCGCGTCTGTTCGAGAGCGGCGAGAGGAACGACGAGAGCAGATAGCCGTGCGCCATGTGCAGCTCGATGAGGTCGAAGCCGGCGGTCTCGGCGCGCTTCGTGGCGTCGACGAACTGCTGCTTCACGAGCGCGAGGTCGGCCGACGTCATCTCCTTCGGGGTGTGCCAGCCTGGCCCGAAGGGAATGGCCGAGGGCCCCATCGTCAGCCACGGCCGTTCGTTCGGCTCGAGGGGACCATCGCCTTCCCACGGGAGCTGACAGCTCGCCTTGCGTCCTGCGTGCGCGAGCTGGACGCCGATGCGCGCCGCCGAGTTGCCGTGAACGAAGTCGACGATGCGCTTCCACGCGGCCCCCTGCTCGTCGTTCCACAGTCCGGCACACCCGTGCGTGATGCGCCCCTCGGCCGAGACGTCAGTCATCTCGGTCATCACCAGCCCGGCCCCACCGACGGCCCGGCTGCCGAGGTGCACCAGGTGCCACTCGTGCGGCACGCCGTCCCCCTTCGCGGAGTACTGGCACATGGGCGAGACGACGACACGGTTGTGCAGGGTCAGGTCCCGCAGCTTCAGCGGCGCGAACAACGGCGGCGGCGGCGAGCCATCGGTGTTGAGCGTCGAGCCGTTCTCCTTCGCGAACCACGCGTCCACCTGCGCCACGAGCTTCGGGTCGCGCTCGCGCAGGTTGGCCCACGTGATGCGCTTGCTGCGCGTCATCAACGAGAAGGTGAGCTGCACGGGCTCGAGGGCCGCGTAGCGCGCGCTGTTCTCGAACCACTCGAGGCTCGTCTGCGCGGCCTTCTGCAGCCGAATCACCTCGGGCTTCCGCTCGAGCTCGTAGCGGGCCAACGCCTTCGGCACGTCGAAGGCCTCTTTCACGAACGCGTCGCGCAGCGCGATGGCGTCTTCCATCGCGAGCTTGGTGCCGCTGCCGATGGAGTAGTGCGCCGTGTGCACCGCGTCGCCCATCAACACCATCGGCCCGCGCACCCACGACTCACAGCGAATGGTCGGGAACGTTCGCCATACGGACTTGTTGGGGCACAGGCGATGACCCGCGAGTTCCTCGGCGAAGAGCTGCTCGAGGAAGGCCACGGTGTCGGCTTCAGTCGCGGTGTCGAGGCCTGCCGCGCGCCAGACGGATTCGTGGCACTCGACGATGAAGGTCGAGAGCGCTCCGGAGGGCTGCATGGGCGTCTTCGTGAAGGGGTACGCGTGCACCTGGAACAGCCCGTGCGGCGTGTTCTTGAAGAGGAAGGTGAACGCGCGCAGCGGCTTCGTGGTGCCGAGCCAGGTGAACTTGCACTTGCGCCAGTCGAGCGACGGCTTGAAATCGGTCGCGTACTTCTCGCGAATCGGGCTGTGCACGCCATCGCACGCGATGACGAGGTCGGCCTTCGGCAGCGGCTCAGCGGGCAGCTCTTCGTGGAAGTGGAGCTTCACGCCGAGCTGCGCGCAGCGCTCCTGGAGAATCGCGAGCAGGTCCTTTCGCGCGAGCCCGCAGAAGCCGTGGCCGGTGGACGTCGTCGTCTTCCCGTTGGCGTGCACCTCGATGTCGTCCCAATAGGCGAAGCGGGCCTCGATGTTGCGGTAGCTCTCGGCGTCAGCGGCTTCGAGGGTGCCGAGCGTCTCTCGAGAGAACACGACGCCCCAGCCGAAGGTGTCGTCGGGCCTGTTCTTCTCGAAGACGTCGACCTCGAGGGTCGGGAACGCCTTCTTGAGCAGGAGCGCGGAGTACAACCCTGCGGGACCACCACCGATGCAGACGAGACGCATGGCGGACGAGTTAGCCCGCGGCGTGGGCGCTGTCGCTGGGGACGGGGCGGCGTTCGACGCGGCGGGTAGAAGCGCGCCTGCTGCTGATCAACGGCGGAGCAGGCGGTCGGCGTTCCCGGCGGACACCTTCTTCAACACCTCGGACGGAAGGCCGAGGCCCGAGAGGGTCCACCGGCCCTGAATCGGCGTCGGGTGGGGGAAGTCCCGGTCGTTCGTGTCGAACCAGCGCCACGTCGACCTTGCGCAGGCGAATGGCAGCGCTCGCGCGCGGAGTCTCGCGGCAGGTGCAGCCGGCCAGGAGCAAGATGAGCGCGAGCCGTCTCATTGCTCCACAGGAGTCCGTCGGTCGAAGCCGAGGTGCCTCGCGCGCACGCCAGAGACGCGACGCTCACGCCAGAGATGAGGGTGACACGCACGCCTCGCATCGCCAGGCTCGCGCGCAGAAGCGGTCAACGCCGTGCCAGCGTGAATCCCGTGGGCTGTGGCGATGGCCACTCGAACCGCTGAGGGACTCTCGTTCTTCATCGTCGTGGGGGTTGTCGGCAGCCCTCGAGGAAGCGCAGCGCCAAGAATGGCCCCCAGCGGTGTCGCGACCATCAGCACCACCATCGCCGCCAGCACCCACGCGCCGTTCACCAGGGGCCGCGCACGAAGCACATCCAGCCACTCATCGAGCAACGAACGAGAACGCGCGTCCCACGCCGTGACGACCCGCTCCTCGAGGCGGACTCGTTGCCCTGCCGATGGGATCAACACGTCGAAGGCGCGCTTCAGCTTCTCGTCACTCATCCCGCTTCTCCTTCGCCGAGTGCGGTGAGCAGCGCCTTGCGTTGCCGCTCGCAGATCTTCCGCACGTTCGATGCGCTGAGGCCGAGCACGTCAGCAACCTCTTCGGCCGAGAGCTCGGCGCCGTAGAACAGACTCACCACCTGACGGTCCCGCTCGGGGAGCGTGGCCAGCGCGGCCAACACAGCGCGACGCTTCAACACCGCGTCCTCGGCGTTCTCCGCTTCAGGGTCGACCACCGAGCGCAGTGTCTCGTCACCCGCCCGGTGGACCGATGGCCCTTGCGCGCACGATTGAGGCCGAGCGTCACCAGCCACGAGAGAAACCGTCGTCCCTCAAGAGGGGAATAGCGAGACAGATGAGACAGGGCATCGATGAACGCGGCCTGCACGGCGTCTTCGGCATCGGCGTTGCTGGCACACTGCGGCCGCAGCGCCCGGTACAGCTTCGTCACGTGCAGCGCGTACAGTCGGCGCGCCGCGCGAGCGTTCCCCACCCGCGCGGCGCCAATCAACTCGACGACCTCGGCCTCGTCGACCGGCCCGGCTTCGCCTCCCATGAGCGTGGCGAAGACGAAGAACATCAGGCGCGCTCGATGGCCCGGCTCGCGAGGAAGCCCGTCGTCCACACCGTGCTGCGGAAGGTGCCGCCGAACGCGACCACCGGAATCATCAACGGCACGGCGACGACGCCGCCAGCGACCAGCGACGGAACGAGGGCGTGCGTCACCACGTACACCAGCAGACCGACGATGCCGCCCAACGCGAGCGCGAGGACTCCGACCAGACCAATGCCCGCCACACCGACGACCGCGACGACCAGCAGTTGCAGTGACTCGAGGAGCCGGCCCGACAGGTACCGCTTCCCTTCAGCGAGCGCCTCGAGCGCGCCGCGCTTCTCGAGCACCGCCACCCGGAGCGAAATCTCGAGCAGCAGCCAGCCCGTGAGCGCCGCGGGCATCATGACCAGCGCGACGAGACCCGACAGCACAGCGCCGACCGCCACCGGAATCACCGACGCGATGCCCAACCCGACCGGCGCGAGGATGAGCGCTGCGAGCCCCACCAGGCCCACCAGCGCGAGGGCCTTGAGCCTGAAGACGACGCCGAAGTTCGTGAGCCCCGAACGGAACGAGCTCCGCACCGTCGGTGGCACTCCCGCGATGGCCTGCTCGACCTGCGCGATGAGCGCCCCCTCGCTGATGATGTGCATCACGAGCGCGACGAGGCCGGCGAACACCGCGCCGATGAGGATGGGAATCAACCACTCCGGCAGCGACGCGCCACCCGATGAGGAGCGAGGGGGACCTCCCGCGCCCGCGCCGCCAGAGCCCGCGAGGAAGAAGCCGAAGAGCCAGAGCGCGCGGTGGCGCCAGGCAGTGGTGAGAGACTGACGGGCAATGGTGAGGATGTTCATGATCTCGACTCCAGTTCAGCCGCGGCGACATGCCACGTGTGTCCCGAGAATCCGCAGCCAGCACGGTTCGTGACACGAGTCGGTCGATTTACTCAACGCCCTGACTTCACTCAGGTACCGGCGCAGCTCTCGTTCGAAGTGGAGCGCGAGCGTCGTCACCACGTGCACCTCCTCGTGGCTTATGCGCGCGCAGGAAGGAGCTCAGTTCGCGGGGGTGCCGGGCATGGGCTTCGAGGCGTCCTGGTACATGGTGCCGTAGCGCTTGTACATCCGCTGGGTGCCGCACACGTTGAGCTTGAAGCTGGCAGCGCCGATGCCGTCTTCCTGCTCGGCCAGCACCTGAATCTGCTCGGGCGGGCAGCTGTGGTCGAAGCTGACGGTCTTCACCAGCGAGTCTCGGCTCGAGGTGAAGCCCATGGTGGCGCAGCCGCTGACGGCGGCAGCGAGAATGAACACGATGATGGTGCGAAACATGGGTGCTCCCTGATGGTGAACCGGCAGAGGGCCGGCCTCGATGCAGTGAGTGGGGACCACGCTGCTGTATTTTGAAGCGCGACGTTGGGTCTCGTGGGTCTCCCGCCGTCACGTCATTGTTGCGCCGAACCTCGTGGCTGCCATGGTCCGGGCCTCATGAAACCCCGACTCCACGCAGCCCTCGTCCTCGCGTCGCTCACCGCCTGTGAGTGGGTCGCCGACCCGATGAGCTACACGCGCGAAGAAGTGCCGCGCTACAAGGCGAAGGCCGAGCACCCAGCGCCCGTTGCCAACCCGACCGCGCTCAAGGTGATGGCGTGGAACGTGAAGTACGGCGCCTGCCGCGTCGACTTCTGGTTCGACTTCTGGGGCGATCGCACGCAGCTGACCACCACCGAGGTGACCGACTGCCTGACGAAGATCGCCGCGCTCATTCGGGAGTACGACCCCGACGTCCTCATCACCGAGGAGATCGAGGTCGGCTCGAAGCGCAGCGCCTCTGTCGACATGGTGCGGTTCCTGCTCGAGAACACCAACCTGCGCTTCGGCATGTACGCGGCGACGTGGGACTCCCGCTACGTTCCCGGCGAAGGCGTCGGCCGCATCAACCTGGGCAACGCGATTCACAGCCGCTACCCGATCGTGAAGGCCGAGCGCATTCGCCAGGCTGACCGCACCGATCAAGACCCGCTCACCGCGACGTTCTATTTGAAGCGTGGCGTCGCGCGCGCCGAGCTCGACCTCGGTGGTGGCCGCACGGTGGCCATCTACGGCGTGCACACCGAGGCGTACGACCAGGACGGCACCAAGCAGAAGCAGATCAAACAGCTCTACGATCTCGCGAAGGCCGAGACGCTGCCGTGGATGATGGGCGGCGATTTCAACGAGCTGCCGCCAGTCTGTGACGAACGCGCCGACGCCGGGACGCCGGACAGCTGCGAGGGGAAGCTCAAGCTGAAAGGCTTCCTCGACGAGCGCGCCTCGGCCATGGGCACGCAGTTCGAGCAGCCGCCCTACACCCCGAGCGTGATGAAGCCGTTCTACGACGACTTCTCCTCGTCCATCACCCTGGCCCGGTACGGAGTCGGCGATGCTGCGCACCAGCGGTACTTCACGCACTCGGTGCTCGGCCCCGATGGGAAGAATGACGAGCAGGTCCCAGGCAACTGGAACCGCACGCTCGACTACCTCTTCATCCGCAAGACCGACACGTGGCGCGACACCGACGTCGTCCAGGGACCCGGGCCGTTCGGCATCACGCAGGACGCGATTCGCCTGTCGGACCATGCGCCGGTCGTCGGCACCTGGGAGCTCCGATGAAGACCTTTCTCCTGACCGTTCTCGTGTCCTCCTTCGCGTTCGCGGCGCCACGCCCGGCGCGAGACACCGCCGATGTCGGCAAGCAGGGCGACTACAGCGTCGGCATCTTCAACCCGCTGCGCATCGCCATCCTCGATGGCATCGAGCTCGAGGCGAACCCGCTGGTGTTCTTCGTCGCGCCGAACGTCAACGCGCGCTTCCGTCTGCTCGGCGGACCGTTGCGTCTGACGGCCGAAGCCGGGCTCTCGGTGCCGACCTTCGGCATGCGGCTGATGAAGGGCTTCTTCTTCCCCACCTGGGCGACGACGAAGAACGACATCGGGTGGATGGTGATTCCGCGGGTGGGCGTGCTGCTCTCGGGCACCGTCTTCGAGCACAGCATGTGGACCGCGCGCACCGACGCCGCGTTCCGCGTTCCGCTCGGTCCCAACAGCGGCACGCCGCTCAACTCGTTCGTCGCGCCGCTCGACCTCCTGCTGGCCGCGCCGCTCACCGGCGTCTGCGCGAGAGTCGGTGGCTCGTACGACCACGCGCTCGGCGACACCTTTCGCATTCGGGGAGAAGCCAACCTCTTCCTCACCGGTGGGCAGGGGACCCTGTACGACTCGGGAAAGAACCTCGGCGCCATCGCCCCGATCTCGGAGCTCATCGTCACGGCGCACCTCGGCCTCGACATCGCGGTGTTCAAGCAGAGCCGCATCACGGTCGGCGTGCTGTTCGCGAACTACGACCAGGGCGCGACGCAGGTGGTGAAGGGCGCCGATGGCTTCTCCGACCGCCTGCGCTTGCGCAGCAACAACTTCCTCCCGACGCTCGACTACATCTGGGCAGGCTTCTGACGCGTGAAGGACACGGCGAAGGTCCCGGGCGCTTCGACTCCCTCGCCGCGCTCGCAGACCCGCCGGGTGAACCGTCGGCGCCGACGAAGGCCCCCGAGCGATGGGGCGCTCCGGGCCGCCAGCCGTTCGTCGTGGCGCAGGGGCTCATTCGAGCGCCGCGGTTGTTCGTCCCGCTGATGGACCGCGCCGACTTCAAGAAGTTGATGAAGTAAGCAGGCTCGACTCGGCGGCACGCTGCAGCTGGAGAACGCACCGGTGAGCGACGACGCTGCGTCATCATGGAGGTTCGGAGCGCCTCCAGGACGACCCATCGAGGTGAAGCGGCAGTGTGACACGACCGCCCCGAGGGGCAACGGCACAACGCGGCAGGCGTGCGCACGGACTGTCTGCCAGCGCGCACGACGAAGGCAGGGCCGTTGCGGAGGCGCCTGTCGGTGAGCGTAAAGTCCAGCCCGATGAGGGGCGCCGACGAGCTGGTTCGAGATGCCGAGCGACGCCTCGCCGACGCGCACCGGCACCTCACTCGGCTCGAGGGCGAGCTCGACCGGCTGGAGCTGGAGCTGTCGTCCCTCGAGCGCGACGTCGAGCGCATCGACCCGACCGTCGGCCCGAGTCCCGTGCCCTCGTTTCTCCTCGGCCTGTCACCGCCGCTGACCGTACTGGCGGCCGCGCTCCTCTTCACCGGTGGGGTCTGGCCATTGGGGCTGCTCGCGAGCGTGCTGGCCTTCGTCCAGGTGCTCGTGTTGCCGCGCTTCAATCGGGGGCGTCGATGAGCCGCGATGACAACGACGCGCTCGAAGCAGCGCAGGCCCACGCGCGCGAGCTGAACGAGCGGCTCGACGAGGTGTTGGCGACGACGGCGGGGCTCGGGCTTCAGCGCGACCGCGTGTGGACCCGCGTGACGGCGCTGAAGCAGAAGCGACAGGCGTTGCGCTCCCGCATGGACTGGCGCGCGGGGAGCGGGCTCGTCTCGGTGCTGGGGTTCTGCGTGGGCGCCGTGCTGGCGCGCCTCGGCTGGGAGCTGCGCCCGCAGCTGCTCCCCGACGAACGAGTCCTCTTCGGCATCGTGGCGCTGGCGACCTCGATGGCCCTCTCGGTCAGCCGCACGCATGGCTTCCGCATCGGCCTGTGGCGCTGACTCACGGCAGGCACAGGCACGGGCCTGAGTCGCAGACCTCTCCGGCCTCGAGGCAGCGAAGGTCGCCGCAGCAGCCGCGCGTCGGGGAACACGCCGCCGCCTGCACCGCGCACGCGCTGGGGGGCTCGAGGTCGTTCCGCGCACACGTGCCCAGGTCGAACAGCAGGTACACGAGCACCTTCTCCTGGTCGGTGAAGGTGGACCGCAGGCAGTTCTCGGGGAACGGCGGCGCCGGCAGCACCGGAGGACACGGGGACAGCACGCTCATGCACGTCGGGAGCGGGACCTGCAGCGCGTTCGTCGACACGTGGAAGTCGCTGAACGCCACGCGGCCACAGCCGACGCCTGCGTCGAGCGGCGTGGTGAAGGTCAACTGCGCCGTCCACTGCCGGTCCGGGCCCATGCGGCGCGACGGCAACCCCAGCCAGGCGATGGTGGAGCCTTTCACCGAGCCGACGTTGTAGCGGGGGTCGACGAGCGGAACGCTGCCAGAAATGCCCGCGACCTGCTTCAGCCACTGGCCGTAGATGGCCCCCTTGGGGAAGTTGGTGATGGGGTCGACGAAGTCGACCGCCGAGAACTGGAAGTTCGGCGTCCACGCTGCGGTCTGACTGAACGGCTGTCCCTCCATCCACGTGTAGCCGTAGTGCGTGGTGAAGAAGCGGCCGCCGCGGTCGACGAATCGGCCGATGGCGTCGCGCTCCAGCTGAGTGCGGCCGGCGGGGGCGCCCCGGCAGGGAAAGAGGACCTGGTCGTACTGGAGCAGGCGGCCGGGCGTCGTGAGGAGCTCTGACTCGGGCGGCAGCCCACCGTCGAGGAGCTGGCCGTTGTCGACGTAGAGCTGCACGCGGCCGCCGGCGTCGGGCGTGGTGAACTCCGACGGCGCGATGCCCAGCTTCAGCAGCAGACACTCCATCGGGTCGGCTGCGCCGGTGACGAGCGCGAAGCGTGGAAGGTCGCCTTCGGCACGAGACCTCGGCAAGCGCGTCACCGAGCCGCTCAGCGAGGTCGTCTGACACTCCGAGACGTTCACCTCGACTTCGCGGCGCCAACGGCCGGTCTGAAAGACGAGCCGTGTGCGGCCTGCAGGCACGTCGTCGAGCTGAAAGGTGCCGGTGGTGGTCGACACCGTGCTCTGGCTGGGTTTTCCGGTGATGTCGTCGTTGCAGCCGGGACATCGCGACGCCTGGCCGACCGGGAAGTCTTCGAGGCCGACGGTTGGGATGAAGACCATCACGTTGGGCAGCCCGAGCCGGCCGCTCGGCTCCGTGACGGTGCCCGTCATCGAGCCGGTGTGGTTCAGCTCACAAGGAGGGATGACGACCCCGCCGCCTGCTCCGCCC
Source organism: Myxococcaceae bacterium (assembly GCA_040400045.1). Taxonomy (GTDB): domain Bacteria; phylum Myxococcota; class Myxococcia; order Myxococcales; family Myxococcaceae; genus Xiheimicrobium. The sequence goes on from JBBAQZ010000003.1 coordinate 119,742, forward strand.
AGGCCACCGCCCGTGCCCGCCCGGCCTCCGCTGGCGCCCCCGCCGCCAGAGACGACGACGACCACGCTCGCGTCACGGCGCTGCGCACAGACGCCATCCTCGCAGGCGCGACCAGCGCAGTCCTCGGGGCCGACACACTCAGGCACGGGCGCGCACGGGCACGCAGCACAGGCGACGATTCCCACGCCGAGGACGAGCGCTCGCATTGGTGGACACGAAGCGAGGGTCGAACGACCGCGCCGATCACCGTTGACGGCGACGCAATCTCCGGCCGGCTACTGCAGGCGGACCTCGAGAATCTTGTCGCCCTCGAGCAGCGCGTCGACGTTCTCCTGGCCTTTGGTGATCTCACCGAACGCCGTGTAACGACCGTCGAAGTGCGGCTGCGGGCCGGCCGTGATGAAGAACTGGGAGCCACCGGTGTCCTTGCCCGACAGGGCCATGCCCACCACCCCGCGCGCGTACACGCGGTGGTTCACCTCGCACCGAATCGTGTAGCCAGGGCCACCCTCGCCGTCCCCCCGGGGGTCGCCGCCCTGGGCGACGACGCCGGGCACCACGCGATGGAACGTCTGATTCCGGAAGAAGCCCTCGCGCGCGAGCTTGGCGAAGTTCGCTGCGGTGAGCGGCGCGTCGGTGGTGAACAACCTCAGCTCGAACTCACCCTTCTCAGTGCGAATGGTGACGAGCTGCGCCTTCTGCAGGGGCTGCGGGCGCGCGAAGTCCTGGCGCTCCACGCGAGGCGCGACCACCGTCGTTCCCTTGAGCCTGGTCAGCGCCGCTGCCGCCGCGTCGCGAATCGTCGAGTGCTGCGACAAGAGCCAGGGCTCGAGGTCGGCGATCGCCTCCTTGGCGTCGAGCGCAGCCAGGGCGTCGGCGACGGCCGGCGCGAGCTCGACCATCGAGCCGACCTTCCCCGCGAGCCCGCGAAGGCTCGTGATCGCCGCCTTGTCTCCCAGCTTCGCAGCCGCGGTCGCCGCCGCCGCCGCCACGACCAGGTCGGAGTTCATGATGAGCGGCCGCACTTTCTCGGCCGCGGCGGGCGCCCTCGTCGCGCCCAGGACCTTGAGCGCCGCCAACTTCACCCTCGCGTCACTGTGGAAGACGTACGAGCCAACGTCTGCGGCGAGCTTCGCGCCGTCCGTCACCTGCGCGGCGGCGAGTTCCTCGAGGGCCATCGAGAGCCGCTGCGGCTCGGGGATGAGCTTCTGCCCGCAGGTGAGCACCTCTGCAGGCATGCCACCGATCTTGTCGATGGCCGCCGCCAGCCGGCACTCGATGTTGGCGACGTCCTGGCGGGTCTGGGCGCTGAAGACCTGCCCAGAGTTGTCGACGATCTGCTTGCGGAGGGCGACCAGCACCGGCTTTCCAGCCGCGGGCAAGCCGGTCTGCGCGAGCATGAGGAGCGGCTGGCCTCCGCCCACGGTGTCGCCGCGCAGCAGGCGCTCGACACGGAAGGAGAGATCGCTGAGCGCGCCAATCGCCGCGCACGCCGAGCCCTTGCATCTGGCCGCCAGCTTCGCCAGCGAGCGGGTGGCCTCGGTCACGACCCGGTAGTCGGGGTCATCGAGCAGCTTCTTGAGCGTCACGGCGTCGAGATCGGTGCCGACGTCACCCAGGCCCTTGGCGCAGATGTTCCGAATCTCGGAGGCGTCGTCGTTCACGCAGGTCAACAGCGCAGCGCGAGCGAGCGGGCTCTTCGACTGCGCGAGCGCATAGACCGCGCCGAAGCGGCTGGTGAGCGCGTTCTCTTTCTTGAGCAGGAGCGTCAGCGCGGTCAGCGCCCTGGGAGACACCGCCACGCCGCTCTTCGCCGCGACGCCGATCGACAGCGCTGCACGAGCCTGAACATCGCCTGCGACAGTGAGCCGCTCGGCCAGACGCTCCACCGCGGCGCCGGTTCCAACGCGCCCGAGCGCCTCGAGCATGGCGAGCTTCACGCCAGGGTCCTGCTCGGCTGCCTCGGCGCTCTTGAGCGCGTCGGTCAGCTTCGCCTTGAGCGCTTCAGCGAGCGGCGTCCACGACAAGCCCAGCAGCCCGACGGCGAACGCTGCCTCTGCGCGGGCGCCGGCATCGGGGTCGCCGAGGCCCTTCGTGAGCACGTCCGCTGACGTCGGATCCTGGATTCGTCCGATGGCGAGCAACGCCCGGCCACGGAGCGCAGGGTTGTTCGCGGTGAGCGCGATGGTGAACAGCTTGTTCTCAGCGCCGAACGAGCGGCGATCCTCGAGCTGAACCACCTCGGCAAACTCTGGCGGCACCATCTCGGCGGGCGGCGCTGCGTTCGAGCTGCCAGATTTGGAGCTGCTCTTCGACGAGCCGCCGCTCTTCGACGCGCTGCTGCTCTTCGACGACGACGAGGCGCTCGCGGTGGTCTCTTTCATCTCGCTCCCGTCGGAGTTGCGACGAATGACGCGCGACGAGGGCCCACAGCCAACGACGAACACGAACAGGGTCAGGATCGATCGCTTCATGGCAGTGTTCCCTAGAACACCCCTTGAAGATGTCGAGTGCGGAATCTTTCGCGGCGGCGACGGCTATGGCGCCGAAGCCGCCAGGCGCGCGACCCTCCGAGCTTCGCCAAAGGCCTGGGTCGGTGGCAGCGAGAAGCGGCTGATGACCCACTCGGCGGGCGCTCCGACCGCCTCGAAGAGCGCCTCGTGGCAGCGGAATGGCATCAGCGGGAACCCGGGCGCCACCAGCAGGGACGTCGTCGGCACCATCGTGCCACCGTCCTGCCTGTCGGCAGGCTGGGGGTCGGCGCCGGCCACCACGCACTCTCCCTTACAGGCGGCGTCGACCATCGCCGCCGTGGTGGGCATCGACACCAGGCGCGCCGAGATCTTCCACGGCCCAGAGGGCACACCATGCTCATAGCGGCCCTCGAGCTCGGTGCCCGAGGTCGACCAGACGCGAAAGAGCCCTTGTCGAACGCCCCGGTCGTGGAACGACGCGAGCTCGACGGTCTCGGTGCCGCGAGGCAGGCTGGCGGTGAATTCGCCCGTGACGTACCCCGCGGTGCACGAGAGCTTCTTCACCACCCCGAAGTTCTCGAGCGCGCCCGTGCCGGCCTTGAACTCGATGGTCTTCGTCGCACCCTCGGCGGTGAGCGTCCACGGGCCGGTCGGGCGCGAATCCTCGTCGAACGCTCCGCGAATGCTCAGCTCGGGCCGATCGAGTTCGTAGCCGTCGACGAGGCAGAGGGCGGCTTCCTCGTGACAGGGCAGCTTGCGCGAGAACGCTTCGCGCCAACGGCCCTTCTTGCGCACGGTGGTGACGATGCCGTCCTGCACACGGTAGCGCTCCAGGTCAGCGACGCAGCCCGAGTCAGCGAGCGCCACGTTGAGCTGGGCGGCGATCTCTGAGCCGGCGCGGCACTGCCAGGTGAAGCTGCCGTCTTTCCACGTCCCCTCCCAGCGGCGTTCGCGGTTGCCACAGGCGAGCGGCGCGATCAGCTCGGCCTCGACGGGCGTCTTCGAGCGGCAATAGACGAGCGCGGGTGGCGGCGTGAAGGCATCGATGGGCTGCATCGCCCGCTTGTTGCCGGCACACGCCGTGAGGAGGATGAGTCCCAGGGTCCGTCGCATGGGCGCGCTCCTCGCGTGTGCCGGCGGCGATGTCGAGTCCGTTCGAACGGCTGTGGTCGAAGTTCCTTGTCATGGGGTGTGACCGCGCTAGGGATCCGCTCCGCAGTTTCACCACCGAGGGGAGTGACATTCATGAAGACGTTGACGGCGTTGGTTCTGGCAGTGACATCGATGGGGCTGACGGGTTGTGCGACGGGCGCGCGCGCCTACGCCGACACCGCCATCGGTAACCGCTCTGAGGCGGCGACCGTGTGGAACCGGCCGCAAGAGGTCGGGTTCGATTGGGGCTCTGACATCGAGGCCGAGGTGAGCCGGCAGTGCGTCTTCGGAATCATCTGCTGGGGCTACGAGGACGGCAGCCCGCTCGACGCCCTCACCGGCATCATCGGTTCCATCTTCGGCGGCGGCGGTGGCAAGGAAGTCGCTGACCCGCTGGTCCGCGCAGCGGCGGCGGTCGCGGTGGCGAACGCACAGAAAGCCGACGGCATCTTCGTGGTCTCGCACGACACCGACTCGTTCGACATCTTCATCTTCAGGCGCCGCACGGCCCGAGTGAAGGGCAAGGCCTTCACGCTGCGCCCGATGGGTGAAGTGGCCCAGGACCGCGCCGACCGCGTGCGCAACCTGAGCGCGCTGGGTGGCCGGGCGCTGGTGTCGGTGCCCGACATCACCCGCTGAGGTTTCGTCGTCAGCTGACTGGAGCCGAAGGACCACGTTCTCGCGGTTCTTCGGCTCTCGTCGTTTCTGGCTCGAACCGACGTCAGCGCGCGGCAGGTGAAGCGCAACCTCCACCCATCGGCAGGCGCCAGCTTCAGCTGCACCAGGCCGACGATGACGATTCCGGCGACCACCCACCCGCGAGCCGGGGAGACTGACGAGCGCTGCGTCATCGCGAGCACGAGGATGAGCGCTCCGAAGCCGAGCACGTCCCCGGCCATCGAGGGCTCTCCGGAGATGACCCGGGCAGGACTTTCACCCGCTGGAACGGTGCAGCATGGCTCTGCCTTCACGACGCACCCTGCCCGAAGCCTCCCGCTTCGTCACCCCGACCTGGTGTCGCTGGCCTTCTCGACGCGGCCGTCGGCGTGCTTCGCGAAGCGCTCCTGCTCGCGCGGGTGCACAGGGTCATCGCGCTTGAAGGGCCAGCCGCCGAACTGCGTGCGCTGGTAGTCGTGAAACGCCGTCGCGATCTCTTCCCGCGTGTTCATCACGAAGGGCCCGTACTGCACGACGGGCTCGCCGATGGGCCGGCCCTGAAGCACCAGCACCTCGGCCTCGACGTCACCCGCGACCAGCGGCAGGGCGACGTCGGGCTGCACGGCGATGCCGAAGCCGGGGCGGAACGTCTGGCCGTCGATGGTGAGCTGGCCGCCCTTGAAGAAGTAGAGCGTTCGGTTGGTGCCGACGTTGGCGGGCGGGAGCGTGAGGTGCGCACCCGGCTCGAGCTTGAGCGTCCAGATGGCGACGTCGCTGCCGGGCTGTGAGGCCCACGACTTCGGCGGCGGAGGCGGTGGCAGAACGCCAGCGAAGGCTCCGGCCACGATGGTGACGAGCGACCGCCGGCCTGCTTCGTCACGAAGCTCGTGCGTCGGAATGTGCTGACTCCACAACATCGAGAAGTGCGGCTCGACCATCTTGTTGGCGCGCGGCAGGTTGAGCCAGAGCTGGAACAACTCGACTGGGTTGCCGGCGTCGGGCTTCACCAGCGGGAACATCTCGCAATGCACGATGCCCTTGCCGGCGGTGAGCCACTGCGCATCACCCTGCCCGAAGCGCGCCGTCGCGCCGAGGGAGTCGGAGTGGTCGATGAAGCCACGGCGCACCACCGTCACCGTCTCGAAGCCGCGGTGCGGGTGCTGGGGGAAACCGGGCACCACGTCACCGTGGTACATGCGCCAACCGTCCTTGCCCTCGAAGTCGTTGCCGAGGTTGCGGCCGGCGAGCGACGCGGCCGGACCGAGCTGCTCGTTGCCCTTCGGGTACGCGTCGTCGTGGTGCACGCAGAAGAGGAACGGGTCGGCGGTGTGCCAGGGGACGCCGAGCTTCGCGACGTCGAGGATGCGGGGAGCCATGTCGACTTCGTAGCCGCGTCTCACCCGGGCCGCTCGTCCGGCTGACGGAACGCCGTGTCCCGCGGTGCGGCCGGGGCTCGCTGCGGCCCCCAACGAGGTCCGGGCGACCCTGATTGCGGCGAGCCCCGGTGCCCAGGCCCGCGCGCGGTTCACCTTCACCCGGCCTCGGGACGCAACGTCATCACGGAAGGCGTCAGCTCCAGCGTCTTGGTTTGCGCTGAGAGTCTCGAGGCCGCGCTCTCCGCACCGCCGGCGCGCTGTGGTGTTTCAGCACAACCCTCATCGCGTCCCGGGGTATGTGGCCGCGTCATGGCCAGCGAACGCGAGCAGAGGTTCCTCGAGATGACCCGTGAGTTCCCCGACTCACCGATGGGCTTCTTCTCGCTCGGCAGACTGTACCTCGACGAGCAGCGCTGGGCCGAGAGCGTGACGGCGCTGGCGACGGCGGTGAAGCTCGACCCGAACTACTCGGCGGCGTGGGTGGCGCTGGGCGACGCGCAGGTGGGCCATGGCGCCCGGGACGACGCGAAAACGACCTGGCAGCGCGCCCTCGAGACGCCGCACGCTCGCAAGGACCTGAGCCTGCAGTCGGACCTCGAGCAGCGCCTGCGCGACCTCGAAGACTTCTGACGTCGCGAACACCGCTTGCCTCGTCGGGCGCGGGCAGCCAGAAGCTCTCCTCCACCATGACGCCTTCGTCCTCCGCGCACCTGCCCCTCGGCGACCAGCGCTCCGGCCGCTTCTACGGAAAAGACATTCTCACGGTGGCGCAGTTCGGCCGCGACGACCTCGAGTACGTCTTCGGCGTCGCCGAGGCCATGCGCACGATGGTTCAGCACATCGGCACCATCGACCTGCTGAAGGGGAAGATTCTCGCGAACCTCTTCTACGAGCCGTCCACGCGCACGCAGTCGTCCTTCATGGCGGCGATGCAGCGCCTCGGGGGCTCCGTCATTCCCATCAGCGAGGTGCGGTACTCGTCGGTGTCGAAGGGCGAGTCACTGCCTGACACGGTGCGCACGCTCGAGTGCTACGCCGACGTCATCGTGCTGCGGCACCACGAGGTCGGCGCTGCGGCGCAGGCTGCCGAGGCCGCGCGCAAACCCATCATCAACGCAGGCGACGGCCCCGGAGAACACCCGACCCAGGCCCTGCTCGACCTCTTCACCATTCGCGAAGAGCTCGGCCGACTCGATGGGCTCACCGTCACGATGCTGGGCGACCTCAAGTTCGGCCGCACCGTGCATTCGTTGTCGCGGCTGTTGTCGCTCTTCGGCGCGAAGCTGCACTTCGTCTCGCCGGAGCAGCTGCGCATGCCAGCGAAGGTGACCGACGAGCTGAAGGCGCGCGACCTCTCGTACACCGAGCACACCAGCTTGAGCGCCGTGCTGCCCGAGACCGACGTGCTCTACGTCACGCGCGTGCAGAAGGAGCGCTTCGAGGACCTCGCGCTCTACGAGTCGCTCAAGCACGCCTTCATCATCACGCCCGAGACGATGAAGCTCGCGAAGCCGAAGATGGCGCTGATGCACCCGCTCCCGCGCGTGGGAGAGATTTCGACCGACGTCGACGCCGACCCGCGCGCCGCGTACTTCCGGCAGATGGAGTACGGCCTCTACGTGCGCATGGCGTTGCTGGCGATGGTGCTGGGCAAGGCGTGACGACGAACGAAGGCCGTCGCGCAGGCTCAGAGCCCCGTCACCACGGCACCACGCGCGCGCTGCATGCCCCCGGTGTTGCGCACGTACGAAGCGAGGCCCTGGCCAGCCGGCCCCACCCCGAAGAACGGCGTGGTCGTCGACGGCGTGGCGAGCGAGAACGGGGTCGCGTCGATGCGCGTGCCCGACGAGTCGATGCGCGTCAGGACGCTGTCGAGCGCCGGAGTCTGCCACGCCAGCGCGAACGACGTGCCCGTGTACGAGAGCGTCGTGGGCCGCTGCGTACCAGCGCCGGTGAGCAGCGAAATGCCCGCCGGGTCGAGCAGCGCGCCGCTCGCGTCGATGCGCGCGCCAAACACGTCGAGGTCGCCCGCGCCGTTGCGGGTGTCGTTCCACACCACGAGCGCCTGCCCACCGCCGACCTGAACCAGCGGCGCAGTCTCATCGGACGCTCTGTTGGACACGACGAACGCGGTGCCGACGTCAGCGCCAGTCGAGGTGAGCCGCTTGGCCATCACGTCAGCGCCCGCGCCGCTCGGCGTGTTCTGCCACACCAGCAGATAGCCGATGCCCAGGTGCGCGACGCTCGGGCTGGTCTGGCCGTCGGTGGTCATCACCAGCCGCCTCTGCGCGTCTGGCGCGCCGGTCGAGGGCACTCGCGCTCCATCAACGTGGCCGCCGCTCGTCCACGTCACGAAGAAGTCGGTGCCGTCTGACGCCACGCGCGGCGAGCTCGCGACCGAGTAGCAGTTGGTGCAGCCTGGGCTCGACAGCGCCAGCCCGTTCGCGTCGAGCACGACGCCGGCCCTGGTCACGCGCGCGGCGTAGATCTCGGTCACCGAGCGCCCCGCCGTCGACGCGCGAGTGTCTTCCCAGACGAGCAGGTACTCAGTGCCGTTGAAGGCGATGTCTTTGATGACCTGGCCGTTGAGCACCTCGCTGACAGCGATGGGCGTGGAGTCGAGCACGACGCCGTTGGGCGACACGCGCGCCGCGTGAATGTCGTCATCGTGGATGATGATGCTGTTGCGGCCCTTGCGCCGGTCGGTCCATGCGACGAGGTAGTTGGTGCCATCGAAGCCCACCACGCCAGCCCCCTCGCTGCTGCCGACGAGTGAAACAGTGAAGCCGCTCGTGCCGACGCTGGTGCCGGTGGGCGTCACCATCGCGCCGAGCACGGCCCCAGGGGTCGTGTCGTTCCACACCGCGAGCACGTTGGCGCCGTTGAAGGCGACCGCGGCGCTCTTGTCCCACGCGGGGCTGACGAAGATGGCAAACGGCGACGGCGTGACCAGCGCGCCGGCCGCGGAGACGCGCGTACCGTAGAGGTCGAAGTCGGGCGTGCCCTGGTTGAGCGTGGGCCGCGAGAACACGACCATGAACTCCGTGCCCGTCCACACCGCGTGAGCGTCTCCAACCGAGGTGGTGCCCATGGACCACAGCGCGACCGGCGTGGGGTCGAGCACAGTGCCGCTCGCGTCGACGCGCACGAAACCGAGGATGTTGGCACTCGTGGTGGGTTGGCTCACCACTCCGTATGCCGTGCCGCCCCACGCGACCGAAGGGTTATACGCACCGCTGCGCACCAGGAACTCTGCCGTCGATGGAGGAAACGTGCCGTCGCCCAACAAGCGTCGACCCATCACGGTGAACGGGCCCCCGAACGGCGGCGAGCCCGCCTTCGTCCACGCGATGAGGTAGCCGGTGCCATCGCTCGCAGCGGAGACGGGCGTCGCTTGAAGGCCCGCGACGCTACTCCCGATGACGATGCCGTTTCCGTCGAGGAGCGCGCCCGCGGGGCTCAGGCGCTGAGCCATCACATTGCCGCCGTGAGAGAGGTCGACCCACGCGATGAGCGTGTTGGCGTGGTTGCTGGCAATGGAGAGCCTGGTGGAGGTGCCCGTCGTACCCACGGGAGCCACCCGAATCGGCGTTGCATCGAGCGTCACGCCTTGCTCGCTGATGCGCTGGGCGAACACCGACACGCCGTTGGGGTTGCTCGCGTCGACCCACGCGACGACGAAGTTCGTGCCATCCCACGCCACGACACCGCCCCCTTGAGTGCCTGTCGTCGCCGCGATGGCAAGCGAGTTCACGTCGAGCACGCCGCCGGCCGCCGACAACCTCGTGCCGTAGACGTCTTGTCCCGTCACTGAGGAGCCGCGGCCGTCGTTCCACACCGAGAGGAAGACCGAGCCGCTCCACGCAACCGACGGATTCATCGAAAACGTCGAGGGCACCGCGACCGGTTGATCGAGCGTGATCTCCGCGCCGAGCGACGGCGTCGACCATGAGCCACCACCACCGCCTGCACTTCCACCGCCTGCACTTCCACCGCCCGCACTTCCACCGCCCGCACTTCCGCCGCCAGCACTTCCGCCGCCCGCACTTCCGCCGCCTGCACTTCCGCCGCCTGCACTTCCACCGCCCGCACCTCCACCGCCTGCACTTCCACCGCCCGCACCTCCACCGCCTGCACTTCCACCGCCAGCACTTCCGCCGCCAGCCCCGCTCGCGTCGGCGACGCAGCTCGTCTGATTCTCGGAGTGGTAGCCGCTCTCACACGCGCAAACCGCTTCGCTGCTGGCCGAGATGACGGCGCAGCTCCCGTGCCCGCTGCAGTCAATGCCAGCACAGGAATCGGGCTTCTTCACCGGATCAACCCGGGGCCCGCAGGCGGTGAACACCACTGCCACACCAAGAAGGAAACCAAGAGCACGCATATCTGAGTGTGTCGTGACTCGAAGTTGTGGCTCAGGGCGCGACAACGAGCCCCGCCGAGAGCAACCCCGTGAGTGGAGAAGAGGCGACATCATGACCGCCCAGCCCGATGCGAATGGGCGGCACGCCGACGAGCAGCTCGAAGCCGACCTGCAGCGCGAGGCTCGGTCCGAGCGGCCACTGCGCGCGCACCCTGGCACCCGCGGCCATCGTCCACGCCGAGTCAGAGACTGCCTGGAGCGCACCGTTCGCGCTCCCCTTCGCCCACAACCCGTGGGCGCCGACGCAGAGGCTGCCGATGAGCCGCCACTGCTCCGCCACGTGGAGCTGCCAGCCCGCGTCGGCCAGCAGCGACAGCTCCGTCAGTGACGCGCTCCCCGCGTCTGAAGACACACGGCCCAATGCGTGCGCGCCGACGCGAACCCCGAGCAGGCCCGAGCGCGCCGCGCGAACGTGGAGCTCAGCCTCACCGCCGAGCCGAGCCCCGGACGCGACGCCCGCGCCACCCGTCACGGAGAGCGCGAGAAGCGCGCGCCGCTCACCGAAGCCCAGGGGAAGCGCCACCAGCGCCTGGGCGGGCCCGACCAGCGCGGGCGCGTCTGGCCGCAGCGTCAGCTCCATGAGAGAGGCGCGCAGCAGCTCCACGACGCGCGTCGTCACCACTGCTTCGTCGTCGCTCGCCATCGTACGAATGACGGCCTTGTCGCTCGCGAGATCTTCAATCCACACCTCGACCGAGGCCCCCTCCTCTTCAAGCGCGATGACGGCGAACGCCGACTGCGCGCGCGCCAGGCGGAGCAGCGTGGGGCGCCCAACGCTCTCGGGGGCCGGCCGCTCCACCACCTCGAAGCCCGCCGCCGCGAGCTCCGCGTGGAGCCGACGCATCACGCCGGGCACGACGCGGCCGTCACCACCGAGGAGCACCACCCTGGGAGGCCCCGCCTGCGCGACCCAGAGGGACACGAGGCAGAGGAACACCGACGTCATGGCTGCTCGAGCGTCGCACGGGCCACGCTCGCTGCGCTGCCTTCAGGAAACCTGCGCAGGTATTCGTCGGCCAGCGCGCGCGTATTCGGTTGATGATGCATGAGCCCGAGCAGCAGCCGGCGGCCCAGCGCTTCGGCGGCGAGAGCGCCTTCGGAGTCTCGCTCGAGCGCGCTGGCGTACCAGCGATCTGCCGCGAGCGGGTCGACCGCCTCCGTGAGCTGCCCCATGCGGTACGCGGCCACGGCCGACACCTGAGAGGCAGGCCCGGTGGAGAGTTCGGTCAACACAGCACGCGCGAGCTCCGGCCGCCGCAGGTAGCGCGCCGCGTCGGCCAGCACGAGCAGGTCCTCCGCAGAGCGCTGCATCAGCGTCGCAGCGAGGCCGACGTGCTCGGCCTCCTCGACGATGCGCTCGAACGCGCCCATGCGGGCCCAGCCCTTCCAGTCACTCCTGGCTGGCGCTGGTCGAGCCAGGGGCGGCTTCACCGCCGCGAGCGGCCTGGGCTCCTCCGCGGGCGTGGGCGGCGATGTGACGGCCGGAGGGCGAGGAGCAGGGCGCTCGCCGCTGGTGAGCTCGACCTGAACGCCTTCCGGCTTCACGTGTGCCGAGAAACGCTGACCTGGCGCGAGCACGACGGGCTCAGCCAAACCGGGACCATCGATGCGCACCTGCCCTTCTTCGAGCTCCACGACCGCTTCCTCATCTCGTGGAGACCACGACGCAGTAAAGCGCGTTCCCGTCACGTGAACGACGAACGGCCCTGGCTCGACGAGCCACCTGGTGTTCGCGCGGTGCCTCACGAAGACCCGCGCCAGGCCAGAGACGACCTGGACCCGCGCCCCGTTCCGCGTGGTCTCTGCGACGTGCACGCGCGAGGAGGCATCGAGCCGCAGCTCGGAACCGTCGGAGAAGCGCATCGTGCCTCCTTCGTGCTCGGTGGTCGCCAGGTAGCCGCTCCCTTCGGTGCGGGCGCGCTCTACGGCGTAGGTGAGTGCGCGCTCGCCGGACAGGGCGAAGACGAGCACGGCGAGGAGCGCCACCGCAGCAACGCTCCCGGCCGGCACGACCCAACGAGACCACGCGAGCGGAGCCTCGAGCCGCTCCTCGACGGCAGCCAGGGTCGCGGCGTCGACGCTCGGCGCCGCAGCGCCGTCGAGTTCTGTGCGGGCCTGCTCGAGAGCCCGCGTGAGGTTGGGGTTCAAGGAAGGCTCGCTCACGCGCCACCTCCGAGGTCGATCAAGGCGACCTGGAGGATGACGTCGTGGGCCGCGCGGCGATCGATGAAGGCGCGCGCCCGGGCGACGCGGCGCTTGGCGGTCGCCAGTGAGACGCCGAGCGACTCTGCCACCTCCGCCAGCTCGAACTGCTCCAGGTAGCGCAGGGTGAAGGCGAGCCGGTCCTCCGTCGAGACCTCATCGAGCAGCTCGAAGACCCGACGCACCGCCGCCGAGGCCGTGGGTGCGCCGAAGACGTCATCGCGCCGGAGAAACGGCAGAAAGCGCTTCCATCGTCGCCGCCGCAACTCACTGCGCACCGTGTTCAACGTGACGGCGGTGATGAACTGCTCGAGCCGGCGCTCATCTCGCAGCGAGGGGGCATGCTCAAGCAACGTGACGAAGACGTCTTGCACCAGATCCTCTACCGAAGCGTCGGGGCCGATCGTTCGCTGCACCAAGCGGCGCACGCGGCTGGAGAAGCGCGCGTACACACGCACTGCCGCGTCAGGCGACGACGCCTTCAGCTCCGACGCGAGCGTGTCTGCCGGGTTGATGAGCCGCAGACCCATTGATCAACTGTCTCCCAGACTCGAGAAGCGGCTCAGCCTTTTTCGAGAGAATGTCGGTCTTGGCGGCATCGGCGCCTGGGGCCGTGCCCGTCATGTAGGGCACGGCGGTATCCGCATGGCGAAAACCCGGCCCCCACCGCGACGCGCCACCCCGTGGTGCCTGGGGCGCCTTCAAGCCCCAACGGCCGCTGCAGCGCCTGGTGCTGCGCGGCCTCGTGCTCGTCTTCAGGCCAGGGCGCTTCCTGAACTGCGAATTCCTCGTGCGCTCCGCGCCGCACCCGCCACAGAGTCCCCGCCGCCTCTCGGGTGGTCTGGCGCCGGCAGCTCCACCAGTTCCCCAACCCGAGTCCTCATCACCTCGGCCACCAGCGCGTGCCTGCGACGTCATCGGCTGTTCGGCGCGAAGCAGCTGCGCAGGCCCGCGACGGCGACCGACGAGCGGAGCCAACACGAGCGCTGACAGCACGCCGCGCATCTGGTCGTCTGTCGGCGTGTCCTTCCGGCCCAGCCGTGTCGATGTGCTCGCGCTCACCGTGCTCCTGCTGGGGCTCGCTGGCGGGCTGTGGCTCTACGCAGGGCGCGCTCCAGCCGACCCCGACCGTCACTTTCACTTCGCCCTTGCGCGCACCTGGGCCGAGCACGGCGTGCCGAAGACGCTGCCGCAAGTCGAAGACATCGGGTGGAACGTCGCGTACGTCGACAAGGAGTTCCTCTTTCACGTGGTGACGTGGCTGGGCTGGCTCGTGGGCGAACGCTCGGGCGTCATCGCCTCGTCGGCGCTGCTGGCGGCGCTCATCGTGTCGCTGCTCTACGTCTTGGCGCGACAGTTCCTCGGCGCGCGGGAGTCGGTGCTCGCCGTCGCGGCTGGCGTCTCGTGCCCGATGTTCCTGTACCGGCTCGCGCTGGTGCGCCCTCACCTGCTGGCCATCGCGGCGACGCTGTGGCTGCTCCTTGGCCTGACGCGAACGTCGTGGAAGGTGACGTTCGCCGCGGGGCTGCTCTTCGCCCTCGGTTACCACGCGCTCTACATTCCCATTTCGGTGCTGGGCCTCGCGTTCGTCCTGCAGGGCCGCTCGGTGTGGCGGGCCGTCAGCGCGGGCGTCGCGGGCCTCGTGCTCGGCACCCTCATCAACCCGTACTTCCCGGGCACGCTCGAGGCGACGTGGATGACGCTCACCATCGCGGCGTCGAAGCCCGCTGGGAACACGTTCGGCGGAGAGCTCTTCCCCATTCAGCCGCACGAGTTCTTCGGCACGTACCGCGTGCCGGTCGTGCTGTTCCTGGTGAGCGCTGTCCTCTTCATCCTCGGCCGGGGCACGTCGGGCTCACGGCTGCGCTTCATGCTGGTGGCGACGGCGGGGTTGTTCTGGGTGTTGTGCCTGCGCAGCGCGCGCGCGTCGGAGTACGCCATTCCCCTCACCATCGCGGCGTTCGCCTCGGTCTCGAACTCCCTGCCGCCCATGGTGTTGTCGCTCGGCCTGGCGCTCGGGCTCGTGGTGAATGTCCCACTGCTCCGCGACTCCTCAGAGGTGACGCAGCTCGACCGCTACACGATGCACATCGCCGACGCCGTCGAGGCGCTGCCGAAAGAGGCGGCTGGTCAGAAGGTGCTCAACTGCACGTTCCCTGAGGGCGAGGTGCTGCTCGACCGCCGGCCCGACGTCCGGTTCGTCGACGTGCTCGACCCGACCTTCCTCGAGCGCTTCGACAAGGACCGGCACCAGGCGCGGCTGCTGCTCATCAACGGCGAGGCGCGCGACGTGAGGGACATCGTCACCGTCACGTTCGGCGCGCAGTACGTCATCTGTGGGTACCCACAGGCGAAGCGGCTGCTCGATGACAACCCGGACTTCGTGAGGCTTCGTCCACCGCCAGGGCCGCCGCTGCCGCCAGGCTCAGGGCCATCGGTCTACGAAGTGCGGCGACGGTGACGCAGGCTGAAGACGACGCGCGCAGGGAGGGTGAGGACACCTGACGCAGAGGAGCGGCCGTCGGCGCCCCCTCAGCGCGCCGCCAGCACGTCCGAAAGGAACTCGAGCTCGACCTCGAAGGGCGCGATGGGGTGCGCGTACCAATCGCTCGCGAGCTGCGACGACTTCGAGACACGCAGACGACCGAGGCGCTGCCCCTCGAGGCGAACGAGCACGCCAGTGCCGGTGAAGTCGCCGCCGGATCCACCCGCCTCGAACGAGCTGTCCCAGACGCAGTCGGCGTCATCGGTGCTGACGTCTGCGACACGTTCCGCCTTCGCTCGTGAGCAGAACGTCACGTCCTTTCCGGCGAGGATCTGCACCCAGCGGCCGCGCGCTCCGCAGTCCCAGGCGTTGAGGGTGAGCTGGGCGCGTTCTGCAGGCAGTCGGCCCACCGGAGCGAGCGCCCAGCCGATGGCCGCCGTGCCGGAGCGTTCGTCGAGGCGAAGCCTGAGCGTCGTCGCCACCGGCTTCACCGGCTCGAGGGGCGCTTCCAGCACCGTCACCCGTCGAACGTCGGTCGCGGCGTCGAGGTGGTCGGCGGGTGCGCCACAGGCAGCGAGGAACAACACGGCACAGGTCGTCGGCAAGCGCATGTCGACCGCTATGCCGGCCCGGAGAATGAGGACAAACGCCTCGAGCGCTTCAGCGGCTCAACCACCGTCTGCGGCAACGGGAACCACAGCGACGCCTGACCGCGTCATCACGCAGTGGCGCTTTCGCGCCCGGCGTCACGCCACCCCTTCTTCGGGTCACGCTGCAGCTCCGCGTGAAAGCGGCTGAGGTTCGAGTCGTCGATGACCATGTCTGCCGATGGTGGCCTCATCGCCAGCTCGCCCGTCTCGAGCCGCGTCAGTGGCTGGCAGGCGCCTGACGAACGCAGAAGCGCAGGAACTGGCCACGCGCCGTCCCCGGGACTGCGAGGTGAAGCCGGTACCAGCCGCCCTCTGCGATGGGCAAGTGGACGAGCTGCTCGTCGCTCTCCGTGGCGATGCATGGCGCGGCGGCCCAGAGGGCGTCGAGCATGCGCACCTTTCGCGGCTCGAGGCACACGCGCGTGCCAGCCGGGAGCGCGCGGCCCTGCACCTCGAGCGTCTCTCCGGCGAGGGGGCTCGTCAGCACGTACGCCCGGCACCCGGCCTCGTCGCAGGGCTCCTCCATGCGCACAGAGGCGCTGAAGCCCTCCCGCGTGCAGGGGTCCGTCCAGGACGACTTCCGGTGGGCCTCGAATGACGGCATCTGGTTCGGCGGCTTCGTGAGGTCGAGGTCCGACAGGCTCGCGTGACTGGGAGTGCTCGCGAGAATCGGGACGGTGGGCAACGCGATGAGCCCGAGGCCGAAGATGGTGCGCATCACCAGGCTCGTGCGCAGGTCCGCGCGAACCGACTTCCAGTCCTGCTCCGCGCGCCGCACGATGCTCGCGAGCTTGTCGCGGCGGCTCCGCACCGCGTCCACGCGTCCCTGCGAGAGGCGCACGAGGTTGTCGGCCTGGCAGTAGTCGCAGCGCGCCGAGAGCGTCGTGGGAGCGATGGCGAGCGGGGCTCCACAGGCCCGGCAGCCCCAGACGCCGCTCACGCCAACCGGAGCCCGCGCTGCGAGCGCCGCCTGCAGCCCGGCTCGCGCCAACGTGCGCTTCCTGGCGAACCCACCGAGCAGAAAGCCGACGAGGAGCACGACGAACGGCAAGCCGATGCTCACGGCGGTCTGGCTCGTGTCGTCCCACACGTCGACGATGCGAACGTGGGCGACGGCAGCCATCACCGCTGGCACCAGCATCGTGCTCGAGCAGACACCGAGCGGAAGGAAGAGGACGGGGAAGACGCCACCCCAGAACGCGCCGCCGTCGAGGAAGGTGAACGCCGACAGCACCTTCGAGGGCTCCCGGCCTGCGCGGTCGAGCCAGCGGCGCGCCGCGGCTTCGTTGGTCAACACCAGCTCGGTGTCACGGCGCGCGGCGCGGTGCTGCTCGGGGACGCTGACCACGTGCTGACACGAGGGACACGGCGTGGTGTCGGCGGTCGTCAGGGGCACGGGACCACCGCACCGGGGGCACGCCAGGCGCTCGAGGATTGTCACGGTGGAGACTTCACCCGGGAAGCGACGCCAATGCGAGCATCAGCGCGAGGGTGCGTCTGCGCCGAGACACGCAGCCCATCCCTGCCGACGGCACCGGGAAAGGTCGCGCGACGCGGCCCGGCGGCTCAGCTCATGTTGCGCTGCGAGACATCAGCTCGCGGACCGAACGAGACGCGCTTCGCGCCCACCCACGGCGCCAGTGGCGTGAAGCGCACCAGGAGCATGAACGAGCCGAAGCTCACGGCGAAGACGCCCAGCACCACGGCGCCGTACGCGATTCCTGCCGGCCACGCCCGCTTCGCCACCAGCACCTGCCCGAGGAACACCAAAGGGTGGTGCACGAGGTAGACCCAGTAGGCGGACTGCACGAGGGCTCCGGGCGCTCGCGCACCCGGCTTCATCGCCGGCCCCATGACGCCCAGCACCATCAACCACGCCGCCAGCGCCGCGAGGGCCTGACCCACCGGCTGCCACTGGAGCGGACGCGTGAAGACGAAGAGGCACAACGCGAACGAGGCGAGCGCCATCCACCAGCCTCTTCGCTGCAGCACCGTCGCTGCCTCGCGCGAACGGTAGAGCGCCCAGCCGAGCCCGAAGAACGGCGCGAAGGACGTCACCGCGCTCAACGACGGCACGAACGAAAAGGCCGGCTGAGGCGCTCCGAACATGAGCACGCCGGCTGCCGTCACGGCGCTCCCGGCGAGCAACACCTCGGGCGTCTTCAGCGCGGAGTGGAGTCGCACCGTCACGCGCGTCGCGGCGAGCAGCCACGCCAGAATGCAGAACAGGAAGAGGTACTCGAGGAACCAGAGGTGAAGCGGGCGGAACAACCACTCGCCCTGCCCTGCGTACGAGGAGTCCATCGTGTGCTGCGCGATGGAGGCTCGACGAAGAAACACGTCGGCGGTCACGGTCACCGGCAGCGCGACGAAGAACGGCACCAGAAGGCGCTTGAAGCGGTCTCGAAGGAACGCGCCACGCCGTCGCTCCATCACCAGCGCCGCGAAGAACCCCGACAAGGTGAAGAACACCGGCATGCGCACGGCGTGGAGCACCGCGGCGATGACCGCGAACCCGCTCCACGTCGAGTGGGCCTGCACGGGGAACCACGGCCCGATGTCGGGAACGAAGGCGTAGGTCGCATGGTACGCCACGCCGAGCAGCATCGCGGCTGCGCGCACCCGGTCGAGACCGTCGAAGCGCGTCACCGGCGGTCGACTTGTGGTGAGGCAGGCACGCTCGAACGATAGCAGGAGCGCAGGCTCACTCGACTGGCACGAAGTTCCACCGGTCGAGCGCCGACAGGCGCAACACCCTCGGCTCGTCGAAGACCGTCACCTGCCAGACGGCCTGGTCGCCCTCGGCAGACGTGAAGGTGAGCCGCCCCGTCATCGGGTCCAGCTGCGCGGTCCCCGTGCTCGATACACCCGACGCCTCGAGGAACGACACCTGCCACGCGTCCGAGCCCGTGTGGGTCAGCTCGAGGCCGGTGCTCCCGAAGAACCGTGCCATCGCTTCGTTCGGGGACCCGTGACGCGTTCCACCGCAGAAACGCCATCGGCCTCTCACCGTCGCTGCGCTCGGCGACGGCCCCGCACGCCACGGAAGCTGGGGACAGGGCACAGGGAGCACGGGAAGTTCACGCTGTGGCGAGCAGGACGTCGGCTCCGAAGGCGAGTCTCGGCTGCCCACGTCAACCAGGGGCGTGCAGGCGCTCACGAGCAGCGCGAACGCGAGGGTCCTCCTACTGGTCCTCAGACACCCCTCCATCGAGCACCGTCGAACACGCCTGCTCGATGCGCGGCAGGTAGGTGGACTCGGGGAACTCCCGGCTGAAGTCTTCACGCGGCTTCGCGGCGAGGTCGGGGCGCTGCGCCATGCACACCGCGACCAACTGCATCGCCAGCCGCTCTTCATGGAACTGGCTCTGCGGGTAGAGGGCGAAGTGTTTCTGCACCTGCCCGAGGGCATCGAACGGACGGTGCTCATCGAGCGCGAGCCTCGCTTCTTCCAGCAGCCCGAGGCCCAGGTCATCGGTGGGTATCACCGGGCCCGTGTCTCGTTCGGGTTCGAGCGGAAGCGGAGCCGCAGCGCGCGGCCGAACCCCTGCCATCAGCGTCGAAGCCGAAGGAAGCGCCGGAGCCAGCTCGTTGCGGCACGAGCGTGTCGGGTCGACGTCATCGAGCACTCCGTTGGCGAGCGAGGTCTGGTCGCTGCGGCCCGGCGAACCGTTGTCGAGGCAGACCAACTGCACGGGACGCGACCCGAACGACCATGTGCGTGCGACCCCGGACGAGTGAACGCCAAACACGACGGCGCTGATGAGGCCAAGCATCACGAGCGGAGCGGGGACCACGAGCGGCTTCCGCGGGGCCTCGGCCAACACCGGCGCCAGGCGTTGACGCACGTGCGCCAGCTCTTCGCGAGTCGGCGTGGCCTGGTGGCGGGCCTGCTCCATGAGGGCGCGCGCGCGAGCAGAGAGTTCAGTCATGGCGTAGCGCCTCCGTGGCGGGCCAGGCCGGCTTCGAAGGCGATGCGCGCGAGGCGGAGCCGCGAGTAGACCGAGTTCACGTTCATCTTCAGCGCTTCGGCGATCTCAGGCGCGGTGAGCTGCTCGAGCTCGGCGAGAACGAAGACGAGCCGCTTGTCCTCGTCGAGGTCGTTGAGCACCACGTTGACCAGGTCGATGGCGTCGAGCGCCGTGCTCGAAGAGGCCGATGGTGCCCCCGCGCCGAGCTTCGAATGGGCAGCGTCCTGCCGGCGACGCTTGCGGGTGGCGTTCCGAGCGACTCCCAGGGTGATGCTGCACAACCAGGTGCGCAACGAGGACCGCCCCTCGAAGTCACCGAGACTTCGATGCACGACGAGGAAGACCTCCTGCACCGCGTCGTCGATGTCTCCAGACGCGACGCCAAAACCCCGCAGGGTGCGCCAGACGAAGGGCGCGTACTTCTCGTAGAGCGCGTCGAAGCCTGCCAGGTCGGCGTCGGCCTTCGCGGTTCCGTGGAGTTCGAGCGTGGAAGTCATGTCTCGGGCAGTGAGTGTCGGCTCGACCGTGGATCCATCATTCCCATCGGAACTCGACGCCAATCGTGAGCCGGCCCATCGGAAAGCCCACCCGATGGACCAACTCATAGCCATCGGGCGTGCTCACGGCAAACTGGGGCCGAATCACGTTCACGCCGATGTCGAGAGAGACCCAGGGTTGAATGAGCGTCGTCGCCTCGAAGTGCGCCTTCCCGGTCGCGAAGACGGCGAACCACCCGACCTTCCCCTGACGTGACTCGGCAAAGTTCACGCCACGCGCTTCAAGAACACCTGCTTCGACCGTGGCGCAGGGCCCGAGTGCGACCCGGGAAACCGCGAACAGCCGGCAGCCACGCACGAGCCCCGAGATGAGCCCGTACTCGACGTCCTTGCCAGGCTCCCGGTACGCCGACCAACTGAACGCAGCCAACTCCAGGCGTGCCGTCTCAGTCCCAAATGAGACGCCAAGGCCGAGCGCGCCGCCGAATGAGGGGAAGAGGCCAACGTTCGCAGCAAGCATCGGACTCAGTCGAAGCCGAAGCCGGAACGGGGGACCGTCTGCTGGACCCGGTGACGGCGGCGGCCTGAGCTCGGCCGTCTCAGCCGGAACCGGTGGCGCGGTCATCGGCGCTGCGAGGGTGTCTTCGGAAATCTGCTGCGTTCGAACAAGGTCCAGCACCAGCACCGCAGCGCGGGTGACGACCTCACAATTCGCCGCTTCGACGATCCTCGTTCGGGTTTGTGTCGAGACGTTGGTGATGATGACGGCGCGCCACCTGGACTCAGGAGTCCGTGGCTCGTCGATGCGAACGCGCGCGGAGAGAAGGTCGGGCGCCAGGACTGGGCGAAGCATCGCGACGGCCTGCGCGCGCGTGGGGCAGCCAGCGGGTGCAAGCCATTCGGTCAGGAAGGCATCAGGCTGCGCTGGGCTCTGCTGCAGGAGAAAAACGACGAGAGGCGAGAGTATTGCCATCGATCAGGCCGCTACTGGCTTTCGAGAGACAAGCTCAATAACAACCATCGTAGCATCGTTGATAAGTCATTGCACACTGCTCGTCACATGCAGCACAAGTCCCCCACGAACTCGTCGGGCAGGCACCGGAGCAGGCTTGACGGCTCGAGTCGCAGGTGTCCACGCAGGCGTCGAACTCCTGATCAGTCTTGGTGCGAATTGCCCACCGCCCCCCAGGCCGGCCGAGGGCGTCGGAGCAGGAGGTCAAGGCAGCATCCAGTCCCCCATCCAGATTCCAAGGGCTACAGGTCGCCGCCTTGGTCGAAAGGCACTCGTAGAAAGGGGCATTGCCTGCCGCTGAGCAGGCGTCGACCGCCGGTTGCACGAAATCGAACGACGGTGGTGGTGTGAGCCCGGCGTTGACGCAGCCCGTGTACGCAGGAGTGCCCGCCGGTTCGACACGACAGCTCGTGAGGACTCGCTCGACGTCGGCGCGTCGGCACGGTCGAGCACACGAGGACAGCATGGTCACGATGATCAAGAACACACGACGCGACATGGAGACACCCTTTCGGGAGCGTCGGCGGCCTCGAGCGCTCAGCCGATGAGAGTCGTCACCTCACGAAATCCATCAACCGTCACATCGAGTCGAAGCGCTCCTCGACCGCGCGCACGAGCGTCTTCATCACCTTCACGCGCGCGAAGTTCTTGTCGTTGGCTTCCACCAGCGTCCACGGCGCTTCTTCGGTGCTGGTGCGGTCAATCATGTCGCAGACGGCGCGCTCCTCTTCGGTCGGGGCTGCGATGGGAATCGGGCGAATGAGGCGCGCGTCGAAGGTCGCGGTGATGCGTCGAATGGCGCCGCCCTTCCCGGCCGCGTCATTGCCTTCGAAGACGCAGACGACCGAGACCTTCTTGAACTTCTCGTCGCGCGACAGCAGGGCGAGCCGGCCCTGCCACTTCTCGAGCTGCTGCTCGTAGCGCTCGTCGCCGAGCTTCTGCTTGAGGTCGAGGGCACGAATCACGTTGCGGCCGTCGATGGGCGGCAGCAGCGGCGGCGCGTTGGTCGACGAGGTGGACGCAGCGCCCTCGGCCAGCCGGTCGTCGATGGCGGCGAGCAACGCCTGCCGCAGCTTCGGCTCTTCCTTCTTCCAGGTGGCTTTGTCGACTTCGTGGCCGATGGAGGCGGTATCGAACACGTCACGAAGGCTCGCAGGCCGAATCGGGAAGGCCTGCTCAACCTGAAGCCTTGATCACATCGCGTCGCTGAATCCTGTTTTCCGCCGCTCGTGACACCGCGCTGACGGTGCGCGGGCAGGGTATGAGGATGGACGTGACGATGACTCCCGCGGCTCCCGCGCCCGCGAAGCCGATGCTTCGCGGCGTCTCCCACCAGGTGGGGTTCTTCATCGCCATCGTCGCCGGTGCGGCGCTCGTCGTCGCGGCGCCGGGGAACGCTGCGAAGCTCGTCTGCGGCATCTACGCGGTGAGCCTCGCCAACCTGCTCGGCACCAGCGCGCTCTACCACCGCCCGACCTGGTCGCTCCGTGCGCGCGCCCGCATGCGCCGCCTCGACCACTCGGCCATCTTCGTGCTCATCGCGGGTACGTACACGCCGCTGGCGCTCACGCTGCCGTCCGACACCGCCCGCACGATGCTCAGCGTCGCCTGGGTCGGCGCCATCATCGGCGTGGCCCGAGCGCTGTTCTGGATCAACGCGCCCAAGTGGGTCGTCGCCGTGCTCGCGCTCACGATGGGGTGGCTCGCGCTGCTCTACCTGCCGACGGTGGGGAAGGTCGCGGGCGCTCCGGTGCTCTGGTGGATGGCCGCGGGCGGCGTCCTCTACTCGCTCGGCGCGCTCGCCTACGCGTTCCGCAAGCCCGACCCGTGGCCGCGCGTCTTCGGCTACCACGAGGTGTTTCACGCGCTCGTCCTCGCCGCAGCCGTGTGTCACTTCGTGGCCATCGTCATCGCGCTGCCGGCCATTCGCGGCGGGTGACGATTCAGAGGACCAGGGAGGTCATGCGCAGGGCAGGCGCTCCCTCGCGCTCGACGCGACTCGTTGCGCCGTGTCCCGCCTCCACATCGTGCTGTCGCGAACGTCACGTTCAGCGGTAGAGGCAGCGACATGAGCCCCCCCGTCGTCCCGTCTCAGGCCCGCGTCGTCGTCATCGGCGGCGGCATCATCGGCACCTCCGTCGCGTACCACCTGGCCCACCAGGGCTGGAAAGACGTCGTCGTCCTCGAGCGTGACCGCATCACCTCTGGCACCACGTGGCACGCCGCCGGCCTGATGGTGACGTTCGGCTCGCTGTCGGACACCTCGACCGAGATGCGCAAGTACACGCGCGACCTCTACTCGCGCCTCGAAGAGGAGACGGGCCAGGCCACGGGCTTCAAGCCGGTCGGCTTCATCGAGCTCGCCTCGGACGCCGACCGCCTCGAGGAGTACCGGCGGGTCTCGGCGTACAACCGCTACAAGGGCATCGACGTTCAGGAGCTCGGCCCGCGCCAGGTCAAGGAACTCTTCCCGCTCGCGAAGACCGACGACGTGCTGGCCGGCTTCTACGTCAAGGGCGACGGGCGGACGAACCCGGTCGACACCACGATGGCGCTCGCGAAGGGCGCGCGCATGCAGGGCGCGAAGATTCTCGAGGGCGTCGCGGCGACCGGGGTGACGAAGAAGCACGGCGTCGTCACCGGCGTCGACACGTCCCACGGCCACATCGCGTGCGAGTACGTCGTCAATTGCGCGGGCATGTGGGCGCGTCAGCTCGCCGCGAAGTCGGGCGTGAACGTGCCGCTGCAATCGGCCGAGCACTACTACCTGATCACCGAAGAGATTCCGGGGCTGAAGGCCGACTGGCCCGTCATCGAAGACCCGAAGTGCCACGGCTACTACCGCGAGGAGGTGGGTGGCCTGATGATCGGCCTCTTCGAGCCGAAGTGCGCGCCGTGGAAGGTCGGCGGCGTGCCCGAGGACTTCTCGTTCGGAGAGATTTCCCCCGACTGGGACCGAATGGCGCCGTACCTCGAGACCGCGATGTCGCGCGTGCCCATCTCGATGGAGGTCGGCGTGAAGAAGTTCTTCTGCGGCCCCGAGAGCTTCACGCCCGACCTCTCGCCCGTCGTCGGCGAAGCGCCCGAGCTGAAGAACTACTTCGTCGCGGCAGGCCTCAACTCCATCGGCATCCTCACGGGTGGTGGCCTGGGCCGCGTGCTCGCGAACTGGATTGTCACCGGCCAGCCCGACGTCGACATCACCGGCTTCAACATCGACCGCCTGCACGTGTACCAGTCGAACCCCGAGTACCGACGCACGCGCACGGTGGAGTCCCTCGGCATGGTGTACCAGTGCCACTACCCGTACCGCTCGATGAAGACGGCGCGTGGAGCGAAGCGCTCTCCGATTCACGCCCAGCTCGAGGCGCGCGGCGCATACTTCAAGGACGTCAGCGGCTGGGAAGGCGCAGATTGGTACACGCAAGATGGCTCGCAGCCCGACCCGGGGCCGCTCACGTTCGGCACGCCGAGCTGGTTCTCGAAGTGGGCCGACGAGCACCAGGCCGCGCGTGAAGGCGTCATCCTGATGGACATGTCGTTCATGGCGAAGTTCCGCGTGCAGGGTCGTGACGCCGGCAAGGTGCTCAACACCATCTCGGCGAACAACGTCGACGGCGCTGCCGGTCGCGTCACGTACACCCAGTGGCTCAACCGCTTCGGCACGCTCGAGGCCGATCTCACCGTCACCAAGCTCGATGACGAGGAGTTCATCGTCGTCGCCTCGGACACCGCGCACCGCCACACCGAGGCGTGGATTCGTCGCAATACGCCCGACGGCGCGCACTGCTTCGTCACCGACGTCACCTCGGCCTACGGGCAGATCAACCTGCAGGGGCCGAAGTCGCGCGAGCTGCTCCAGGCCATCACCACCGCCGACCTCTCGCACGCCGCGTTCCCCTTCCGCACCGCGAGGGAGGTCGACATCGGCTTCGCGCGCGCGCTGTGCCTGCGCATCACGTACCTGGGTGAGCTCGGCTACGAGCTCTACGTCCCGGCGGAGCAGGCCGTGCACGTCTACGAGCGCATCGTCGAGGCGGGCAAGCACGTCGGCCTGGTGCACGCGGGCCTCAAGGCGCTCGCGAGCCTGCGCATGGAGAAGGGCTATCGCGACTACGGGCACGACATCGACAACACCGACTCGGTGCTCGAGGTAGGCCTGGGCTTCGCGGTCGACTTGAAGAAACCGGGCGGCTTCATCGGGCGGGAGCACGTCGTGAAGCAGAAGGAAGCGGGCGTACTGAACCGCGGCCTCGTGCAGGTGCTGCTGAAGGACCCGAAGGTGTTCCTCTTCCACGGGGAAGTCGTGTGGCGGAATGGCAAGGCGGTCGGCACGGTGCGCTCGGCGTCGTACGGGCACACGCTCGGCGGCGCGGTGGGGCTGGCGATGATTGAAGCCGGTGAGCCGCTGACGCCCGAGTACCTCGAGCAGGCAACGTGGGAGGTGGAGGTCGCCGAGAAGCGCGTGCCCGCCGTGCTGTCGCTCAAGCCGCTGTACGACCCCGAGAGCAAACGCATTCGCATGTGATGAGGCTCGCCCTGCTCCTCGCAGCGTCGCCTGCGCCGTTCCCCAAAACGCTCGACGCCCGCCTGCGGACGGTGGGGAGCGAGCTCGAGCACCTGAGCCG
The DNA here is from genome assembly GCA_040400045.1 of Myxococcaceae bacterium. Classification (GTDB taxonomy): domain Bacteria; phylum Myxococcota; class Myxococcia; order Myxococcales; family Myxococcaceae; genus Xiheimicrobium. The sequence goes on from JBBAQZ010000003.1 coordinate 145,266, forward strand.
CACGCACGGCGACGAGTCTCCGAGGCAGGTCCTCATCGCCGACGTCTTCACCCTCGCCGAGGGGGAAGGCGCCAGCCGCGTGCTCCATGTCGCGACCGGCAAGGTGGATGAGCTGTGGGTGCTCGCGCCTCGAGCGGGGAAGCAGGTGCTGATCTGTGGCGGCGCGTTCTCGTTCGACGAGGTCACCACGACGGGTGAACGCCTCACCGATGCCGCGTGGGCCGACCGTCTCGACGCGAGCTCGCCGGAGCGCCCTTTCTGGGCGCGCCCGGTTCCGACTGGGTCCAGCCCCCGGCCGCGAGACTGAACAAGACCGAGGCTTCCTGCCAGCGCGTCACTCGCCGCGCGGCACGGCGTTCTGTCTCGCCGCGCGCTCCTCGGCCCGGCGCTGTTGCCGGTCGACGCAGCGCTGCAGCATCGACTTCACCAGCTCGTGAGGTACGCCCGCCTCGACGCGAAAACCGGCGCCGTCTCCCGCACGCACGCGCGCGAGGTCGAGCAGGTCGGCCTCGTCGGTGCGCCCCAGGTTCTGGGCCCGCAGCCGCGCGATGGACAGGAGACTGCCGATGCTCTTGCGGAGGTCGTCCGTCTTCGCGGCGTCCTTCACCTGCACGTCGGCGACGACGCCGACGTCGTGCGAGACATCGACGTGGAGCGCGAGGCCCTTCGTCGAGCCCACCACCAGGTCCCGCACGCTCGGGTCGTCATCCCCGAACAGGTCCGCCAGCGCCTGCGGCCCGACCACGCCATAGACCTCGCCGTACGCTTGAGCGTCGTCGAGCACCGGTCGTGCGCTCGCGTCCCCGCGCTCGAGGCGGTCGATGATGGCGCGCGTCATCGCTTCATCACCGCCGTAGACGACCAGTTGGTTGTTCCAGAGGCCCGCCGTGCGCTGCTGCTCGCCAGGAAACGCCACCAGCTTCGCGCGCGGGCCATAGTCCCTCGTCACCGAGCCCTTCGGGAACGGCAACGAGCCGAGCTGTCCCGTCATCACCACCGCGTCGTCGATGACGGCGATGCGGTCGAGGTGCACCTTCGGGTCGAACCCTGCGTCGCGCATGAGGGAGAGGTCGCCCCGCCCGCCGGCCGTCACGCAGTCGAAGAGCAGCCCACCAAGCTCGGAGTTCACGATGGCGTTCACCTCGGCGACGACCGCCCCGCGCTCCACCGTCTCGGGCATGAGCGAGAGCAGTGGGTCTCTCGGGCGAGCAGGCGCCAGGGCCGCCACCACCTCGCCTGCGTCGACCACCGTCGGCGTCCAGGTGCGGCGCTCCATGGCTCGCGTCATCTCGATGGGCTTCATCTTGCGCGGAAGGGAGACCGACGGGGGCGGCGGTCTCGGCGCTGGCTCCGCGCCGAGCATCACCCAGGCGCCGAGCGACAACAGCGCCGCCGCCAGCACCAGCCACCACCACCCTCGTCGACGCGTGCGGGTCATCGGTCAGAAGTCCATTCGGTCGAAGCGCCACGCCGCCAGCGCGAGGCACGCAAAAGAGAAGAGCCCGCAGCCGGCGACCAGGCGTGAGAGGACCTCTCCATCGAGCGGCTGCTGCGCGGCGAGGCGCGCGGAGACCGTCGCGAGGGTCCCCAGTCGCGGCATCGGCATCATCAGCCAGCTGAAGAGGGTGCGCCCGACGCCAGGTTCCATCAGCGACATCAGCGACTCGCGGAAGCTGGCGAACACACCGAGGATGAGCGTCGTGACGCCGGCGGCGCCGCTCACCGCCGCGCTGCGGACGAAGAAGGTCACGCACACCATGACGGCGTACAGCGCGCTGAAGCCCGCGAGGCCGAGGGTGCTGCCCAGCACCAGCGTCGCGCTCCACAACCCCGTCTTCACGCCGAGCAGCACGGTGAGCCCCACGGCGCCGTACAGGATTCCCGCGGTCGTCAGGACGAGCACGCCGAAGTAGGTGCCGAACAACAACTGCCAGCGCGCGACCGGCAACGACAGCAGGTGCTCGATGCGGCCCGGCGCCAGCAACTCGGGCGCGAAGTCACTGCACGCCACCGCGAGGAAGAACGCGCCGCCGTAGAACGCCGCGTAGGCCGCCCCGAGGTACACGCCCGAGAGCACCCGGTCGGCCGAGACGATGTCGTCGAACAGGAGCGAGCCGAACAGCTTCGAGCCCGCCAGGGCGCCGTCGACGACCTCGAGCTCGAGTGACAGGCCCAACACGAGCAGCACCAGGGTGATGCCGCCGAAGAGCGCGAGGAACCACCGCCGACGTGCGGCCTCGAGCAGCAGGTCCATCGCGATGCGGAGCACCTGCTTCACGGCGCCGCCCCCATCACGTCCGCGAGCACCTGCTCGAGGTCTCTCGCCGCCGGAGCGAGCGCGACCAGCTTCGCGCCCTGTGCCCGCACCTCGTCGAGCGCCGCGTTCAAGGCGTCGACGTCGCCCTGGAACTGGCCTTCGAGGAAGCCGGCCGCCCGCACCACGTCGAGGGACACGCCCTCGGCGAAACGGACCGTCCACACGGTGGTGACGCGGCGAACGTCGTCGAGCGAGCCTTCGAGCTTGAGCTGACCCTCATGGAGCACGCCGATGCGGTCGCACACCCGCTCGGTCTCGGACAGCAGGTGCGAGTTGAGCAACAGCGTCGCGCCACGGGCCTTCTCCTCGAGCAACAGCGCGCGCACCTCGATGCGTCCCACCGGGTCGATGCCGTCGGTCGGCTCGTCGAGGATGAGCAGGTCGGGCGCTCCCAGCATCGCGGCGGCGAGGCCGAGGCGTTGGCGCATGCCCTTGCTGTACGTCCCGATGCGCTGCGAGTCGGGCTTGAGGCCCACCCGCTCGAGGTGCCGCGCGAGCTCCGCCTCAGATGGCGCCAGCGACTTGAGCGTCGAGACCGAGCGCAGGAAGTGCCGGCCCGTGAGCGCCGCCGGCAGGTGCATGCGCTCGGGCAGGTAGCCGATGCGCGCCCGAATCGAGAGGTCGTCAGGCGGGCCTCCCAGCACCGTGACGTCACCTCCCGACGGCCGCACCACGCCCAGGAGCACCTTGATGAAGGTCGTCTTCCCCGCGCCGTTCGGTCCGATGAGCCCGAAGGCGACGCCGCGGTCGACCGTCAGCGACAGGCCGCGCAGGGCACGGCGTTCGCCGCCGAACAGCGTCCGGTACGTCTTGGTCAACCCCGTGGCCGTCAGCGCCGTCACGACGCGCACGATAGAAGGACTCCATCGCGCCGGCTCGGCATTCGAACGACCAGGTGGGCAGCTACTCGACGTCTTCTTCGTGGGGCGACTGCGGTCTCGGGGTGGGAACCGAGGGCCGCGCCTGGCCGGGCATTCCGTTCTTCGAGAGCACCTGCGACAGCCGCTCGGCGAACTCCTGCGCCGAGTGATGGCCCCGCAGCTTGAGCAGGTGGTTGCGCGCAGCGACCTCGACGATGGTCGTCATGTTGCGCCCTGGCCGAACCGGCACCACCGCGTGCGGCAGCTCGGCGCCCAGAATGTTCATCGATTCCTGCTCGAGTCCCAGGCGGTCGTATTCGGCCCCCGAGTTCCATTCCACCAGCTCGATGACGAGCTCGATCTTCTTCCGGTCTCGCACCGACGCGACGCCGAAGAGGTCCTTGATGTTGAGAATGCCGAGACCCCGAATCTCCATGTGGTGCTGGATCATCTCGTTGCCGTGCCCGTACACGTCGCCGCCCCGGCGGATGAGGTTGACGATGTCGTCGGCCACCAGCCGGTGCCCGCGCATCACCAGGTCGAGGGCAATCTCGCTCTTGCCGATGCCCGACTTGCCCAGGAGCAACACGCCGACACCGAACACGTCGACGAGTACGCCGTGCAGGCTGCCCGAGGCCGTGAGCGCCTCTTCGAGGAACGACTGCACCTGCGAGATGAACGCCGACGAGACGAGCGGCGTGCGCATGAGGGCGAGGCCGGTGCGCTGGCACCCCTCGACGAGCGGCCTGGGCACCTCGAGGCCCTTGGTGACGACGACACACGAGAGGTTCGACTCGAACACCTTCTGGAGCACGGCCTGCTGTTGCTCGAGGGACAGCGTGCGCAGGTAGCTGACCTCGGTGTTGCCGAAGACCTGCACCCGCTCGGGGTGAAGGTGCTCGGTGAACCCGGTCAGCGCCAGGCCCGGCTTCTGGATGCGGGAGCTCGAGATGCGGCGCTCGAGGCCGGCCTGGCCCGCGACGAGCTCGAGCTTGAGGTCGTACTGGGTGTCATCGAGCAGTTGCCGAATCGTGCACGACGGCGTGGTCGAGGTGCTGATCATCCCGCGAACTCGTCTTCCCGCGCCTGCAGCCGCTTGGCGAGCGCCCGGACGAGCTGCATCGCGATGGACCGGTTCGTGCGCATCGCGTCCTTGAAGTCCTGCTCGGTCAGCACCAGCAGGTCGACGTTCTCGAGCGCCAGCACCGTCGCCGAGCGTGGCGCCGGGTTGATGATGCTGAGCTCTCCGAAGCACTCGCCGCGCTTCATGATGCCCACGCGCTTGGAGCCGCGTCGGCCTTCACGCCGCACCTCGCACGTGCCGCTGCGCAGGAAGTAGGCTGCTGCGCCGCTGGCGCCTTCCTTGATGATCACCGAGCCGGTGCGGTGCTGCTCGACGGTGAGACGCCCCGCCAGCTTCTCGAGCTCGCCGTGGGGAACGTCGGCGAGCAGCGGCATGGCCTTGAGGGCGTTGGTGCGTTGGGTGAGCTCGTCCATTGCCGGGGGGTTACCACGCAGGCCTCACGGGCACGCAAGCGGCCTGACGCCGGGCCCCTGAGCCTCGGGCCGCCGAGGGGAGGACTGGAGGGTCCTCGAGGTTCGCGGTCTTCTGGTGCCACCCCGAACCTCGAATTCGTGAAAGGCTGGGGTGAATGCCGGGGCGATACCAAATCATCAAGAAGCTGGCGACGGGCGGCATGGCAGAGGTCTTCCTCGCGCGCGCGGCGGGACCGGGCGGGTTCGAGAAGACGCTCGTCGTCAAGCGCATCCTCCCGCAGTTCGCCGAGCGGTCATCCTTCGTGCGCATGTTCTTCGCCGAGGCGCGCATCGCCGCGCAGTTGACGCACCCGAACATCGTCCAGGTCTTCGACTTCGGTGAAGACGAGGGCTCGTACTTCATCGCCATGGAGTACATCGATGGAGTGACGCTTCGGGCGGTGTCGAAGTGGTCGCAGGCGAACGAGCCGCTCCCGCCGACGATGGCCGCGAAGCTGGTCGCGCTGGCGGCCGAGGGGCTCGGGTGGGCGCACGCCTACGCCAACCCCGAGACAGGGGAGCCGCTCGGCCTCGTGCATCGCGACGTCAGCACCGACAACCTCATGGTGTCGCGCACGGGCGCGGTGAAGGTGCTCGACTTCGGGGTGGTGCGCATCGAGGGCGAGGAGAGCGTGAGCCAGGTCGGCACGCTCAAGGGCAAGGTGGCGTACATGCCGCGGGAGCAGATCGCCGGGCTCCCGCTCGATGGTCGCGTCGACGTGTACGCCCTGGGCGTCGTCCTCTTCGTTCTGCTGACGGGGCAACGGCCCTTCGACATGCCGAATGACGTGGCGTTGATGCACGCGATCATCAACGACGCGCCGAGGCCGGTGACGACCTTCCGAGACGATGTTCCGCCCGGGTTGGTGGCGATCATCGAGCGGGCCATGGCGCGCGAGCGCGGCGACCGATTCGCGGACTGTCGCGAACTCCAGGAAGCCCTCGAGCGCTTCATCGCCACACAGGGCGCGGTGGTCTCGACCGCCCAGCTGGGGCAGCTCGCGACCCGCGTGTTGGAGTCGCGCACGGGCGGGGACTCGCGGGCCTCAGGCTCGCGGAGCGGGGCCGGGTCGAACTCCCGGAGCGGCGGCGGGGCCTCGTGGGCCGACGTGACGGCCAGCGCCGCGCAACTGCCGTCGGGCCTGGGGCCGTGGCCGGGCGCCGCCCAGCAGCGGCCGGGCGTCGAGCCACTTCCCGCGCCTGCTTCGTTCGAGCTGACGGACGAAGAGCCTCCGACCAGCATCGACGCGGGAGTTGCGCTGTTCGACGAGCCTTTGAGCCCGTTGCCGCCTCAGCCACGTGTGTCAGCGCCGGCGGTCGAGGCGATTCCGGCGCCAGCCCCGAGACCGTCAGCGCCTGGCCACCCGGCGCCTCGCGCGTTGGCCTCGCCCACCCTTTCGCCCCCTGGCATCGCCCCGGTGAGCCAGCCCTCGGCTCCGCCTCCCATCACGCGCTCAGCGCCAGCCATCGCCCCGCCCCCCTCAGCGCCCGGGCCCTTCTCGTCGCGCGGCGGCTCGACTCGGGTGCTGACGTTTCGAAGTGAGCCGGTGCCGTATCTGCAGCAGACGCTGGTGTGCGCTCCGACGCGCGGCCAGCCCGTGGCGGTGCTCTCGGCCCTGCGAACCGCCGTCATGAACGAGCGTTCCGAGCTGCTCTTTCGCAAGTTCTTCCCGCTGGCCGCGCGGTTGATGGAGGCGTCACCGAATCTGCTGCCGTGGGTTGGGTGGCACGCTGGGGGGCTGGTGGCGGCCGCGCTGGGCACTGACAACCATGCTGCGCTCGCAAGGCTCATCGATCGAGTCAACTCGGCGCCGGGTGGTGGCGGCCGCTTCGGGGCGTGGCTGCGCGCTGAACTCTCGAGCCCACGGGTCTGGCTCTACCTCGTCGATCGGCTTCGCGGCGCCCCGGTGGAACAGGCGGCGGCCTTCGAGCAGTGGGTCATCGGCCTCGGCTCGGGTGCGGTGCCCCTGGTGATGGCGGCGATCGACCAGCTGGAGCCGGGCCCAGCCCAGGACATTCTCGTCCGCGCCCTCGCGGCGATGGTGAGCGACCCGACCCCCATCATCGAGCGGCTCGAGGCATCGCAGCCCAGGCAGGTCTCGGCGTGGGCGCAGGCGCTCGAGCGGTGCCCCTTGGCGCCCGACCGGAAGAAGGTGTTCGCCCGCTTGCTCTCGCGCCGCGAGGTTCCCCTCATGCTCGAAGTGATGGCAGGGCGAGCGAAGGCGGGGAGCCCGGATGCGATTCAGCAACTCGAGGCTGGCGTCGGAGACCGGGCCCCTGAGGTGCGCCTGCGCGCGCTCGAGTTGATGGGCGAGCTTCCCGACCCCCGGGTGGTTCGGGTCCTGACGACGCTCTTGACCGATGGGCAGTTCGACAAGCGACCCGAGCTCGAACGGGTCACCCTGATCACCTCGCTCGCCAAAAGAAAGGACCTCTCGGTCTCTGATGTACTCGCGCAGGTCTGCAGCGAGAAGGCGAGCATCCTCAATCGCAAGCGCCTCGCGCAGCAGCGGCTGCCCATCGTCGACGGTCTGGGGCGGGCGAACACCGACGAAGCGCGACGGGCGCTCGACGCCTTCGCGGCCGACCCCGCGCAGCCAGACGAAGTCCGTGAGGCGGCGCGTCGTCAGCTCGCTCAGCTGAACCATGCACCCGCCGAGCCCCGGCTCGCCCCCGACCAGTTCGCGCGGCTCCGACGCCTCGCAGTGCTCGAGCTGTTGGCGCTGGTTCGCGGGGCCCTGGCGGTCGACGCGACGGGTGGACTCTTCGACGGGGCCCTGGACCGGCTGCGCGAGAACCTGAGGGTGCTGGTGAACCAGGAGGGCCGCTTCGAGCTGGCGGTCGCGACCGATGGCGTCACCGTCAACGGCATGGCGGTGCCGTGCTCGTTTGCCGGGGCCTCGTTGGCACCAGAGCTCGCCAGGCTGCTGGCGGCGTGTGATCTGAAGACGCTCCGGCTCGACAGCCCAGTCCCGGTGACAGCGCTGCGCGCAGGGCTTCTGCAGCTCACCGATCCCGATGGGACCCCGGACAAGGCGCCGCACCTGCAGCTCACCACCTTCTCCGGCAGAGTCGTCCAGCCAGTGTTGCCGACGCCGGTGAATGGGGACGTCACGGCTCGTTGCGCCGAGCTGGTCGCCCGGGCGTGGGCCTTCGTCCGCGCGCAACGGGAGCCGGTGGCCGCGGGAGGAATGATTCCGGTGGGCGCGCTCGAGCCTCTGGTCAAGGAATGGGTGACCATCGCCAGAGCCGGAGCCTGGCGCCTGCTCGCGGTGAGCCCCACCCCCCCGGGAGAGCACCTCTCTGTTCACGCGATCAACACGGCCTGCATCGCGACGGCCTTCGGGGCCCAGCTGCGCCTCGACCTGAGCGCGCTGCGCGAGCTGGTCGAGCTGTCGCTGGTGTCGACGTTGGGCGAGGTCGGCCTGGCAGGCGTTCAGCCGGGCACGCCGGGGGCTCCGATGTCCGAGGAGCAGCGGTTGCGCCTGGGGGGGGCCTTCCTCGCGCACTGCAAGCACCGGCGCGGGCCAGCGACGGCGGTCACGGCCTTCGAGACGGGCCTCGAGCGTCCCCTCAAGGCGCAAGTTCGGGGCGCGGGGGTGACGGCGTCGGTCGTCGCGATCGCCGAGGCGTGGGACGCGCTGGCACAGGAGGGCAACCGTGGCCACGCAGCCGCGCTCGAGGTGCTGCGGGGCCGAGCTGCTCGTCGCTTTGCGCCCGAGCTGTTCTCGCTCTTCACGGGCTGGGTGGAGGCGCAGGGCGCGTGACGGAGCCGACCACCGGGCCAGCGACATCAGGGTGACGAAGCCACGCTTCGAGTGCTCGACGCCAACGGGGTGGTGTTTGATGGCTCCTCCGCAGCGTCTCTTCGAACGTCAGCACGCAGTTGCTCGATGGTCTGCACGACCGCGGTCTGCTCCCCAGGACTGCTGTTGACCCGACTGTGGTTGCCGCCGGTGGCCGGAACTCAGGCGAGCAGGAGGAGGGCAGCCATCACTGCCTCGATGACGAGACCGGCAACGTTCTCCTTCGAACGAGATCGATCGATCACCACCGACAGCACACGCGCCACGAAAGCCCCTCCCCACGCCGCACCCAGCACGGTGGCAGCGGTGGTGGAGCTGCTCGCCAGAACGGCAACGCCCGCGCCGATGAACAACCCGCCGTAGGTGGCGCGGAACTCCGACACGCCGAGCGTCGACGGCAGCGCCACGCCGAGCCGGGCGCTCACCTGGCGGGGCCACAGCAGCCCCAACACCCCGGCGAGTACCGACAGCCCTGCTCCGACGTAGCCCAGCGTGTTCATGGCTCTTCCCTCTCCTGCGATGGCGCCTTGGCGCAGACAGTCTTGTTCAACCCAGGGGCTGACGTCGCGGTTCCGAACTCCGCAGGACCAGACACGCCGCTGGGCAGTCCTCCCACGCGCGGCTTGACGAGGTCGTCGAAGACCGTCGTCACCGACGGGAAACGGTGAGTAGAACCCGGGCGTTCATTCGGTCTCGCACCGGGGGTTCTCCCTTGTCTCGTTTCATCGACTCTTCGGCAGGTCTGCGGTCGCTGCTTCCATCGGTGGCTCACGCGCTCTGCGGCTTCTCCGTGTCGAGCGGGGGCGCCGACCTCTTCGGCGACACGACGTTCCTCGGTGCTGAGGTGATGCCCTGCGTGAAGACCGACGGAGACGTCGCGACGACGCCGGTCACGCCGGCTCCGAGGCAGTAGCCGCCGATGCTGGGGCCCTTCACCCGCTTCCTTCGCTCGGTGGAGCTGCGCAGGGAGCTGATCACCGACCCAACGAAGCACCCCTTCACGGTGCCTGCGATTCGGAACCTCGACACGCTCGAGTTCCACCCTCAGGTGACGTTCTTCATCGCCATCGTGCTCGCGTACCCGCACGCGCAGTTGTTCTCGTTCTCCGCCGACGCCATCACGCCGGTGCGCTACGAAGAGACCGAGCACTTCATGCTGACGCGCGATTTCCTCATGAATCGGGAACGGTACCTGGCCCGATTGCTGGAGGAGCCACCTCCGGAGCCGACGCGTCCGACGCGACGGAAGAAACGCTGACATGACGGACCCTGCTGCCTCGAAGCTGAAGTCGACCGTCACCGCGGCGGTGTTGCTCGCGGCGCTCGGCTACTTCGTCGACATCTACGACCTGGTGTTGTTCTCGGTGCTGCGGGTGTCGAGCCTCAAGAGCCTCGGGGTCGACGACGCTGAGCTCGTCTCGACGGGAGGCCTGCTGCTCAACCTGCAGCTCACCGGCATGATTCTCGGCGGCGTCGCGTGGGGGGTGCTGGCCGACAGACGCGGTCGGCTCACGGTGCTCTTCGGCTCCATCATCATCTACTCGCTCGCCAACCTCGGGAACGCGTTCGTCCACGACCTCACCTGGTACGGCGTCTGTCGCCTCGCCGCGGGCTTCGGCCTCGCAGGAGAGCTCGGCGCCGGCATCACGCTGGTGAGCGAGCTGCTCCCAAAAGAGAAGCGCGGCCTCGGCACCACCATCGTCGCGACGATTGGGCTCACGGGCGCGCTCGCGGCGGGGACCATCGGTGAGGCGTTGATTGGCTGGTCGGCGTCCGACGGCTGGCGGTACGCCTATGGGCTCGGCGGCGTCGTCGGGTTGCTGTTGCTCGCGCTGCGGCTCGGCGTCTTCGAGAGCGGCCTGTTCGAGCGCACGAAGTCGCAAGACGTGAAGCACGGAGACGTTCGCCAGCTCTTCTGGCCTCCAGCCCGCGCGTTTCGGTTTCTCCGCATCATCCTCGTGGGCATGCCCATCTGGTTCGCCGCGGGCGTGTTGTTCGTCTTCTCGCCCGAGATTGGCGCCGCGCTCGGCCTCTCACCGAAACCGACCGGCGGCAGCACCATCGTCTGGGCCTACGCCGGCATCACGGTGGGCGATCTGATCAGCGGGCTGGTGAGCCACGCGCTCCAGAGTCGGAAGCGGGTGCTCTTCGTGTTCCTCGCGTCGCTCGCCGTCACCGTCGTCCTGCTGCTGTCTTTCGGCGGGCGCTCGCTGGCGACCTACTACGGGCTGATGGCCCTGCTCGGGCTGGCCACAGGCTACTGGGTGCTCTTCGTGACGACGGCCGCAGAGCAGTTCGGCACCAACCTGCGCGCCACCGTGACGACGAGCGCTCCGAACTTCGTGCGCGGCACGGCGATTCCCATCACCTTCGCGTGGATGGCGCTCAAGCCCTCACTCGGCACCGTGCCCGCGACGATGACGGTGGGGCTGGTGTGCATCGGCATCGCGTTGCTGGCGTTGTGGCGCATGGACGACAGCTTCCACGCCGACCTCGACTTCGTGGAGCGGTAGCCCAGACGACCGGACCGCGCCTGAGGAAGGGCTCAGCAGCATGGCGGCCCTGAATTGAGCGAGGGTGAGTCCCGGGCGACGCTCACCAGTGAGTGCGGCCGATGTGGCGAGCACTCGCCGCGGTAGAGAGACGTAGCAGTGCCACGGCGACGTGGCGTTTCTCTCGGACCAACTACTTTGGCAGGCAAACTCGACCCTCGAGCGGTTGCGGCGCGCGCTGGACTCCGGAAACCACCTCGGTCCTCAAGTGAGGAGGGACAAACGTGGCCCCATGGTCTCGAGACTCGAGACCGGATTCGCTGCCTGCGAATGCTCACTCACGGCTTCCCCGGTGGGCTGCCGAGCGTCGCGAGTTCGGAAGTGGTGGTCGCAGTGCCACCGATCACCAGTCGAATCCGCTTCGTACTGTTGCCGCTCCCCTTGGCTCCCGGCGAGCGCCCGACCTTCGCTTGCGCAGCGTTCAGTGCCTTCTTCACCGACTGAACGTCATCGACGGTGACTGGGTACGGGCGGTCCTCGAGCTGGAGTCGGCGCTCTGCGAGCGGCAACGTCACCGTGTCTCTCGATTCAACATACGCATCCGCGATGGTGAGGCCGCGCTCCCCAAGGCGAGTGAGGATCAGCTCGAGACCTTCTGAGTACTCGCTGTTCCGCTCGTCGCTCGACCCACCAGTCCCGCCGCGAGCTTCGAGCACGATGCTCACGTTCTCGCCGACGGGCTCAACGCAGAACGTCGCGTCTACGTGCGTTCCGTCTGCCCGCCGCACCTTCGCTCGCTGCGTCGCACCACCAGCTGCGACGTGAACGAGGCCCTTCCCGCGGCGCCACGCTGCGATTGCCCAGGCTGTATCGATGAACTTCGTCGAGGCTTTTGGCGTTCCCTCGAGATACCGAACCCGGTTCACGACCGCCTCGGAGAGCGGCGTGCGGTCTTCTTTGGCAACGTCGTGACCGACGACCACCCAGGCCAAGTCGATCAGCGAGATGGTCCGCTCCTCGAACCCGCCTTCACCACCATCAACGCGCAGGCCACCTCGCGGCGCGGGACCAAGCACCCTTGCGCGCCGACCGTTTGGCTGCTCGAGCCATGCTTCATCTGGCGCCAGCTTGAGCAGCTCGTCCGCGACAACCTGCGCGCGACCCAATGCCCCGTCCGGGAGCGCGCGAGAAGCCTGCCGACCAGCGCCCCACGAGCGCCACGTTGCGAAGTCGACATCGGGAATCCGCCAGCATGTCTCACTGCTCATCCATCGGCCCACGCCGAGGTAGCGCCACGCGCCATCGGGCTTTCGCGCGAGAACGAAAGCCGTCTCCCCTGGCCGCATCGGCTCGACCTCGAATCGCACTCGGTCAGGACTCGTCAGCATTCCCCTCTGGTCGATGCAGATGAAGAGATGCCCGTGTTGCCGCCCGCTCTTCACGGCCAGGTCGGGCAGGCCGAAAGCGGCTGGCAGCTCAGCTTCGGACAGTACTGTTCCCAGTGAGGGGCCCAGGTCCTCGGGGTGGAAGACGTAATCGAGTCGTGCGATCGGGACAGTGTTCTCCGTCGCCTCGAAGCTTGGACCTGCCGGGTTGTCAGAGGTGAGTCGCCACTGCCCATCTTGTTTGCGCAGTCGCTTGATCTGGTACTGGCTACCAACTGACGCTGGCAGCTGGACGAGCACGACCCGGTCCTGCATTGCCGATGCGGACTCACTTCGAGCCAGGCGCATCAGGGCCCAATCACCGTCGCGCATCGGTGACTTCCCGCCGTCCATCGAGGTTCCTGAGACGCGAATCGCGAACAGCTCGGGCTCGACTCGGTCGATTGGGAGGAGGACCCTGCTGCGCTCAATACCGTCAGCGCCTTCAGTGGCGTGTCCGGCCGCTGCGCGCAGATCCGGGTAGGCGATAACGCCTCGACGCGTAGCGAGGTCGACCACGTTGCGCTGAATCGGCTCGGCCCAGAGACCGTCCGGGCTGTGTTCGAAGCGGACCTCAAACTTCGTTCCGGGCATTCCAGCCCTTGGACCGAACCAACTCCGCAGCAAGTCGGGGAGGCGGTTCTGCGGGTTGCCCGCGCGTCTCGCGACGTTGCAAAACTCCTTGGCGAGTCGAAACGTCCAAACAGCGCCATTGACGCGAACGTTGGTCTCGCCCTCTGGCAGCAGAGCATTCTTGCGTGAGGGCAACTTGAGAATCGGGTCGGTCTGATTCCAGGTCACACGACACGTGAACCCGTCGCTCGATGGCTCGTCGCGTCGCTGGCGCGCGCGATACTGCGCGAGGCGGTAGTCGACGAGTTCGCGCGTCAGCTCGGTGAGCGCTGGTTCAATCGACTCTTCGATCTCGAATGCGGGCACGAGCCGAGCCCGTTCGATGCGGAACCAGGTGCGGCCAGCGATCCTCCCAGTCGTCGATCTGGTCCCTTCGCCAGTACATCTCCCACTGACTCTGCAGGGCACCCAACTCATTGAGACGAAGTTCTTCTGGAACATCAGCAAACAGCTCTGGGGATCGCCGGAGGATGACGTGCGACCGCAGCGCCAGCTCAGTGAGAAGCAGGCCGTCACGCAACGCATTGGCTTCAATCAGCGCCTCGAGTGTCACCATCTTGAAGCACTTCGTCAGCTCAGTCGTTTCGAGGTCTCGAAGGAACGAACCGTGGCTTTGCAGGCTCGCCGCCTGTTCGGTCTCGAGGTCGCCCTCCGATTGGACGAAGTCGAACCAGCCCAGATGGCGCTGATCCTTTCTCAGCCGGCTCGGCAGGTAGCCCATGCGCTCCAGCTCACCAGCAGACGGCCGCTCGCCCCGCGCGAGCTTGAGCTCACGGTAGATGGCCTCGACTTCATCCGCCCCGGTTGTCCGCTTGAAAAGGCTCGTCAGAACCGCCTTCGCTTCGAGTTCGAGTTCCACCGAGCAGCCAGACGGAAGTTCGATGGCTTCATCGCTGTCGATGAGCGACCGGAGCTGTGGGCTCTCGCTCCCTCCCAACGTCAGCAAGGCTCTGAGTCGTTCGAGGAAGACCCGGTGATTGCCGACGAAGTCGATGACTGTGACCGCGCGTTTGCCCTCCGAAGCGCGCAAACCGCGGCCGAGTTGCTGAAGAAAGATCACACCCGACTCAGTGGGTCGAAGCATGACGACACGGTCGATTGAGGGAACGTCGATGCCTTCGTTGAACACGTCTACGGAGCAGACCGCGTCGATCGCGCCGCTCTCGAGTTCGCGAAGTACTTCGTCTCGGTCGTCAGAGCCCTCGCCTGAGAACACGGCTCGGGTTCGCACGCCGACGTTGCTTAGCCAGTGCCGCACAAAGTTCGCGTGCGCAATGCTGCAGCAGAAGATCAGCGTCCTCGTCCCCGGGTGTTCGCCCCAAGCCCGCCACATCGTCGACATGCGTGCTTCTGTTTGTGCAAGCGCAGCCAGTATCTCGGCGTCGAAGCGACGGTTTCGCCACGGAATGTTGTCGTAGTCGATCTCGTCCTTCACGCCGAAGTAGTCGAACGGCACGAGACGTTTGAGCTCAACCCCGCGTTCGACGCCTGCACTGTAGGCGAGGTGATCATCGAACAGACCAAGGATGTCCGCAGCGTCGGCGCGGTCTGGAGTGGCGGTCAGGCCGAGAATGAAGCGTGGGCTCGAAGTCGGGTCCTTTTCGAGTGCGTTGAGAATCGTGCGGTATGACTTCGCAGACGCGTGGTGAACCTCGTCAACGACCACATAGTCGAAGCGTTGCTCGGCCAGCCTCGCGACATGCTCTGGCCGGGATAACTTCGCGACTGACGCGAAGACGAGCTCGGCCGACAGGTTGCTTTCGTCCCCGAGAAACCAGCCGGTGCGAGAACGAACGCCGTGCGATTGAACTTCTCGGCGGAAGGTCTTCTCAGCCTGGATCAGCAACTCCTTGCGGTGCGCAAGGAAAAGAAGGCGCGGTCTGGCTCCGATCTCTTCTGCAACCTGCTGGTGGTCGAAAGCTGCAAGCCACGTCTTGCCGAGGCCCGTCGCGAGAACGACGAGCGCTCGGCGCCGACCCTTCGCTCGCGCTGCGCGCAGCTTCGCCAGTGCCTCCACCTGAACGAGGTGCGGCTCGGGCGGCGGTGTGAGCGGCTCAGCTTCGCTTTCTCCCGGCGGCAGCGGGTGCGGGTTGGCGCGAGCCCGATCCGCGTACTTCGCGATCCACTCGTCATCCAGCTGACGACCGACTCGCCAAAGCGCTTCGAACGCATCGCGCACGCGGACGTAGGCCTCGCTGTCCCGATCGCGATCGACGCGCAGGTTCCACTCGATGCCTGTCTGGAGCGCCGAGCGTGAGAGGTTGCTGCTCCCAACGAACGCGATGCCGAATGCTGGCGCTTCGAACCGCCAGGCCTTGGGGTGGAATGCGCGAGTGAGTCCGGGCAGCCGCTCGACCTCGATGATTCGGGCCTCAAGACGCCCGTGAGACTGCGTGTCAGGTGAGTCGTCATCGTTCGCGCGGCTGGTCCGTTCCCAGCTCAAGAGCAATTCGAGGGCGCTCGCCTGGGTGATGTCGAGATAGTTGCCAGTCAGGATTCGCACGGTCGCTCCGCGTGCGATCGCGTTCCGGACGTGTCCCTCAATCAGGTCAAGACCCGTCTCCTGAACGAAGGCTGCGACGATGGCGATGTCGCTCGCGCTGTTGAAGAGCGGGAAGATGTGACGCGAGAACGGGTCTTCCATGCCGCCGCTCGCCAGCGGTTTGACCTGACGGCGATAGTTGCCCTTCGACGGGATGACGTGACGAACGCCCCCCCCGTGGATCGTCCATGTCTCCCTTGAAGCGGGGGATGACGTGAATGTGCAGGTGCATCACAGTCTGGCCGGCTGCAGCCCCTGCATTGAACGCAACGTTGTACCCATCTGGGCGATGGTCTGCGTCCATGCGCTGCTTAACGACTTCAACGAGTTCCATCAGGCCGAGTCGCTCCTCATTGGTCGCACTGAACCAATCAGGGATGACGCGGCGGGCGACCACGAGCGCGTGACCAGGCGAAACGGGAAACTGGTCCCGTATCGCGAAGGCGTGTTCGTTCGATGCAATCCAAAGAGACGAGGGGACGTCGAGGAAGACCGACACCGCCGAAGTATGCTCGAGATGGGACCAACGTCTGCGCGGATTCTCAGCATGACTTCGTCGCCGGGACCTCGAGCGCGGCATCGACTGTGCGCCGCATGTCCTTCAACAACTGCGACGCCTGATCAACAGCTGTCCGACGCGGCGGCCTGACCCAGCTCGACCGACGACTCGCGCACCATCTGCTTCGCCTCGTCGAGCCCACCGTTCTGCTCGTGCGCCACCGATCACCGTGAACTTCGCGGCGACGGGGCGTACCTGCTCCGCCGGTCAGAGCGTGGCCTGATCAGCACTCGTCCATGAGTCAGCGCCTCGCCGACTTCGACGAGTAAGGGATGTGCGTCGACAGAATGGCCCTTCCCCGAGCACCAGGCGACTGACGACGCCGCCTACGGCTGGTTCGCAGCGCCAGGCGTCGACGTCGTCGCGCGGAAGCTGCCAGTCCCGTCAGGCAGGCGACCGAACGACCTCGGGCCCGGGCCACCATCAGGCGGGTAGTACTGCGAGGTGGCGATCTGCCCCTGCGCGTCGAGGAGGAAGATGGTCTCGCCGTTCCCTTGCGAGATGCCGAAGCGCGCCTCGAAGCACGGCGTCGGGCCACTGAGGCAGTCCGTCGACACGCCAGCATCGCGCCGGTCCGCGACCACGAGGAGGAACCCTCCAGCAGCCAGCGACGTACCTGCGGGGAAGACGACGCCTTCGCGCGGCTTGGGTCCGCCGTCGGTCGCCTCCGTGTCCGTCACCGAGAAGCCCGAGAGGTCCTTCGCGATGGTGCCTGCGTTGAACAGCTCGACGAAGTCGTTCCCGACGTTGTTCCCTGCGCCGTAGAGCTCGTTGATGACGACGTTCGCCTGACCTGCGCTGCCGCCGGCGGTCGAGCCACCGCCCGTGCTTCCGCCCGCAGTGCCGCCACCGGTCGCGGCGCCGCCCGCCGTCCCTCCACCCGTCGCGGTTCCTCCGGCACGGCCGCCCGCCGCGGCGCCACCTGCCACGCCACCGCCCGCCGCCGAGCCGCCACCCGTGGCCGAGCCCTGACACGCGCCGAGGTTGCACGTCTGCGTCACCTGGCACGCCGCGCACGCTTTCCCACCAGAGCCACACGCCATCGTCGCCGAGCCGGGCAGGCACTGGTTGTCACTCGAGCAGCACCCCGTCGCGCAGCTCGCTGCGTTGCACGACGACGCGGGAGTTCCGCACGAGACGAAGCTCGAGGCGAAGCCCAACGTGAGTCCACACACCCATCCACGAAGCTGAGTCATTCGGTTCTCCTTCTGCAGGTCAGGGGTACAAGGGGGGCCATCGCACGCGGACGACAAGGCGCAGGTCGGTCGAGTCGACGCCGGGGAGCGCCGTGCGCGCAAGTCCAGAGAGCGCGGTGCGGTGCACGGCGAGGAACAGCTCGACCGGCTCGGCCTTCACGCCGACCGCGCCGATGAGCTCGAGCACCGAGTCGTCTTGCGTGATGTCGCGCCGAAACGACTGCACGCGCGCGGCGAGCAGGAGCCGGTTGAACAGCTCTCCACGCGCGAAGCCCTGCACCAGCAGTCCACGCCGGCTCCCGTCGTCGAGCCAGCCGTCCACCGTCGCGACCGTCACGCCAGCGCCGAGCTTCGGTCCCTGCCACAGCAGCCCGCCGCCGTAGCGGTTGGCACGAGCGGCCGAGGGACCCGTCGAGCCCACCATCGCGAGGCCCAGCACCGTCAGGGGCTCCAGCGCGCCAGCGGGCAGCGGATGCACCGCCGCCGCGACCTCGACGTTCTTCTGCGTGTTCAGCTCTCGCGACGTGTAGCCCTCGCCGTTGGTGACGCTCACGCCGACCCAGCCGTACTTGCCGGGCAGGTGCGCGCGCAGCGTTCCGCCAAAGTCCGCCGGCGCCTTGATGCGGTAGCTCTCGAGTCCGTCAGCCGAGAGCTCGCGGAACAGGAAGGCACGCTCCACTTCAGGCACCACGAGCGTCGGGATGAGGCCGAGCTGTGCCTCGAGGAAGAGGAACCGGTACCCGCCCCACGCTTCACGAAGGCGCACCACCACGCTGTCGCCTGCGACGCCGATGAGCGCGCCTCCCTGCGTTGCGTAGACGCCTTCGAGCAGCACCCGCCCCGACGCGCCCTTCCAGGAGGCCTGCACGCCGAGCTGCACGCGTGGCACCGAGAAGGCGTTGAACGGCGCGGTGTCTCTCGGGAAGCGGGCCTGCAGCTCTCCGAAGGCGTCGATGAGGGGCGTCCACTGCAGCGCGTCGGCAGGAACGCCCGCGTCGACGGGACTGGCGCCGGCGTCGAGCGTCGGCACGGCAACCTCGACCGGCACGACGTCACCACCATCAGCCTGCGTGAAGAGCAGCGCCGCGAGGAGCGTGAAGGTCATGGGGCCAGGTCTCCGAAGAGTGAAGCGGCGTCGTCAGGCGCGCGCTCGCGAGGGTCTTGCGTGATGCCGAGCGTCCCCCCGAGCCTGGCCAACGCCGCCTGAAAGTGCGCGAAGTCGACGAGCACTTCGGCGCTGTGGGTCTCTGCAAACGCGCCCTGCTCGTCCGCGAACACGTCGGGTCCGCGTTCGAGCTGCGCAGCCACCGCAGAGACCGTCTCCTGCTCACTCGCGGCGTGCACTCGTGCCAGCAGGGCGCCCTGCGTCTGCGCGAGCGCGAGGAGCGAGGCACGAGAGGCGCGGTCTCCCACCAGCCGCGAGACGCGCACGTTCTTGAAGGCCTCGGACTCGGTGCGGATCAGCACGGGCAGGCCCAGCCACGTCGTCGCGAAGAAGCGCGGGTCGGCGTCGGGCCGGAACCAGGCGCGCCGCGCACCGGCCTCGACGCGAGCTGGCGTGTCGACGGCGGCCAGCATCGGGCGATACCACCCGGCCACCATCGACTCTGGCAGCTCCTTGAGCTCGAGGATGACGTCGTCGCCCAGCTCGCTCGTCGGCCCGCTCACGAGCACCAGCATTCGCACCCGCGGCCAGCTCGCGACGCCTGACCCATACTCACGCACGGCGTCGAGCACCTCGAAGGCAGGGCCCTCACCGAGCCGGCGCAGCGCGTCGGGGAGGGCGGCGCGCACCGTGGGCGGGAGCTCGCCGAGCTGTTGGGTCGGCTCGGCAGGGTCGAGGACACCGCGTCGGAATCGACGGACGCCGTCGGTGACTTCCGTGAGCGCGGCGAGCTCGGCCCTCGCTGCGAGGTCTCGCGCCGAGCGTCGAAACAGGTCGGCCGTCACGGGGCTGGAGCCCGGCCCGACCACCCGTTCGGGAACGGCGCCAGCGCTCAACGCGATGAGGGTGGTGGCGTAACTCAGGGCGGCCGCGGCGCCGACCTCGGACGGGGCAACCTGCGCGTTCGACAACCGCGTCGCCAACGCGAGGCCTGCGACGAGCCGGCGAACGTCGAACAGGTACGGCACCCGGTCCGCGCTGTCGAAGTCGTTGGGCTCGAGCGCGGCGGTGCCATCCGCGGCGATGAGCACGCCGAAGTTCTCGGGGTGCGGGTCAACCAGCCCCCACACCGGAGGCTCGACGCCGACGAAGCCAGAGCGGCTGGTGCGGCCGAGCTCCCAGTCGTGACGGAACAGCGCGAGGTTGCCGCGGTAGTAGTCGAACGCGTTGCTCGCCATTCGCGAGTAGCGGCCGGCCATCAGGTTCGGTCGGGAGCGCGTCAACACCTCGTCGGCCCGCGCGATGACGCTGGCGACCTCGGCCTCACGTGTCGGCGCCGCGCCGCCACCGCAGCCCACCAGCACGACCATGAGGACCCACGGACGCAGCATCGATGGCTCCGTTAGATTCGGGGCCCGGTCGGCTCAAGCACGCCAGCGCCGGTCATGGGGTGTTTGCAGGGCTGTGACACGACTGTCACCGATGTTCCTGAGCGACGGAGCGCAGTACGCGCGGAAACCACACCCCACGTGACGCGCGGTTTCAGCGTCGCGCCCCGGGAGCCACGCGAAGCGCGGAAGGCGCACCGGTCGTGACCCTCGTGCTCGGCCTGAAGGCCTTCAGCGCCGCGCCGTCGCGTGCTTCAGCGCGAGGACCTGCACCATCCACACCTCGAGGAAGCGGCTCGAGTTGCGACGCAGCCACGGGAGCCCGTCTGCTGCTTCGTCCACCGTGAACCCGGCGCTCCGCGCGAGGCGTGCCAGCATGGCGTCGTCTTCGTCCGGACTCTGGAGTGACGGCGCGGGCGACGAGAGCAGCAGCGCGCCCTTCGGCTTGAGCGCCACCTTCACCGAGGTGAAGAACGCCTCGGCGTCATCGAGCAGGTCGACCACGTTCTCGGCGAGCAGGCCGTCGAGCGACTTCGCGCGCACCGGGAGCGCCTGTGCGTCCATCACCACCGGCACGGCGCCACTGCGGTGAGACGCGGCCAGCACCGCGCGCAGCGAGACATCACCGACCAGCAGCGAGCGGCGCTTCGTCGCCAGCCGCGCCGACGTCGCGCCCGCTCCACAGCCGACCTCCAGCACGACGCCATCGGGCGTACGGTGCTCGAGCCAGAGCGACGGCGCCTGCTCGGTGGCGACCTTCAGCAACTCCGCGAGCGCATCAGCGCCCGGCCCCTCGCGCAGCGCAGGCGGAGCACCACCCAGCGCCTCCCACGTCGTCCAGTCGTCGGAGAAGCGGCCTGCCTCGGCGCCCGCAGAGGCGTCTGCGAACGCCTTGAGCGTCTGCACCGCGGCCCGAGATGAGCGGTCGACCTCGGCGAGCGCCGACAGCGCCGCGTCGTAGAAGGTCGCGCACCACAGCGCGGGCTCTGGCACCAGCACCGGAACACCCGCGAGCACGGGGTACGGGCCACAGTCCACGCAGCGCACGACCGTCGCCTGCTTCGCCGCCAAACCGGCCAGCGAGCCACCACATCGGGGGCACGCCAGCGTCGCGCTCGCCCACTTCGGCATCGTCATGGGGTGCACGTCACACGAAACGCTGCGTCTGACCAGCAGGTGCTTTCACTGGCGCAGCGCGTCGGCGCGCCCTATCGCAGAACCAGCGCACGGCTACAGTGCACCGCCTTCACCCACGAGGAAGCATGCGACACTCCTTTTCCCTTCTGTGCGCGTTCGCGCTCACGTTCGGCGCCACCCAGGCGCTGGCCGCGCGGCTGTTGATGCCCGACGACGTGCCCGCCGCGTCGCCTTCGGTCTCGGCGCCTTCGGCCGCGACGACCCTGAACGAGCCTCCGTCGTTCGGCCTGCAGTTCGGCGTCGCTGCCGCGGCGGGCTTCGTGGGAGCTCCCGTCGGCTTCCTGCTCGCGAACGTGCTCGGAAATCTCAACATCTACCTCATCCCCACGGCCATCTTCGGGCTGCTCCCGATGGGCCTGGTGGCCCCGGCCTTCACCGCGCTCGCCGCGTGGATCTTCGGAAACTGGAAGCTCACCGACGCCGACGGCAAGTTCAGCTTCTGGCTCGGCTTCGCGGCGGCGACCCTCGTGCACATCGCGGCCACCGTCATCGCGGGCTTCGTCGGGGTGAGCCTCGCTGGAATTCCCGGCCTCATCCTCTTCAGCGTCATCGATGGCGCGGCGATGGGCGGGGCGGCGGTCGGCACCATGCGCTTCTTCCGCAAACCTCCCGCAGCGACGGCTTCGGCGGTGTTGCCCTCGTTCATTCCTTCCGTGAGCGCGACCACCGTGCTGCCGCTCACCACGATTCCCTTCTGACAGGAGCGCTCCCCATGAACCGACTCATCGTCCTCGCGCTCGTCGTCACCGCGTCCCTCGCGCAGGCCCAGCAGTGCCGCGCGCGCGCGAGCTGGCCTACCGAGAAGTGGCCCGAGGTGCTCATCAACGCCACCGCCAGGGCCGCCGAAATCAAAGCCCTCGAGGACTACGCCTTCACCATCGTCGGCAAACCCGAGGAGCGCCTCGGCTACCGCACCAACGCGCTGGTCGTGATCAAGAACGGCGCCATCGTCTACGAGAAGTACGCGCGCGGGTGGGACGCCACGAAGCGGCAACTGTCGT
Source organism: Myxococcaceae bacterium (assembly GCA_040400045.1). Classification (GTDB taxonomy): domain Bacteria; phylum Myxococcota; class Myxococcia; order Myxococcales; family Myxococcaceae; genus Xiheimicrobium. The sequence continues at coordinate 167,322 of JBBAQZ010000003.1, forward strand.
GGTCGGTGGCGAAGAGCGCCTCGAGCACCCTGCTGGGCGTCGCGGTGCACCAGGGGCTCGTCAACCTCGACGACTCCATCTGCAAGCTCTTGCCCGAGTACAAGGATGACCCGGTGGTGTGCGCGATTCTGGTGAAGCACATCCTGACCTTCGGCTCGGGCTTGCAATGGCAGGAGGAGTACGAGGACCGCGGGTACCAGGTGTCGAGCGTCATCTCGATGCTGCTCGGCGCCGGCCACAAGGACCAGGTCAAGCACGTGCTCACACATCGCAAGCTGCGCGAGCCAGGCACGCAGTTCGTCTACTCGACAGGTGACGCGCACGTCGTCGGTACGCTGGCGAAGCGCGCCCTGACATCGAAGTTTGGCCCTGACGCGTTCTGGACGCAGCTGTTCGAGCCCATCGGCATGAAGGGCGTCGTCTTCGAAGAAGACCCGGTCGGCAACGCGCTCGGAGGCAGCTACCTGTACGCGACGCCGCGCGACTACGCGAAGCTGGGCTACCTGATGCTGAACGACGGGTGCTGGAACGACCAGCGCCTGCTGCCCGTCGGCTGGGTGCAGTCAGCCACCACGCCGAGCGCGACCTTCCGCGCCAACCGCGGCGATTGCTCCGGGGCGACGCTGCCCGCGACCGAGTTCCAGTTGCCCTGCGAGGACACGCCGAGCGGCTACATGTGGTGGCTCAACCGCCCGCCGGCCGTTGGCGTCGAGAAGCCGTGGAAGGACGCTCCAGACGACACCTACGCCGCGCTCGGCCACTGGGGCCAGCGCATCATCGTCATCCCGTCCGAAGACCTCATCATCGTGCGCAACGGCGATGACCGCGACGGCAGCATTCCGGTGAATGAGCTGGTGAAGAACGTGCTGGCGGTGGTGAAGCCATGAAGACGACCTGGATGCTGGGAGTGGCCGTCGCGGTGCTCGCCTCGGGCTGCGCGCAGGACGACGCGAAGCTGCGCACCTACGACAACAACGACCTCGAGCTCGCGACCGGCAACGCCGCGAAGATGACCTGCACCTGCCGCTTCGTGATGCAGATGGACGAGGCGTATTGCCGCGACTGGGTACGCGCGAGCCCCAACGTGGCGCGCTTCACCGTCGACGAGACGAACAAGACGGTGCAGAGCTCGGCCTTCATCTCGTGGACCGCGAAGGCCCGGTTCGTCGATGACAAGCGCGGGTGCGTGCTCGAGTAGCCGGGCGAACCCAGCCTCCTGGCGATGGCGCTGCGCAGCTTCGTGCGCACCCTGCGCACTTCGGAATGGCCGACGCGACGGGCCGTTCCGTCCGCATGCCCACCGATGCCCGCCTTCGTTTCGATTCGATGTTGCCCACCCAACTGCGTGACGCCTTCGCCGGCTTCGAGCGGCGACAGGCCGTGCGGGCGCCGACGGGCCTGCGGTTCGCGTTCGCTGATTCGCTCTCGGCGCTCAACGTCACCGCCTGGGACGAGGTGACGGCGGGCAAGGGCTTGAGGCTCTCACGCGACTATCTTCAGGCGCTCGAAGGAGCGGCCACGCCGAACGTCGAGCACCGCTACGCGCTCGGCCTCGATGGAGCCCGTCCGGTCCTCGCGATGGCCATGCAGATCCTCGACGTGAGCATCGACCGCCTGCGGCCCGCAGCGGCGAAGAGCGTCATCGAGGGGCTCGACACCGCGGCGCTGGAACACTCGGTTCGTCAGCGCGTGCTGGTCTGCGGCAATCTGCTCTCGGCCGGGCTCGACGGTGTCGCGACGACGCTGAACCCCGCGCTCGCGTTCCGGGCCGTCGGCGAAGTGCTCTACCGCGTGCGCCGCGCCGAGAAGCTCAACGGCCACACCAACCTCGTCGTCGTCAAAGACCTCTCGGCTTCACAGCGGGACGAGAGCCGGGCGCTCGAGTCGCTCAGCTACCGCGTGATGGACGGCGGGCCGACGATGGTGCTGCCGCTCGAGCCCGAGTGGCGAACGCACGACGACTACCTCGGCAGCATGGTCTCGAAGTACCGCAGCGCCGTGAAGCGCAAGGTGTACGCGCCGGTCCTCGAGGCCGGGTGTCGCGTGGTGCGGCTGTCAGTCGAAGAAGTCGAGCGGCATGCCGAGCGGCTCCAGGCGCTCCATCTGGCAGTGCAGGACAACGCCAGTGTTCGGCCGGTGACGGTGTCGTCGTCGTACTGGCCAGCGATGGCCCGGCTGAGGGAGTCGAACATCTTCAACGTCATCATGCGTGGCGACGAGGTGCTCGGCTTCCTGCTGGTGCAGGTCGACGGCGACGAGACACACGCCGCGCAGATTGGCTTCGACCGTGAGGCCGCGAAGGAACTCCCGCTCTATCTGCGCCTGCTCCACACGGCCGTCGAGGTCGGCCTCGAGCGTCGCTCCGCGCGGGTCGTCCTCGGTCGCACCGCGCTGGAGCCCAAGGCGCGCATGGGCGCGAAGCCCGTCGACACGTTCATGTGGGTGCGCCATCGCGTACCGGTGGTGAACGCGCTCACGCGCGGGCTGGTCGACCTCGTGCAGCACGACCCCGCGCCCGACATCGACCCGTTCAAGCGCGGCGAGGCGTGAGCCAGCATCCTCGACGCTGCCGCGTCCGTGCCTCACGGAGCGCTCGTCCTCCGGCCTTCCGCGCGCCTTCGCGAACGCGGCCCCCTCAGCTTTGCTGGATGAGCCGGCGCATCGCGTCGGCCACCTCGACGCCGTGGAACTTCTGAACGTCGTGCCCACCATCGGGGAACTGCAGGTGGACCCAGTCAGGGCGCGCGCGCGCGAGCTCTTCATGAAACCGCAGCGGAACGAGCGCGTCGTCGTCGCCCCACGCCTGCAGCACCGGCACCTTCGTCCTCGAGATGTTCTCCCGGTGCCGCGCGAAGCTGGTGTGTGCCGCGTCGACGATGGTGCGCAGCGCCCCTTCATCCGTCATGTCGCGCAGCGAGAAGCCCAGACGGCCGAAGGCGAAGCGCGCCACCCGGCTGAGCGCAGGTTGAAATGGGCGGAGGCTCAGCACGCTCGCCATGCCGCGCCAGGCGTGCTCCGGGTAGTGCGCGGACGGCCCGGGCGTCGCGACCAGCGTGGCCGAACGAATGCGACGCGCGTGCCGCACGGCGACCTCGAGCGCGATGATGCCGCCCATGGAGTGGCCGACGAGCGAGACGTCCTGAAGGTCCAGCGCCTCGAGCGCCCGCGCCACGAGCTCTCCACGCGCTTCGAGCGACAGCGCCTTCACCGGGCCGGGCATCGCGGCCTCTCCGAAGCCGGGGAGCTCGAGGCGAACGAAGCGCGCCCACTCGAACAACGGCGTCGCCAGCCAACGCCAGTGATGGTGCGCACCCGGGAGCCCCGAGATGCCGACGACGATGGGCCCGGTGCCTTCGTCGGTGTACGAGAGCGTGACGCCGGGCAACTGGAGCTTCGAGCGTGGCGGGTCACGAGGTGCTGCGGGCTGCATGCCTTTGCATCTGTCCCGTTTCTTCCCGGCCCGCAACCGCGGCCATCGCTATGCTGAAGCTGACGTGACGTCTTCGAAGTCGCAACACGACACCGTGAGCCGCGCGTTGATTCGCCAGCGGGGCTTCTTCCGGCCCGGGCGTGGGTTGCAGGCACGGGTGCGGCGCGTGGCGTCGCTGCGCGCTGACGAGGTGGAGGCGATGTGGTCGCTCTTCGCGGCCTCGTACGACGGCGCCAGACGCTCCGACTTCGACCGCGACCTGTCCGAGAAGCACCACGTCATCGTCTTGAAGGACTCGAATCGCGAGGTCCAGGGCTTCTCGACGTTGCTCGCCATCGAAGAGCCCGGCCGGTGGTGCGCCGTGTTCTCGGGCGACACCATCGTCGCGCCCGGCTTCTGGGGGCAAACGGCGCTGCAGCGCGCGTTCATCTGGTACCTGATGGCGCAGCGGCTCAAGCGAGGCTTGCCAGTGTTCTGGTTCCTCATCACCAAGGGCTACCGCACGTACCTGCTGCTGACGCGCTACTTCCCGACGCACTGGCCGAGGCACGACGCATCGACGCCAGCGTTCGAAGGCGCGTTGCTCGACACGTTGTGCACCCGGAAGTTCGGCGCCTCGTGGGACCGGCAGTCAGGCCTGCTGCGCTTCACCGGCGATGTGGTGCGGCTCGCGGAGGACCTGGCCGACGTTCCTTCACGGCTGCTCCAGGACGAAGACGTCGCGTTCTTCCTCGCGAAGAACCCTCGGTGGCGGGAAGGTGACGAGCTCTGCTGCCTCGCGGCGGCTGACGACCTCTTCGTTCAGAAGACGACCCGCACGTTTCTCTGAGGCGTCCCCTCACCGCTGCCGATGCGTCCGATGAGCGCGTGACGTCCCAGCAAGCAAGAATTGACTGGGGCTCACGGCCCGGTGCGCACCTCGAAGAAGTTCACCGAGCGCGGCGCGCGGGGGTCGACCACCACGAGGTTGATGTCCGTCACCCACCAGCGGTCCTGCGCCGTCACGGTGAGGTGCTGCCCGACGAGCGACGCCGGCTGAAGCAACGGCAGCGTGATGGGCAACGGCTTCGGAAGCCCGCCTTCGAGGAACCCCTGGTCGAGGGTGAGGTCGGCGTTGAAGCGCACGAGGTACGTGGTGCCCAGCCCCGTCACGTAGAGGAGCACGCGCCCGTCGGACCATCGCGCTGCGCCACGAATCGAGCTCAAGCCGATGTTGGCGCCCGGCAACGTCACCTCTCGCGTTCCCGTCGGGCCGAACGTGATGTCGGGCTGGCCGCTCGACGAGAGCCTCTGGAAGCGCACGGCGAGCTGGCGGTCACCCGCGTCGGACGAGAGGCTCCGAAACCCGACCGCGAGGTACGAGCCATCGGGTTCACGCCAGAGGTTCGCGCCGGTTGCTCCTGCCGAGGTGGAGTACCCAGCCGTTCCGAACGCGGTGTCGAGCGCACCGGTCGGGAGCAGCCGCGCCGCCGACATTCCCTCGCCGCCGAAGACGACGATTCTACCATCAGGGTCGAGCACCATCGCGCGCAGCTGCTCATCGCGTGAGGTGCCCCAGACGGCGCCAAAGCCCGCGTCGGGGGTCTTCGAGAACGAGACGTCGGCGGTGCCGGTGTCGAGGTAGCGGGTGACGAAGAAGTTCCCCTGCACGTGGCCCCCCGCGAGGATCTTTCCGTCTGCCTGCTTCACCAGCGCGGTGCACGCTGCGGCCACGGGCATCGCGCCGCCGAAGCCGTCGAGCCGAACGCCCGTCGGCGCGCCGGTGTTGCCAAACGTGGTGTCGAGCTGGCCACCAGGCAGAAACCGCGCGACCACCACCTTGAGCCCTTCGCCGGGAATGAGGAGCGCCTGCCCGGTGCCTCCGATGAGCAACTTGTCGCCATCCATCATCGCGGCGTACGCGCTCGCACCCGAAAAGAGGGGAGAGGCTCCCGGAGCGATGTCGACGAGCGTGACGCCGGTGCCGTTCCATGAGGGGTCGAGCGTGCGGTCGGCTCGAACCCGTGCGACCAGGAGCGCCGCAGCGCCACCGTCAGCCGTGCCATTGCCGACGACCATCAGGCTCGTCCCATTGGCGACCGCAGCCATCGCCTGCCCGGTCCACCCCCTGGGAAGGATGTGGACGAAGCCGCTGTCGAACACCTCGGCAGTACCGCCTCCCGCCCCTGCATCGGTGCGTGGCTCGACAGGGCCGGGGCAGGCCGTGAGGATGAGGACGACGGGCACGAGCGCGCGGGGAACCTTCACGGTGTGCCTCGAAGGGGAGCGGTAGCTGCGGCGCAATCATCGATTCCACGACGGCGGGTTCCACCCCTCGCAGCGGCGCCACCGCGTCGCCTGCGCGGCTCAATCGCTTCTCGAACCGGGCTGCCTTCGAATGCGCTGGAGCTGGGTCTGCTGCAGCATCGAGTCGTTGGAGGAATGGCGCGGCGAGACGAGGATGGCCACCATGGGTCAGCGGCGATTACCGAAGTGGCGACACGCTGAGTGGGGAGGGTCGCGCGCGCAGAGACAACCTGCTCACCGGGGGCCGCCTCATCGAAGTGCAGCCGCCGGGAGAGGACGAGGACGGAAAGCCGACCAGTCGCGAGCGCGCCGGGAAGACGACCCGGGGAACGCCCAGGCCGCTCCTGCCTCTTCGGGACGTGAAGGAGCTCGGTGACCGCTGACCTCCGCGCGGCGGTGACGGCCGTCCTGACTGCAGGGTGGGCGGTGAGTCGCCGAGCGGCCGTCCGTCGGTTCGACGAGGCCTCTCGCGAGCCCCGGCGCGCGCAAGAGGCGTGGCTGGCGCGGGCCTCGTCGTCGCTGTCCGAGAGCGCGCGTGGCGTGGCGCTCGGCCTGAGTGGAGCGACCTCGCTCCAGGACTTCAGGCGTCGCGCGCCCGTCGTGACGTGGGACGACCTGGCCCCCTTCGTCGAGCGCCTCGCGAACGGCGAGCCTCGGGTGTTGACGACGGAGCCGGTGCTCGTCTTCGAGCGCACCAGCGGCTCCACCTCGTTGCCCAAGCGGGTGCCGTACACCCAGGGCCTGCTCGACGACTTCTCGGCCGCCACCGCGCCCTGGCTCGACGACCTGTTCCGTCGCTTCCCGGCATTGTTCCGCACGCGGCAGTACTGGTCGGTCTCTCCAGCCGCGAGAGCGCCCGAGACGACGCCATCAGGCCTGCGCGTCGGCTTCGAAGACGACACCGAGTACTTCGGTCCGGTGACGCGCCTGGCGATGAAGCAGCTCCTGGCGGTGCCTTCGTCCGTCGCGCGCTCCAGAGACGTCGGGACGTGGCAGGACGAGACGCTGCTGCACCTGCTCGAAGCAGAAGACCTCGGCTTCATCAGCATCTGGAACCCCTCGTTCCTGACGTTGCTGCTCGAGGCGCTGGTGACGCGGTGGACGTCCCTCGAGACGCGGCTGACGACGCGGCGAAGGGCGATGCTGCAGGCGGCGCTCGACCGTCACGGGGGACTGAGGGCCGAAGCGCTCTGGCCTTCACTGCAGCTCGTCTCGTGTTGGACCGACGGCTGGGCGTCAGAGGCGGTGCCTGCGCTGCGCCGGTTCTTCCCGCGCACGCCGCTTCAAGGGAAGGGCCTGCTCGCGACCGAAGGCGTCGTGTCCTTCCCGCTGTGGGGCGTGCCCGCGCCGGTCGCGGCGGTGACGAGTCACCTGCTCGAGTTCGAGGCGCTCGAAGATGACGGTCGGCCCGCGCGCTTCGTCGACGAGCTGCGTGAGGGCGCTGCGTATTCGCCCATCATCACCACGCGCGGAGGGCTCGTGCGCTATCGCCTTCCCGACGTCGTGCGCTGTGTGGGGCAATGGCGCGCGCTCCCGCTGTTGCGGTTCGAAGGCCGGCTCGACAAGACGAGCGACCTGCGGGGCGAGAAGCTTTCGGCCGTGGTCGTCGAAGCAGCGTTGCGCCGGGTCCTCGGGGACGTGAGCGCCGACTTCGTCATGGTCGCGCCGTCGCTGACGCCGTCGCCGCATTACGCGCTGTTCCTCGAGGCGTCCGCGTCTGACGCTCGTTGCGAGCACCTGCGCGCCGCGCTCGAGACGGCGTTCCTCGAGGAGCACCACTACCGCTACTGCCGGGAGCTGGGGCAGCTGGCTGCGCTGACCCTCCATCGCGTGCGGGACGGGCGCCGGCGCTGGAACTCGGTGATGCAGGCGCGAGGGCTCAAGCTGGGCGACGTCAAGCCGTCGGGCTTCGACGTCACGCCCGGATGGGAAGCGCACCTCGCCTCGCCGACGGAACGTTGACGCCGTCGCTCACTGGAAGACCGGAGGGCCTTCGACGACGCCCAAGCCGGGCACGCTCGCTGCAATCACCTCCAGGCATGTCGACTGGAGTGGATGACAGGACGCAGGTGCAGCTGGTTTCGTTGAAAGCGGAAGCACAGCTGCTCAAGGAGTGGATGGCGCGCCGCGCTGACGTGGCCCGACGGCGACGCGAAGGACCGCTGCAGGCGCTCCGAGACCGGGTGTCGATGCTCGAACGTGAGCTGCCGCGACTCGAACGCGAGGTGCTGGCCCTCGAGAAGGAAGCCGAACGGCGACCTCAACCGCCCATCGCGCTGCTGACCACCGGTGTGCTGCGAGGCACTGGCCTCGGGGTCGCGGCGCTGAGCTGGGTGGTGGGTCTCACGGTGCTCACTCCGGGAGCGCCTGCGGAACATCCTCTGCGCCTGGCGGCGATGCTGCTGACGGTCGCCGTCGTCGCGCTGAGCCGTCGCTGAACACCAGGAACACGTGTCGCCATGACTGAACGAGCCACTGAGTTGTCGTCGCTGAAACAGGAAGTCGCAGAGTTGTGGAGCCGCTACCGCAAGGAGGAGCCGTTGCCGGGTGACGACGCCGAACGACAGCAGTGGTCGTCACAGCTTCGAGCGCTCGAGGTGAAGCAACGGGCGCTGGCCGACCGACGTGCGCTGCTGCGCAGCACCATCGAGGCCGAACGTCGGCGCGTCTCTGCCTTCGCGCCCATTCTTCACGCAGGTGGAGGCGTGGTTGGGCTCTTCATCGCGGCGCTCGGCGTCGGGCTCGTGCTCCCCACGGTCACCGACTGGAGCGCTTCACTCTCCACGCTGCATGGCGCGCTCGCGCTGGGGCTGGCGACCCTTTCGCTGCCGTTCCTGCTCGCGTCACGCTGAGCGCTCTCGCCTGGCGCTGAGGTCGACAGCGGAGAGCCGGTCCGCGCCGAAGAGCACCCGGCTACCGACGACGAGGGGCGTCGCCTGGCTCAGCGTGTGGGTGTCGACGGCCCACGCCACCGTGTCCGCGGCGGGGTCGTCGGCGAGGAGCGCATGGCCGGTGGCCGTGACGGCGTTGAAGATGAGGCGCGGGCCCTGCTTCACCAGCGGGCTGAGGATTCGGAGCGCCGGCCGCCCCCGTCTCGACGGCCCTTCGGTTGGTGGACGACGGACACCAGCCACACCCCTTGCAGCACAACGCCAGCCGCCGTCGAGCTCACGGGCCGTTGAGCGGCGCCACCAGGTACCGGCGCCCGTTGGCCTTCGGCTCGGGGAGCAGCCCCGCGTTGATGTTCACCTGCACCGACGGGTACAGCAGCCGGGGCGGGCTGAGCGTGCGATCGCGGGCCGTGCGCTTCTCGACGAAAGTCGCCTTTGGCATCGCCACCGGCAGGTGCACGTTCGATTCCTTCGCGCTGCCCACCGTCGTCATCGAGCGCCAGGTCCGCCCGGCTGGTGGGTAGTCGTGGCCGACGAAGAGCCTCGTCGCGTCGGGCAGCGTGAAGAGGCGTCTGGTGACCGAGTCGTACAGCGCCGCGGCGTCACCCTTCGGGAAGTCACAGCGTCCCACGCCGACGTCGTCGAGGAAGAGCGCGTCGCCGGTGAAGACGGCGTCGTCGACCTTGAAGCTCAGGCACGCGGGCGTGTGGCCGGGCGTGGCGATCGCCTCGACGTTGAGGGCGCCCGCGCGGAGCAGCTGTCGGTCCTTCACCAGCACGTCGAACTGCCGCCCATCGGTGGGGAGCTGGTCGAGCGCGAACACGTCTTTGAACACGCCCTGCACGCCGACGATGTGTTCGCTGATGCCCACCTTCGCGCCGTACCGCTGCTTGAGCCACTGCGCTCCCGACAGATGATCGGCGTGCGGGTGCGTCTCCAGCACGAAGTGAACGGTCAGCTTCTTCGCGTCGACGAAGGCCGCCACCCGCTGGAGCGACTCCGTCCACAGCTTGCCGCCCGAGGGCTCGTAGTCGAGCACCGGGTCGACGATCACGGCGTCTTTCGTCACTTCGTCGAACACCACGTACGACAGGGTGAAGGTCCGCTCATCGAAGAAGGTCTCGAGCTGCATGGGCTCTCCTCTGACAACGTTGCCCTCTCTGAGCCAGGGCCCACGGGCGACGGTTCTCGTTCATCGTGCCTGCCACAGCCCGAGCGCCCTGGCCCCCATGCTGAAGGCAACACCGAACGCGAGCACCGCAAATCCGAGCTTCAACGGGCGCTCGGGCAGGCGGCCGGCGAGCGGGGCTCCGAGCACCGCGCCGAGCACCGCCCCGGCCCCCATCGGCAACCCCAACGAGAGCGGCACGTGACCGGCGAGGAGATGCACCACCGCCCCAGACAGGCTGCTCATGGCGATGACGGCCATCGAGGTGCCCACCGCGCGATGCAGCGGGAGCGCTGCCCACAAGGTCAACGCCGGCACGATCAAGAAGCCACCGCCCACTCCGAGGAAACCCGTCAACACACCGGTCGCGACGCCAGCGACGACGACGGCCCAGGTGGCGACAGGCGCAGCGGCCTCCTCGGGCTTCTTCCGGAACATCGCGGCGACCGCGGTGAGCAGCACGAGGGCGAAGAGCCCGACCGTCACCTGCTCGGGCACCAGGGCGTGGAGCTGCGCGCCACCGACCGCGCCGAGCACCGAAGGCACGCCGAACGTGAGCGCCACCCGCACGTCGAGTCGGCCTGCGCGAGCGTGGCTGATGACGCCTGCGATGGCGGCCAGCCACACCACGACGAGCCCCGCGCCCGTCGCTTCGGCGACCGACGTCTTGAAGCCGATCAGCAACACCGGCACGGCGAGAATGCCCCCGCCCGCGCCGAGCACGGAGAAGACAAAACCCAGCAGGACACCGACGACGAAGGCCATCATGGCGTGACTGAGAGCCTCCCCGCGCGCCCAGCGGTTCGCTGAATCCTCCGAGCAGTTTCGCGAGGTGCACCCGCCTGCGGGCGCCAAAAGGAGCTACGAAGGCTGATGACGACTCCTCTGAAGAAGAAGACGGACGCGAAGAAGACCAGACCGGCTCCAAAGCCTCCGGTCGCCAAGGCAGCGACGAACCCGTTCCTCGCGCTTCACCCGCCCCGCTCGGGACATGCAGGCGCAGGGCTCTCGCGGGGCACCAAGCGCGGAAACCGCTGAAGGCTCGAATCGAAGCCGGGGATTTCGACACGGTCTCGGACCCGAGCGGCCGACTCAGGGTCCGGCTTGAGCGAAGCTCGAGAACTGCAGCGGCGCCCGCCCGCCCGTGTCATGCACGGACAGGTCTGGTGTTCCCCAGGTGGAGCGCGCGGAGCGAGAGGAGCGCCGGGTCGCAGTCACCCCGGCGGCGAAGTGAGTGATACAATGACCCTCGATGAGTTCGGCGCGACGGCTTCACTTCTCGTATCAAGACTACCTCTCGGCGCTTGAGGTCTCTGAACTCAGGCTCGAGTACTGCGAGGGCGTCATCTACGCGATGGCGGGCGGAACGCCGACCCATGCCGAACTCTCGCTCAACACAGGCGCGATCCTGAAGCGCGAACTCGGCAAGTGCTCGGTCTTTTCCTCTGACCTGAAGGTCCGCATCGAGCGCACCGACCTTTCTGCGTTTCCCGATGTCTCGGTGGTCTGCGCAGAACGCGAGTACTCACCCATCGACCGGAATGCGCTGACGAATCCCGTCATCCTCGTCGAGGTGACGAGCCCATCGACCGAGGACTACGACCGTGGCGAAAAGCTCAGCCACTACAAACAGATCCCGTCACTTGCCGCTGTCCTCTTCGTCTCACACCGCACTCAACGCATCACCGTGCTTCGACGCGGACCGACAGGATGGGAAGAACTCGAATTCCGCGCTGGGGAGCGCCTCGTGCTCCAAACGCCTGCGCTCTCGTTCTCGGTGGACGAGGTCTACGCAGGCGTGACTCTGGAGAGCTGACTCCTCGCTGCGGCGCTCGGTTTTCCGGCTGTCCTTCCCGAGTTTCCGGGCAGCTTCCTGTGCACGATGGCCGGCTCCGACCTGGCGAACCCGACCGCGGCTCCGGGCGGACCCTTGCGACTGATCTTCCCAGAGGCAACCAGACCGGCTCCAAAGCCTCCGGTCGCCAAGGCAGCGACGAACCCGTTCCTCGCGCTTCACCCGCCCCGCTCGGGACATGCAGGCGCAGGGCTCTCGCGGGGCACCAAGCGCGGAAACCGCTGAAGGCTCGAATCGACGCCGAGGATTTCGACACGGTCTCGGACTCGAGCGGCCGACTCAGGGTCTGGCTTGAGCGAAGCTCGAGAACTGCAGCTGCGCCCGCCCGCCCGTGTCATGCACTGACAGGTCTGGTGTTCCCCAGGCCGCCGGCGCGTCACGGGAGCTGCTGAATGCGCCACACCGCTGCGAAGTGCAGGGCTGCCGCCACGAGCACCAGGAGGTGGAAGATCTCGTGGTACCCGAACACCGACGGCTTCGGGTTGGGCCACCGCTTCGCGTAGACGCCGGCGCCGGTGATGTAGACGACGGCACCCGCGAGCAGGAGCGACACCGTTCCCCACCCGGTGGTCGCTGGCAGCGAGAAGACGAGCGGTGACGACGAGAGTCCGAGCACCACGTACACGCCCGCGCGCAGCCCGCGGTGCCCGTGGTCGTTGATGAAGGCGTGGACGATGCCAGCGACGCCGCCCAGCCACATGCCCATGAGGCCGAGGGTCCAGCTGTGGGGTGACACGAGCGCGGCGAACGGCGTGTAGGTGCCAGCGATGAGGAAGAAGATGCCGCAGTGGTCGACGAGGCGGAGCCGGGCACGCGCGGCGTGGCTCCACATCGGCCGGTGGTAGAGCGCCGAGAGCCCGAGCATGCCGACGATGGACGCGGCGTAGATGAGGCCCGCCACGTACCGCCAGCCTGACTGCGGCGCGAGCGCGAGCTCCACCGCTCCGCCGAGCGCCACGAAGAAGCCCAGGAAGTGGAAGACGCCTCGGAGCGCCGGCTTCACCTTCTCCGGTGCAACGGCAGTCATCAGCTTCGGCGAGCCAGCGTCGGCGGTCGGCGTCATCGACCGAATCGTCGCACCGCGAACGTCACTGAATCGTCATCGCGTGGTGTCGTCCTGGCGGCCTACGAGAAGAGCTTGCGGAACCGACTCCAGAGCCCCGGCTTCTTCGCTTCAACCAACGCGGGCGCTCGGTCGACCAACGGCGTGGTGTCGAGCGGGACCGATGACTGCCGGACGAAGCGGTGCGCCAACCGCTGCTCCATCGACTTCACCAGCATCGGGACCTTCGCGTCGAGTGAGCGCGGCACCCAGGCGTGGAGTTCTCGCTCGGCCGCGCGCGCGGTCACGCGACGAAACTCGACGCCGTCGGCGCTGGCCTCGGTCGGCGCGCGCTCGAAGCAGCCCTTGCACAGACAGGGCAATGGCGAGCTCCCTTCGTGCGCGGTCAAGTTGATCACCCCGAAGTCATCGCACAGCTGCGGCGAGCTGACGACTGGAGTACGACGCCCGCGCTCCCTGGCGGCCTGCAGCAGCTAGCGGTGTTTCGCGATGTCACGTCGCGACGAAGTTGGTGTCGCATGAAGTCTCGAAGCCGTGAGGTGCGCCATGCCGGAACTCCAGCACCTCACCGCTTCTGGAAGCAGGTACTGCGCAGGCCGCCAGGAGCACCATGAACCCCGTTGACGCCATCCTCGAACTCGAGCGGCTGAAGGCGAAGACGCCGGTCGACCTCGCGGCGGTGGCCCGGGTGCTCGAGGGCGTCACCGGGCTTGCCGAGGAAGACATCGTCGGCACGTTTGCGTTCGAGCTCCTCAGCCCGGGAGCCGTCTTCGCGCTGCTGCGGAGCCGGGAGCCTGCCGAGCGTGTCGCGGCCGTCGAACTTGCCGGCCGGCTCGGACGGCTGCACGCCGGTTCGTTCCTTCGTCACGCCATCAAGGACCCCGACCCGCGGGTCGCCAATAAAGCCAGCGTTCACCTCACGCGACTTCGACTCCCAGAGGTCGGCCTTCCGCTGCCTCGGCCTTCGTATCTGCCGGCGTTCTTCAAGCAGCCATGGTCGGTGGCGGGCTGGCGCTTCGGCCTGAGGCGGTACAACGCTCGAAAGTTCCCGGTCCGCGCCGAGCCGCTGGCCTCGGCCCGCCTGGCCGAGACGCTGCTGGGCGTGCCGCTCTCATCGCTGCCGTCGCTGCGCCGCTACGCAGAGTTCACCGTGCCCAAGCGACGCGGAGGCGTGCGCTCGCTCGCCGCGCCTCACCCGGCCCTCAAGCAGGTGCAGCGACGGCTGGTCGATTCGCTCCTCGGCTCGCTCCCCGTGCATCGCGCCTCGACGGCGTTCTCGAAGGGCAGCTCGGTCGTCACCAACGCCACCGCCCACGTCGGCCGGGCGATGGTCATCAAGCTCGACCTGCAGGACTTCTTCCCCTCGATCCACGAGGAGCGGGTGCGCGGGCTGCTGTTCGCGCTCGGCGCCGACCGGGAGGTGGCAGACGCCTTCGCGCGGCTGACGACCTACCGGCCCCGGCTGGCTTCAGGCGCGCTCTCGGGCGTCGCGGTGCTACCGCAAGGCGCGCCGACGTCGCCTGCCATCGCCAACCTCATCGCCCGACGCCTCGACGCGCGCCTCACTGGCCTGAGCAAGAAGTGGAAGGCGAGCTACACGCGCTACGCCGACGACCTCACCTTCTCGTTCGCGGAGGAGCCCCGACAGGTCGGCCGCTTTCTGTGGTGGGCGAACGCCATCTGCCAGCAAGAGGGCTTCGTCGAGAACGCCTCGAAGCGCCGGGTGATGCGCGCGACGGGGCGACAGCAGGTGACGGGCCTGGTGGTGAACCAGCGCGTCACCCTGCCTCGACACCTTCGGCGCTCCTTCAAGGCCATCGTGCACAACTGCGAGCGGCACGGCCTCGCGTCACAGGCCCGCGGCCGGCCTGACTTCGAGCAGTGGCTGTTGGGGTTCGCGGCGTGGGCAGCGGTGGCGCAGCCTGATGTCGGCGTCGACTGGTTGCGGCGCGTGAAGCAGGTGCTGGGCCGATGAAGCTGCAGCCCGAGTTGCTCGCGCAGCTTCGCCTCGGCCACCTCGACGCCTATCGGGTGGCGGCTGACCTGTTGCTGGAGCAGGGCGACCCCCGCGCGCAGGCCGTGGTGGCTGGGCTCGCGTCGACAGCGCGGGTCAACCCCGCGACGCGCCGAGCGCTGCGCCAACAGATTCCAGTGGTCGACCCGGCCTTCACCGCGCCAGGCGTCGACGGCTATCGCGTGAAGCGTGGCTTCGTCGACGAAGTGACTCTCAAAGAGTCCGCGTTGAGCGTGCTCCCCACGCTGTTGTCGCTCGAGCCCATCACCTCGCTGCGGGTCGAGGTGCAGACGGGCTCGACGCTGGCCGTGATGATGGCGACCGAGGCCTTTGCGCCCATCTCGACGCTCACGGTCAGCGCTGGCGACGCGGTCGTGCGTCAGCTCAGCGCGCCCGTGCCGACGCTGCGAGCGTTCTTCTCTCGTGCTCCGCTGGCGTTCGACCCGCGGCTCGCGACGCTGTTCCCGGCTTTGACGAGCCTCTACGTCACCACGCCGCCCGACGACGCCTGGCTGCGCGCGTGGGCGTCGTTTCCGAAGTTGCGGCGGCTGAATCTGCCGGGCGCACGGTTGAGCGCCGAGGCCATCGCGGAGTTCGCGAAGAGCAGCGCGCCGCTCGAGGAACTCAACCTTGGCGTTCCCGCCAGGGGGAGCTCGACGCCCGTTCTCCGGAGCACCACGCTCGCGTCACTCCACACCGTCAGCGTCGGCACTGCCGGAAAGGCTGGCGACCTGGGCATTCGTTCGGCCACCGAGATCGGGCTCCCGGCGCTCCGGCTCATCCGGTGGTTCGCAGGCAAACTGCCAGGGAAGCTGCGGGCCGAGCTCCGCGCGAGGCGGATTCGGGTGACCTGAGCTCAGCTCGGGCGCACCAGAGACTCGGCTGGCACCGAGACTGCTTCGGGCTGAGGACCCTTCACGAAGAACCGGACGAACGACGCGAAGTACGGCGGCCGGCGTCGCGACGCATCGTCGAACGACGGCAGATGAAGCCATGGCACCTTCGGGTGCTGGTGATGCGCGAGGTGCCAGTTGAAGTGGAGCAGCACCGCTTCGTACAGCCGCGGCGCCTTCAGGTTGTGCGCACCATGGAGCGCGTCGCGTGGAGAGCCCGCGTGCGTGACGTACTGCTGTGACGCCCAGCACAGCCCGCCCGCCGCCTGGAGCAGCACCCACGTCAACCCGAACGCGGCCACGCCGAGCCCCTGCACCACC
This sequence comes from Myxococcaceae bacterium, assembly GCA_040400045.1. Lineage (GTDB taxonomy): Bacteria > Myxococcota > Myxococcia > Myxococcales > Myxococcaceae > Xiheimicrobium. Next base: position 183,243 of record JBBAQZ010000003.1, read on the forward strand.
ACCGCGCCGAGCGCTTCGAGCCGCACGCGTCTCAAGACCGAGTCCGTCACGCCCTTCACCATCGCGTCGGCGTCGGCGTGGAGCGGCGCGAACTTCGTCCTCAGCGCCTGGGGCCACACCACCAGCAACACCGTCGCCAGCGGCACCACGGCCCAGAAGCCACCGAGGTAGAGGAAGTAGAAGTACGCACGTCGCGCACGCACGTCGTCGTGGGGCTCGAGGATGTCGAAGCGCTCCACCTCGCTGCGGTTTCGCCGGTGATGCCCCAGGTGGCACATGCGCAGGAAGCTGAAGCTGCCCGGGAAGCAGCAGGCGAGCAGCACGCCGAACGCCTCGTTGAGCCAGTGCGTCTCGTGGAAGATGCCGTGCTCGGCGTCGTGCAGCAGCGTGTACGCAGGCAGAAAGAGGAACGCGAAGGCGAGGGTCGGGAGCACGAGGCCAGGGGCGGAGGTCGAGCGTGCCGCGAGCCACTGACAGCTCAGCAGCAGGCCCACGATGCCGAGCGCGAGCGCCACGTTGAGGCCAGAGGGCGGGCGGGGAATCAGCGCTCCGGTGGGCGCCGCTTCGACGCGTGGTGGGAAGAAGACCGCGTTCACCGCCAACGCGAGCAGTCCGCCTGCGATGACGTCGGCCACGAAGTGCTGCTTCACGGTGAGCGTCGACACGGCGATGGCCAGCGCCCACACCAACCAGAGCGGGCCGCCTCTCGCCTCACGCAGCCGCAGCGCCACCAGCGTCGACGTCGTCACGTGAATGGAGGGAAGGGTATTGCCCGGCAGGTCGTCGCTCCACATCGAGCTGAGCGCCGAATGGAGCCACGCTGGGTCGACCCCCTCGAGGGACGGCCGCGGGTAGTGCGAGGGCGCCAGCACGAAGCCGACCCAACACAGCACGTTCGCCGTCAGCACTGCGCCGAGCGTCTTCGGGTATTCCCCCGGCTTCGCCCACCACGCAGCGAGCGGGAGCATCACGTAGAAGGACACGTAGACGAGCCACGAGAGCGGAAGGAACGGAATCCACCCGTCGAGCGGGACGAAGAAGTCGAAGCGCGGCGTCAGCGCGGCGTTGAGCCACTGGTAGATGACGAGCGTGCCCACGACGAGCGCGAGCGTGCTCCCGATGCGCGTAGCGAAGTTCTTGTCGAGCAGCGCCACGAAGCGTGCAGTCACGTGCGTCCCCTCCGTGGCGCACAGTGATGGGAAGGCCCGACGGGGTCAACTCAGTTGCTGCCCTGCGCGATGATGCCCAGGCGCACGGGGTCCTTCACGCGCACCTGCCGACCCGACTCGACGACGCCCTGGTCGACGAGCTGCCGCAGACAGCGCGACAGCGTCTCGGCGCGCATCCCGAGAATCCGCGCGACGTGTTGCTTCGAGAACGGGGCCTTGCGACCGGCGTCGACGAGCTTCGCGAACTCGAGCAGGAACCTCGCGAGCCGCGCCAATGAGGGGCCGCTGCGCAGGTTGGTGTCGCGCGCTGCCCGTGCGTTCTCATCGAGGAGCAACTCGACGAGTGATGCCGCGGGAGTCAAGGGCCCGACCCACTGCTTCAGCGCGGACGGCGGGCTGCTGCACACCGTCGAATCCGTGAGCGCTTCGACCGAGGCGTGCGCTGGCCGACTCGAGAGACTCTCGGTGCCCAGGAGCGAGCGCGGCCCACGCACCGCCGAGAGGGCTTCACTCCCGCTGGGCTCGGTCATCGAGAGGCTCAACAGGCCGTCTCGAACGAAGAGCACTTCGCGGGGGACATCGCCTTGCAGCCACAGATGTTCGCCGGCTCGCACCTTGCGCGTCGTGAAGGGGCAAGGGCCTGTGGCGCTGACTGCACATTCACTGCATCGGGTGATGGGGTTCTCGAGCATGCCTGGTTGCCCAGCACCGTGCGTGCCACCCAGGACTTGTTTGAGATCAGGAGGCTGGCCCGCGCAGGACTGACGTCTGGAGGGTTTCACGCGCAAGATTCGCGGCATGCCGGCCAACCGGAAGAGACCATTCGAAGCGTCGGGACAGCTCAGATGCCGTGAGCACGTGCGCACGCGCGCAGCGTATTGTCGTGAATCTCGAGCACCTTCGGAATCGAGCCGTCGGCCTCGCGTTGGTAGCCGCCGGCCAGATTCCAGGCCACGGGCACGCCGAGCGAGACGAACCCTTCGAAGACCTGGCGATCGCGCTCGGCCAACTGCGGGGTGGTGAGCCATCCGCCGAGGGGATCGTCGACGTGCGGGTCGGCGCCCGCCTGGTAGAGCACCACGTCGCAGTCACTCATCGAGCGAAGCACCTCGGGGAGCTTCGCGAAGAAGGTCTCCGCGTGCCGAGGCCGGGAATACTGACGGCCTGCCGTGAAGTGCGTGACCCAGTCGGCCCCTTCGAGGTGGTTGATGATCTCGTCGGTGCCGTCCCCAAAGTGGTGGTCGCAATCGAGAATGCCGATTCGCTTCGCGCCCTGGGCACGCAGCGACGCCGCGGTCACCATGAGCCCGTTGAACGTGCAGAACCCTGACACCTGCGCCCAGCCTGCATGGTGAAAGCCGGAGCAGGGTGCGACCGCGACGCCGCCATGCTTCCACGCATGTCGTGCCGCCGACCTCATCGCGCCGCTGGTCCACGGGAGCGAAGCAGCCACCGCCGACGACCGATTCCCGAAGCCGTTCTCGAGCGCGCCTGAGAGCACCCCACGGACGAAGGCGGGGTCGTGGGCCAGAGAAAACTCTTCGACCGAGGCGGGCTCAGGCTCGAGGATCGTCAGGGGAATGCCCAGGGTCTTCCATGACGCCACCACCTGCCGCGGCTTGCCGGCGCTCGGGGAGTAGCTGCCTGACTCAGCGACCATCGAGGGTGTGAAGAAGACCGGAATCGTTTTCATGCGCTCACGATGCGCCTGGGGGACTTGACGAGCAATGTATCGAAGTGAAGAAGCCATGACGATAGAGTCAAGTCATGCTCAAGGTCCGGGGGCTCTCGCTCGACCGCTTCGCTGCCTTCCTCGCCATCGCTGACGCCGGAGGCCTTGCCCGTGCAGCGCCCGGCGAGCCTGTTCGCCAGAGCCAGCTCAGTCGCCAGCTCAAGGACCTCGAGACGGCACTGGCGCAGCCACTCTTCGTTCGCACGGGGAAGGGGCTCACCCTCACCCCCGCGGGCGTCGCGCTCTCTGGGCTGGTGCGGACGCTCGGCCAGGGCCTCGACGACATCGCTGCGGTTGAGCGTGGCCCCGTGAGGGTCTCGCTCGCTGCGGGCGACAGCGTGCTGCAATGGGTCGTGCTCCCGAAGCTCGCGCTCCTCGGGGAGTCGCTCGTCGGCATCGACCTCGCGGTGGAAGCAGCGGGCGCGGATGGGACCGTGACCGCGCTCCTCGAGCACCGGGTCGACCTCGGGCTGCTTCGCACCACCGAAACCACTGACGCCCTCAAGACCGTGCGTCTGGGCCGCGTGGAGTACGCCGTCTTCCACCGCATCGGCGCCCCACCACGCCCGCTCGCCGTCCCCACCACCGAGCGTGGACTCGACGCAGCGCTCACGGGGCCGGTCGGGCTCAGGTGCGAGACGTTTCCTCAGGTCGCGCAGGCCGTCCGTTCCGGCCGATTCTGCGGGGTGCTCCCGACCTTCGCGCGCAGCGTCCTTCCAGCGGCCGAGTTCCGAATGCAGCACACTGCCGCGCTGGACCGCGTCGGCGCGCCGCTGCTCCTCGCGTGGAGGCCGCGCACCCTCGAGCTCCGGCCTCAGGTGAAGCGCCTGCGCCACGCCCTCGAGCTCCTGGTTCGCCAGGCGTTGTGAGCTGCGGGTCCGCTCCCTTCGTCTCGGGGACATGTTGGCGACACGCACCTCGCGGCGTTGTCGGGCCACGAGGCCGCCGAGAGGAGCTCACCGGCGTCGAGTCAGAAGCGCGGCCTGAGCAGCGCGTTCGACCAGGAAGCAGAGGAACCAGAAGCCCGGAACGATTGTTGATTCTGCAGCCAACCGGAGCGAGGGCAGGATGTCAGGATTGCTCCTCGCCGCTGAAGCAGCGCCCGAGCAGAAGTCAGCGCTTCACGGTGTAGACGAACGTCGCCTTCGGCGCGCGCAGCCATCGCTCGGTGATCAGCTCGCGCTTCTTCGCCCACTCGTCCTTCGCGTCGACGAACTCGGCCACCATCGCCTGGGCGTCTTTCTTGTCGCCTTTGCCCTTGGCCATCAGCACGCGCCTGGCGAGCACGTCGACCGCCGGCTTCCACTTCGCGAAGTCGAGGTCGAAGCAGCCCACGTCGGCGCCACCGGCCGTCTTCTCGTCGGGCTTGAACGTCAGCGCGCCGGCCTTCATCAGCGTGCCGAGTTGAATCGACGCGAGGTGGCTGTAGTTCCGCGGCTTGTTGTCAGCCGTGTACATGCCCCGGCTCACGTGCCCGAAGCCCCACGCCACGTCACGGACCACGGCGGCGTCAGCCTCGGCCTGGGTGATGAGGTTCTTCGTCACCAGCCACTGCGCGAAGTAGAGCGCCGACGTCTGGGCCTTGAGCTCTTCCATCGTCGAGGCGAGCGGGCCGCCGAAGATCTCATCATCCTCTTTGCCCTTCACCTTGTACTCGTGGCTCGGGCCCAGGTTGTGCGAGGCCTCGTGCAACACCACGCTCATGATGGCCGGCTTCGCGTCGGTGGTGGTCTTCGCCATCACCGCGCTGCAGAACAACGACGCCATCTGCGCCTCGAGCGCCTTCTGGCTGTCGAGGTCGGTGTAGAGGTTCGTCATCACCACCGTGCGGCCGCCCTTCTCGGCGACCTTGCCCCAGTTCGGCAGCGACTGACCGATGGTGGCGCCGTGCGGGTTCCGCGAGTCACCGGCGTTGAGCACCATGTCGATGAAGTCGGGCAGCTTGAACTTCACGTCGCGCGCTTTGTACGGAGCCCCGGCGAGCGTCGCGAGTGCCTTCTCCATCTCGACCTTCACCGGCTCGAGCTTCTGCTGCCAGGCGAGTGAGTCCAGGTTGATGCGCGCGAAGCTGACCGCGAAGCCCGCCTTCCAGGCGCACGGCTCGTAATAGACCTCGTCAGGCCCAAGCCGCAGGTACCACTTCGAGTTCGTCGGACCCATCGCGACCCAGGCCTCGTTCGCGGGCTCCCAGTCGTTGGTGCGGAACGACGTCGCCGTGGCGCGCAGGTACTTCTGGAAGGCCATCTCTGCGTCCGAGGTGATGGCGTTCGCGGCCGCCTCGAGCGAGGTGGCGACGGACTCCATGTCGGCCTGGTACGCTTGGGCGTACGGCACCGCCTTGAAGCCCGCGCCGTCAGCGACGACGACCGAGAAGTGGCCCATCAGGTCCTTCGCGTTCTTCGCCTTCGCGAGCGTGTCGCAGAACTTCGGGTCCGCCTGAATGGCGGCCGGGTAGAGGCCCGAGAGGCGCGCCGGCTTCGGAGCGATGGCCGTGCACTCAGGGTCGTTCTCGGTCTTCGGCGCGGCGCAGAACGGGCCCTGGTTGCGGTGCAGGAGCGAGCGTGACGCTGCGTCCTTCGCCACCATGCCGTCGGTGCCCAGCTGCCTGGCGTGAATGCGCTCGATGGCGTTCGCCGCCGCGAAGACGTGCTGGATGATGGCCTTGTCTTCGTCCGTGCCCTTCGAGAGGTCGGTCTCGACGAGCGTGGGCCGCCCCTGCGAGAGCTCGAGCCGCACGAGCGTCAACCGTTGCTGCTCAGCCGCGGGGAGCGTCTTGTCGTCACCCGTCTTCAGCATCGACTCGTAGGCCGCGAGGAAGGCCGCGGTGAACTGCCCCTTTTCGTCGACGAAGGTGGCGCGCGTCGCCTCTTGCGGGCCCCACAGAATCGCGAGCTCCGCGGGCTCGAGCACCTTGTTGCCGTCGTTGTCGTCACGCCAGAAGAAGGGAAGGAAGTGCTCTTGCGCGCGCACGTTGAAGTCGATGCGCGAGAGACGGTCGAAGGTCGGCTTCGGCGCGGCGACGGGAGCGGCCGGCGCGGTCACCTTCGGTTCTTCTTTCACCGCTTCTTTCGCGCAGCCGACGAAGCCGAGGGCAGAGGCGGCGAGGCCGACCGCGAAGAGCTGGGGCGCCGAGTGGGTCCGATGAGTTCGCATGGTGACTCCAGAGTGCAACGAGGCGTCGGTCGTCTAGCGCGAGGCCGTGCTCCGTTCGCCGATAATCACGAGCGCTCGTCATGCGTGCCACGGCTCGCGTCGCGTTCACTCCGCGACCTTCAACCGCTCGGGTGGATCATCGAGGCTCAGGCCCAGCGTCACCACGAACGGTGTGGGCGCCCTCCTCCGATCAGCCGATGATCGCCCCTGTCGCCTTCCTGTTCATCTGAGTTCGCATCGACCGAATCCAGGTCACACACCCCGATGAAACCGTCTTGTGTCGAGACGATTCTATCAAACGCCAAGAGTCTGTTTTTTTACTTATTCTCAGACCAAGAGAACAATATTTGGAAAGTCAAGATACAAACACATGGACTCGAGATTTTCCGAACACTTAGACGCACAAGCAGCAATATCATGAGATTATGATTGGCAAGGAAGATGCTTGGAGGCCCTGCTGTCTGAATCAAGGAGCCCTCATGAATCGGTCGTTCCTCTTCGCAACGGTCATCCTCCTCGCAGCCTGCGGCACCAACGAGGCGACGCTGGGCGGCGCAGCAGACGTGTCGACCGCGACCGGCACTCGCCTGAGCTTCGAGGACTTCAAGGGGCGCTACGCGCACTGGGACGCAGACCGCCAGGTCTTCATCGCCGATGGCGACACGGTCTTCGTGAACGAGAAGCAACTGCGCGAGTTCTACGAGCTCAACGTTCGCGAGGGTCAGCTCATCGTCAACCGCGTCGGCAACACCGACGACCTCTGGGACACCTCGCGACGGCAGAACCTCTCGTACTGCGTGTCAAACGACTTCGGCACCCGCAAGGCCACCGTCGTCAGCTCGATGCAGGCCGCCGCGCAGTCGTGGATGGGCGCCGCCAACGTGAAGTTCCTCTACGTGGCTGCGCAGGATGGCAGCTGCACGCGCTCGAACGCGAACGTGCTCTTCAACGTGCGCCCCGTCAGCGCCAACGGCTCGTACCTCGCGTCGGCCTTCTTCCCTTCGAACGGGCGCTCGGCCCGCGAGCTGGCCATCGACGCGTCGCTCTTCGCTGGCGGCGTGTCGGTCACCGGCGTGCTGCGCCACGAGCTCGGCCACATCCTCGGCTTCCGCCACGAGCACACGCGCCCCGAGGCCGGCACCTGCTTCGAGGACAACTCGTGGCGCGCCGTCACGGCGTACGACTCGAACTCGGTGATGCACTACCCGCAGTGCAACGGCACCAACACCTGGCAACTGCCCCTCACGCCGCTCGACATCCAGGGCGCGCAGGCGCTCTATGGCCCGCCGGCCACGACGCCTTCGCCGACGCCGACTCCCGCGCCGAACCCCGCCACGACGGTCCGCAACTTTCAGGACACCGTCGGCGCGAACGCGAACAAGACGTACGGCCCGTTCGCGGTGCAGCCCGGCACGGCGTTCCGCGCCACGATGACCGGCACGGGAGACGCCGACCTCTACGTTCGCTTCGGCACCTCTCCGACGGCCTCGTCGTACGACTGCCGCCCGTACCTCGGCGACTCGAACGAAGAGTGCCGCCTCACCTCCCCCACCACGCCGGCGAGCGCGTACATCACCATCGTCGGCTACTCGGCCGCGAACTACACGCTGCAGCTCGAGTTCATCAGCGGCGGCGTCTCGGGCACGCCCGCGCCAGCGCCGTCGACGGGCACGCCCGCCGTGTCGACCATCAGCAACACCATCGCGAGAGGCACGCAGCAGGCCTGGCCGGGCATCGCGGTGGTGCCGGGCACGCGCTTCGTCGTCACCATGACGGGCACCGGTGACCCCGACCTCTACGTGAAGTTCGGCGCTGCGCCGACGGTGACTGCGTTCGACTGCCGCCCGTACGTGAGCGGCGCGAACGAGGTGTGCACGCTGACGGTGCCTGCGGGCCAGAGGCAGGCCTTCCTGATGGTGCAGGGCTTCGCGGCGGGCTCCTTCTCGCTGAACATCGAATACACGCGGCCGTGACGTGAAGTCGTCGGCCCCTCGTCTTCTGCTTCGTTCGCTTCTCTTCGCGCGTTCCTCACGGGCTCTGCCCAGCAGCACAGCGCCAGGCCGTCTTCGCTGAGGAAGGTGCCGAAGCTGTTGCCATTCCCCGAAGGGTTCGCGAGAGGTCGACTGCAGAGCTGAGTCCCCGAGGTGCACGGCCGTCTCGTGGAGTCGACGGGCGCAGCAGGCCCGACACCGGCTCTTGCACGGGCAGGACACCTCCGGCGCCTCGCCCCACGTCGGACACTTCACCAGCGGCGAAGCAAGCGGTGAGCCGTGTTCGGCTCGCCCCTTGCTGACCAGGTCTTCACGCCCCTGGAGAGGCCTGCCCGGCGACCAGCACAGCTCACCGAGACAGCCTGAGCCTGATGGGCCCACGCGCCGTCGAGCCGTCCACAACCTTTCCTCCCTGCGTGATGACGAGCGCTCCGCGCGCCACGAGGCGGCGTGCAGCCTCGCGAACGGGCTCCATCAGCACCCGCCAGTCCTCGGGCGCCACCGCCCTCGCGATCTCGGAAGGACAGATGGAAGCGCCACGCGCTCGCTGGGCCAACGCATCGAGGATGCACCGCTCGAGGGTGTCATCCCCCGCCTCGCGCTTCCGCTTCCGACACCCTTCCGAGCAGAACTTCACCTCAGGCCAGGTGCGCGCCCACTTCTTGCGCCACTCGATGGTCCGGCCGCACACCGCGCACGACTTCGACTCCATGGGCGTCTGTATGCCGGGCGGCGGTCGGCCGCGCACGGTCATGTCTGCAGCAGAACGGCCTGGTGCACCCGCCAGTCGACGCGCTGCACGCTGGCGGCGTGTTCACTGCCTCCGAGCGAGAGGGCCGGCACGAAGCCGTAACACTCGTTCGGCGCGCAGGGGCCGAGGCGCTGCTTCACCTCGTCGAACATCGAGCGGCGCAGGAACGCTTCCTGGAAGTCGGCGTCGTCGAGGCTGTCGAGGAAGGCGTCGACGGAGTTCCCCAGCACCGTCATCTTCTTGAAGTGGACGTCGACGAGCGCCACGTCGGACTCACCGTCGGGGTCGCCGACACCGAACTCTCGCGCGCGCCCGCGCAGGTCGCGGAACACCAGCAGCTCGCCGAAGGCCGTGCGCCCGATGGAGCGGCGGCCCGCCACGTTGCCCATCAACCAGTCGTGCAGCTCGTCGTCGAGCGCTCCCGGCGTCGTGATGACGACGAGCCCGCCCGCGTAGCTGCCTGGCTTCAGCCGCTTCGTGAGGCTGAGGAAAGCGGGATGGTCTTCGAGCCGCAACGGCGGTGCCTTCGCGGTGGGCTTTGGCGCACGTCGCGCCCTCTTCGTCGCCCGCACCGGAGCGGGCTTCTGCTTCGACTTCGTCAGCGTCCTCTTCGGGGCTGGCTGCTGTTTCGACTTCGTCGGCGTCTTCTTCTTCGCGGGAGCAGGTCGTCGGGCCATGGCCCTGGCAGCCTCTCGTCGCGCCGCGCCTGTGGCGAGCAGAATCTCCTCGTCTGTGCGTCACCGGGCTCGCAGACTCGGCGTCGGTCGTCATGCCCCGCCCGGCGCTCTTCTTCTTCAACGAGCAGGACTCGGATTCGCTCGTGGCGACCTTCAGCCCTGACGTCATCACCCAGCTCTCCCTGCTCAACGCGGGCGTCGCGATGGGCCTGCGAGACCTCACGGCCGTGCGAGCCGACGTGGTTCGTCAGCTCAACGTCGCGCACGTTCCGGTGACCGCGTGGCTGTTGCTGCCTCGCGACGAGGGCTACTTCGCGACGCACACCAACGTCGAAGCCATCGAGCGGGCCTACGCGCGCCTGGTGGAGTGGACGCGGGCCCACCACTTGCGCATCACAGGCCTCGGCCTCGACTTCGAGCCCGACATCCGACAGCTCGACGAGCTGATGGCGCGCCCGGCCCTGACGTTGGCGCGCTGGCTGTTGCGCCGGGGTCGAGGTCCCCTCGTCGAGCAGGCGCGCGCGCGCTACCAGCGGCTCGTCGAGCGCGCCCGGGGCGAAGGCTTTCGGGTCGAGACGTATCAACTCCCCGTCATCGTGGACGACCGCCGCGCAGCCTCGCAGTTCTGGCAACGCACCATGGGCGCGCTCGCGCTCGACTCCGACCGCGAGGTCGCGATGGTCTACACGAGCCTCCTCGGAATGGCAGGGCCGGGCCTGCTCGAGCACTGGGCTCCCCACTGTCACGCCATCGCCGTTGGCAGCACCGGTGGCGGCATCGACCCGTTTCCGAAGCTGAGCTGGGCCGAGCTCGAGCGTGACCTCGTCGTCGCCGCACGCCACGCACGAGAGGTGTTCATCTTCAGTCTCGAAGGCTGCGTCGAGCAGGGGGTGTTGCAGCGCCTCGCCTCGGTCGAGTGGGAGCGCTCCGTGAATCGGGGACCCACGCCGCAGCGAATGCTCTCGGCTGGAGCGGCGCAGGTGCTCGGCGCCCTCGCGCGATGGTTCTGAGCCCGCGCCGCCGCCTGCCCTCACGCCGAGGCCGAGCTCAAGGGCGTCGTGGGGCTCCCTGCAGACCGTCAGCGGCTGAGTCAGGTTCAGGGAGCGCTGTTCCACCCGCGTGAGCGACTTCGCCTCACGGCACCCGAGAGACTCAGGGCTTCGGGTGGTCGACGAAGAACTGCAGCACCACCTCACCCCAGACGAACGCGTTGGGCGGCGCGCAGCTGAAGAACATCGTCTGCGTGAGCGGAGCGTTGGCGCCCAGGTCGTCGCCCCCCGGGATGCAGTGCCCTGCGAGCGGGACGGGCAGGCGGGGCGGGGTGACAGCGTAGCTGTGCTGCAGGTACTCGAACACCAGGCCCGACGCCGAGGTGTACCGGCTGCGCGTGTGCTGCGCGTCAGTCGACACCACCACCGGCGACCCAAGGTTCCAGGCGGTGATGACGGCGTCGCGCTGTTGCTGCCCCTTGGCGATGGGCACCAGCCCGTCGGACGCGCCGTGCATCTGGAGCACCGGCACTTCGCTTGAGGGCGAGCGCCCGGAGGTGAACGGGCAATCGAGCATGAAGGGTGGGTTGTTGCTCGAGCGCGACTGCGCGTCGGAGGCCGCGATGGGCGCGACGGACGCGAAGACGTCGGCGTGGGCACACAGCATGCGCCAGGTCATCGCGCCGCCCTGCGAGAAGCCGGTCATGTGCACGCGCTTCGCGTCGATGGCCAGCGCCGTGCGGAGTTGTTGAAGGAAAGCCCAGACCTTCGGGTCATCGGAGCCGGGCGTCCACGTGGGGCCCAGCGAGCCCGAGGGCGCCGTCGGCTGCGCGATGACGAAGCCACGCGGCGGGCCGAGGCTGCGGAGCTTCGTGCTCTTGTCCTGCAGGTTCCCGTTCATCGTCAACCCGTGCACGTCGACGACGAGACCGCAGCCTCCGCGCGCGCAGGCCTGAGAAATCTCCAGCTCCCAGGTGATGCCGTCGCAGCGCAACGCGTGGTGGCCCGCCGCGACGGTGGTGACGCAGCCGACCGGCGTCGGTCTTCCCACGCCCGCGTCGAGCATCGAGCCCGCGTCGCCTGAGGCTCCGGCATCGGTCGCGAAACCCGCGTCGAACGGCGAGCCCGCGTCCAACTGGGCTCCAGCATCATCGTTCCCTGCGTCGGCGAGCCCGCTGCCCCCACCCGGAGCGCCTCCATCCGTGGGCCCCGACGTCATCGGCGCTCCGCACGCGGAGCTCATCACCACCAGCGCCGCCAGTCGCCATCCGTCGAGTCGGTCGTGCATGGGAACTCCTCGAAGCGGCCCCTATCGCGGGCGGCTCGCCGACTGGAAGCGCTCGGGGGGACGTCCGTGTGCACGAAACGAGACACCCCGGGCTGTCAGGGGCGAACGCAGGTCGGCACGTTGTTCACGAGGAGGCAGAGCTGATCGGTGGGGCACTGGGCTGACGCGCCACAGGCACAGGGCTCTCCGACCGAGTTGACCCCGACGGGCCGGCACGACGCACTGCGGAGCACGTCGCACGCCCGACAATCTCCCGTCGTCGACGGACAGGTGGGCCATTGAGACGAGACCATGCCGGCGCCGGAGCAGCACTGGTTCGTGGTCATCGCCGCAGGCGGCAGACACGTGGAGGCGCTGCACCGCCCCGTCGCCTGACACTGGTTCGAGGCGCCTTCACACCGAACGCACGAGTTCCCCGCGTTGCCGCAGGTCGCGTTGCGGGGCGCATCGCAGACCACGTCGCTCGAGCAGCACCCACGACAGCCGGACGACGCATCGCAGACACAGCGCGCGCTCGCGCCGGTGCCCAGGCATCGAAGGCCATCACCGCACGGGGGTGAGGTTCCGCAGAGGCACTGGTTGTTGAGGAATTGGCTGGTCTTTCCCAGAGGGCACGGTCCCGTACAGAATTGCCCGACGACCCCCGCGAAGATGACCGGCAGTTGCTGGCGCGACCCCAGGGGCACCATCAGGCCCGCGCACACCCCTGTCGGATCGCAGCACCCCGTGCGGCAATTGCACGCGACTCCGGCGTCTCGAGTTCCCGCGTCGAAGGTAAGCAGCGTGAAGCGCAGGTTCACCACGAGCCCTGCCAGGCGACGAGCCCCCCCTCATGGGTCGGCACGATGGCGACGGGAGACGGTGGCAGCCCCAGCAGAAACGTGACTACGCCGCTCGCCACCAGCGCGCCTCCCGCGACGAAGAGCACGTTGGCGATGGTGGCGTTCTGAACGGCCTGCGGCGCGAGGGCGAGGGCCTCGGCGCGGGTCAGCTCCGTGCGCTGCAACCCCGTTCGCGCGCTTTGTGCCTGCAGTCCGAAGCCGACGCCCGTCGCGAGCGCGACGATGCCCACGCCTGCCAACGTGTACGCGAGCGGTCGAAAGCGTGGCGCGGCGACCACCGGCTGGCTGATGGTGGGCGGTGGCGTGACAGGCGTGGCGACGGCCGGCGGCGCTGGCGCCTCGAAGCGGGTGGGCTCGAGCGTCAGCAGCACCCAGTCATGGTCGCCTTTCAAGGTCACCCGCACGGTCACCACGTTCCCTGCGACGTCGATGGATTGCCCGTGGTGGCATGGGGGAGATCTGGCTCGCCCACCATCAAGGGCCGGCCGGCTTCGCGCGGCTGGTGGTGCTCAAACGCATCATCACGAGCCCTGACGATGACCCGTCGATGTTGTCGATGTTCCTCGACGAGGCCCGCATCGTCTCGCAGCTGCACCACCCCAACGTGGTGCAGGTGACCGAGCTGGGGCAGGACGGCAACTGCTACTACCTCGAAGGGCAAGGTCGCCTACATGAGCCCCGAGCAGGCGCTCGCGTCGACGCTGGGCCCTCAGGTCGACGTCTTCGCGCTGGGCGTGATGCTCTTCGAGCTGGTCACGAACTCACGGCTCTACCAGGGCGCCGACGACATCGCGATTCTTCGAAAGCTCGTCTCTGGCGAAGCGCTGCCGCGAGCGCGAGACCGTGTGCGGCTCGACCCGCGCCTCGACGACCTCATCGCGACCGCCATGGCGTGGGACCCGCTCGACCGCTTCGCCGACGGTGAGGTGATGGCCGAGGCGCTCGACGACTACCGCAAGTCGCTTTCGCCCGAGCAGCACACGGTGCCGATCCGCACGGCCATGCGCGACGCGTTCACGCAGGAGATCGAGCAGCTCCCGGACTTTCAGCGCGTCACCCAGGTCACGCCCTCGCGGTCGTCGAGTGAGTCGCTGCCCAGCAGAGGGCCACCTCCGAGCTCGCCGCCGCGGCGAACGATGGTCTGGGTCGGAGGCGCGGCGGTAGGAGTGCTCCTCATCGCGACGGTCGTCGGTGTGGGGATGAGGTCGACCGAAGCGCACGAGACGGTCGCCGCTCGGACGCCGCCGTCGCCGCTCACGCCCGTCACCATCGCCGCGCCGGTCGACGCGGGAGCAGCGGCATCGCCCGACGATGCAGGTGCGCGGGTGGTCGAGCAGCGCCCTGTCGATGCAGGCGAAATCGCCATCGTGGAACCGTCCGCCGTCGATGCAGGCGCCCCCCGTGCACCTGTCGTCGCTCAGCAAACCGGCGGGACGGCGAAGCTGGTTCACAAAGGGAAGCTGAGCCTCGAGACCGAGCCGTGGACGAAGGTGTACCTCGGCAAGCGGCTGCTGGGAGAGACGCCCCTGCTCGAGGTGCCCCTCCCTGCGGGTCCTCACCGGCTCCGGTTGCAGAACGCGGAAGAGGGCATCGACGCGGTCATCGAGGTCGACATCGTCACCGACGGCGTGACGGTCAAGCGCCTCGCGCTCTGAGCAGGTCAGCGGGCGCCTGAACGCGCGCAGCGCTCGATCGTGAACACCGGGATCGTGCCCTCGCGAACGGGCGGCTCGCGCATCGAGCCCCCCCGTGCTGACGACGCCTGGTCCGTCGAAGCGCTGCTGGAGCGTCTGAGTCGACACCGCCACGGCATGCAGCGAATGACCGGGGGCGCGCTCGTCGGCCAGAGGTGAGCTGCCAACGCTCACGCCGCCCGGAGCCAGGCCGCCACCGCGAGCACGAGCAGCGCCACCACATCCGAGACGGCCACCCGACGCAGGGGGCCGAGGGCGTCGGCCTGCAGCGCGCAGAAGGCCAGGAACGAGAGCTTGCTGGCGAGCGCGAGCGCCACGGCCGGGCCCCACCAGCTCTCGCGGAACGCAGCGACGCCAAGCCCCACGCCGACACACCCCAGGAGCACCGCCCGGTGCCGCATCACCACGTCGAGCGCCGGGGTATCGAGCGCGAAGCCGTAGAGTGTCAGACTCCAGCGCGGAGACACCGCGACGATGACGGGGATGAGATTCAACGCGGCGATGGCGAGCAGGAGTACGCGAGCGAACATGGCGGTGACAGTGTCAGCACCCAACCGCGCGCGCTTGAACGCAACGGCTGCGACCCACCTCGCGAGCTTGACGGTCGGGCGCCGGGGCGCCCGCTACGAAGGGCCCCTGCTCGGCGTGGGCGTGCACGCCTCGGGCGTCACCTGCTTCGTCGAGGCCCTGTCGGGGAAGCTCGAGGTCGGCCGTCTTCGCGCGAAGGCCGTTCGGATTCCGGCAGGCGTCAGGCACGAGGTGCGCGCGACTCCCGGGGCCCGGGTGGTGTTCTGGTACGTCGAGCCAGGCGGCCCTCGCGAGCGAACGATTCGGCAGGTGTCCGCGGCAGAGCTCCGTGCGCTGCGCCTCGACAGCTCCGCAGGGCCAGGCGACGCGCGCGTCGGTCGGGTGCTCGACGCCCTCACTCGCAACCTCGAGGCGAGGCCGGCCGCGCTCGCGGCGATGGTCGAGCTCTCGGACTCAAGGCTCCGGCACCTGATCCGCGCGCAGCTGGGGGTTCCCCTCGTGAGAGTCCGGTGGTGGTTTCAGATGATGCAGGCGGCGCGGGTCCTTCGGGCGGGCGGCGACCTCTCGACTGCTGCGCATGAGGCGCGCTTCAGTGACTCGGCGCACTTCACGCGCACCTTCGGTCGCATGTTCGGGTTTGCGCCCTCGCTGTTGCTCGCGGCTGGCGTTCGCATCGACGTGGCTGACTGATGCGCCGTGGCAGGAATGGGCCTTCGCGCCTCGGGGTGAGTCCGGTATCCACCGCGCCATGCTGCGCCTGGCCTTCTTCGTTGTCCTCGTCGCGAGCAACTGCGGCACCCGCACCGAGCCGACGAAGTCGATGGTGTGCGACGTGCCGCTTGCCGGCCGGCCGGTGATGCAGACCGGGCTGTCGGACGCCCAGTGCCGGCCGAGCTGTGGCTGCGGCGCCGAGGCTTTCACGCCGACCGAGTTCACGCCCGAGCTGCTGAGCCGCCTCGCAGGGTGGACGCTCCTCGACACGCCCCCGGACGTGAGCGTCGACCCGTACTCACTGCCCGCGCCGCCCCTCGTCGAAGGCGTCTGTGCCGTGCAGGTCGTCGACGCGGCCTCGAAGTCGTACCGGTTGAAGACGTTCGCCACCACGGCCGAGGCGAAGTCCGCGGGCGCGAAGGTGACGCACGCCGATGGCTGCGGAGCGTGCTCCACCCTCGCCGACCTCATCGTCTACGGCCGCGAACCAGACCTCGGTCGCAAGGTCCAGGACTGCGGCGTGAGGACGCTCACGGCGGGTCTGGAGGCGAACATCACGTGCCTCTCGGACCTCGGCTTCACGCCGGCCTGCGCGCGGACGTGGGCGTACAACACGCGCTTCACTCGAATGAAGTGCTTCGCGACGTGCCTCCCGCTGCTCGACGCTCCGTACCATCTGGCCGACGGCGGACTGAACGCGTGCCTCGAGTGTGACGAGACGCAGAGCGGCCCCATCTTCAAGGCCACGGCGGGCCGCACTCGCCGCAACACCGGCATTCCTTCGGCCATCTGTCGACCGTGCAGCGAAGTCGGTCGCATCTCGCACGACTGGTAGCGACCGATTGACCCGCCATCGCCCAATCGCGTACCCTTTCCTCCCTTGGGAATCCGAAGGCTTCCTCACCTGATGTCCCCTTCGCTGCGTCGCAGAAGACGTGCCGTCGACTTTCCTCCTGTGAAAGCGCGCCGGGGGTTCTCGCTCGTGGAGTTCGGCATCGTCCTGGCCGTCATCGCGGTCATGGCGGGCGTCACCATTGGGAGCGTGGGTTACTTCAAGGCGAGCCGCCAGCGCACGGCGGTGGACCTGGTGCTGACCTTGCGAAAGGCCGCAGTTCAGTTCATGCAGCGCCATTCGCGCGGGCTGGCCTACGGCGTCTCGGCCAACACCAACAACCCGCAGAACGTGACGATGAAGGGGCTGCGCGGCGAGGGGTTCGTTCCGGTGAACACCTCGACGCCGTGGGGTGACGCGCTCGCCGAAGACGCCGTCATCCCCTCGGACGGCTCGAGCATCGACGCGCGCGCGCGCGCCCTCTGCTCTGGCTATACCTGCGTCACCATCAGCATCCCGGTGCCCGACGACGAGTGCACGGAGGGGACCATCGCCGCGGCCCTTCGCGGCAACGCCGTCGTCAACGGCATCTCCTGCACCAACAGCCGCCTCACCGTGACCATGAGGTAGCCGTGGACGCGCGACGGCGGGTGCGAGGGTATTCGCTGCTCGAGTTCGGCATCGTGCTGGGCGTCATCGGTATTCTGCTGTCCACCGTCGTCGTGCTCGCGCAGGGCATGCTCGCGGTGGCTCGGACGCGACGGGCCGGGAGCGAGCTTTGGGGCATCGCCGAGGCCGCGAGCCACTCGCTCGCGCGGGGCCGCCGGTTCGACCCGGCGAGTGGCCTGGTGTCCTTCCAGCCAGGGCCGGGACTCGCGCCGGTCGGGCTGGGGCCGACCTCGCCGCTCTGCTTCAACCTCGCCCAGGTGCAGGGCCTGCCCTCGACGTGTCGCGAGACGGGCGCCGCGAGTGACGCCTGGGGAGGCCAGCGCGCTGCGGGTCAGACGCCGACGACGGCCAGCATCCTCGACTTCCTTGGCGGCGGCAGCGGGTATGGAGGCGGCTACAACCCGTCCTGCCTCCCGTACGTCGTCTGCTTCTACCCCGCCCGCGTCGACGTCATGACGTGTGTCCCAGCGAGCGACGTCGGTGGCGTCGGGCTCGAGAGCACCATCGGCTGCGGCCCCTGCACCACGCGCAGCCTGCTGACGGATGAGAGCACCGTCTGCCTGCTGGCCTCGAGTCCGGCCCTCCACTCGTCTGCGGGCAGCGCGTTGGAGAGCTACCTGCCGAGCGAATTCTCCAGGACGATTCCGCCCACCTTCACTCCTCGAACCACTCCCATCGACTGAGGCCCCCGTGAGTCACCTCCGCAGACGTCGCACCGGCTACACCCTGCTCGAGCTGGCCATCGTCATCGGCGTCGCGGCCATTCTCGCGGCCACCATCGTGCCCGACGCCATCGAGGCGATGAAGACGCGCATGGCCGAGAAGGCCGCCGCCGACGTGATGCAGCTCCATGACGCGGCCCGACTCTACTTCACCCAGAACGTCGACTCTGCCGGGCGCAAACTGAAATGGCCGGGAGAGCAGAGCCAGGGCAGGTGCGCAGCCAACTTTCAGGAGCAGCTCTTCGTCTTCGAGATGCTCAACAACGGCTACCTCGCCTCGGGCGGAGACCCGTCGAATCCGGGGCCGGACTTCATGCTCAACCCGTGGCAGCGCCCCTACGAGGTGAGCGTCTACGCGCCGAGCACCACCTCTTCGCCGGCATGTCTCTTCGGCGTGACGACGGCCCTTCCCGCCCAGCTCCAAACGGCCTTCACTGCCGCGCTCCCGCAGGCCGGGTGCGGGGTCGCCTGTCCTCCCGGGCCGCAACCGGCGGGCTTCGTTCGCTGCTGCAGCTTCGTCTCGAAGCCCGGCGTCGGAGGCTCGGCGAACCACCCGTGCAGCGGCTCCCAGACCCTCACGGTCCGCGCAGATGGCGTCTTGAAGTGCCAGTGAGAGAGGGCCTGCGGTCTCGCCCGCTCTCTCGAAGGGCTCGTCGTCAGCGGCCGATGCGCTTCATCTGCCCGTAGATGGGCAGGAAGATGCCGACGGCCAGCAACATCAGCATTCCTCCGCCGACCAGCAGCAACAGCGGCTCGAGGAGCGTCGAGAGCGTCAGCAGGCGGGCCTGGGCGCGGTCGCGGAAGAAGCCCGAGAGGCGCCGGAAGTAGGCGTCGATGGAACCCACCATCTCGCCCTGCCCGATGACGCCGGCGGTGACGGCCGGGAAGAAGGGGTCGCGGAACCCGTCGGACAACCGCCCGCCCTTCTCGATGGAGGCGACGATGGCCAGCAAGCGGGACCGCAGCGCCGGCGAGGTGACGGACTCTGCGACGGTGCGGATGGTCATCGTCAACGCCACACCTGAGTCCAGCATCAGGGCCACGTTGTCGAAGGTGTTCGCCAACAGCACGTTCTTCAGGGGCGCCCCGAGCACTGGCAACCGGTACATGATCTCCCAGACTCTCATCTTCGACGACTCGGGCAGGCGCCACCACAGCAGCACGGTGGTGATGATGCCGATGGGAACCATCCACCAGTAGCCCACCACGGAGTCCGAGAGGAACACGAGGATTCGCGTCGGCAGCGGCGGGTTCGGCGGGAAGATCTGCCGCAACTGGGGCACCACGCCCGTCAGCAGCCCGACGCCGATGAAGAAGAGGACGACGAGCGAGATGAGCGGGTACATCGTGGCCTTGAGCACCTGCTGCCGGAGCGCCTGCTGCTGGCGAAAGGCCTCCTCGAGCGAGCCGAACACCTTCTCGAGCTTGCCCGACTCCTCACCCGCGCGAACGTTGCCGAGGACGATGGCCGGAAAGACTCCCGCGCGATCCATCGACGTCGAGAGTGAATGCCCTGCTCGAATCGAGGCCTGAATCGTCGAGCACGCATCCTTCGCCATCCGGTCGGTGAGGGCATCGCCGACCGAGTCCCACGCCGACACCATGTCGATGCCCATGCCCAGCAGGCCGCGCATGAAGCCGAACATGTCGATGAGCGTCGACGTGCCCAGCATGCGCGGCCGCAGCAGCGCCGACACGTTCGCCAGGATGTCGGGCCGGGCGTCGACGAGCGTCAGCCCGGCGCGCGACAGGTCCACCCGCAGGTTTGCGATGCTGTCGGCTGAGCCCCGCCCTTCGACGAACCGGCCCGATTTCCCGATGGCTTCGTAGCGGAAATGCACCGCCTCACCTCACCCCGGACATCGGGGCCGTGCAGGTCACCTCGACGCGCCCGGTGACTTCGCAGCTGTTCGCCCCGACGAACGACTCGGTGAGCACCACGCCTTCCCACGAGAACTGGTCGCCACCCGACAAGGAGAGGTCGAAGCCATCGAGCGAGAAGAACCCCTGGTAGGCCAGCCGGCCGTCGTTCCCGATGCGCGTCTGGTAGTCGCCGAGGCGCTCGCCACAGTCACCGGAAGGCGCGCTGCACAAGAACGTCGCTCCGATTCCCCGGCTCACCCGCACCCGGGTGCCGATGAGCTTCGCGTCGTCGTCGGGGCCATTGACCGGCTGCCCGTCTGGCTCGAGCACCGTCCGGTCGAAGCGGGGCGCGTACGACACGGTGAAGGGCGTGTCGGCGAAGGTGCAGGGCCTCGTCTCCATCTTCTGCGTCACGGTCTGCCGAAGGTTGACGAGCTGCCGGGTCGGGCACCCCACCGGAGGGACGATGAATGAGTCACACCCGACGATCGCCACGAGGCTGATGAGAAGAACGCGCATGGTCATGTCCCCGCTCGGGCCTGACGGCCCGCCGTGATGGGCCCTACAGTCGTTTCGACTTCCTTGAGGCTCGCGTCACCTTTGAGCATGAGCGCGAACGCGTTGTCAGCCATCGTCCGAAAGCCAGTGCCGCGAGCGGCCTTGACGATTTGCAGGTTCGACGAACGGGCATGCACGAGCTCGCGCGTCGCGCGGTCGAACTGCATCACCTCGGCGATGACGGTTCGTCCGGCGAAGCCCTCCCCCTCCCCGCAGCGGGCGCACCCGGGGCCCTGGTCGAGCACCTCGATGGGCGTCGCCGGCGCCTTGCCACCGGGGAAGCCGAACTCGACCACCTCAGGGAGCAACTGCCCCGGAGGGATCGACGTGCGCGTCGCGCAGTGGCGGCACAGCTTGCGCATGAGGCGCTGCGACAGACAGCCGATGAGGGTGGTGGCCACCTGGTAGGGGTCCATGCCCAGGTCGAACAGACGCCCAATCGCTTCGACCGCCGAGTTGGCGTGCAGCGTCGAGAACACGAGGTGACCCGTGTTGGCCGCCCGGAAGGCCTCGCGCGCCGTCTCTTCGTCTCGAATCTCGCCGACGAGAATGACGTCGGGGTCCTGTCGCAGGAATGCGCGCACCGCGCGCGCGAAGGTGACCTCGGCCTTCTCGTTCACCTGCACCTGCTGAATCGAGGGGAGCCGGATCTCGACCGGGTCTTCGACGGTGAGAATCTTCGTCGCGCCGTCGTTGATGCGGCTCAAGCACGAGTACAGCGTCGTCGTCTTGCCCGAGCCAGTCGGCCCGACGACGAGCACGAGCCCGAAGGGGAAGCGCAGCAGCTGGTCGATGGCCGCGCGGTTCCACTGCGCATAGCCAAGCTCCTCGAGCGTGGCGAGCGACCTCGTGTCGTCGAGGATTCGCATCACCATCATCGGGCCTTCGATCGTCGGGCTCGACGCGAAGCGGATGTCGAGGTTCCGGCCCGCGAAGCTGAACGAGAAGCGCCCGTCGTGGAGCCGACCGAAGTCCGAGAGGTCGACCCCGGCCATGCCGAAGATGACGTTCGTGAGGTTCTCGTGACGCGAGCGGGGCACCGACAGCGCCACCTTCAGGTTGCCGTCGACCCGGTAACGCACCACCGACGCCGTCGGGGTCGGCTCGATGTGCACGTCGCTCGCCTTCTCGAGCACCGCCTTGGCCAGGATGTACTGCAGCAGCGCGTTCACCTCGCCGGCGTCGATGCCGTCGCGCGCGCTCTCGACGATCTGGTCGGCGTCGACCGACTCGAACGAGATGATCTGCAGAATCATCTCGATGGCGCTGGTCGTCGTCACCGCATACTCGCGCTTGCCCAGCACGGCCTCGACGGAGTCGGTGGCGTGCGTGTCGAGCGGGTCCGACAGGAGCAACAGCTCGCGGCCCTCGTACCGAATGGGCAGCACCTTCGATTCCTTGAGCAGCGCCACGCCGGCGCGCTTCACCAGCTCGCGGTCGACGAGCGAGACCTGCACTCGCGGAGGGTCGATGAAGGCCAACCGGAACTGGTTCGCCAGCGCCCGGGCAATCTCTTCGGGGCGCACGAAGCCGTTCTTCACCAGCACGCTGCCGAGCCGGTCGCCAGTGCGGCGCGACATGCTGAGCGCCTGGTCGAGCTTGGCCTGATTGATGACGCCGGCGTGCAGCAACATCTCGCCGAGGTGGAGTCGCCCGCCCCGGCCAGGCGCCGCCGGCGGCAGGCGCTTTTGCCCCTGCGACGGGCGCTGCGCGGCCGGTTCTTTCGGCGCAAGGTCTTTCGGCGGAGGGGGCATTCGCGTCACTCCATCGAGACCGTCGAACGATTTGTCACGACACCGACCTCGGTCACGTCTCGCACCACGAGGTCACCCAGCTTGTCACCGGGCCGCACGGTGTAGACGCGCCCCTTGTAGACCACGAAGGCTTCCTTGAAGGGCGCGACGGTCACCGACTTCACCACGAGGTCCTTGTCGCCGGTGTCCAGGCGGGAAGGCGCCGTCGCGAGCCGCGGGGGCGGCGCCGGCACGTCCTTTCGCTTGGCCTGAGCACTGTCGACCCCGAGCTTCTCTTCCAGCTCGAAGCGCTTGAGCCGCGCCTCGAGCAGACGGTTGTACTCCTGGTCGAGCAGCAGCTGCGCCCGCATCGTCTTCAGCCGCTCGACGACCTCGCGCGACTGCATCGGCACCACCGGGTTCGACGCCGCGCCGACGGGCACGCCGGTCTCACTCGGGCGCGCAGCGGGGGCGTCGGCGGCAGGCTGTTGCGCCTGCGCGACGCACGACAACACCAGCACCACCCACAAGCTCCCATCCTTCATGGCGTCCTCCCGTAGACATCGACTTCCATCACGAGGCCAAAGTCGGCTCCCGACCGCCGCACATTCACCGCCTGGACCGTCACCGGGAGCTCCGCAATCTCTTCCTCCATCATCGCCAACAGCGGCACCGCCTCTTCGCCCTCGATCGAGGCCCGCACGTTGAGGCGGCACACTGAGATGCCCACCAGCCCGTCGGGCGAGTCCTCGAAGGTGAGGCTCGTCTGCCCCAGCATGTTGTTGCGTGACTCGACCCGAATCCCGACGCCCAGCGCCTCACCGGCCTCGACGGCCCGATTGAAGAACGTCGAGAGGGCCACGCTCGCCGGCTCCAGCTCGGACGGGTCGAGTTGCTCGAAGCGCGCCGTCTCCTCCCGCAGCCGCGCCACCTCGCTCCTGAGGGCGGCGTTGGTGCCGTCGAGCCTGGCGACCCGGTCGTTGGCGTCGCTCGCTGCGGTGGCCAACCAGATGGCCCCGCCGAAGACGACCGCGATGATGACGAACAGCACGCGCATGCCCTACTGCCCCCCCACGGCATCGACGGCGAGCACGTAGCGAACCAGGTGCCCTTCGTACTCTTCGGTGATTCGCGCGCCCTTGAAGTAGGTCGACGCGCGCAGCAATTCCACGAGCTCGACGCGTGAGAACGGCGTCGCCTGGGCTCGTCGCTCGAGCACGGCCGACAGCCCATTCTGGTCGCGCGTGACGCTGAGCAGCTCGACCTGCGGCGGCAACAACGTCACCAGGTCGAACAGCTCTTCTCGCACCTGCTTCGACTTCTTCCGCACCTCGGAGCCAACCCGCTCCTGGTGGAGCGACACGAGGCCCGCACGAAGCGTGTCTCGCTCGGTGGTGAGCGCCGCCTGGGTCGACGACGCGAGGGCTTCCCGGGTGGCGAGGTACAGCCGCGCTGCCCCCGCGAGCGCGAAGGCCACCACTGCGACGCCGAGGTACCCGAGCAGGCGCTTGCGGTTGGCCGCTTCCCGAAGGCGCGCCGACTCGAACTGGTTGAGGAAGCGGATGGAGGTGATCTGCTGGAGCGCGCCGAGGCCGATGAACCCATCCGTCGCTGGTGCCTCCTCCACTTCGAAGCCATTGGCCTGCAGGTCGAGGCTCACCTGCTCGTCGCTGCAGACGATGACGGGCGTGTCGAACCTGGCGCTGGCCAGCGTTCGCTGCAACTCCGTCATCACGTTGCCGGTCGCGAGCCGAACGGTGAGCACCTCGTTCCCTCGGAGCGCCGTGAAGAGGTACGACGACTCGAACACCTCGACGGCCACCACCTCACGCTGCAGCTCCGAGGGCTCGGGCTCTGCGGAGCGCCCCAGCAGGAACACCTGGGTGCGCTCGACGAGGGAGCGTCGGCCCGACTCCTTCGAGAGGGCCCGCGCGACCGCCGCCGGGTACGGCACGAGGGTCACCTGGTTGGACAACGCGCGCAGCGCGTCCAGCGTCGCGTCGGGCACCGAGTACACCTGGTAGGTGTTCGTCGCCAGCGGCTCGGTCGCCACGCTGGAGCCTGGCGGGCACTGCTGGGTCACCGCCGAGTCGAGCGTTCGCGCAGACGCCAGCACCCGCGAGGTATCGGACGGGACGACGCCGACGAGGAGCTTGGGGTTCTTCCCAAGCTTGGCCTTCGCCAGCTCTTCCATTGACACCAGCCGCGCCGCGCTCTCGACGTAGACCAGGTCTTGATTGATGAAGACGACTCGCCGCATGTCGAGCTAGTCCGCCGTGGGGTCGAGCCGAAGGGGAACCTGTTCGGCCTTCACGCGGGCGACCTCCCGTGGAGTCAGGGTGATGATGAGCTCGCTCTTGCGGTCGACGTATTCCTTCTGCCCGAAGAGGATGCCGATGATGGGAATCTTCGCGAGGAACGGCAGCCCGCGCGAGCGCTCCTCCTTCCGCGTCGTGATGAGCCCGCCCATTACCAGCGTCTCGTTGACCTTCGCCCGCACCACGCCGCTGTAGCTGCGTCGAATCGTGTTGGGGAGCTGCACCGCCCCGCCAGGGAACTGGAACGACTCGATGCCCAACACCTCCTGAATGATGAGCCCGACCGCCAACGACACGTCTCCGCCGTCGAGCACCCGCGGCATCATCGTCATCACCAGGCCGTTCGACACCGTCGCCGTTCGGACGGCCGTCTGCGCCGCGCCCACGCCCACCACGGTGGTCGTAATCTGGTCGACGTATGAGCGCAGCTCGGCGAGCTCAATCAACGACGGCAGGTTGTTCCCCAGCGCCATCGTCGGCTGCGCCAGCACCCGCACCGAGCCCTGCTGCTCCAGCGCGCGAATGAAGGCCTCCCCGGCGCGCCCCGACAATTGAATCACCGGCGCCGAGGCGCCCGACGACTGCCCATTGAAGATGGGGTTCTGCGCCGCGGATGCCAGTCGGGAGCTGGTGTCGATGATGACTGGCCCCAGGGCCGCGGCGGCCATGTTCCAGTCGACGCCCGCGGCCTTGTCGTTGATGAGGTCGACTTGCATCACCCGCACCTCGACGGTGACGCTGCGACCCATCTCGTCCTCGAGCGCGCGGAAGTACGACGAGATGGTGGGCATCACGCTCGGCAGCGCCCGCACCGTCACGAAGCCGGCAACCCGATTGACCGAGAACGACCCCAGCGCGGGACGGGCCGCCTCACCCTGGCCCGGCTGCGCCTGGCCCTGGCCCTGCGCGCTTTGCGGCTCAGCCAGCAACCGCAAGAGCGACCGCTCCACCTCTTCCCACAGGCCGCTGGTGTCCGAACGGGTGGACAACGAAACCCTCGCGCCCATGCCGCCGCCACCGCCCGCCGTGGAGAGCACCGGCTGCGAGCCGCCCTGTGCCCCCATCGACGGATCGCTGCCGCCGTTGCTGATGCCCGTCGTCCAGTTCTGGACCACCACCGGCATCGAGACCTTGAAGGTCGCCACCGAGTAGACGAATACGCGAAGGTACGAGCGTTCCCCATCAACCTCGTAGCTGTAGCCCAGCGGCGTCAACAACTGCGCCAGCGCGCCTTCGAGGGGCATGCCCTCGAAGTCCACGACGACCTTCTGCTCGGTGCGCACTTCCTTGTCCACCACCAGCACCAGCCGCGCCGAACGCGCGACCTGGTTGAGGACGTTCCCCAACGGCAGGTCGCTCCCTCGAACCGTGATGCGGGCCCGCACCAGGCGCTCGGCCGCGCTCTCCTCGGACGCGCCCAGCACCATCTCTCCCGTCACCTCACCAGGGTCGACGATGGCCTTCGGCCCAAAGTCATGTCGCTTCTCGGCCTGCACCGCCACGCTCGCCATGACTGCCACGAAGGCTGACACGACCCCGGCCCTGCGCCATCGGCTCCCCAAGAACGACCTCCCCGAAATCAAGCTCACCGACATGTCCCGGCAACCGCGCACGTTCCGCCGTCGCAGCATGCCATTCGCGAGCCGCATTGTCCGTTGGTCTGACACGCCTGACACTGATGGCCGATGCAGGCGCCGCCCTGGGGTGACGTGAGGCAGTCGGTCGAGGTGCAGCAGGTGCCATTGAGGCAGGCGCCGTCGCAGCACACTGAGCCCGCGCCACAGTCACCGTTCGACTGGCACCCCTCGCAACGCCCGGCCCGGCAGGCCTGCCCCTGCGGGCAATCGGCGGCGGAGCAACAGGCCCCCTGACGACAGAGCCCCGAGCAACACACCGACCCCGCCCCGCACTGCGCCGACGTCGTGCACGCCCGACACTCGTTGCCGACGCAAACCCGGCCCGCGCAGGAGCTGTTGTCGCAACAACTCCCCCGCTTGCACGAGCCGGCGCAGCACACCGAGCCCGCCGCGCACTGTTCGTCGCCCGTGCAGCGCTCACAGGAATTGTTGAGACAGGCGGCGCCGCCGGTGCAGTCGGCCGAGGTGCAGCACGACCCGTTGACGCATCGCCCACCACAGCAGCGCGAGCCCGCCCCACACTGAACGTCGTTGGTGCAGTCCGTGCACTGATTCGACGAACACACGCGACCACCGCAGCCTTCGCTGTTGCAGCACTGGCCCGCGACGCACACGCCGCCGCAACACACCTTGCCCGCTCCGCAGGACTCGGACGTGAGGCAGGCCTGGCAGGTGCCGCCGCCACAGACGTTCCCGGCCGAGCACTGAGAGGCGCTACAGCACATGCCCCGCAGACAGTCGCCCTGGCAGCACCGGTTGCCGACGCCACACTGTTGGTCCGAAGCGCAGTCTTCGCACTGGAAGCCACGGCACGAGCGCCCGGCGCATTCACCCTGCGTGCAGCACTCGCCCGGCCGGCAGCGGTTGTCACAACACACCTGGCCCGCCCCGCAGTGCGAGTCGACGAAGCACGGCGAGCAGTTGCCGTTCCGGCACGCGAGACCAGACGGGCAATCGGAGCTGTCACAGCAGGCTCCCGCGCGGCAGACGCCGCCGCAACACACCTTCCCGGTCCCACAGTCGGCGTTGGCCTGGCAGGCAGAGCACAGGCCGGCGCGACAGACCGGCCGCAGGCTCGAACAGTCGCTGTTCGCGCAGCAGTCACCGCTCCGGCAGGCAGAACCGCAGCACACGCTTCCCGGCCCGCAGTCGAGCGACCTGGCGCAGGTCGAGCAGCTGTTGTTGGTGCAGGTGCCGCCTCCGGGGCAGTCACCGCTCGTACAGCAGGACCCGACGCTGCACGTCCCGTTGCAGCAGACCCGCCCGGCGCCACACTGGGCGCTCGAGGTGCAGGCCCGACAGGCCCCGTTGACGCACGCGGAACCCGCAGCGCAGTCGTCCGTCGAACAGCACTGCGCGGCCGAGCAGACGCCGCCGCAGCACCGCCACCCGGACGGGCATTGAGTGTCGTTGGCGCACGCAGCGCACGAGCCGCCACGGCAGACGCTGCCGTTCGAGCACTGACCCGACGAGCAGCACGACGACGACGCAATGCAGGCGCCATCGCAGCACGTCAACCCGGGCCCGCACTCGCTGCTCGAGGTGCAGGCGCGGCACTGGCCGCTGAGGCAAATCTGCCCGGCTCGGCAATCGCCATCACCGCAGCAGGCCCCCTCGCGGCACCCGCCGCCGCAGCACACGCCGGCGCCGCCGTCCGCACGCGAGCAGGACGACGCCGAACCGGAGCAGGCCGAGCAGCTGTTGCCGACGCAGGGGCTTCCACCACAATCAGCGGCGTTGCAGCACTGACCGGTGACGCAGGAGCCGTTACAGCAGACCCGGCTGGGCCCGCACTGCGACGACATGGTGCAGCTGCTCGCGCAGGCCCCGGCGACGCAGAGCCCCGAGGGACAGTCCGTGCCGCCACAACAGGCCGCGGTCGTGCAAACACCGGCGCAGCACTTCGAGCCAGGCCCGCAGTCGCCGTCGAGCGCACAGGCGCCGCAGACACCATTGTTGCAGACCTGGCCCGTGGAACAGTCCGCCGAGGAGCAGCAGCTCCCCGGGCGACAGGTGCCGCTGCAGCAGCTCTGGCCAGCCGAGCACTGGGAGTCGAGCGTGCAGGCGATGCACTGGCCGTTGACGCACGACCCCGCCGGGCAATCGGAGTTCTGGCAGCACGACGCCCCGGGCCGGCAGGCCCCGCCGCAGCACCGGGCGGGGCCGCCATCGACGGCGCACGTCGCGTCGCTGGTGCACGAGGTGCATGAGTTATCGCGACAGACCCCACCGCCGGGGCAGGCCGCGCCGTCACAGCAGGTACCCGTGCGGCACGAGCCGTTGCAGCACACCGCCCCACCGCCACACTGGGCATCACCGGTGCACGCCGTGCACGCGCCCGCGGTGCAGACCTGGCCGTTGGCACAATCGGACGAGCCGCAGCAGGCGCCAGCCCGGCATTGTCCGGCGCAGCAGACGCTCCCGGTCCCACACTGGGCGTTGGTCCGACACGCCGAGCATTTGTTGTCGACGCACAGCGGGGTCGCGCCGCTGCACTGGGCGTCCGTGCAGCACGCGCCGAGCTCACAGCGGCCGCCACAACAGACGCGCCCCGCGCCGCACTGACCGTTCGATGAGCACGTCGTGCACGCCCCTCCGACGCAGGCCTTCGCGTTCGGGCAATCGGCCGGCGAGCAGCAAGCGGCCCCGGCCTGGCAGGCACCGCCGCAGCACTTCCCGTTGGGACACTGGTCGTCGGCGGTGCAGTTCGCGCACTGGAAACCGACGCAGAGGCCGCCGTCACAATCACCAGAGCCACAGCAGGTGCCGGTCTCACAGCGGCCCGCGCAGCACTTGCTGCCGGCGCCGCACTGCTGGTCGCTGCTGCAGCCGACGCACACGTTGTTCGAGCAGACCTGGGGCGCCCCGGACGGCCCGACGCCGCACTGGCTCGAGGTGCAGCAGTTGCCCGCCTTGCATTCGCCGCCGCAGCACACCGAGCCCCCACCGCACTCGTCGTTCGACGTACACGCCCGGCAGGAGCCGACGATGCAGGCCGTGCCAGGCGAGCAGTCGCTGCCGGCACAACAGGTCGCCTTCGGCTTACAGCGGTTTCCGCAGCACTTTCCTTCACCACACTGCGAGTCGTTGACGCACGCGCGGCACGAGTTGTCGATGCAGGCGCCCGCCGCGCCGCACTCGGACGAGCCGCAACAATCGCCCGACACGCAGCTGGCGGTCCCTCCGTCGAGGCGCGGACAGCAGACTCCGCCGCCGCAGACGCCGGGAATGCCGAGGCACGAAGCGCACCGGGCCACGCCGGCATCGGTTGCGACGCAGGTGTCACCACCACAGGCGGCGCTGACGGGAGCCGGGCAGCACTCACCAGCGATGCAGCTTCCGCCACAGCACCGCTGGTCCTTGTCGCACTGGCTGTCGGCGGTGCATGAGGCGCACTGATAGTTCTGGCACGTCAGCCCCGCATCGCACGAGGTCGAATCACAGCAGGCCCCAGCGACGCAGCGCCCGTTGCAGCACGGGCCGGCGGGGCATTCCTTGTCCTGCCGACAGTCGCGACAGCCCAACAGGCCGCACACCTGCCCCGGCAGACAACTGGCGACGTCGCAGCCCCCTCCGTCGGACGGCGGGGGCGGGTCGTCTTGCGTACAAGAGCACCCGGAGGCGATCAGAATCGAGAAACAGAGGACTTGAAGTCTCACGGAGCCCACGTTGCTGAGAGCGATTGAACGACGGGAGTGACGGTGTCCGACGCCGTCGTCAGCCGCACCTCGATGAGGATGACGCGCCCGCGCGGCAGGCCGACGTCATCGAGACGGATGACCCCCGAAGCGTCGACCGACCGATAGCCGTCGGGCGTGCCACCGGGGAACACGCGGCCGTTCCACCAGTCAGTGACCGAGAGGACGTTGGTGGCTTCGGCGACCTTCACGCGCGCCGACACCGTCGTCCCCTGGGGGATGACGGTGCGCAAGTTGAGGCGCAGCCAGTTGGCCGACGGCGTGCCGGTGTACGCGGAGTCATTCACCACGCGCCAGAGCCCGGGCGTCAAACCGGCGTTGATGGTCTGTTGACCCGTGAGGTCGGTGTACACGTACTGCGAACGCCCCCAGTTCCCGAAGGACTGGATGGCTCCGCCTGGAGACAGCCGCGTGACGGGCCCGAAGTAGTCGATGGCCCAGAGGCGGTCGTTGCTGTCGACGGCGACGCTGATGATGTCTGCGTGGCCAAAGCTCGTCGCGGTGGCCGGGAACTGAACCCGCGAAACGGCAAGGTTCGACTTGTCGACGCGGGCGATGTTGACGCTGTCGGTGGCCACGTACACGAAACCGTCCTTGGACGCCGCCAGACCGCGCGGCCCACACCAGCTATTGGGCCCCGAGCAGGTCGAACCAAGCGAGACGACGTCGACCGCGCCCGTATCCTTGTTGAGCCGCGCGAGCCGGTCACCGCCGTAGCAGGCGATCCACACGAAGTCCTTGTCGGCGGTGATGCCGTAGGGCCCACAGCCGGCGCTCCCGACTTCGAAGGTGCGAACGATGGTGCCGGTGTTGGCGTTGATGGCCTGAATGGCGCCTGCGCCGCCCTGGCTCCAGATCCAGTTCCGGTTGTCAGAGGCCGCTCCGTAGGGGTTCCCAGCGACGTTCACGCGCAGCAACTCCTTGCATCGGCGCGGCGTCGGCGTGCGGCCGTTCTGGGGCGGGGCGTACTCTGAGCCAGAGAACTTCACGAAATACCCTCCGGAATGTGAGCCGACCCAGGCGTTTCCCTCGGAGTCGGTCGCCACGGCGCGCGGACCGCCGCCGACGTCGCCGTAGCAGAGCATGTTCCCGTCGAAGTCGAGGTGCGCGACACCCTGGCGGCCTGCGCGGTCGGCGACCCAGACCGTGGAATCGAAGGGGTTGACCGCGGTTCGAGACGGAGAGCCACCCGGCGCCGTCCCGTCGACCGAGGGCCACCCGGCGTTGACGCCGACGTCGAACGGCCCGGACATCGCACCGGTACCGACATTGTAGCGCAACACCCGGCCCTCACCCGTGGACGGCACCCAGAGGAAGGGGGTGCGAATGACGATGGTATCTCCGGCCCAGCACAGCGTGCCGGGGACGCACGCCGGGTTGCGTGAGCTCCCGGAGCCAACGGTCCCTTCATACTGGCCCTCATTGAAGGTCATCGGCGAGTCGTAGACACGGCTGATACTGCAGAACGGCCGGCACCGGCCCGACTGCGGACCACTGCCGTCGTCATCGCAGCACTTGAGCGCGCCACAGTCGGCGTCGGCCCGGCATTCCGTGCAACCGCCGTTGATGCAGGCGGCGCCGGCGCGGCAGTCCTTGGGGGAGCAGCACGCGGCGCCAACGAAGCAAGCCCCCTGGCAACACTTGGCGTTCGGCCCACACTCGGCGTCTGAAGCACAGGAGGAGCACACCGAACCGCGACAGACGAGCCCATTGCACTCGGGCGCGACGGTGGTCGTGTTCGAGCAACAATTGCCCGACCGGCAGCCGCCGTTGCAGCAGACCGAGCCACGACCGCACTCTGAGTCGGTGGTGCACTGGGTGCACGAGTTGCCGCGGCACACGCGCCCCGCGCCGCAGTCGCCGTCTCCACAGCAGGAACCTGCCACGCAACTGCCGCCGCAGCAGCGTTGGCCTGCGCCGCACTGAGCGTCAGACGTACACAGCGCGCACAACGAGTTCGCGTTGCAGACCCGCCCGCCGGCGCATTCGGCGGTGCTGCAGCAGTTGCCAGCGCGGCACTGGCCACCACAGCACACCGACCCGTTGCCGCACTCCGAGTTCTGGGTGCACGCGAAGCACGTGCCGCCACGACAGACGCGCCCCTGCGGGCAGTCGTTGTCGTCACAGCAGGCAGCCGTCTTGCAAGCCCCACCGCAACAGCGCTGGCCTGCAGCGCAGTCGCCATCGGCCCCGCAGACCCCGCAGTTGCCATCACGGCAGATGTACGGGCCGCAGTCACTCGACCCGCAGCAGGTGCCGTCGCGGCACGTGCCGCTGCAGCAGGTCCGGCCGGAACCACAGTCGCTGTTTCGCTGACAGGCCGCGCACTGGTAGCCCGAGCAGACCTGCCCCGTGCCACAGATTTCACCCGGGCAGCACGAGCCTCCGAAGCACTGGCCGCCGCAGCACACCTGGCCTGCGCCGCACTGCGCGTTGCTGACGCACGACTGACAGGCGTTCTGGAGACACGCCAGGTTCCCGTAGCCAAGCGCCACGCAGTCCTGATTGGCACAGCACTCGCCCAGCACGCACGCGCCGTTGCAGCATACCTGTGCGAAGCCGCAGTCTGTGTTGACCGAACACGACGTCCCGGGGTTCGTGGGCTGGCCGCCGCTCGCGGCCACGGGCGCGCACATCCCATCGGAGCACACCAGCGTGTCGCCGCAGGCCGGGTCCGACAGACAGAGACCACCGTGGCACCCCTGGCCCGCGCCGCAATCACCATCGTGCTGGCAGCCCTGACAGCGCCCGCTGCGGCAAATCAAACCATCGTCACACTGCGCGCTGGAGCAACAACTCCCGGCTCGGCATAACCCATCACAACACACCGAGCCGGCGCCACACTGGGAGTCCTTCGTGCATGCTGCGCATCGGTTGAGCACGCACGTCCGGCGGCCGCAGTCATCTGAGCCGCAGCAATCGCCGCGCACGCAATGACCTCCACAGCAGAGCTCGTCGGCGCCGCAATCGGCGGTGTCCCTGCAGGCCGCCTGACACGCCTCGGGGGGGCCGCATCGCCCATCACAACACGAGAGCCCGTCGCCACAGTCGGCGTTTCCCGTGCACGCCTGGCACCGGCCGCTCACGCACGCCTGGCCCGAGGGGCAATCGGTGGGAGCCTGACAGCCAGTCGACCGCGTCGCCGCGTTCTGGACGCAGCGGTTGTCTTCACAGCGCCCCGTCGTGCAGTCCCGGGTGTCACAGCATTGACCTTCGACGCAGCTCCCCGCGCAACAGACCGAGCCAGCGGCGCACGACGCCGAGGTCGTACACGTCGCGCAGGCCCCGCTCGTACAGCGCCCTTCGCAGCACGACTGGCCGCTACCGCACTCTGCGCTCGCGGCACACGACCGGCAACCCGTCGAACCACAGACCTGACCTGCCTCGCAGCCAGACCCGCAGTCAAAAGGAGCCGGGGCGTTCTGCCGAGCGCACCCACCAGCCAGGAATGCAAACAAGCCAAGCTGGACGACCGTCGTGAGGACGCGCCAGGTCAGCCGGCAGGGCGGTGCGATTTCAGGGGACGAAGCTCGTCCCTGACAGGTGTTTGGCACGAGCAACTCCCCGGGGAGTTTGCGCTAGAGGAAGAAACAGGCCTGCACGACGTTCCCCGCCACGGCCGGGAGAGCGCCAGCGATGCCACCAGCCTGGCAGGCGGTGCCCGCGACGTTCCCTGCGCCGCTGAAGTTGTTGTCGTTCTGCACCGACGACACGAAGTCGACGGCCATGGTGTTGTTGGGGAACTGGATCTGCATCCGAATGATGTTGGACTGCTGCGTCCCGCGCGCCAGTTGGCCGATGAAGAGCCCTTGCACGGCGATGGCGTCGGGGCTGCCGGGGTCACCGGACACGGTCCAGGCGCCGCCCGCGGGCACAGGTGGCAAGAGACCTCGGGCAGCAAAGATGTTCAGTTGGTTCGCGGCGGTGGCCCGGAACGCGCCGCCGCTGGTCCCGGCGAACGTCGAGGCGGCCTTCCGCGCAGTGTTCGACGCGTCGACGGCCTTCGTCACGCGAGCGGCGGAGATGAAGCCTCGCCCGAAGATGACGACCGCCGCGAGCACCGCGATAACGGCGATCACGATGCCGAGTTCGACGAGGCTGAAGCCCCTCCGCGACCGACGGCGAAGACCACGAGAGCTGCGACCAGGGTTTTTTGCGACCATGAGTTCCTCCGCGGAGCGATTCGAGGCACGAGCTTTAGAAGTTCTTGCCCGCTTGAAAATTTCAAGCGGGGCAAAAGCATCGCACGGGCTTGGGTTCGGTTCAACTTCCGAAGTCCTGAGCGGGCGTCCAGTTCGCGAACAAGCCGTCGACGGCAAGGGCGTCAGCGAAGTCGGAGAGGAGTTGCTCGACGAGCGGTTCCTCGTCTGGGCTCCGGCGCACCTGCGCTCGAAGCTCGCGCTCTCGTTCTTCGCGTTCGCGCGCCGCTCGACGACTCCTCAGGCCCAGGCCCCGCGGGGCGAGCCCGCCCGCTTTACATCCCCTGACACCCATGGCTATCGGGCCTTCATGGACTTCCGAGGCAAGTGGGTTCTCGTCACCGGCGCATCTGCCGGGCTTGGTCGTGAGTTCGCGCGACAGCTGGCCGTCGAGCACGGCGCCAACCTCGTCATCTCGGCGCGACGCCTGCAGAAGCTCCAGGAGCTGAAGGCCGAGCTGGAGCCGAAGGGCGTGCAGGTCGTCTGTGTCACCGGAGACATGTCGAAGCCCGATGACGTCGACCGCGTCATCACGGAAGCCATGACGGGCCGTCAGCTCTACGGCGCCATCTTGAACGCCGGCGCCACGCACTTCGGCCACCACCACCAGTTGCCGTGGGAAGAGTTCCTCTCCATGCTGCAACTGAACGTCACCTCGACGGTCCGCCTGGCGACGGAGCTGGTCTCGCACATGAAGGCCCACCGGCTCGGCGGCGGGTTGATGATCGTCTCTTCGATGAGCGGCGTGATGCCCGTGCCCTACCAATCGGCGTACTCCGGCACGAAGGCCTTCCTGAACAGCTTTGGAACTGCGCTCGCGCACGAGCTCGAGGGCCACCCGGTCAGCCTCACCGTCTTCGCGCCGGGCGGCATTCAGACCGAGATGACGTCGGGTGAGAAGTTCTCGACGCTGACGAAGTGGCTCGCGCCCGCCGACGTCACCGCGAAGGCCGGCCTCAAGGCGATGCGTCAGCGCAAGCGGCTCGCAGTGCCCGGGTTCCTCAACCAGCTCGGCGCCTTCACCTTCCGCTTCGTGCCGCGCCGCTTCGCCATGGGCCAGCTCGCCAGCACGTACCGCAAGGCACTGCTCGACTCCGGCGTGAAGGAGTAGCGCAGCCCGCGGCTTCAGACAGCACGACGCCACGCGCGCGTCGCAAGGCCCTCTCGGCGCGCAGCGCGGCCCTTCGGGTCAGCGAACGCGCGCGGTGAGCGCCTTGAGGAAGTTCCTCAAGAACTGATCTCCACACGGCCGGTAGTTTCGATGGTCGGGCTTCCGGAACAGCGCGCTCAGCTCGGGCCGAGACACCTCGAAACCGGCCGACGTCAGCATCTCGACGAGGTCGTCTTCCTTCAGCTCGAACGCGACGCGCAGCTTCTTGAGAACCGTGTTGTTGGTGACGTGCTTCTCGGGAGCGTGCGTCTGCCCCTCAGGTGGCGGACCGCGCCGGTGAATGATGAGCCCATCGAGGAACTGGCCCATCGTCTTCGCGTCGCACAGCACGAAGCCCGGCTCGTCGTCTCGTTTCAGGAACGCGGTGAGCTGCATCGGCGCGATCGAGCCACCACCGAGGCGGACCATCTCGGACAGCGTCGACTCACCGACGTTCAACATGAACCGCACGCTCCGCAGCACGTCGTTGCTGATCATGAAGCTGCTTGTAGCGGAGTGGTCGGCCCGTGGTCGCGGACGACGTCTGCGGCGTCGCCGTCCGTGAGGTGAAGCGAGAGTCGGTCGAGCAGCGCGAGCATCAGCAGCGGCATGACCGGCGCGCCTGAGAAGCTCACCTCGTCGCCCGTGCCCTCGGTGAGCTTGCCGCGCACGCCCAGGTCGCCCGCCGCGAGGCCGACGCCGAGCCGTTGTCCCGGAAGCACCATCAGGAACTGACCCGTCACCTCGACGGAGAGCCCGCGGCGCACGGTGTCTTTCGGGTCACCGCCCCAGGTCGTCCAAGCGGTGCCGAGGTGGAATCATGGGGTCACTCCAAACGAAATTGACGCGCCGTCGTCGTCACCGTCGTCATCATCGTCGTCATCGTCGTCATCGTCGGCGCGCGCGTTCTGAGCGAAGAGCGTGAGCAGCGTCAGCACCAGCGCGCGCGTCATTTCCCGCTCCGGCACTTCGCTTGCTGCGCCCGATTCACCGAAGCCGTTGACGCAGCCCTTGTCGTCGGAGCGCGACTTGTACTCCCCTGAGCTCGTGCCGGAGTTCGAGCCTCACGACGGCGCACTCACGGTCGGCCCGGGGCGTGAGATGACGCCGGGGCTGATCCGGCCGCAGCTCACCGCAGTGCGCACGAGCAGAACCGATGCCCTTCGAGCCATGCACCATGTCTCCATTGAACTGCGCGCAGCGGCGAACAAGGAGGTGCGCAAGCGGGGGTTGGCGCCGCGAGCCCCTCTGGACGCGTCGCACGGCACGACGGCGGGCGGCGGCCTGGGCTGCGACGCGGCACTCCGCTGCAAGATGGCTCGACTTCGGCGGTCGCTTCCGCGCTCACCGCGGCCTTGCCTTCACGACGCACCAGTACCCGACGTCGAGACCGTGGAGCGCTGGCAAGGGCTGTGCTTCGTTCCGTGCTCATGAGAACGCTCCTGCTCGCACTCCTGTCGGTGTCGGTCCTTCTCTTCTCGGCGTGCCCCCCGCCCCCGGGCGCCTGTGCGACGACAGGGACCGGCTCGATCGCCGTCACGTTCGCCGGGCTGCCCCCGGGCACGGACGGCCAGGTGACGCTGATGGGCCCGTCGTCACAGACCCTGACGATGGGTCAGACCATCATGGCGGGCGCAGGAACCTGGGCGGTGTCAGGAGCGCTCGTCACCACCACCGACCCCATCGTGCGCACCGTCTACGCCGCGCGGGTGTCGGCTCCGAACTTCTGCCTCACGAAGGACGCGACGCAGGCGGTCACCGTCACCTGGACCAGGGTGGCGACCAGCAATCGGCTGTGGGTGGGGAACAGCTCGGGCGGCATGGGTACGACGCACGCCTTCGACTCGGCGGGCCTCGGCACCACCGGCACGGTCGCCTCGTCGTGGAACGCCAGCCTCGCCGCGAGCGCATCGACGGCGTTCGACAAGGAGGGCAACCTCTGGGCGCTCGGCAACACGACCGTGGACCCGTTGGTCGGCCGCTTCCCGTCTTCGGCCTTTTCGATGCCCGCTGCGCCTTCGCCCGATCGCCGTATCGAGGTGCCCGGCGTGAATTGTTTCCCACGTGCCGCGGCGATCGCCTTCGACAGGACGGGGAACCTCTTCGTCGGCTCGGGCTGCAAGCGGGAGCTCTACAAGTTGCCCGCGTCGTCGCTCGAAGGCTCTGGCTCGGTGACGCCGACGCTGACGCTGACGGGCTTCATGGGCATCTCGGGCCTCGCCTTCGACAAGGACGGCAACCTCTGGGTGTCCGACTCGTCGACCGACGAGCTGCTTCGCTACGACGCGGCGTCGCTCGAAGGCGCGTCGGCGACTGCGACGCGTCGCGTGAAGGCCCGCAAGTCGGACCAGGCCTCGGACATGTCGCC
Organism: Myxococcaceae bacterium; assembly: GCA_040400045.1. Lineage (GTDB taxonomy): Bacteria > Myxococcota > Myxococcia > Myxococcales > Myxococcaceae > Xiheimicrobium. The sequence goes on from JBBAQZ010000003.1 coordinate 220,515, forward strand.
GCTGAAGCCTGACGCGCTCGCCTTCGACAAGGACGGCAACCTGTGGAGCTACGACTTCGGCCTCAACCTCGTGTTCGCCGTCCCCGCGGCGGAGCTGGCTGGCACCGGCCCCCGCACGGCGACTCCGCTGGTGCGCATCTCGCTGTCGGTGAGCGCGGTGCTCGAGGGGCTCGCGTTCGACGAAGGTGGTGGGCTGTGGCTGCCGTACAGCGCGGGCAAGCTCGCGCGGCTGGCGCCGGCTCAGCTGACGGTCAGCACGGGCTCGGGAGCACCGACCGTGCCTGACACCATCATCACCGGCGCGTCGCTCGGGAACGCGCAGGGCCCGGCCTTCTACCCGGCCGCGAAGGGCACGCCGCTGTTCCACGCGCTGCCGTAGGCGCTCTGGGGCGAGGAACCCTCGTTCCACAGGAAGCTTCCAGTCGGAGCCCGCATACGAGTGTGAAGCGGGACTCACGCCCCGCGGAGCCGCCCGTTGAACACGCCCATTGATCCGCCTTGAACTGTCGACGCTCTGTGCTACGCGCGCCGCGCCATGAGCGCTTCTGTTTCGACCACCAGCGGCCGCATCACCCAGATCCTCGGACCCGTCGTCGACGTCGAGTTCCCGCCCGGCGGGCTGCCTGAGGTCTACACGGCCCTCAAGCTGACCAACCCGACGATCTCTGCCGACGCCGACAACCTGACGGTCGAGGTCGCCCAGCACCTCGGCGAGAACACCGTTCGCTGCATCGCGATGGACTCGACCGACGGGCTCTCGCGCGGCATGCCGGTGAAGAACACGGGCACGCCCATCTCGGTGCCGGTGGGCCCTGAGACGCTCGGCCGCATCTTGAACGTGACCGGCGATCCGGTGGACGAGCTCGGCCCCATCGCGGCCAGGAAGTTCTACCCGATTCACCGCCCCGTCCCGTCGTTCACCGAGCAGAGCAAGAAGATCGAGCCGTTCGAGACCGGCATCAAGGTCATCGACCTGCTCTGCCCGTTCACCCGCGGCGGCAAGATCGGCCTGTTCGGCGGCGCCGGCGTCGGCAAGACGGTGCTCCTCCAGGAGCTCATCCGCAACGCCGCCATCGAGAAGGGTGGCTTCTCGGTGTTCGCCGGTGTCGGTGAGCGCACCCGCGAAGGCAACGACCTCTGGAAGGAATTCCAGGAAGCCGACGTGATCGCCTGCCAGAAGGACGAGAAGGGCCACATCAAGACGGACGACAAGGGCCGCATCTCGCTCGTCCCCGGCAAGTCGCAGTGCGTGCTGGTGTTCGGCCAGATGAACGAGCCGCCCGGAGCCCGCGCCCGCGTCGCCCTCTCGGGCCTGTCGATCGCCGAGTACTTCCGCGATGAAGAGAACCGTGACGTGCTCCTCTTCGTCGACAACATCTTCCGCTTCACGCAGGCAGGCTCGGAAGTGTCGGCGCTCCTCGGCCGCATTCCGTCGGCCGTCGGTTACCAGCCCACGCTGTCGACCGAGATGGGCGCGCTCCAGGAGCGCATCACCTCGACCATCAAGGGCTCCATCACGTCAGTGCAGGCCGTCTACGTGCCCGCCGACGACTTGACCGACCCAGCCCCTGCCACCACGTTCGCCCACCTCGACGGCACCATCGTGCTCTCGCGCGCGCTGACGGAAATCGGCATCTACCCGGCCGTCGACCCGCTCGACTCGACCTCGCGCATCCTCGACCCGCAGGTCGTCGGCGAGGAGCACTACCTCGTCGCCCGCCGCGTGCAGTCGACGCTCCAGCGCTACAAGGAGCTCCAGGACATCATCGCCATTCTCGGCATGGACGAGCTCTCGGAAGAGGACAAGCTGGTCGTCGCGCGCGCGCGCAAGCTGCAGCGCTTCCTCTCACAGCCGTTCAACGTCGCGAAGATCTTCACCGGCGCCGACGGGAAGTACGTGAAGATCGCCGACACCGTGCGTGGGTTCAAAGCCATCGTCGACGGCAAGCACGACGACCTTCCCGAGCAGGCGTTCTACATGGTCGGTGACATCGACGAGGCCATCGCGAAGGCCAAGAAGCTCGCGCAGGGCTGAGCGGAGCGAATCAACCACCCCAGCGAAGCAGCCCTGGCGCCGAGGCGCAGTGGGGCTCCCAGCGGAGCGAATCAACATGGCGAAGCTCAAAGTCGAAGTCGTCACTCCTGAGCGCCGGCTGGTGCAGCTGGAAGCCGACGAGGTCATCGCGCCCGGAGCCGAGGGCCTCTTCGGCGTTCGGCCCGGCCATGCCCCGTTTCTCTCGCTCCTCATGCCTGGGCCGTTGACCGTCAAGAGCGGTGGCAAGAACGAGCTGTTCTTCGTCGCCGGCGGGTTCGTCGAGGTCGGCGCCCAGAACGTTCGCGTGCTGGCCGACGCGGCGCAGCCGGCGAAGGACATCGACTCGGCCGCCGCGAAGAAGCGCATCAGCGAGGCCGAAGAGAGGCTCAAGGGCCTCGAGGTGACGGATCCGAAGGCGGAGCCGCAGCGCGACCTCATTCGACGCGAGCAGAAGCGCATCGAAGTCGCGGCGATGAAGCAGGGTTGACGCCCGTCAAGGTCCTCCAGGGCGTGTCGGAGGCGATGATCTCCCGCCCCGTCACTGGTAGCATTTCGCCATGCCGTCGGCTCTGGCGTCGTTCGAAGACCTGGTCTTTGCCGCGTGCTGCGCTCAGTTCCCGCGTGCGTGCCCCGCGTGCCGCCGCCCGCACCCCACGTTCCTCAGCTACCTCGAGTCGACGAAGGTCGTCGGCGCCCCGAAGCTCGACCCTGACGACGAAGAAGAAGACGCCGTCGGGTTACTGAGCTTCGCCAACTGCGAGTGTGGCAGCACCCTGGCGATTCGCTACGAAGACATCTCGAAGCACGCGGCGTTCAACGCGGCCGTTCGACGCGTCATCGCGGCGACGGGCCGCTCCGACACCGAGGTGCTCAAGGCGCTGGTCGAGGCAGTCAACGCAAGGGCACGCTCGACGCCGGCGCCGCAGACCGTCATCCCATCAGTGCCCGACCAGCGGCTGCTCGAGGTGGGCGCGGCGATGATGGCGATTCTGGGCCGCGGCTCGGTGCTGGTGCCTCCGTTCCCCTCGGTCGCGTTCAAGGTGGCCGAGCTCGCGCGCTCCCCCGACTCCACGCCGGAGCAGATCGCGAAGGTCATCTCGAGCGACGCCGCGCTGGCGGCTGAGCTGCTCCACCTGGTCAACGCGCCGGTCTACGCGCGCGGCCAGCCGGTGACGTCACTGCCGATGGCCGTCAAGCGGCTGGGTATGAAAGAGGTCGCCCGCCTCGCCATCGCAGCGGGCATCGGCGGCGCGACGGCGAAGGTGGGACCTCTGTCGGCGGTCCGGCTGCACCTCTGGCACCGCAGCGCGACGACAGCGACGGTGAGCCGCGCGCTCGGTACGAAGCGTGGGCTGCAACCCGATGAGAGCTTCCTCGCGGGCCTGCTCCAGCTGCTGGGCTCCATCGTCGGGACCTTGAGCCTCGAGACGTTTCTTGCCGAGACCCCGACGTTCGCCGCCCAGCCGCTGTCGTTCTGGCTGCGCGTGCTCGAGGTCTTCCGCACCGAGCTCGGCGCGCTGACGGCGAAGCGCTGGAACCTGCCGCGGACGTTGAGCGAGGTGATCAGCGTCCAGTCCGGCGCTGACAGCTCGGGCTGTGAATCGCCCGCGATGATGGACCTGGTGACGGCTGCCGCGCAGATCGCTCGCATCACCGGCGACGTGGACGAGGTGACGGACGTGAAGCTCGCGAGCGTGGCCGGGCTCAAGGCTGACGAACGCGCACACCTCATGAAGGAGCTCCCGCGCCTCGCCGAAGCAGTCGCGGCCCTCGAAGAGGCCTCACCCTCGAAACCTGCGCCGTCCCGAGTGCTCCCGGCCGAGGCGCCGGCGTCGTCACCCGCGCCCGCGAAAGACGTCTTCGTGGTGAACAGCCGACGGCGCGAGGAACGCTTCAAGGTCGTCTCTTTCGCGCCTCGGGAACTGGTGCTCGAAGGCCACCAGACGCTGCCCGTGAATGTGCTCGCGAGCCTCGAGGTCGACGCCCAACCGCCGCTGACGCTCTGCGCCGTGACGGTGTCGTGCTCGCCTGTCGGAGACAGTCAGCGGTTGGTGATGGCGCCGTTCGCCTTGAGCGCCGACGCCGCCCAACGACTGCGCGAGCTGACGAAGCCCTGAGCGCGGGTTTCGCCGACGGGCGCGGCGCGACGCAACGAGCGCTGCGGGACACGCGGGCCGCCCACGCCTGGGGTGATCACGGCAGCACGCGCTCGAGGGGCGCCACGGAGGGAGCTGCTGTCGCTGAGCAAAGGCCCGAGGCCATCGCGTGGTAGACAGCCGCCATGACGCCGCTCTTGTTCGTCTCCGTGCTGACGGCCGCGACCCCCGACGCCGGGCTTCCGACGCCGACCCAGGCCGCCATGCGCGGCGCCCTCGAAGCGCTCTTCGGGCTCGAGCCCATCATCGCGAACCCGGAGCGCCTGCGAGACCCCCTCCAGGCTGACGACATCACCCAGCGCCTCGACGCGCTCGCGGGGCTCAAGCATGCCTTCCCCGCCGACTCGAAGGCGCAGGAACCAGCGACTGCCGCGCTCTCAGGCCTCTTCTCTCAGTACGCGCTCGAGACGCGGCGTCGGTTCGCCTTCGGTGACCGCGAGACCGTTGCCTCCCGCGTCCGCACGCTGATGAGCCTGTGCTTCACCTGTCACAGCCGTGAGCGCGCGCCCGCTGACTACCAGGACATGGAGAAGCACCTCGAGGCGATGACGCTCTCGCCGTTCGACAAGGCGCAATACCTCGCGGCGACGCGGCAGTTCGACAAGGCCATCGAGGCGTACGGGGCGATCGTCGCGCAGCCCGCGAAAGACGAACGGTCGCTCCTCGTGCAGGCCCGCGCCATCAAAGACCTGCTGACGTTGCTGGTGCGCGTGAAAGACGACCCGAAGGCCGCCGATGCGTTCCTCGAGGGGCTCTCGAAGCGCGAGGACGTGGCGCCGTTCCTCAAGCGTCCTGTCGCGGCCTGGCGCAAAGACGTGCTGGCCTGGAAGAAAGAGAACTTCGATGCCCAGCGCGCGTCGGCGAAGGACCTCTTCGCGAAGGGCAAGGCGCTCGTGCAGAAGGCGAACGGCCCCCGGAGTTCCCTGCCGGACCAGACGGACGACGTCGCGGCCCTGCGCGCGAGCGCGTACCTCAACCTGGCGCTGCACAAGAGCCCGACGCTCCCGCAGCGCGGGGAAGCGCTGTTCCTGCTCGGGCTCTGCGCCGGCGCGCTGAAGTCTCCACTGTTGTGGGACGTCGACCTGCTCTTCTTCGAGGCGTGCATTCGAGAGAACCCGAAATCGGCGCTGTCGCGGCAGTGCTTCACGCAGCTCTCCGACCGGCTCTACTTCGGCTACACCGGCTCGTCGGGCACACACCTGCCTGATGACGAGCTCGAGCGCTTGTCGACGCTGCGCGCGCTGGCCGAGTGAGGTGATGTCGACGTCGAAGCCGCTCTCGCCTCGCGCCGCGCACGCCCTGCTCCACGTGACGGTCTTCACCTGGGGCTTCACCGCCATTCTCGGCCGGCTGATCAGCATCTCGGCGGTGCCGCTGGTCTGGTACCGGCTGGTCGTCGTGCTCCCGGTGATGGCGCTCGCGCTGAAGTGGAAGGGAAGGCCCTTCACCACCGCGCCGAAGACGATGCGGGCCTTCTGGGGCATCGGCGTGCTCGTCGCGCTGCACTGGCTCTGCTTCTACGGTTGCATCAAGTACGCAGGCGTCGCCGTGGCGGTGCTGTGCCTGTCGACCATCACGTTCTTCACCGCGCTCATCGAGCCGCTCGTCTTCAAGCGGGCCCTCGTGGTGGCCGAGCTGCTCATCGGCATCGCGGCGGTGGGTGGAGTCTCCCTGCTGGTGCGCTTCGAGACCAACGCGACGCCGATGGGCCTGGCGCTCGGGCTCGGCTCGGCGCTGTTCTCGGCGGGCTTCGGCACGCTCAACGGGCGCTGGAGCCAGGGCGAGCCGGCCGAGCGGGTGACGCTGCACGAGCTGTCGTCGGGGCTGGTGGTGACGTCGCTCGCCTTCCTGGCTTGGGACTTTGTACCGCCGTGGGCGCTCTCGGGGGCCGACGTCGGCTGGCTGTTGCTGCTCGGCATCCTGTGCACCGTGTTCCCGTGGCTGGCGAGCCTGCGCATCCTCGAGACGTTGTCTCCGTACACCATCGCGCTCACCGTGACGCTCGAGCCGGTCTACTCGCTCGTGCTCGCGTACGTGCTGTTCCCCGGCGAGGAGCAGCTGACGTGGCGGTTCTACGCGGGCGCGCTCGGGCTGCTGTCGCTGGTGCTGCTCAACGGCTGGCTCAAGCGACCGCAGCAGCCGGGGACCGCGTTCGAACCGGGGCCCGGCTGACGTTCCTGTCATGTCGCCGACGCCCGGCTGGGTTGGCGCAAGGGGCGAGGAGGTCACCCAAGCAGTCGAATCTTCTGGGCTGCACCGTTGGCAGCGGACTTGCTGAAGGGCTCAGCCACACCGGCCGAAGGGAGCCACTCACCATGTCGTCGTCACTGTCGAAGTGCCCAGCGTGTTCAGGCATCGTCCCAGTCGCAGTCATCACGTGCCCCCACTGTGAGGGAGCGCTGCCGCGGAGGTCTTCGCTCGGCAAGCTGGCGTTGGGTCTGCTGGGAGGCATCGGCGCGTCGATGACGTTGATGGCCTGCTACGGCGCGCCCGCGACGGGGTGCCGCTTCGTGACCGACGAACTCCCTGATGGTGGCTGCCGGGCGGACGTGACCCAGCCCATGTTCGACGCAGGGAGCGTCACCGGCGACGGCGGCGTGCCGGCCGATGCAGGTGCCTCGGACGGCGGCGCTGACGGCGGCCGCTGAGGACTTCCGGTGACACGTCGACAAGACCTCTCGCAGGCCCACCACCCGGCCTACGTCGTGTGGGAGCTCACCCTGGCCTGCGACCAGCCGTGCACGCATTGCGGCTCACGCGCCGGCGAAGCGCGTGATGGAGAGCTGTCGACCCAGAAGGCGCTCGCGGTCGTGCAGGAGCTCGCCGCCATGGGCACGCGTGAAGTCGTGCTCATCGGTGGCGAGGCGTACCTGCATCCGGGGTTCCTCGAGATCATCGCCGCGCTCAAAGCGTCCGGCATTCGCCCGGTGCTCACCACCGGCGGGCGCGGCATCGATCGCTCGCTCGCGTTCAAGATGGCGGGCGCGGGGCTGTACCAGGCCTCGGTCTCCATCGACGGGCTCGAGCCGACGCATGACCTGATGCGCGCCGCGCGGGGGAGCTTTCAATCCGCCACCGCCGCGATGGGCTTCATGCGCGAGGCCGGCATCGTGGTGTCGGCGAACACCAACGTGAATCGCCTCAACCTGGGCGACCTCGAAGATCTCTTCGAGCACCTGCGAGCCCAGGGCATTCACGCGTGGCAGGTGCAGATCACCGCGCCGTTGGGCCGCGCTGCAGACCGGCCCGCGATGCTGCTCCAGCCGTGGGACCTGCTGGACGTCGTGCCGCGCGTCATCGCGCTCAAGAAGAAGGCGTGGGCCGAGTCGCGCATCGCCGTGATGGCGGGCAACAACCTGGGCTACTTCCACCCCGAGGAGCCGGTGCTCCGCTCGCTGCCCGAGCACCCCGAAGACGCGTGGCGCGGGTGCAACGCCGGCAAGTTCGTGATGGGCATCGAAGCCAACGGCGCCGTGAAGGGCTGCCCCTCGCTGCAGCCGTCGTACATCGGTGGCTCGCTGAAGGACTCGTCGCTGAAGCAGGTGTGGGACGAGGCGCCGGAGCTGGCGTTTACGCGTGCGCGTTCCGCCGACGACCTCTGGGGTTTCTGCCGGACGTGCCCGTTCGCGCAGGATTGCCTGGGTGGCTGCACGTTCACCGCGCACTCGGTGCTCGGCCGGCCGGGCAACAACCCGTACTGCTATTTCCGCGCGCGCTCGCTGCAGAAGAAGGGCGTTCGCGAGCGCCTGGTGTTGCGTGAAGCAGCACCAGGGCAGCCGTTCGACAACGGCCGCTTCGAGATCGTCGAAGAGCCGTTCGATGCCGTTGACGTGAAGCCGCCAACCCCGCGCGAGCTGGTGAAGAAGCGCGCGCCGATCGTCTGACCGTCGGTCAGGAGTCACCATGTTCCGTCGTCATCTGTGCTGGCCGCTCGGCGTGCTGGTATTCGCCGCCTGCGCGCCGTCCCCCGACCCCGTCGTCACGCTCAACGGAGTCGCCCCCGGCTTCGCGGTGATGCTTGGCGACGTCTCTGCCTGGGACTCGCCCAACGACACGATCTCGGCCCAGCTGAGTCTGGTGTCATCGAAGGACGCGGTGAGCTGCACCCGGGACGGCGCGGTCGTGCCTTGCCTTCGCACCACGACGGGCGAGGACCGCGTCAACCTGCTGTGGCCTCGGACGAAGCTGGGGACCGAAGAGACGGTGGTCGTCGTGCTCATCAAAGGCGTGGAAGCCGGTCGCTGGGTGGTTTCGCGCACCGTCGTCGACCTCGGCCTCGCGGTCTGTGCAGCGAACACGACTGGAGAAGATGACGGGCTCCCACTGGACCGCTGCAAGGCCCTGGACCCGTTTGGGGACCTGGAGTTGCCCATCGACCGCACCGACGCGGTGCTGTTCAAGCGTTCGCGGTTCACGGTGCGGAGCGGGCAGACGACGGTGAGGCGAATCAGCATCGTGTCTCATAGCGATGACGAAAAAGGAGCGCTGGGCCTGCTCGCCTTCTTGAAGCTCGCGCCGGTGAAGCCTGACCAGCCAACACTCCTCGAACTCGACACGAAGGCGAGTGTCTCGGTTGGCGTGCGGCCGCTGTCGTGGCCGGCTGCTTCCGTCACCGGACGAGCCGTTCGCGATCTCGATCCCGATCGAGCGCCGGTTCGGGTTCGCGTGGGCGCCCCGGTGGAGATCTCGCGGAGCCTTCAGGGTGTCAGCGAGAGCGCGACGCTGACCGGATTTCGCGACGAGGCTGGAGTGCTGTCGCTCACCTCGTCGCTGCCGGCGGCGCTCACGCCTCAGGCGCCCGTGGGGCTGACGGTGGTCCTCACTCCAGCCGCAGTCGGGCCTCGAACGCTTTGGCCGCGCCTCACGCTTCGCGGCGCCACTGGCGAGTGGACCGACCGAATCCCCTTCCGCGTCGAGGGACTCGCCAGCACGGCCTGTCGGCTCGAGAGCTCAGACGTGAACCTCGGGCCCGTGCTGGTCGGCGAGACGCGCGTCGCCCGCCTCCAGGTGCGGAACGTCGGTTCAGGAATGTGCCCGAAGCTGCGGGTCCGACCGCTGCCCCAGGGCATCGGCCTCGAGTCACGAACGATTCCGGCGCCCGGCGCGATGGCCGAGTGGATCCTCACGTTCGCACCACGGGACATCGGCCCGCAGGTCGTGCTGCTCGAAGTCGACTTCGATGACAGCCAGCCGTCGTTCGCCGACCTCACGACGAGAATCGAAGCAACGGTGAGCCGCTGACGGTGCTGCGTGAGGCCTTCGACAGAGCGCGGCTGGAGCGTTCAGTCACGCATGAAGTGGCACGTGTACCCGCCCGGGTTCTTCTCCAGGTAGTCCTGGTGGTAGTCCTCACCCTTCCACCACTTCTTGAACGGCTCGATGCTGGTGGCGATGGGCTTCTTCCAGGTGCCGGCCTTGTTCACCTTCGCGATGACCTCTTCCGCCGCCTTCTTCTGCGCGTCATCCATCACGAAGAGAGCTGAGCGGTACTGGGTGCCGACGTCGTTGCCCTGGCGGTTGGGCGTCGTGGGGTCGTGCATCTTGAAGAACCACTTCTCGAGCAGGGTCGCGTACGAGATGACGGCAGGGTCGAACACCACCTTCACCGACTCCGCGTGGCCCGACTTGCTGTCGTGCGTGTCGTCGTACTTCGGGTGGTCGAGGTGCCCGCCCGTGTAGCCAACCTCGGTCTCGACGACGCCGGGGATCTTGCGGAGCAGCTCCTCCATGCCCCAGAAGCAGCCACCTGCGAGGTATGCGGTCTCGGTCTTCACGGCGGCCTTCTCCTTCGATGCGGTGGATGACGCGGGCTGGAACAGCTTCAGGTACTCCGAGTAGCCCTCGGCCTCGAGCTTTGCGACGGGGATGAAGCGCAGCGACGCCGAGTTGATGCAGTAGCGCAGGCCGCCCTTGTCCGACGGGCCGTCATCGAAGACGTGACCGAGGTGGGCGTCGCCGCCCCTGGAGCGCACCTCGACGCGAGTCATGCCGAAGGCCATGTCCTTGTGCTCGACGACGACCTGCTTCTGAATCGGCCTCGTGAAGCTGGGCCAGCCCGAGCCCGAGTCGAACTTGTCGAGGGAGCTGAAGAGCGGCTCGCCGGTGGTGATGTCGACGTAGATGCCGGCTTCGTGGTTGTTCCAGTAGGCGTTGCGGAACGGGGGCTCGGTGTCGGCTTCACACGTCACCTTGAACTGCTCTGCCGTGAGCTTCTTCTTGAGCTCGTCCTTCGAGGGTTTGGAGTAGTTCTTCACGGGCAGCTCCGGGTCGGGGGCGGTTGAAGCGTTGGCGCCGCGCTCTGACGTCTTCTTCCCCTTCGACGACTGCGCCCACGCGACGGCGGCGAAGGCGAGGGCGATTCCAACCAGCAGGAAGACGAGGCGGCTCATGGTGTCGGGCTCCATAGGATTCGTTCGAGACACGGGGCTTACGCCCTGCAGGCGAAGCTGGTTTCGCCCGATCGGGCGAGCCGACTCGAACCTGCTGGATTCCCTCGAAGAACCGGTCAGGTTCGCTCGAACAGGGCGCCGGCCCAGGTGAGGCCGGAGCCGACGACACAGAGGGCGACGGCCTTGCCGAGCGCGTCGGTGCCCCAGTGCTCCGAGAAGACCGAGGGAGCGCCAGAGGCTCCGACGTTGCCGCGGGTGTCGACGTTGAACCGGTGCCGCGACTCAGGCACCTCACAGCGGCGCGCGACGGCTTCGAGCATGCGCAGGTTGGCCTGGTGACCGATGAAGGTGAGGTCGTCGACAGCGCCGCCGCTCTTCAGCCACTCGCCGCGCAGCACCTCGTAGACCTCGCTGGCGCGCTTGATGGCGAACTTCTGCACCTCGGCGCCCTGCTGCTTGAAGTGCCCGAAGCGCGGCACCTTCACCTTGTCGGCGCCGCCGGGCTCGCCCTTCAGGTACGTCGACGTCACCTTCCACGGGCCGGGGATGCGCGGCGACACGATGGCGGCGGTGGAGCAGTCGCCCCACAACACGCAGCTGGAGCGGTCCGAGTAGTCCACCACGCGGGTCGAGTTCTCGGGGTTCACCAGCATGACGAAGTCGGGGAGCTTCTCGGGGCGCATCGCCTCGACGAAGTAGAGCTGGCTGCAGAAGCTGGAGCACGCACTGGCCAGGTCGAGGGACGGCCCGTCGATGCCGAGCGCTTCGGCGACGCGGTTGGCCTCGGCGGGAATGCACTCGTCGGGGCTGCAGCTGCCCGAGAGCACCATGCCGATGTCCTTCGGCGTCAGCTTCGCGCGCTCGAGCGCCAGCAAGCCAGCCTTCGCGCCCGTCTCGGCGTTCGACATGGTGGCCGCTTCGATGGCGCGGCGTGGGTCCTGGTTCTTCGTCTCGCGGATGTAGTCGAGCGGCAACACGGTGTGCCGGGAGCGGATGCCCACGCGCTCCATGATCCACGCTTCGTTCGTCTCGATGCCCAGGCTCTCGAGGAACGCGTTGGTGACGAGGTTCTCGGGGTGAAAGTGACCGATGGCGTGCAGGTACAACACAGCTGACCTCCCTCGCGACTCTCGCGAAGGCCGGGTCCTAGCTAGCCCGTGACCGTTTGGCCACGCACCAAAGGAAGTGAAACATTCTCTCGTCTTTCGTCGCTTCGTGACGCGACGCAGACAAACGCCCCCGCCCACACACGCTCTGGCGAACGTCAATGTCCTTCGAGGACGCAGGTTTCCGGGATCCGCACGGCGCGGGTCAAGGCGGCGTGGCATGCGCGTGGCACGGTAGCGCCCATCTCGGGCCGGTGTTGCTCCTCGGCCGATGCATCTGACCGCTCACGGCAGTTGATTCAGCGTGAAGCGACCCGCCGCCGTCCCCGCACGAGTCCGGTGTCCGAGCGCGACGATTTCAGGGGAGACAGCACAACGCACATCTGACGAACTGTGTCGGGCTCGCCGTGAGGGTGCCGTGGTTGATGACCGGGTAGATGTAGCCCCCTTGATCAGGAACGGTTCCCGCAGAGACGTCGATGTTCGCGGTGTCGAGACAAATCGGCGGCGAGCCACCGTGCCCAGTGTAGTAGCTGGCGTAGAGGTAGCCCGAGTATTGGGTGACGAACCCTGCCGGGCAGGCCGCGAGTCCGGGCATCTCAACACAGTGCGGGCGTGGCGCAGCACAGAGCGCACAGCGCACCTTGGGATTGCCGGTGTAGCTCAAACCCGGCGGCGACGAGCCCGCCAGCTGCATGTCGTACAGCAGGTTGCCGTAGGCGGCGGTCGGGTTGTTGGGTCCCGACGGGCCTGTCCGCGGGAGGCAGGTCGGCGCACTGTCGGAGTGCGTGTAGTAGTTCTTCGTCGCAATGCCTTGCATCAACGTCGTTGCGCCATTGGTGCAGCTCGACGGCCCCCACTGGGTATAGACGAACCTGTTTGTCGTGGGGATTTGAGCAAACGAACGAATTCGCAGTGAGTCGAGAAAGCCAAGGTAGCGCTCACCAGCGGCAGTTCCGCCGATGTTGAGGCTCGTGCCCGCGTTGGCCGCCACCGAACCCTTCGCGCAGTCAGCGCGAGCGAAGACGACTCCGTTGATCGCAACCGCCACCGTCAAGCCATCGTAGAAGCCGGACACGTGCGTCCACCCCGTCGTGGGAATCGCCGCACCCGTCGTCGCGACGGTGCAGTTGGCCGGAGTGCCTCGCGTCGTGACGGTGAAGTCGAGATCGGAAACCGACGAGCCTGTCTGGTAGCGAAGTGACCAGGCCCCCGACTTCGAGGCGACAACGCCGTTTCCGCTCATCGCGACCGACTGCGGCCAGATCCATGCTTCCACGAGGACTTGCACCGTGTCGGGAATGCTGTTGCCCGCCGCGACGGATGCGAAACCTCCCGAGAAGTTCGCGCCCGTGCCGGTGTGGCCGATGGCACCCGCCGTCAGCCCTGATGCGAAGGTCGCGTTGTTGCCGAGGCCCGACGTGTCGTTGAAAGTCATGCCGGTCTCTTCGAATTCGAAGTTCGCGATGAGGGAAGGCGCCGCGGTGTTCCCTCCGGCGGGCGTGGCGCACGCCCACGTCGTGCCATTGAAGCGCAGCACCTGATTGGCCGAGCAGCCAGTCGCGGCAAGCTTGTCGAATGTGACAGCGCCACTCGCCAACTGGGCCGTGCCGACGCCTCCGTCAGCAATACCGATTGTCCCCGTGGTCGTGATGGTCCCCCCCGTCAAGCCCGTGCCCGCGGTGAGGGACGAGATTCCGGCGGTGCCAGCGTCGGCTGGCGCCCACGCGGTTCCGTTGTACTGGAGCACCTGGCCATTCGTCGGCGCCGTCGTCGCGACCGCGACCCCGCCAAGCGACGTCGCATTGCCGAAGCGTGAGTCATTGCCCGCCGCGACGGTGCCAGCCGTCGTACCGACATTGACCGAGACGACCGGCGCCGTGGTGCCGTTCATGACCGAGATTGGCGCCGTCCCGGTGACTCCCGAGAGGCCACCACCGCCGCTCACGGTCGCGCACTGCCACGCCGAGCCGTTCCACTGAAGCACCTGCCCCGAGTTGCAGCCGCTCGAGTTGATCGAGATGGCTCGCGTCGTGCCATCGATGCTGATGCCCGCTCCGGCGGAGTAGCCTGCCGACGCCGTCAGCCTGCCGTTCGAGTCGATGACCTGGGTGCCGTTGACCGACACGCTCGTCGCGTCGACAGGACCGCCCTTCACGCTCTTCGCGTTCAACGCATACGCGACCGAGCCGACGCGCTGCCTCGGCGTCATGGTGCGGAACTGCGTGTCGCCAGGCGCCTGCACGGCAATCTCGAGCCAGAGCGTCGCCGTGTCGAACACGCCGGCCGGGAACGAGGTCATCCGCCCGAGGTAGGTCGAGTAGTAGCCCTGGGTGATCGCGACGGCCTGGGTCTCTTCCCAGACCGACGACCCACCGGTCTCGGCACCGAAGAACGAGAAGCGCATCTGCGCGTTTCCCGCCTCGGGCGTGCCGTCCATCTTCACGAGACGGCCCTGGTACCCGAGCAGCTCGGGCGCCTGCGCGAGCGTCACCATCGGCACCAACGACAACACTGCAGCGACGATTCGATTGAGCATGCGTTTCCTCTCTCTACGAAGGCACTAACGGACGTTGGAGATCTGACCTGGCTGGTTGGTGTGACTGCCATTCGACTGAACGGCGGCAGGGGGCGTGCTGTCACCAAGGACACCTTGATGACGATGTGAGCCATTGGACATCAGAGCGCCGAGCGAGCTGCCACTCGAGAACCCGCGCGACCCCGCTGCCTGCATCATGGGGTTGATGCAGACGCCTCGAATGCAGACCCGGCCCGACGCGCACGTGACGCCCCGGCACGAGACGTCGGTGCACAGGGCAGAGATGCAGGCCTGCCCCATGGGGCACGGCGTCACCCCGCACGACTCGAGCTGGCACTCTCCGGCGACGCACACCCGGCCCATCGGGCACGAGAGGCCCACGCAGGGGCGCTCCACGCACGTCAGGCCCCCGACGCAGACCTGCGCGCTGCTGCAGGGCGTGTCCGTGCACGTCGGCGGAAAACACTGGCCGTTGAGGCAGACGCTCGAGCCCTGGCAGCTGACGCCCGCGCAGGCGATGTCGAGGCAGGCTCCATTCCGGCACACCGCGCCGGGCGCGCACGTCACCTGGCCACAGTCTCGCGTGACACAGCGACCATCACTGCACGTCTCGTTGTCTGCGCACGTCACGCCCACGCAGGCGCGCTGCTGGCACACCGTGGCGTTTGCGCAGACCTGGTCGACGCCGCAGTTGGCTGCCGAGCAGTTCCTGGGCAAGCACCGCCCAGTCGCGCACGCCTCGGTCGCGGCGCACTTCCTCCCGCACGCGCCGCAGTTGGCGTCATCGAGCTGCACGTCAACGCAGGTGCCGGAGCAGTCAGTGGCGCCCGTGCCGCACATCGTCGGGCCTCCGGCGTCGGGGTTCACCGGCGCCGCCGGGCAGGCCAGTAGCGACCCGGCAGTCAGCAGAATGATGAGGCGATTCGTCATGCGCGCTCTGTCCTCAGCGAACGTTCGAAATCTGACCGGGTTGATTGGTGTGCGTCCCATTCGACTGAGCAGCCGACGGCGGCGTCGAATCACCCAACACGCCGCGGTTCTGATGTGAGCCATTGGACATCACGGCCCCCAGACTGCTCCCGCTGCCGAAACCACCCGAGCCCGTGCCCGGCATCATCGGGCTGACACAGGCACCACGCACACAGACGCGGCCCGACGGGCAGGTGATGCCCACGCAGTTCACGTCAGTGCATGCACCTGCCACGCACGCCTGCCCCATCGGACACGCCGTCACGCCGCACGACTCGGGTTGGCACGCTCCCGCCACGCACACCCGGCCCATGGGGCACGAGATGCCGACGCACGGCCGCTCGACGCACGTCATCATGCCGACGCAGACCTGGGTCGCGCTGCAGGGCGTGTCGGTGCACCTCGGTGGGAAGCACTGGCCATTCACACACACGTTGCTGCCCTGGCAGGTGACCCCCGCGCAGGTGACGTCGACACACGCGCCACTCCTGCACACGAAGCCCGCCCCGCACGTCACCTGGCCGCAATCACGTGTCACGCAGCGGCCATCACTGCACGTCTCGTTGTTCGCGCACGTCACGCCGACGCACGCCTTCTGCTGGCAGACCGATGCGTTCGCGCACACCTGGTCGACCCCGCAGTTCGCCTCGGTGCAGTTCTTCGGCAGACACCGACCACCACCGCAGCCCTCGGTCGCGCCGCACGCCTTCCCGCACGTGCCGCAGTTCGCGTCGTCGATGACGGTGCTGACACACGCGGACCCGCACTGGGTCGTCCCCGCGCCGCAGACGACGGTCGACCCGCCATCGATGGGGAACTTGTTGATGGATTCAGCACAACCGAGCGCGGTGAGCACCGCCAACGGCACGAGGACTCGCCTCATTTCGCCTCCCCTGGGCACGGCCCGATGACGAACTCGACGCGCCGGTTGTTCTCTCGACCTTCCAGGGTGCCGTTGGAGTCGATGGGCAGCGTGTCGGCATAGCCCTTCGCCGTCAGGCGCAGGGCGTCGACGCCGGTGACGAGCAGATAGTCGCGCACCGCCGCAGCGCGTCCTTCTGAGAGCGTCATGTTCTGCTCGCGGCTTCCCTTGTTGTCGGTGTGGCCCTCGACGCGCACGCAGATGCCCGCGCGGTCCTTCAGCGCCTGGGCCACCTCGTCGAGCAGCGGGTCACTCTTTGGAAGAATCTTCGTGCTGCCGAAGGCGAAGAAGATCTTCTGGCTGATCTCGATCTTCTCCTCGGTCACCTTGATCTGCTTGTACGTCGGGCAGCCCTTGTTCTCGGGCTTCCCTGCGACGGAGGGGCACGCGTCGTCGGGGTCGGGCACCCCGTCGCTGTCCCGGTCAGGACAGCCCTTGTTCGCCGCAGTGCCGACGAGCTTCGGGCACTTGTCGTCGGGGTCGGGCACGCCGTCACGATCGTCGTCGAGGTCGGGGCAACCGTCCTGGTCTTCGAAGCCGTCCCGGTCTTCTGCCTTGTCGACACACCGGTCGTCGACGTCGGGTACTCCGTCACCGTCCAGATCGGCGCTGACCATCGGCGGCGCCGAAGGGGGACACCCGTCGGGACTGCCCGGACCAGCGACCGAAGGGCATGTGTCGTCCTCGTCGATGACGCCATCACCATCGGCGTCGGGAGGCGAAGGCACGTGCAGGTATTCGAGGGACAGGCCGACCGAGACCAGCGTGGCGTTGAACGTCTCGAAGCCGGGCTCTTGCGGCGCCACCGCAAACACCTGCTGAAAACGCCCGAAGACGCCGAAGAGGAAACCCGCCGAAGCGCTGGGCTTGAACGAGACACCGGCAGTCACCGTGAGGGGAAACCGCCCACCGCCCGAGCTGCCGTAGTTCAGCAGCACCTCGCCCCAGGGAATCACCAGGTTCTGCTCCAGCGGGCGACGGAGCCTCGCGCCAGCACCGACCGTCAGCAGGGTTCCATTTCCGACGATCGGCGCGGCCGGGGTCGCCGGCAGTGACAGCCACCCGACCTGAGCCTCGAGATCGAGGACCTTCAGCAGCGCAAGCTCGGCCGTGACGGTGCCTCCGAACCCGAGGCCGAAATACGACGCTTGCGGTTGGCTCACCGGAACCTGGGCGCCGACGTCGAGACGAACGCCTAACCCGGGCGCGCTCAACACGCCCACGAGAACCAATGAGAGCAATCAACCTCCGGGATGAGCTGCGATACTACGCACTCACGTTGGCAGAGGTAGAAAATCGACTGCGCACAGAGGCGCTGAGGTGGGTGCTGGCGATCGTCACTGGTGCCGCGCGGCCTGCGGAGTAGCGTGCGGCGTCATGCGCCTGGCGCCCTTCCTGCTGCCAGCGGTTCGGCCCGGCGGTCCTGCCACACACCGCGACCCGCAGTTGACTCGACCCGAGGCCGCCCCCGCCTTCACGGCCACCGACACGAGCTCGCTCGAGCTTCGGGACGTGCGCTTCGAGACTGGGCGCATCGCCGGCAAGGTGGAGTGATGTCGGCGAGGCTGGCGCGCTGGGCGGTCTTCGACCTCGCCGTGATGCTCGCCTGCTGGGCGCTGAGCTCCGTGGGACCGTGGTGGACGTTTCTGCTCGTCGCGCCGCTCATCGGAGGGCGCATCCACGCGCTCGGCGTCCTGCTCCACGACGCGTGTCATGGGCCAGGAAGCGCCGTCTGGCTCGAAGCGCTCGGAGGCTGGCCGATCGGCACCACGCTCGACGCGATGCGGGCCCATCACCTGCGACACCACGCGCGCACCAACGAGGCGAACGACCCGTACCTCGTGCCACGACGTGCGCTCGGAGACGGCCGGCTCTTCGCGGTGCTCCTCGGCATCTTTCCCTTCTGGGTGTTCCGTTCGGTCGTGGGTGCGCTGTCGTGTGTCGCCCCTCGGCTGACGCCGCTCTACGCGCGGCTGCTGGTCTCGGGAGAAGACGACGTCGCGGCCCGACGAGACGTCGAGCGGGCACGGCGCGTGGAGTGGCCGGTGGTGGTGACCTGGCTCGCGCTCCTGGTCGCCACGGCGCTCGAGCCAGCCTTCCTCGGCCGACACTGGTGGCTCGCGCTCGCCTGGGCGGCGCTGTTCAATGCGTGCCGTTTTCTGGCGGAGCACTCGAGCCTCGACGGTTCAGCCGGCATCGAAGCGACGACGCGAGAACACCGCAGCCCGTGGCTGGCGCCCTTCGTCTTCCCGCATCACGTCGGCTACCATCGGACCCATCACGCGTTCCCGACAGCAGCATGGGAAGCGCTGCCACGACTGGCCGAAGAAAACTCGACGCGCGACTGAGGCCCGGCGAACAAACGGGAAGACGCCGGACGATGACTGGCAGTACGGTCCTCATCGCATGTCCCGCGTGCGTCACGAGCGCCTCTGCATTCTGTCGCGTCGGAAGTCGCTGTATTCGACGGCGCGGCTCGTCGACGCGGCCGAGGCCCTCGACGCCAGCCCCATCGTCATCGACACCTTGCGCTGCACGATGGTGATCGGCCCCGACGGCTCGCAGTTGCTGTACCGCGGCGTGAGCGTCGAGGGACTCTCTGCAGTGATTCCGCGCATCGGCGCCAGCATCACGAACTACGGCATGCAGGTGGTCAACCACCTCGACTCCATGGGCGTGCCCGTCGTCAACGGCGCGTCGGCCATCGCGCGCAGCCGAGACAAGGTGCGGTGTCTGCAGGTGCTCGCGGCGGGAGGCATCGGAGTGCCCCGCACGGTGATGGCGAACGACACGGCGCACATCGTTCGGCTCGTCGACTCCGTGGGTGGGCTGCCTTGCATCATCAAGCTGCTCCGCGGCACCCAGGGCGTCGGCGTGATGATCGCCACCACGATGACCGAGGCGCGCACCATCGTCGACACGTTCACTTCGCTCGGTCAGGAGATCTGTCTGCAGGAGTTCATCGCCGAGTCGAGCGGGCGGGACCTGCGCGCGCTGGTGGTGGGCGACCGCGTCGTCGGCGCGATGCGACGGCAGGCCAGGGCTGGTGAGTTCCGCAGCAACATCCACCGTGGCGGAGAAGGGAGCCCCGTCAACCTCGAGCCCGCGTTCCTCGAGACGGCGGTGAAGGCCGCGAAGCTGGTCGGTCTCGACATCTGCGGCGTCGACATGCTCGAGGGCAAAGACGGGCCACGGGTGATGGAGCTGAACTCGTCTCCGGGCTTCGAAGGGCTGGAGCACGCGACCGGTCAGGACATCGCGTCAGAGATGGTGCGCTTCGCGCTCGGTCGCGCCGAAGCCGCACGGAACTCCTGAGCCCCGACAGACGTTGGCAGCCCTGATGATGCTGCCCCTCCTCGCGCTGCTCGCCACCACGCCAGCTGCCGACTTCCTCGACCGCTGCCCTGCCCCACTGCTCGCGACCGCGAAGCTCACCTCGGGCACCCGCATCCTCGCGCCTGGTGGAGGCGTGGTCACGGCGTCGACCGACGACGTGCTCGAGGTGCGACTGTGCGCGTACGAGAACCACGAAGTGCGCGAGGTGCTGTTGACGGTGAAACAACCGAAGCAGCGCACCGTCGAGCGTGGCGCCACCGTGACGCCGGGACAGGAACTGGCCCGGGGCAACACCGTCACCCTCGATGGGCGGCTTCCGGCGCGCTTCTTCCGCGAGCACCCGTTCCTCTTCGACCCACGCCACGAAACCGTGCTGGTCGTCGTCGACGTCGAGGCGAATGAAGCGCGTCGCTACGAGCGGGGCGTGCGCACGCACACGTGGGAAGTCGGCCGCGGCCAGGCCGAGGGCCTCAAGACCGTTCGCGGAGACTTGAAGACGCCGCGTGGCCTGTACTTCGTCACCGACAAGTCCACCGGGCCGTTCACGGGCGACTTCGCCGGCTACTACGGCGGCCACTGGGTGAAGCTCAACTACCCGAACGCGTTCGACGCGCGTCGCGGAGAAACCGACGGACTCATCTCGCCAGCCCAGTCCGCGAGCATCGCCCAGACGTGGTGGCGGCGAGCCCTGCCCACACAGAAGACGAAGCTGGGCGGCGGCATCGGCTTCCACGGGTGGATTGCCCCGTGGCGCGGCGACGTCGAGGGCTTCGGCCTGTCGTGGGGCTGCGTGGTGCTGCACCCCGAGGACGTCGCCGACTTCTACGCACGGCTGCCGGTCGGAGCCGCCGTCGTGCTGCGATGAGCCAGCTCACCCCTTCGCCGCGCGGCGACTGAACACCGAGAAGAGCAGCGCCAGGCTCGGCATCACGAGCACGGCCGCCACGGCGCTCGCGACGAGCAGCACCTGCAACGTCGCCGGGTGCGCGCGGCTCGAGCTCAAGCTGTGCTCGCCCCACACCAACACCTCCCCCTTCGCGATGGCCCAGCCGACGACGACGGTGCTGGCGAGCGCTCCGACGACCAACCGCGCTGCGCGGTAGCGACGCGTCACCAGAATGAAGACGGCGACCGAGCCGAACAACGTGCCAGCGATGGCTGGGAGGCCGCGCCCGACCCGCGCCACGAGCAGAGGCGCCACGTCTCCCGCTGCGGCGAGCGCCAGCCACGAGGCCAGGCCCGCCACCACGAGGCTCACGATGGCGCGCCGACGGAAGTCCTCGCGCACGGCCGCGTCCTTCGCTGCCACCACGAGGTACGTCGCCGCCAGCGCTGCGACGAGGGCCAGGGCGAAGAAGCCTCCCGCCACGACGAAGAGGTCGAGCTCGAGCGACAACGGCTGCTCGCGCACCAGCGCCGCGCCCATCACGCCAAGGAGGAACGGACACCCGATGCTGGCCGCCGAGAACAACGCGCCGAAGCGACGTCGACGCACCGGGTCGCTGTCGTAGTGGCGGAACGTGAAGGCAGAGCCCCGCATCACCAGGCCCATCGCGTACAGCGTCAGCGGCGTGAAGAGCGCCGTCGTCAGCGACGTGAACGCCGGCGGAAAGGCGCTGAAGAACAGCACGAAGACGAAGATGAACCAGACGTGGTTCGCCTCCCAGATGGGCCCGATGGCGCCCTCGATGAGCGAGCGCTGTGCTTCTCTTCGTGGCCCCGAGGCCAGCAGGTCCCACACGCCGCCGCCGAAGTCTGCACCGCCACCGAGCACGTAGAGCACCAGCCCACCGACCATCACGACGGCGATGACGTGCTCAAGCGGCATGCGGCACCAGCGTCGGCTCGGGTTCGCGGAAGAGATTCCTGAGCAACCCCACCACCGTCACCGCGAGGAAGAGGTACAGGCCGCTGAAGACGGCGAGGCGCCCCGCGAGGCCTTCGACGTGCGTGGCCGCGTCGGCCGTGAGCAGCAGCCCCCGCACCACGTACGGTTGCCGACCCCACTCCGTCACCAACCACCCGGCCTCCATCGCCACAGGAGCCGCCACGCCCGCCAGCACCAGCGCGACGAGAAAGGCCCGCTGCGCCGGCCACTCCTTCTTCTTCCAGCGCCAGCCGAGCGCGACGAGAGAGAGCAGCGCGAGGAAACTCCCGGAGCCCACCATCACCTGAAAGCTGAGGTGCGTGCGCGTGATGGGCGGGCGTTCAGCCAGGGGCACCTGATCAAGGCCTGCGATGACGGCGTTCGGGTCTGCCGCGCCCAGCAGCGAGAGCCCGCAGGGCAGCTCGAGCGCGAACCGCACCGTGCCCGTCGCCTCGTCGGGAAGCCCACCGATGAGCAGCGGCGCACACGCCTGCGTCGTGAAGTGGGCTTCCATCGCGGCGAGCTTCCAGGGTTGGTGTCTCGTCACCTGCTTCGCCGAGAGGTCTCCCGACAGCGGTAAGAGCAACGCGGCGACGGCACCGACCGGGAGCGCCACGTCGAGCGCGAGGCGGTGAAACGACGGCTCTCGGCCACGCAACAACATCACGGCGTGCACCGCGGCCATCACGAAGCCCGTCACGGCGTACGACGACAGCAGCACGTGGACGACCTGCGTCGCCGCGGACGGCGCGGTGAAGACGAGCCACGGGGCTTCCAGGAACGCGCGGTCACCGTCCCACTGCACCGGCACCGGCAGGTTCATGAAGGCGTTCACCACCGTGACAAAGCCCGCCGACGCTGCGCCCGACACCGCCACCATCACCCCCGAGAGCCGGTACACGCGCGCCGAGACGAGCGAGCGCCCGTACAGCACGATGCCGAGAAAGATGGCCTCGAGAAAGAACGCCACGCCTTCGAGCGCGAAGAGCGGCCCGACGACTTCACCGAACCGCCGCATGAACTCTGGCCACAGCAGGCCCAGCTCGAGCGAGAGCACCGTGCCCGAGACCGCTCCGACCGCGAACAGAATCGCCGTGCCCTTCGCCATGCGCAGCGCGAGCAACCGGTAGCGCTCGTCACCCGTGCGGGTCGCGAGCGTCTCGGCGATGACCAACAGCAACGGCAAGCCGACGCCGAACGCCGCAAAGACGATGTGAAATGCCAGCGAGAGCCCCATCTGGGCCCGCGCGAGGGTGGCCGTGTCCATGGTGCCTCCAGTCCTCCGTCGGGTAGTCCCCTCGAAAAGCCACCGCCATCGCAACGTGCGCCCGCTGCCAATGGGAGCGAGAAGCGCCGCACAGGCCTGGCACACCGACCGAACGCGACCGCGACGGAGCCCGTGCCCTGCGCAGAGGACCTGCTCCCGGGGCCGAGCCTCCTGGCCGGGCAGGCGCGCGGCGAGGCTGCTCGAGCGACGGTCAGCCGCCGCCCGCCATCCGGGAGACGATGGTGTTCGGGTGGGCGCTCGCGGAGTCGCCGTCAGCGCGCAACGCGAGGTGATGCGAGAGGCCCATCGAGGTGCGGAGCCGGCTCAGGGGCAAGTCCCGGTGCGCTGCGCCGAGAGGCCCGTGACGGCGCCCGTCCCTCCGGTGCCGACGGTGAAGGTCGGGGCCATGAAGACGGGGGTCGAGGCGCCCTCACACCAGACCCCGATCGAGGGGCCGCCTGCGCCTGAGCCGCCGTTGCCGCCGGGCCCGCCCGAGCCACCGCGGCCGCTGACGCCTCCGTCTCCGGCGATGAGGCCACCGAGCTGTTCCCCAGCGCCGCTGGCGCCGCCGAGGCCGCCGAGCCCGCCGAGTCCTCCGGGCCCGCCCGAGCCACCGTTGCCACCGCCGCTCGTGGAGAAGGCGCAGCGGTCGAACGAGGGCGAGGCGTTGATCAACAGCGCCGCGATCGACGCGCCACCCGACTCTGCGCCGCTCCCGCCGCGACCGGGACAGCCGCCGGCCCCCGTGCCACCGGAGCCACCGCCCCGCGCAACGACGCCTGCGTCGGAGTCGAAGACCGCGCCACCACCACCACCGGCACGACCGGCACTGCCGGGCAGGCCGGCATCGCCGCTTCGACCATCGACAGGACCCCAGCGACGGTTGGTGATCAACCCAGGCGTGGAGCCGGGCACGCCATCGGGCCCGCGACCGCCATCTGCGCCGTCGAGGCCCCGGCCTCCGGAGTTTCCAGCGCACGGAGGGCCCGCGCAGATCGCGGCTGGACCGCCCACACCGGCGCCGGCAATGGTCTCGCCGTCGAGCAGACCCGTGACGCCTCCACGGGCACCGGTGGTCCCGGCGGCGCTGCAGACTGAAGCACCGCCAGGCCCGCCGAGTCCGCCTGCGTTCCCGTCGCCTCCAGGCAGCCCCGGGGATCCCGCAGCGCCAACGCCACCCGGTAGGCCATCGAGCCCGTCGCCACCGCGGCCAGAGACGAACTCACACCGACTGATCACCACTCCGCCCGGAGCGTCCTCGACGATCAACGCGTACGCGGCAGTGCGCGACGACGTGGCGTTCGGGGTCACCACCCGCAGGAAGTCGAGCGCGAGCGTGCCGCCGTCGCCGACGATCACGAGCGGTCGGGTCACGAGGGGCCGCATCGCCGTGCGCGCCCACGACGAGGACGCGTTGTAGCCGCCATAGATTCCGAACCCACCGGTGCCGAGCCCGAGCGACTCGGCGTAGGTGCCGCTCGAGACCAACACCTGCGGAAGACCGGCGTCGAGGGCCCGCGCGATGGTTCGGAACGGGAGCACCCGGCTCCCTGCGTTGGTGTCGAGGCCGTTGGTCCCGTCGACGAACGCGGCCAGCGTGGCGTCACCATCGACGCCGTCGCAGTTCGAGTCGAGGCCGTTCTCGTCAGGCCAATCCGTGACACCTGAAGGAACGCAGCCTGCGTCAAAGCCGCCCGCGGTGCCGCCGGCCGTCGAGCCGCCCGCGGTGCCGCCGGCCGTCGAGCCTCCCGCGCTGCCGCCGGCCGTCGAGCCTCCCGCGCTGCCGCCGGCCGTCGAGCCGCCCGCCACGCCACCGGCCATCCCGCCCGCCATGCCACCGGCCACCCCCCCCCCCCTGCCCCCCGCCCCCCCGCCCGCCATGCCACCGGCCATCCCGCCCGCGTCTCCTCCGGCCGCTCCACCAGCCCTTCCTCCGGCGGCGCCTCCTGCGCGGCCACCGCCGTTCGACGTGGGAACACAGCGGCCTTGAACACAGCTTCGCCCGGCCTCGAGACAGGAGCCATCAGGCTCGCAGGCATAAAGGAGGTCTTCGCGCGGAACGACGCAGGTACACGCGCCGAACACACCCAAGGCGAAAGCGATGGGCCAGCGAACGCGCGCGACCGTCATGGGGTCTGGCTCCAGAGAATGGCGGACACGACGCCCAGAACGCCGGCGCTCAGGCCGGCCCCAAGGGCGACGGTGAAGTTGGTATTGGCTTGCGACGCGAGCGCGTTCGCCTGACTTCGGGAGAGCGCAGAGACGCCTCCTTCATCCTTCTCGAGCTCACCACGCGCGCTGAGCCCCAGGCCACCAAACGTACCCGCGACCCCAGCCGCAGCGACGGCGAGGCCGGTCGTCGTCCACGCAACGGCGGTGAGTCCATTCCCTTTCGGCGCCACCGGCTCGACGATCGACGGCGGCGGCGCGACGACGACGGGTTCCAGCACCGTCTTCATCGGTGCATCTTCCGTACTCTTCGCCGGGGTCGTCTTCACCGGCGCGGGAGCGCTCACGACAGGCTCGGGCTCAGTCCTCTCGGGCTGGGCCTTCTCAGGCTGCTGCGAACCAGTGGCCAGCGGTTTGATCAGCTTCGCCATCCGGGTCACCACGGTCGCGAGCACCTTGCCGAGGTTGTCGGCCGGGCCGGTCGCGACCTCTCGCTTGATGAGGTGCCCTTCATCGAGGCTGAGCAACTGAAACGTGACGGTGGTGCGACCCCTGGAGGTCGTCGCGCCGACCTGCAGCACCGCGTCGACGAACGCCGTCTGCCCCGCGTGTGAGAGGCAGCGGCCTCGTTCCGACGCGGAACGAAGGAGACAAACCGTCGCCGGCGCCTGAGGGCCAGCCATCTTCACTTTCACCTTCTCCGTCGCGAAGGGCTCACTCAACTCTGCAGCGACCTCGCGCGCCCGTTGGTTCTCGCCGACCACCAACACCGACGCCGGGGCCGCAGACACGGAGCTTGCCGCCAGCAGGAGCAGCGAAGGAAGTCGTCTCATTGTCCTCATTCGAAGCCCTTCACGGAAGGAAAGCAAAGTCCTGGCCGGGGTCTCATCGAGTGAGAGCCATGGTTTGGAGGCCATGTGACCGCGATGTGGGTGTTGATGGCAGCCGTGGGGGCTTCGCCCGTGAAAGTGGCGGCGCCGGGGCTGGGCGTCGACGCCATTCTGCTCGGCACCGTGGCGAAGCTCGGTACAGGCCGGCGTCCACCCACTCGCGATGGTGGGTTCTTCACCCTTGACGCGTCGTTCTGATCACCGGAGCGGCGTGAAGTGGTTGACCGGCCCGACCCCTGAACCGATTCCCGGAGCCGTGGCGATCGCACGCGTCAGCCAGGCCTTCGCGTCCGTGACGGCCGTGAGGAGGGGGGCTCCAAGCGAAAGTCGGGCCACGATGGCGGCGGAGTACGTGCAGCCCGTGCCGTGCGTGTGCTTCGTGTCGATGCGCTCGGCGTGGAGTTCGTGGAGCGTCCCTTCCGTCAACAACACGTCGATGGGCGCTCCGTCGAGGTGGCCGCCTTTCACGAGCACGTGCCTGGCGCCGAGCTGGGCAAGGGCCTTCGCGGCGTCCTTCGCTTGCGCGAGCGTCTCGACCGTGCGGCCCGTCAGCGCGGCGGCTTCCTGCGTGTTCGGCGTGAGGAGAAACGAGACGGGGAGCAGTTGTTCCTTCACCGCCGTGACAGCTGACGCGTCGATGAGCGGGTGGCCGTGTTTGCTGATCATCACGGGGTCGACGACGAGGGGGAACGAGAACGCCTTCGCGCGGGCGGCGACGACTTCGACGAGCGCGGCGTTGCCGAGGGCGCCGGTCTTCGCGGCGCCGGGCGTGAGATCGGCGAGGAGATGATCGAGCTGCTGCGCGAGGAGCTCGGCAGAGACCGGATCGACGCGGGTGACGCCTCGGGTCGACTGCACGGTCAGCAGCGAGACGACCGCCATGCCGTAGACGCCGTGTTGATGAAACGTCTTGAGGTCGGCCTGCAGGCCAGCTCCGCCTGAGGGGTCTGAGCCGGCGATGGTGAGGGCGATGGGAGACATGCGCGTGCAGCTAGCAGACTGAGTAGAAGCGTCGACATGATCGCCCTGCTCTCGATGCTGCTCGCCGCGGAACCGACCACCTTCGAAGCGAACGCCGCTGGCATGAAGCACTACAAGGCGAAGCAGTACGGAGAGGCGATCACCCAGTTCAAGCTGGCCATCGAGCTTGGAGCGAAGGCCGCCGAGCCGGCCACGTTGAAGGACCTCGCGCAGCTCAACCGGACCATCGCGTTGGCGCACTTCAATCTCGCGTGCACGCTCGCGCTGGCGCGGAAGGCCGGGAGGGTCTGTGATCACGACGCGTATCGATCTGCCATCTGGGAGCAGGTGCGCTTGTCGATTTCGCGCGATCCGAACCGGCTGGAAAAGGCGCTGACCGATCCCGACCTGGCGAACGTGCGCGACACGGTGGCGTTCCAGAGCGTGAAGGGGCTGTCCCCGAAGCGAGAGTCCGATGTGTCGGCATTCGTCGCAGGCGTGCGGTGGTGGAGCCCGGGGCAAGGCGTCTATGGCTCGACGCAGGAGCTGTCGTTCTCTCCTCAAGGCAGCGTGACGCTGACGATGCTGGTGTTCGACTCAGGGGGCGTGCCACTCCCGAAGCGGCAGTCGTTCATTGGGAAGTGGACGGTGAGCGGTCGCGCGGTGCGAGTCACGTTCCCGTCCGCGGTCCCCGCTCTCAAGAAGGCCGCCTTCGACGGCACGCTCGGCGCCGACGGCCAGCTCGTGTTCACCGACTGGAGCTCGTTCACCGACGAGCCCTCCGAGTGCGACGCTTGAAATCTCAACCTCCTTCTCAAGGCGCCTCGGTGCGCCAGTTCCGAACTGAGGCCCCTTCAAGAACTCGCGGGTCTCCTGATCCACCCTGACATCCATGTCCGGGTTTGAACGCACCTGATCCGCGCGGGCACTCTGCTCGAAACCATGCGGACTCATTAAAAACCCGAGGGTTGCAGCACCCCGATGCGACTTCGGTCTATGACGGGTCTCTCGTTGCAGGGAGGCCTCCGCGTGGGCAAGAACACCGCCATGATTGCCAGAGGGTTGTCAGCGCTCACCGCCGCATTCGTGCTCGCGGCCTGTGGGCCCGATCGCATCGTCGCCACCCTGCCGCCTGACGTGCGGGTCGACTCCTATTCCCAGCAGGCCGCGTCGAAGATCGACGTGCTCTGGGTGGTCGACAACTCGGGCTCCATGGCGCCTCGGCAGGACAACCTGGCCCGCAACTTCTCGTCCTTCATCGACCTCTTCACGCGCTCCAGCATCGACTACCGCATCGCCGTCACCACCACCGACATCTTCAAGGACAAGGGCGCCCTCAAGGGCAACCCGCGCGTCATCACGCCGCAGACCGCCAACGTCTCTGCCGCGTTCTCGAACAACATCAAGGTCGGCATCGCTGGCAGCCCGTACGAAGCGGGCCTCGAAGCCGGCCGCATGGCCATCGACGCGCAGAAGGCCGCGAACGTGCAGACCATCGAGCAGTGCAAGCGCTCCTGCGCCTCGAACAAGCCCGCCTGCCTCACCGCCTGCGACGAGAAGAAGGACTTCGCCTTCCTCCGACCCGACGCGTTCCTCTACCTCGTGTTCGTCAGTGACGAAGAGGACGAGTCGCGCGAGGACGTGCGCTTCTATTACCGCTACTTCGAGACGGTGAAGGGCATCGGCAACGACGGCATGGTCACCACCGCCGCCATCATGGGCGCCGAAAGCAACACCTGCGGAGCGACGCCCGGCGTTCGCTACAAAGAGATGAGCGACCTCACCGGCGGAGAAGTCGGCAACATCTGCGACACGGCCTTCGGCGCGACGCTGAAAAAACTCGCGACCAACGCCGTCGGCCTCAAGCGTAAGTTTGCGCTCCAGGAGAAGCCCAACGTGATGACCGTCGAGGTGCGCGTGAAGTACCCGTGCAGCACGCCCGACGCGAACCTCTCGAAGTGCGACTCCATCGACAAGAAGACCTGCATGGACATGTCGGCCGACTTCTACGGCCTCGTCTGCAAGCCGCCCTTCAAGGGCGCCGATGGGTGGGACTACGAGCCGGCCAACAACCTCGTCTTCTTCGCCGGAGACTCGGTGCCAGGCCTCAACGCGCAGATCGAGCTGCAGTACTACGAAGAGGGCAAGGGCCCGCGATGAAGACCGGCGCCGTCGTTGCCCTCCTCCTCCTCGCGGTGGCGTGCGACCCCACCAGGCTCGGCCAGGTGCGTCCGCGCTTGTCGCCCCCTGCGTCGCCCGTCGACTTCGGCACCCTGCCCGTCTTGAACGAGAAGCAGCTCGACCTCGACCTCACCAACCTCGGCCGCGCGAAGCTCACCCTCTCGAACGTCGCGCTGGGGAAGGACGACGGCATCTTCCGCATCGTCGCCGCGCCCACCATCGTCGAGTCGGGAGAGGTCGCGAAGCTCTCGCTCGCCTTCAAGCCGCTCAAGGAGCAGGACTACGAGAACACGCTCACCTTCGAGAGCGACGACACCGACAACCCGAAGACGACGCTGGTGCTGACCGGAAAGGGCTCCACGCGCGCGATGCTCGAGCTCGACCCGCCGATCCTCGACTTCGGCCGCATCGGGGAATGTGCCACCGCCGTGCAGCAGCTCAGCCTCAAGAGCGCCGGGAGCGCCGACCTCCTCATCACCGAGATCGCCTTCGCCGAGGGCACACCTGCTGGTTTCACCTTCGTCGGCAGCACGCGCACGCCCGCCACGGTGAAGACGGTCGACCCACGCACCGGCCTGCAGGGCCAGATTCAGCTCACCGTGCGCTTCGCCGTTCCTCCTGGAACCACCGGCGACCTCACCGGCGGCATTCGCCTCAAGACGACCGACCCCGACAAGCAGGAGGTCGTCGTGCCCATCCGCGCCACCATCAACCGCGCGCCCACCGCCACCATCGCCGACCTCGGCAACGGCGCTCCCGGCCTGAGCGTCACGCTCGATGGCACAGGCTCCAGCGACCCCGACGGCGACTCGCCCATCACGTACAAGTGGACGCTGCGCAATCGCCCCGCCGCGAGCACCACCACCATCGCGATGCCTGAGGCAGCCCTCACCGCGATGCGGCTCGACCCCTCCGTTCCCGGCGCCTACGAGGTGCAGCTCGAGGTGTTCGACAGCCAGGGCGTGAAGTCGTGTCAGCCCGCGCGCAAGACCATCATCGCTTCGCCCGCGCAGAAGCTCCTCGTCGAGCTCTTCTGGGACAACCTCGGCACCGACCTCGACCTCCACCTGCTCCGCACGCCGTCGACGCGCGTCGGGCTCGTGCCAGACGACGTGTTCTACCAGAACAAGAAACCCGACTGGGGCGTGATGGGCGACCCGATGGATGACCCCGAGCTCTCCCGCGACGCGCTCACCGGCTACGGCCCCGAGGTGTTCGGCTGGGTGAACCCCGTCGACGGGACGTACCGCATCGCCGTGGCGTTCGAGCAGGACTACGGGCTCGGCACCATGGCCCGCGCCACCCGGGCGACCGTCCGCGTCTACCAGTACGGCATTCTCAAGGCCGAGCTGGCGCGCTCCATGGCGGACCGGAACGAAGTGTGGCTCGTGGCCGACGTGGTCTGGCCCTCGGGTGAGGTGACAGCCGTCCCATGAAGCTGCCTTCCCTCTTCGTCGCCGCGCTTCCCTGCCTGCTGCTCACCAGCGGGTGTCCTCCTGTGAAGATGAACCTGGACGCCGGCCGCCCACCTGAGTGCGAGACCCGGGCCGACTGCAGCGGCGGCAAGGTCTGCACCGCCGAGAAGTTCTGCGACGCGTGCTCCACCAGCGGGCAATGCAGCGTGAAGGAACAGTGCAGCGACACCACCAGGCGGTGCGTGTTGCGCGACGGCTGGGGCACCGAGTGCTCGACCAACGAAGCGTGTCAGGCCGGCAGCTGGTGCAAGCAGGGGCTCTGTCTTCCCCGCGCCGACGTGAACCTCTGCCCTACTGGCATGAAGGCCTCGTGCCCGCAGGGCGACCGGTGCAATACCCTCACGACCGTCTGTGAAGAAGACCTCGGCTGCTCGACCAACGAGGACTGCTCCGCGCAGGAGACCTGCAACACCGGCAGCCGCCAGTGCGTGCCTCGCTGCACGCCCGACACCCAGGCCATCGTCTGCGGCGCCGGAGAACGCTGCGTCAACGAGCGCTGCGTCCAGTGCACGCAGGCCTCGGAGTGCGGCGTTGGCCTCATCTGCGACCTCGCCGGCAAGTGCAGCACCGCCGAGCGCTGCTACTCCGACCGCGACTGCACGGTGCCGCTGGCCTGTTTCCTCCAGACCGGAGCCTGCCTGCCGAAGCGCCGCTCCTGCACCTCGAACGACGTCTGCCCGCCCGACCAACGTTGTGACGTCGGCGCCCAGCGCTGCGTGCCGCGCACCTGTCAGCCCGACCGCTACGAGCCCAACGACGAACAGAGCAAGGCGTTCGGCGTGATGGCCGGCACCTACCGCGGCATGACCTTGTGCAACGGGGACCAGGACTGGTTCGGCCTGCAGCTCGGCCGCGGCGACCTGCTCGGCGTCAACCTCGACGCAGACCCGTTCAGCGAAGGCACCTTCAGCACCGTCATCAAGGACGAGAGCGGTCGCACCGTCGCCGCCGGCCGGCTCCTCGTCAGCTACGTCGCGCCCGCCGCCTCGCGCTATTTCGTCGTCGTCTCGAGCATCGACCCCTTCCAGACGTACGACGCCACGTTCCTGCTCTCGCGCGGCACGCCCTGCGACGACGACACCAATGAGCCCAACGACGCGCTCACCACGCCGACGGTGCTGAACGCGCAGACGCAGATCGACGGGAAGATCTGCCCGCAGGACCAGGACCATTTCCGCGTCGCTGGGCCCGCAGGGCAGGGCCTCAAGGTCTCGTTGATCAACTACGACCCGGGCCGCGGGCTCCTCAAGGTGTGCGTGCTGTCGAACGACGGCATGACGACCTTCGGGTGCTCTGAAGAGGTCGCCCCGCAGGTGACCGCGACCGCTGCGCAGGTCGGAGGCCAGAACGTCATCGTTCGGGTGTCTGGCAGTACCGATCGCATCACCAACGCCTATACGCTCAAGATTGCTCCCCCGTGAGGACTGCCATGCTGAAGCGACACTCGCTGTCCCTCTTCCTGCTCGCCGCGCTCGCCCTGACGGGGTGCCCTCGCAAGCAGACGCCGGTCGACGCGGGCCTGAGCGAACTGGACGCTGGCGTCGAGGTCGACGCGGGCCTCGAAGAAGACGCTGGCGTGACGGCGGACGCGGGCGCGGTCGACGCCGGCCCGCCGCCTGAGCTGCGCGTGCGACGCGTCCTGCCGCCCCGTGGCTCGACCGCTGGCGGGAGCACCGTGCTCATCGAGGGCTCCGGCTTCCTGCGCGACTTCGCCTCGACCGGCAGCCGGGCGAAGCCCCTCACCACCGTGAAGTTCGGCACCAACCAGGTGCCCGATCTCACCATCATCGATGACCGCACCATGGAGGTCCGCACGCCGCCTGGCCTCAACGGCGGCACCGGCGTCTCGGTCCAGAACCCGAACGGGCGCTTCGTCTGCAACAACTGCTTCACGTACTTCGAGGACCTGGTCGTCACGAGCTTCACGCCACGCGAAGGCGCACTCGCTGGCGGCACCACCGTGACCATCACCGGCCAGGGCTTCGACGAAGAGGTGCAGGTGCTCTTCGGCGCTGCGTCTGCGACGGGCATCACGCGCGTCAGCAGCACCGAGCTGCGTGTCACCACGCCGCGGGGCCAGGCCGCAGACCTCGTCGACCTCGTCGTCTACAACAAGAACGGCGTCTCGACGCAGCGCCGCGGCTTCCGGTACCTCGCCGACCTGCGCGTCTCGAGCGTCAGCCCTGCGTTCGGCCCGCTCGCGGGTGGCACCATCGTCACGTTGGCCGGCTCTGGCTTCACGGGCGTCACCGAGGTCCGCTTCGGCGCGACGCCCGGCGCCGCGCTCGCGGCGACGAGCGACTCCCAGCTCACCGTCACCTCGCCGGCCGGCGCTGCGGGAGCCGTCGACCTCACCGTCGTCACGCCTCGCGCGACCTGGACCGTCAAGCGGGGCTTCTCGTTCGTCGACGCCGCGGGACCGCTCGCGCTCTTCGCCGTGTCACCGCGCATCGTCTCGGCCGGAGACCAGGTGCTGCTCGTCGGTCAGGGCCTCGACGCTGCGGGCCTCACCATCACCGTCGGAGGCATCCCGGCAGTCGTCGGGGCGCAGACGGCCACGTCGGCCGTCATCACGGTCCCTGCGCGTGGCACGGCGCCGCGGCGCTCCGACGTCATCGTCACTGGCGCTGGCGCGACCTCCTCCACCCTCACCGAGGGCCTCACGTGGAAAGTCCGCCTGACGGCGGTGACGCCTCCCTCAGGCCCCGCTGCGGGTGGCACCGTCGTCACGATGGCGGGCTCCGCGATTCCTGCCGACGCGCTCGTCTCTATCGGAGCAGGCGCCGTCACGGCCCTCACCGTCGCGAGCGAGGCGTCGGTGTCTGGAACCACCGCGCGTGGCTCAGGCGGCGTGGCCAGCGACGTCTGGGTGCGCGAGGCGGCCGACCCCGAGAACGAGTCGCTCCTCCGGGAAGCCTTCACCTACGAAGAGCCCCTCTCCATCGGTCGCGTGCAGCCCGACCGCGGCGCCATCGCCGGCGGCACGCTCGTCACGGTGCTCGGCAGCGGCTTCGGCGAGGGCACGGTGGTGCAGTTCGGCCAGTTCACCGCGAAGGACATCAAGTTCGTCACGCCCCACCTCATCACCTGCCGCACGCCGCGCGGTGACGTCGGCACCGTCGACGTGAAGGTCGTCCGCGCGATGCAGACCGACACCCTGCCCGGCGGCTTCTCGTACTTCGACCCGCGCAGCATCTCGGGTGGCCTCTCGGGCGGTCCCCTCGTCGGCACGCTCAACGTCACGGTGCTCGACGCGACCCGCAGCAACTACGGCGCTCCGGTGCCGCTCGCGCGCGTGATGCTCGGCACCGACGAGACGACGCCCTTCCAGGGCCTCACCGACAACCGCGGCCAGCTCACCTTCTCGGACCCGGCGCTGGTGAAGGCGCAGACCGTCACCGTCTTCAAGGAGGACTACCAGACCGTCACCGTGACGAGCGTGAACGCCGAGAACCTGACCGTCTTCATCTCGTTCACGGGCGCGGGAGAAGGAAGCCCCGGTGCGCCGCCGCCTGGCGTGCCGCCCTCGCAGATCGCCGGACGCGTGCTGGGCTTCAAGGCGCCGCGTCCACTCATGGCGGGAGAGACCCTCGAGGCGCGGGTCTTCGTCGCGCAGACGTCGTTGTTCGCCGGAGCGCCCTTCCGCGGTCCCTCTGCGCGCATGGGTGAGAAGTGGAAGGTGACGATGGACGGCGGCGAGTACCTCGTCCTCACCGGCGCCGGCCTTCGCGCGGTGTACGCCGTGCTCGGCATCGTGAACGCAGGCACGGGCGCCTTCACGCCGCTCACCATGGGCGTCAAGCGGGGCGTCACGACGTCGGCAGACAACCCGGCCGTGGGTCGCGACATCATCCTCGACATGCAGCTCGACCTGACGGTGCCCATCACCATCGACTCGCCGGTGAGCTTCCCCTCGATGGTGAGCGGGTTCCCCGACGAGCCGGGGAACAACAAGCTCTACGCGTGGCTCGACCTCGGCGCCGAAGGCTTCGTGCCCAACCCGAACAACTGGGGCGCCGGGACGAGCGGCACCACCTCGGTGGCGTCGACCAACCCGTCGCTCTCGTTCCCCAACTTCCCGCAGCTCGACGGCTCGAACTTCATCTTCATGAACGAGTCGGCAGGGGCGAGGGCCTACCCGGTGACGTACTTCTTCCGTCGGCAGCCGGGCCCCATGGCGATGGGCGTCACCGTGGGCCCGATGTTGCCGCCGCCGCTGCTCGACGCGCCGCTGGGCACCTTCACCGGGACCATCTCGTGGACGACGCAGCCCGGAGCCGTCGCCGACCTCCACAACGTGCAGGTGCTGAAACCCACCCCCAATGGCAACGTCAACGTGTGGGACGTGGTGCTCCCCGGCGCCGAGAACCGCGTCGTGCTGCCGCCGCTCGCCGTGCAGAAACTCCGCACCGAGAACGCGGGCAGCCAGCTCTTCGTCGTCATCTACTCGAGCCGCTCTCCGAAGTTCGCCTACAACCAGTGGACCTACGACTCGCTCTCGGGCGTGGCGTGGTCGAGCTTCTCCATCGCCGTCTCGCCTCCCTTCATGCCGTGACGACCAGCGACGCTTCGAGGGTGGGCTTCCGAGCGCTGGCGCTGACGGGCCTGGTCGCTGCGATGGGAGCCGCCGTGCTCCCCGGCTGTCGTGACACGCGCCTCATGGGCGGCAAGTGCGGAACCGACGTGGACTGCGCCACCTCGATGACGGCGTCGCTGGTGTTGGGCGCGCCGGCGACAGCGTACCGGTGCGAGGCCCAGACGGGGGTCTGCTACTGCCGCACCGACAGCGCCTGTCCGCCCTCGCAGCTCTGCAACGGCCTCGGCTTCTGTCAGGACCGCGCGGGCTGCGCGACGAACGCAGACTGCGGCTCGGGCACGCTGTACTGCGACACCTCGGTGGGCGAGTGCGTGCCGATGGGTCGCTGCTCCTCCGACTTGCAGTGCGCCCTCGGCAACGTCTGTGACTTCCGCAAGGGCAGTTGCGTGCCGGGCTGCCGGAAGAATGGCGACTGCAACGGCACCTCGTGTCGCTGCGGCGATGTTGCGTGTACCTGCACCGGCACCACG
Organism: Myxococcaceae bacterium; assembly: GCA_040400045.1. Classification (GTDB taxonomy): domain Bacteria; phylum Myxococcota; class Myxococcia; order Myxococcales; family Myxococcaceae; genus Xiheimicrobium. The sequence continues at coordinate 255,843 of JBBAQZ010000003.1, forward strand.
CCGGCCGAGCTGGCGCGCTGTCGCATCGGTGTGTGCGACCCCGCCTTCTGCGCGTCGAACGACTTCTGCGCCTTCGGAGAACAATGCGCCGTCGTGCCTGACGCTGGCGTCGCGAACGAGCCCGACGCTGGCCCGCGTGCGCAGTGCTTCTCCGACTACGACACGCGGTTGCGGCCGTACTGCGACAACTGCGTCATCGGCTCCGGAGGACTCCAGGTGTGTGGCTCGGGCCCCAACTACTGCCTCGTCGACACCCGCAACCCGGGCAACCAGTTCTGCGGCGCCGATTGCAGCGAGGGCCAGTCGTGCCCGCGCGGCTACGCCTGCCAGGACGTCATCGTGGTGTTGACGCAGTGGGCGTGTTCCCGGTCGAACCCGGCGTGTCCCATCAACCAGATGCTCCCCTGCACCAACGACACGGACTGTCGGCGTGGCGGCGTCTGCGCGAAGAACCCGGGTGACGCGAGCGGCTTCTGCGCGGGTCGCTGCGCCGTCGACGAAGGTGACGAGCAGGGCTTCTGCAGCTGTCAGGTCGACAGCGACTGTGCTCCCGAGTCCTGCATGGGCGGAGAGTGCAGCATCTCTCGCAAGAAGTGCGTCACGGGCAATGACTGCAAGTCGATTCGCTGTGTCGACTTCGCGGGCGCGGGCGGCTGCCTCATCGGACAGAACTGCGCGCCGGCGAACGGCCTGTCGTGCAACGACGTTCGGGGCAGTAGTCAGCCCTGAGCAGCCGGAGCAGCAATCGGTCGGCCATGCTCGGCAGAGCCTCGGCGCTGGTACCCTCGACGCATGCGGATGACTCGCGCACTGCTCGTGGTCCTGCTCGTCGTCTCGGGACGGTCGCTGGCTCAGCCATCGATGGGACCCATCGTTTCGTCCGTGGGGGCGTGCCTCGACGTCGCGCCCGACTCCCCACACGCAGAAACCGCGCCAGCACTCACCGCGTTCAGAGCCCCTGCAACACCGCTGCCCCTGGGGCTTCTCGGAAGACGCGGTCGGGTGCGATCATCGCAGAACGTCCTCACCCGATGACGCTTCGACCCCCCGGACTCGATGGACTCGACGGCGCGCCGTCGGCGCTGCCGCACGGCACCGAGGTGACCACGCGCGTGGAGCGCCTCGTCGGAGACCGTCGCCTGCCACAGGGACTCGTCGGCCGGATTGCCCGCGCGCGCGATGGCGGCTTCGACGTGCACCTCGTCGGCGTCGGCGACGTCTGGTTCACCCGCGAGGAGCTGCTTCCGCGTCGGGAAGGCCAGCTGGCCTTCGCCGTCCGCCGAGACGCCGCGTGGAGTGCGCTCAAGCAGTGCACCGTGCTCGAAGCAACCGTCGGCTCCCGCGCGTGGGGCCTGGCGACCGAGCGCTCCGACACCGATGTGCGAGGCGCGTTCCTGCTGCCCTTCTCGTGGACGTCGGGGCTCGTCGAGCCGACGCTTGACCTCGTGAGCGACGACGGCAGCCAGACGTTCTGGGAAGCCGAGAAGACCATCGCCCAGGCCCTGCGGGCCGACCCCAACACGCTCGAGCTCCTCTTCGTGCCAACGGCGCGGGCGACAGACGAGGTCGGAGAATGGCTCCTCGCAGCGCGTGAGGCGTTCGTCTCGACTCAGCTCTTCGGCAGCTTCGGGAAGTACGCGCTCCGGCAGCTCGACTCGTTGACGAAGTCGGCCCGCCTCGCCGAGCACCGCGACACCGTGCTCGATTGGCTACGGGCCGCGCCATCGCTGTCGCTCGACGACGTGGCGCTCAGGCTCGCGTCGCTCTCTCCACGCGAACACCCCACCCAGGCGGCGGCGGTGCTGGCGGCGAAGACGTACCTCAAGCAGCTCTATCGCTCGTTGAGCGACCAGGGGCTCATCGCCGCGAACGACTTCGCCTCGCTCAAGGCGTTCGCGACGACCGGTGGCGTCGTGCATCGCGGCGATGTCGACGGAGACACCCTGGCGCGTCGGCTCTCACCAAAGAACGCGTACAACCTGCTGCGGCTGATTCACCTCGCGATGGGCTGGCTTCGCACCAGCGCTCCGGTCTTCGAGGTGACCGGCGAAGTCAGAGCGCGCCTGCTCGACATCAAGGAAGGACGCGTGCCGCTCGACGACGTGCTCCGCGAGGCCGAGGCGCTGACGCCAGAGCTCGAAGCGGCGCGTGATGTGTCGAAGCTGCCAGCAGCTCCCGATCGACTCACGGCGCACCACCTGCTGCAGCGGGTGAACGAGGAACGCGCGAGACGCTGGATGGCGCGCGCGCCCGGGCCGTGGGGTGATGGGGCCCCGGTCGCTCCAACACCCGGGTGACGAGCAGCTCCAGTTGCTTTGCGAGGTCTCGAGATTGCGCCAATCATCGACCAGCGAGCTTCAACCCTGGAGCGTCACCTTCGCCTTTTCCTTCACGACGGTGCGGCCGTCGGCTCCAGCGCTCGCCAGAGGCAGGAGCGGCTCGAGGCGCTGACGACGAACAGCGACCCGGTCTCTGCGCGGAGCTTCTGCACGGCGCGCAGCGGTCCGGCCGCGCCGCGATTCTGCGCCGCCTGTGTCAGCGTCGGGTCCCCATGACGTCAACGGCTGCACCCCGACACCGAGCTCTCACATGACGCCAGCACTCACGCCTCACCAGTCACAGGTGGCCGCCGACTTCCTTCGAGCCCAGTCGGCCGAGCGTCGTCACCTCGTCGTCTCGCTCTCGGGCGCACACGCCTACGGCTTCCCTTCTCCCGACAGCGATCTCGACCTCAAGGCCGTGCACATCGAGCCGACGCACGAACTCCTCGCCCTCGAGCCGAAGTCGCGTCACCGCGAGCTCATCACCGTCATCGATGGCGTCGAGGTCGACTACTCGTCCAACGAGCTCCAGTTCGTGCTCCGTGGCGTGGTGGGCGGCAACGGCAACTTCGTCGAGCGGCTGCTCGGCCACCTCCGGCCAGTCGAGAGTGTGGAGCTCGCTTCGCTCCAGTCGCTCGTGACGGCGGTGCTCTCTCGACGCGTGTACCGGCACTACCAGGGGTTCGCGCGGCAGCAACACCGCGAGTGGGAGGCCACGCAGTACACCTCGGCCAAGCGACTGCTCTACATCGTGCGAACCGCGCTCACCGGCACGCACCTGCTCCGCACGGGTCTCGTCGAGACCGACGTGACGAAGCTGGTCGATGTCTACGGCGTCTCGGACGCGATGGCGCTCGTCGAGGCCAAGACGAAGGGAGAGAAGGCGCCGCTCCCGGCCGAGCTGTCGCTGTCATGGCGGGAACGTGTGAAGGCGCTCTTCACGACGCTCGACGCAGCGAAGGACGCCAGTGTGCTGCCAGCCGATGCGCCACCAACGGCCGTGCGCGCGCTCGACGAGTGGCTGCTCACGCTTCGACGGGAGCAGTGGTGAGGTCGCGGCGGAGCTGCCTGGGTCGACCGGGCAGCTCCGCCTTCTGTACCGAATGAAGTCCGTCCGCGAACGCGCGCTTGCCTCATCACGAAGCGCGGCAGGGTGACCGGCCGCGACACCTGATGGGCCAGGTGACGGTCGACATGCCCGCGCAGCCGAACCTGCCGAAGGCGTGACGCTCAGAACCTGAACCCGAAGGTGCGCTCGAGCCAATTCGTCGGCCGCTGGCGGTCCTTGTCCGAAGTGGGCACGACCAGCGAGCCGACGAAGTCGCCGTTCTCGTACACGCGCTTGATGGAGCGCTCGACATCGGTCAGGTCCGACTCCGAGACGACACCGTTGCTCGTCGCCTTGTAGAACTGCACCGTCACCCGCACCGGGAAGCGGTCGTCGCGTTCGAGTTCGAGTCCGCCACACTCCTCGTGCGGTCCCATGGCCTCGCCGTGACCGATGACCGCTTGCTCGACGTCGGACTTCTGCCCGAAGCTCTCCCGACGACCGACGGACTTCTCGCTGTCACCCGCCATGGCGCTCGGCGCCGATGCTTCTTTCGCCTCGCCGTAGAACAGGCCTCGCACCGGCGACCGGTGTTTGAGCGGCACCTGCACCAGCATCATCATGTCAGCGCCTTCATCGAGCGCGCCTTCATCGCCCTTCGTCGCGTTGCCCGCGGCGATGCGGTTGGCCACGGCCGTCTTCCGCTCGGCGGTGAACGTCGTCTTCTGGCCCTTGTCGTTGAAGAAGAGCTGTTGGCCCCAGCCCTGGAACGTCTGGTCGCCCGGCTTGTTCTCGATGACGCGCGCCGAGAGCCCTTCGCGAGTCACCAGCAGCGACAGGACCGCGGGGTTGCCCGGCGACGACTGGTAGTTGAAGAGCACCGGGTTGAACTCGGCTTTCCCTTCGCGAGGGAGCGGCACGAAGACGTGCTGGGCGCTGACGAGGAAATGGGAGTCGCGACCGGCGAGCAGGTTGCCCGAGCCCTTCAGACTGCTGGGCGCAGTCAGGTACTCCTTCAGGTTCTTCAGGACGTCCGTCAGGCGCACCGCGCGCTTCGTCGCTCCGTCGCGTTCGTTCCCGACGCGCAGCCACAATGAGTCGGCCTTCACGTCAGCGGTGGTGTCGGTGAAGTTGGGGTACCGAATGACGGGCAACAGCGAGGTGCGAACGTCATCACCCACCCGTTCGCGGACCTGCAAGGTGAGATCGCTGATGTTGGGTCCGACGGACGAGCCCTCGAAGCGGCCCGAGTCCTCCCACATGACGTTCATCACGCCGAGCCCACGGCGCTCAGCGCGCGCCTGGAGATCGGCGTCGTTCGGCATCGCGACGACGCGCTCGATGACCTCGCGGCAGGACGGCTGGCTCCGAAAACCCCAGGTGTCTTCAGCAAGGGCGGGAGCGGCGAGGGCGGCGGCAGAGGCGAGAACGAGGCGGCGTGAGAGCTTCATGAAGGCTCCAGAACGTGTGGTCCCTCTGGAACGGGTGAGCCTGGGAAACGATCTGTCTCACCGCTCGATGTCGACGCCGACCCCACCTGACGCCATCACGCCACGCACCAGCGCTCCAGTGTTGGATGGGAAGTACGCCGTGCCACCCGAGCCAAGCACATAGAAGGACTTGAAGAGCCGCCAGCGCAGGCCGCCCGAGAGCACCCAGCGGGGCGCCTGCCCGAGACCAACGACGCCGACCCGGGCTTCGGCGATGAGCCGCTTCTCGAGGAGCTCGACGGCCAGGGTGGAGTCGAAGTCGGTGCGGCCGAAGGTGAAGACCTCGACGGCGCCATCGACGGTGATGACCTGCGCGAGGCGCACGCGGAGCTCGCCGAACACCGAGAACGCATCAGGGAGCGCTTCGCTGGCGAGCGCCGGGAACGAGAAGCCGACCCCTGAGAAACGCGAGAGCTCGTACTGGGCGCCGAAGTACCCCTGCCGAAACCCACCGGCCTGCTTCCGTCCTTCGCCTCGCAAGGACAGCTCGACGTCGGGCAGACGCACATCCATCGCGAGGCCGACGAGAAAGCCGAGGTCTCTCGTCGCGTTCGCGCGCGCCCCCATGCCGCCCATCACCATCAACGAGAGCGACTGGCTGCGCAACACGACCGCCGAGGCATCGAAGTGGGCGAGCGTCGTGGCAGACGGCGCGACGAACTCGCACGGTGTCTCGGCAGACGCGCAGTTCGGTCGCAGCGCTGGCGGCGTGCCCGACGCGAAGTCGTGGCCCAGCGAGAGCGAGAGCAGATACCGACCATGCGTCGACGCGTCGGTGGAGAAGGACCGCGCGAGGTCCCACGACACCTCGCCTGCGAAGAGCCGGCCGGACAGCACGTCCGACGCGAAGAGCTCGAAGCGCAGGGCGCTGACCGCCAGCACCGCAGTCGCCGCGGCCGGTCTCGCGTCGGCGTTCAGCCGGTTCGAGTAGCGGAACAGCAGATGTCCCAGGCCCAGGGTCTTCTTGTGCACCGGGCCGGCCTTCAGGTGGAAGACGCTGGTGTCAGTGCCGATGCGCAGTGACTGGAGCAGCTCTCCGAAGTCGCTCGTCTGGTCCCAGTCCTGTCGTCGCACCACGCCGCCAACGTCGAGGCTGCGGTCGAGCGGAGGCGTGTCGAGGAGCCGCAACCGAACGAGCGGCCCAAGCTGAATCGAGAAGACGTCGGAGACGCTCATGCCCACCATCGGGCGGAAGCCGAAGAAGACGTCGAGGCCGTTCTGGTCCCACCCCGAGGGCAGAACCCCGAGCTCACCTTCAGCTCCGGCGAACAGATGGACCGTGGACTCGGGCTCCATGACTGCGACGGCCGTGGCGCCAGCGTCGGGACTCTGAGCGACGATGACGGCGAGCGCGAGCGACAGCACTGCGTGAGGCTAGCCTGCGCCGACGGGGGTCACGAGATCGCGGCTCCCGAATCGGCAGGGGTCAGCGAACGCAGACCACGCCAGCGTCACCCTTCTCGCATTTGAGCCCTGCGACACAGCCGACTCCAGCCGGGCACGCGCCGCCTTCGGCGATACGATTCGCGCAGCCCGCGTCGAGTCCTGCGGGGCACCAGAGCTCGACCAGGCACACGCGGTCCGAGGAGCACGGGGTGCCGACGATGCCCTGATTGGGCCTCTCGCAACGGTTGAGCGCGACATTGCAGACCAGGCCCGGGTCGCAGTCGTATTGGGGTGTGAGCAGACCGCCCGAGACGACGCACGCGTGGCCCTCCGTGCCGCGAGCATCACAGGCGCACAGCAGGAGCAGCAGCGGGACGCAAAGCACGCGAGCCATGCCGAGCGTCGACTACTTCGGCTGCGACAGCACCAGCCAGAGGTCGCCTGCCTCGTGTGAGCCGCCCTGCAGGTAGAACGCCTTGTCCTTCGCGAGCGAGTACGTGGCATCGGTCGGCGGCAATTTCACCCGCAACGTCGCGACACCAGCCTTCAAGCCCTCGAGGGTGAGCGACGCCGACTTGCCGTTCGGCAACGCGACGGTGACGCCTTTCGCGTCGACGTTGAGCTTCTGCGAGGAGCGCTTCTCGAGGGTGAGGTACTTCACCTTCGCGCCGAGAGTTTCCTGCATCTTCTCCAGCGTGGGGTCGACCTTCCCTGCCGTCGTCGAGGCGAAGACGACGTCGGCCTGCACCGCGACGGGACCGTCCGCGAACACCATCGAAGCGAGCGCGAGCCCGGCGAACAGCACACAGCGGCGGAGGGAGGTCGTCATGGTGATCAAAGGTCCTGCTTCTTCGGCTCTTCAGTCGGCGGCGCCGGCGCGACGTCTTCTTCGTCCGAGCCATCACGCTTCTTGCGGCCGCCGTCCTTCTTCTCGGGCGCATCGACGACCCAGATGACGGCGTCGCCGCTCTCGGTCTCGTACACGACGGGCTTCACGGTGGCCTCGGTGTCGACCGACACGGTCTGCACTTCGACCCGGCCCGCGCCGTAGCCCTCGGGCGCCTGGCCCATGAGCGAGAGCGTGAGCGGAATCGCGATGGCGACGGCGGCGACCGCACCGACGAGCCCGGCCACCATCGGCCCGCGCTGATATGTGAGCAGCTCGCTCATCGTGAGCTTGAGGCGCTCGAACAGCGGCAGCTTGTCGGGCGTCACGCGCGCCATCACGTCGTCGGTGAACTTCTTCCAGTCGACGTCATCGGCCTGCATGTCGAGGGCGTTGCGCATCAGCCCGTCGCCCGCGCGAAAGTCGGCGACCTGCGCAGCGCTCTCTTTGTTGTTCTGCAGGTGCTGGTCGACCTGCTGGCGCTCTTCAGGCGTCAGCTCGCCATCGACGTACGGCGACAGCATGGGCAGGAACTTCTCTCGGGCGGGGTTCTTCACGTGAGCACCTCGAGCTTCCTGACGGCAGCGAACACCCGATATTCTTTCACAAGTTCAGCCTCAGCCTTCACTGCCGACTCCGGCCTTGGCCTCATCCAACTCGAGGTAACCACTCAGGATCTTCTGCATCTTGAGCCTGGCGTGGAAGAGCCGCGACATCACGGTGCCCTTGGGGATGTCGAGGGTGCGGGCGAGGTCTTCGTAGCTCATGCCCTCGACCTCGCGCAGCAGGAGGATCTGCCGGTGGGCCTCGGGGATCTGCCCCATGGCGGCGGTGATCTTGTCGGCGAGCTCTTTGCGGAGCGCCGCCTTCTGCGGGTTGGTGCCCAGCTTGGTGCCGAGCGCGCCAAGGTTGGCCTCGCTGATGTCCATGCGCACCGACTCGTCGAACTCGAGGTGCTCATCGCCGCGGGCCGAGCCCTTCTTGCGGAGCACGTCGATGCAGATGTTCACCGTGATGCGGTACAGCCACGTGTAGAAGCTCGCGTCGCCCTTGAAGTGGTCGAGGTACTTGTAGACCTTGATGAACGCTTCTTGCGCGACGTCGCGGGCTTCTTCCTTGTCCTTCACCATGCCGAGGGCGACGCCGTACACCTTGCGCTGGTAGCGCTCGACGAGCAGCTTGAACGCGCGCTGATCTCCCTGCTGAACGCGCTGAACGAGCGTGATGTCGTCGGTGGCCAAAGCGGGGCGGACCATAGCCTGTGGTTGCGGACGGGTGAACGACTCTCGCGTGGGGCCGCCTCGACGAAACGAAGCCATCGGAGCCGCGTGAGCCGGGAGGAAGGTCGTCGCCATGCGGCCTTCGACGAGGGGCCTTCAGAGAGCTTCACGGCCATTCGTTTGGCGCCTTTGGCGTGATAGAATCGACGAATGCCCGGTTCCAGCAAACGCCCGTTTCGAATCGTCGTCACCGGTGGCCCGGGTGGCGGCAAGACGACGGCGGCCGATCTGTTCAGGCGTGAGATGGGCACCGAGATCGTCGCCGTCCCCGAGTCGGCCACGCTCCTCTTCTCGGGCGGCTTCCCCCGGTACACCGAGCCCGACGCGCGCATCGCCGCGCAGACGGCCATCTTCCACGTGCAGCGCAACCTCGAAGACGTGAAGACCGCGAAGCACCCCGACCGCGTGCTCCTCTGCGATCGCGGCACGGTCGACGGCGCGGCGTACTGGCCGGGCGAGCCTGAGGGCTTCTTCCTCCACCTGCACACGAGCCTCGAAGCCGAGCTCGAGCGCTACGACGGCGTCATCTTCTTCGAGAGCGCGGCGGTGGGTGGCATGCCCATCGAAGGGAACAACCCGGTCCGAATCGAAGACGCGCCGACGGCGCGGGCCCTCGACCTGAAGCTGCGGGCCCTGTGGAGTCGGCACCCGCGCTACACGTTCGTGCCGAACAACCACTCGTTCTTCAGGAAGATCGGCCTGGGCCTCGAGGCGCTCCAGTCGCTCCTGACGCAACTCCAGGGGTCACGATGAAGCTCGTCATCGCGCTCGGCCTCGCGGCGATGACGTCATGCGGTGTCACACCACAGCGACTCGTCAGCCCATGCGCCGCCGAGCCGAAGCCGACCGACGCCTCGCGGTGCCCGTCCTGCGCGAGCGATGCGGAGTGCTCCGTGCTCTCGAACCCGTGTCTGTCCACGGCCTCGTGCATTCCGACGAAGGGGAACTGGGCCGTCATCGCGATCGGCTGTGAGTCTGCAGCGCAATACGCGCCCACGACGACGCCCTGTCGCTGCATCGACGGCGTCTGCCGGAGCCCCTGAGGTCGACGAGCGACTCCGCCGAAGATGAGGTCCAGCACTCTGCCGCGACTGGGGTGAGGGGCTCAAGGTTGCGCGAAGGTCTGGGTGACGCGGAGCTTGAGCTCGAGGCCCGCGGCGTCTCGCAACACGAAGACCTGATCTTCACCGTCCCACTGCGGGCGCAGGTCCCACGCCATGCCGTACGCGAGCTCCTTCGGCCAGTTTGCCAACGCGGGGCACTGGCCCTCGCACTGCGCGAAGTCGCCGATGGCGTCGCCGTCGAACACGCTGACGCTCACGTTCTGGAGCAGCGTCAACGGCATGATCGCCGCGAACGGTGAACGCCACGACACCATCTTGCCGTGGCGCTCGTCGGTGCAGACCTGCTGCTGGCCAGCCTGGCTGGTGAAGGTGAAGCAGACGAACGGATCTGGCTCGTCGGTCGAGGTGGCGTCCCAGAAGCGGCCCTGGTTCGTGGCGGGCAAGGTCAGCGACTCGATGGAGAGCTTCCAGTTCGAGTCCGTGCGGGGCCCGGGGACACATGACGGCGTGAACGGCTGGCCCAGGTCGATGCAGTTGATGACGCGCGTGGTGTCTCCGCGTTGGGCACACATGGCGTTGGTGCACGGCGTGCGGCAGCGACCGAGCGCGGCTTCAGAGTTTCGACCGAAGCAGGTGAGCCCCTGCGCGCACTGCGCCGTCGACATGCAGCGAGCTCCATCGACCAGGTTCTTGCACTCGGTCGGGTCGTCCATCGTGCTGCAGTCGACGCACTTCGCGTTGCAGGCCGAGAGGACGAGCGTCGCGACCGCCAGCCACCAGAGACGCACCATTCACACATCCTACTCGGCGAGGCGGTCCAGGTTGAAGCAAGGCAAGGCTCGAGGTCCCGTCGTGAGGAAAGACCCACGGAGCGGCGCTGACGCGGGTGCCGCAGGAAGAGGACTTTCGAACGAAACGACCAGCGCGCCGAAGGAGGCCACCGGCAGCGGTTGACAGCAGGGGCCTCGCGCCTAACGTGCGCCGTCGCCCGTCGGACAGCCTGGGTTCACCACACGATGACCGAACGGATGACATCGACTGCACACCTCTGCATCGCGCTGCTGCTCGTCACGGGCTGCACGAAGCCCGTCACCGGCGCTCCGACGCTCACGCCCTGCACGTTGCCCGGCGTGACTCGCGAAGCGAAGTGCCTCGACCTCGAGGTGCCCGAGAACCCCGATGCCCCGGCTGGCCGCAAGCTACGCCTTCACACCGCCATCGTCCCGGCGACGGGCCTTCGGCCCTTCAGCGACGCCCTCTTCGTCTTCGCCGGCGGGCCCGGACAGTCGGCAACCGAGAACGCGGGCGGCGTGATGCCTCTCTTCTCCGGCCTCGAGGCGCGGCGTGACGTGGTGTTCATCGATCAGCGAGGGACGGGACGCTCCGCTCCGTTGGATTGCCCCGAGGACGTGCGCGGGAAACGGCCACTGGCAAGCTCACTCGATGAAGACCTGAACAACGCGCTGCTCGTCGAATGCCGAGACGGCTTCATCGACGCGGGCGTCGACCTCGCGCAGTACGCAACGTGGGTGGCCGTGCGTGACGTCGAAGCGGTGCGGCGCGCGCTCGGGTACGGGCCCGTGAACCTGTGGGGCGCCTCGTACGGAACGCGCGCCGCGATGGAGTACGCGCGCCAGTTTCCCGACTCCGTCCGCAGCGTCGTCATCGACGGCGTCGCCCCCGCCACAAAGCCGCTGCCGGTCGCGCTCGCCTTCGACACCGACCTGGCGCTCGACCAGCTGCTCGCGCGCTGCACCACCTGCCTCGACGGGGGCTCGATGGCCGATGCGCTGGCGCTCGTGCTCGACCCCGACGCCGGAACCCAGCGCTTCGTCGACCCGTACTTCGGGACTCCCGTCGAGGTTTCTCTGAGACGAACGACCCGCGTGGGCATGGTGAGAGCTCCGCTCTACGCGCCGATGTTGTCGGCGGCGCTCCCGGCCGCAGTCGCACGCGCGGCAGCCGGTGACTGGACCGCCATCTTCGGGCTTCAAGCGGCGATGGGTGGCGGCAAGCTCTACGCTGGCATGCACTTCTCGGTGTTGTGCGCCGAGGACGTGTCACGCATCACCGACGCCGACCGCGCCGCGGTGCGGACGACGCGAGCCGGCACCGCCTTCATCGACCAGTACGAGCGGGCGTGTCGAGGGTGGCCGACGCGCCAGGTCCCGCCGGAGTTCTTCGCGCCGCCGTCCTTTGCAGCCCCGACACTCATCCTCTCAGGAGGCGCCGACCCCGCGACGCCACCGCGACATGCCGCCGAGGTCGCGCGCACGCTCAAGCAGGCCACGCACTTCATCGCTCCGAAGCTCGGCCACGGCGTCAGCACGAACGGCTGCGGTCCAGTCCTCGTGCACCAATTCTTCAAGCAGGGCTCGGCCGACGGGCTCGATGGCGGCTGCCTCGGCGACCTTCCCGCACCCACGCTCTTCGAGGCGCCGACGCCATGATTCGGGTCGAAGGCCTCACCAAGACGTTCGTCTCCGGCCGCGGTGCGCAGCGCTCCGTCATTCAGGCCGTCCGCGGGGTGTCGTTCACCGCGCCCGATGGCGCCATCACCGCCCTGCTCGGACCCAACGGCGCCGGGAAGACGACGACGCTGAGAATGGTGTCGACGCTGGTGAAGCCCGACGCTGGCACGGCGAAGGTGGGCGACGCCGACGTCGTGACCGACGAATTGCGCGTGCGCGCCGACCTCGGTGTGTTGTCCGACGCGCGCGGGCTCTACACGCGCCTCACTGCGCGAGAGAACATCCGCTACTACGGCGAGCTCCGAGGCATGAGCGGCGCTGGCCTCGAGGAGCGCATCGGCTCGCTGGCCACCCTGCTCGAGTTCGAGCCGCTGCTGGAGCGGCGCACCGAGGGCTTCTCCACCGGAGAGAAGCTCAAAGTCGCGCTCGCCCGCGCGCTGGTGCACGACCCGCGTCACGTGCTGCTCGACGAGCCCACCAACGGCCTCGACGTGGTGAGCGCGCGCGCGCTGCGTCGAATGCTGGTGCGGCTCAAGGAGTCGGGAAAGTGCCTCATCTTCTCCTCCCACGTGATGCAGGAGGTCGAGGCGTTGTGTGAGCGCGTCGTCGTCGTCGCGAAGGGTCAGACGATGCACGAAGGAACGGTGGAGGAGCTCAAGGCGCGCACGGGCAAGGCCTCGCTCGAAGACGCCTTCGTCGAGCTCGCGTTCGGGCAGGGGGTGTGACGTGCGGCAGCTCGTGACGGTGTTGAAGAAGGAAGTCCTCGACGCGGTGCGCGACCGGCGGGTGTGGCTCGTCGTGCTCGTGACGGCGCTGGTGAGCGGGCCGGTGACGCTGCTGCTGCTGTCGAAGTTCATGAGCGACCTCAAGTCGAAGGCCGAGGCGCGCGAGGTGCTGGTGCAGAACGCGGCGGCGGCTCCGGCGCTGGTGAACTTCCTCGAGCGGCAGGCGCGCACCGTGAAGGCGCCTCCCGACGACGTGCGGGCGCGCATCGAGGCCGGGCGCTTCGACGACGCCGTGCTGATCATCCCCGACGGGTTCGAGACCGACATCCGGCACGGCAAGCTGGTCGACGTCTCGGTGCTCCACGATACGAATCGCACGCAGTCGGTGACGGCGGCGATGACGCTCGACCGTCTGGTGGGGGCGTGGAGTCAGGAGATTGGACTCCAGCGAATGCTCGTTCGCGGCATCGACCCGGCGCTGGTGCGGTCGGTGCGATCGACGGTGGTGAGCATCGGCGCCACGCGGGGCGGCGCGGCCAGGCTGCTCTTCATGGTGCCGATGATCGCGCTCATCTCGGCCGTCATCGGAGCCCTCGCCATCGCCATCGACGTCACCGCAGGAGAGCGGGAACGCGGCTCGCTGGAGCCGTTGCTGATGAACCCGGTGAGCGCGGGCGCCCTGGTGCTCGGCAAGTGGTTGGCCGTCTGCCTCGCGTCGCTGGTGACGTTGACGGGCACGGTCGGCAGCTTCTCGGTCGCAGCCCTGTTGATCCGCGACGAAGGGCTTGCCGCAGCGTTCCAGTTCGGAGCCTCGGAGGCGGGCTTCACCATCGCAGTGCTGGGGCCCTTCTGTCTGCTGGTGTCATCGGTCCTGATGCTGACGGCGCTCTTCGCACGCGGACACAAAGAGGCGCAGGCCACCACGAGCTACATCGTCTCGCTGGTCTCGATCGCGCCGAGCCTCTCGATGTTCCTCTCGCTGCAGGACGCGACCTGGCAACTGCTGGTGCCGGCGATGGGCCAGAACATGGTGCTCGCGCGCATGTTCCGAGGCAGCACCGTGTCGGCGATGGACGTGCTGGTACCCGGCGCGGTGTGTCTGGTGCTCACGGCCATCGCGCTGTTCGTGCAGACGCAGTTGCTCAAGCGCGAAGCCATCGTCTTCGCGCGAGGGTGACGCGACTCTTCAGGAAGTCGCTCGAGCGCTGCAGCCGCGGCCTTCAGACCTGCGAGTGGCTCTTCATGTTCTGCATGGGCGAGCGAATTCCCTTCCGACTCACTGGCTGAGTTCCACCAGCAATGAGCCCCATTCTTGAAGGAGAGCAGAGCCCGTTGGCCAGACATGAGACGCTCTTCGATGACGCTCGGCGGTCCGCGATCAGTTCTTCCGCCTTCGTCCCCGAACTCGCGTTGGACCACCTGCCGCCGCTTCAGGTCCCACCATGGGAGGGTATCGAGCCCGGACTACTTGAGCAGGTTGACGAGCTGGTCGACCTTGATGGGCAGGCCGATGCCGCCGGACTGCACCTGCGCGTTGAAGGCCACCTGCGCGTTGCCACCTCGCGCGATGGCGAGACCAGCGCTCGCGGCCGACAGGAAGTTCACGTTCAGCGGGAGCGTCACGTTCTTCAGGCCCTTGCCCTCCATGTTCCCGAGGTCGCCAGTCGACAGCGTGCCGATGTTCGCGCCTGCGAGCGACACCGCGCCGCTCACGCCGCTGATGGGCAGCGCGTAGGTGTTGCGGTTGGTGACGGCGAGCGGGAACTCGATGGTGGCGCCGCCGAACGAGAGGTTGGTGACGCGGGGGTTGCCGAACTGCACCAGCGGCACCTTGGGCACTTCGAACTGACCCTCGGTCGCGAGCGGCAGCCGAATGACGCCGATGGGCGTGTTGACCCCGATGGCGCCCGAGGCGCGGTACGCGGCGAAGTCCTTCGTGAGGAACGTCTCGACGACCGCGACGAGGTCCTGGAACTTGAGCGCCGCCGGGAAGTGCAGGTCAGACGCCGAGTTCGGAGCGATCTGCAGCCCCTGCGGAGGCGCGCCCGCGATGACCTGCTTGCCTTCGACGTCGAGCGCGTACTCGATGCTCGCGAGTGACAGGCCCACGGTGTTCGGGTTGTTCAGCTCCCAGATGGTGTCGAGGGTGAGCCCGCCGAGCGAGATGTCGGTGAGGCCCAGGTTCTTGAAGCGGAACGAGGGCTCCTGGAACGCGCTGCGCAGGAACTGCTGCAGGTACGCGCAGCCCGACGTCACGAGAGTGAAGACAGCGAGGAGGGGCAGGAGGCGTCGGTTCATGGTCGTGGGAGCGCGCAGCCAGACGGCGCGCAGGCGCGTACTATTCACGCCCTCGCGCCCCCACTCCACACATTCGACGCGCGCTTCGTCGACCCGCGACGACCGTCGTCAGGGCAGGAACCCGTCGACCGAGAGGTAGCGTTCGCCGGTGTCGTAGCAGAAGGTCAGCACGCGGCTGCCCTTCGGGAGCTCCGGCAGCTTCTGCTTCACGGCCGCGAGCGACGCCCCCGACGAGACGCCGATGAACAGGCCCTCTTCCTTCGCGGCGCGACGGGCGAGCTCGTACGCGTCGGTGTGCTCGACCTGAATGACGCCGTCGAGCAGCTCCTTCTTGAGGTTCTTCGGAATGAAGCCCGCGCCGATGCCCTGAATGGGGTGCGGGCTGGGCGCGCCTCCCGAGATGACGGGCGACTTCGCGGGCTCGACGGCGAACACCTTCAGCTTCGGCCACTTCGGCTTGAGCACCTCACACAGCGCCGTGATGTGACCGCCGGTGCCCACGCCGGTGATGATGGCGTCGAGGCCTTCGGGGAAGTCGGCGAGCACTTCCTGCGACGTCGTGCGGCGGTGCACCTCGATGTTGGCTTCGTTCTCGAACTGCTGCGGCATCCACGAGTTCGGCGTCGACTGCACCAGCTCGGTCGCGCGCGCGATGGCGCCCTTCATGCCCTTCTCACGCGGCGTCAGGTCGAACGTCGCACCATACGCGGCCATCACCCGCCGGCGCTCGAGCGACATCGACTCGGGCATCACCAGCACCAGCTTGTAGCCCTTCACCGCGCACACCATCGCCAGGCCGATGCCGGTGTTGCCGCTGGTCGGCTCGATGATGACGGAGTCGGCCTTCAGCAGACCCTTCTGCTCGGCGTCTTCGATCATCGACAGCGCGATGCGGTCCTTGATGCTGGCCCCCGGGTTGGCGCGCTCGAGCTTGATCCACACCTCGTGGTCCGCGCCGAAGAGGCGGTTGATACGAACGTGAGGCGTGTTGCCGATGGTCTGCAGAATGGAGTTCGCGCGCATGGTGGTTTCCTGTGAGGCGGAGGGGTTGACGAGAAATCCGTTTTAACGGACAGCGAGGCCTGCGTCGATGCCCTTGTTGGCGAGGGCGTCGGCACGTTCATTCTCGGGGTGGCCGGCGTGGCCCTTCACCCAGAGCCACTCGACCTCGTGCTGGGCGGCGGCGGCCTCGAGGGCCTGCCAGAGGTCGGCGTTCTTCACGGGCTCCTTCGCCTTCGTCTTCCAGCCGTTCTTCTTCCAGCCGTGAATCCACGTCTTGATGCCCTGCTGCACGTAGGTGGAGTCGGTGTGCACGCGCACCTTGATGGGCCGCTTGAGCGCCTCGAGCGCGCGGATGACGGCGGTGAGCTCCATGCGGTTGTTGGTGGTGTCGGGTTCGCCGCCGAAGAGCTCGCGCTCCTTCGCGCCAGACCGAAGCAACGCGCCCCAGCCGCCCGGGCCCGGGTTCCCGCGACAGGCACCATCCGTGTAGATGTCGACGACCTCGTAGGGGCTCACCAGCGGGGTCATCGCGCGGTTGCAGGCCGAGCTCAACGATTCAGAGGTGAGCAGCGCGACGCCTCGACGTTGGAGTTCTCGCGATCAGAGCGCCAGCGTGAGCCCACCGGTCGCGCCGACGACGATGGCGTTGCCGAAGCTGTACACACGGCCACCAATACGCAGGTGGAGCAGCTCGATGATCGGCACGATGATCGACGCTTCGATCGCGGCGTCGATGCCCGACGGGCCGAATTGCAGCGACGGACGCAGCTCGAGGCCGAACACGCGCAGGTCGTCTCGCCAGAACGCGTACCGATGCGGCAGGCCGATGTCGAAGCCCTGGCGCAGTTCGGCGCCGACGTTCATCCTCCGGTAGCCGAGCGAGAGCGCGCCTTCGATGTGCTGCTTCGGAGCAATGCGCAGCAACGCGTGCGTCGAGAAGACGTTGACCGCCGAGGGACTCAGGTCGAGCTGCACGTCGGTGCCGAAGAAGCCGAACGCCAGCGTGAATCGGCCTTGACCGAGGGGGCGCGCTCCGGGGAACGCGACGCCGGTGTCGAGCCCGCCCTGCAGGTCGAGGCTGAAGCTCGGACACCCGAAGCGTTGCTGCACGACGGGTGAAGCGTCGTCGTCGAGCGCGTAGACGACGACCGGGAGCGCGATGGCCATCAGCACGGCGATGACGAGCAACGCCTTGCCGTCGCCACTCCCGGAGCTGCCGATGCTGCCGGAACTTCCGGCCCCACTCGACGAGGTCGTCGCGCCCGTGGTCGTTGCGCCGACGCCACCCGAGGCGCTCGCCGTGACGCGCGGCACCGGGAGCAGAAACAGCCCAGACGGATAGCCGAAGCACTGCTGTACGTACGAAGGCCCTGCTGGAGCCTGATTCACCGGCGCATACGAAGGCTCTGCGACCGGCAACGGCGGCGGCGATTGCGCCAGACCGGGCAGCGACACCATCACCACGAGGAGCAGCGCGCGACGCATCGCCCCCGAGGTTGGGCCCTCGCCACGACTTCTGCAAGCCGTGGTTGTCAGGCTGCCTTCGACAGGGCACAAACCCGCGCCATGAGACTGATGGCGCTCGCAGTGCTGGTGATGATGTCCGCGTGTGGACCGCAGCTGATGACACCCGACGCTGGCGGCGGAGCGTGCTCGGTGCCAATGAAGTCTCCGCCCAACCTCGCGCGCAACGGCTTATTCGAGTGCGGCGACGCGACGCTGGAGTTCCAATCTGACGGCGCCGCGGGCAAGGTCGAGAGCACCGCGGGCCGCACCGGCAAGGGCCTGAAGTTCACGGTCGCTGCGGGCCTCTTCAACAACCAGTTCTCGTCGAAGTGGAAGCTCGCCGTCACGACGGCGGCGACGTACTGCGCCACCGCGTTCGTGAAGAGCCCCGCGCCCGTCATCACCATGCGCCTCTACGCCGCGAACATGACGAACCAGTGGAAGGAGTTCGACCTGCCCGGGCCTGCCGCGGACTGGTCGCGCATTCCACCGACCATCGTGGTCAACCAGAACGCACAACCGGGCGATGACGTCTTCCTGATGTTCGTCGACGAGAGCTCGACCGCGGGCCGCGTCATCGAGGTCGACGACCTGGACGTCTGGGTGAGCGCTGACGGACGTTGCCAGGAAGCGCGGTAGTCGGCTCGCCTTCGAACGGGCAGCGTGCGCGACTCGCTCGCCGAGCGCATAACCTCTTGCAATCGCTGGTGAAATCGAGATGGCGCAAGGTGTCCACCACCGTGTCGCTCCTGACGCTTCCGCTGGGCGACAACAGGGCAGCTTTGGCCAGGAGCCCGTGATGCCCACGAATGAACTCGACCTGCTGATGAAGAGGGTGCGGCGAACCTTGACGCCCCACGCGACGCCCATCGCGCGTTCGCTCGAGCTCTATCAGCGCTTCGGGCCCATTCTCTTCTCGCACTTCTACCGCGCGACGAATGACGAGCAGAAGGCGATGGCGGCGACGCGAGTCGCGTTCGAGCAGCTGCTGGCGACCAGCCTCACCGAAGACCGTGACGTGGTGTCGTGGGTTCGCGGTCTTGACGCAGCGAGACTTCACTGAACCATCGCGGCACCATCACTCCGCAATGGCAGACGTTTGACTGTTCTGTTGGCTTTCGCCCAACGGAGCGAGGTCTGACGCCCTTCCTTTCGTCCCCGTCAGCCCTCTAAGAAGTCGCGCACTCGCACGCAGGGGTGACGCATGGGCAGAACGAAGACCGCCGCGGTGCTGCTGGGCGTGACGGCATGGCTTTCTTCCTCGGAAAGTCCGGCGCAGACCGACGCCACGCCACCAGGCGCCACGACTGAGCCCGGCCTCGCCACGTCACCGAACCCCGTCGCAGCCAGCGCTCCCGAGCCCTCGACCGCGGTCTCCGTCAAAACGGAGGCTCCGTCGACAGGTCAGACCTCGCCGCCCCCTCGCCTCGGCGCGGACGGACCGACCCGCAGCGCGCGCGGGGCGAACTGGGACGCCTGGGGAGAAGGCCGCGCCCGCGTCAACCAATCGACCGCGTTCGGCATCGACGACGTGGGCACGTCGGCGAACCAGCGCACCTGGGCGCAATCGAGGGTGATCGCCGGCGGCCGATGGGCTCCGAGCGACACGCTGCGCTTCGACCTCGAGCTCGACGCGCTCTCGGGCTTCCTCGCCGGCGACGCCATGACGCTCGGCACGACGTACACGCCGCGGCCCTTCCAGCTCGCCCTCAACGGCAACGACCGGGTCCGCGTCATTCCCCGCAAGGCGAACGTCTTGTGGACGACGAGCCTCGGGCAGCTCTCGTTCGGCGCACAGACGTTCAACTGGGGCACCGGCATGCTCGCGAACGACGGCGCCGGTGCCGCACAGACCGACGGGCTGCAGTTCGGCGACGCGTGGTTGGGCAGCGTCGTCGCGCGCGCCGCGTTCCTCACGAAGCCCTTCGCCCGCTCGACCACCCCACTCCTCAAGGACGTCGGCGTGTTCGTCGCTGGTGACTTCGTGCTCCGTGATGACAACGCGTCGGTCTTCGATGGGGACCTCGCTGGAGCCGGCGTCCTCGGCGCGCGCGTCGACACGGGCGCGACTGCGCTCGGTCTGCTCGTCGTGGGCCGCCACCAGGTCGACCGACTCGACCCCAACCGCCCTGGCGCCGCGCGCAGCCTGACGACCGTCGCCGTCATCGACGCCTTTGGTCGCCAGCGCTTCGACCTCACCCGCGAGCAGCACCTCACCCTCGAAGGCGAAGCGACCTTCATCACCGGCCGCTCGACGCGCCCGTTGTCCGACGAGACGCTGACGGGCGCCGACGTCCTGCAGCTCGGAGGACTCCTCCGCGCGCGGTGGGATCTCGATCCCGCGCGCCTCACCGCGGCCGTCGAGGCCGGGTACGCCTCGGGAGACAACGACCCGCGCGACCGCGTCGCCCGCACCTTCAGCATGAACTCGGACCACAACGTCGGCTTCGTGCTCTTCGACCACGTGCTGCCGATGGTGACGGCGCGCGCGGTCGACCGGCTCGCGGCACCTTCGCTGACCGGAACACCACCTCCGTCGGCGCGGTTCCTCGTCAACCCGGGCTCGGTCTCGAACGCGGCCTACGTCCACCCGGTCGTGAAGTGGAGACCACTCGAGCCGGTCGAGCTGCGGCTCGGGTACGCCTTCGCGGTCGCAGCGTCAGACGTCGCCGATGCCTGGCAATCGGCCGTCAACGGCGGCTTCTCGACGACGCCGGGTGGCCGCGTTCTCGGTGGGCGTGTGTACGGGCACGAGCTCGACGCGAGAGTGGCGTGGACGCCGGTGCTGCCTGGCGCGGTGCGGTTGCTCGTCGGCGCCGAGGGCGGCCTGCTCGTTCCCGGCTCGGCCTTCGACGGTGTGCAGAACCTCGGGACCCCCTGGCTCGTTCGCGGCCTGGCCTCGGTGCGGTGGTGAGCTCCATGGAGACGACGATGACGACACGACTGCTGGTGACGGCGCTGCTGGGGCTCTCGGCGTGCGACCCCTCGGGCACGCGGCCGGTCAGCGACTTCGCGAAGGTGGTGCGACGTGGCGGCCCCCAGGTGCTGTGGGACGTCACGCATCGCCCCCTGCCCGAGATTCCGCTCCCCAACGATCAGGCGACGCGAGTCGACCCGACGAGTCCCACCGGCCGACGCGTCAACATCGGCACCGAAGCGCGTACGAGATACGAGACCCGCACTCGCGCGCTCTTCAACCGTCTCGACGGCTTCGGCTCGTACGGGCCCGTCACGGCGCGCTTCTCGAAGCCGCTCGATCTCAAGAACCTCGTCACGCGGCACCAGCAGAACCTCGACTTCCGTGACGACGCCGTCTTCCTGCTGAACGTCGACCGGGACTGCGAACGGTTCGGCGAAGAGGTGGCGCTCGACTTCGGCCGCGGCCGGTTCCCCATCACGCTCTTCGGGCACACCACGCGAACGCCCGATGCGCGCGCGCCCGAGGGCTACCGGCTCGACGAATCGGACAACCGGCTCTTCCAGTACGACCCTGAAGGCGAGTCGTCGTCGGTCGTCTTCAACCAGTGGAACGAGGACCGCGACGGCAACGGGCAGCTCGACCCCGGCGAGGACCGTGACCAGGACGGCGTGCTCGACGTCGCGAACTTCGTCGACCCGCAGGCCTGTGACGCGCTGCCGTTCGGAACGCCCGCGCATGACCGCTGCATCGCCGACCACCTGATGGGCTGGTACGAGCGCGAGACGAACACCCTCATCATGCGGCCGGTCTGGCCACTCGAGGAGCGGTGTACCTACGCGGTCGTCTTCACCGACCGGCTCGTCGGCGCCGATGGCGCCGCGGTAGAGTCGCCCTTCGTCGTCGCTGCGCCCCGCGAACAGCTCAGCGCGCTCGCGCCGGTGAAAGAGCTGTTGCCGCGCTACGAGCTCGCGCCGTCATCGGTCGTCTTCGCGTGGACGTTCACCGTCGGCACCATGACGAAAGACCTGGAGCAGCTGCGCGCGGGCCTCTACGGCCAGGGACCGCTCGCGCGACTGTCGACCGAGTTCCCGGTGAGCAGCTTCGACCTGTTGACCCGCGACGAGTGGAGGAGACGCCAGGGTGATGCTCCGCTCGGCGCCCAGAACGGCGGCTCGGCGCGCGTGCTCGAAGGTGGGTGCGCGGCGGCCACCTGGGCCGAGCTCGGGGGCCTCGCTGACGGCGACAAACAGGTGTGCGGCGGCTACGGCGACTACGCGAGCATCGGCGCCATTGCCGCGGGCTGGTTCGAAGCGCCAGACCTGCTCGTCGACCGGGACGGCGCGGCCACGAAGAAATATGCGGCGACCGAAGACGAGTCCTGGCAGCTCGACGCCGAGCGTGGAGAAGCCGTCTACGGCCGCGCGCGCGTTTCGTTCTGGTGTGTGTTGCCACGGAGCGACGCCAGACCCCGTGACGTCACCTGCGCTCCGGGAAACCCCGAGGGCAAGGCGTGGTGCAAGCCCTACCCAGTCGCCTTCTACGCGCATGGCTACGGCAGCTCGAAGGCCGAGTTCATCTTGCACGCAGGCCGGCACGCGCAGATGGGCGTCGCAGGGTGCGCGCTCGACAGCTACGGCCACGGCCGTACGACGGTGTTCGACGCCAAGTGTCCCGGTGGCCTCGAGCTGCTCGCCGGGAAGCCGATGCTCTCGAAGTACGGCACCCCCGAGATCCTCTCGATGATCTTCGACGGGCGCGACCGTGATTTGAACAACGATGGCTGCCCCGACAGCGGAGCGGATCAATGGACGGCGAACATGTTCCACACGCGCGACATGGTGCGGCAGTCGGCGCTGGAACAGCTTCAGTTCACGCGAATCCTCCGCGCGATGGATGGCTCGTCGAAGGACGCCGACGGCCGCGTGCTGGGGGACCTCGACGGCGACGGGCAGGTCGATCTCGGCGGGCGCTTCGCGAAGCTCGGCGCGTGGGGCATCTCTCTGGGCGGGCAGATCACCGCCGTCACCGCGGGCGCTGAGCCTTCCCTCGACGCCGTCTCGCCGAACGCGGTGGGGGCCGGGCTGACGGACATCTCGGTGCGCCTCGGGCAGGGCGGACTCGCCGAGGCCGTGATGTTGCCCGTGATGGGTCCGATGGTGGTCGGGTGCCTCCCGACTGACGGCCACGACAACCCACTGACGACCGGCGAGGGCCCCGGGTGCCTGCCGAACACGAAACAAGACGAGGCGAGAACGCCGCTGAAGGCCGGAGAGCTGCTGCTCGGCTGGTACGCCTACGACACGGCGAAGTTCGCGGTGCGAGCGTTCGCGAAGGTGCCGAATGTGAAGCCCGGCGATCGACTCGAGGTGCACAACCTCGACAAGGGCCTCGTCCGCAGCGCGGTGGTGGGAGCGCGCGGCTGGGTGCGCATCAACATCGCCGCCGATGCACTCTCGCCGATTCAGCGTCGGTCGGTGCTGGGTCTGAAGGACGGCGATCACGATCCCGTGCGCTTCGACGACACCGCAGCCCTCGGCGACCGCATCGAAGTGCGCGTCTTCGAGGCGGGCGGTCAGACGCCGAAGCAGACCGTCTCGACGTGGCAGTGGGACGTCACGTTCTGGGGCACCATCTACCCGAAGGGCGCTCCGCTCGTCGCGATGCAGGAAGGGCTCGGCTACACGCGCAACACGCCCGACTTCCGCCGCTTCTACGGAATCGCCGCGCACGGCATCGCTCCGGCAGACCCGGCCTCGTGGGCGCCCCGCTTCTTCGATCGCCCCATCGAAGCGCCGTACGACCCGGCCTGGCGGAAGGGCCGAAACCACGTGCTCCTCATGCCGACCGCCGGAGACTCGCAGGTCCCCGCGGCGACAGGGGTGTCCCTGGGACGAACGGCGGGGCTGCTGGGCTCGTGGCGACGCGACCCAGAGCGCTTCGGCCCCGAGGTCGGCTGGCGCGAGCTGTTCTCACCAGACCCTCGCTACGGCATGTCCATCGAAGACATGCTGAGGACGAACTGGGTCGTCGAAGGCGACTGGCACCTGCAGCGCTGGGGAACGTTCACCACGAACCCGCACGTGTTGTTCGACCCCGATGACGTCTCCGATGGCAAGGCGACCTTCTCGTGCCGGCCGGAAGATGACTGGTCGGCCGACAACGGCGAGTCGCGATGTCTCGCGAGCGAGAAGACAAACCCCGTGCGCTTCCCGCCACCGCGACCCGGTGATGGCAAGGCCCTGCGCGTGACGCGCGCGCGCGCCGATGGAACCGTCGACGCCTTCCGTATTCCAATGCTCCGGCCCGCGGGCCAGCATGGCATCTACAACCCACAGCCGTTCCGCACCTTCGACGCTGACGCCTACATGGTGAACTTCACCGCGCGGTTCCTGCGTGAAGGCGGCACGGCAGCGAGCGCGGAACATGTCGTCGGCTGCGACTGTGCCTTCAGCGAGCGCGTGTCCTTCATCGTCAACGGAGCGCCGGCCGGGCCGGGGCTGTCCGACTCGGCGACCTGCCCGGCGAGCCCCGACTACGGACGGAAGTGTTCGCCCGAGTGCGCCCGAGCCTGGGGTCTCGCCGCGCTTCCACCTGCCGTGTGCAGCAACTGACGAAGCGGGCGCAATTCGGAACGAGAGGGCAGGCGCAGGATGCGCAGCGGAGCACACGGAGACCCGTCACCGTTTGTCAGCGCAGATCGCAGAGCAGCCCGAACTTCGCGCCCCGATGAAGCAGCTTGCGCCGCTCACGAGAGACGCGACGAAGATCGCCGTGTACGCAGACGCTCAGCGAAGCAGACCACTGCGTGGGCGAGTGCCTCACGCACCTGGCACCGGCTCGCACGCGCCCCCCGTCCCCCTCGGTCTCCAGGCCCAGACGCGACGGGGCTGCTGACCGGGGTGGAACGCGCGCCGGGCTCCCTTTCGTTCCACCTCGCGACTTCGACGCTTTTCGCGGAAGGTCTCGCGCCGACGTCGTGTTCGCGGTCCCGCTGCACCACCGTCCTGGAGCCCACTCGTGCGCCTCGCCCTCCTCTCGACGCTCGTCGTCTCGTCCCTCGTCTCAGCCGCACCAGCCCCCGATGAACTGCCGGTCGCGCTGCGTGACTGGAAGGCCTGGGTGCTGCACGGCGAGAAGCAGGTCGGCTGCCCCTTCGTGAACGGCGAAGAGACGCGCATCTGTTCCTGGCCAGGCCAGCTCTCGCTCTCACTTGACGACAAGGGCGGCGGCTTCAGCCAGCGCTTCCACATCTACCGCGAGGCGTACCGCACGCTCCCCGGCGACGCGCGCCACTGGCCGCAGAGCGTGAAGGTCGACGGCAAGGCCGCGGTGGTGGTGCCCGGGAGCGACGGCCTGCCCACCGTGAAGCTCGACGTCGGTGAGCGCACGGTCACCGGAGACTTCTCGTGGGACTCGCTGCCCGAGGCGCTGCTCGTTCCGCCCGCGACGGGGCTGGTGGCGCTGAAGCTCAAGGGCTCCGACGTGCTGCTGCCGAACCGTGACGCCGAGGGCCGCGTCTTTCTGCAGAAGGAAGGCGCCGCGCAGGAAGCCGAGAACCTCGACATCACCGTGCACCGCCAGCTCGTCGACGAGATTCCCGCGCGGCTGGTGACGCAGATCTCGCTGCAGGTCTCGGGCAAGAGCCGCGAGGTGCTGCTCGGTCGCGCGCTGCCGGCTGGCTTCGTCCCGATGTCGTTGACGAGCGCCCTCCCCGTCCGCCTCGAGCCCGACGGCAAGCTGCGGCTGCAGGTGAGGCCGGGCGCCTGGGTCATCGAGCTCATCGCGCGCAGCGAAGGGCCCATCTCTGCACTGAAACGCCCTTCGCCCGAAGGCCCGTGGATGGAGGGCGACGAGGTGTGGACGTTCGACGCGCGCCCCTCGTTGCGACAGGTGCTCGTCGAGGGCGTGAGGCAGGTCGACCCGCAGCAGACGACGTTGCCCGCAGCGTGGAAGCGTTTCCCTGCGTACGCGATGTCGCTCGACGACTCGATGCAGTTGACCGAGCGCCGCCGTGGCGACAGCGATCCTGCGCCCGACGCGCTCACGCTCACCCGTACGCTCTGGCTCGACTTCGACGGCAAGGGCCTCACCGCGAACGACCGCATCAGCGGCCCGCTCCATCGCTCGTGGCGGCTCGACATGCAGCCAGGCACTGAGCTCGGCCGCGTCGTCACCGCGGGCTCCGACCAGTTCATCACGCGGCTGGCGAGCGCTCCGCAGGCCGGCGTCGAGCTGCGTGAAGGCCAGCTCACCCTCGAGGCCGACAGCCGCATCGTCACTTCGCTGTCCGCCATTCCCGCCGTGTCATGGGACGCCGACTTCGCCTCGGTGCGCACGACGCTCCAGCTCCCGCCCGGGTGGACGCTGGTGAGCGCCTCGGGGGCCGACTCGGTGCCCGACACGTGGATGCAGCGGTGGACGTTGCTCGACCTGTTCCTCGTGCTGATCATCTCGCTCGCCATGGGACGGCTCTTCGGCTGGCCGATGGGCGGTCTCGCGCTGGTGGCGTTGACGCTTGGCTGGCTCGAGAACGACTCGCCGCGCTTCGTGTGGCTGGTGGTGCTGGTGCTCGAGGCCATCTTCCGCGTGCTGCCGGAGCACTGGCTCAAGTCCGTCTTCCGCTGGTCGCGCTACGCCTCGGGGGCCGCCCTCGTCGTCATCACCGTCTCGTTCATGGTCGACCACGTGCGCCACGGCATGTACCCGGGCCTCGCGGGCGAGATGTCGTACGGCGGCGTGCAGAGCTGGTCGGACTATTCGAGCGACAACGCAGGGCAGTACCAGCGCAGCATGTCGACCGGCTGGTACGGCGGATACGCGGGTGACGGCGAAGAGCAGAACGACCTCCCGATGGACCGCTTTGCCAACGCCCAGAAGGACGGGCAGGCCACCAGGGCGCCGCGTTCCTCGACCTCTGCGCCTCCGCCAGCCCAGGCGCAGCAGTCGCTCAAACAACAGAAGCGCAAGGCGCTGACGACGCGCGACTACGACAAGTCGGTGCTGGTGCAGACGGGCCCGGGCCTTCCGCGGTGGAACTGGAAGGAGATCAGCATCGGCTACTCGGGGCCGGTCGAGCGCACGCAGACCCTCTCGCTCTTCCTCCTCGGGCCGGCCGCCAACCTGGCCCTCGCCTTCCTTCGCGCCCTGCTCTTCGGGCTGCTGGTGCTGACGGTGCTCGGCTTCCCTGGCTCGTTCTGGCCCACCTTCATCAAGAAGCTGCGCCTGCCCGCGACAGCCGCGCTCCTCGTGCTCGGCCTGCTGTTGCCGACCCTCGCGCGCGCCGACGAGCTGCCGAACGAGCCCCTGCTGAACCAGCTGAAGGAGCGCCTGCTCGAGAAGCCCGACTGCGCGCCGAGCTGTGCCTCGTCTCCCCGGCTGCTGCTCGAGGCGACGCCGACGACGCTGCGCCTCCGCATCGAGCTGCTCGCAGGCGCGGCCACCGCCGTGCCGCTCCCCGGCAACGAGAAGCACTGGCTCCCGCGCACCGTCATCGTCGATGGGAAGCCCGCGAGCGCGCTGACTCGCGGCGCCGACGGAGCGCTCCTGCTCGCCGTCGACGAAGGCGCGCACCAGGTGTTGCTCGAAGGGCCGCTCCCGCCGCGCGACACGGTGCAGGTGCCCCTGCCGTTCAAGTCGTACCGGGTGGAGGCGAAGGTCGACGGGTGGACGCTCGATGGGGTGCATGAAGACGGCGTCGCCGACGAGAACCTGCAGCTCACCCGCAAGGCCGACAACGCGAAGGGCACCGGCGCGGCGCTGCAGAGCGGCACCCTGCCTCCCTTCGTGGTGGTGGAGCGCACGCTGGCGCTGGGGCTGACCTGGTCGGTCGAGACGCGCGTAGAGCGGCTGACGCCGACCGGCTCGGCCGTGGTGCTCGAGGTGCCGCTGCTCCCCGGTGAGTCGGTGACGTCGAGCGACGTGCGCGTGCAGAACGGCAAGGCGCTGGTGAACATGCCGGCGAGCGCCACCGAGCTGAGCTGGACGAGCGTGCTCGAGGCGAAGTCGCCCATCACGCTCACCGCAGCTGAGGGCGCGCCGTGGGTCGAGGTGTGGCGCGTCGACATCAGCCCGGTGTGGCACGCCGAGTGGTCCGGCATTCCCGTGGTGCACCAGCCGAACGAGGTCGGCCCGCGCGTGCCCGAGTGGCGCCCGTGGCCGAAGGAGTCGGTCACCCTCGAGGTCGTCAAACCCGACGGCGTGCAGGGACAGACGCTCACCATCGACCAGTCGCGGCTCGTGGTGGCACCGGGCGTGCGCGCCACCGACGTCACCTTCACCGCCAACCTGCGCTCCTCGCGCGGTGGCCTGCACCCGTTCACGTTGCCCGAAGACGCGCAGCTTCAGACCGTCATCATCAACGGCCAGGCGCAGCCGATTCGTCAGGAAGGCCGCACCGTGTCGATGCCGCTGGTGCCTGGCTCACAGTCCATCGAGCTGCGGTGGCGACAGACGAGCGGGCTGCCGAGCTCGTGGACGACGCCAGCCCTGGGCCTGGGCGTCTCGACGGTGAACGCCGAGCTGCATGTGGACATGCCGGCGGACCGCTGGGTGCTCTTCCTCACCGGGCCGCGCATGGGACCCGCCGTGTTGTTCTGGAGCTTCCTGCTCGTCCTGCTCGTCGTCTCCATCGGGCTGGGCCGCTCGAAGTGGGCGCCGGTGAAGACCTACCAGTGGGTGCTGCTGGCGCTGGGTCTCTCACAGCTGCCCATCGCGGCGATCGCGGCGGTCTTCGGGTGGTTGCTGCTCCTGGGCTGGCGCGAGCGCGTCACCGTCGACGGGGCTGCGAGCTTCAACGTGCGCCAGCTGATGCTGGTGGCGGCCACGGCCATCGCGCTCATCATCCTCGGCGTGTCGGTGTACTCGGGCCTGCTCGGCCAACCCGAGATGCAGGTGCGCGGCAACGGCTCGACCGCGGGGCTGCTGCGCTGGTTCCTGGACCGCACGACCGTCGAGTTCCCGCAGGCGTGGGTCTTCTCGGTGCCGATGCTGGTGTACCGCGGCGCCATGTTGACCTGGAGCCTGTGGATGGCGTTGGCCCTGCTCTCGTGGCTCAAGTGGGGCTGGAAGGCCTTCGCGCACGGTGGGCTGTGGAAACACGCGCCCCGGGTCATCAAGCCCGGCGCTGTCGCACCTCCTCCCCCTGCCACCGGCACCTGAACGGGCGGAACGGCTGATTCCCCGGTTGAGTCACGACTTCGTCGGCCTGCTCACCATCGAAGAGAGGCGCGCATGATCGTTCGCCAGAGCGATTTCTTCGTCGCCCGGGACCAAGTTCGAACACCAACCCGGGGTCGACCTTGCGCAGCTCGGCGGCCAGCGCCTGGGCGGCGGTGTCGTCGCCGCGCTTGATGGTCGCGAGCTCGTCTGCGTGGGCCTTCGCCCAGGACCAGAAGGCCGTGTCAGGGTTCTGGCGAGAGGTGCCCGACTTCGTCAGCCGGGGAGCGTCGTCTGCCGACCTGGGACAGCCCAGCAAGAGAGACGCGGCGAGCAGGATCTGGCGCACGGCGGCAGTGTCGATCAGCCGCGAACGCTTCGCAGCGAAATCGGCAAGACGCCGCTCCGCCGTTTCAGATGGCCGAGCCGCCGCGCTCACCGGTGCGAACGCGCACGACCTCTTCGAGCGGCATCACGAAGCTGCTTGACCTGCACTTCATCTCCCCTGGCGGGGGCGGCGTTGGACTGCCCCTCGCCCGTTCTTCGCCTCGCGGCGGCGCGCGCTGCGGCATCACCGGCGATCAGCGCAGCGCGTAGTCCTGCCCGAACGCGCTGTCCTCCTTGCCCGTCGCCGGGTCGAAGAGGGCGACCTTGATAGAGGTCAGCGGGTCAGCCGCCATGCCCTGCTCGCCCAGGGCGCTGAAGAAGGCCTTGTTGAGCGGCGCGGCCGCCCGGTAGCTGCCGTCGGCTTGCCGCTGCAGCGTGACGACAGCCATGGCGTTGAGATTTTCGACGCCGGGTCGGGCGACTTCCCCGATCCCGTTCCACCTCAGCTCTACGACGGTGTGCTCGGGGTGCAGCTCGAGCTTCACGGTCCGGGCGCCCCCGAAGAAGTTCTTCTCGTCGCGGTAGGTGACGGCGGTGACGGCCGTCTCCCAGCTCGACGTATGGGAGCCGGTCATCGGGCCCTGCTGGCGCACGAGCTCGAAGTCGAGAACCCCGCTGAACACCGGGAGCGACTGCTTGCCGACGCTGCGCATGCTGCCAGGGCCGAGGTCGCGCAGCGCGTCGTCCTTCGCGGCCATGACAGCCGAGTGGTCCACCTCTTCCCAGATCCGCGGCGCGCCGGGCACCTCGACGAAGGCGGTGGCCTGCAGCGACTTGAGATCGAAGCCGCGGGCCTTGAGGTCCTTCGTGGGGATCGCGCCGGTGAACACGTCGTCGGACCCCGCCTTGTTGGTGAAGGTCAGCGGCACGTCGAGGGTGTGACCCTTCGCATCGAAGAGGTGGGCGCCGCCGCGGTTGGCGGGGCCGAGATCTTCGGTCTTGACGCGCAGCTGCAGGGACGTGCCTCGAATGGCGCTCTGCTCGATGAAGGCGGGCTTGATGGGCAAGGGGTTCTCCGGTGGGGTTGGTGCACTGAATCGGCGCTGGGGGGGGAGCTCTCACACATCAGGCCACCCACGAAAGCCAAACGGATCAATCGGTTGCGTTTCCTACAGGGGAGCGCGCATGGGCCACCTGGCGTGGGGTGTTCCCCTCACCTCGAACTTCGGAGGCTGGATCCGGTTCCCGGCCCTGAGGGCCCCATGATGCTGCCGATACCGAAGTTGCCGACGACCTGCTCGCCCCAGGTCTTCTTCAGCAGCGCGGAGCTGCGCTTGACGGCGTCGATGGGGCCGACGTCCTCGTTCACCAGCACTGGCACGACGAGGAACGTGGCGACGTTCCAGACGATGCCGATGAGGCCGGTGATGATGCGGCCGACGAGCCCGGCGCGCTCCTGGATGGCGCGCAGGATGATGCCCACCGTCGCGGCGACCATGGCGTAGCCGAAGATGGTGCCCACCTTGCCCATCGCGATGCGGAAGCCGTCGGCCACCGTCGGGTCGCCGCCGCGGAGCCGGATGAGCGCAGCGCCGACGAGCGCCGAGTTCGAGAAGAAGATGACGAAGTAGCTCACCACGTAGAACGCGAAGCCCACGATGAACGACAGCGGGCCGGCCAGCGCGCCTTTCGCGTCGGTGAGGAAGAACATCGGCACGACGAAGGCGGCGGACACGATGGTCAGCGCCACCGCGGAGATGATGGGGAAGATCACCAGCTCCTTGTCCGCGCTCAGCACCGCGCGCTCGCGATCGCCAGCGCCCAACTGTTCTTCAGCCGCTCGAACATGCTCGCTCCCGTGCCTCGTTGAACTGCCGCCGGACTCCGTGGGACTGCTCGTGTCGCGAACCGCGGCGCGAGGGTACCGCCCGCGGGCACGCAGAGGGGCGCCGCGGTCCCCTTCGACGCGCACGAGGCGCTGGGGCCCCCGGGGAGCCGGAGTGGCTGAGCCCGGGATGCGTAGAGTCCTCGTGGCAGAATCAAACAAGATGTTGTCCAAACATCGACAGGACGCCTCGCCCTCACCGCCGACAACTCCCTTGAACGCAGGCCATTCCGGCCGGCGCCACGAGTCACCCGAAAGCGAGCACGTCATGACGGTCATCAAGCGAAGCGTTTCCCCCACGGTCCAGGCCTCTTCGGTCGGCGGCGACGACCAGCTGCGCCTCGGGGTGAAGACCAACGACCTCGACATCGGCGTTGCCCTCGCGCGCCGGGGGCTCGGTGGCTTCAACGGCCTCGAGAAGCCCTTCGCCCTCGTCCCCAGCGAGCGCGACGGCCGGGTCACCTGGTGGCGGCACGAGCTCCGCTTCCGCGGAGCCCGCCAGGAGGGCCTCGCCCACCACGACGCCTTCGAGTCCGACGTCATCTCCCGGGTGGACCGCCGCGCCGTGGAGAAGTACGGCATCGCCTTCGGCCTCGAGACCAACCGGGGCACCGTGTGGAACCAGGAGCCCGGCGAGAACGAGCGAGTCCTCTGGAAGTGAGCACGATGGCCCGCGCCGCCCCCGTCGATGTCGACTCGCTCCGCGTCAACGGCTTCTGCCTCGTTGACGAGCTGGCGCCCTTTCGCTCGCCGTGGCACGCACACCGCAAGGTCCAGCTGCTGGCTGCGTCGAGCGGCACCATGCGGCTCGAGGCAGACGGTGGCCAGTGGGTGTTGTCGCCGCGGCGGGCGGCGCTGATCGGCGCGGGCGTCGAGCACCGCGTCTGGGCCGAGCGGCCGGTGACGCTCTGCACCGTGTACCTGGCCCCGGCCACGGTGCCCGCCTCGAGCCGGCGGGGGTGTGCGGTCTTCGGGCTGGCGCCCCTCGCGCAGCAGCTCGTTCACTTCTCCGCCCGCTGGGGGCCGGAGCGGTCGCCGAAGGATCGCGCCGCCAATGCCTTCTTCACCGCCCTCGCGCACCTCACCGTCGAATGGACCACCCGCGGCCTGTTGGCGCCGTTGCCCGCGGCGCGCTCGCGGGAGCTCGAGCTCGCGATGGACCATGTCCTCACCCATCTCGAGGCGCCGCTGTCCCTGGCTCGCGTCGCCCGGGCGGCCGCCCTCTCGCCGCGGACGCTGGCGCGGCGCTTCGACGAGGAGGCGGGGCTGGGCTTCAGGCAATTCCTCCGGCAGGCGAGGGTGCAGGCCGCGATGGAGCGCCTGTCACGGCCGGGCGTGCGCATTGGCGAGACCGCGGCGGCCTGCGGATTCAAGAGCGAGGCCGCCTTCACCCACGCCTTCAAGGCCGTGACGGGCGAGCTGCCCCGCACCTACCGGGCGCGGTTCCCCGCGAGCTGACGAGCGTGGGTGGCCCCACGCTTCACGGGCACGGGTCCCGCCGGCCTGAGGTCTGCGCCGGGCGGTTCGGCTCGCCGCGCCACGTCCAGATTACTCAAATGGTTTGGATGCAACACTTGTGCATGAGTGGAAGCATATGGACCAGAACGCGTTTGAGTTCATGTTTGCGAACGACGACCACGAAAAAGCAGCGAAAGGCAACCCTGGTCCAGCATGGTCAAAGCAAAACAAGCACGAAACAGACAGAATTCTGCAATTCGATAAAGACCCGCAGTTGGGCAAAGAGTTCAATGCAATCAAAAAAGGAAGGCAAAAAGCTGACGCCGCGCGAGGGGATGTCTCCATGATTCGGACTTTGGCCTTGATTTGCATCTCGCTCGCCGCTTGCTCGGCTTGTACTTCAGGTCGGCTGATTCCTGTTCCAGCCTACAGCCCTCGCCTTCCTCTGCTTTGTGCGCAAGCGTCCTTGTTTTCGCCTTCCATCGGCGGCTACAAAAAGGGTCGGGAAGCGAACGTCGAACTAAACTGTTCCGCGCCTGCATTGGGGCCGGTGGCATGCACCGGATTGGTGGCGCACGGTGCAGTTGAGGACGAATGGCTGGATGAACCCGTTCGAGGAGCGTTCAGCGTTGGCTAGCGCTTGAGGACCGCTGGCTCGCCACGCAACGCCTTGCCGCGGCCGGCCGTGGTTCAGCCGCCGCCTGTCGCGGAGCAGCCGCCCGAGCGCACCGCCGCCGAGGTCGTGCGGCTGTCGAACGTGCTGAAGGCACTCAAGCAGTCGAAGGAGCGTCTCTCGGAGGCCGAGCTCGCCGCGCTGGGCGTGGCGCTCGCCGAGGCGTTGCAGTCGGCTCCCGGACATCCCGGACAGTGGCTTCGCGGCACCTCTCCGAAAGACCTTCTGCTCCCTCGCGAGGGTGGGCTGCGGGTGCTCGACAGCCAGCAGCCGAGCTCGGCGATGGGGTACTTCACGCCCGAGATGGTGAGAGGGCAGCCGCTCGACGTGCGGTCGGACGTCTTCAACCTCGGCACGGTGCTCTGGTTCGCCGCGACGCTTCAGCACCCGTTCGAGGTGCAGGGGCAGAGCGACTTCGACCTGCTGAACGCCATTCTCCAGGTCGCCACGCCCGTTCCGCTCGAGTCGTTGCGCACCGACCTGTCGCCAGCGTTTCTCGCGGTGCTGCGCATGGCGCTCCAACGCGACCCCACCGAGCGGTACCAGACGTTGCGTGCGTTGCTCGAGGCGTTGCGGCCGCTGGCAGGCGAGTACCACCCGCTCGTCGAACGTGCGTTCTCGTTGACGCAGCCGACCAGACCTCGCTCCGTCGCGATGGCCGATGACGAGATGCTCGACGCCATCGGGAGCGGTGACGAGACCGCGAGGCTCGTCTACGCCGACGTGCTCGAAGAGCGTGGGCTCGCTGCGCACGCGCGCTGGTTGCGGCTCGAGTCGAAGGTGCAGGTCGCGACGGGCCAGGAGCGTGAGGCGTTGCTGAAGGAATTGGCGCCGCTCCGAGACGTCGTCGGTGCGGAGTTCCTCGCGACGGTCGGCCGGCCCGCCATCGAGCGGTGTGAGCTCGTGTTTGGGTTCAGGTGCCCATTGAAGTGGACCGAGCTGGAGCGCACCGCGAAGTCCCTCGAGCGCTACTGCAAGGTGTGTGACTCGACGGTGCACTTCGCCGACTCACCCGAGCGGCTGACCGACCTGTCGTGGCGTGGCGTGTGCGTGGCCGTCGACGTCTCGGTGCCGCGCTCGCCCGATGAAGAGGACCAGGTCGGCGTCGCCGTGATGGGCCGTGTGGCGCCTCGTCGTCGTCGCAATGCGTTCGGTGACTGAGCTCGAGAATCGACCATTTCTGGTTGTTTCAGGCCCGAAATGCTCGTTAAGAGACCATAAATGGTCGATTTCGAAGCCATCCTCCTGGGCCTTGCCGAGAGAGCGCGCGCCCTGCGTGTGCTGCGTCAGCTTCGGCAGGAGGAGCTCGCCGAGCGCGCTGGCGTCGGCGTGATGACCGTGCGCCGGTTCGAGAAGACGGGTCGTGCGTCGATCGAGAACGTGCTCCGCATCGCAGTGGCCCTCCGCGCAGAGGCCGGGTTCGAGTCGCTGTTCCAGGCGCCGAAGTACCGCACGCTCGATGAAGCGCTCGCTGAGCCAGACGTTCGCCGGGTGCAACGCGTGCGGAGCACGAAGTGAAGAGCGAGCCTGCCCGCGCCATCACGGTGTTCCTCGAGCCCGAGGAGGGCCGACGGCTGCACGTTGGACGCCTCGCGCTGAAGAACCGGCAGGTGCTGTTCGAGTACGACACAGACTTCCTCGCACGTGGTCTCGAACTCTCGCCGTTCAAGTTGCCGCTCGCGCCGGGCGTGGTGACTGGAGACCCGACGAAGTTCGACGGGCTCATGGGCGTCTTCGATGACAGCCTTCCCGACGGGTGGGGCCGGCTGCTCATCGACCGACGTGCGGCGAAGGCTGGCATTCCACCCGAGGCGTTGAGCCCGCTCGACCGGCTGCTGCTCGTCGGGCACCGGTCCATGGGCGCGCTCGTCTACGAGCCGCAGGTCGAACTGGAGCCGCCCACCGTCGTGCAGTTGCCAGAGCTCGAGGCCGACACGCAGGCCGTCTTGAAGGGTGTCTCGGCGGTCGATCTCGATCGCCTCGTCGCGTTGGGTGGCTCTCCTCAAGGCGCCCGGCCGAAGGTGCTGGTGCAGCTGTCGACCGACGGCATCGTGGTGGTTGGAGATGCACGGCCGAGGCCTGGCTTCGAGGCGTGGCTCGTGAAGTTCCGTGCACGTGACGACGACCAGCACACCGCAGCGTTGGAGCACGCGTACCTGCTCATGGCTTCAGCGGCAGGAATCGAGGTACCTGCGTCGCGGCTGCTCGGGCGTACGTCGAGACACCCGGGGTTCTTCGCGGTGCGGCGCTTCGACCGCGAGGGAAGGAAGAAGCTGCACCTGCACACGCTGTCGGGACTCTTGAACGCGCCGCTCCGCTCATCGGCGCTGACGTACCGAGATGTGTTGAAGACGGCGCGCGCCCTGACACGGAACGAGAGCGACGTGCGCGAGCTGTTCCGTCGCGCGTGTTTCAACGTGTTCGCGCACAATCGCGACGACCATGCGCGGAACTTCGCGTTCCTGATGGACGCACGAGGCACGTGGCGCTCGAGCCCGGCCTACGACCTCACGTACTCACACGGGCCCGGCGGCGAACACACGATGCTCGTCGACACCGAAGGCGCGAACCCCACGCGCGCGCACCTCGAGAAGCTCGCAGCGTCAGGTCGGCCTGCGACGTACAGCCACCGTCATCGACGAGGTTCGCGCAGCGGTGTCGAAGTTTCATCGCTTCGCCGACGAAGCCGGCGTCGCGCGCTCGCGTGCACGAGAGGTCGGACGCGCACTGGGCGTCAGACCACGACCTCAGACGAGAGGCTGACCGACACTCACCGCCTGCGGCAGCGTTCATCAGGCGTCCGTGAGCGCCTTCAACGACTCTCACTCTTCACGAGCGCAGCGGGAATCACCGCGCGTACGTACGCAGGTACTTCTTTACCGAAAACTTCTTCGCCGTGTTGTCCGACGACATGTACCGAACAGAGCCGAAGACGGGCCGCTCGGGACCCCACGCACGGTCGTACCGCCCGAGCACCCAGAGGTAGCCCGAGTACGAACACGGGTCGCGGCCATCGAGCGAGTACTTGTTCATCAACTTCTCCATGCGCTCGAGCGCGTCTTTCGCCGAGGGCGACCACTCGAGAATCTTCTTCCCCCACAACATGCGCAGGTCGTTGTGGAACCAGCCGTCACGCACCATCTGCCGCTGCGTCGCGTTCCACAGTTCGTCGTGCGTCTCGGAGCGCTCGAGCTGTTCCAGCGTGTACAGATGCTCTCGCGGGTGCTTCGTGTGCGTGGCCTTCGCGAACGCCGGCAACGTCGCCATCGAGCCGTAGTCGTCGGGCCGCAGCGCCGCCATGTTGAAGGCGAGCTCGCGCCAGGTGATCAGCTCGTCGAGGAACGACTCGGCTGGTTTGCGCGAGAGGGCACCATGAACGCCATGGCCACCGACCCACCCGCTGACGCCTCCGCGCGGCAAGCACCTGGTGCACTTCCACGGGATGTTCGGCCCCGCCGCCAGACACCGAGGCGCGGTGGTGGCCTACGGGCGGCCACCGCCTCCACCCCTGCGCCCTTCGCGCCGCGGCCCCTGCGGCCACCCAGGCTGGACTGGGCCACCTTGCTGCGCAGGACGTTCGGCTTTGAGGTGCTCCAGT
>JBBAQZ010000004.1:0-149743 GCA_040400045.1 Myxococcaceae bacterium
CCCTCGAGCGCTACCGCAACATCGGCATCATGGCGCACATCGACGCCGGCAAGACCACGACCACCGAGCGCATCCTTTTCTACGCCGGCGCCATTCACAAGATGGGCGAGGTGCACGAAGGCACCACGACGACCGACTGGATGCCGCAGGAGCGCGAGCGCGGCATCACCATCACCTCGGCCGCGATCACGTGCTTCTGGACCCACCACGAGCTCAAGCACCGGATCAACATCATCGACACGCCGGGCCACGTGGACTTCACCATCGAGGTCGAGCGCAGCCTTCGGGTGCTCGACGGCGCCGTGGCGGTGTTCGACGGCAAGAACGGGGTCGAGCCGCAGTCCGAGACGGTGTGGCGGCAGGCCGACAAGTACGGCGTGCCTCGCATCTGCTTCATCAACAAGATGGACAGCCTCGGCGCCGACTTCGAGATGTCGGTGGCCTCGATTCGTGAGCGCCTCGACGCGCGGCCGTTGTTGATGCAGCTCCCGCTCGGCAAGGAGTCCGAGCACAAGGGCGTGATCGATCTCGTGCGCATGAAAGCGCTCGTGTTCCAGGACGCCGACAAGGGCAGCCACTACGAGATCGCCGAGATCCCCGCGGAGTTCGCCGACGCCGCGAAGGCCGGGCGCACGCAGCTGCTCGAGACCGTCGCCGAGCTCGACGACAAGCTGATGGAGCGGTACCTCGAAGACGAAGGCGCGAGCATCACCGAGCCTGAGATCCGCGCGGCCGTCCGCAAGGGCTGCATCGCGATGAAGGTGTTCCCGGTGTTCTGTGGCTCTGCCTACAAACACAAGGGCGTGCAGCCGCTGCTCGACGCCGTCATCGACTACCTGCCGTCGCCGATCGATCGCCCGCCCGTGCACGGCCTCGACACGAAGGGCGAGACGGTGGTGCGCGAGACGAACGACGAGGCGCCGTTCTCGTCACTCGCGTTCAAGATCATGAACGATGCGTTCGGCACGCTGACGTTCATTCGCGTCTACTCGGGCAAGCTCGAGTCCGGCACGGCCGTGTGGAACACCGCCAAGAAGAAGCGCGAGCGGGTCGGGCGCCTCGTGCAGATGCGCGCCGACAAGCGTGACGAGATTCAGGAGTGCTACGCCGGCGACATCTGCGCGATCGTGGGCCTCAAGCTCGCCGTCACCGGTGACACCCTCTGCAACGAAGCGCACCCGGTGTTGCTCGAGAAGATCGAGTTCCCGGAGCCGGTGATTCAGCTCGCGCTCGAGGCGAAGTCGACCGAAGACGCCGACAAGCTCGTCGGTGCGCTGGCGAAGCTGTCGGTCGAGGACCCGAGCTTCCGCGTGAAGACGGACTCCGAGACCGGGCAGATGATCATCGCCGGCATGGGCGAACTCCACCTCGAGATCATCGTCGACCGCCTGAAGCGTGAGCACAAAGTCGAGGCGAACGTCGGCAAGCCGCAGGTCGCCTGGCGTGAGACGGTGACCGCGACGGCCGAGGGCGAGGGCAAGTACATCAAGCAGACTGGCGGCAAGGGCCAGTACGGCCACGTGAAGCTGCGCGTGTCGCCAAACGAGCAGGGCAAGGGTTTCGAGTACCAGAACTCCATCGCGGGTGGCGTGGTGCCGAAGGAATTCTTCCCGGCCATCGAGATGGGCGTCACCAACTCGCTCAATCGCGGCGTGGTGGCGGGCTACCCGATGCTGGACTTGAAGGTCGAGGTGTTCGACGGCAGCGCCCACGACGTCGACTCCGACGAGATCAGCTTCACGATCGCGGCGGCGATGGCGTTCTCCGAGGCGTGCAAGGCCGCGAGCCCCGCGCTGCTCGAGCCGGTGATGCGCGTCGAGGTGACGACGCCGGCCGACTACTACGGCGCCGTGACGGGCGATCTCAACCGACGCCGCGGCACGATTCGCGGCATGGGCTCGCGAGGCTCGTTGCAGGTCGTCGACGTCGAGGTGCCGCTGTCGGAGATGTTCGGCTACGTGGATTCGCTCCGCACGCTGACCCAGGGCCGCGGGAACTACTCGATGCACTTCGGGACGTACTCGCAGATCCCGCCGAACATCCTCGCGCCGCTGCTGGTGAGGCTGCGCGGGTACTGATCGATGAAGCTGGTTCGGGTGCAGCCCGAGACGCCTTGAGTGCTGGAGAACGTCGTTCCCGAGTGCTTCGACGAGCCGATCGATGCAGCGCGCGCGGCTGCGTGTGTCGCGTCCCCGGTTCGCGCGTTGATCGTCGCGATCGAGGACGGCTGCGTCGGCGGCCAGCGCCTCGCCGTCGTGCACCGGCACCCCGACAAGGCGTCAGAGGTGGACGTCGATGATCGGCCGAATGGAGCGCGCTTCACTCGGCGTCAGAGACATGCGATTGCCCGCGTCCCAAGGAGTCACGATGAGACAACACGTCCGCCAGGTGATCGACGAAACGCTGAACGCGCTGAGAGAGTGTGGCGCGCTCCAGTTCGAGGCGATCCCCAGCTACTCCGTCGAAGTGCCGAAGAACCTCGAGCACGGCGACTGGGCCTGCAACGTCTGCATGGTGATGTCGAAGGCCGTCGGCAAGAAGCCGAGCGAGCTCGCCGACGCGATCGTCGCGAACCTGGTCGATCGCCAGTCCATCATCGTCAGCGTCGAGAAGGCCGGTCCCGGCTTCCTCAACCTTCGCCTCAAGGACGTCGTCTTCCAGCGCGTCGCCAGCGAGGTACTCAAGGCCGGTACGCAGTTCGGCCGAAAGGCGCCGAAGTCGACTGGCAAGAAGGTGATGGTCGAGTTCGTCTCGGCCAACCCCACCGGCCCCGTGCACATCGGCCACGCCCGCGGCGCCTTCATGGGTGATGGCATCGCGCGCCTGCTCGACGCCGCCGGCCACGACGTGACGCGCGAGTTCTACATCAACGACTCGGGCAAGCAGGTCGAGACGCTCGGTCGCACCATCTACAAGCGCTACCGGGAGTTGTTCGGCGAGAAGATCGAGCTCGTCGAGGGCGAGTACCCCGCCGACTACGTGATCGAGATCGCGAAGACCTGGAAGGCCGAGGTCGGCGACGC
This sequence comes from Myxococcaceae bacterium, assembly GCA_040400045.1. Taxonomy (GTDB): domain Bacteria; phylum Myxococcota; class Myxococcia; order Myxococcales; family Myxococcaceae; genus Xiheimicrobium. The sequence goes on from JBBAQZ010000004.1 coordinate 3,024, forward strand.
GTTCCTGTCGAAGCCGGAGGCCGAGTGGTCTCCCGCCGCCATCGCCGTCGGCATCCGCGAGAACATGAAGGCCATTCGCGCCACGCTCGCGAAGGCGAACATCAGCCATGACGTGTTCTTCAGCGAGGCGACGCTCCACGCGTCTGGCGCGGTGAAGTCGATCGTCGACGTCTACAAGGCGCGCGGCGTCACCTACGAGGCGACCGAGGGCAAGCGGAAGGACAACAAGGAGAAGATCCGCGACGCCGACTCGAAGGCCTCGAAGTACGCCGATAAGCAGCTCGGCGGCACGTTCCTCAAGACCGCGACCTGGGAGGACGAGAAGGGGAAGATGCCGCTCAAGGACGAGGAGGATCGAATCATCCTCCGCGCCGACGGCACGCCCGTCTACCTGACGGCCGATCTCGCGTACCACAAGGCCAAGTACGACCGCGGCTATGAGCTGATGGTCGACGTCTTCGGCGCCGATCACGCCGGCCACGTGCCGCGCATTCAGTCCGGCATGCACCTGCTCGGCTTCGACACGAAGAAGCTCGAGTTCGCCCTCGTGCAGATCGTTCGAATCACCCGCGGCGGTGAAGAGGTGAAGGTCAGCAAGCGCAAGGGCACGCTCTTCGAGCTGTCCGATCTCATCGACGAAGCCGGCGCCGACGTGTGCCGCTTCATCTTCTTGATGAAGACCCGCGATGCGCAGTTCGACTTCGATCTCGACGCCGTCACCAAGCAGTCGAAGGACAACCCGGTCTTCTATTTCCAGTATGGCCACGCCCGCTGCGCGCAGGTGCTGAAGAAGGCAGAAGAGAAGGGCGTTCCGTTCGTCGGCATCGACAAGATCACCGACGCCCAGCTCGCGCGCCTGGTGCTTCCGGAAGAGAAGATGATGCTGAAGAAGATCTCGCAGCTGCCTGACGTCGTCGCGAGCGCCGCAGACCGGCTCGAGCCGCACCACGTCCTCTATTACTGCCAGGAGCTGATCGGCGACTTCCACGCGTACTACACGCAGTACAAGTCGGACCCGATCGTCGGGACGGACCCCGAGAAGACGCAGGGCCGGCTCGCGATGGTCGCGGCGCTCAAGCAGACGCTCAAGAGCGCGTTCTTGATCCTCGGAGTCGATGCGCCAGAGCACATGGAAGCTCCGGCGGAAGAGGCATGACCGCGCTCGTTTTGATGGTGTTGGTAGCGGCTCCCGATGCGGGCGCTGTCGACGCGGGCGTACCCGTTCAGATCCTCCCGGAGCTTCGCCGTCTCGCGAAGCAGCTCGAGCCGAGCATCGCCTCTCCGTGGGTGAAGCAGTGGCTCCGCAATACCGACGGGCTCAAGTCCGTCACGCCGAAGACCTGGTACTGCTCGAAGGAACACCGCCAGTGCTACGTCGCGCCGACGGCCTTTCCCGGAGCCGAGCCGAAGGTCGCCGACGACGAATTCGTCTACTCGCGCATCAGCGATCCGCTCGGCTACGCACGCGCGTTCGAGATCGCCGCGGCCGCGGGATTCCAGCCTTCAGGCAAGCGCGTGCTCGACTTCGGCTACGGAAACCTCGGGCAGTTGCTGATGCTCGCGTCGCTCGGCGCTGACGTGCACGGCGTCGAAGTCGATCCGCTCCTCGTCGCAGGCACGATGTCGCTGGTCGGCAAGCGGGGGAAGGGGAGCGTCACCCTGCACGACGGATACTTCGCCAGCGATCAGCGCGTCGTGAAGGAGATCGGCGGCGGGTACGATTTGTGGATTTCGAAGAACACCCTCAAGCGCGGCTATGTGCACCCCGCCGAGCCACCGGGCGCGAAGGCGATGCTCGATCTCGGGCTCGACGACGCGAAGCTGCTCGCGCTCATCCATGTCCAGCTCAACAAGGGCGGGCTCTTCTTCATCTACAACATCGGCGGAGCGCCCCAGCAGCCGTACAAGCCGATGACTGACATCCTCAGCCCGTACTCGAAGGAGGCGCTGATCGCCGCCGGCTTCGAGGTGCTCGCGTTCGAGCAGGATGACACCGAGAAGTGCAAGGCGATGGCGAAGTCACTCGAGTGGGCGCAGGACTGGCCCTCCGTCGACTCGGAACTCCACGCTTCGTACACCCTCGTGCGCCGTCCGTAGCCCCGGCTCGAGCCTGGCGATCTCGTCGATCGCGGCGGCGAGGTCGTCATGGCGGTTTGACGGGCGCGCGCGCTGAAGCTGGTCGCGCGCTTCGTCGAGCAGGTCGGCGTTCAGCGCCAACCAGCCTCGCAGGAGCGGCACGTCGTCGGCTGCCGGCGCCAGCCGCGCGATGACGTCGACGTCGGCGGCCGTTCGTTCGGTGTCCCGCCCGAGCCACGCCCACGCATGCTCGATTCGGCTGTTGAGATGCTGCGGGTCGTCGACGATTGCCTGATCCAACACGGTCAGACCCGCGTCGCGATCGCCTCGTCTCGACAGCATTCGGGCCTGGGTCACCTTGAGGTCGGTCGACCACTCGGAAGCAAGCGCGTTTGCGAGGAGCGCGGAGAGGGCCTCGTCATCGCTGAGCCCTTCCAGCGCCGAGGCTCGGGCCGCGAGCAGATATGGGGTCGATCCGGTCGACGCGGTCTGTTCGTCGATCAACCTCAGGGCCTCTTTCCAGCGGCCGTTCACCTCCGCCTCGAAGATCCGATCAGTCCGATTGAACTCGTTCGTGGTGAACGCGGGGGCGATGGAGATGGGAATCAGTGCGAGTGGAGCCGCCGCCAGCGCGAGCGCTCGTCGTGAAGGAGTGACGAACCACCAGCCCATCGACAGACCCACGAGCAGCCCGCCTGCATGCGCAAAGTTGTCGAAGTTCCCAACGGCGCCGAAGCCGAACCAGACGACGATCATCATCAGGTCCTTCACGCGGTGGTCGATCACCTCGGCCCACGAGCCGCGGTCGGCGCGGTCGAACGCGAGTTGCGCTCCCGTGCAGCCGAACAGCGCGCCAGAGGCTCCGGCGCTGACGACGGAATGGCCCAGCACCGAGGCGGCAGCGCCGACCATGCCTGACACGAGGTACAGCGCGAGAAACCGTGCCCGACCAAGGCGACGCTCGGCTTGCTCCGCCCAGCCGAACCCCGCGATGAGGTTCCACGCGAGATGCCCAACGCCGATGTGCAGAAAGCACGCGCTGATCAGCCGCCACCACTCGCCCAGCCACACCTGGCCTCGCCACGCCGCGCCCCACGCCAGCAGCGTGTCCGTCTTCGTGGTGTCGCCGTCACGCTCGGCCAGCACGAACACGGCGACGCAGATCGCGAACAGGCCCACCGTCGCGGGGGCGCGAGCCAGCCGCGTCCCGAGGGCGACCCGCTCCGGCGCGGACACTCAGGGCACTCCTGCGTCGGGCTTCTTTCTCCACATCAGGGCAGGGATCGTCTCCTTGAAACCGGCCGACAGCGCCGCGAGGTGGTCGAGCACGTCATCGGCCTGAGCGCCCTCGACCAGGAACGGCTGACACGGCCGCTCGGGGTACGCGTCACTGCGCGCGGGCACGATCTCCACCGTCCCGAGCGAGCTCTTCGTCAGCAGCAGGTGAACGAGCGCAGTCCGTTTGTCGCCGGGGTTCCAGTTGCCGCCGAAGACGAAGTTGCCGAGTGAGTAGACGATCGGCTTGCCCTGGAACACCTCGATGCCCTGCAGCACGTGCGGGTGCGAGCCGATCACCGCTGACGCTCCGGCGGCGATCGCCGCGTGGCCCAACTCCACCTGATACGGCTCGGGCTGGCCTCGGCCTTCGCGGCCCCAGTGGAAGAACGGGATCACGTGATCGGCCTTCTTCTTCGCCGCGCGCACGTCGGCCTGCACCATCGCCTTGATCGCCGCGGTGTCAGAGAAGTGGCCCGCGACGCCGGGGGTCGACTCGGTCGCGATCACCTCAGGCGGCTCGATGTTGCGATCGCCGAGGAAGAAGTAGCCGAGGAACGCGAGCTTCACGCCCTTCACCGTCACGATCGCAGGCGTGCGCGCGTCAGCGAGCGATCGACCTGCGCCGAAGCGCGCGATCTTCGCGGTGTCGAGCACGTTGAGCGTGTCGAACAGCCCCTCAGCGCCGTAGTCCATGAGGTGATTGTTCGCGAGGCTCACCACGTCGACGCCGCCGGCCTCGAGCCCTGCGACCAGCTCCGGGCGCGCGCGGAAGTTGAAGTTCTTCTGCAGCTTGCTCCCCTTGTCGGTGAAGGGGCACTCGAGGTTCGCGACGAAGAGATCCGACGCGCGGGTCACCGACTTCACGCGCTCGAAGCCCCACGTCAGCGCCTGATCCTTCGGCGTGCCTTTCTTCACCAGCTCATCGGCCCACTCCTCGACGTGGTACCCGAGCGTGACGTCGCCAGAGAACGTGACCCGAATCGGCGGCGCCTTCTCGGCGCCGGCATCGGGAGCGGCGGACAACACGACCAGGGCCAACGCGAGCATGGCGAGATCCTCGGGCCTCGACTGCGCCGCGTCGAGCGATTCCCTCTCCGTTCGATTGGCACGACGAGCCGCTTTCTTGGTGCTATCCCCTGCGGCTCTATGGCGCGCGAGAAGGACCCGCTCGGCCAGTCCGACGAGCACAACTCCAGAGGCATCGAGCTGGCCGATCGTGGCTGGCTCGACGAGGCCGTGAAGGAGTTCAAGAAGGCGATCGAGCTCGACCCGAACTCTGCGCATGCGCACGACAACCTCGCCACCGTGTTCGCCGAGAAGAAGCAGTTCCGCGACGCGCTCGGCGAGTACCTCACCGCCATCAAGCTCGAGCCCGAGTCGGCGACCGCTCACTACAACCTGGCCGTGTTCCTCTCGACGCACGGCAACGAGTTCGCCGTCGCGCAGTATCAAGAGGCGATCGCCCTCGAGCCGGACTACCCCGACGCCCACCTGAACCTTGGCCTGGCTCACGCAGACGCGGGCCGGCTCGACGAGGCGAAGAAGGAACTCCGCATCGCGATCGATCTCGATGTCGCCGACCCGTTCCCGAAGCACGAGTTCGCCGCCCTGCTGATGGATGAGGGCGACTACCGCGGCGCGATCGGCTTCTTGAAAGAGGTCACCCGGCTCGACCCGAAGGTCTTCGAGGCCTGGCTCGACCTGGGCATCTGCTACGCGCAGAAGGGCTTCTACGCCGAGGCCGAGCGCGCCTACGACAGCGCCGCCGAGCTCAGCAAGGAAGACGTGCTCCTCGTCTACAACCAGGCTGCGCTGTTCGCGCTCTGGGGCCGCCCGGCCGACGCCATCGCGCACCTCACCCGCGCCATCACCGTGGACAAGGACAAGGTGCTGGCCTGGCTGCGCACGGACCCGATGTTCGACTCGCTGAAGGGGCAGCCCGAGTTCGAGGCCCTTCGCTGATGGAAGTCTGGGCGCTGGTCGGTGCGCTGGCCCTCGTCCTGGCCAACGCGTTCTTCGTGGCGATCGAGTTCGCCCTGGTGAAGGTGCGCCCGACGCAGCTCGAGGCGCTGGTCGAAGAGGGCCGCCCGGGAGCCGCCGCCGCCCTCGAGATGCGACGCCACCTCGACACCTGGCTCTCGGCCTCTCAGGTCGGCATCACGCTCGCGTCACTCGCGCTCGGCTGGGTCGGCGAGCCTGCGTTCTCGCACCTCATCGAGCCGCTGTTGTTCCGCCTCGCCCCGCAGAACGCCGCCGCCCAGGCCATCGCGAAGACGGTCGGGGTGGTGATCGCGTTCTCGATCATCACCTTCCTGCACATCGTGGTGGGTGAGCAGGTGCCCAAGACGTTCGCGATCGCCCAGGCCGAACGGACCGCGCTCGCGCTGTCGTGGCCGATGCGCGCGTTCCACGCCGTCGCGTTCCCGGTCATCTGGGTGCTGAACGTCGGCACGAAGCTCGCGCTGAAGGTGCTCGGCATCGGCGCTGCGAAAGAGGGCCATGGCGAGGCGCTCGGTGAAGAAGAGCTCAAGCTCATCTTCTCTTCCTCGGCCGAAGCAGGCGCCATCGACGCGTCGCGGGCGAAGCTGCTCGAGCGCGCCCTGTCGATGGTCGAGAAGACCGCCCGGCAGGTGCTGGTGCCCCGCTCGCAGATGAAGTGCCTCGATCACGAGCTCTCGCTCGAAGAGAACCTCGCGGTCGCGCAGGCCGCGGGCCACACGTGGATGCCGGTGATTCGTGGCTCGCTCGATCGCGTCGAGGGCCTCGTCAACATGAAGGAACTCCTGTTCCTGCTCACCCGCAAGGAGCTCAGCGGCATCGTTCAGGTGCAGCGCCCCGTGCTCTTCGTGCCGGAGTCGATCACGCTCGAGCAGTTGCTGAGCGAGTTCAAGCGGCGCAACAAGCAGATCGCCATCGTCGTCGACGAACACGGCGGCACCTCGGGCCTCGTCACCATCGCCAACGTCGTCGCGGAGCTGGTGGGCAACATCGCCGAGCTCGGCCGCAAGGTGGAGCCGGTGCGCGCGCTGCCTGGTGGAAAGCTCGAGTTGCCCGGCACCGCTCAGCTCGACGACCTGGAACACACCCTGGAGATCGAGTTCGACGTCGACAAGTCGCAGGTCACCACCATCGCCGGCTACCTGATGGCGAAGCTCGGCCGCGTGCCCGTCACCGGTGACGCGTGGACCCACGAGCCCTTCAAGATCCACGTGGTGAAGGTCGATGGGCCGCGCGTGCAGTTGGTTCGTATCGAGCCGCGCGAGCCGATCGTCGAGCCGGCTCGGAGCCCGCCCGTCCGGCCTGCCTGAGCTCGCCTACTGCGGCACCACCACGCCGGCCCGCTTGAGCACCTCGAGCGCGTTGGTCGTCGTGACGATGCCGGGCCGCACCGTGTAGTCGAACGTCATCTCACCCTCGACGATGAGATCGCGGAAGTGCACGTTGCGCGCCTTGCCCGGCAGCTCCTCTTCGAGCTCACACAGCGCGAGATCATGCGTCGTGACGGCGCCGGCCGCGCCAAGCGAGAGCAGCTCCCGCATCAGGTGCTTGGAGGCCAGCGTGCGCTCCCGCGCGTTGGTGCCCATGAAGAGCTCGTCGAGCAGGAACAGGCAGGCGTCCCGGTGGGCTCGCGACGTGTCGAGCAACAGCTTGATGCGCTGCACCTCGGCGTAGAAGTACGAGACCCCGCGCTCCAGCGAGTCCTTCACGCGCATCGACGTCAGCAGCTGCGTTCGGCCCACCTTGAAGGCGCTCGCCATCACCGGCAGCCCCGCCAGCGCCATCACCGTCGACAGGCCCATGGTGCGCATCAGCGTGGTCTTCCCCGACATGTTCGATCCGGTGATGATCAGCGCGACGCCGGGGCCTGCGAGCGACACGTCGTTGCGCACCGGCTTGTCGAGCAACGGGTGGCCGAGGCCCTGCGCCTCGAGCACGAAGCCCTCGTCCAGCACATCGGGAAAGACGTCGTCTGGCCGCTCGAAGGCGTAGCCTGCGAACGCCGAGAGCGCCTCGAGCTGCGCCAGGGCGTCGAACCACGCGCGAACGCCCTTCCCATGCGCCGCGCGCCAGCGCTCGACGCGGAAGAGCACGTGCAGGTCCCACAGCGTCAGCACGTTGATGATCGGGTGCATCTGGCCTGACGTCTTCAGCTCGGCGAAGCCCATCAGGCGCGCGAACTTCGCCAGGCGCTCCGAGACGGTCGGGCCGCTCGAGGGGACGCCGGCCTTGAGCGCCACGAGCCGCGGGTGCGTGAAGGTCTGCCGATCGATCGCCGCGAACGTCTCTTCGAACCGCACGAAGCCCTGTTCGCCAGAGGTGAGCGCCGTCCACATGCGGTTGATCGGCGTCTTGGTCAGCTGCACCACGCCGAGCTGGATCACCACCCCGATCCAGAAGGGCAGGGCGGGCGTATCGAAGAAGGCCGACGCGAAGCCGGCGCCGAGCGTGAGCGCAGGCAACACGTGGGCGGCGAACCAGGCCCAGCGAAGGCTGCTCAGAAACGATGGGGCCTCGGTCCACGCGATGAAGCGGGCCGGGTCGGCCTTGTCCTGTCCGGCGAGGCGCGCCTCGGTCACCAGCGATTGGCGGAAGTCGAGGAGCTGCGAGAGCTCCTTCACCGCGCCCTGGCGCTCACGAACTTCGGTGGCCGTCGGAGCCGCGGTGAGGAGCCACTGCGCCAGCTGCGCCTCGCCAGCCTTCGTGCCGGTGTCGTCGAGGCGTTGAAAGAGGCTGCCCTGCCCGAGCACGTCGAGATCGGTCGCGTAGAGGTGCCCGTCGGGCAACAGCGCGGTGCCCTTCTCCGCGAAGCGGTGCCAGCCTCCGGAGAGGCGCGCCAGGCCACGCTCGTTGAGCGACCGACGCACCTTCTCGCGCGCCTCTTGCCCGATCACCTTCGCGTGAATGACGGCGAGCGCGATGTACGCCGCGAAGCTCCCGAAGCCCGCGACGAGCGCCACGCGTGGCAGCTTGTGGAACACCACCAGGCCCACCAGCAGCAGGAACGACAGGAACGCGAGCGTGCGCAGGTTCGCCAACCGGGCGCCTCGTTGATCGAGCACCTCGAGGGTTCGCCGGGCCTGGTCTCGTCGCTCCGTGTAGGCGGCCGTCGCGTCCATGCGGGCGTGGATAGCCCAAAGGCGATGCCGCGATGGAGCCGGAAACACTGGGACTTCGCAAACGGGCAGGACCACGACGACCCGCCATCAGGGTTGACCGGAACGGAGTCCGTGTGCGAATACCTTCAGAAATGACAGGCGTTTGACGAGCGCGTGCCGGGCGTGCGTCGAGCGAAGCAAGATCAGTGTTGAGCCGATCGGAGACCTCATGATGAAGCAGACGTTCAATCCGCTCCTCTTTGCGGCGGTGGCTGCGCTTTCAGTTGCTGGCTGCCGGTGCCTCGGTCCTGGCAACCCAACGAGCTCTCGCGGCGAGCCCCGCCTCCTCGTTCAGAATGATGGTGTCAACGTCGAGTCCGACACCCTCGACTTCGGCACCGTGCCGATGGGCAAGCGCGTGACGGGCGTGATCAACCTCTCGAACGTGTCGACCGGCCGGCTGCAGATCGAGGCCTGGGAGAAGGTCAGCGGGGCGCCTGCCGTTCAGTTGGGCACGTCACTCATGGAGCCGAACCCGGTCTTCGGGGTCGCCTACGAGAAGATCGAGATCGCAGGCGGCGAGACGATTCAGCTGACCGCCTTCTTCGAGCCACCCAACGACACGCGCACCATGGTCGATCACGAGGTGAAGCTGGTGCTCAAGACGAGCAACTCCACCAAGGACGCAGTGGAGTTCACCCTCATGGGCAAGGCGATTCGAGGCGAGTGTGATCTGCCCGATCGGATCGACTTCGGAGCCGTCGCCCGCGGCGACAAGTTCTCGTACACCCAGGTGCTGAAGAACCCGCGCCCCATCGAGTCGCAGCCGCGCGTCGACGCCATCGTCTCGTCGCAGGGCGACAGCGTGTTCGCCTTCACGCCCGCATCGCCTCGCGGTGAGTTCAGCATCGCGCCCGGCAGGGAGAAGAGCGTCACCATCGAGTTCTCGCCGACCGAAGTGCGCGACTACTTCGCGACCGTTCGCATCCGCGCTGCCGATGGCTGCCCGGACAAGAACATCCGCCTGGTGGGCACGGGCGTCGATCAGGTCCTCTCGTGGATGCCCGGCACCGTGAACTTCGGCTACGTGCAGCCGGGCTTGAGCGTCACGCAGGACGTCACGTTCGTGAACCAGAGCTTCCGCGACGTCACCATCTCGAGCCTCACCACGCGTGAGGGCTCGAACCCCAGCCTCATCTACCGCGTCACTGCGGCGAACATGGGCGACGTGACGAAGCTCACCGTCCCGAAGGCGAGCCGCGACGCGATGACGAACATGATCGTTCCGGGGACGTCGAAGGTGACCCTCGCGTTCCGCCCCACCGTGCTCGGCCCCCGCCAGGGCACGCTCGTCGGCACGCCCGACATCACCGCGCAGAACATGGTGAGCGTCACGCTCCGCGGCTTCGGTGGAGGCCCCGACATCGACGTGAGCCCCGCAGGCACCTTGAACTTCGGGCGCATCGCCTTCTTCCAGGGCTCGAACTCGTTCGCCAGCCGTCGCCTCACGGTTCGCAACGTGGGTACGCAGCCGACCCCGGCCGACCCCGCGGCCAACTTGAAGCTCGGCGCCATGGGCGGCGGCAGGCGTTACTGGCGCGTGACTCCGAAGAACCCGCAATCGCAGACCTCGGAGATCTGTGTCGGCGCATTCGACACCATGACCAACACCTGCAGCGACGATCTGCCGGCGATGGGCATGGGCGCGTACGATCCAGCGATCGGCATTCAGGCCTCGGGCGCCCGCGCGTCGCTCGACATCCCGATTCGCATCACCCCCGCGAACACCATGGTGGGCACTTCGGGCAACAAGGAGTGGGACGTCACGCTCTTTTCCAACGATCCCGATGAACCCGAGGTGACCGTCACGGTGACCGCCCGCCCGGTCGTGTTGCCTCCATGCAACTACTCGGTCACGCCGCTCGCGCTGGCCTACGGGGTGGTGACGCCTCCCAACAACAAGGATCTCTCGTTCCAGATCTGCAACCTCGCTCCCGCGACGGCGACTGGAGACATCTGCCTCGTGACCAACCTCGATCTCGAGGCCGGCTCCGACAGCATCTTCTCGCTCCCCGCCGGCGCGTCCGCTGAGAAGGAACTCGCCCCGCAGGAGTGCATGACCGTCATCACCCGCGCATGGCCCCAGGGCATGCTGCCGGCCAACCCGACCAACGTCACGGGAGCGGTGGCGTTCAACCTCTCTGATCCAATGCGGCCGCAGGGCAGGGTGCAGCTCACCGCGACGCTCGCTCCGAGCTGTCTGGTGATCTCTCCGAGCAACCTCGACTTCGGCACCGTCAAGTCGGGGTGCAACTCGCCCGCGCGCAGCTTCCAGCTCTACAACGCCTGCCCGCAGCCGGTTCGCTGGGTCGGCGCCGGTCTCATCTCGGCGGCCGGCGTGCCGGGAATGACCCCCGGATGCCCGGGCCCCGGTCGCTGCGACGAGTTCAGCGTGTCAGCCGCGCCCACGGTGACGAGCCTGCCGACCTGCACGGTGGGAGGCATGGCTGGCCCCTGCCTCCAGCAGGGTGGAACGCCTGTGACGTTCCAGCTCCGCTATCGCCCCCTCGACCTCGGTCCGGACACCGGCGCCTACCGGATTCAGGTGGTGCAGGCGAACCAGCAGGTCGACTACCTCGTGACGCTGCAGGGCAAGGGCGACATGGACGGGAGCAACACCGACACGTTCCGACAGGACCAGCGGCCCAAGGCCGACATCCTGCTCGTGGTCGACGACTCGTGCTCGATGTCCGACAAGCAGCAGGCGCTCGCGATGAACTTCAACTCGTTCATCAAGTTCGCGACGACGAGCCAGGTCGACTTCCAGATCGGCATCACCACCACCGACGCCAACGACGAGAACAGCTGTCCCTCTTGCATCACCGGCGATCTGAAGACCTCACCCAACGGTGGCACCAAGATCTTCACCCCGAACACGCCCAACCTCGAGATGCAGTTCCAGGCGACCGTGACGGTCGGCACCAACGGCTCGGCCATCGAGACCTGCATGGCTCCAGCGGTTCGCGCGCTGACCGCTCCGAAGATCACGGACCCCGCGAAGAACGGTGGCCTGCTGCGGCCCGACGCGGTGCTCGCCGTCGTCTGTGTCACCGACGCGGTCGATCAGGCCAACCAGCCCGTGTCCTTCTACCTGAACCAACTGCTCAACATTAAGGGTGTCCAGCGGCCGGGCTCGTTCACCTACAACGTCGTCGGCCCCTTCCTGCCGACCTCGCCCGGCACCTGCATCTACGACGGAAACGGTGACGACGGGAAGCATGTGCAGATGGTCTCGCAGACCAACGGCGTGCGCGAAGAGATCTGCACGCCCAACTGGGCGACCGCCCTCGAGAACATCGGCAAGAACGCGTTCGGCTTCCGGACCAACTTCTTCCTGACCGGCACTCCTGATCTGTCGATCGGCACCCCGATGATGCCCGCGATCACCGTCGAGATCGACGGCATGAACCTGCCGCAGACAGACACGCGTGGCTCGCGCGTGTGGCGCTATGACGCGGCCACCAACTCGATCATCTTCGAGCCGCTGTACGTGCCTGAGCCGGGCAAGACGATGACGGTCAACTACAAGGTGGCCTGCCTGTAGTCGAAGGGAGCCCAGCCGAACCTTCGGGAACGGTCGGGCGTCGGGGTGAACCAGCAGCGCTTTCGGCCGGAAGCAGGCGTGTTATGGCCCGCGCCGTCGCAGTCTTTGGGAGATCGGTGTGAAGAACATCAGCCAGGCAGTGCTCGCCGTGCTCGTGGTGTTGGTGTCGACGCAGGCGTCGGCGCAGGTCCCGCCCTTCACGAGGACTTCACAACAGCCCTACGCCCCGTTGGTCGGCGCGACGAACCTGTCGATCACCAACTCTGACGAGGGCATGGCTCCGGTGGTGTTGCCATTCGGTTTCCCGTTCAACGGCGCAACGTACCAGACCGTCTATGTGCACGTGAACGGGCAGATTCTACTCTCGCTGCCCGCGAGCTGTGCCGCCACCAGCACCAGCTGCACGACGTACACTTCGATCACGCCGATTCCCTCCTCGACGGGCCCCGTGCAAAACCACATCTCGGCTTTCTGGGACGACCTCAGCTACGACACGCTCACCAGCGCGATTCGGGTGGTCAGCACCCCCGCCAGAGTGACGGTCGAGTGGGCGAACATCGAAGACTTCGGTGGCGCGTGGACGGCGAGCTTCCAGATCGCCCTCGAGCCCAGCGGGAACTTCTCGATTCACTACGGCCCGATCACCGGCAGTGGCGCGACCGGCGTCGCCGGCTACCAGTCTGGGGGCCTCGGCTACGCAGTGCTCGGCGCGGCCTGTACGTCGTCGAATCAGATGGGCTGCTGCGGCTCGGCGGCCAACACGGCGCGCTGCACCCACGCCAACTACGTGGCCGACACGTTGGTCAACACGGAGCCGCCCCTCCTGCCTGACTTGATCGCGCAGTCGGTTCGCGTCTCGAACTTCCAGACGCTGTTGCCTTCAAACGATCTGTCGATGTCAGTCACGGTGCGGGCCAGCAACTACAGCCGCAGCCCTGCGAACAACTGGTCGTGGAGGGCGTTCCTCTCGCCTGACCCCGTGCGCGACCTTGCCGACGGCGGGCCTGGTCTCCCCGATGGAGGCACTGGCGCGAATGACATTCCGCTCGACCCCGAGGCGGGTGGAAACTCGCTGACGCCGCAGGGCGTGCAGGATCTGACCGCGACCTTCAACACCATCACCCCTCCGCCGCCTGGCGACTACTTCGTGATCGTGCAGCTCGACACGCAGGACACCGTCCAGGAGCAGTCCGAGGTCAACAACATCGCGGTTCTTCCGTACTCGATCACCGGTGGCGTCGACCTCGTGACGACGGCCGTCACGGGCGTCGCGACCAGCGGCCCGAGCAATCAGGACCCCGTGCGGGTGCAGTACTTCAACCGCGGCGGCGCTGCGCCCGGCACCATCAACTACCGGATCTTGATCTCGGCGAACCGCGACGCGGGCCTGATCGTCTTCCCGGACGGAGGCTCAGTCGGGCTCCAGGCCGACGGTGGCGCCGGAACCCCTCCCGGGGTGCGCGTCATTCACGAAGGCACTCGCGTCGTCAGTGGCGGAGAGACCGTCGACGAGACGATCACGGTCACCATGCCGGCCGACGCTCCGCAGGGAGAACACTTCTATGCCCTGCAGCTCGACCCGGCCGGGCTCATCACCGAGACGTCGAAGCGCAACAACGTGGTGTTCTCGTCGGGCAAGGTCGACATCAAGCGCGCTGACCTGTTGCTCGAGTCGATCGACATCATCGACCCCATCACCCGTCAGCCGATTCGCGACGTGCTCTTCGGCGAGGTCTATCGAGCGCTCGTTCGCTTCCGGAACCAGGGCGGGGGGGCAGCCCGGAACTACCGCGTCGGCGTCATCCTCTCCAACGACAGCTCGCTGTCGCTCCTGTCCGACGTGATCATCGCCGAGCAGCTCGTGACCGAGACCCTGTCGACCACCGGGAGCACGACGCTCGAAGTCCCGTTCACCTTGCCGGTCGTCGACCGCGCCGACGCGGGCCTGCCGGGCGGCAACTACTACTTCTTCGTTTCGCTCGACACCCTCGGCGTGGTGGTCGAGTCGAACAAGGGCAACAACTCGGGCAACGTCGGCCCCGTTCGCACGCTCCCCCCTGCGCCTGACTACGCCATCTCGGCCCTCCAGGCTCCAGCGAGCGCGGGCATCGGCGAAGTGATTCCGGTGTTCCGCACGATTCGCAACATCGGCAACCGCGCTGCCGCCAGCGTTCCCTACCGATACTTCGCCTCGGCCAACACCATCGTCACCACGAACGACGTGCCGCTCGAGCTTCAGTACAGCGACGGCGGTGTCGGCCTCACGGCCAACATCGCGCTGGCGAGCGGAGCAGGGGACTCAAGCACCGAGTTGGTGAAGCTCCCGAACTCCATGTCCGCGGGAGTGTACTACGTCGGCTGCCTCGTGGACCCTGCGAACACGGTGGCCGAGCTCAGCAAGTCGAACAACGCCTTCGCATCGAACAGCGTGCAGGTGGTGCAGAGCTCGCTGCGCCTGCTCGACGTGCAGCTGCCGGACTCGACCGTGGGCCGCTCGTACTTCTACCGGCTCAGCGCTGGCGGAGAGAGCGGCGCGTCGACCTGGGAGATCGATCGTGCTCAGGGTGACCTGCCAACCGGCCTCACGCTCAACCAGACCTCAGGCGAGCTGACGGGAACGCCCAGCGGCGTGGGCGGCACCGGCGTTCGTGCGTTCACCGTCAAGCTCACCAACAACGGCCGCATCGCGACGGGCCGCCTGGTGATGCGTGTGCTCCCGCCGACTGCACAGGTCGAGATCACGACCGCCTCGATCCCCGCCATCGTCAATAGCTCTGCCGCCAGTCTGCAGTACCCGCTGGGCGCGGCAGGCGGTTCGCGACCGTACGTCTGGCGCGTCGCGCAGGGAACGCTCCCGGCCGGCCTGTCGTTCAGCGCCGACGGTGTCCTCGGCGGTGCTCCACGCGCAGGAACGCCCGACGGTGTGACGCGTCTGACCTTCGAGGTCCGCGACGCGACCGGAGGCTCGAACAGGCGTGAGCTCGAGCTCCGGCTCGTCGCTGCGGGCTCGATCATCCTCCGCACGACGCGTCTGCCCGACGCCATCACCGGCGTGGACTACATGCCCACCGAGATCGCCGTGCAGAACGCCGACGGAAGCATGCTCGCGCGCCCGCTCACGTTCAGGCTCAGCGGAGGTCTGCCACCCGGGCTCACGACTCAGGAAGAGTTTGGCGTGTTCACCGTCTCTGGCCGCCCGACGCGCGCGGGCACCTTCACCTTCACCATCTCAGTCGAGGACGCCCGTGGCCGAAGCGACAGCCTCGACTACACCGTCAACGTGTACACGAACCGATTCCGAATCGTCGCCAACAACCTCCCGCAGATCGTCCGCCCTGGAGATGCCGTGACTGCTTCTTTCTCGACGCAACCTGCCGGTGAGGTGACGTGGTCAGTCGCTTCGGGCGCACTGCCGCCAGGCATCACGCTCAGCCCCGCGGGCGCACTCACCGGCAACGTCGAGGATCTCGTCGCTGCCGTGGGCACCTTCACCTTCGTCGTCGAGGCCCGCAGCGCCAACGGCGCGACCGGACTCGCTCCGTTCTCCCTCACGGTCGAGCGTGCTCCCGCGAAGATGAGCTGCAGCAGCACCGGCTCAGGCCCGCTGGGCTTGTTGGCGCTGGCGCTGGCCCTCTTCTTCAAGAAGAGCCGCCGTCGCCTCGCCCCGGTGCTCGCCGCGGCCGCCGTCGCGATGCCCGTCGTCGGTCTCGCGCAGTCGTACCAGGTGTCGGTGCCCGCACCCCGCGCCTACCAGCCATTGCCGAGCAACCGCACAGTCGTGTCGCCGACGCCGAGTTCAGGCGCTCGCATCGCATTGCCCTTCACCTTCAGGTTCTACAACCAGCCCTACACCGAGGTCGTGATGTCGAGGTACGGCTACCTCGCGCTCGCCGGCTCCGACAGCGCTGTCAACTTCAACTCGGCGATCCCCCACAACTCGTCCTTTTCGGTCGACACCTTCATCGCGCCCTGGTGGGAGAGCTTGTTCGCTTGCGGCGGAGTCTCCACGACATGTTCGAGTTCAGCGAACACCAACATGAACTTCGCGTGGACGGTCACGGGAAGCGCCCCGAACCGGGTCGTCGTCTTCGAGTGGCGTGACATGGGCACGTCGAGCACGACCCAGACGGCGCAGCGTTTCGCCTTCCAGGTGCACTTGTTCGAGACGACCAACATGATCCGTTTCAGCTACGGAGCAACCCCGCCGTCGGCGTCGTCAGCCTCGGTCGGCATTCAGGGCGCGCGCATGATCGGCCTCTCGGGTCTGCCCTGCACCATGGGCGCGAACTGCTCTACGGCAGACTGGCCCACCAGCCAGGCTCTCGAGTTCTTCTTCCCGGCCGACCTCAAGGTGTCGCGCCTGGCCGTCGATCAGACGGGCTACGCCGGAGTTCGCTACGGCGCGACGGCCTTCGTTCGAAACGACGGCGGCCGCGTGGCGAACAACGTCACGGTCCGTTTCTACCTGTCGACCGACGCGATCCTCGACACCGGCACCGACACCGTCGTCGGCGATGCGATGCTGGCCACCGTGCCCGTGGGTGAGGAGACGCCGGTGGCCTTCCCCGGCAACCTCCCGTCGGCCGTCATGGCGGGGCCCTCCTTCGTCCTCGCGGTGATCGACCCGGCGAACTCGATTCCCGAGCTCGATGAGAACAACAACCAGAGTCCGCCCGTGTCCATGCGCGTGGGCGCGCCGCGGGCCGACCTCAGCGTGAGCAATGTCACTGCGCCCGCGCTCGCAGCCCCGGGCTCGATGGTCATGATGGGCCGCACGTTGTCGAACCTCGGCAACGCCGCCGCGCCAGCCTTCAAGTTCACCTACCTGCTGTCGGACAACAACGTCATCAGCATCTCAGACAGGGCGCTCACGCCCGTCGGTGACAGCACGGGCCTGATGGCTGGAGCCACGGACATGGCCGGCGCCATGGTGGCGCTGCCTGCCAACCTCACGGCAGGAACGTACTGGCTCGGCGTCTGCGTCAACTTCGATGGCGCCAACGCCACCGCGCCGTTCCCGCTCGACGAGATCTCGGTCGTCAACAACTGCTCCGGCGCCGCGATGAGCACCATCGTCTCGACGGGGAGCCTCTCGGTGCTGACCACGTCGGTGCCTGCCGCGACGCAGTACGCTCCATACGGGTTGCGACTTCGCGCGACCGGCGGCACGGGCGAGATCACCTGGGCCCTCAGCGCAGGGGCGCTCCCGCCCGGCATGACGCTCGGCACTGATGGCACGCTCTCGGGCGCTCCCGCCCGCACCGGCGCGTACGGCTTCGAAGTGACTGCGACCTCTGGTGCGGCGACGGCGACGCAGATGCTCAGCCTGATGGTCGCCGGCGGCACGTTGCCGCTGGTCATCGTCGACCAGGACCTCCCCGGCGCCGAGTTCGCCAGGGCCTACAGTGCTTCGCTCATCGCGGTCGGCGGTAAGCCACCCTACGTCTGGGCGCTGCGGGCGAACGCCGTGCTCCCCGACGGCCTGGCCCTGTCGGGCGACGGCTACCTCGAGGGCCGCGCGACCGAGTCAGGCGAGAAAGCCTTCGAGGTCGAGGTCACCGACAGCGCCGGCGCCAAGGTGGCGCGGGAGCTCAAGGTGCGCGTGGTGAACCCGACCACGCTCAGCATCGGCACCACCGCGCTCGTTCGTGGCGTGCTCCGCCAGAGCTACCTGCAGCGGTTGGTCGTCGTCGGAGGCCGGGCGCCGTACCAGTGGAACGTGACGCGCTTCCAGCAACTGCCCCAGAACCCCACCGAGTCCCCGGGGGCCGTTCAGATGGGACTGCCCGAGAACTTCGGGCTGACGATTCAGGACGGCGTCAATGAAGACTTCCTTTCGGGCACGCCCAGGCAGTCGGGCCTCTTCTCGCTCACGCTCAAGGTGACCGATGGCAACGGCACTGAAGACACCGTCTCGCTGACGCTGCTCGTCGCGTACGCAGAGGCGCTCGCCATCACCACCACCGTCCTGCCGGACGCATTCGTCAATCAGTCGTACGCCGTGAAGCTCTCACACAACGGCGGGCGCGACGCGATGGTGACGTTCTCGCTGCCGTGCATTCGGCAGGCGACCCGGGCCGATCAGTTCGACTGCGTGGCGACCGACCCCGGGCAGACGCTGCCGACGGGGCTCGCGCTGGGCGCCGATGGCTCGATTCTCGGCATTCCAAATGGCGAACCCAACACCTTCACGTTCCTCGTGAAGGTCATCGACGAGGGCGGCCGCCAGGACATCCGCGGTCTCTCGATTCGGCTGCGGCCTGACTTTGCCGCTGGCCAGACCCAGTCGGGGTGCTCCGCCAGTGGTGGAGTTGGCTCGCTGTTCGCGCTCCTCGGTGTGCTCCTGATGAGGCGGCGCCGATGGTGACGCCCCTGTCGCTTCTTGCTCCCGTTTCGCTGACGAGGTCTTTGTGAGGCTCTGGAAGAACGTGGTGTTGGCGGCCCTCGCGGCCAGTGTGACTGGCGTCGTGACCGCGTCGTGCGGCAGCGGCACCAGGAACGTCTGCGTGGATCGCAACATTCAGTGCGAGGCGCCCCTGGCGTGCGACCCCGGCGACGGTCAATGCAAGTGCGGTGGGCGTGGCGGTGTCGTCTGCGGCGAGGGGTTCGTCTGCGACCCCGTTGCCAACACCTGCCAATCGACCCGTTGTGCGCGCGTCGACTGCTCGGACAAGTTCGGCACCAGCTGCGACGTGCTCGACGGCACGTGCAAGTGCGGTGGCACGGGCGGCCTCTCGTGTGCTGACAACGAGCAGTGCAACCCGCTCACCAAGACCTGTGCTCCGTCGATCGACTGCCGCGCACGCGGGTGCAACCGGAACGAGAGCTGCGACCAGGGCACCGGCCGGTGCCTGTGCGGGAGCGGCACCTGCACCGTCCTTCAGAGCTGCTCGGTCACCTCCTCGGACGGCGCGCGAATGTGCGTCGCCAACGTCTGCAAGGGCGTGGCGTGCACCGGCGCCAACGTGTGTGACGTGGGCGATGGCTTCTGCAAGTGCAACGGGGTCGTCTGTCAGAGCGGTGAGGCGTGCGCCTGTCCGCCCGGGACCGACGCCGGCACCTGCGGCGCCAGCGAGCGGTCGTGTCGCGCGGGCACGGCCTGCCTCGGCGTGCGCTGCCAGAATGGCACGACCTGCGATCCCGTGGACGGCGTGTGCAAATGCGGCGGGCCAGGTGGCCCCGTCTGTGCCGTCAACCAGATCTGTTCGCTTGGGCCCCCGCCGAAGTGTCAGGGCGGTGTGCAGTGCACTCAGCCCGATGGCGGCCCTCGCTCTTGCCCTTCAGGGACCAGCTGCGATCCCGAAGATGGAGCCTGCAAGTGCGGGGGGCGCGGTGGCGTCGCCTGTGCGCCGGCCGGCGGGGCCGACGGTGGAACGATGGAGGCGGCTGAGGTGTGTGTGCAGAACCCGAACCAGCAGGCCTGCCGTCGGCCCTGCGACATCCGAAGCCCTGACTGCCCCTCTGGCACGTTCTGCTACTTCGACTCGTCGGCGACGACGCCCGTGGCCTATTGCGCCGCGCCCACCGAGATGCGCGGCGAGAACCTTGATTGCAATGCGGCCACCGCCTGCTTCTCGATGAGCCCCGCGCCGCGGTCGTTGCACTGCAACGGCCTCGCGCTCGGCCAGAAGGGCCTGTGCCGCGCCTATTGTGACGTCGTCGCAGGGCCGGCGGGCTGTCTGCAGGTGCCCGTGGCGCAACGGTGCCTGCAGATCACGGGTGCCCCGACGGGCTACGGCTACTGCCTGCCGTAATCAGGCCTTGACCCGATTGGTCCGGCGCCACCGCCCTCATGGGCGGTGGCGTTCGTGCTCGTGGCCCTCTCAGCAAGACGCTCGTGCTTCGAGGCGCTCCCGGCCTGGCTCGATGACCGCCGCGCCGGAGCGCACGAAGCCGTCGTCCGCGAGCAAGGGCACCCGATAGGCCTCCCCGAGGTGCCCCATCCCCGTCAGTGGCGATGGACAGCTCTCCTGTGGGACCTTCGTGCGCGACGCGGCTCGGTTGGTCACTGAGCCTTCGGAACGAGAGCATTCGCGCGAGCACCTGCACCACGGCGCTCTTCCCCGACGCCAGTCACCTTCCGAGACAGCACCGACACGAGCGCGCACGGCGAAGCGTCCTTCTTCATCGGGAGCTGGGGGCTTCGGCTCGGTGTTCGAGAGGCCCGTCTGTGAGCGCGGCGCGCTTGACCATTGCGTTCGGCGCCTCGGTTGGTATTGATTCCCGAGTCAATCATCGCGTCCGGTCCCGCGCTGCCGCTCGGGCCGACCTCTGGAGCCGCCATGCCGAACTTCTTCACGCCCGAGCACGAAGCCTTTCGAAAGTCCGTTCAGCAGTGGGTCGAGAAGGAGCTGATGCCGCACGCCCTCGAGTGGGACCGCGCGGGCATCTTCCCGCGTGAGATCTTCAAGCAGGCTGGCGAACTGGGCTTCCTCGGTATCAATCACGACCCGACGTACGGCGGGAGCGGCCTGGACTACTGGTACGTGACGGCGTTCTGCGAGGCGCTCGCCAACAGCCGCAACGCCGGCGTCAACATGGCGCTTCTGGTTCAGGGCCAGATGGCGACGCCGATCATCAACGAGATCGGCACCGACGAGCAGAAGCGCCTGTTCCTCGAGCCGGCGCTCAAGGGCGAGAAGATCGCCGCACTGGGCGTGAGTGAGCCGGGCATGGGCAGCGACGTCGCGAACCTCAAGACGACGGCGAAGCGGGTGGGCGACGACTACGTCATCAACGGCTCGAAGATGTGGATCACCAACGGAACGCGCGCCGACTTCATCACCCTGGCCGTGCGAACCGGAGAGCAGGGCTACGGGGGCATCTCGCTCGTGACGTTCCCCACCGATGTGAAGGGCTTCAGCGTCTCGAAGAAGCTCGACAAGATCGGCAACCTCTCGTCGGACACCGCGATTCTGTACTTCGAGGACTGCAGGATTCCCGCGCGGTACGTGCTGGGGGAAGAGAACGAAGGTTTCTATCACATCATGACCAACTTCCAGGGCGAGCGCTTGACCGCGTCGATCATCGCCACGGCGGGCATGCAGGTGATGCTCGACGACGCCATTCGGTACGGACACGAGCGAAGCGCCTTCGGGAAGCCGCTCATCAAGTTCCAGGTCTGGCGGCACAAGTTCGTCGAGCACCTGACGGCGATCGAAGCGGGCCGGCGGCTCACCTACCACGCGGTCGAGCTCTTCGAGGCGAAGGAGAACCCGGTGAAGGAGATCTCGATGGCCAAGCTCTTCGTCGGCGATCTCGCCCAGAAGGTGGCGTACGACTGCCAGCAGTTCTACGGCGGCATGGGCTACATCGAAGAGACGGCCATCGCGCGCGCGTGGCGCGACATTCGCCTCATCACGATCGGCGGCGGCACCAGCGAGATCATGAAGGAGATCGTCTCGAAGCTGGCCGGGTTCTAGGCGCCACTCGGCTTTGCCAGCCGATTGCCAGGCGGTGTATGAACCACCGCATGGACACCACCCTCGCCGCCGACACCGCTGCTGCTCCCGCCCGCTCCACGCCCGCTGAAGCTGGCCCCGTGTTGCAGTTGACCGAGGCGGCCGTCCTTCAACTCAAAGAGGTCATCGCCTCCCAGGACCTCCAGGGGCACTTCCTGGCGGTTCGCGTGGTGCCGGCTGGCTGCAGCGGGCTTGGGTACGATCTCAACCTCGTGAAGGACGTGAAAGAGGGCGACCTTCGCTGGACGCAGGACGGCATCGAGCTGATCACGGACAAGCTCTCAGCCAAGTACCTGGAAGGCACCCGCATGGACTGGGTGAAGACCGATACCGCGGCCGGCTTCAAGTTCGAGAATCCCAACGCGAAGTCTTCGTGCGGCTGTGGCTCGTCGTTCTCGGCCTGAGCCAGGCTGTGACGCGGGGGCTCTGGTTGGCGGTGGCGCTCAGCTTGACTGGGTGCGTGACGACCAAAGACGCAGTGGGTGGAGGCGACGCGCGGCTCGATGAGGCCGGCCAGCCTGATCTGCCCGAAGCGAAGAAGCGCAATGCCAGTTGTGGAGCCGACGGGAGGGGCGACCTGGTGCTCCTCGACGGACGGACGGGCGGGCCCTTGACGTGCCTCGAGGTCACGATCGCGGCCGAGCCGATGTCATGCGATGCGAGCACCGAGTTGCCCGTCGACGACCGTCTTCCGAGGGCAGACGAACAAGGCAGGGCAGGTGCTGTCGGCGACCCCGTTTGCGTCGGCCCGGCTGATCGCAGTCGCAGAGGGGTTTTCGCCCGCGACCATCTCGAACGCCTCGCTCAGGCCCAACGTCGTCGTCGAGATCGAGCTCATGCCCTCTGATGGCTACTGGCTCAAGGTGCTCGATCCCGATGGCAATTATCTCGCGGATGTCTCGTTGACCTTCACGCAGGCAGACGCCGTCATCGCGAAGGTCCGCTCGAACGTGCTCGCGAACGTGCTCTCCGCGCAGCGACAGCCCTTCTCCGGACAGCCCGTGACGGTCGAGGCGCAGGGCTTCCAGTCGGTCGTCGTGAATGCAGTCAGCGAGCTCGGCGACGACGGTCACACCCTCGTTCTTCGTCGCTGACCCAGCCGAGGCGGCGCCCCTGTCCTTCGTCGATCGCCCGGGCGCCCGGATTCCGATCAGGCCCCGGCCGGTCTCGCAGGACCTCGAGGCAGATGACGCGCGAGAGTTCGTGCCGGCTCTGGCAGCGCGGCGTCGAGCTCGAATGAGAGCAGCATCGTCCGGGGTCGATCCAGCAAGAGCCTCGTCGCGAGCGCGTTCATTCGCGCAGGGCAGACGGACGAGTGAGGGTCCCGCTGAAAGGCCAGCCGGAGTCGCAGAGCTTCATCGCGCCCCGTGTTGCCGTCCGGGAAGAGCGAATGCGCCTGCCGCGGGACCGCGAGGGTCTTGCCCATGCGTCGTCGTGAGCAGCTCCCTGTCGACGGCGTCTTGAGCCAACGCCCCTTCGTCGAGCCGTTCAGGTCAACGAGTGACTCCGTCTCTTGCGACAGCGTGTCGCTCACCGAGCGCAGTGGGCTCGCACGCCACAGGGCCACGAGACGTTTCGGCCCGGCCGTACGGCTCGAGACTGCGCGCCATTCGCTCCAGGAGTTCAGCTGGCCGGCGGCTGCTGCAGGACGACGGCGAGCCAGCGAGCTCCGCGGTCTTTTCGGCTCAGGCGATCTGCGCGGCGCTCGGTGGCATCGGCGGCGGCTGCGCGCTCCGCGTCCGTCGTGGCCTCGAGGGCCGGGACCCTCAGCTTCTTGCCAGCCTGATCGAGCGCGACGAACGTGAGCAGGGCGCTCGTGGTGAGCGTGCGCACGCCGGTGTGCGGGTTCTCGCTGTGCACCGTGACGCCGATCTCCATCGACGAGGTGAAGGCGGCGATGACGCGAGCCTTGAGGGTCACCGCCATGCCGACAGTGATCGGCGCGTGAAAATGCAGGTCGTCCATCGAGGCCGTCACCACCGTCTGCCGGCAGTGCCGCTGGGCACAGACCGCGGCGCAGATGTCGATCCACCCCATGACACTTCCACCGAAGGCCGCTCCGAGGGAGTTGGCGTCGCCCGGCAAGAGCAGCTGTGTCATCTCTGTCACGGACTCAGAGGCCCGCTTCGCCGTCGGCTCGGTCATGGCGGCGGCTTAGCGGCTCACACGGTGGGCTGCCACCCTGTCCCGGGCAGGGGGCGCGAGGAACGCTTGCGCAGCGCTGGCGACACTCCTAAGCAGGCACCGCAGTCGGTCGCGCGCTTCGCGCACCCAAAACCCTACTGGAGATACCCATGAAGAAGCTGCTCATCGCCGTTGCCACGCTGGCCACGACGTTCGCGTTCGCCGCCGACAAGAAGGACGCGAAGCCGGTCGAGGCCAAGAAGGAGGCCCCGAAGGAGGCGCCGAAGGAAGCACCCAAGGCCGCCGCCAAGGACATCATCGACACGGCCGTCGCTGCTGGTTCGTTCAAGACGCTCGCCACCGCGCTCACCGAGGCTGGTCTCATCGACACGCTCAAGGGCGCTGGCCCGTTCACGGTGTTCGCGCCGACCGACGACGCGTTCGCCAAGATCGCGAAGAAGGATCTCGACGCGCTCCTGAAGGACAAGAAGAAGCTCGCCGCGGTCCTCACGTACCACGTGGTGGCTGGCAAGGTGATGGCGGCCGACGTGATGAAGATGAAGGACGGCAGCAAGGTGAAGACCGTCGAGGGCCGCGAGTTCACGCTCGGGCTGAAGGACGGCAAGGTCACCGTCGACGGCTCGAACGTCTCCAAGACGGACATCGAGGCCTCGAACGGCGTGATCCACGTGATCGACACCGTGATCATGCCCAAGTGATTTGACGTTCGCTTCGGAGTGACCGGCTCGTCTTTCGTCCCTGTTCGGGCGACTGGCGGGCCGGTTTCTTCTCTGGGGCTCCAGTCGCCCAGGTCGCCCGCTCACCAACTCACGGTCTTCACGACGAGCGGTGCTGCGGGCGGGGGGAAGGCTCGACTCGCACCACGAAGCGGAATCTGGTGCCCCGGGGCTCCTCGATGACATCGCCGGGCAGCAGCCTGGTCGAGACCGCAGGACGGCCGTTGAGCAGCACGCCGTGCTCGACGGGCACCAGACACCACTGCGGCGCCTCCTGTCGAATCAGGAAGCTCTCGCGAACTCCTTCACGTCGAACCCCCGGCGCGATCGCCCGCAGCCTCGTCGGTGTCGCGCCACCGACCCAGACGCCGGTGTGCAGTGGAATTCGACCACCGTCCTGGGTCCCGACGTGCTGGAACTCCACCTCTGCCGAGCGATGCTCCACCTCGAGCCATGCATGGCGGACCAGCGGCAGCACGTCGACCGGCGCCGTCTCGAGCAGCGGAAACCGGGCGGGCAGTCGATCGAGGAGCGCTTCGCGAAAGTGCGAGGGCGGGAGCGGCGTCGACAGGTAGCCCAGGGACAACACCTCGAGCGCAGGAAGCTCGGCGCCGCTGAGGAGCCCCCGCAGCGCCGCAGCCGCGTCGCTCTGAAGCCGGCTCGACGCGGGCATCGTCCACGTGCACAGATCGACGGTGAGTTCCCTGACCCACCGGCAGACGCGCAGGGACATCAGTCTGCCGAGCAGGTCGACATCCTGGAACGTCGCATCGCTGGTGCATCGCACGCGGGCGCGCTCCACGAGGCCGCCCCGCCAGTCCAGCTCGACCCGGCCCGCGTCACACAGGGGCGCGAGCCCTTCGAGGCAGGCAGGGTCGACGACTCCGGTCATCAGCTGCTCACCCAGTGGGTCCCCGTGTTCGCTCAGCTGATCGGCCCAGACGAGGGTCGCGCCGCGATCGTGTGGGGCGCGATCGAGCGCTGCCTCGGCCTCGGTGGCCCGGTGCTCCACGCGTTCGAGGAACACCAGCAGCGTTCCATAGAGGTCGATCACGTCGCCGTGAGTCAGGCGCGCCCGGGTGGTGCGATGGCCATTGAGCCACGTGCCACTCGAGGAGTTGCGATCCTCGACGACCCACCCGGCTGGGGTGCGCATCAGCACGCAGTGTTCGCGAGACACGTGAACGGAAGAGATCGCGATCGCGTTCTGCTTCGTCCGGCCGACGCTCACTTCATTGGCGTCCGAGGGGAGCTCGAGCCGCTCGCTTTCGAAGGTCTCGAGGTCGATTCGTTTGAGCCAGGCGCTGCTCACGGCACCACCTCGAAGCGGAAGGTCCCCGAGCCCTGGATGCTGATGAGATCACCCGGCAGCAGCTGGAACACCGAGGTCGTGTGGTTGTTGACGCGCACCTCACCCCGCAGGCGACCGGTGTAGAGCTTCCACGAGCCATCGCCAGGCGCGAAGTGACAGGGGTTGCCATCGGCGATGAACGGAATGCCCGGGGGGGACTCGAAGTGCAGCTGCGTCTGCGAGCTGCGTCGAACGCGCGTCACCTGGGTGAGCGGGCGCAGCCCTTCCGAGATGCCGATCATGCGCGAACCGTCGACCGTCGACAGCAGCCGAAGTCGGGCGTGTCGAACGCTCAGGAACACGTCCTGCCCTCGGAGCCGGGGCACCCGTTGCGCGAGCTCCTCGATGCACGACAGCCGGTGGGAACGATCGCCGATGCGGTAGCCGAGCGACAGCCGTTCGAGCGTGACGGGCAGGGCTGGGAGACTGGCGATGAGCCGCTGCGCGTCGACCAGCTCCTCGAGCTCCAGGGTGCCAGGCCCGGCCCGGAGCCGCGGGACGTCGATCACCAGCTCCCTCAAGAACTGCGCAACCCGGGTTCGGAGCAGGGTGCTGACGGCGTCATGCCAGTCGTAGGGGAGCTGACCGACGACCTGTCGAAACGTCGCGCGTCGGGCGAGGCCGAAGTGCCAGTCGACCTCCAGCTCACCTTGAAAGAGCCGCTCTCCCAGCGGACCGAGCCACGAGGCATGATCGAGACGACCGCTGCCTCGAGCCGCGGCCATGCGCTCTCCGAGAGGATCTCCACGCTCCAGCAGCCAGTCGGCGTAGACGAGCCAGGGTTCCATGGCATCGGGGTCACGCGCGATGGCTTCCCTGAGGAGGGGATCGTCGGCGCGCGCCTCGGAGCAGAACTTGAGCTCGACGCGGCCGAACTGCAGCAGGTCTCCATCGAAGAGCGCGCGCGGGTACCGAATGGGGCTCCCGTTCACGCGGGTGCCGGCTTCGGTGCCGAGATCCCTCACGCGCCAGAAGACGCCGTCGGACGACACCTCGCAATGGCGCGCCGACACCAGCGCGTCGTCGAACACCAGCGTGGCCTTCGAGGAGCGGCCGTAGATCATCGTCGACTTGCCCTCAGGCAGATCGACGACGCCACCGGGTGGACTGAGCCGCTCGAACCAGCACTTCACCCCTGCATCATGCGCTCAGGGGAAGGCGCAGGTCACTCCTCCTTCTCGCGCTTGTGCTCGCGATCGGCACGGTAACGGTCGTTGAAGCCGAGCATGCGCTTGCGCAGACGAATGGACTTGGGCGTCACCTCGACGAGCTCGTCCGAGCCGATCCACTCCAGCGCCTTCTCGAGGCCCATCTCGACGGGAGGCGTCAGCACGACGTTCTCGTCACGGCCCGCGGCGCGAATGTTGGTGAGCTTCTTCTCGCGGCTCGCGTTCACGTCGAGATCGTTCGGGTGGGCATGCTCGCCGATGATCATGCCCTCGTACAGCGCCACGCCGGGTGGCACGAAGAGCTTGCCGCGCTCCTGAATCGAGAACAGCGCGTAGGGGATCGAGTCGCCCAGGCGGTCGGCGATCATGGCGCCGTTGGAGCGGCGGGGGATGTACCCCATGTGCGGCTCCCAGCCGTCGAACTGCGACGACATGAGGCCTTCACCCTTGGTGATGGTGAGGTACTGGCTGCGGAAGCCAACGAGGCCGCGCGCGGGGATCCGGTAGGTCACGCGGGTGCGCCCACCACCGAGCTGCACCATGTCGACCATGCGGCCGCGGCGGGGCCCCAGACGCTCGGTGACGATGCCGATGGCCGTCTCGGGCAGGTCGCAGATCACCAGTTCCATCGGCTCATGCCGAACGCCGTCGATCTCCTTGATGATCGGTTCGGGGTTCGACGCGGTGAGCTCGAAGCCTTCGCGACGCATGGTCTCGATGATGACGGCGAGCTGCAGCTCACCACGCGCCACCACGCGGAAGGCGTCAGGGCTCTCGGTGTCTTCGACGCGAATCGAGACGTTGCGGTACGACTCCTTCTGAAGGCGGTCGCGCAGGTTGCGGGAGGTGACGTACTTTCCCTCTTTGCCGGCGTACGGCCCGTCGTTCACGCGGAACACCATCATCATGGTCGGCTCGTCGACCTTGATGCGGGGCAGGGGCTTCGGGTTCTCGGGGGTGGTGATGGTGTCACCGATCGACATGCCCTCGATGCCCGCCACGCAGACGATCTGACCGGGGCCCGCGTCGGTGATCTCGACGCGCTTGAGGCCCGAGAAGCCGTACAGCTTGACGACCTTGCCCTGCTCGACCTTCCCCCCCTCACGGCAGATGGCGACCGGCATGTTCGGGGCGAGGCGGCCTGCGCTCATGCGGCCGATGCCGATACGACCGACGTAGTCGTCGTAGTCCAGGTTGGCGATCAGCAGCTGCGTGGTGTCGCCTTCGACGGGCGCTGGCGGGGGCGAGATGTGCTCGATGATCTTCTCGAACAGCGGCTCGAGGTTGGGGCCGGGCTCTTCGAGCTTGAGCGACGCCTTGCCCTCGCGGGCGATGGCGTAGATGACGGGGAATTCGAGGTCTTTCTCCTCGGCGCCGAGGTCGATGTAGAGGGAGTAGACGGCGTCGAGCACGTCAGGAGCGCGGGCGTCCTTGCGGTCGATCTTGTTGATGACGAGCATCGTCTTCAACCCGAGGGCGAGGGCCTTCGAGAGCACGAAGCGCGTCTGGGGCAGCGGTCCTTCGGCGGCGTCGACCAGCAGGAGCACGCCGTCGACCATGCGCAGCCCGCGCTCCACCTCACCGCCGAAGTCGGCGTGGCCGGGCGTGTCGACGATGTTGATCTGGTGGTCCTTCCACAAGATGGCCGTGTTCTTGGCCATGATCGTGATGCCCTTTTCACGCTCGAGATCGTTCGAGTCCATGACGCGCTCGGCGACATGCTCGTTGGAGCGGAAGGCACCGCCCTGCTTCAGCATGAAGTCGACGAGAGTGGTCTTGCCGTGGTCGACGTGGGCGACGATGGCGATGTTGCGGATTTTTTCGCGGGGAAACATGGCGCGGCCGCCTCTACACGGGTTGTCGCGTGATGAATAGTGCTGCGCGAGGGCTCGGCAGGAACGAGCGTGAAAAGGTTCTGCTTGCGGTCCCAGGTGGTCGGACTTAGGCGCGAGGCCCATGTTGCTGCCGATTCGGTCCGTCCCTGCGCTCCACTCGGTGGACAGCGAGATCTTCACGCTGCGGTACTACCAGGCGTGCATGCAGTGCACGTTCTGCCATGACAGCTGCTGCCAGTACGGCTGCGACGTGAACACCGGGGAGCGCGACGCGCTGTTGGCTCTGAAGGCCGAGCTGGAGCCCTTCCTTGGCATTCCCAGCAGCGAGTGGTTCAAGCCCGAGGTCTACGAGGACCCCGAGTACCCGACGGGCAAGTTCGTCCGCTCGAACACGAAGAAGGGCGCCTGCGTCTTCCTCAGCCGAAAGGGCAGAGGCTGCGGCATTCACGCCTTCGCGCTGGCGTCGGGCCGCGACTACCACCTGATCAAGCCGATGGTGTGCTGGCTGTTTCCCATTTGCTGGGACAAGGGCGTGATGCGCCCCAACTCGGACGTGAAGGACGATCTGCAGTGCGCTGGAACCGGCCCGACGCTCTACGAGGGCGCACGCGACGAGCTGAAGGTCGCGTTCGGCGACGCGTTGATCGCCGAGCTCGACGCCCTCAAGGCGCAGGTCGACGCCGGTCGGCTCGCGGTCAGTGAGACGGTGCGCGCAGTGCTGGTCGGCCAGGGCGCGTAGTCAGTCCGTGGCGCGGTCGCGCAGGACCAGGGCCGCGAGCACGCCGAGCCCGAAGCCCGAGCCGTGGGCGACCCACGCGATGCCTCCGGCCCCCATCGACGACAGCCAGAGGTCGAAGCCGACGTAGATCACCATCACGAAGGGCAACGGCAGCTGCGCGCTGATGAAGCCGGGGAGCGGAACCATCCACTTGCTCCGGCGCTGGAACACGAGCGTCAGCCCCATCAGTCCGAACACGCCGCCGCTGGCGCCTCCGATGAAGACGGTGGGCGCTGCGAAGAACGAGTCGATCAGGAGCGTGAGGGCGCCGCCACCGAAGAGCATCGCCGGCACCAACCAATGTGGGCTCTTTCGCTCCACGGCGTCGCCGAACAGCCAGGCGAAGAACAGGTTCCCCAGCATGTGACCCCAGCCATCATGGGCGAACACCGCGGGCACGACGCCGAGCGCCGAGTCGCGATCGCCGCGGTACGAGAGCGCCTCGAAGCCGAACGACTCCGGCGCCGCCAGGCTCGCGACGAAGCCGATGGTCAGCAGCAGCACGGAGCTCCAGGTCGCGATCGATGACTGGGCGCCCTCGAGGCCGGCGAGCACGGGGACGCCGACCAGGGCCTGCGCGGTCTGTCCGAACGTCGCCTGCACCTCGACCTTCGGGACCTCTGCGAGGCCCTGCGCGATCTCGGCTCGGTCCTTCGTCTCCATCGAGGCCCAGGCGTCGGCTCGGGCGGTCGACTTCGTCACCAGCTTCAGCGAAGCGACGGCAGAGGCTTCGACCCAGAGCGCTTCACAGCCAGGGCACCGGTCGAGCCACGCTTCGAGCCGGCCGATGCGCCATGGGGCCATCGAAGCTGCGCAGTCTGGGCAGGCCCGCGGCTTCTTGAAGGGCAGGGCGTCGGTTCGGGTTTCGAGCTCGATGATCTCAGCGGTGCCGGGAAAGCGCGCCTCGAGCTCGTCCGCCATCACGAGGGCGCCGCGGCAGAACGGGCACGCCCGACCGGATTCGCCTGCGACGAGCGCTCGAGGGTGATCCGGGCAGTTCGCCATGGTCGGCACTTGAGCGCAGGCACGCAGGGGGCACCACTGCGAGAACGTGCGGTCTTCGGGGCCGGCGTCGAGCCCGGCCTGTTTCCCGCCGATGGCTCGGATCACGTCTGGCGCCTGCATCAGCCTGCCACTCGCCGAGACCTGCATCGGCTGGTGCCACGTCATCGACTCGCTGCGCGAGGCCCTTTGCTCGTGGGTGGAAGGCATCAAGAGGTTGGTTCGAGAGAGGCGCGTCTGCATCGTCATTCCCGAACTCAGGGCCCCGGCACTCCACGTCAGCGCGTGCCGTCTTGTCACGTGCGCCTGATGACAGGAGCCGAGGTCATCGGTCTCGAGATCCAGCCGGCGCGAACTCGGTGTCGCGGGCCTTCCCGAGCGCGATGGCGTCGACTGAAAAGGACGCTCCGAGGAAGCTGCAATTTTCGTGGGTTTCCTGATTGCGTCGGGTCGGGGGAAGGCGCGAGTCTCAAGAGATGTACGACGGTGACGACCGGACGGACGCCTCAGCCCAGGAACCCGGCCGTCGTTACGCCTGAGCGGCGGTCCCACCTCGGTCACCCTCTGCACCCGCCGAGCGTTGGGCCTCGTGACGTTGTCGCTCGCGCTCGGTTGCACCGAGCCCCCGCCGACCGCCGCCCAGGGCGCCGCAGCGCTCGAGGGGGCCACCAGCGCTTGCTCCGTCGACGGAGACTGTGGGCCCGGCAGCCGCTGTTGCGGAGGCACGTGTGCCGCCGGTGACTGCTGCACCTCGGCGGAGTGCGGCGGCCGGGTCTGTCGCGACCATCAGTGCCAGGCATGCAAGACCTCCGGGGACTGCAGCGTCGGCGGCATCTGCTGCGAGGGCCTGTGCCGCTCCGGCTCCTGCTGCTCCAGCGCCGACTGTCCGGCCGGGGCGTCGTGCAGGCAGGGGTCGTGCATCGCCTGCACCGCCGATGTCGACTGCGGGCCGGGAGAGCGGTGCGGCGGCGGGCACTGCGCGGCGGGCTCGACGTGCAGCGAGGGCTCGGTGTTCCTCGACGGCGTGTGCGTCCCGACCGCGCCCGCGGGCGGGGTGGCGGTGTCGCCCGGGGCCTCGTGCCAACAGGCCTCTGACTGCGGCTTCGCCCAGACGTGCTGCAACAACCGGTGCGTCCTCGGGGAGTGCTGCGCGAACCAGGACTGCGCCACGTCGGGAAACCCGGGAGCGTCGTGCATTCAGAACGTCTGCCAGCCCTGCGTCGCCGACGCCCAGTGCGGCGCCGGCAACGTCTGCTGCGGCGGCCAGTGCTTCGGCGGCAGCTGCTGCCCGGGATCCGCGTGCGCCGACGGCCGGGTGTGCTCGAACTACCAGTGTGCAGCCTGCCAGCGCGCCGCGGACTGCGGGCCCGGCCGCGCCTGCTGCAATGGCGCCTGCCGCGCTGGTGACTGCTGCTCGAACGCCGACTGCGGCGCCTACACCTGCCGCAACGGCGCCTGCGCCACCTGCCAGGCCGATGGAGACTGTGGGCCTGGCAAGCGGTGCTGCGGCGGCGCGTGCACGACCGCCGCCTGCTGCGACGACGGAGACTGCGGGCGGGGCCTTCGCTGCATCGGGGGCTCCTGCGCCGCCTGCCGAAGGAACACAGACTGTGGCGCCGATGCCGTCTGCTGCGGTGGCCGCTGCGAGTCTGGCTCATGCTGCACCACCGCCGAGTGCGGCAACGGCACGGTGTGCAACGAGAAGTTCAGGTGCGCGCTGTGCACCTCGAGCGCGCAGTGCGCCGCGGGGCAGGTCTGCTGCGGGGGCTCGTGCGTCAACGGCAACTGCTGCGGCGATGGCGAGTGCGGCCCCGGGCGCGTCTGCAAGAGCAACTCGTGCAACGCCTGCCAGCAGGACTCCGAGTGCGGCCGCGGCGAGCTGTGTTGCGCGGGCGGATGCCAACGCGGAAACTGCTGCAGCCCGACCGGCCTCGTCGCGGCGGTGCCCGCCTGTCAGGGGCTCGTGTGCAGCGGCAACGCGTGCACGTCGTGCACCAGCGACGCGCAGTGCTGCCAGAACCTGGACAGCAAGGGCAGGTGCCTCGACCCGGAACCCAACAAGTGCTGCCGGGGCGCCTGCTTCAAGACGAAGAGCAGGCCCGGGCCCCGGGAGAGCACCTGCTGCAGTGACGCCGAGTGCGCCGCGGGCCAGCGGTGTGAGGATTTCGTCTGCAAGAACAGTTGCGCGACCGACGCTGACTGTGGCGCCCTCAAGTGTTGCACTGACTGTGGAGGGCAGGGCCGCTGCCTCGCCACCTGCTCCATCGAGCGGCTGTGGAACTCGAAGCCCACCTTCGAGGAAGGGACCGGCTCGGGCACCACCGTCGACGGCAACTCGCAGAATGCCGCCTGCGTCGCCGGTACCCTGTGCCGGGCTCCGGGGGGCGCGACCGGGACCACGCCCTGGATCTTCGTCACCTCCTCGGGCCAGGGCGCGCTCTTTCGCTACTCGGTGCAGACGGGCGCGCCCGCGGGGCCCTTCGCGACTGGCGTGCGGGCGGGCTGGCCCGCCCAGAGCGGCACCGGCCCGGGGACGAACCCCGGCCCGACGGCGGTCAACGTCTACGAGACGACCGTCTGGGTGGCCAACCGCGGCCAGCCGTCGACGAGCGCCGGCGCTGGCGTCGCGCAGCTCGACTTCGAAGGGACGATGCGGTGCTTCGCGAACGTCCCCGGTGGGGCGAGCGCCATCACCCTCGACTCGCGCGGTGACGCGTGGGTCGGCTCGCTCGACGGGCAGCGGCTCATCAAGTTCTCGGCCTCGGAGTTCATCGGGGGGTCGACGCCCCCGGCGTGCAAGCCCATGCTCCAGCTCGACGTGCCCCTGCGGCCGGTGGCCCTGACGACCGACGAGCGCGGCCAGCTGTGGGCGTTGGGGAGCGATGGGCGCCTCGTCAGCGTCGACCCCTCGGGCGCCCTCGTCACGCGCGTCTTCGACGCGAACTGCGCGGCGTCGGGCCTCGCGGCCGACCGAACCTTCCTCTACGTCACGTGCACCCAGGCCGGGGAGGTGACGCGGATCGACCGCGTGACGGGCCAGCGAGCCACCATCACGACGGGCGGCCTCCCCGTCGGCGTCACCGTGAGCAGCAGCGGCGCCGTCACCGTCGCCGGCGGCGATGGCCGGCTCTTCACGCTCAACGGGCTCACTGCGACCCCCACCGCGCTCAACGGTACCGCCCGCACCCTGGGCGTCGCCACTGACAGCCTCGGGCGGACCTGGGCGGTCGATGAGACCGGCCCTGTGGTACGCCTCGACGC
This sequence comes from Myxococcaceae bacterium, assembly GCA_040400045.1. GTDB lineage: Bacteria > Myxococcota > Myxococcia > Myxococcales > Myxococcaceae > Xiheimicrobium. Next base: position 36,796 of record JBBAQZ010000004.1, read on the forward strand.
CCAGGGCCAGCAGCGCTTCTCCGGCGCCGGCGCCCAGTTCGTCAGTGGAGACCTGACCGGCCAGCAGTTCGTGAACACCGGCATCGCGCCAGCCCGGTGGAACGTGGTGTACGACGCGGCCACCCCCACACCCAGATGGCTGACGCTGCGGCTGAACGGCACGACGCCGGCGGGCACCATCGTCAGCGCGCGCGTGCGAACGGCGGCGATGCAAAGCGGGCTGGCGACGCGGGCGTGGTCGGCTCCCCAGGTGTCGTTCCCGACCGACCTGACGCGGCTTGGGGCGGTCTCGAACGAGCGCTACCTCGAGGTCGAGCTGGTGCTACGCACCCTCGGCGCCGGCTTGACGCCTGCGGTCGGCCTCGTCAGCGTGCGCTGGGGGCCTCGCGACGCGCCGGTCTGCATCTGCCCGCCCGGGTACGTGCGCGACGGCGTCAACTGCGTCGACATCGACGAGTGCGGCTTCAACAACGGAGGTTGCTCCGAGAACGCCATCTGCACCAACACCCCCGGCGCCCGCCGCTGCACCTGCAAGGCGGGCTACACCGGCGACGGGCTGGTCTGCACCGACGTCAACGAGTGCCTCGTCAACAACGGCGGCTGCCCGGGTGACGAGACGTGCACCAACCTCGCCGGTGGCGCGCGCTGTTGCCCGAGGTGCAACGCCTGGGACACCTCGGTGCAGCGCTGCGTGCCGAGCATCGAGTTCTTCTCGGTGCAGGTCGTCCCCACCGCGCTGTCGGTCTTCGTCCGCCCGCCGGGCGTCTCGGGGCTGTACTTCAGCCCGACGAGCGTCAGTGCGCAGGCCACCGTCAACACCCGCAACCAGGTAACCTACCGGCTGCAGAACAACCCGCCCTGGCTCAGCGTGAACCCCACCACCGGCGCGCTGGCCGGATCTCCCACCGACAACGCGAACGACCCGGGGACGCGCACGGTGACCCTCACCGCCACCACCATCTGCGGCTCGTCGGCGACGACGAACTTCTCGTTGACCGTTCAGGCCAACCGGTGGTGCGGCGACGGCATCGTCTCGAACGGCGAGACGTGCGACACGCAATCGCGGTCCTGTACGTCGAACTCCGTCGTCGGGTTGCCGTCGTACTGCACCGGGACCTTCGCGGGCATCGAGCAGTGCTCGTCGACGTGCTCCGGCTACGGGCCGTGCACGGCGACGCAGCCGACCGTCAGCGCCAACAGCTTTCAGGCGTGCTCCAACGCCGCCATCGGGAACTCCAACTTCTACTGCTGCGCGATGGACTCGTGCCAGAACGACACCTGCTGTCGTGGCCAGAACGGCACGAACGCTTCGCTGAGCGGCGGCTACTCGCAGCAGGCGTTCCTGTCGAACGCCCAGGGCAATGGGAATTGCCGCCTCGGCCGGAGCGGGAACGACTGGCAAATCGCGGTGAGCCACACCACGGCGGCCTATCGGTGCTGGAGGTGACGGCGATGCGAAGGTGGACCCTGTGTCTGATGACGGCGGTGGCCCTGGCGGGCTGCCCCACGGAACCTGAGCCTGCGCCGATGCGCCCGGACGCGTCGAGTGCCTGTGACGGCCCTCCGGTATGCGGCACGAAGGCGTGCGGTTTCGATGTGTGTGGCCGGCCCTGTGGCAGTTGTGACGCGGGGCTGACGTGCGACCTCGCCGCCGGGAGCTGCACTGGCACCTGCACGCGAGAGACGACAGCGGCGTTCTGCGCCCGGCTGGCAACCTCCGGGAAGGTGTGCGGGCCCGTCGCCGACGTCGACTCGTGCTCCGGCGCGAGGCGCACCGAGCTCTGCGGCGACTGCCCGCCAGGGCAGCTCTGCAGCGCCGCCAGCGCCTGCCGGCCGGGGTGCGACCCCGAGACGGCGGCGGCGTTCTGTGCACGCATGGCTCAAGTCGGGAAGGTCTGCGGCAGCGTGACTGACGTCGACCCCTGCACCAACCTGCCACGGACCGAGACCTGCGGTTCCTGCCCCACCGGCACCACCTGTACCGCCTCGAACACCTGCGCCTCATCGTGCACGCCCGAGTCGGTTTCGTCGTTCTGCACACGGCTCGGCAAGGCCTGCGGTGAAGTCGCCTCGGCCGACAACTGCGGCGTTCAGCGGCGATACCTGTGCGGGACCTGCCCCGCCGGCACCTGCCAGAGCGACAACACCTGCTGCAGCTTCGAGACGGGGCAGGCTTTCTGCGCCCGCATGGCGACCTCCGGCCGCGCCTGTGGCGTCGTGTCGGGCATGAGCTGCGGCACTCAGCGGCAGGAAGACTGCGGCACCGCGCGCTGCACGACCGACGGAGGGAGCGGCACCTGCAACTTCGCGACGAACGCGTGCCAGTCATGCTCGTCGGAGAACGACACGCAGTTCTGCGCGAGCCTGGCGGCGACGGGGCTCGAGTGCGGGACGGTGAGGGGGACTGACAACTGCACCCAGCTGCCGCGGGTCGCCGACTGCGGTACCACGGCCTGCGGAACGGGGACGGCCTGCATGAACAACCGCTGCTCCGGCGCCGGAGGGAACTGCGCGAGCCCTGTGACGCTGATGCCCGACGCGACGGACCCCAACCGGTACTTCGCGTCGTCCAACACGGCGGCGGGCCAGGCGGCGATGACGGCCTCGTGCGGCGCGACGGCTGGCGCCGAGCTGGTGTACCTGCTGAACGTCGGCGGCGCCTCGGCGCGGAGCGTGGTGGCCACGGTGCGGGCCCAGATGAGCAGCGCGCTCGGCCCCACCCTCGCGGTGCGGACCACCTGCGCCTCGTCGACCGGCGAGCGCTGCGAGACGGGGGCCTCGATGGCCTCAGTGCGGCTCAACCAGGTCTCTCCCGGAGCGCGCTACTTCGTCGTCGACAGCGCCTCGGCTGGCATGCAAGGCCCCTTCACGCTCGACGTCAGGCTCGGGACGCCCTTCACCGCACCGGCGAACGACAAGTGCCCCGGCGTCGACGGCGGCACGTTGGTCGACCTCGGCAACCCCACCATGCCGCCCTGGACGTCAGATGGACCGACCGACCGGGTCACCTCGGTCACCGGAACGACGTCGGGCGCCGACAACGACCTTGGCGGCAGCTGCGGCCTGACGGCGCCCGGACAGCTCACCGGCGGCGACGTCGTCTACCGCCTCGTCATTCCCATGGGGAGCCCGACCTACCAGGCGAGATTCACCGTCACCTCGAGCGACGGCGACCTCTTGCCGGCGGTCTCGCTGCGGTCGGCCACGTGTCTGGGCACCGAGCTTGACTGCGCGGCCACCAACGTGCCGGGGCCGGCGCAGCTGACACGCTCGGCGCTCGGGCCGGGCACCTATTTCATTCACGTCGACGGGGTGAGCGGCACCGGGGGCAGCTTTACCCTCGCGGTCCAGTTGACGCCCTGACGAGGCCCTCGGTCTCTTCGGCGCCGCCCGCGCCCGGCTCCGTCACCAGGGCGCCGGTGGGGAAGGCAGCGAATGAAGGCAATTGCTCACATTGCAGCGTTGGGGTGATGGCGAAGGGGATGTCGCAAGGGGTCTGCGTTCGGTCTTCGCACTCGTCGCGGCTGCGCTGGTCCTGGGTCGCTGTCGTTTCGACGCCGCAGTCCCCCCCCGGAGGCCGAGATTCGCTGCATTGGGGTGCTGTCCCTCAGGTTGGGAGTGCCGCTCGCGCATCAACCGCTGTCGTCGCGCGGAGGATGGCGCGCCGCCCGAATTGACCGGGGTGACGGTGTCACCACGTCGTGGCAGCCGGGGGACGACCTTCGTCTTCAGCGGCACCTCGAACCACCGGCTCTGGCCCGAGTCAGCCCCCGCGCTCGAGCTGTTCGCCGGCGCAACGGTGACGTCGGTGAGCCCTTCGCCCGGCTGGGAAGAGGGCACTCTCCGCTGGGAGTGGCGCGCCGATGCGCCCGACCTCGCCTCGATGAACCTCTCGGCGCTGACCGAGCTCGTCGACGTCGAAGGGCGCGCGCGCCGTGAGAGGCTCGGCTCCATCACGCTCGATGTCGACTCGCCCCGTTCACTTCCGGCCGTCGGCCGCGTGCTGCTGCCCATCGACAGCGTGCTCCCGCTCGACGAAGTGCGGGCGTTGGCCCCAGGGGCACGGCTCGAGCTGACGGTCGTCTTCGACGAGCCGCTCGGCGCCGGTGGTCCGTTGGTTCGCTGCGTCGGTGCAGGCAGCGTCGACGCCATCGATTTCGAGCCTCCCACCGCCGTGGGACCAGCCTGGTTCTTCAGGGGAACCGTCAAGCCGGGTGCCCCGCAGGGGCTCTGTCAGTTCGCAGTCAAGGCCCGCGACGAGGTTGGCAACGAAGGGACCAGGCCCTTGAGCGTGATCGGCAGTCCATCAGACACCAGCACCGAGTCAGGCGTCACGGAGTACCTCATCGACACCGTCGCACCACCCGTCGTGCACCTGATGACGGGCGCCGAGGTCATCGGGCTCGAGATCCAGCCGGCGCTCGTCGAGGCCGCTCGGGAACTCGCCGCACGCCTGAACGTCACCCGCCTCGCAGCGATCGAAGGCGACGCGACGGAGCTGATCGGGCGCATGCACGAAGGCTCGGTGTTCTTCTTCTACTGCCCCTTCAGTGGCGAGCGGCTCGACCGGGTGCTCGCGGCTCTCGAGGTGCTCTCGCGCTCCAGGCCGATTCGACTGTGCTGCGTCGACCTGCCGCTGCCAGCGCTGCCGTGGCTCGAGCTCGCCGCCGCGCCTTCCCCAGCGCTCACCGTCTACCGGAGCGTCACTCGACCCTCGCGAGGAACTGCTCGATCTCAGCGTTGACGAGGCCGGGGCGTTCGAGCGGCGCCGTGTGACTGCCGCCCTGCACGAAGAGGTACTTCGCGTTGGGCAGATGCTCGGCCATGCGCTGGCTCAGCCACACCGGCGTGAAGCGGTCGATCTCGCCGCCCACCACGAGCGTCGGCACGTGGACCTGCGGCAGGTGATCGAGCGCCGAGTGATCCTTGAGCGAGTCCAGCGTCCGCACGAAGTAGAGCGGGTGCATCTTCGCCAGGTGCTCCATGTACGGGTGGAAGTCGTTGTGGTTGAGAAGCAGCGGGTTCAGCTCGGTGCGAATGCCGAACTCCACGGCGAGCTCGGTGCGCAGCAGCTTGCTCGTCACCAGCTTCGCGACGTCGGGGAAGCGCTCGACGAAGGCCTTCATTCGCGGGAACGCGAGCCGCATGAGGGAGTGATCGTGCCAGGTGTCGAGTGGCGTGCCGTACGAGCCGCAGATGAGGACCAGGCCCGCGACGCGAGAGGGATGCCGTCGATGGAACTCCAGCGCCATCTGCACGCCCATGGAGTGCCCGAAGATCACCGCGCGCTCGAGCCCGCGGCTCTCCATCAAGCGCAGCAGATCGTCACAGATGTACTCGACGCCGATGCGCGTATCGTCGGTCGGCACGCCGCTCTTGCCGTGCCCGCGATAATTCCAGTGCAGCACGCGGCGGGTCGACGCCAGTGGCTCCCACAGATAGCGCCAGATGAAACCGTCGCACCCGAGGCCATCGCACAGCACCGCGGGGAGGGCCGAGCCTTCGCCTCGCTCCTCGAACCACAACGGCGCGCCATCGTCGGTGGTGAAGACCGACTGATGAAACGAGCGTGTCCCGGCGTCAGGCATTGGCTTCCGCCTCCTCGTCGTCGCTGCCGACACCGGGCCTCTCGAGCCCGTACTTCTGGATCTTGAGGATCAGGTTCGAGCGACTGATGCCGAGCTCACGCGCGAGGCGGCTCTTGTTGTTGCGCGTGCGTTGCAGCCCCTGTGACAGCATCTCGCGCTCGAGCTGTTCCACGGCGTCGTTCAGGCGCCCGGCGGGGACGACGGTGAGCCGTGAGCCACCAATCACGTTCGTGCCCATGGCGCCGCTGACCGTGTCGCGAATGCGGCTCGACAGCAGATCCTGGGTGAGCTGATCCTGATCGCCGCCCAGCACCAGCAGGCGCTCGATCTCGTTCTCGAGCTCACGAATGTTGCCGGGCCAGTGGTAGCTCTGGAGCACCGACATCGCATCGGGTGCGAGCCCGCGCGCCTTCTGCCCCTCGCGCTTGTGTTTGCGCATGAAGTGGTCGACCAGCATCGGCAGGTCGTCTTTGCGCTCGCGGAGCGCCGGCACCTGAATGCGGATCACGTTGAGCCGATAGAAGAGGTCCTCGCGGAACTCGCCCTTCTTCACCATCTCGGTCAGGTCCTTGTGCGTCGCCGAAATCACACGGACGTCGACCTGCTTCGAGGCGTTGCCTCCGACGGGAAGGAACACCCCTTCCTGCAGCACGCGCAGCAGCTTGACCTGCAGCGCGGGGGACATGTCGCCGACCTCATCGAGGAAGAAGGTGCCGCCGTCGGCCACCTCGAACAGGCCCTTCTTGTCCCGCAAGGCGCCTGTGAACGAGCCGCGAACGTGACCGAAGAGCGCGCTCTCGAGCAGGTTGTCGTTGAAGGCCGAACAGTTCTGCACCACGAACGGCTTGTCTTTGCGAGGGCCGTTGTAGTGGATCGCGCGGGCGACCAGCTCCTTGCCGGTGCCTGATTCGCCGTTGATCAGCACGGTGGTGTCCGACTGGCAGACCCGCTCGAGGATGCGGAAGACGTCGAGCATCGACTGGCTGCGGCCGATGATGTTCTCGAACTTGTACCGATCGGACTGTTCGAGCGGCGGCGCCTGCACCGACTCGTCCTTGCGCGAGAGTTCCGCCTCGAAGTTGCCGATCTCGTTCGCGCCAAACTCGAGCAGGTCACAGATCTTCTCGACCTCGCGCTCGTCCGTCACGGGGAGGCGCTCGATGGCGCGCTCGAGATCGGTGGTGCCGGGGTTGAGCTCGGCGATCTTCGTGCGGAGCTGCTCGGCCTCGCGGGGGCTGACCTCCTGCCGCGAGAAGCCCTCGACGAACACCATGCCTTCGTACTCGCCGTTGATGTGCAGCGGCGCGCCTACGATCGTGAAGCCCAGGTGGCACTCGTGAAACTGGCTGCGACGCAGCTTCTTCGAGGCCTTGAACTTCTCGTGCAGCACCCGCACCGACGAGCAGCAGCGGCGGAAGCCCTCTTTCGAAAAGAGCGAGAGCCTGCAGAAGTCGTTCGGAGGCGGGTTGATCTGCCCTTTGCCCCACTCGATCACCTGACCGCTCTTGTCGGCAAACGAGAGCTCGGCCCGCCACCATTTCCGCAGAATGTCCCGCAGCATCACGATGGTGTGCAGGTTCTGGTAGCGCTCGTAGTCCATGCGGGGCGGCCTCGAAAATCAGCCCAGACCCCTTTCATGGCCGAAAGTCGTCTGAAGCAGCGACAGGTGTACCTCAACGCTGTCCGAAGTGTGGACAAGAGAGGTGCAGGCGGAAGAGCGGAAAGGTATGCGCAGGTAGCATGCGCATCGTCGGCGGCACGGCCAGAGGCAGGACGCTCAAGACACCGAAGGGCTCAGACACGACCCGCCCCACCGGCGATCGGGCGCGCGAGACGCTCTTCAACGTGCTGGGGCAGACGTGCGACGGGTTGCGGGTGCTCGATCTGTTCGCTGGAACCGGGGCGCTCGGGCTCGAGGCGGTCTCTCGCGGCGCAGTGCAGGCCGTGCTCGTCGAGAGCGGGCGCGAAGCGGTGGGGCTGTGCCGTGAGAACGCGAAGGCTCTCGGCTTCGACTCGCGCGTCGAGATCCTCGCGCTGCCGGTGATGAAGGGGCTCGAGGTGCTCAAGGCGGGGCACTCGCAGTTCGAGCTGGTCTTCTCCGATCCGCCCTACGCGGCGCGCGCCGGCCTCGAGGTGCTCCTGGCGCTCGAGCCGATCGTCGTCGCCGGTGGCGTCGCGGTGCTCGAGCACGAGGCGGCCGAGGTGTTGCCCGAGCGCGTCGGCCGATGGCAGCGTGAAGACGAGCGCGCGTTCGGAGCCACCGTCGTCTCGATCTTCCGATTGACCGACCCGCTGGTGTGAACGACGCTGCGCCGCCGATGACCGTCGCGATCTACCCGGGCTCCTTCGACCCTCTCACCAACGGTCACCTCTCGATCATTCAGCGTGGGCTCAAGCTCTTCGACACCCTCATCGTGGCGATCGCGGTGAACCCCAAGAAGACGCCGCTGTTCTCGGTGGACGAGCGCAAGGCGTTCATCCGCGAGGCGTTCCCCGAAGCGAAGCGGGTCGAGGTCGACGACTTCCAGGGGTTGCTCGTCGACTACGGCAAGAAGCGCAACGTGAAGGTGATGTTGCGCGGCCTGCGCGCCGTGAGCGACTTCGAATTCGAATTCCAACTCGCCAACATGAACCGCAAGCTCGACCCCGAGCTCGAGACGGTCTTCATGATGACTGGCGAAGACTACTTCTACGTCTCGTCGAACCTGGTCCGCGAGGTCGCCAGCTTCGGGGGCAACGTCGACGGGCTGGTGCCTGCGAACGTCGCCGCTGGACTTCGAGCCAAGTACGCCAACAAGGGATGAACGCCGTCATGATCAAACTCGCCAACCGACTCAAGAGCGCCAAGCCCTCGCCCACGCTCGCCCTCAACGCCAAGGCCAAGGCCCTCGCCGCGAAAGGCGCCGACGTCGTTTCGTTCGCCGCTGGCGAGCCCGACTTCGACACGCCCGCGAACATCAAGGACGCGATCAAGGCGGCCCTCGACTCGGGCTTCACCAAGTACACTGCGACTGGCGGTATTCCCGAGCTGAAGGCCGCGATCGTCGACAAGCTGAAGGCCGAGAACAAGCTCGAGTACTCGCCGGAGCAGGTGCTGGTGTCGGTGGGCGCGAAGCACTCGCTCTACAACATCTTCCAGGCGCTGCTTTCTCCCGGCGACGAGGTGATCATCTTCTCGCCCTACTGGGTCAGCTACCCGGACATGGTGCGGCTGGCCGACGGAGAGCCGGTGATCGTCGAGACGAGCGCGCACAACAGCTGGGCGCCCGACCCATCGCAGCTGCGCAAGGCGCTGACGCCCCGGACGCGCGCGGTGATCTTGAACAGCCCGTCGAACCCGACCGGTGGCGTGTACTCGAGGCAGACGCTGCTCGAGATCGCCGAGGTGGTGCGCGGCCACGACTGTCTGCTGGTGTCGGACGACATCTACGAGCGGTTGCTCTACGTCGAGGGCGGCTTCCAGAACATCGCCAACGTCGCGCCCGATCTCGCCGCGCGCACGGTCGTGGTGAACGGGTTCTCGAAGGCCTACGCGATGACGGGCCTGCGGCTGGGGTACGCGGCGGGGCCGAAGGATCTCATCGCCGGCATGCAGATGGTGCAGGACCAGTCGACCTCCAACCCGACCTCGGTCATCCAGAAGGGCGCCGTCGCTGGCCTCAAGGGCCCGCAGGAGCCGCTCTTCGCGATGGTGAAGGAGTACGCCAGGCGTCGCGTGGTGATGGCCGACGGCCTGAGCAAGATCCCCGGGGTGAAGTGCCCGCGGCCCGATGGGGCGTTCTACTGCTTTGCCGACGTCGGGGAGCTGATCGGCAAGTCGTACCAGGGCCAGACCCTCACCGGCTCGCTCAAGCTCTCGGAGCTGCTCCTCGAGGACTTCCTGCTGGCGGCGGTGCCGGGTGAACCGTTTGGCGCTGACGGCTACCTGCGGTTCTCGTTCGCCACGTCGCAGGCGATCATCGAGAAGGGCCTCGCGCGCCTGGCGGACTTCGTCACGAAGGTCAGCTGAGGCCGACGACTCAGTCGTGGTAGGCGATGACCTGCCAGGTCGCGCCGACGGCCCTCATCACCACGATCGATGCGCGCCCCGACAAGTTGGCCACCGCGATGAACTGCTGCTGGCTCTGTCGCCACGGCCAGCTCCTGAGCCTCGGCGGCGGCTGTCCGTACTTCTTTTCCATTTCGACCGGGGTGAGCACCTCGATGCCGTAGAGCGTGATCAAATCGGTGCGCTTGCTGCGCAGGTGCCGAGCCCAGGTCGAGCGCAGCTCGGACGGTCGCTCGATGCGCCGATCTTCCATCAAGAAGGGGACCCCGGCGTAGTCGACGACCCGTCCGGCATCGCCCGACACGAGCGCCTCGAAGAAGCTGCGCGCCACGACGAGCGCCTGGTCGGACTCGGAGAGCGAGGCGTAGTCCTCGAAGTTGAAGTCGCGGGGCGGGATCACCGGGCTGCCGATGAGCGCCTGGGACTTCTTGCGGAGGTCTTCGAGGGCCTTGTCGCGCTCGGGGCCGACGAGATCCTTGAGCCTGGTCGCGGCGCGGGCGAGCTCCTCGGCTTGCTTCTTCATCGCCGCGACCGCGGGGTCCGCGCCTGGACTTCCGCCCGTTGTGGCAGGGGGCTGCGTTCCGTCGCTCGATGGGTCCGCCGCATCGGGAGGGGGGGCTGCCTGGGTCGCTGGCTCCGAGGGGGCCTGGGCGAGCACGAGTCCAACGGTGAGGGCGAAGACCACCATGGGCGGGACCGTAGAAGAAACGGCCCCGCCCCGCGAGGGCGTCACGGTGTCGCGCCTCAGCGGCGCACGGGCTCGGGGAGCGCGAGCAGGTAGCCGACGCTCGAGATGGCGCAGGCGAGGAAGCACAGCCCCCAGAACGTCGTGAGCCCCGTGAAGGCGATGAGCCGCGGGCTGAGCACCGGCGCCGTGACGAGCGCGAGACTCCAGGTGAGACCGAACGCGCCCTGGTAGCGCCCGCGCAGGTGGGCAGGCGCGCGATCGGCCACCACCGTCGAGTTCACGGGCGCCATGACGATCTCTCCCAGCGTCCACACGGCCACGCTCACGACGAACATCGGGAGCGCGACCGCGAACGCCGTGAGCCCGAAGCCGACGCCGGTGATGAGCGCGCCGAGCGCGAGCGGTCTGCCGCGGCCTCCCGTCGTGACAGCCCGGAGCACCAGCGGTTGCAACAGCACGATCAACACGCCGTTCGCCGCCAGCGCGATGCCGAACGCCTCGGGCCCGAGCCCCTTGTCCGTCATGTCTTTCGGGAGCGAGGTCAGGTGCTGCATGAAGACGAACGCGGTCACGTAGCTCAGCACCAGAAAGGGCACGAACGCCCGATCGAGGAAGGGCGTGATCAGCGAGCCCTGCTGCCCGACGGTTCGTTCTGGTCTCGTCTCAGGAACGCCCAGGAAGACGATCACCGCGCATGCGAGGGTCGTCGCCGCGTCGGCCAGGAACAGCACCGAGAAGCCGCTTCGCGCGACGAACCCGCCCACGAGCGCCGCGAAGGCGAAGCCCAGGTTGATGGCCCAGTACTGCGTGCCGAAGGCCTTCACCCGGAACTCAGGCGCGACGAGATCGGCGACGAGCGCCTGGCTGGCCGGGCGGAACAGATCTGCGGTGAGCCCGAGCGAGAAGACGAGGGCCGCGAGGGGGCCCAGTTCCCGGGCCTGGCCTGTCGCCACCATCACCGTCGACGACGAGACGAGGCTCACCAGGAGGGTCGCGCGCCTTCCGAGGCGGTCGGCCAGAAAGCCCCCGAGCGTGGTGCCTGCGATCGAGCCCACCCCGTACATCGCGAGGATCGAGCCCGAGTCGATGAGCGAGAGGCCCCGTTCGCGCGTCAGGTACACGGTCATCAAGGGGACGATGAAGCTGCCAGTGCGGTTGATGAGCAGCCCGGCCCACAAGAACCAGTAGGCTCGTGGCAGGCCCTCGGTGAAGCGATGAAGAGCGCCGCGTTCAGTCACGGAGAGCGTGGTCATGCGGGCACGACGCACCGCGTGCAAGGGCTCTGACGGCTCATGTGCGTTCGGCGCCTTCTTTCGCAGCACGGGCGCCCAGCCCCGGCGTTACAGTTGGCGAGCCATGTCATCCGAGATCCGCTCACTGCTCGCCGCCGCGCAGGAAGCCGAAGCCCAAGGTGATCTGCCCCGGGCCATCACTCGGCTGCAGCAGGCCGCCGAGTTCTACCGGGCTCGACGCATGAATCGCCGAGCCTCGCAGATGGAACGCCACATCGATCGCCTCGAAGGCCGGTCTGTGGCCGTTCCGCTCGACCAGATCCACGACCCCGGGGTCGCGCTCTTCGACGAAGACGATGACGCCGTCTCGCACGTGCTCGAAGACGCTCCGTTCGGCAGCGAGGCCGACGAGCTGGAAGACGAAGGCCTCGGCTTCGGAGACGAGCTGTTCGAGGCAGCTCGGCGCACCAGCCGGTTCCGTGACGAGTCGCTCTTCGATCGCGGGCCCCAGCAGGCGGACCCGGCCATCGATGCGTGGTGCTCCTTCTGCTGCAAGCCGAGGACGGAGGTCGGCCCGCTGATCGCCGGGCCTGCTGGGGCGTTCATCTGCAGGAGCTGCGTGACGACGAGCGCGAGGCTGATGGCCCTGCCGACGCCCGAGTTGCCGAAACTTGAGCCCCGGCCGGTCGAGCCGCGCGCGGCCCAGTCGGCGCTGCCTGCGCAGCAGCACGCGCACTCGATGTGGAGCCGCCGGAAACCACGGGTTGCGCTCGTGGTGGGGCCCGAGGGGGCGGGGAAGACCGTCTTCCTGAAGAGCCTCGGCGAGCCCGTCGACCGGCCGTTCTTGCGCTCCGACGGCGACACGGCGCTGGTCGATCTCTCCACGCCGTTGTCGGCTGACGAAGAGAGCGCGCTCCACCAGTGGCTCGATGCGCACCCGAAGCGGCGGGCGGTGCTGGCCGCGCGTGGAGAGGCTCCGACGCCGGTGCTCGTCCTACAGGGCGCGCACGGTGACGAGCCGGTCTACGACACCGAGGCGCTCCACCGAGCGGTCTCTGCGCAGGTGTCTCCCCACCTCCTCTCGCGCGTCGACTCGGTCCTGCCGCTGCCGGCGCCCGATCGTGAGGCCCTCGCGCATCTCGGCCGGAGTCTGCTCGCCGCTCGAGAGATCGACCTGCCCGAGGCAGCCATCGACTCGCTCGTGTCGCTGGCGGAGCGGTCGGGGCGGGGCGCCCGCGAGCTCGCGGCGTTGATCGCGCGGATCCCGGCAGGGCGCTACAAAGCCCCGTGATGCACTCCGTCTCGTGGCACCGGCTCGGCCGCGTCGAGTACGCCGATGGGCTCGAGCTGCAGAACCAGTTTCAGGCAGCGCGAAGGGCCGGGGCGGTCGACGACACGCTGCTCCTGCTCGAGCACCCCGCCGTCCTGACGCTCGGGCGCGGCGCGGACGCTTCGAACATTCTGCGGCCCCGCCAGGACCTCGAGCAGCGTGGCGTTGGAGTGTTCGAGACCGACCGCGGAGGCGACGTCACCTACCACGGGCCCGGGCAGATCGTCGGGTACCCGCTGCTCCACCTGGGGCCGGGCCGGCAGGACGTGCGCAAGTACGTTCGCAGCATCGAAGAGGTGATCATCCGCTCGCTCGCCGACTTCGGGATCAGCGCGACCCGCATCGAGAAGTGGCCCGGGGTCTGGGTCGAGCAGTCCCGCCTGGGTGGCCCACGGAAGATCTGCGCGCTCGGCGTCCACCTGAGCCGCTGGTACACCCGGCACGGCTTCGCGCTGAACGTCGACCCGGACCTGTCGCACTTCGAGCTGATCGTCCCGTGCGGCATCAGCGAGGCGGGCGTCACCTCGATGGCGAAGGAACTCTCGTTCGCCTCCCCGTCGATGGCCGAGGTCGAGGAGCGGCTGCTGCACCACTTCGGCGCCGTCTTCGAGAGCTCGATGGCCCCCGGGCCGATCGCCGGGGAGTCGGTCAGCGTGGTGGTGGTGTCGTCCGCCCGCGAGCGCGTGCTGGTGCTCAAGCGAACGCAGGCACGAGGCGGGTTCTGGCAGCCGGTGACTGGCCGGGTCGAGGTAGGGGAGCGCCCCGATCGCGCCGCCGTGCGAGAGCTCCACGAAGAGACCGGCCTCGAGCTTCCCGTTCAGCCGATCGACACGCCTCACGCGTTCGCGATGGGCGCGTTGGATGGAGTGCCGAAGGTGATGCGCGAGTACCCGTTCGTCGCGCGCGCCGGTGACGACGCCGTGGCCTGCCTTTCGGCCGAACACGAGGCCTTCGAGTGGGTGACGCCGGCCGAGGCCATCGCGCGCATGCCGTGGGAAGGCCTGCGCCGGTCCGTCCGCAGCGCGACGAAGCGCTGAAGAACGATCCACCCGCCGCGTCGGTGCCCGGTTTGCTGCGACGCCTCGGAGAGTCCGGCAGGAGCCATGTCGCCACGCCTCGTCGCCATCGGTCTGCTGGTCGGCGCGCCGGCGGTCGGTGAAGCGGCCGTCGCGTTCGAGAAGCTCAAGGCGCTCGAGGGCAACTGGAAGGCAGGGGAACACGTCTGGGCGACGCAGACGTCGCGGCGCTCTACGGCGAAGCCCTGGGGCGCACGCTGCCCTGGAGCGTCGATGCTGGGCGATCTCTCCACTCGAACGCGGCCACGACGAGGGTCAGCGCCAGCATGATCAACGCGATCAGGTACCCCTCGGCGAAGCCGCGGTTGAGGTGCTGGTACGTGTAGTAGGTGATGTCCGCGCCGAAGAACGCGAGGAGCATCAGGAAGAAGTGCTTCCCCTGACGTGAGGCGAGCCCGAGCGCGAGCAGGCCCAGCATGTTCCAGTAGTACATGTTCACCGTCAGCCAGGTGAAGACGAGCAGGGGCCCCAGCGTGAAGGCCTCGACCGGCGTGGCGCGGCGCAGGAGCACCACCACCACCAGCGTGAAGGCGAGGCGGGCGAGCAGGAAGCCGAGCGAGTAGTCCTTGATGTCGACCTCGGCGAGCGACTGCTTGATGACGGGCGGGAAGATGCCGGTCGAGATGCCGCCTTCTCCGGGGCCGACGAGCTGGAGGAACACCGTCTTGAGCGAGTGCTGGTTGCTGTAGAACTTCTCGAGCTGGGCGACCTGAATGCGCTCGGCGTATTCGCTCCAGGCGCTGGTGCCGAACATGACGGTCGCGATCGCGACGCATGCGACTCCGGCGATGGCGGCGTTACGGCCGAAGGCGATCCACTCCCGCTTCACGGTGCGGGTCTTCAGCCACTCGAAGCCGACCTGGACCAGCAGCGCCACGCCGAACAACAACGGGAAGAGCTTGGTGGCCACCGCGTAGCCGAAGAACGCGCCAGCCGCGCCCCACTTCTCACGCTTCAGGAAGCAGACGGACAGGCCGAGGGCGAACAGCCAGTCCCACCGCAGGAAGCTGCCGCTCAGGTAGTCGAACACCACGGGGACGCAGGCCCACATGAACAGCCCCACGCTCGCGAGCCTGAACCCGAACGTCTCGTAGACGACGAGGAACAACGCCAGCATGAGGAGCAGATCGAGACAGCCGAGCAGCGACTGGTTCTGCTTCGACAACGGCACCAGGTTCGCGATGGGGCCCGCGATGATCGACCACGCGGGGGAGTTCGAGTTTCCGTGATCGTTCATCACGGTCGCCCACGGCATGCCCGGCCAGGTCTGCGCCATCGTCGCCCAGTCGGCCTTGAACGCGGCCCAGCGCTCGTCGCTGAACCTGGCTCGAACGCGCGGCGCCTGCTGGAGCGCCTGCTCGACGGGGATCTCTTCGAAGGTTCGGTTGTCGCGGGTCTTCGAGACGCCAGCCATCGCGTTGACGGTCTCGCGATCGGCCATGATCGCCGCGGTGTAGAGGTCGAACCAGCCGACCTCCTTCTGGTACTTCGCGCCGAAATAGAAGTGGAACTGCTCGTGCTGGTGCACCCACGAGATCGAGTCGTTGCGCACGCCGATCCAGCAGTACCCGAACGCGATCGCGCCTGCGACCACCGACGCCATCACGATCGGTGGCAGCTTGAGGGGACGGCCCATCGAGCCCATCGTCGCGGCGAAGCCCTTCGCGCGTTCGCTCGTCTCGCGGCCCAGCGCGGCCCGCACCATCCACCCGCACAGCCACACGACGCCGACGGCCGCGACGACCCACCCGATGCTCGTGCCTGCGCGCCCCACGCCCCAATTGGTCCACCCGAAGACCATCAACGTCACGAGCGCCGTGTACCCGAGGTGCTTCTGCCGCTCCCACTTCTCGCCGGTCAGTCGGTCGATCACGAGCAGGGCCATGAAGGCCTCGATCACGATGATCTTCAGAATGCCAGACAGGTAGTGGCTCATCGCGATGTCATGCCTTGCGCGGCAGGGGCTCGGCCCGTAATGGAGTCAGACGCTGTACCCGCACGAAAATCAGGAGTCACCATGAGCGTTCAGGAAAGCGACATTCTCAAAGCCCTCTCCACCGTCATGGACCCGGATCTGAACACCGACGTGGTGAAGGCCGGCATGGTGAAGAACCTGCGCGTCGACGGCGGGAAGGTCAGCGTCACGATCGAGCTGACGACGCCAGCGTGCCCGATGAAGGAAAAGATCAAGGGCGACGCCGAGGTGGCGCTCAAGGCCGTCGCGGGTCTGACGGACCTGCAGCTGGAGCTCACCGCGAAGACGCGCGCGGGCCCGATCTCGAAAGACGCGCTGCTGCCGGGCGTGAAGAACGTGGTGCTGGTCGGCGCAGGGAAGGGCGGCGTCGGGAAGAGCACGCTCGCGCTCAATCTCGCGTGCGCGCTCGCGAAGCATGGTGCGCAGGTCGGGTTGCTCGACGCCGACTTCTACGGCCCTTCGATTCCCACGATGACCGGCATCAAGCGCAAGCCGGTGAGCCGTGATGGAAAGAACCTCGACCCGCTCGAGGCGCACGGCATCAAGGTGATGTCCATCGGCTTTCTCATCGAGGCGGACCAGGCGCTCATCTGGCGCGGGCCGATGCTGCAGGGCGCGTTGATGCAGTTGGTGCGCGACGTGAACTGGGGCGAGCTCGACTACCTCGTGCTCGATCTGCCGCCTGGCACCGGCGACGTGCCGCTGACGATCGCGCAGCAGGTCCGGAGTTCTGGCGCGGTGCTGATCACCACGCCGCAGGACGTCGCCCTCGCAGACGTCGTCCGGGCGAAGCAGATGTTCGACAAGCTCCATGTTCCCGTGCTCGGCATCGTCGAGAACATGAACCAGTTCATCTGCCCGCACTGCGGGAAGGGCACGCACATCTTCGACGTCGGCGGAGGCCGCCGCGCCGCCGAGATGATGGACATGGCGTTCCTCGGTGACGTGCCGCTCGACTTGAAGATCCGTCAGGGCGGCGATCGCGGCATCCCCGTCGTCGTGGGTCACCCCGACAGCGAAGAGACCAAGGCCTTCATGGCGATCGCAGGCAGGGTCGCCGCGCGCATCTCACAGGAGAACGTGCTCCGGTCCGCGCCCGTCGTGAAGCTCGCGACGTCCTGACGCCTTCGCTGCGCGCCACGGCGCGTGACTTCTGCGAAAACCGACGTCGACGCCGCTCAGCTCGAAGCCACGAAGGTCGCTCCCAGCGACGCGGCCAGCAGTTGATGCGTCTCGGTCGCGCCGATGACGGTGCACCTGGTGGGCGCGAACTTCGCCTGGTGACACGCCTCGAGTAGCAGCCCGGGCAGGGGAGGGCGACACCAGCAGCGCGGTGGGCCGCCGCCATGGGGACAGATCAGCGCCCGTGCGCCGAGTCGAGAAGCAGCCGCTTCGACCGCCGCGCGGTCCGTCTCGGTCCACGCGAAGACGAAGGTCGGCACGTCGGCCGCTGAGATCGTCTCTGCGCACTCGAACGCGACGAAGCGTCCCGCGCCGCCATCCTTCACCGCCCGCACGAACGGCCGAGTCTCGAGCCAATCGAAGCCCTCGTCGCGTGCGGGTGACTCCAGCTCCCTCACGGTCCGGAAGTGCGAGAGCGGCGTCAGCCCCGTGTTGTCCTTCTGCTTCCTGAGCTCGTCGGGCCCCAACAACCGGCCGTGGACGTCGAGCATTCGCGTGATCACGTTGACCTGCACCTCGTGGAGCGGAACGTCGAGCCACACGCCCCGCACCCTCGCGCCCTGCTTCTTCGCCGCTTCGATCACTGCGGCCCTGGAGACGCGCGTCGTGTACGTGTTGTCGAGGACGACGTGGCTCGTCCCCGCGGACAGCGCGCGTGACATCGCGAGCGCGGTGTCCTTCAGCGTGCCGCCGAGCAGGTCGCGGTTGAAGCGCACGAAGCCGTTGGCGACATACTCGTCGACCAGCCGCGTCTTCCCCGAGCCTTGAACGCCCATCAACAACACCACCTCGGACCGCGAGGTGCCGCTTGTCGCTTCCACGGTCGCGGGGGCCCCGAGCGCAGAGAAGGTCTCGCGCAGCCGTGCACGTTCGGCAGCTTCGAAGCTGATCGACGCCGCGCGCGCCGCATCAACGATCGTCTCGGGCCGTCGCGCCCCGGGAATGACGCAGACCAGCTCGTCGAGATCGAGGACCGCCGCGAGCGCGATGACCGCAGGCGAGACGGACTTCACCCTCGCGAGCTCACCCAGCACCTCCGACGTCCCCAGCCTGCCGATGCGCTTCGGGCCTCCCAGCGGCGTGTGGGCGATCACCGCGAGGCGCCGCTCGAGGCAACGGGCCAGCACTCCGGACAGCCGCGCGCGATCGTCGAAGACCGACAGGCTCTGCTCCACCGCGGCGATCGGCGCGAGGGCGAGCGCTTCGTCGAGCTGTCGCACGTTCACGTTCGAGAGCCCGATGCCCCTGGCGAGGCCGCGCTCCAGCACCTCGCCGAGCGCCCGAATCGACGTCGCCCAGGGGACCGACGGATCAGGCGCGTGCAGGAGGAAGAGGTCTGGCACACGGCCCAGCGCGCCGACGCTGCGCGTCGCGTCCTCGAGAATCGACTTCGCCCTTCCATCCGGGCGCCACGCGCTGCCAGGGCGACGCAGGCCGCCCTTGGTGATGATGACCGCGTCGGGGCCGCGTGCGTGGAGTGCGAGGGCCTTCGCCAGCAGCCGCTCGTTTTCTCCAAGCGCATCGACCGCGCAGTACGCCGTCGCGGTGTCGAACAACGACACCCCGGCCTCGAGCGCCGCATGAATCACCGCGATGCCGTCGGACTCGGAGCGAGGCTCCGTCGACAGCCGCATGCAGCCGAGGCCGACGCGGGGCAGGTGCATGGGCGCTACGCCGCAGGTTTCGTGTCAGCGGTCTGGCCACCCATGAGCGGCGACGGCGCGACGAGGTACTCGGCCCAGCGCCCTTTCTCCTTTTCTTCCAGGACGCGCACGTCAGCCCGAATGCGAAGCCACTCGGAAGGGTCGATCGAGAGGAACACCTTCACGAGGTGCGGGTCGAGCTGGGTGCCGCCAAGCCGGCCGATCTCGGCGAACGCCACCTCGGGCGGTGCACCCTTGCGGTACGGCCGGTCGGAGGTGATCGCGTCGAACGTATCGGCGATGCAGAAGCACCGCGCGCCGATCACGATCTCTTCACCCTTGAGCCCACGCGGGTAGCCCCGGCCGTCGTAGCGCTCCTGGTGCTGGTAGACGATCTGCGCCGAGTCCTGCAGGTAGGGAATGTTCGCGAGCATGCGGTAGCCCATCTCGGCGTGCTTGCGCATCTCGACCCACTCCTCAGGGGTGAGTGGGCCCGGCTTGAGGAGGATCGAGTCGCGAACGCCGATCTTCCCGATGTCATGCAGGAGCGCGCCCTGCTCGATGTGCATCAACATGTCGCCGGCGAGCCCCGCGCCCTCCGCGATTCGCCGCGTGAACTTCGCCACCCGCCACGAGTGCCACTGCGTCTCGGTGTCGCGGTAGTCGAGGGCCCGCACCATGCCTTCGAGCAGGCCGCTCGTCCGTTCGACCACCTGCTGCTCGAGCACGGCGTTGAGCGAGGTGAGCCGTTGGTTCCGCTCTGCCAGCTCGTGCGCGAGGCGACGGTTCTCTTTGACGAGGCGGGCGTAGTCGACGGCCTGCTGGATGCCGAACTTGAGATCCTGCAGCTGCCACGGCTTGCCGATGATGCGGAACACCTCACCGCGATTGACCGCATCGATGGCGACCTTGAAGTCGTTGGCCGCGGTGATCAGCAGGCGCACGGCGTCGGGCCGTTTGGCCTTGAGCACGCTGAGCAGCTCGATGCCGTTGAGGTTCGGCATCATGAAGTCGGTGAGCACGAGGTCGAAGTCGGTCTCCTGCACCGCAGCCAACGGATCGTTGTGAAGGATCACTGGATGACCCATCGACTCCAAAACCCGGCGGAGCACGTCGGTGATCGACGGGTCGTCATCGACCAGGAGAAAACGTTCCATCATGTTGAAATACCTCGGAATTCCTGGAGCCTCTGGCCACTGTAGCCGGGTGGCCTCCCCGGGGTGCTGAAAGTGTCGGTGCAACGCTTTTCTGGCCGGGGGCCGTTGTGGTCGTCTACCATCGCGTCACCTTATGGCGAGAGGCGCGACGCGCGCGAAGTCTGCTGCACCTTCGGCGCCCTCAGCAGCGGGCCGTGTTCCAGTCATCGTGATGGGGCTTGGAGCGATCGGTCAGGAGATCGCTCGCGCCGCGCTCGCCAACGACGAGGTCGAGCTGATCGGCGCAGTCGACTCGAGCCCACAGCTCGCAGGGCGCGCGCTCTCCGGCGTGCTCGGGCAGGCGGTCGGCTCGATGAAAGTGCACTCGTCGCTGGCGCCCGCCGTCGCCCGGCGTAAGGGCGTCGTGCTGTTGCACGCGACGGGGTCTCGGCTGCCGCAGGTGAAGGACCAGCTGCTCGAGGCCATGTCCCACGGGCTGCACGTCGTCTCGACCTGCGAGGAGCTCGCGTTTCCCTGGTTCAATCATCCCGAGATCGCGGACAAACTCGAAGCCGCGGCGCAACGCGCGGGCGTCTCGATCGTCGGCACGGGCGTGAACCCCGGCTTCGTTCTCGATCGTCTCGTCGCGACGCTCGGTCAGGTCTGTGGGGCCGTCAGCCACGCGAAGGTGAGCCGCACCGTCGATGCCCGCACGCGGCGTGAGGCGTTGCAGCGCAAGGTCGGCGCCGGGTTGTCCGAAGAGGAGTTCTTCTCGCTGGTCGATCAAGGCCGCATCGGCCACGTGGGGCTGGTGGAGTCGGCCGCCCTTTGTGCCCTTGGCCTCGGGCTGGACTGCGACGACTACGAGGAGGAGCTGACGCCCGTGTTCGCCACCGAAGACATCTCGGGTGGGGCGTTCCCGGTGAAGAAGGGCCAGGTCGCCGGCATGCACCAGGTCGCCGTCGCGCTCGATGACGGGCAGGAACGCGTGCGCCTCGAGCTCACCATCGCGCTGGGCGCTGACGAGCCCGGTGACGTGATCGACCTCGACGCGGACCCGAGGGTGAAGGTGTTGATCCCCGGTGGGCTCCCAGGCGATCGCGCCACGGCCCATCTCGTCGTGAACGCTGCACCCCGTATGACTGCCTCGCAGCCCGGCTTGTTGACGGTGCTCGAGCTCCCCGCCGGTCGCTGAGGAGAATCCCCGACATGCTCGATCGCGCCGCCGTAGGACGTACGACGCCCCCGACGCTCAATGAGGTGGAGCGAGGAGCCATTCGCCGGTTCGCCGAAGCGCTCGGCGACTACAACCCGATCTACTTCGACGCCGAGTACGCGCGCGCGTCGGGGTTTTCGAACGTCGCCGCGCCGCCGTCCTTCCCGATCTCGTTCGCCGCCGGAAGCGACCTGCGCGAGCTCGTCGGCGTGCCCTCGCGCAACCTGCTCCTCGGGGAAGTCAGCTTCGAGTACGAGCGACCCATCGTCGCCGGCGATCGCCTGTTGGTGACCAGCCGCGTGGCCGAGATCTCGGATCGCGCCGGGCCCGCAGGCCGGGTCGAGGTCGCCGTCGTCGAGGACGAAGGTCGAGACGAAGAGGGGCAGATCGTCTTTCGCGCCCGCAGGTCCTACGTCGTTCGCGCCACCAGGGAGTCCTGATGCCTCCGCGCAAGTTGTACTTCGAGAACGTTCGGGTTGGTGACGAGTTGCCGGCGATGGCGAAGTCGCCGATCGATCGCGTGCAGCTCGCCCGTTACGCCGCCGCGACCAACGATTACAACCCGCTCAACATCGACGAGCTGCAGGCGAAGGCGATCGGCATGCCGTCGGTCGTCTCGCCGGCGACGCTCGGGCTGGGCTTCCTGGGCCAGCTCGTCACGGACTGGGCTCGCGGCGGTCAGGTGAAGCGGGCCTCGGCGCGCTTCACCCGCATGCTGTGGCCCGGTGACACCCTCGTCTGCAAGGGCCGCGTGAGCGATCGCTGGGGCGAAGGCGGGCGGTACCATGTGGAACTCGACGTCTGGGCCGAGAATCAGAAGGGCGAGCTCGTCGTTCGAGGCAACGTCACGCTCAAGGTCTTCTACTCGTTCGAAGACGAGACCCGCTTCCGCAGCGGCCAGCCTCCGCTGATCGTCACCGTGCAGCGCCAGTCGTTGCTCGCCGCGCCCCCCGTTGTTTCACCTCCAACGGGGCAGGTCGCTGTCGGCAAAGGCAAGGTCTCGGCCAGCAAGGCGAAGGTTTCGGCGAAGAGCGTCAAGAAGCCGGCAACGCCGAAGGCCGTGAAAGCGAAGAAGATCGTGAAGGCGAAGAAGTCCGTGAAAGCGAAGAAGTCCGTGAAGGCCGCGAAGCGGAAGAAGTAGTTCTGCTCTCGTGCCGCGGTGCGTTGAAAGCCGTTGACTTGAAAATCAAGTGACGCGCAGGATTAGTCCCGTTACGACGCGAGGTGTCACGGTCGTGACGAGCACCCGACTCGGGTCGGGAAATGGGCCGTTGCCTGGAGCGACGCATGTCAGCTGGAATCAATCGGTACAAAGCCGATCTTCGCGAGTTGCAGTTCGTCTTGTTCGAGCAGTTCAACTTCTCGGACATCGCCGGCAAGGGTCCTTACGAAGGCTGGGATCAAGAGACGGCAAAGACGATTCTGCAGGAGACCTACCGCTTCGCGCGCGAAGTGCTCGGGCCGCTCAACGGCCCGGCTGATCGTGAAGGCTGCAAGGTCGTCGACGGCAGCGTCATCACGCCCAAGGGCTTCAAAGAGGCGTGGAAGCAGTTGTTCGAGACGGGCCTGAAGCAGATCGCGGTGCCGAAAGAGCACGGCGGGCAGGGCGCTCCGTTCTCGCTCTACGCGCTGATCGAAGAGCTCACCTCGGGAGCCAACACGGCCTTCAACATGTACCCGGGGCTCGCGTGGGGCGCGGCCGAGGTCATCTCGCAGTGCGGTACCGAGCATCAGAAGAAGCTCTACGCAGAGCGCATGTTCAACGGCATCTGGGGCGGCACCATGTGCCTGTCGGAGCCGCACGCAGGCAGCGACGTCGGCTCGTCGGTGACGAAGGCCGTCAAGCTCCCCGATGGCCGGTTCAAGATCTCAGGCACGAAGATCTACATCTCGGGCGGCGATCACGACCTCGCCGACAACATCGTGCACCTCGTGCTCGCGCGCATCGAAGGCGCGCCTGCTGGCACCAAGGGCCTCTCGCTCTTCATCGTGCCCAAGAAGCGCGCGAACGCCGATGGTGCCGTCGGTGAGCACAACGACGTTCAGGTGGCGTCGATCGAGCACAAGCTGGGCATCAACGGCTCTGCCACCTGTGTCCTGAACTTCGGGGAGAACGGGGAATGTTTCGGCGAACTCGTCGGCTCCGTCGAGCATCAGGGCATGCCGCAGATGTTCCGCATGATGAACGGCGCGCGCATCGCGGTCGGCATTCAGGGGCTCGCCGTCGCCTCGAGCGCCTACCTGAACGCGCTCGAGTACGCGAAGGACCGCAAGCAGGGCGCGAACTTCAAGTTCTGGAAGGACCCGGCCAGTCCGCGCGTCGCGATCATCGAGCACCCAGACGTGCGTCGCATGCTGCTCGAGCTCAAGAGCCACACCGAGGGCATTCGCGCGCTCGTGGTGAAGCTCGCCGCGCACCGCGACCTCTCGCTCATCTTTCAGGGCAAGGATGACGAGAAGGCGACGTACCACCAGAGCCAGGTCGACCTGCTCACGCCGATCGTGAAGTCGTACGCGAGTGACGAGGCGTTCCGTCTGTGCGCCATCGCCTTGCAGGTCTACGGCGGCGCCGGGTTCCTCAAAGACTGGCCCGTGGAGCAGTACCTGCGCGACTCGAAGATCTTCAGCATCTACGAGGGCACCAACCACATCCAGGCGATGGATCTCGTGGGTCGCAAACTGGGTCAGAACGGCGGCGCGAACTTCCAGACCTTCATGAGCGACATCGCCACGTTCGTGGAGAAGAACAAGCACCACCCCATCTTCGGCAAAGAGGTCGCTGCGCTCGGCAACGCCTCGGAGTCGGTCGTCTCGACGGCCATGGGCTTCATGAGCTGGAGCCAGACAGGCAAGGTCACGCTGGTGCCGCTCTCGGCGAACCGCTTCCTCGAGATGATGGCGAAGACGACGGTCGGCTTCGTGCTGCTCGACGCGGGCGTGAAGGCGGAAGAGGCGCTGGGCAAGCTCGGCGCGAGCCACCCCGATCGCGCCTTCTACGAGGGCAAGCGCTACTCGGCGCTGTACTATGGGCGCAATGTGCTCCCGCAGGTGAAGCAGCTCGCCGAGCTCGTCACCTTCGAAGACACCAGCCCGATGGACATCGCCGACGCCGCGTTCGCGTCGTTCTGAGTCGTCAATCATGAACTCGAGCCCGGTCTTCCTGCGAGGGAAGCCGGGCTCTTTCGTGACACGATGCCGTCGATGCGGAGGCTCGCGCGTGTGGTGATCGGCTTCTTCGCAGCAGTGGGCGTCGGCTACCTCGTGCTGGTCGGGCTCGCGTTCGCTGGTCAACGGGCGTTGCTCTTCCCGGCGCCGCGCGTCGCGCTCCCGCTCTCTGCGTCCTCACAGCTCGTCGAGCTCGCGCAGACGGTGCTGCTGGTTCGGCCGCCGAGATCTGCAGACGCTCCCGTGGTGCTGCACTTCCACGGCAACGCCGAGCAGCTCGGCTCGATCGAGTGGATGGCCGGCGCGTGGGCAGACCGGGGCGTCGGCTTCGTCGGGGTCGAGTACCCCGGCTACGGGCTGGCGAGGACGAAGGGCACACCGTCGGAAGCGTCGGTCCTCGCCGCGGCTGCCGAGGCGGAGCAGTTCGTGCGCGTCACGATGGGCATCGGCGCTGATCGGCTGATCGTGTCGGGCCAGTCGCTCGGCTCGGGCGTCGCCGTCGCGCTCGCGCATCGGGGCGTCGGGCGGAAGCTGCTGCTCTTCACGCCATACACCTCGCTCCCCGACGTCGGCGCCCGCGCCATGCCGTTCCTGCCTGTGCGCTTGCTGATGCGTGATCGGTTCGACTCCCGCGCCAGCGCCCCCGAGGTGAGGCAGCCGGTGTTGATCGTGCACGGCACCGACGACGAGGTCGTTCCGTTCGATCTCGGTGAGCAGTTGTCGAAGACGCTCCCCAACGCGACGCTGCTGCGGGTCGATGGAGGCCACCACAATGACGTCGCGGGGCGGCAGGACGTGTGGGCCGCGCTGGCGCCGTTCGTGCTCGGCCGTTGAGCTACTTGCCGGTCGCTTCGCGGACACCGATCGCGAGCTGTGCGAGCCCGGCCGCCTTGGCCAGCTCCATCACCTCGACGACTTTGCCGTGGGGCACGCCCTCGTCTGCCTGAACGATCACCAGCGTCTCGACGCTCCGGGTCCTGGCCTCATCGAACGCCTTCCGGAGTTCGTCCGCGTTCACCACGTTGCCGCTGAGCACGAGCCGGCCGTCCGACAGAATCGCGACCGACATGTCGCTGGCGTTGGCGGCGACATCGGCCGCGCCGCCTTGCGGCAGGTTCACCTTGAGCCCCGACTTCGCGCCCTGGCCCTGGTTCACGATCACCGAGCTGGTGACCATGAAGATGATGAGGAGCACCAGGAAGATGTCGGTCAGCGGCGTGATGTTGATCTCCGAGAACACGGCGTCTTCGCCGGTGGGATCATCAGAACCGCCTGGCACCTGACCCATCGCCATGACGTCAGGATCCCCCGGCCGGAACGGCGGTCGGTGGGACGACCGTCGGAGGGGGCACGGTGCCCTCGGGCGACGTCGTCGTCTGGCGCGGCGAATCGCGCAAGAGCTCGACGAACTCCTCGGCGATCAGCTTGAGCTCGACGTTCAACCTGCCCAGCCGCGCCTGGAACATGTTGAACAGGACGACTGCCTCGACGGCGACGACGATGCCTGCTGCGGTCGCGACCAGGGCCTCCGAGATGCCAGTCATGACGGCCGCAGACCCGCCGACGCCGCCCTGGTCCACGTCGACTCCGAGATCGCGGAACGACTTCATGATGCCCGCGACGGTGCCGAACAGGCCGACGAAGGGCGTCGTCGCGCCGATGGTGCCGAGAATCCACAAGCCGCGCTTCATCTTGAGGGCGAGCTGAATGCGTTCGCGATCGACCGCTGCGTCGAGCGCGGGGCCGGTCGTCTTCTGCGCGCGCTCGAAGCCGGCGCGGAACAGATCAGCCGACAACGTCGTCGCGCGATCGGCTGCAGAGCGGGCCGCCGCCACGTCACCCCGCAGCAGGTGCCGCGCAATCGTCTGCCCCAGCTCGCGGGCTCTGGAACCGACGCCCCACAGCGCGAGCAACCGTTCGATTCCGACGCCCAGCGCCAGGACCGACGCAGCCAGAATGACCGCCATCGTCAGGCCGCCGAGGCGGACGTAGTGCACCAGCTCGTCGAAGCTCATTGATGGACCGGAGTCATAGCGGGCCGTACTCTCTGACGCCATGACGCTGCTCCGCGGGGCTTCGGTTCTGCTTCTGTCGACCGCCCTTCTTGCCTGCCCGAGGCTGCCCCCGCTCGACTACGGCAAGGACGGGCCCGCGAAGGACGGCGCCGAGCTGCTCAAGCGCGTCGAGTTCGCCGACGCGCAGATCTTCTCGGTGAAGGGTGACGCCAAGCTGATCGTCGAGAGCCCGCAGGGGAAGGGCAGTGTCTCGCTGTTCGTCGCCGTGCTCCACCCGGCGCAGCTGCACCTCGAGCAGCTCGACTTCTTCGGGCGCCCCGAGGGCATTCTGGTGACCGACGGAGCTCGCTTCGGGCTCTACGACGCGAAGCAGCGCAAGTACTTCCGCGGCCCGGCGTCCGTCGAGAACATGGCCCGCTTCGTTCCCATCGCGTTGCCGCCGCGCGAGCTTGCGTCCTTGCTGTTGGGGCGTGTTCCCCGCGTGCCGCCCGAGTCGACGCAGCTGACCATCGACGAGCCCTCGCGGACGTATGGGCTGTCGCTCAGGCGCGGCGCCGTCACCCAGCGCCTCAACGTCTCGACCGGGACGCATCGGGTCACGAGGTCGCGGGTCGAAGGGCTCAACACCTACGCCATCGACGCTGACGATCTCACCGGCTACGGGCCTGCGACGCTACCGATGCACCTCACGCTCGATGCGCCGAGCGCGAAGACGAAGGTCGAGCTGATCTACAAGGACATCACGGTCAACGAGGCCCCCGAGGTGACCTTGTTCGAGATCGAGCCGCCCGAGGGCATTCCCGTCGTCGAGGTGCAGGCCAACGGGCAAGCGGTGACGGCGCCGTGAGCCCTCAGCGCGCGAGCCTCAGCACCACGTTCGCGACGACCGCGAGAGCCCCCAGCCCCCCGAAGACGACGCCGACCCACGCGCTGGCCCAGTCGAGCCGGTACCGCCTGCCGAGCTTCTCGCGGAGCTCTCGATCATCGCGAAGTTGGCTCAGCACCCGCAGCCCCGCCGTGAGCGCAGGCACACTGCCGAACAGCGCCCCCACGACGAAAAGGAGCGCGACTGGGAGCCCGACCATCCCCCCGAACGCGGCGCCGAGCGCGCGCCAGACGATCGGGTCCGTCGTCGCCTGGATCTTGCGGGGCTCGTCGATCTTCTTCCGGCAGCCCGCGCACATCGGCTCGCCCTCGTTCGAGTACAGCAGGTCGCCGCGCTCGCGAATGAAGGTCCCACAGCGGCAACACGGCACGGGCTCCATCAGCATCGAGGGTATCGCGAGATGTGGCGCCGCGCGCTCGTAGCCACCGTGTTGGTGCTCGCAGCGTGCGAGCGATGCGGAGCGTCGAAGCCGCGGCCCGTGGCCGACGTCGCGTGGCTCGAGGGGCGCGCGTTGCCCGAGGTGGCGTCAACCCCACGACGTGGAGGCTCGTTCACGATGCGCGTCGCCGTGGAGCCATCGGGCTTCACGCGCGTGCACGATCGCTACGCCGAAGGCACCATGGTTCGGTACACCACGGGGACGATCTACGAGACCCTCGCGCGCGTCGACGCGGCGCACCCTGACGGCCCGCTGCTCCCATGGCTCGCGACGTCATTCACCACCGGCTCGGAGCTGACGATCGCTCTTCGGTCGGGGGTGCTCTTCCACGACGGCTCGACCTTCTCTTCGGCCGACGTCAAAGCGGTGCTCGACGTCATCGCTGACGAGAAGAACCCCACCATCGCGATGCGCTCGTCCGTCGGAGCGCTCGCCAGCGTCGACGCCCCTGACGAGATCACTGTGATCGTCCGATGGAAGTCGCCTCCGACGCCGTTCGCGATTCGGGCGCTGCTTGGTGCCGTTCCGATGATGCCGTCCGAGGCGCTCGCGGGAGACTTCGACACCCTTCCCATTCACCGCGCGCCGATCGGTACGGGGCCCTTTCGATACGCGTCGTTTGCTCCGGG
The DNA here is from genome assembly GCA_040400045.1 of Myxococcaceae bacterium. GTDB lineage: Bacteria > Myxococcota > Myxococcia > Myxococcales > Myxococcaceae > Xiheimicrobium. The sequence continues at coordinate 65,044 of JBBAQZ010000004.1, forward strand.
CGACCGGCTGGTGATGGAGCGTTTCGATCGTCACCGCGACGGCGCGTTCCTCGCCTCGATCATCGTGCGCTTCGTCAAGGACGACACCATGGCGGTGCAGCTGTGGGAGAAGGGTGAGTTCGACCTGATGACGCGCATTCCTCCTGCGACCTGGCGCGCGATCGAGTCGCAGTCGTGGGCGATCGCTGGCTACCAACGCCTCCGCGTCGACGAGAACGCCTACGGGTGGATCGGCTGGAACCGGCAACGCCCCGTGTTCTCCGACGTGCGGGTGCGGCGAGCGCTGGCGATGTTGTACCCGGCCGAATTGATCTCGAAGTCGATCGAACTCGGCCTCGAGGCGCGCACGACGTGCCCGTTCCTCCTCGGCTCGAAGAGCTGCGATCCTTCCGTCGCGCCGATCGCCTTCAACCCCGACGGCGCGAGGGCCGTCCTCGACGCGGCCGGGTGGAAGGACTCCGACGGCGATGGTGTTCGCGAGAAGGACGGGGTGCGGCTGACGTTCTCATTCTTGATGGTGACGTCGTCGCAGCGCATGACGAAGGTGTTGCCGGTCTTCCAGGAGCAACTGCACGGCGCGGGCATCGAGATGATCATCGAACCCGTCGATGCCGCGCAGCTCATTCAGCGCATGCGCACCCACGACTTCGACGCAGCGGCGATGAGCTGGTCGAGCGCCGATGCGGTGTCCGATCAATACGATCTCTTCCACTCGTCTCAAGCCGAAGGCGGGAAGAACTACGTCGGCCTGAACGATCGCGCGATCGATGGACTGCTCGAGGCGATTCGCAGCGTCACCGTCGAAGAGGACCGTCAGGAACTCGAGCGTCGGCTGCAGCGCGCGCTCTTCGACGACCAGGTCTACCTGTTCCTCACGGCCCGGCCGGCGCTCGACGCCGCCAAGCGCCGCGTGCACGGCCTCCAACCGTCGCTGGCTGGGTACGATCTCTCGCGCGTCTGGGTGGACCCCTGAGATGGGCCGCCTCGTCCTCACGCGCCTGGGGTTGATGATTCCGACCTTCGTCGTGATGACGGCCATCACCTTCGCCGTGGCGCACCTCGCGCCGGGTGATCCGCTGCAGCTCTCGGACGAAGGCCAGGCCTCGGTGGCTGCCATCGACGCGGCCCGCCGCGAGCTCGGCCTCGATCGGCCCCTGCTGGCGCGGTACCTCACCTGGCTTGGGCGCGTCGTTCGACTCGAGCTCGGCAGCAGCGTGGTCGATCGAAGTCCGGTCGCAGGTCGAATCGGCGATGCGTTCCCGCGGACGGTGATGGTGTCGGGCCTCGCGCTCCTCCTCTCGGTGCTCTGTTCGATCGTGTTTGGCGCTCTTCTCGCGGCACGGCAACGATCGGCCGCCGCGCGGTTCTTGTCTGGTGCGCTGACGCTGGCGTCGGGCGTGCCCTCGTTCTGGGTCGCCGTCCTCGCGTTGCTGTTGCTCGCGACCCCTCGTGGATTGGAACTCTTCCCGTTGCAGGGGTTGTCCTCGGGGCCCGGCGCAGGCGTGCTCGATCTCGCCTGGCACCTCGTGCTGCCCGTCCTCTGTCTGGCCTGGCCGACCACGGCGCTGCTGACGCGCTTCGTTCGCGAAGGTGTGTCGACCGCCCTCGAGCAGGACTTCGTTCGCGCCGCGAGGGCGCGTGGGCTCGGTGAACGGCGGGTGCTGTTTCGTCACGCGCTGCCCAACGCGATGGTGCCGGTCGTCACCGTCATCGGCCTTCACCTGCCACACCTGGTCGCCGGGAGCGTCGTGATCGAGCGCGTCTTCGGCATCTCGGGCATGGGGTTGCTCGCGTTCGAAGCCATCGGCACGCGCGACTACCCGGTGGTGATGGGCGTGGCGACCGTGATGGCAGCAGTCACCCTGGTGTCGATGCTGCTGGCAGACCTCGCAGCGGCCCTCGTCGACCCCCGCATCAGGGTGCCGGGGAGCAGCCCGTGAGTGCGCGCGCGGGCGCCGTCGTCATCGCGGTCTGGGTGGTGATCGCGCTCGGCGCCGACTTCATCGCGTCGGATCTGCCGATCGCCGTGCGCGTCGATGGCGAGACCTTCGTCGTGCCGTTCTGGTCGCGGCCCGCGAGGCTGATGACCGAGACGCAGGTCAGCCTGCGTACGAAAGCCGAGTGGATGGTGGGGACCCTCATCGGCGCAGGGCCTCTCCAGACCCTGGCCACCAGCGGCGCGACCCGGACCGATCCACTCCCCTGGAGTCCGGACGAGCGAAACTGGCTCGGCACCGACGAGATCGGCCGCGACGTGCTGGCCCGTCTCGTCCACGGCGCACGCAACACGCTGGTGATCGCGTTGGGGGTGGTGCTGCTCTCGTCGCTGCTCGGCGTGACCCTCGGCGCGTTCGCGGGGTGGAAGGGTGGGGTGGTCGATCTGTTCGTCTCACGCGCCCTCGAAATCGCGACGACCTTTCCCACCATCTTCTTCCTGATCGTCGTCGTCGCCGCGCTGCGAACCCCGTCGGTGGGCGCGGTGATGATCGTGCTCGCGCTCACCCGTTGGCCCGAGGCGGCAAGGCTCATGCGCGCCGAGGTGCTGAAGCTCAAGGAGCTCGACTTCGTGCTGGCCGCCCGCGCCCTCGGCGCCAGCGACGGACGACTGCTGGTTCGACACCTCGTCCCCAACGCCCTGGCGCCGGTCATCGTCTCGTCCACGTTCGCGGTCGGGAGCGCCGTCTTGCTCGAGTCGGCGTTGTCGTTTCTTGGACTTGGCGTGGCCCCGCCGACGGCGAGCTGGGGCGAGCTGCTGCAACAGGCCCATCGGACGCTGGTGACCCCGGGCGCCTGGTGGTTGGCCGTCTTCCCCGGGCTGGCCATCGCCTCGCTGGTGCTCGCGACGCAGGCGGTCGGGAAGGGCCTCGAGCGAAGATTCGACGGAAGGCGCTGAGCAGGTAGAGTCAACCTTGTTCATGCCTTCGATTCGTCTTGGCGACCTGCTCGTCAAAGCCAAAGTGGTCTCCGAGAGCCAGCTCAAGGCGGCGCTCGCGGAGCAACAGAAGTGGGGCGGTCGCCTCGGTGAGATCCTGGTGCGGATGAACCTCGTCACCGAGGACATGCTCGTCAAGGCGCTCGCCAAACAGCTCAACGTGACTCCCGTGAACCTCGATGCGGTGCAGGGCATCCCCGCTCACGTGCGCGCGAAGATCCCTGCCGACATTGCCAGGGACCTCGTCGCTTTGCCGCTCCAGCTGCGCGACGAAGGCAAGGCGTTGATGGTGGCGATGGCCGAGCCGCAGAACCTCAAGCACCTCGACACCCTTCGCTCGGTCTCCCGCTTGAAGGTGGTTCCGCAGATCGCCGGGCGGCAGGCGATCGCCCGGGCCTTCGCTCGGTTCTACGACGGGGCCGGAGATCTTGATGACGCCGAGGGCAGCTTCAAGCTCGTCGACTCGCAGGGCCACACGCTCATCAAGAACGCCGAAGAGGTCGCGGCGAAGAAGCAGATCGAGCGAAAGGCCACGAAGGAGTCCATCCCGCTCCCGCGAACGGCGTCGCTCGCTGATGTGCCCGCGTCGAGCCCGCCGGCCTCGCTCAGTGGCAAGACGCCGGCCGAGATGCTCAAGGCCATCGAGGACGTCCAGCGCAAGGAAGTCGGCGCGCTCAAGGCGATGGTGGAGTTGCTCATCGAGAAGGGCGTCTTCACGCGCGATGAGTACCTGGCGAAGGTCAAGCGCTGAGGGGCGATGCGCAAGAAGCTCGGTGAAATCCTCCTCTCGTCCGGCGTCGTGACCCAGGCCGACCTCGATCTGGCCCTCGGGGATCAGATGGGTGGTGAGCCAGCACGCCTCGGTGACCTCCTCGTCTCGCTGGGCCGAATCAGTCCGGCGCAGCTCGCGCGAGCGCTCTCGTCGCAGCACGCCATTCCCTTCGTTCAGCTGCCTCCGGTGCCAGCCGACGTGCTGCTCGCGGTGCCCTTTGATTTCCAGGCTCAGCATCGGCTCGTTCCGTTCCGCGTCACTGGTGATTCTATTTCGGTCGCGATGGCCGACCCTTCGGACGTCGACGCGATCGAAGAGCTTCGCGTCTCGCTGAACCGCAAGGTCAACCGGTACGTCGCCGCGACTGACGAGATCGATGCGCTGCACGCCAGCGTGACTGGTGCCGTGGTCGATCTCCCCAGCGTCGCGCCGTCGATCGCGTCGGTGGCTCGAGGTGCCTCGCCGACCGCCACCGATCTGTTTGGGTCGCTCGACCTCGATGCTGCTCCATCGCCTGCGGCGCTCGGCGACGAGCTGTTCTCGGGGCTCGGTCTGTCGCTCTCCTCGTCGGCTGACGTGCCTCCTCTGCCACCAGAAGCGTCGGTCGCTTCGCCAGAGCCGTTCGAGCTGACGCCGCTCGACGAAGAGCCCGCGGCGCGGCGACGTTCCAGTTCGCGCGAGGAAGAGGAGCCGGAGTTCTTCGAAGCCAAGCCCATCATCCACAAAGCGCCACCGCCTCCGCCTCCACCGCGCATTCTGCCAACGCCGGCCCCGGCCCCGGCCCCGGCGGCGGCGTCATCGTTCGAACTCGGCGAGCTGCAGGTGGAAGCGCTCGAGCCGGCCGCGCTGATCTCGTCCCCGAGCGCGACGTTCGATCTCACCTCGGCCATCGTCGCCGACCCAGTTTCTGCCCCGTCGCCGGGGTCGTTCGAGGCGCCGATCTCAGAGACCTTTGACGACGCTGGCACCACGGACTCGGACTCGGACTCGTACGAGATCATCTCGGAGCCGTCGGACGAGTTCAATTCGGCGCCAGTCGCTGAGGCGTCAGGTGACTTCGAGGTCTCGGTTTCAGAGAACTCGGGCGACTTTGGCGCGCCCGCCGCCGCGCCTGTCCTTTCATCGGCGGTGGCTGGCGATTCCTTCGGTGCTGACGAAGGGGCGCCTGAGCCCGTCGCCGGTGCGTTCTCCACGATGGAAGAGGACGCGGTGTCGTTCGAGGAGCTGCCCTTCGACTCGACGATGGAGCCCCTCTCGCCGGGGCCCGAGCCTTTCTCCGGTGAAGGTGAGACGGTCGGCGAGCAGGTCTCCTCAGACGCACCGCAGACGGGCGTCGACGACCTGTTCGCGTCGCCACCACCTCCACCCGAGCCCGGCCTCGATCCGGGAGAGTTGTTCTCAGACGCACCGCAGACGGGCGTCGACGACCTGTTCGCGCCGCCGCCACCTCCACCCGAGCCCGGCCTCGATCCGGGAGAGTTGTTCTCTGACGCACCGCAGACGGGCGACGACGCGTTGTTCGCGGCGCCACCGCCTCCCGCCGCGCCAGGCCTCGACGCGGGGGAGCTGTTCTCGGACACCCCCCCGGCTGACCTTGCCGTCTTCGCCGAGCCTCCGCCGGCGCCCGGCCTCGACCCGACCGGGCTCTTCCCTGACGCTCCCCAGACCGGCGCCGACGATCTCTTCGCCACGCCTGCGTCGACAGCCGCAGCCGCCGACGAGCCGGGGGCGTTCTTCGCCGACACACCCGTGGGCGACCCGCCCCTCGCGCAGACTCCTGAGCCCGAGCCAGATGATGCCATCATCGTGATGGAGGATCAGCTTCCGGAAGCGCCGCCTGCCGCGCCCGAACCGGAGTCACTGCCTTCCTGGTTGGGGTCGGCTGCGGCCCCCGCCGCCGAGGCTCAGCAGGGTTTCGTCCTTCACCCCGGGGAGTGGACCGGCAAGCTCGACGACACGCCTCCCTCGCGACTGGTCGTCGGCGCCGTGAAGGCCCTCATCCGGAAGGGGTTGCTGACGGAAGCAGAGATCCTCGAGGGGCTGGGCAAGGAGCCCTGACGAAGATCATGGGGCTCGTGGAGCTGGAAGCCCTCGAGGTGCGGACGGCTGACACGGTGCTGGTCGAGGGCCTGTCGTTCACTCTCGAGGCGCATCGGATCCTGGCCGTGGTGGGCGAGTCCGGGAGCGGGAAGACGGTCTCGGCGCTGGCGTTGTGCGGCCTGCTCCAGGGCGGCCTCTCGGCACGGTGGCGGACGCTGGTGATCGCGGGCACGGCCGTCGCGACCAGCGAGGACCTGGCAACGCTGCGAGGCCGCGTCATCGCGTCCATGCCGCAAGACGCGCTGGGCGCTCTCGACCCGGTGATGCGAATCGGCTCACAGATCGACGAAGTCCTCGAGCACGTGGCGGGGCTGACGGGCGCGGCAGAGCGGCTGACTCGGCGACGCTCGCTGTTGGCCGAGGTTGGCTTCTTCGACCCGCCGGCGGTCGAGCGGCTGTTCCCGCACCAACTCTCGGGTGGCATGCGACAGCGCGCGGTGCTCGCCGCAACCCTCGCCGCGAACCCGAGCGTGTTGCTGGTCGACGAGCCCACGACTGCGCTCGACGCCGCGCTCCGAAAGAGCGTGCTGGCGTTGTTTCGGGACCTGGCGAAGCGCCGTGGCCTCGCGATGCTCTTCATCACGCACGACCTCGCGGCCGCCGAGGCGATCGCCGACGACGTCATCGTCCTCTACGCCGGGCGGGTCGCCGAAGCCGGAGGGCTCGCGAAGGTCTTTCGCGCCCCTCGGCACCCGTACACGGCCGGGCTGATGGCGGCCCGGCTCGATCGCGGCAGCGCGACCCCGATGGCGGGCGCCATTCCACCGCTCGGCCAGCGACCGGTCGGCTGCCGATTCCGGCCGCGCTGCGCTCGTGCGTCGCCTGCCTGCGCGGAACAACCAGCGCTGGGTGACGGCGTCGCGTGTCACCACCCGCTGGAGCCCTCGTGAGCGTCCCGCCGGCGTCGGCCCCCAGCCTGATCTCGGTCTCGCGGCTGACGGTGCAACACCGAGGGGCCAGCCGCCCCGCCGTGCGAGGTGTGTCCCTGTCGGTCGCGCGCGGGCAGGTGCTGGGCGTCGTCGGCGAGAGCGGCTCGGGGAAGAGCACGCTCCTGCGCGCCTGGCTGGGCCTGATCGCCCCCACGTCGGGCTCGGTGAAGTGGGGCGCCGACGAACTCTCGTCGCTCAGCCCCCGCGACCTCGCGGCGCGCCGAAGCATGATTCAGCCCGTGTTCCAGGACCCCTCGGCCGCGCTCGACCCGCGATTGACGGTCGCCGCGAGTCTCGCCGAGCCGTTCGAGATCCATCGGCGCCCGCTGCGCGATGGCGCCCTCGAGCAACTGCTCGGCGACGTCCAGCTGTCGGCCGAGGTGCTGCCACAATTGCCGAGAACCTTGTCCGCAGGCCAGCGGCAACGCGTCGCGATCGCCCGCGCGTTGGCGCTCGCACCCGAGGTGTTGCTGCTCGACGAGCCCGTGAGCGCCCTCGATGTCTCGGTGCAGGCGCAGGTGCTCGAGCTGCTGCGGCAGCTGCGCGAGCGACGCGCGTTGACGATGGTCCTCGTTTCCCACGATCTCGACGTGGTGCGCGCGCTCTCGACCGAGGTCGCCGTGGTGTTCGCAGGGCGGGTCATCGAGCGGGGACCCGTGTCGGCCGTCACCACGGCGCCGTTGCACCCGTACACGCGGGCCCTGCTCGGAACGGACGTCACGCGCGCCGTCGATCGTCCGATCGCGTCCGAGCCCGGCTGTGCGTTTCGCGCGCGTTGCCCCTTCGCCACGAGCTCGTGCGAGGCGACGCCCTCGCTGCCTGACGTCGCTCACGCCGCCGCCTGCGTCATGGTGAAATGACCGCTCGATGTTCTGGCTCAGTCATCACACGCCCGACGAGTGGCACCGCTGCTACCGGGTCGGCCCGGTTCGCCTTTGCGCGAGATGCCTGGGCGTGTACCCGACGATGCTCGTGGGGATCGTTGCGCTCTTCGTTCTGCGCGCCCCGCTCGGGTGGTCGCTCGACCTCCCGGTCGTGTTGGGCCTCACGTTTCCGGCGACCGCGGACTGGGCCTTCGGCCGGTTTCGTCCCCGCGCCTTTTCGAACGTCTGGCGGACCTTCACCGGCGCGCTCTTGGGATTGGCTGTGGCCCGCAGCCTGTTCATCCACCTCCAACGGCCGTTCCCGACTGTGCTACTGGCTCAATTCGCGCTGGTGACAGTCGTTGTGCTGCCTGTCATTCTCGTGACTTACCGCCGTTCACGTCGTGTGTAGATCACCCAGGCGCGCCGCTCGTTGAACGAGGTGCGACACAACGAGGAGAATGTTGGGACCGCTGACTGCCGACGAGCAACTCATGCTCGCGTTCAAGTCGGGTGACGCCCGGGCGTTTGCCACGCTCGTCACACGTCATCGTCAACCGGTCTTCAATTTCATCCTGCGTTATGTCGGTCATCGGCAGCGTGCCGAGGACCTGCTGCAGGAGACGTGGCTGAAGGTGGTGCGCAGCAGCAGCGAATGGGAGCCAAAAGCCCGGTTCACCACCTGGGTCTATACGATCGCGAGGAACCTCTGCGTGGACAGCGCGCGCAAAGAAACCTACCGGGCCACGGACTCACTCGACGCTCCGGCGGCGGGTGACGACGGCGCGGAAGGTCGCTCGAAGGGCGAGCTGGTGGCCGATGAGGCCGTTGCGACACCCGACCGAGGCGCGCACAACGCGAGGCTGCGGCCCATGTTGGAGCGGGCGATCGCGAGCCTCCCGGCCGAACAGCGCGAGGTGTTTCTGCTGCGCGAGTACCACGGCATCGGCTTCAAGGAGATCGCCGAGGTGACTGGAGTCAACGAGAACACGGTGAAGAGCCGCATGCGGTACGCGCTCGAAGGCTTGCGAAAGAAGTTGGGCGAGTTGGGTGTCGAAGGCGAGGCGATGGACGCCTCGAGAACGGCGGCGGGCTGACGATGAATGCGGGTGTGCACCAATACGAGGACAAGCTCCTCGACTACGCGTACGGCGAGCTCCCGGCCCACGAGGCCGCTGCCGTCGACGCGCACGTGCGCACCTGTGCGAAGTGCAGCCAGGCGCTCGTCCAGATTCGTGGCGTGCGCTCGGTCTTCGCGCCGCTCCCGATGGTTGCGGCGCCTGACGCTGGGGTCGAGTCGTTGTTGGCCTACGCCGATCAACACGCCCGTCGTGCGAAAGAGACGAAGCAGGCGCCGTGGCGCAGGTGGGTCTTCGCATTGGCTTCGGCCGCTGCGCTGCTCGTGGTGGGCGTGGTGGCGGTGCGCGCGAGTGATGAGTCGCCGCAGCACGCGACCGCCATTCTGGTCGCCGCCAGGAAGGAGGCGGAAGAGGTCTCGCGGGCCGACCTGCCTTCCGCCGCAGCGCCGGTAGCGGCGGCCCCTGGGCAGGTTCAACCCCCTGAGGGACCGGCCAAGGCGCCGACGTGGGACGAACGGTCTGCGAAACGCATTGGGCTCGAGCAGGCCGCTGCAACCTCCGTCAGCCCGGAGCCCGCGGCGCCAGTCAAGAAGGACGCCGTGCCTGCGCTCGGCGACAACTTCGACGAGGTCGCGCCCGCGGCTGATGCGCCCACGAAGGAAGTCGCCGACAAGAAGGTCCTCGCGCTCAAGTCCGCCACGAAGGGCACGGGGGCTGGTGGTGAGGACCTCGCCGGCGACCAGGGGAACGGTCGTGCTTCGGCCTCGAAGCGGGAGCAGCCAGCCGTCGCGAACGAAGAAGCGACGCGGTTCGACGACTTCGGCAACGCGGGCCGCGCGGTGGCGCTCGACGAGGCGAAGGCTTTCAGGAAGCGCCCGACCGACAACATCGCAGGCACTCTCAATGATGGCACGAAGGCGAAGCAGAGCATGTTCGGCGGCACCGCGAACAGGCCGGGCTTTGGCGTGTCGACGGGATCGAGCGGCTCGGGTGGGTTGACGGAAAATGACAAGACCATGGCGCAGGGGAAGTTGGGCGAGACGCGAAATCAGGCCGAGCGCGCAGAGCCTGATGCCGTGGCAGCGCCGACCCCGAAGGTGCAGCAGATCCTTCCGCCGCCGCCTCAAGGCGGAGCGTCACAGCTCAGCCCTGTTGAGGTTCCTCGGAAGAGCGGGTCGTATGGCTTGCCGCGGAGCGCGCCGTCTCAGGCCGTCGACGTCGATGAAGACTCGGCCTCGATGACAGAGCCGGTCGCGCGCAGTGGCGACCTCGGAGCCCGGCTGCGCGATCAGCAGCTCGACGTCGACGCGCAACTGGCCCAGTCACGCACCGCTGGAGACTCCGGCGATCGTCGCGGGGAAGTGATGGCGGCCGTGGCAGCGCTCAACGCCGGTGCCAAAGGCTACTCTCGGCTCGAGGCGCTCAAGCGCGCCTGTGACGGCTACGAAGCGATGGGCGAGTTCGATCGCGCCCAGCCGTACTGCGAGCGCGTCGTCGCCGAGTTCGGTGGCAGCGCCGCCGCTCGCCAGGTTGCCGACCGCCGCAAGGCCCAGCTGAAGTCACCGAAGTCGCCTGCGCCTGCCTCGAACAAGTACGATCTCGAGACAAAGAAGCGCGACGAGGCCAGGCCAGCGGAAGCGCGCTGATCTGACTGATTCGGCTGTGCGATGAACGCCGACATCTCGCAAGAGGCGTCTTGTCCTTTGACACTGCGGATCTGCGGTCGCTAGCATCGAGGTTGCGTTTCCCTTCGAAAACCTTCGGCAGGCACCGCTTCCCCCCCTGGGAGAACTCTCTACATGCTCAAAGGCAAAACTCCGCTCATCGTCGCGCTCGGCCTCGGCCTGATCGCAGGCGTGATCGCGTACTCGGCCGTCCGGAAGAAGGAGATGGACGTCCGAAAGGGATGGAACCTCGTGCCGGTGGTCGTCGCGGCCGTCGACATCTCCGAAGGCACGGTCGTCACCATGGAGATGATCAGCCAGCGTTCGATCCCTGAGCAGTTCGTCACGTCCTCGGTCGTGAAGCCCGACTCGGCCTCGTACATCGTCAACCAGAAGGTGCTTGTCCCGCTGCAGGGAGGCGACCCGCTGCTGTGGAGTCAGTTCGAGACCACCAAGGCTGCCGAGCGCTTGTCCACCAAAGTTCAGAAGAAGGCGCGCGCCGTCACCATCGCGGCCACCGGCTCGCAGTCGGTGGGTGGCTGGGTTCGCCCCAACGATCACGTCGACATCATCGGCACCTTCAAGGACCCCGCGACGGGCGAGCAGGTCGCCGTCACGCTGCTCCAGAACGTCATCGTGCTGGCGACGGGCAAGATCACCGGCACGACGAACATCAACCTCGTGCCAGACGGTCAGCGTGAGTACGGCAACGTCTCGCTGCTGGTGATTCCGGAAGAGGCCGAGATCCTCGTGCTCGCTCAGGAACTCGGTGCCCTCACGCTGTCGCTGCGCAACGAAGATGACATCGACGTCCTCGAGGAGCGTGGCCGCGCCACCATCAACACGCTGCTCTCCGGTGAGCGTACCAAGGTGCTCCAGGCCAAGCGCTTCAACACCATTCAGGTCATCAAGGGCGCTGCGGCAGCCGATGTGCGTGCCGGCGCGGGGGAGTGAACTGAGCCATGCTGAAAGGCCTCGTCGCGCTGCTCGTCACCGGGTCGGTCTTCTTCCTCCTGCTGGTGGTGATGGGGGTCTTGTCGAAGGCGTTCGAGCAGTATCAGGAGCGCTACATCGTCAAGTCGATGAACGACTTGTCGGACATGTTCCTCTTCATCGACCCGCGCCAGATGTTGATCCTCAACGTCGCGTCGATGGCGCTGCTGGGCCTGTTCTCGTACTTCGTCATCAACCCGCTGGTCTGCGTCGGCGCGACGGTCTTCGGCTTCTTCCTGCCGATGATCATGGTGAAGCACTACCGCAAGAAGCGGATCAAGAAGTTCAACCACCAGCTCGTCGACGCGCTCCAGGCCATGGCCAATGCGTTCAAGGCCGGCCTCACGTTCCAGCAGGCGACCGAACAGATCGCGAAGGACAGCTACCCGCCGCTTCAGCAGGAGTTCAGCCTCTTCACGAAGGAAGTGAAGCTCGGCGTGCCGATGGAAGAGGCGCTCAACAACATGGCCCGTCGCGTCGGCAGCGACGACATGGACCTGGTGGCCACGGCGACCAACATCTCGAGGCAGCTCGGCGGCAACATGGCCGAGATGTTCGAGACGCTCTCGACCACCATTCGTGAGCGCTTCCGCCTCGAAGGCAAGATCGAGGCGCTCGTCGCGCAGGGCAAGCTGCAGGGCTGGGTCGTGTCGGCGATGCCGCTCATCCTCGGCGTCGTGCTCAACTACATGCGGCCCGACCTGATGCAGCCGATGCTCGATCATTGGTTCGGCTACGTGCTCGTCGCCGCGATCATGCTGATGGAGATCCTGGGGGTCATCATCATCCGCCGCATCACCAACATCGACATCTAGGTCAAAGGACGAACATGGATCCGTTGACGACGATTCTGATGGTGTTGACCGCGATGCTGACCGTCGCCGCCGTCGCGCTGTTCACGATGAGCATCTACGCGAACATGCTCGAGCAGTTCGTGATCGAGGTGCAGGAGGAGTCTGCCGGTGGCGTGCAGGGGGCCGGCGCCGTCGCGGTGCGCAAGCTCGGCACCATGAACCGCCGCTTCATGTGGCCAGGCTACGAGTCGAAGATGGGTCGGAACCTCATCAAGGCCGGAGAGTCGAGCAACTGGAAGCCAGAAGACATCATGGCGTTCCAGGAGATCGGGTTCGTCGTCGGCGTCTTGTTTGGTCTCGTCATCGCGAACTTCTTCAACCTGAACCTGCTCTGGTCGCTGGTCGGCGCGCTGATCGGCATCTTCTACCCGATCATCTGGATCAACGACAAAGTCACCAAGCGCCACCTCGCCATCAGCCGCGCGCTCCCGTTCAACCTCGACCTGCTCACGCTTTCGGTCGAGGCAGGCCTCGACTTCACCGCAGCGCTCGCGAAGGTCGTCGAGAAGGGCAAACACGGCCCGCTCCGCGACGAGCTGAACCTGGTGCTCAAGCAGTTGAAGATGGGCAAGACGCGCGAAGAGGCCCTCAAGTCGATGATCCTCCGCGTCGACCTGCAGGCGCTGACCCAGTTCGTCACCGCCCTCATCCAGGCTGACAAGATGGGCACCAGCCTCGGCAAGGTGCTCCGCATTCAGTCGACCCAGCTGCGCATCGAGCGCACCCAGCGCGCCGAGAAGCTGGCCAACGAAGCGCCGGTGAAGATGCTCTTCCCGCTGATCGCCTGCATCTTCCCGACGGTCTTCATGGTCCTGTTCGGGCCCATCGTCTTCGCCTTCGTGTTCAACAATGCGGCAGGAACCTAGGAAACCGTCGTCGATGCCCCCTCCGTCGAAGAACCCGCCAGCGCGAGCCCGAGCCACCGGACAGCAGCCAGCGACGGCTGCGCGACCTCGACGCACCGGCGTCGCTCCCGCCGCCCGGCCGTCCGCGAAGCTCGTCTGTTCCGCAGGCCCGGCGTCGGGCCAGGAGTTTCCGCTCTCTGGGGACGAAGTGACGATCGGCCGCGCCGCTGATGCGACCGTCTCGGTGCCCGACACCTCGGTGAGCCGCAAGCACGCGCTCGTCCGCAAGACGGAAGAGGGCTGGGCCGTGTCGGATCTCGGCTCTGGCAACGGCACCATCGTCAACGGCGAGCAGATCTCCGAGGAACAGCCGCTCGCGCCTGGCGACGTGATCACCCTCGGCGACAGTGAGTTCGAATTCAACGATGGGTCGGCCGGGCAGGGTGCTCTCGCTGCCTCGCCGCGCCGCCCGCCCGTCCGAACCGCTCGAACGGGAGCTCCTGCACCCGGCGGTCGGGCCCGGCCGGTTCGCACGTCGCGAAACGCTGAGGACCCTGCGGTCGCCGCGAAGAAGCGAAGGCGAATTGTCATCATTTCGGGCGCCGGTCTGGCCGTCGTGATGGCCCTCTTCGTCGGCTACCGAGCCATCGCGAAGAAGAACGCCGCCGCCGCTGCGGTCATCGCGGCCGAACGCGACGCCCAGCGCAAGGAACTCACCACCGCCTTCCAGCAGGCGAAGAACCTCACCAAGGATGGGAAGTGGGTCGAGGCGAAGGCTCGGCTGGAGCAGATCGCCGAGTTCGATCCCAGGTTCGAAGCGAAGTCGATCGCGACGTACCTCGAGCGTGCGAACACCGAGATCCCGAACGAGCAGGCCCTCGAAGAGGCCGAGGCGGCCTTGAAGGCCGATCAGCTCGCCAAGGCGGCCGCCGCGCTCGGGCGCATCAAGAATACGATGATGGAGAAGCGCCAGAACGAACTGAAGGAAACGCTCGAGGTGAAGCTGGGTGAGAAGACCATCGACGCCCGCAAGCGGCTGTCCGCCAGCCCGCGCGACCTCGCTGTGATGGAGCAGGTCAAGGCGATGGCTGAAGACGTGCTGGGGGCGCGGCCGGAAGACCGGGACGCGCCCGACATCAAGCGGCAGTCCGAAGACAACATCAACCGCATCAAGAACCCGAACCTGCCTCCGCCCATCCCCGAGACGCCACACCTCGAGGTCATGCAGCGTTTCCGCAACGGCGATCAATCGGGGGCGATGTCCCTGGCGCAGGCGTGCGCGGCGAAGAACGCCCAATGCCGTGCTCTCGAAGGGCAGATCAGGGAGTTCGACACCAGGAACAAGAACCTCGAGAACCTGTCGTCGGCCGATCTGCGGAACCTGTATATGCTGGACAAGAAGATCGCTGGCGGCAACTCGAGCGATCTCTCGAAACAGCTCCGGACCCGCCTCGCGACCGTCTTCTACAAAGAGGCGTCGAACGCGAAGACGGTGCGCAACTGGGTCACCGCCATTCAAAAGGCGCAGATGGTGCTCGAGGTCGATCCCGGCCACCCCGGCGCGAACGCGATCATCCAGGAAGCACGCTCGCAGGCCCACGACATCTACCTGCGCGGCTACCAGCTGCGTGAGACGAGCCCCGATGAAGCCGGTCGCCTCTTCAAGGACGTGATGACGATGACGCCGCCTGGCGACACCGATCACGAGAAGGCGAAGTCGCGGCTCGAGGAACTGCAGCGGCAATGAAGCAGGCCGACCTCTTCGGTGGACCGCCCGGGCCCGCGCCGGACGAGTCGCCGTCACGCGCCGCGCCGGCTGGTGCGGGTGCGGCCGTTTCCGGGCAGCACAAGCCTGCGCCTCCCGGCTCGAGCGAGGGGTCCTCACGCCCCGCGACGCGCGCCGCCAGCGCCGAGGAGGTGCTGGCGCCACCAGCGCCAATCGAAGCCGCGCCCGTGCCCGCGTGGCGAAAGCGCGCCCCGGAAGTTCCGGCCCGCAAGGTGCTCACGGTCTCCGAGCTGACCTTTCAGCTCAAGGAGACGATGGAGCCCCGCTTCTCGCGCCTCATCGTGCGCGGCGAGGTGACTGGCTTCCGTGGCCCCAACGCTCGGGGCCACCTCTACTTCGCCATCAAGGACGCCGGCGCCCAGCTCGACGTGCGCGTCTGGCAGACCCTCGCGCGCACCCTCCGGTTCCAGCTGCGTGACGGGCTCTCGTTGCTGATCGAAGGCGCGCTCAACGTCTACGAGGTGCAGGGCCGCTACAGCTTGATTGCGCAGAAGGTCGAGCCCGAGGGCGTCGGCGCGATGGCGCTGGCGTTCGAGCAGCTCAAGGCGAAGCTGGTGAAGGAAGGGTTGATCGGGGAAGGGCGCACCAGGCCCAGGCGGCCGCTGCCGACCTTGCCGCGCCGCATTGGCGTCGTGACGAGCTCCTCTGGTGCCGCCTGGCGCGACTTCCTCAAGGTGCTGCACCGCCGCCACCCCGGTGTCGGTGTGCTGTTCTGCAACGCCCGGGTCCAGGGCGACGAGGCGGCCCTCGAGGTCGCGCGCGGTCTGCGGTGGCTCGCCCGAACGGACGTCGACCTGATCGTCGTCACGCGCGGCGGCGGCTCGGTGGAGGACCTGTGGACCTTCAACGAGGAGCGCGTGGTTCGCGCCATCTTCAACAGCCCCGTGCCGGTCGTGTCGGCGATCGGCCACGAGACCGATCTCACCCTGGCTGATCTGGTCGCCGACCTTCGCGCCCCGACGCCGAGCGCCGCGGCTGAGGCCGTCGTGCCTGTCGTCGCTGAGGTGCTGCACCGCCTGCGCATGACCCGCCGAAGGCTCACCCAGGCCGTCGAGCGGCGGGTGCTCGAAGCGCGCCATGAATTGCAGGCGGTCCGTGGAACGTTGGGTGATCCACGCAGGCAGCTCACGTCACGTCGCCTCACGCTCTCTGATCTCGGCGAGCGGATGCGACGCGCCCAGGAGCGCGGGGTCCGGAGTCGTCGACGTGCGCTCGGTGAGATCGAGGCTCGCCTCGCCCGCCTGCGCCCGCAGACCCGGGTCACCGAGCGTCGCGCGGCGTTCGCGGGCCTCACGGCGCGCGTTCGAGCCTCGCTCACCCGGCGTCTGCGCGACGAGCGCTCCCGGCTGTCGCGGCTGCGGTTGTCGATCGAGCGCACCAACCCCCGGCCGCACGTGCGCGAGGCCAGGCGTCGGGTCGATTCGGCCGCGGCGGCCCTTCCGGCGTCTCTGCGCCGTCGCATCGAGCGCGAGCGGCGTGCTCTCGCGGCGCTCAGCGCGCGGCTCGACGCCCTCAGCCCCTTGAAGGTGCTGGGGCGCGGCTACGCGATCGTGGCGCGTGGCGGGGTCGTGGTGCGCCGTGCCGCCGACGTCGAACGCGAAGATCTGTTGACCGTGCGGCTCGATCGGGGTGATTCGCTGACGGTGCGCGTCGAGGCGCGCGCCGAGGGCAAGGACGAGGGGTGACACGTGGCGAAGACGGCGACGGGCGGCAAGGTGCAATACGACGAGGTCGTCAAACGCCTCGAGGTGATCGTCGAGGCGCTCGAAGGCGGGGAGCTCTCGCTGGAGGACTCACTCGAGCGCTTCGCCGAAGGCATCAACCTCGTGAAGCAGGGCGAGGGGCTGCTGACCGACGCAGAGAAGCGCATCGAGCAGTTGCTGTCGGAAGATGGCCGCACGGCGCCGATCGAGGTGAAGGAACTGCCAGCCGCGCCATCAACGGCTGCGACCCGTGCTCCTGCCGCTCCCGCGAAGCCGTCGGCGCCAGCTGCCGATGACGATGACGTGCCGTTCTGAGAAGAGGCGCGCCCATGGCCTTCGATCTCTCTTCCTGGCTCCCCGGTGCACAGCAGCGCGTCGAGCGGCTCCTCGCCGAGCGCATGCGGGTGATCTCGGAGCGCACCCCCGACCGGCTCTCAGAGGCGATGCGGTACTCGTTGCTCGACGGCGGGAAGCGAATCCGACCGGTGCTCTGCCTGGCGTTCGCTGACGCGCTCGGCGGCGGCGGCGCGATGGCAGCAGACGGCGCGTGCGCGGTCGAGTGCATTCACACCTACTCGTTGATCCACGATGACCTGCCGTCGATGGACGACGACGACCTGCGGCGCGGACGGCCGACCAACCACAGAGTCTTCGGCGAGGCGATGGCCATCCTCGCGGGTGACGCGCTGTTGACCGACGCGTTCTCGATGCTGGGAGCTGGGCCTGACGCAGAGTTGATGACGCGGGCCCGCATGACGGCCACCCTCGCGCTCGCGGCCGGCGCAGGCGGCATGGTCGGCGGCCAGGTGCTCGACATCGCCGACGATCGGGCCGACACGAAGGAGTACCTGTCGAGGCTGCACCGCCTGAAGACCGGCGCGCTCATCACCGCGGCGTGCCGGTTGGGGGTGTTGTCGGCCGGCGGTTCGGCGTCGGCGCTCGAGGCGGCCGAGCGGTACGGAGCGGATCTCGGGCTTGCGTTTCAGATCGCCGATGACGTGCTCGACGCAACCAGCTCTGCCGAAGCCCTCGGGAAGCCAGCGGGAGCCGACGCTGCGGCGGGCCGCTTCACGTTTCCCTCGGTGGTAGGGCTCGTGGCGTCGCGACAGCTGGCGCACGAGCTCGTGGCTCGCGCGAAGGACGCCGTCCGTGTCGTCGAACCGATCGAGGGGCCGCTCGCGGCGCTCGCCGAATACTCGGTGGAGCGCACGCGTTGAGCGTGCTGGAGCACATCGAGTCGCCATCAGACGTTCGTGCGCTGCCGCCCGAAGCGCTCGCGCCGCTGTGCGCCGAGGTTCGTCAGGCGATCGTCGAGGTGTGTGGCCGGGTTGGCGGTCACCTGGGTGCATCGCTCGGCGCCGTCGAGCTGATCGTCGCGCTGCATCGGGTCTTCCACAGCCCGGTCGATCGCCTCGTCTTCGATGTCGGCCATCAGGCCTACGCGCACAAGCTCCTCACCGGCAGGAGAGACCAGCTCGCGACGCTCCGTCAGGCAGGTGGGATCGCACCGTTTCTCGACCCGGCCGAGAGCCCCCACGATGCCTTCGGGGCCGGGCACGCCTGCACGGCGATCTCGGTGGCGGTCGGGCTGCTCGAGGGCCTGCGCGTGACCAACCAGCCCGGGCACGCCGTCGCGATCGTCGGCGACGGTGCGCTCACGGGCGGGGAGTCATTCGAGGGGCTCAACCACGCGGCCGTGGCCTCGCGTGGCCTCACCATCGTCCTCAACGACAACGGCATGAGCATCTCGCAGAACGTGGGCGCCGTGGCCCGGTTGCTCGAGCGTGACGCGCGTCGCTTCTTCGAGTCGTTGGGCTTCGTCTACGTCGGTCCGCTCGATGGGCACGACGTGCATGGGTTGGTCGAGGTGCTCCGCGCGGCGAAGGCGTCGTCGAAGCCGGTCCTCGTGCACGCCCGAACGCAGAAGGGCCGTGGCTTCGCGCCGGCCGAGGCCGATCCTCGGACCCGAGGCCACGCGATGGGGCCGTATGAGCTCCGTGACGGGAAGCTCGTGCGCGCGAGGCCGGGGAAGACGACGTGGTCCGACGCGTTCGCCCGGCTGCTCGAGGCCCGGCTGGAGCGTGACCCGAAAGTCGTCGTGGTGACTCCGGCGATGGTCGAGGGAAGCTCGCTCACGGCGCTGCAGGCGCGGTTCCCCGATCGGGTCTTCGACGTCGGCATCGCCGAGCAGCACGCCGTCACCTTCGCCGCAGGCCTCGCGAAGGCAGGCGCGCGACCAGTGGTCTGCATCTACTCGTCGTTTCTTCAGCGCGCGTACGATCAGATCGTGCACGACGTCGTGCTACCAGGCCTGCCGGTGGTGTTTGCCATCGACCGAGCCGGCCTCGTTGGGGCTGACGGCGCGACCCATCAGGGCGCCTTCGACGTGTCTTTCCTCCGGCCGTTGCCCGGGGTCGCCATCATCGCGCCGGTCTACGTCGATGATCTCGGTGAGCTCCTCGACTGGGGCCTGCAGCGCGCCGGTCCATCGGCGATCCGGTTTGCACGAGGCGTGATCTCGGGCGCGCGCCCCGCGCAGATCGTTGCCGCCCCTTCGACGAGGTGGCTGGCCCGACCCTCGGCGCCGACGCTGGTCCTCGTGACCTCGGGGGTGGTGGGCCTGCAGGCCGTCGAGGCCATCGCAGGGAAGCCATGGGGCGTCCTCGATGCGGGCGATGTCGCGAACCTCGATCGGGTGCTGCTGCGGGAAGCCGCGCGCTGCGGCGCGTTGGTGATCGCCGAAGAGGCGACCCCGCGCGGAGGTCTCGGTGACGCGGTGCTCGAGCTGCTCGCCGAGGAGCGGCTCTCACCTCGCGTCAGGCTCGTGGGCCTGCCGGCCGATCGTTTCGTGAAGCACGGCGAAGCCAACGCGCAGCGTCGGGAGCTGGGCCTTCACTCCGATGGGTTGGTCCGGGCTGGTGAGGCGCTGTTGTCGCAGGTCGCGCCTTGAAGAAGGAACGCCTCGACGTGCTGGTCGTCGAGCGTGGCCTGGCCGAGAGCCGGACCCGGGCGCAGGCGTTGATCCTCGCGGGGCAGGTCGTCGTAGACGATCAGCGCGTCGACAAGCCGGGAACGCGAGTCCCGGTCGATTCCGAGCTCAGACTCAAGGGAGACGTGCTCCCGTTCGTCTCACGCGGCGGGCTCAAGCTCGAGGCGGCGCTCGAGCGCTTCCAGGTCGACGTGGCGGGGGCCGTCTGCGCCGACATCGGAGCGAGCACGGGAGGCTTCACCGACTGTCTGCTGCAGCGCGGCGCCACGCGGGTGCACGCCATCGACGTCGGCTACGGCCAGCTGCACGAGAAGCTCCGCAAGGACCCGCGAGTCATCAGCCGCGAGCGCGTCAACGCCCGCCACCTGACCGACGAGGAAATCCCCGAGCTCGTCAGCGTGATGGTGATCGACGTCAGCTTCATCTCACTCTCGCTCGTCCTCCCCGGAGTGCTGCCGCACCTCGCCGCCGGTGGCGTGTTGATCGCTCTCGTGAAGCCGCAGTTCGAGGTCGGGCCTGCCCAGATCGAGAGAGGCGGCGTGGTCCGGGACGAGGCGGCGCGTCGGGGCTCCATCGACGCGGTCGAGCGCTTCGTTCTCGAGCAGGGGCTGTCGGTGGTGGGAGTGATGGACTGCCCGGTGCCCGGCCCCGCGGGAAACATCGAGGCGTTGTTGGTGGCCCGGAGGCCGCCTCAGGGACGCTGAGCGCCGCGCTGGTTGCGGTACTCCATCAGCCCGAGGGGCCGCACCTGATCCACCCCGACGCGCATCCACGCCTGCCCGTTGTCGTCGACAGCGAGGTAGAGCGAATCGGCGGGCTGGGTGCCGCCCTGAATCGCGAACTTCCACAGTTCTCCGCTGGGCGGCGCGTCGGTCGCCAGGATCTCGGTGGGGAAGGTCGGCGACGTGCCATTCGGGATGGGGCCGTTGAGGAGGAAGAAGTCGTTGCTCCTTCCCGGAACGACCCCGAGGGTGATCAGACTTCCGCTCGGGCGCAGCGGCTCTCGTGGGTCGCTGATGCCGAAGTTCTTCACCGCGCCGTCTCCGGCACCGAGGAAGTAGGTGGCGAACGGGCCGATCACCCCGACGTAGTTGCCGCGCGAGAACAGCACGATGTTGAGCAGCTCTCCCTGGAACGTCGGGCTCGTCCACCGGCGCGCCGAGGCCTGACAACCCGACACGTTGGTCGCGCAGGCCAGCACCGTCGTCGACAGCTGGCCGTCCCCACCAACCGACAGGAGCGGCGCGTAGAAGAGGGTGCCGTCTTCCTTGAAGGCGCCGTCGGGCTTGATGGGCCGGTTCCCCATGTTGGGGAAGGCGAAGGACAAGATCACGGGCACCTCTCGCTGCCCCGTGGACCCGATCACCTCGTTGACGATGGCTCCGGTATCGTAGCTGTAGACCAGCACCGCGATGCCACCGTTCGTCTGTCCGATGCGCTTCTGCCACGAAGAGGTGAAGACTCGCCTGGTGCCCGGGTCCACGACAGGGTCGCTGTTGAACTCGCCGGGGTAGCCGGTGTCGAAGATTCCTCGGAGCGTCGTCCACACCATCGGCATCTCGCCCGTGGGGGTCCTGGCGCGAATGCGCTTCATCTGCGGCTTGGTGGCGCCCGCTGGATCCTCGATCGTGATCAAAGCGTCGCCTTCGATCGGTGAGACAGACAGCCGGGTGATCTCGCCCGTGACCGTCGACAGGATGTTCAGGTTGCTGTCGAAGGAGAACGCACCCACCTGCGGCATCCACAGCCAACGCGTGCCAGAGACCTGGTTCCGGTCGGTGATGTTGGAGCTGTAGTTGCAGTCGAAGGGCAGCGCCGGGTTGACGGCCACGATGTTGCCGTTCGAGTCGACCCGAATGAGCGCGCGGCCCGTGGTCGTCCCAGCGCAGCCGATGAAGGTGGTGGGCTGACCCCCGACGCCACCCTCGGCGACGAACGTGTCGGGAAGGGTCTGGCGGCCCATGTCGGTGCGCACGGAGGCGACCGGCAGGAACGTGAGGCTGATCGGCTGCGAGGTGCCTTCGCGCGCCGAGAAGCCGCCGTCAGGGAAGGTGTTGACCTCTTCGCAGATGACCTTCGCCGACAACGACAGCGGCGTGGCGAACCCGCGCACCGGGTAGATCGGGTTGAGCTGCGCCGGTTGGATCTCCCAGTTGGTGGGCTCGCCCGTGTAGCGGGCGTCGGTGATGAAGTTGCCGCTCTCGAGCAGCTGCACCTGCCCGACCTTCTTGCAGCCCATCGTGGTGACCGTCCCCTTGATGGTGGGGGCGATCACGGTGTTCGAGGGCACCGTGAGGAACGCGCGCGGAGGCGCTGGCGGCGGTGGGGGAGGCGGGTTCTCCGTCGGGCAACCCGTGACCAGCAGGCCAGTCACCACCACTCCGCTCAGCAGTCGGCGCATTTACTTCTCCAGCACGATGAACTCGACGCGGCGATTCAGCTCTCGGCCCCGCGCGGTGAGGTTGGGTGCGATCGGCTTGCTGTCACCATAGCCCACCGACTCGAGCCGTTTCGCCTCGACACCCTGTGCGATGAGGTAGTCGGCGACCGCACGCGCGCGATCCTCGGAGAGCTTCTGGTTCGCAGCCTTGACGCCCTTGTTGTCGGTGTGGCCCTCGACGGAGACGCGCTTGACGTTGTTTCGCACCACCACGTCGACCACCTGCTGGAGCAGCTCGAACGAGTCCGGAAGAATCGTCGCCTTGCCCGTCGCGAAGTGTACCTGCTGGAGGATCTCGATCTTGTCGCCCTTGAAGATGACCAACATCTTCTTCGGCATCACGTTGAGTTCGAACGAGACCGGCATTCGGCCGCCTACGGGGATCTGCACTTCGCGGGTCTGCGAGAGGTAGCCCTCGGCCGTCGCCGTCACGGTGTAGGTGCCAGCGGGCAGCTCGAGATCCTTCGCGCCACTCTCGAGGGTCTCGGTGGCGGCTTCAGCGGCGCCCTTGAACGTCACCATGGCCTTCACTGGCTTCTTCTTGCTGGTCGCGGAGACCTCGAAGACACCCTTCTTCACGTCTTCTTCGAGCGCGATCTCGACCTTCGCGGTCTTGCCTGCTTCGAGGGCCACCGACTGCTCGGCCGACTTGAAGCCATCGCGTGACGCCGACAGCTTCGCGAGCGTGGCGTCCTTGATCTCGAGGGTGGTGAACTTGCCTTGCGGATCCGTCGCGGTCGGGAGAGCCCCGGGGACTGTGATGATGGCTCCGGCGATCGGCGCTTTCGTCGCGGCGTTGATGACGGTCCCTTCGACGCGTGCCTTGGCGAGCTCGACCTTCTGCTCGACCTTGCGCTCGCGCACGGTGTCGATGGTCTTGGTTTCGCCGCGCTGGAACGGATCGATGGCGAAGCTGGCGCCGACGAAGAAGTTCCATGGAGGTGTGGCCGGAACACCGAGGCCGACGTTGCGGGTGAGGCCGAGGTTCACGCCGGTGAGCAGGGTGAGGTCCTTCACCGCCGTCACCTTCAGGCCGAGCCCGAGCGCCTGAGGCATGGCTGCGCCGACGGGGACGGTGGCACCGTCGGGACCCGTCAACAGTCCGCTGGGCACCCCGAGCGGAGCCGCGAGCGTATACTCGATGAAGGGCGTGACGAACGGCAGCGGCACCTCGAGCGAGGCGCCGAAGTTGAACCGGTTGAAGCGGTTGATGCTGAGCGCAAACTCTTCTGCCGTATTGAGTCGCTGCGTCACCAGGTTGGCCGTCGAGTCGAGCGTGAAACCAAACGCCACCGTCGCGATCAGCGGCACGTTCTTCGACAGCGCGCGCACGTCGTAAGTGACGAGTGCGGTGGGCTTGAAGCCGACGGCGAAGCGATCGACGCCTTGATTGCCGACGCCCGAGAACGTGAGCAACCGCAGGTCGATGCCCGCGTGCAGCCCCTTCGCCCATTCGTTCGAGGCCTTGATGCCGAGCGTGAGATCGCCCAGGGCCTGAATCAGGTTGGGAGAGGTCCGGTTGTTGGTGTTCGCCGCTGCGCTGTAGCCGACGTACACCTCACCCCAGGCGAACGGCTGAAAGCTCGCCGCGAAGGTGATGCCAGAGCGGATGTTCTGCGCATTGCGCACCGGGAAGTCGACCTGGTTGAGGTACTCGCCGAGGAAGCCGACGCGGACGAGGCCCTTGGGGCCCATGCGCGCGCTCGGGACGTAGGCCGTGCCCGTCGTGACCTGCCCAAGCGTCACGCGGGCGTTGCCGGCAGTGTCGATGGTGGTGGCCCACGTCGATGGGCTGTGCGGCTCGGTTCCAGGAAGGAACGTCTCCTTCCTCGAGACGATGGGCAGCTTGTCGGCGTCTTTGTCGTTCGGGTCGGCCTTGCCGGTCGCCGCCTTCAGGCGCTCGTCAGCGCGAACCTTCGGGTCGTTCGACGGCGCGGGCGCATCATCATCACGCAACCGACTGGAGCTGGCCTTCGCTGCGGCAGGTGCCGGCGCGGGCTGGGGCGCCTTCCTGGGTGGTTCAGGCTCGCCAGGCGGCAGGGTGGTCGGCTTTGGCGGCGGGGTGGCAGGAGCGCCGAAAGGGTTGCTCCACTCATCGCCCGTCTGGGCCAGAGAGATGGATGCCAGCAGGAGTCCGATAAGGAGGAGTGTACGGTGCATGGGTCCGGTGTGGGTGACGGCCGGCGAAGACTCTACCCGTGACCTTGCTACACTGCGAGCGTGTCTTCGGGGCGCGTGCTGATTCTTGGTGAACGGACTCCGGGCCTGGCGGCGCGGCTCGCGTCGCGCGGTTTCGTGTGCGAGGCCTCGGCCCGACCCTCTGACGCGCTCCGGGCGCTCTCACGCACCCGGCCCGACGCGATCGTGATCTCGCTCCCTGCGCGCTCTGCTTCGACCGCGGTCGAGGCCCTTCGGCAGAGCCCGAGCGCTCGCGGTGTTCCCCTGGTGTTCGATGGAAGCCGAGGCACTGCACAGCGCCTCGGGAAGCTCGACGTCGACGTCATCGCGAAGTCGCTCGAGGACCTCGAGCAGCAGCTCGTCGCCGCCATTCGTGCGCGCCGCGTCGCCGATCGCGACGAGCTGGTCCGACGCCGACTGGAGCTGCTGTTGGACGTCACGCGCGCGTCGACCAATCGCGACGCGTTGTGGAAGCTCGGGAAGGTGGTCGCGCCCGGGCTCAAGAATGCGTTGGGGTGCGATCAGGCCAGGGTGCTCCAGTTCGAGGGGGCCGGGCCCCGAAGGGCGTTCCTCGTCGACGAAGACTCGCGGACACCCATCGATCTCGCGCTGGCCCCGACGATCCGGGCCGCCATCGAGACGCGCGAGGTCGCGGGCGCAGAGGGCACCTGGGTGTACCCGGTGTCGCACGAGCCGGCGGCGTTCGCGGCGCTCGTCCTCAAGCGCGTCGCGCCGTTCGAGCAGGAGGAGCGTGACTTTCTCACCGCGATTTGCGTGGCCCTCGCGAGCGCCGCCGAACAGGTCGAGGTGCAGGCTTCGGTCACCAGGACCCGCACGTCGTTGGAGTTGGCCTACCTCGAGCGCTTCAAGGAGCTTCAGGAGGCCAACCAGCGGCTGAAGGCCCTCGATCGTCGCAAGAACGAGCTGCTCGCGGTGCTCAGCCACGATCTGCGCGCGCCGCTCAACGTGCAGCTCGGGCACTCACACATCCTCCTCACCGATGGTTCGCTGCCACAGACCCTCAAGCCGTCGGCGGAAGCGATTCAGCGCTCCAGCCGGAAGATGCTCGAGCTGGTCGAGTCGCTGCTCGAGAGCAGCCGCGCCGAAGACGGTCGCATCGTCCTCTTCACCAAGGCGATGGATGTCTCGGAGACCTGCCAGGAGGCCATCAAGGATCTGCAGCTCCTCGCGGGGGCGAAGAGGGTCGCCTTGCGTGCAGAAGCGCCGATGAGCCTCGAGGTCGTCGGGGACGAGCCGAAGATCCGTCAGGTGTTGCAGAACCTCATCACCAACGCGCTGGAGCACGCGAGCCAGGCGACTCAGATCACGGTGCGGGCGCGCCTCAAGCCCCAGCCCGACGGTGACGTGGCCCTCATCGAAGTGCAGGACGACGGCGTCGTCGCCGACGCCAACGCGCTGCTCCTGGCCTTCGATCGCTCCAGTGGTCTGGGGTTGTCGATCTGCCGCGACTACGTCGACCGCCACGGCGGAGAGATCTGGGCCGAGGCCCCGAAGACGGGCGGCGCGCGATTCTCCTTCACGCTCCCGCTTCGGCAGGGCAGGCCTGAGCGCAAGCTGATCGTCTCGGCTGGTGCTCCGCTCGTGCTGCTGGCCGAAGACGATCCGGTGTTCGCGCGGGTCTGCACCATGGGGCTGTCGGGGCACTACCGGGTCGAGGTCGCGCGCGATGGCAACGAGGCTGTCGCGAAGGCCAGGGCGCTCTTGCCCGACATCATCGTGATGGACGTGTTCATGCCCAACCGCGACGGCCTCGACGCCCTCAGTGAGCTCAAGCGCACCGCCTCGACTTCGGCGATCCCCGTTCTGTTGATCTCAGGGCACCCCGATCTGTCTGACAAGCTTCGCGCCCTCGAACTCGGGCACGTCGACACGCTGACCAAGCCGTTCTCATTGAGCCAATTGCTCACGCGCGTCGGCGACAGCGTGAAGCGAAGCACCGCGAAGGTGTCGGCGGTCGGCGTCGACGCCGAGACGGGCCTCTTCGATCAGCTCGGCCTCGTCAATCGTCTCGACCAGGAGCTGGCGCGGAGCGGCCGCTACGGGCGTGCGCTCACCGTCGGCGTGATCAAACCGTCCGTGCCGGTCGGCGCCAGAGTCACGGCCTGCGCGAAGGTCGTCCGACGCGAACTGCGCTCGCCTGACGTCATCGGCCACCTCGGCAATGGCGTCTTCGCGGTGCTCCTCCCCGAGACCGCGATCGACGATGGCCGGCTCCTGGTCAATCGCCTGTGTGCGTTGCTCGAGGAGCTGGGCCTGCACTACCAGCCACGGCTCCTCGATGTACGCGAAGGCGCACAGGGCGCTGAGGTCCTGCTCGAACGGCTGCTGGCGTAGCGGGGACCGAGCCCGGTATCGTCACGATCAGATGTCGCGCGCTCCGGTGCTGATGATCGTCGTGGGGGTGGTCGCGTCCGCAGGGCCACCGAAACGACCCGCGGTCGACCTTCAGGCGATGCACGAGGCGATGGGCGTTCCGGCCGAGTCGGCGACGCAGTTTCCCAGCGCCGCGTCCTACGCTCATTTCCTGCGGGCGAGGCTCTCTCATCACCAGGGCGATCACCGCAGCGCGATGGACGAGCTGCGCCTCGCGCTCGCGTCGGATGACGCGAACCCGTTTCTGCTGACCCAGCTCGCCGAGCAATATGCCCGCACCTCGGAGCTCGAACGTTCCGAGGCCCAGCTCAAGCGCGTGCTCGACAAGCACCCCGACTACGCCCCGGCGCAGTTGCTGATGGGGCGCGTGCTCTACGAAGCGCAGAAGACGGCCCGCGCCCGGGCCCACCTGGCTCGCGCGATCAAGCTGCGCCCGAACGATCCCGACGCCTACCTGGTGCTGACGCAGCTGTGGCTCGATCAGGGGAAGGTCGAGGACGCGGTGAAGACCGTCGAAGAGCTCGGTGGGGCGGTGCCCGGCGAGCCCATCGGCTACCGCCGCCTGGGCCTGGCGCTCGCCGAACGCGGAGATGCAGCCCGAGCCGAGCGTCTGCTGACCCGCGCCGTCGAGCGTGATCCCGGTGACATCGACTGCTGGACGACGCTGGCGCGCCTCTACGAGGCCAGCGGGCGCACGGAGAAGGCGCTCGAGGCGTGGGGGCGGGCGGTGGAGCGAGACCCCGAGAACAAGGACGTGCTCATCTCTGCGGGCCGCATGGCGCTGCGGGCTGAGCAGATCGTCGAGGCGCGCGCCTACTTCGATCAGCTCCTGTCGCTCGGGCGCGACCCCGAGTCCGTCGTGAAGGTCGCGTTCTCGTACCTCGCGATGCACCGGCTCACCGACGCCGCGGGCGTGCTCGACGCCGCTCGGAAGCAGAACGAAGAGCCTCGGCTCCACTTCTACGCAGGGCTCGTTCACGAGCGGGTGCGCGCCTGGGCGAAGGCCGCTGAAGCGTTCGACAGTGTGCCGAAGGACGGCTCCGAGCTGTCCTCTGAGGCGCGTCTGCACAAGGCGATGTGTCAGTCGTCGCTGGGGCAGCACAAGCCGGCGCTCGAGACGTTCGCGAAGCTCAACGACGAGCGGCCCGCCCTGAGTGGACTGCTCCCTGCGTGGGCGCGGGCGCTCGAGCGGGCCGGAAAGGTGAAGGAGGCCGAGAACGCGCTGCTCAAGGCCTTCGCCACCACCCAGGCGGCAGAGGTGCTCGATGCAGTCTCGGGTTTCTACGAGCGGCAGGGCCGGCAGCAGGAAGCCATCGCGCTCTTGTCAGACGCGCTCGCGAAAGCCCCGAAGGAGGAGCCGCTGCTCTTCGCCCTCGCTGCGGCGCTCGAGCGAAAGGGCGAGTGGAAGCGCGCCGTCGACACCATGCGCCGGGTGCTCGAGCAGAGCCCGACCAACACCGCCGCCATGAACTTCATCGGCTACACCCTGGCCGACCGCGGCGGTGATCTCGACGAGGCCGAACGACTCGTCGGCAAGGCCCTCGAGGCCCGACCAGACTCGGCCGCCTATCTCGACTCCGCAGGGTGGGTCGCCTTTCGCCGAGGCCAGTTCGATCGTTCGGTCGATCTGCTCGAGCGAGCCGTCGCCGAGTCGCCCGACGAACCCACGCTGCTCGAACACCTCGCCGAGGCTTGCGTGAAGGCGGGTCGGAAGCAGCGCGCCGAGGCGGTGCTGAAGCACGCCGTCGAGCTCTTGATCTCGAGCCCCGAGGCTGCCGACCGTCCGTTCCAGCGCTCAGACCTCGAGAAGAAGCTCAGAGGCGTGGGCGGCTGAGCGCGCGATCCATCCAA
Source organism: Myxococcaceae bacterium (assembly GCA_040400045.1). GTDB lineage: Bacteria > Myxococcota > Myxococcia > Myxococcales > Myxococcaceae > Xiheimicrobium. Next base: position 93,416 of record JBBAQZ010000004.1, read on the forward strand.
CCACCGCGGAAAGTGCATCACTTCGCTCCATCGCGCGTGTAGCGTGCCGCGCTTCACGCAACGGAGGGTGCGCGTGGCTCAACGTGACGAAGGGTACTTCTCGGGCAAAGACGGAACGCGGCTGTTCTGGCGTTCGGCAGTGCCCGACGGAGCGCCGAAAGCCTGGGTCGGTGTCGTTCACGGGTATGGCGATCACTCGGGCCGGTACCTGTGGGTGATCGACCAGCTCGTGGCGGCCGGCTTCGGCGTGATGGCGTTCGACTACCGGGGGCACGGCAAGGCCGATGGGCGCCGCGCCGATTGCGCCGTCTGGGACGACTACCTCGCTGACCTGAACGTCTTCTGGGCGAAGCTCCGTAGCGCGGCTCAGGACCTGCCCACGTTCCTCCTCGCCCACAGCCATGGCGCGCTGATGGCGACGCACTGGGCATCGACCCACCCGTCGGGGTTGAAAGCGCTCGTCTTGTCGGCGCCGTTCCTCAAGATCGCGTTCGAACCGCCTGCCGTGAAGCTCTTCGCGGCGAGGCTCATCAAGAACATCTTGCCGGGGCTTCATCTCTCGAACGAGTTGAAGGTCGAAGATCTCTCGCGCGACACCGCGTGGCAGAAATCGTCGGCCGAAGACCCCATCTACCTTCACGTCACGACGCCGCGCTGGTTCTTCGCGTGCATGGGCGCCCAGGAGCGGCTCGCCGGTCGGGGGAAGGACATCACCGTGCCCTTGTTCGTCGCCGCCGGCACGGCCGATCGGATTGCCTCGATGCCTGCGGCCCGCGCCTTCTTCGACACCATCGCGTCGGCCGACAAGACCTGGAGGGACTACCCCGACTTCCGCCACGAGGTGCTCTGCGAGCTGAACAAGGAGCAACCGATGGGCGACATTGTGGCGTGGATTTCGGCCCACCTCTGACGTAGGAACCGCACGCGCCCATGGCCACGAACGATCAAATCAACATCATCGGTAAAGGGATCACCATTCGCGGCAGTCTCACCGGCGGCGGCGACCTCGTCGTCGAGGGCCGCGTCGAAGGTCAGGTGAACCTGAAGAACCACCTCACCATCGAGTCCAGCGGCATCGTCGAGGCCGACATCCGGGCTGACGAGCTGACGATCAATGGCACTGCGTCGGGCAACATCGACGCGGGCACCAAGTGCAGCATCAACCAGGCCGCCAAGGTGAACGGCGACATCAAGGCCACCCGCGTGGTCATCGAAGATGGCGCCGTCTTCAACGGCTCGATCGACATGGACGTCAAGCTGCCTGACGACATCTAGCAGCACCTTTTTCAACGCACGACGCAATCACTTCCTGGGGCGAAGGACGACACATGGCGAACACGATCATCGGCTCGAGCATCGTCATCGACGGAGAAATCTCCGGAGATGAGGACCTCGTCATTCAGGGGACGGTGAAGGGCAAGATCTCGCTCAAGGAGAGCCTCTTCGTCGAGGCGTCCGGTGTGGTCGAGGCCGACATCGAGGTGCAGAACGTCGACATCGCTGGCCGCGTCACCGGCAACATCGCCGCGACCGACAAGGTCGAGCTCAAGGCCGACTGCAGGGTGGTGGGCGACGTGCGCGCGCCTCGAATCCTCATCGCCGATGGGGCGAGCTTCAAGGGCAACGTCGACATGGATGTGAAGGAGCGTTGAGTCCATGGCGGCCACCAAGGAGTTCTCGTCGGGCGGAACGGACAGCACCGTGATCGGCCCCTCGATCCTCATCAGCGGGAAGCTCAGCGGTGACGAAGATCTCACCGTGCGTGGGCGCGTCGAGGGCGAGCTCAACCTGAGCAAGACGCTCATCGTCGAGACCAGCGGTATCGTGAAGGCCAACGTCTCGGTTCGAAACGCGATCGTTTCGGGCGTCGTGGTGGGCAACATCACCGCGTCAGAGAGCGTCGAGCTGACCCGCGAGGGACGCATGGTGGGCGACATCAACAGCCCGCGCGTGATCATCGTCGACGGCGCCAGCTTCCGTGGCCGGGTCGACATGGGGTCCGCCGAGCCGCGGCCCCAGGGAGAGCGCCCGGCGAGCCGACCGGTGGTGCGCCCCGCGACGCGACCGGCCACCGTGCCCGCGCGCCCCGCTGTACCGATGCGCGTTCCGTCGAAGCCACCGCCTCCGCCCATCGCCAGGGTCGAGGTCACCAGCAAGCCCGAGAACAAGCCCGCGCCGCCGCCTCCTCCACAGCCCGTTCTGGTGGGCGAGGCCGGCAAGAAGAAGGTGCTGGTGAAGAAGAAGAAGTAGGCCGGTCTCGCCATGTCCGACGTTTCGAACACCCAGAATGAGTCCATGCCCGACGGCTCCGCGCCGCCGGCAGAGTCATCTGGCGTGCTCGTGACGCCGGCCGAACCCGTCACGTTCGCAGAGCCCGTCATGGCCGCAGAGCCCGTGGTGCTCGCGCCTCCTGCTCCGCCAGCGACGGCCCCGGTGCTCCAGCAGGATCTCGACGACGGCGCCCTGTCGGACGAGGAAGACGATGACGCGAACGAGGTCGAGCCGCACGAGGTGCCGCGGCACTTCTCTGCGCCAGCCTTCCTCCGGCTCGAGCGCCTCGATGCCGACGAGACGTTTCTCATTCGCGACGCAGCCGAGCTCGACGACGTCACCGCGCTGGCCACCGACATCGCGCGGCTCGGCCAGCTCTTTCCCATTGACGTGCGGCTGGTGCCGCCCGATCGGCTTCAGATCATCACGGGCTTCCGTCGCGTCGCGGCGCTGCGCTTCCTCCAGCGCGAGAAGGTCGTCGCCCGACTTCACACCGAGCTGTCCGACGGCGACGCGATGCTGATGGCGATCGCCTCGGCGATTCACTCCCGCTCCGTCGATGGCGAGGCGCTGAAGGCCGTGCAGGAGCGCCTCGATGATGAAGGCCGGCTCAGCCCTCCAGCGCGGGACATGCTCGCCAAGGCGCTGGCGGCAGACGACGCCCTCGCCCCCGAAAACGTCGAAGAAGAGGTCGACGCCGACGAGCTGGCCGCGGACGTGACGATGCGATTGTCGCAGTGCAATCAGGATCTCTCGCTGCTCGCCGACGTCTTCGACCAGCTCGATGACGGCAAGCGCGACGCCCTGCTGACGCAGCTGCGCTATTCGAGCGAGCTGGTGTCGTTCCTGGAGAGCAGGAAATGAACGGCTTCGATCTCGGGCCTCAGGCGCTCGAGGCCGATCGCCTGCGACTGCTCGCTCTGCTCACCGAGAAGAGCTACGCGAAGAAGAAGGTCGTGCTGTCGAGCGGCCGAGAGTCTGACTTCTACATCGACTGCAAGAAGACGGTCCTCACCGCTGAGGGGCATTGGCTCGTGGGCCGGTTGCTGTTCGCCCAGATCGCGAAGGAGGTGCCCGAAGCCATCGGCGTCGGTGGCCTCACCCTCGGCGCCGATCCGCTCGCGTCGGCGGTGAGCCTCGTCAGTCACCTCGCCGGCAAGCCGCTGCAGGCGTTCCTCGTTCGCAAGGAGCCCAAGGGCCACGGAACGGGGCAGTGGATCGAGGGTAAGACGTCGTTGCCCGACGGCGCGAGCGTGGCGATCGTCGAAGACGTGATCACCACCGGTGCGTCGACGATCAAGGCCATCGAGCGTGCTCGTGCCGAGCAGTTGACGCCGCTGGCTGCGTTCGCCGTCGTCGACCGTCAGGAGGGTGGTCGCGAAGCCATCGCCGCGCTCGGGGTGAAGGTCTTCTCGCTCTTCAGCCGCGAGGACTTCCCGCGGTGAGTCGGGTCCTCCTGGCCTTCGTGCCGTGCTTCGTCGTGGCCTGCGCGACCGCGCGCATTCCCCGAGTCGCTGGAGAGCCGTCGCCGGCCGAGACCGATCAGGCGCTCGAGTCCGCGTACCAACAGACGCTCGAGCGCTACACCCGCAGCCAGGGGGTCTACGACTACCTCGACACGCGCCTCTTCGTGTACGCGACCTGGGAGTCGACGCCCTTCATGGAAGCGCGGGTGAAGCGGTACGGTCGCTTTCGTTCCGTGCCCGTCGAGGAGGAGCGCGCGGCGATGGAAGCCGAACGTCTGCGCCTGCGCGACGTCACTGAGTTCCATGTCGCGGTGCACGCCAACGATCCGAAGATGGACGACTTCGACAAGCCCGGCTCGATGTGGCGGGTCGCCCTGGTGGTCGACGGGCGAGAGCTGGCACCAGTGCTGATCGAGCGCATCGGTCGCGCCAACACCGAGCAGCGATCGATCTACAGCTACATGGAGTCGTTCTGGGTCGGCTACCGCGTGCGCTTTCCCAGGGCGAGCGGCGCGATGACGCTCAAGATCGCCTCTTCGGTGGGCAAAGCCGAGCTCGCCTTCTCGGCGGAGTGACGCGCGATGGCGCGTTCCTGGGCACGGCGGCTGGCACCGGCGGCGGCCTTTCAGTTCTGCTTCATCGGCTCGATCGCGATGCTCAAGCCAGCGACGAACGCGCTGGTGTTGTCGCGCTTCCAGACATCGGCCATGCCGTGGCTGTACCTGGCGGCCTCGCTGCTGACGGGCGCACTGGCGATCGTCGGGGCGCGCCTCGCCACGCGGCGGAGCCCGGCGTTCCTGGCCCTGGGCGGAGCAGCGGTGTCTTTCGGCTTCCTGGCGGCCGTTCGTCTCGAAGTGCCGTTCACGGCCCTGGTCGCCTATCTCTTCGCGGAGGCGTTCGCGACGCAGGTGTCGCTGTCGTTCTGGGGGGCCGTCGGTGACAGCTTCGATGCCCGCGAGGCCCGTCGCGCCTTCACGTGGATCAACGGGGTCGGCATGTCGGGCGCGATCGCCGGAGGCCTCGGTGCGCAGGTGGCGGCGAGGACCGCAGGCGCCCCTGCGCTCCTGTGTGGTGGTGGGGTGTTGCTCCTGGCCGGCGCATTCGCGTTTCGGTTCCACCAGGCCGAGGACTCGGCGGCGGCGCGTGCGAGCCGGGCCAGCGTCGCCTCCGTGCGCACGGTGCGCGAGCTGCCCTACGCGTCGCTGCTGGCGCTGCTGGTGCTGGGCTTCTCGCTCGTTCAGCAGCTGACCGACTTCGTGTTTCGTCAGCGTGCCGTCGAGCGGCTCGGTGAGGCCGACATGGCCGACGTCTTCGCCTCGCACCAGCTGTGGACGGGCGTCTTCTGCGTGGTGTTTCAGTTCCTCGCGGCCGAGTCGTTGCTCAAGCGCCTTGGCATCTTGCGCTACGTCGGCCTGGTGCCCGCGCTGGTCGCGGTGCTCACGGTGGCGACGGCGGTGTGGCCCGGGGTCTGGGGCGCGTGGGCGCTCAAGCTCTTCGAGAGCGCGGCGAGCTGGTCGTTGCTCCCGGTGGCGGTGCAGCTGCTGTACGCGCCGCTCCCCGATGAGCTGCGCGACGGTGTTCGGCGGACGATCGACGGGCTGTTGCGCAAGGCCGGCATGGGCATCGCCGGCGTGGTGCTGCTCGCGGTGTCGGCCTCGGTCGGGCTCAACGGCGTGCTGGTGACGATCGTCGCGGTGTGCGCCGGCCTTGGCTTCGTGCTGTGGAAGATCCGGCCGAGGTATCTCGAGGCCCTGCACCTGCGGGTGGCAGGCGCGCAGAGCGCGAACCTCATCGGGGCAGAGCTGCAGGTGCTTGCCGAAGGGTTGCGGGCCCAGGCTCCAGAGCGAGCGCTGCGAGCCGCCGATCTGCTGCAGTACGCCGGAGCCATCGACGAGGCGCACGTCAAGCAGCTGATCGCACACCCTCACGAGCGCGTGCAGACCCGCGGGGTGCAGCTGGCCGAGCGGCATCAGACGACGTCCGTCGCCCGGCAGCTCGAGGCGCTGGTGATCTCAGGTGCGAGGCGGCCGAGGGATGCCGCGATGTGGGCGCTCGCGAGGCTGGCACCCGCGCAGGCCCGGCAGGCGCTCCCGCCGTTGCTGAGCAGCCCCGACGTGGGGCTGGTGACGTCGGCGGTGGGCGCGCTGCTGTCACTGCCGGGAGAGAAGGACCCCCGCGCCGTCGCCGCGTTTCAGAAGCTCATCGACAAGAGCGACACAGCGCCGGCAGGGGAGCGACGAGAGATCGCCCGGCTCCTCGGTCGACTCGGCGACCCGGCGCACGCGCAGATCCTGAGCCGGTGCCTCGACGACGCCGACGCCTCGGTGCGGCAGGTCGCCATCGTCGCGACGGGCGAAGGGTTGCACCTCGAGCTGGGCCCGAAGCTGTTGCGCTTCCTCAGCTGGCGGGACGAGCGCCGCTTCGCCCGTGATGCCCTCGCGGCGATGGGCGACGATCTGGTTCCGCTGTTGGCTGCGACCCTCGACGATCGGTCACGCTCGCTGGCGCTGCGAACGCAGCTTCCGCGCGTGTTGCGCCGCATCGGCACGCAGACGGCCTTCGACGCGCTCCTGCAGTCGAACGCGAGGGACGATGCCCAGCTTCACTACCGCGTGGGCTCGGCCCTGGCTCGCATTCACGACGAACACCCCGAGTTCGAGGTCGACCGTGAGCGCGTGATGGAGGCCCTCGTTCGCCGTCGACACCTGCGCGAGGTGCTGGTGCCGGCGTACCGCTCGGTTCGGGCGGCGGTGGGCGACGCCTCGCTGCTCACCCGAATCCTCAGCGACCGCCTGTCGCAAGCGTTCGAGCTGTCGTTGTGGCTGCTGGGGCTCTTGCACGACTCGCGCGCGCTGCGGCGGGCCCACGCGCACCTGACGGGCACCGACAAGCGGCGCAGGGCGTGGGCGCTCGAGTTGGTCGACAACGTGCTTAGCGACGCCGAGCACGCGTTGATCGCCGATGCGCTCGAGGCGCCGCTGAAGAGCCTGCCGCTGGGGGACGAAGACGCCGCGCGCGTCTTCATCGAAGAGCTGTGCGCGAGCGAGGACTTCACGCTGAGGGCGTGCGCCAGGCGGGTCGGTCGCGCGAAGGGTCTCTGGAAGAGGCCACCGAAGGAGGACGACATGAGCGACGTGACGGTGAAGCGGCTCTTCGCGCTCGAGGGGGTCGAGATCTTCGCGCAGAGTGACGTCGACGATCTCGCAGCGGTCGCGGCGGTCGCCAGGGAGCAGTCCTTCCGGAAGGGCGAGCACATCTACGTCGAGGGCGACCCAGGCGACGCGCTCTACGTGATCGTCGAGGGCGCCGCCGAGGCGCGGCGCGAAGGCGAAGTGGTGCTGACGATGAAGGCCCGCGAGAGCTTCGGCGAGACGTCGCTCTTCGACGGCGCGCCGCGAATCAACGAAGTGATCGCCACGGTCGACACCACGGTGCTGGCCATCGATCGGCGCGACTTCCTCGACCTGCTTGGCGATCGCCCCGAGCTCCTCGCCGGCATGTTCCGGGTGATGTCGCGGCAGCTCAAGACGATGGTGGTCGAGGTCGCCGCGCGTCGAACCCACACCGGCGATCTGCCCGCGGTGTCGGTGCCCCCCGTCTCGGAGACCGACCGGAACGTCTTCTGAAACGCACCCTCGCTGGATTCAGAGCGCGATGCCGATGCCGACGTACGGGCCCATCACCACGTCGCGACAGCTGAAGTTTCCGTTTGCGAGCTGGGTGCAGCCTGTCAAGTCGTCGGGCGTGCCGGGAACGATGCCGCGGTCTTCGAGGATCTGCGAGCGCCAGCCAGCGCGAATGCCGATGGAGTCGAGGCCGAGCACGACCCCGGCGCGGTAGTCGAGCTGGAAGATCGGCCATGGCGTGACGAAGACAGCCCCTTCGAGCGCGAAGGGCCCGGCGATCCACAGCTGGCCCGAGAGCCCGCCGGTCGGCGCCATGACGATCAGATCCTGGGCAAACAGCGTGTCAGCCCCGAGCTCCACCCTGAGGCGGCCGTATTTCCCGGTGAGGAACGCAAACGTCAGGTGCGCGTTCAGCTGCGCGAGCTGATTCATCTGCGTCTGCACCGTCTGCCCGAGCAGCGAGACGCCGAAGCGCTCTCCTTCGAAGAGCCCGGACAGACCGAGGATGTAGCCCCCGCCGTTGGTCGTCGAGAGCGAATACAGGCCCTCGATTCCCGCCGTCACTCGAATGCCTGCGGGCTCTGGGCGAACGTACTGCTCGTTCTGGACGATCACCGCGCCGGGCGCAGGCGTGTAGTACCCGTAGCCGTACCCGTACACAGGCACGAAGGCTCCCGACCAGTAGCCGGAGCGGTACGGGCGGTACACGGGCCCCCACGACGCGGAGGAGCCCGACCAGCCGCGAGACGACGGGCTGTATCCCGTGGACCCCGAATTGACCGGCACAGCCGCGTGGTACGAGCTGCCCGAGCCGGAGGAGCCCGACGAGGACGAGCTCGAGCCAGACGAACTCGACGATGATGACGACGAGGAACCACTTCCACGTCGGCCAAACCGGGCCTCGGCCGGGCCCGTAGCCAGAAGCGAGAGCGCACACGCTGCAGCAGTCAGGTGTCGAAGCGACATGGGGACTCCTTCAGTCGCAGGATACGCAGGTGGCGGGAAAACATTCACCTCGGAGGTCGATGTGGGATGGCACACGGTTGCGCTGCTCGTCGGCCTGGTGAGCGGGGCTGATGGACCGATTCGCTACCTGGCCCTGGGCGACAGCTTCACCATCGGCACCAGCACGCCTGAGCACCTGAACTTCCCGAGTCAGCTGAGCTCGATGCTCAAGAAGCGGGGGCGCGAGGTGCGGCTCGAGAACGTGGCGGTCAATGGCTACTCCACGCGCGAGTTGATTCGTGACGAGCTGCCTGCGCTCGCCGTGGTGAAGCCGACGCACGTGACGCTCGCCGTGGGCGCGAACGATCTCGTGAGAGGGAGCGGTCCTGCCGAGTACCGCGCGCGCCTCAGACAAATCTTCGCGAAGCTGACCGCCGCAGGCCTGTCGGGGAACCGGTTGCTGGTGCTCCCCCAGCCCGACTGGAGTCAGGCGCCGGTCGCCGAGGCGTTCGGAGATCGCGACGAGCTGCGCACCCGCATCGAGACCTACAACGGCATTCTGGCCGAAGAGACGAGGGCGGCCGGCGGCGTCTACGTCGATCTCTGGCCGCTGATGGTGGAGCAGGGTGCGAAGAAGCTGTTCACCTCTGATGGCCTCCACCCCGACCAGAAGGCGTACACTGCCTGGGCCGAGGCCCTGGTGACCCGCTTCTGACGAGGCTTCGGCGGCGACACGAGTCGGAAGCTGGTGGGGCATGCCCGAATACCCGGACCTCGAGTGTTACCTCTCGGCGCTCGAGCCGCGCGCGAAGGGGCAGGTGCTGGAGCGCGTGCGCTTCGCAAGCCCGTTCGTGCTCCGCACCGTCGAGCCGCCGATCTCGAGCGTTCACGGCAAGCGCGTGCTCGGCTTCCGCCGCGTCGGCAAGCGCATCGTCTTCGAGCTCGAAGGGGGCTTCTTCCTCGTCATCCACCTCATGGTCGCCGGCCGGCTCTTCTGGAAAGAGAAGAACGCGAAGCTCCCCGGCAGATCGGGTCTGGCCGCGTTCGACTTCGAGGGCGGCACGTTGGTGCTCACCGAGGTCAGCACCAGGAAGCGGGCCTCGATTCACCTCGTGCACGGCGAAGGGGCGCTCAAGCAGCTGGACCGCGGCGGCCTCGAGGTGATGACGGCGCACGTCGATCAGTTCGCCGAACGCCTTCGCAGTGAGAACCACACCCTCAAGCGTAGCCTCACCGATCCGCGCCTCTTCGCGGCCATCGGCAACGCGTACTCCGACGAGATTCTGCATCGCGCGAAGCTCTCGCCGGTGAAGCAGACGAAGCAATTGACCGGCGAAGAGGTCAGCCGGCTCTTCGCCGCGACGCGGGAAGTCCTGTCTGAGTGGAAGCAGCGGCTCTCGACCGAGGTCGGGGACGGCTGGCCCGAGAAGGTCACCGCCTTCAGGCCCGAGATGGCGGTGCACGGAAAACACAAACAGCCGTGCCCGGTGTGCGGCGCGCTGGTGCAACGCATCGTGTACGCCGAGAACGAGACCAACTACTGCGCGAGGTGCCAATCGCAGGGCCGCTTGTTGGCCGATCGATCCCTCTCGCGGCTCCTGAAAGACGACTGGCCGAAGACCCTCGACGAGCTGGAGGAATATGTGGCCACTCGTGGGGGGAGTCCGATAGGAAGGACTCGACCATGATGCATTTCGTGAAGCTTTCCGGGGGGATGCTGGTCGCCGCGCTCACGTTCTGGGCGACGCCCGCCTCCGCCGAGCGCACCCTCTGGCTCGTGCGGCCGCTGTACCCGGGCCAGGAGGCCCTGGTACAGCGCACTGAGAAGGCGCTCGACAAGCTGATCGCCGCGCCGGACCGCAAGGATCACGTCATCGGGCGAGCCGAGCTGGCCCTGGTGCTCAGGGAGCGGAAGGTCGAGGAGCTCCCGTGTCTTGGCGTCGACCAGCGCTGCGCCGATCCGATCGATCCCTTCGTCGCGACCCTCGGCTTCGGGCGTATCGTCATGGTGCAGGGCGGCCAGGATGAGGCCGGCTTCAAGTTCAGGGTCGTCTCGTACGAGCCCTCGTTGAACAAAGTGATGCCTGCCACCTCGTCGGCGCCGGTGCTCGAGAAGGCGCTGCTGGGTGCGGTCGCGAAGGTGGTGCCTGTCGCGTCGACGCTCGAGGTGAAGTCGAACCCGCCGGGCGCGATCGTCTACGTCGATGACACGAAGATGGGCACCACGCCGCTGATCACGCAGGTGTTGCCGGGCGAGCGTGTCATCAAGATCGATCTCAAGCTGCACCAGCCGATCGAAGAGACACTGCTCGTCCCCATCAAGGGCAGCGCCTCGCTCGAGAAGTCGCTCGAGAAGGTCGCCGCGCGGTTGGTCGTGACCGCAGCGCCTGCCGGCACGTTCATCGCCATCGATGGGGAACTGGTCGCGACGGATCGCATCGATCGCGGCATCTCGCCGGGCCAGCATGTGATTCGACTCACCTCCGAGAACCACAAGGCCTTCGAGCAGACGATCAGCGTCAAACCCGACGAGCAGTACGTGCTCGACAAGACGCTCGAGCCGCTACCGGGGGCCGTGGTGATCGGGCCGGCCAACACGAAGCCTCAGGACATGACGATGCTGATGAAGAACCAGCCGCCTGACCGGGCGGTGAAGGTGACGACGCCGCTCCCGCCGCCCCCGCCGCCTGCGACCGAGACCGAGCTGACGTACGAGAAGCGCTCGTACTTCCAGCTCAGCTACGAGTACGGCTCGTTGCTGTCGTCGCGTTCTGATCAGCGAGTTGACCTGGTGGCTCGCCGCTGGGGGAACTCAGGGACGGGCCGAACCACGAGCATCGAAAGCAGCGCGCGCTACTTGATGGGCGGTTCACTGGAGTACGGCACTGGCGGCAAGTACTTCGGTGTGGCGGTGGTGGGCGTCAGCTACCTGACCAACGTCGAGCGGTTCAACCTGGGTGTCGGCTATGCGGCGGGCTCGCAGCGCGAAGTCGACGTGGGCATCGCGGGCTCGACCATCAGCAACGCTCGCATTCACATGGTCACGGTTCGGGCGCTTCAGCCGCAGCTCCGGCTCGCGGCGTGGCGGTTCATGTTCCAGCTGCAGATCGGCGCCGAGTTCCGCACTGGCCAGGTCATCGAGCCCGTCAGCACGACCTTCTACAAAGACGGCTTCATGATCCTCGATCTGCTCGTCGCAGCGCGGTTCAACCTCCGCTTCTTCATCGTCGAGGGGTTGTACTTCTTCGGCAGCGGGCACTTCAGCTATTTCGTTTTGGGCGAGTCCTCGCGCTCGGAGGCGCCGACCGACGAGATGATGCCTCCGATGGCGACCGGGCCTGAGCCCATCTTCAAGAACTCTCACCAGTGGGGCTTCAACGTGGGGTTGGGTTATGGCTTCTGAGCGCGCGATGATGCTGGTGGTGGCGCTGTGGGCGTCGGTCGCGTTGGCCGAGGTACTGGTCGGCCCCGGCGTCGGAAACGCAGACGCGCTGATCTCCGAGGGAAGCCGACTCTACAACAAGAAGCAGTACGCGAAGGCCGCGGAGCAGTACCTCAAGGCCAGCCGCGTCGCGCCGGCGACGTTGAGCACCTACCTGCAGCTCGGGCGCGCGCTCGTGCAGGCCAGGCAGCTGCAGCGCGGCTGTTACGCGTACCGGGTCTATTTGAAGGCCAGCCCCGAGTCGCCCGATCGCAAGAAGGCCTCGGCCGAGAGCGATCAGTGCGAGCGCCAGCTCAAGAACGCGAAGGGGCAGCCGCCCGACATGGCGCCGAAGTACGTCGAGACCCGCGCCGCGTTCTTCGCGCAGCTCGACAAGGGCGTCGTGATCGGGCCGACCGGCGCCGCCGAGGAACTGCGTACGCTGGTGAAGGACGGCTTCCTCGGGCCCGACCTTGCCGACATGGCGCAGAAGCTGGGCAGCGCTGCGGTCCTCGCGGCCGAGGGCATTCACAAGCGTGCGCTCTCGAGCGAGAAGCTCGCCGCGGAGACGCTCCGGAGCGCGAGGCCCCTCTTCCAGATCGCCGTGGATTCGGGCCTGACGCCCGCCAACTCGGCGGGTGTGACGGCCTTCCTCGATGGGCTCGCCGAGTTCGCCGAGGGTGACTTCAAGCGCGCGACCCAGCTCTTTGGAGAGGCGTCGAAGGCCGACCCTGCCAACAAGGAATACGCCTTCTATCGCGGCCTGTCCCTCTACCATGCGGGCGACAGGCTCGCCGCGCTCAAGGCCCTCGAAACCGATCTGAAGGACGACCCGCGGACGGCCGTGTTGCGTGCCTCACTCGCGCTCGGCAATTCTCCAGAGGTCGGGGCTTCAGAGCTCGAGCGGTTGTTGTTCAGCACGCGGTTTCCGCCCGAGAAATAACCAAGGGATCTTCAGGCTACGCAGGAGCACCGGTGGCGTTCTTCATCTGTCAGGCGTGCGGTGAGGAATACGAGGCCGAAGGCCCGAAGTGCCCCGCGTGTGGGCGCAGCGAGACGATTCGTCTCAACCGCAACGATCGCCTCGTCGACAAGGTGATCGCCGGGCGGTTCAAGATCATCAAGAAGATCGGACAGGGCGGCATGGGCGCCGTGTACCTGGCCGAGCAGGTCGGCATCGGCCACCGCGTCGCCATCAAGTTCCTCAAGAGCGAGTTCTCGGCCGACGTTGAGATCGCCCGGCGCTTCCTCAACGAAGCGAAGACGTACGCGAAGGTGGTGCACCCCAACGCCGTCACGTTCCACGAGTTCGGTCAGGACGACGAAGGCAACCTCTTCATCGCGATGGAGTACTGCGAGGGCGTCGATCTGAAGAAGACGATCGCCGACCGGGGCCGGCTGTCGATCGTCGAGGCCGTCGAGGTGACGTCGCAGGTCGCCGACGTGCTCGCAGACGCGCATGAGAAGCAGATCGTGCACCGCGATCTGAAGCCCGAGAACATCATGATCCGCAAAGGGCTTCGCGGCATGCACGCCAAGGTGCTCGACTTCGGGATCGCGCGCCTGATGGACGCGAGCACCAAGCTCACCGTCGCGGGCGCGATCGCCGGCACGCCCCGGTACATGTCTCCAGAGCAGGTCGAGGGCCGCGAGGTCGACATTCGCGCCGACGTGTACTCGCTCGGCGTCGTCTGCTTCGAGGCGCTCACGGGCCACCAGCCCTTCGATGGCGGCACCATCGCCGAGATCATGCGCAAGCAGGTGATGGACCCGCTGCCGCGCCTGGGCTCGTACTTCCCCGAGCTCGATCTGCCACCGCTCCAGGCCGTGCTCGACAAGGCCTGCGCCAAGAAGCGCGAAGATCGCTACCCCGACATGATCGCGTTCGCGAGTGCGCTCTCTCAGTCCATTCCGACGCAGCTCCACATGTCGCTGCCGCCCCTGCAGCGCATGGCGACCGAAGCAAGCCGTGCCTCAGCGTCGAGGTCCACGCCTGGTCCTTCAGAGAGCACCGGGGTCGCTGTGCCAGGCACGCTGGCCGGGAATGCCGCCATCGAGTCGACATTGATGCCGACGCCCGCGCCGATCGGCGCTCCGGCGACTCAAGCGGCTGTGGCGCTGACCCAACTCGACGGGGTGGGCTCGATCAGCCCGAGAGGGATTTCGGATGCCTCGGTGCCTCCGCAGGTCCCGAAGTCGAAGGGCCCGCTGATTGGTGTGGTCATCGCGTTGGTCGCCTTTATTGGTGGCGGCGTGGCCGTGCTCTTCGGCGGAGGCAAGCCGACGGCGCAGCCCAACACCACGGCGCCGGAGGTGCTTCCGAAGCAGGTCGAGGCGCGGCCGGTCGTCGAGAACCCTCCGAGGGTCGACGACACCGCGACCCTGATCGCTGCCGCGGCGTCGAAGCAGATTCACGAGCAGGCCGCCTACGAGAAGCTCAAGTCGGCCCAGACGAACTGGGACAAGGGCGACCTCAACAGCGCCCGCATCGATCTCGAGAACGTCGCCAGGGACACCGAGGCGAGCGTCAAGGCCGAAGCCCTGCTCCTCGAGATCAAGAAGGTCCAGGACGCGATCGCGCAGGGTGACGCACTCCGAGGCCGTGGTCTGTGTCCCGCCGCGCTCAAGGCCTACGCAGAAGCGTCGCGGCTGAACAAGAACGTCGACGCGGTGAAGCGTGGCGTGAGCGCGTGTCAGGCGGCCACGATTCCGGACAACGTCGAGTGACCTCGCAGGTCGCGCGAAAGCCCGACATCGCCCCTGGAGGCCCCGTCGGGCGGTTCTTCGTCGGGGCCGTGATGTCGTGGCTTCGGTGGCTGGCTCCAGCCACCCGCCGCAGCCTCGCGTCGCTCGTGGGCGCGGTCGCCTGGCACCTCGGCGTTCGGCGTCGCGTCGCGCTCGACAACCTCGCCCACGCCTTCCCCGAGAAGTCGGTCGACGAGCGCCGCACCATCGCGCGTGGCGTCTACGAGAGCCTCGCGCTCGCGGCCGTCGAGGCCGTCACGTCCGATCTCATTCCGGACGAGGACCTCCGACGCGCCGTCGAGATCGCGGACTGGAAGGGCCTCGACGTGCTGGTCGATGGCCACCAGCCCGTGCTGATCGCCTCGGCGCACCTGGGCAGCTGGGAACTCTTCGCCGAGGTGATGGCCCGCCGCGGGTGCCAGTTCAGCGCGGTCGTGCGACCGCTCGCCGGCGCGTTCAACGAATGGGTCGTCAAGAACCGGAAGGCCGCTGGCGTCGAGCTGATCCTGCAGCGCGGCGCGCTGCGGCGCATGGTGTCGGCGCTCGAGCGGGGCCGAGCGGTGGTGCAGTTGATCGATCAGGTTCTGCCCGCGAACAGTGGCGTCTTCGTGCCCTTCTTCGGGCGGCTGGCGAGCACGACCCCGGCGATCTCGATGGCCGCGCGCGTGTCGAAGGCGCCGGTCTACGTCGTCGCGGCGGTGCGCGATGGCGCGCGGCTCAAGATGCTCGTCGAGGGGCCGGTGCCGTTCCCGGCGTTGGGCGACCGAGACCTCGAGCTGCGGGAGCACACGGCGCGGCTCACCGCGATCATCGAGGGGCTCGTGCGCCAGTACCCGGAGCAGTGGCTGTGGTTGCACCGACGATGGAAGGTCGCCCCGTCGGCAGCGCTCGAGGCCACGTCATGATCGGTCCCTTCGTCGGCAAGGTTCACAGCCAGACGGCCCCGACGGGCTCGAAGGAGGCCGCGTTGGTCGAGCCCCACGCGCTGCAGCAGCGCTTCACCGGTTTCCTCGCGCGGAGCCAACGCCTCACCCGTCGCCTTCGCGTGGCGGTGGCGCTGGTGCTGGTGGTGCCGCTGGCCTTCCTCGCCAGCCGCGTCGAACAGCCCGTGGCCATCGGGCTGTGCGGTGTGTTGGTGCTCGTCCCGGTGATCTGGGTGTCGACGGCGCTCGTCGTTCCCGTGGTGCTGATGGGACGAGAGCGGCTCGCCCAGGGCGGCGGCCTGACGGTTCAGGTCGGCGTTCCCATCGCCGTCGACGACAGGGGGCTGAGCGCGGGTGAAGCGCGCTTCGCGTGGGCCTCGGTGACGTCGGTGCTCGAGGACGGCGACGGGCTGTTGGTCGAGGGGGTCGACATCGATCGTCGGGTGGTGTTCCAGATCACCCTGGCCGCGAAGAACTTCGCTTCGCACGAGGCGCGAACCGGGGCGTTGGCGACGCTCCGCGCCCTCCACGCGGCTGCGGGGCCTCGGCAGTAGCGGCTGCGTCGCCGCGCCCTGGTGACGCTGTCTGCGAATGTGTGAAATGGCGGCGTTCCCCGCGCGTTCTCGGCGGGCGATGGCGCACCCGAGGGGTTCACCACAGAATGTCGCGCTGTCCATCAGGCGGGAAGGCTAAGGCATCATCCATGCGAGCTCCCCGTGCTCTCGCCGTCGTCTTCGATCCCGTTGGGGCCATCGGGCCTGCGGTCGAGGCGCGCGCGTGGGTCGTGCCCCTCCTGCTCACCGTCGTCCTGACGGCCGCCGCCTCCGCCGCGCTCGGTGTGAAGCTCGACAGCGCGCGCCTCGTGCTCCCGAAGCTCGAGGCCGCAGGGGAACTCGCCAGAGCCAGCGAGCGGGAGCTCTCGGAGCAGGTCGAACAGGCCCATCGGGTCGCCATCGTCGCTGGCGTCGCCAGAGGCCTCTTCGGGGTGCCCGCGATCGCGCTCCTGTCGGCAGCCGGGCTGTGGCTGGTGAGCTGGCTGCTCGGCGGCCGTGCGACGTTCGCGGAGCTCTTCACGGTGGCGAGTCTCATGTTGCTGCCGATGGCCGCGGCGCAGGGCATCACCCTCGCGTCGGCGCTGCGACAGACGTCCTTGTCTCCGACCATGGCGAAGCAGTTGGTGCCGTCGTCGCTCGCGCGGCTGGTCTCGACCGATGACGTTGGTCCTCCGCGCGAGGAGGCTCCCCGCGCCTGGAAACGCACCAGCCGAACCGCGCTCCTCGAGCTGGCCGACTTCTTCCATCTGTGGGCGGCGCTCTTGATGGGCCTCGGCTTCGCGGCGGCCGCGAAGGTGCCGCGGCGCCGCGCGGTGCCGACGGGCGTGCTGCTCTACTTCCTGGTCGTCGCGGCGTTCACCATCGGGTTCCCCGGACTCGCCGACAGCGCCGGAGGGCCACCCCGATGATCATCGCGCTGCTGCTGGCCGCGACACCGCTGACCTTGGCCGAGGTGCGCCAGGCCTCGCGGCAGAACCTCGACTCCATTCGCGCCGAGCTCTCGGTCACGCGGGCCGGGCTCGATCGCGCAGAGGCCCGCGCGGTGTTGTTTCCGCAGGTCGATCTTTCCCTCGGCGTGAACGAGACGCTCGCCGGGCCGCAGCGGCGCTTCACCACCGCGCCCCAGCTCGGGTCCGACGGCTCTCTCACCTTCGTGCAGCGGCCCGTCGACATTCCTTCGTTCGCGCAGGGCAACTTCCAGTTGGGCCTGAGCGTCGCCCAACTGCTCTACGACGGTGGGCGTTGGTGGAATCAGCTCGCGCGGACCGGCGCGCTCGAAGAGGCCGCGAAGGGACAGCTGTCGGAGCAGCAGGCCGCGAGCGAGCTCGAAGCCGTTCGGCGCTTCTACGAGCTGCTCCGCGCCCAGTTGACGCTGACGGTGCTGGAGAACGCGGTCGCCCGCAGCGCGGATCTTCTGGACCGTTCCCGCAGCCTGTTCGAAGCGGGCAGAGCGCAGAGACGCGATCTGCTCGACGCCGAGGTGAACCTGGGCAACGACCGCATCGCCGTCGTCCGGCAGCGTCAGGCGATCGTGACGGCGCAGGCTTCCCTGCTGCAGTGGTTGGGTCAGCGCCCGCGTGCCGTCGAGGCGAAGGCGCCGGAGGGGTTCGACGCCGCGCCGCCCGCGCAAGGGGCCACTGCCGAAGCCCTGCTGGCGCTCGCGCGTCGGCGAAGACCGCTCTTCAACGTGCTGGATGCCCAGGGCCGGGGCGCGAAGCTCGCGGTCGAGATCGCCCGAGCGGACTACCTGCCGCGGCTCACCGCGAACGCCAATTACAACCGCGCCGCGCCCTCGGCCGAGCTCTTCGTCGATCCCACCAAGCAGCACGCGATCACCCTCGGCGCGAACCTGTCGTGGGATCTCTTCAGTGGCTTCGCGACCGACACGCAGGTGGCGCGCGCGCAGAGCCAGCTCACCGAGCTCGAGCGGCAGCAGGCCCAGGCCACGGTCGAGCTCGAGTCGGAGATCGTTCGCGCGACTGGCGCCATGACGTCCCAGCTCGAGATCGCGAAGCTCGCCGCGAAGAACCGGGCGCTCGCCGACGAGAGCTTCAACGTCGAGTCCCAGCGGTACGCCGCGGGCGCGAGCACGAGCCTGTCAGTCCGCGATGCCCAGAGCCGGGCGCTGCAGGCCCAGCTCACGCAGCTCCAAACCAGGGTGGATGTGGAGATCGCCTCCGCCGCCCTCGAACGACTCACCGGCGGCCCGGTCGCCGCCCGGGAGACCCCATGACGTGGTGGAAAGCCCTCATCGCGCTGGCGATCGTCGCCGGCCTCGCCGCCTTCACCGTGGCTGGCCTCAGAGAACGCCCTGTGCCGCCGATCGAGGTGCAGCTCGGCGCCGCGAGGCGAGCGCCGATCACCCGCACCGTCACCGGCGCCGGCAAGGTGCAGCCCGCGACGACCGTGAAGATCAGCTCGAGCCTGTCGGGCGATCTGATCGAGCTCACCGTGAAAGAAGGCGATCAGGTGAAGCGGGGCCAGGTGCTCGGGCGCATCGATCGGCGCCGCTTCGAGGCCAACGTGCGTCAGGCGCAGTCGGCGCAGAACGCCGCGAAGTCCGACGTGGCCACCGCGATGGTCGAGGTCGAACGCACGCAGCGTGAGCTCGAGCGCGTGCAGGGGCTCGCGGCGAAGGGGCTGTCGTCGCAGGCCGAAGTCGAAGGCGCGCAGTCGTCGCTGTCGGCCGCGAAGTCGCGGGTCGCGGCGTTGACCGATCGCGTGGGCCAGCAGCAGGCCATGCTCGACGAGGCCCAGAACAACCTGTCGAAGACGACCCTGGTCTCGCCGATCGACGGCACGGTCATCGAGCGCACGCGTGAGGTGGGTGAGCGTGTGCGCGGGAGCGACTTCAACGAAGACGTCGTGCTGACGCTCGCCGCGCTCGCCTCCATGGAGGTCAAGATCGAGGTGGGGGAGCACGAGGTCGTTCACCTCGCCCTGGAGCAACGCGCTGACGTGAAGATCGACGCGCTCGAGGGGCAGACGTTCGACGGCGCCGTCGTCGAGATCGCCCAGAAGGCGCTCATTCGGAACCAGGGCTCGGAGCAGGAGACGACCAGCTTCCCCGTCACCGTCGCGCTCACGTCCCGGCCGCCCGGCGTGATGCCCGGCATGAGCGCCGAGGTGCGCATCACCGCCGAACAGCGTGAGTCGGCGGTCGTCGTCCCCGTGCAGGCCGTCACCGTTCGTCCCGAGGCCTCACTCCCGGACGTGACGGTGCCGGTCGAGGGCAAGCCCCTGCAGCCCAGAGGAAAGACGGGCGAGCGTTTCGCCAAGGTCGTCTTCGTGGTCGGCCCCGATCAGAAAGTGACGATGCGCCGGGTGCGCACCGGCATCGCGTCGGACACCGACATCGAGATCGTCGAGGGCCTCTCCGAGGGCGAACGCATCGTCGAGGGGCCGTACCGCACGCTCGCGAAAGAGCTCAAAGAGGGGGACGTCGTCGAGACCGTGAAGCAGGGGCAGGGCGGGCGCAAGGGCGCTCAGCGCGGTTGACCAGCATGCTGATCGAGCTCGACGACATCGCGCGGGAATACGTCGTCGGCGGCGAGACGGTGCGCGCCCTGGCTGGCGTCTCGGTGCACATCGAGAAGGGCGAGTGGGTCGCGATCATCGGCCAGTCAGGCTCGGGGAAGTCGACGCTGATGAACGTGATCGGCTGCCTCGACACGCCGACGCGAGGCTCGTACCGGCTCAACGGGAAGGACGTGTCGCGCCTGTCCGACGATGCGCTCGCCGACATCCGCAATCGCGAGATCGGCTTCATCTTCCAGAACTTCCAGCTGCTGCCGCGCGAGACAGCGCTGGCCAACGTCGAGTTGCCGCTCGTCTACCGTGGCGTCAAGTCGAAGGAGCGGCGCGAGCGGGCCATCGAGGCGCTCAAGAAGGTCCGGCTCGAGAACCGCATGACGCACAAACCGACGGAGCTGTCGGGTGGGCAGCGCCAACGCGTCGCGATCGCCCGGGCGTTGGCGGCCGAGCCCTCGTTGCTCCTCGCCGACGAGCCCACGGGCAACCTCGACAGCGCGACCGGCGAAGAGATCGTCAGGTTGTTCGAAGAGCTCCATCAGCTGGGCCACACCATCGTCCTCGTCACCCACGAGCCGAAGCTGGCCGCGCGATGTCCCCGCGCCGTTCGACTCTCGGACGGCCTCGTCGTGGGGGATGGGCCCGGTGCGCAGGTCGCGTTCGGAGCTGCCCGCCCATGAGCTGGCGCATCGACCTCGTCGAGGGGGCTTCGATCGCAGTGCGCTCGTTGTCGGCGCATCGGCTCCGCACGGTCCTCACGACCGTCGGCGTGGGCATCGGGGTGGCGACCCTGCTCGCGATCCTCGGCATCACCCAGGGCCTCGACACCTCGTTCGAGACGCAGCTCGCGACGCTCGGGTCGACCTCCATCTACGTCTCGAGGCAGCCGTGGGTGCAGCTGGGCAACTGGTGGGAGTTTCGCAACCGCAAGAACCTCACCCTCGCGCACGTCGACGCGGTGCGCGCGCAGTGCGGCCTCTGCGAGACGGTCACGCCGATGGTCGACGACGACGCCGACGTCGCGTTCATGGGGAATGAGCTGTCGGCCGTCGTCGTCTCTGGCGCGTCCGAGGAGTGGCCGCGTGTCACCGGCTTCGAGGTGAGCCAGGGCCGCTTCTTCACGCAGACCGATGACGACAACCGCGGGCTCGTCGCGGTGCTCGGCGCCGACGTCGCAGAGACGCTCTTTCAGGACATCAACCCGATCGGTCAGACGATCCGGCTCGGGAAGAAGCCCTTCACGGTGGTCGGCACGCTCGCGCGCAAGGGCAAGCTGCTCGACAGCTCGCAGGATCTGCGGGTCGTCATACCGTTTCGCACCTTCACCAGCTTCTTCGCCGGCCGGCGCAGCTACACCATCGGCATCGCGGTGAAGAACCCGGACGATCTCGACCCCGTCGAGGACCAGCTCGTCGGCATCTTGAGGCGCATTCGCCAGACCCCGCCCGAGCGCCCCGACGACTTCGCGATCAACCGGCCGGAGCAGCTCGCCAGCACCTACCAACAGCTCACCGGCGCGCTGTACGGCGTCGCGCTCGGCATCGGCTTCATCACGATGTTGGTCGGCGGCATCGGCATCATGAACATCATGCTGGTGTCGGTGCGTGAGCGGACCCGAGAGATCGGCGTGCGGCGGGCGCTGGGCGCTCGGCGGCGCACGATCATCGTGCAGTTCATGCTCGAGGCGATCGTCGTCTCGGCCGTCGGTGGCGCCCTGGGGACGGTGGTGGGGCTCGGTGGCGCGAAGGTCTTGAGTCTGGTGACGCCCCTCGCGGCGACCGTGAAGCCGCTCACCGTCGTCTTTGGCGTCTCCTTCGCCGCGCTGGTGGGCCTGCTCTTCGGCATCTGGCCGGCGGCGCGCGCGGCGAACCTCGACCCCGTCGAAGCGCTCAGGCAGGAGTGACGATGCTGCGCGCCTTCATCGACAACCTGCGACTGGCGGCGGGCACCTTCATCGCGCACCCGCTGCGCACCGCGTTGACCCTGCTGGGCATCGTGATCGGCGTGGCGACCGTCATGACGATGATGGCGCTGCTCGAGGGCCTGCGCCTCAAGGTGAACAAGGACCTCTCGCAGCTCGGCGCCAACGTCTTCCGCGTCGACAAGTGGCCGCAGGGCTTCCGGTTCGGCGGAGGCGATCGCACCAACTGGAACAAGATCGCGGCGAGGCCGGTGCTGACGCTCGACGACAAGCGCGCCATTCTCGTGCACTGCCCCTCGGTGAAGCGCACCAGCGCGTCTTCGTGGCAGCCGGGCCAGCGCGTGCGAACTGCGATGACCGAGACGCAGCCGAACGTCTTCATTCTCGGCACCACCGTCGAGTACCCGGACACCGCGGGCATCGTCCTGGCCGATGGCCGCTACTTCAACGATCAGGAGGATCTCGACGGGCGACAGGTCGCCGTCCTCGGGCCCGACGTCGCCGACAAGCTCTTCCCCAGCCTCGACCCCATCGGCCAGGAAGTGCGCCTCAAGGGCCGCCCCTTCACGGTCGTCGGGGTGCTCGAGCGTCGCGGCAAGGTGCTGGGCCTGTTCAACCTCGACAACATGGTGATGACGCCGATGACTGCGTTCCTGGGCCTCTACGGCAAGCGCCGCACCGTCTCGATCAGCGTCGAGGCCACCGATCAGGAACGCTTCGATCCCGCGATGGAAGAGGTGACTCGACTGATGCGGCAGCGCCGCCGCCTGGCGCCCGACGAAGAGAGCAACTTCGAGGTGTCGACCAACGAGTCGATGGCGAAGACGCTCAACGATCTGTCGAAGGTGATCACGGCCGCGACGTTCGGCGTCTGCCTGCTGTCGCTGCTCGTCGGAGGCATCGGCATTCTCAACATCATGCTGGTGTCGGTGTCAGAGCGCACGAGGGAGATCGGCGTCCGAAAAGCGCTCGGCGCCAGGCGGTCCCGGATCCTGGCGCAGTTCGCGACCGAGGCCTTCGTGCTCGCGCTCGTCGGTGGCATCGTCGGGTTGGTGTTGGGGCTGGGGCTGGCGGGACTTGGGCGGTGGGCGCTGGGCCTGTCCACGGCGGTGCCGATCTGGGCGGCCGTGCTGTCGCTGGTGATGAGCAGCGGCGTCGGCCTCGTCTTCGGCATCTACCCGGCTGCCCGCGCCGCGAGACTCGACCCCGTCGACGCCATGCGCGCCGAGTAGGCTCGGAGCTGCCCACAAACCCTTGAATCAACGACGTCGCAGATCGTCAAAGCCAGTCCCCTTGCAGTCAGGCGTCATTTCAGGTGTTTGTAGGTCAAAGCTCACCTTTCAGGAGTGTCGTTCGTGAACCAACTCAAGCTGCTGGTCCTCTGTGCGGGCGCGCTGTCGCTGTTCGGCTGTCCTTCACCGATCAAGCCGTGTGGGCCGGCGACGTGTCCGATCGGTTGTTGTGACGCGAACGGGCTCTGCCAGAGCGGCGGCTCGATCACCGGCTGCGGAGCGCGTGGGGAAGAGTGCCGGACCTGCTCGAACAACCAGACCTGCAACAGCGGTCAGTGCACCGTACCCAGCGCAACGGGTGGCGGCTCGGCCGCTGGCGGCGGCACGAGCGGGGTTGGGGGAGGAAGCGGCGGAGGCAGCATGGGTGGCGGTTCGGCTGGTGGCCTGACCCTGCAGTGCGCGGCTGGGCTGACGCTCTGCGGATCCTCATGCAGCAACACGCGCACCGACTTCAGCAACTGCGGCATGTGCGGGCGGTCGTGCGCGGCGGGCCAGTATTGTGACAACAACGCGTGCCAGAACCTGCCGACGATGTGCACGGCGACGTCGTGCCCGGCGAGCCACTTCTGCAACCCGGCGAACAGCCGGTGCGAGTTCGGCTGCCAGACGAACACCAACTGCGGCAACGGTCAGGTCTGCGACCCGATGCGGAACGTGTGCGTCTGCCCGACAGGCTCGCTCTCGTGTGGAGGCAGCTGCGTGCCGGTCGACACCGTCACCGCATGCGGCCCATCGTGTCTGAGCTGCAGCGGCGGCCCCAACTCCATTCCGTCGTGCGCGGGCGGGGTCTGCGACTTCACCTGCGCCGCCGGCTACCACCGCTGTGGCAACCAGTGCGTCTCGAACTTCGACGCGCTGACCTGCGGCACGCGCTGCACGGCCTGTACGTCGGTGCCGAACGCCACGCCGACCTGCGACGGCAATGACTGCGGCTTCGTCTGCGCTGCGGGCTTTCACCAGTGCGGCACCGCCTGTGTCTCGAACTTCGACGTGGCGACGTGCGGCAACAGCTGCAACCCCTGTGCGGTCCCCGCGAACGCGGTCGCCCAGTGCATGTCCGTTGGCGGGGGCCAGCCCGCTTGCAGCTTCCAGTGCAACCCTGGCTTCGCTCGTTGCGGGAACCAGTGCGTCGCCGAGTCGATCACCTCGTGTGGTGCCAACTGCCAGACGTGCACGACTCCCGTCGGCGCGACCAACCCGCAGTGTGTCTCTGGCCAGTGCCAGTACACCTGCGCCACGGGCTTTCATCAGTGTGGCTCGGCGTGTGCGTCGAACACTTCCGTGCAGACCTGCGGAGCCTCGTGCACGCCGTGCCCCTCACCGCTGAATGGGACGGCGACCTGCAACGGCACCAGCTGCGGCATCCAGTGCAACGTCGGCTTCCACGAGTGCAACGGGCAGTGCGTCACCAACTTCAACGTGAACACCTGTGGGAACCGCTGTTCGGCATGCCCCGATGGCCCGATGGGCAGCGGCACCACCGTCACCTGCGACGGCACCAACTGCGGCCTGCGCTGCGCCTCGGTCACCAGTCCGAACTTCTGCAGCAATGTCTGCGTCGCCGACTCGGTCACCACCTGCGGGCCAAGCTGTCGGACGTGCACACCGCCTGCGAATGGCACCGCGATCTGCAGCGTCGGCGTCTGTGACTTCACCTGCCAGGCCGGGTTCCACCGGTGCGGCATGCAGTGCCTCTCGGACAGCAGCGTCGACTCGTGCGGCACCAGTTGCACGAGCTGTCCTGCAGGTCCTCCGAACACCGTCACCAGCTGCGCCCGCCCGACGCCGACGAGCCAGTTCGCCTGCGGCTTTGACTGTGGCCCGGGCACCAACCGCTGCCCCGCGGGCGGGACCCAGTGCGTCCCGACGGACTACACGCTGGCCTGCGGCCCGACGTGCGCGGTGTGCTCGTCCTCGGTGTCGTTGGAGCGTGGCGTGTGCGGGAGCAACGGCATCTGCTCCACGGGGTGCATCACCTCGTGCGGCGGCACCTGCGTCAACGCGCAGACGAGCGCGACCCACTGCGGCGTCTGCAACAATGCCTGCGCTGGCAACAACCGCTGCTCGCAGGGAGAGTGTCGTGCGTATTGCGCGTCGGGCGTCGGGCTGGCGTCGATGCTCCCTTCGGTCGCGATGACGACCACGGCGTTCCCCTTCGTGGTCGTCGACGTCGACGGCGATGGCCGCGTCGACCTCGTCAGCGTGCAGTCGTCGACGTTGTTCGTGCGCCTCGGTCTCTCGAACGCGGCGATGACGGGCCCTTCGGGCACCTTCTCGCCGACATTCACCACGTACTCGCTGGGGATCTTCCCGACGCAGATCATCGCCGGTGACCTCACGGGTGACTCGCGGCCCGAGCTGATCCTCATCAGCACGAGCACCTCGGTGGACGTGCTGCGCAACAGCGGCGCGGGCCTCTTCACCCGCTACTCGATCACCCCTTCGACGGCGGTGGGGGGCTCGTTGGCGCCAAGCGCGGTCACCATCGGTGAGTTCACGGGCGCTGCTCCGGCCGACGTGATGTTCAGCTTCAACACCGCCTCGGGCACGCAGTCTGCGGCGCTCTTTGCCGGGACTGCGCTCGCGGGCAGCCCGATCGGCGCCGGTACCAGCGCAGGCCTTGGCATTGGCACCGTCTCGAATGTCCGCGCGGCGTCGATCACCGCCGACGCGAACCCGGATCTGGTGGCCACCGCCGCCGGCAACGCGATCTACGTGTACCCGGGCACCGGAAATGGCACGACACCGTTCTCGCCCGCGATGGCCGTACTGGCGCAGCTGCCTTCGGGCGAGTCCTTCAACAGCGTGCCCGGCTCGTCCTTCGCGATGGACGTCGGTGACGTGACGGCTGACGGCATTCCCGACGTCGTGGTTCCGGTGGTGAGTGGCGCCACCAATGGCGTCCGGGTGTACCCGCTGACGGCGACGCCCGCCTTCGGCACGTCGACCTTCCTCGCCGTACCCGCGGCGCCGCGAGCGATCGTCATCGCTGACGTCAACGGCGACAGCCGCCGGGACATCGTAGTGGGCTCGAGCGACGTCCGCGTCTTCTTGAGCCAGGTCGGCGGGACCTTCTCGGCCGCGCAGGTGCTCGGCATCGCGTTTGGCGTCACCTTCCTCAACTCGCTCGCGGTGGTCGACGTCACCGGCGACGCGCGCCCCGAGATTCTGGCGCCGTCGGGCCTCAGCATCGTCACGGCGGTCAACAACGGCACCGGCGGCTTCGCGGCGCTCCAGGGCTTCAGCGTGCCCAACGCGACGCGGATCGCGGCGGGTGATCTCAACGGCGACGGCTTCTCGGACGCGGTGGCGACCGGCCCGTTGCCCAACGTCTTCTCAGGCCCTGATGCCCGGCTGGCCGACGCGGTGACCACCACCTACGGCACCGTTCGCGGCCGCCTCGAAGTGCTGGTGGGCGGCGTCTGGGGCCCGGTCTGCTCGCCCTCGTTCCCCGCAGGCAACGCGATGGCTGTCGCCTGCCGCTCGGTGGGCCTGAGCTTCTGGTACGACTACTTCTACGCGTCCGCGTCGTCGCTTCCGCCCGTCATGCGGAGCCCGGTGTGCTCGAGCTCGTTGTCGACGAGCCTGCTCTCGTGCTTGTACCAGACGCCCGACGTTACCTGCACCGGCGCCAACCAGCTCGGCATCGAGTGCCAGACGGCGACGGCCGTGAGCCAGGACACGAGCTCGCAGGTGCTCTACGGCTCGTCGACCGGCACCTTCACCGCAGGCGCGCTGCTGACCACGCGTGGCGACCGCACGGTGGTCGGCAACCTCAACGGCGACACCGCGCAGGATCTGGTGGTGTCGGCGACTGGCGTGGTCGACGGCGGCATGGGCACGGTGCTCGAGGTGCGCTTTGGCGCGACCAACAACACGCTGAGCCCGCCGGCCTCGTTGCCGGTGCGCGCGCAGCCGACGTTCCTGCTGGTCGCCGAGGTCTCGAACGACACGGCGCAGGATCTGATCGTCGGCTCGACGCTCGGCGTCGACGTCTACCGGAACCTCGGCTTCGGCACCTTCGCGGCGCCGGTCACGGTGACGACGACGGGTGTGTCGAGCATCGCGGTCGCGGACTTCAACCTCGACGGTCGGCGTGACCTCGTCACCGCGAACACAGCGTTCAACACGCTCCAGCCGTGGCTCAACGTCGCGCTGCCAGGGTCCGTTGGGTTCCTCACAGGGACCGCCATCTTCCCGAGCGCGACGAACTTCAGCGTGCTCGCGGGCGACGTCACGTACGACGGGAAGCCCGATCTGATCTTCGGCCGCTACATGTACTCGGGCAACGGGGCAGGGGGCTTCACGCTGCAGACGTCGTCCTTCCCGATCTTGCCGCCGCGCCAGGTCCTCGCCGATCTCGACAACGATGGGGCGCTCGACATTGCCTCGGCAGGCGCCGCCAGCTCGGTCGTGTCGGTGCTGCCGGGCCAGACCACCTCGTTCTACGGCTTCAGCTCGGTGCCGGCAGGCTACTCGCCAGGCACCTTGGTCGAAGACGTGGCGCTCGCCCGGACCAACACGGACACCACGCGCGATCTCCTCGTGCTCCAGGGCGCGTCGGGAGCGCGGTCGGTCGTCGCAGCCTCCGGCGTGTGTCGCTGAGCCAACGCCTCGAAGCGCGGTCGGGCCTCACGAAAGCTCCGGGCCTCTTGCACGTGCCCTTGCGGTGAGCACTGGGCAGGGGGGTGGACCGACAGGCTGCGCAGCGCCCAGCGTCTGACCGGTGCTGCTCCAGCGCGGAGGCGCTGCCGCAGGGCAAGGTGCCCGCTGCGAGAACGACACGAGGGCGTTGCTGCTCACCCGCCGCGCGCATCTGTGGTGGCGCCCACGCTTGCGGCGACGTCGTGTGGTCGCCACACTGAGCGTATGAAGACGTTCTCGCTCGTGCTGGCCCTCGCAGTCGCTGGTTGCGTGAAGACCTCGGTGCTTCCTTCGGCGCCCGGAGAGCCGGCGTCCGACGAGCTCGTCGTCACATATTACTACCTGAACTTCTGACGCGTCTGCGACGCGACGCGGGCCGCCGTGCGCGTGCTCGACAGGGAGTTTCAAGGCACCGTGCGGTTCCGCACCGTCGAGCACCTCGAACCCGAGGCCATCGAAGCGGTGAAGCACTACGGCTGGAACAGCCACGGCGCCGTCGCTTACCGAGGGCACACGCTCTTCTACCGGGCGGGCGATCACCGGGTGAACGCGAACGACCTGCACGAGCGGCTGCGCGACGAGCTGGGGCTCCCTCTGGATTGCAGAGCGCTGGCTACAGCAGGCCCCGCGCCTTGATGTCGAGGTAGGCGTTGACCGCGGCGGGCCCGAACTCCCGCGCGTTCGTCCGCACCACCCGGGCTCCAGCGTCTCGCAGCCGAGCGACGGTGGTCTTCGCGTCTGACTCCAGCTGGGCCGCCACGCGTCGACGGTGCGCGTCCAGCTCGGTCACTGGCATGGCGAGCGCCGCAGCGTGGACCCCTTCGTCGAGCATCGACGCGACGAGCGGCAGGTGGCGTGGCACGAGGCGCCGCATGCGCTTGAGCAGGGCCTGCGTCGCGTCGGGGTCGATCAGATCGGTCAGGACGAGCACCAGCGATCGCTTCGCGCCTCTGGCGAAGGCGAGATCGATCGCAGCACCGTAGTTGCTCTCTTCGAGGCTCGCGTCGACGCGGTACAGCGCCTGGGCGATCGCGCGGAGCTGGTCGGCCCCTTTTCGTGGAGGCAGCAAGGTCTTCACCTCGGTCGCGAACGCCATGACGCCGACGAGATCGCCCTGATCGAGCGAGACCTTCGCGACCCGCAGCGCGGCGTCGACGGCGTGATCGATCTTCCTGCGCCCATTGACCTCGCCTGCCATGTGCCGGCCGCAGTCGATCATCAACAGGACGACCTGATTCCGCTCCGGCTGGTGAACGCGCACCATCGTGCGGCTTCGTCGGGCGCTCGCCTTCCAGTCGATGGAGCGGCGATCGTCCCCGGTGCGGTACTCGCGGAGCGACTCGAACTCCCGGCCCTCACTCCGGAGCGGCACGCGTCGGCGCGCGTCGTCTTCATTGGCGCGGGCCAGGGCCAGCGCGTCTTTGGTGAGCGCGGTGAGATCGGGGAAGACCTTCACCGACTGGGCGCACGGTACCCGCACCTGTCGCGCACACAGCCCCCAAGGACCCTCGAGTCTCAGCCAGAGGTCTCCGAACGCGAGATCGCCGCGGGTGGTCGGCTCGAACCGATACTCCACGGTCGTCGCCGTCTCGAAGTCGAGTGGGGCAAGGTGTCCCTCGACGATGGCGGCTGCGGGCACCTCGTCGCGGATGAGCCCACGCACGAGTCCAGCCGAACCGGGCTTGAGCTCGAGCCTCAACCGCACCCGGGTCGGGCGGTTGGAGGACAACACCGCATCGACCTCTCGCGCGATCAGGAAGTCGTCGGCCCGCCTGGCCCGGAAGAAGTCGAGCACCACCGCGCCGAGCAGGACGCCATCGAGCACCAGACAGGCGAGGCCGACCGACGGCTCCAGCACGGCCAGCACCGCGGGCAGCAGGCCCAGGGTCGCGACGATGAAGGCCCGATGGGTGGGAACGGGCCGGCCGATCACCGGGGGACTTCCACGCGTTCGAGGAGCTGCCGAACGACGTCTTCGCTCGAAATGCCTTCGACCTCGGCTTCGGCGCGAACGATCAAGCGGTGATTCAGCACCGACGGCGCGACCGCCTTCACCTCGTCTGGCGTGACGAACTCGCGACGCTCCAGTGCTGCCCGGGCCCTCGCCGCTGCGAGCAGGCTCTGCGCTGAACGAGGCGAGGCGCCGAGCCGCAAGCGCCGATCGTCACGCGTCGCCCGAACCAACCGCACGATGTACTCGAGGATGCTGGCGTCGCAGGTGATGTTGAAGGCGCGCGTCTGCAGCTCGGCGAGCTCTTCGGCCGACAGCACCCGGGCCACCGAGGGCGCCGCGCCTTTCCGCTCGTGGAACCGCAACAGCATGTCCTGTTCGGCCTTCTGGTCCGGGTAGCCAACCTTCACCCGCATCATGAAGCGATCGAGCTGGGCCTCGGGGAGCGGGTAGGTGCCTTCGAGCTCCAGCGGGTTCTGCGTGGCGACCACGAAGAACGACGGCGGCAGCACGTGCGTGGTGCCGTCGATGGTGACCTGTCGCTCCTCCATCGCCTCGAGCAACGCCGCCTGCGTCTTCGGTGGGGTGCGGTTGATCTCGTCCGCCACCAGCACCTCGGTGAAGATCGGGCCCTTCACGAGCTGGAACGAGCCGTCTTGTGGGCGGAACACGCTGGTGCCGAGCACGTCGGTCGGCATGAGATCGGGAGTGAACTGAATGCGGGTGAACGAGAGCCCGAGCGCTTGCGCCATGGTGCGCGCCGTCAGTGTCTTGGCGACGCCTGGGACTCCTTCGAGCAGCGCGTGGCCTCGCGCCAGATAGGTGGTCATCAGATCGGCGAGCACCTTCGGTTGCCCCACCACCACCTGCGACAGCGCCGCCTCGAGCCGCGTCAGCGCGTCTGCCATGTCAGTTCTCCCCTTTGAGACCCAGCACCGTGCCGAAGCCGGTGAGACCGCCCGACAGGACCGCGAGGATCACTCCAAAGCTCGGCTTCGAGACCCAGACCTCCTGGTTGCCTTCCATCGATCTGGCGAGCGTCGGATCCCACGACTGGGTGATCGACACGAGCGCCCACAGCACGCCCAGCGAGAGCGTGCCGAGCTGAGCCGCCCACAGGAGCAGCTCGTTCACCTTCAGCGTCTTGTTCACCCGCAGCGTGAGGACGACGAGCGTCAGACAGCCCATCAGGAAGGTGACCAGGCCTGGTCCCCCGAGCCCGAGCACGTCGCCGTCGGCGACCGTCTCTTTCCACGGAAAGAAACACGACAAGAGCGTGGCCACGGACCCGAAGAACGCGAGCTTGTCGCCGGCTGAGAGCGAATCGACGAACAGCCTGATGCCGCCGATGAAGTCGTCGGGGTCGATGCCCTTGTCGGCCTGGAACTGCGCCGGCTCTCGCTGTGAGGCTGGCATCTGGTTCCAGTCTTCGGGGTCGACCTTGCTGCGCCAGTCACCTGCGGCGTTGCCAGCCTTCGCGAGTGGCTCTGCGGCTTCGGGCTTCGGGGCGGGGCGTTTGGGCCTGGCGACGGACTTCTTGGCGCCGCTGAGCGGCTTCTTCGCGACCGGTTTCACGCCACTCTTCGTCGCAGGGCGTTTGGGCGCGGCCGGCTTCGACGGTCGGGGCGAATCATCGAACGCAGATGGATCGACCACTGCGTCGCAGTGGGGGCAGATCGCCACCCCGTCGTCGATCTCCTCATTGCAGGAAGGGCACTGCATGCGCGGCAACATACCGGCCCGAGGGTTCTTCTGTTGTGAAGAAATTCCGCACTCGACTTCACCGACCGGTGTTTCTCGGTACGCCCGCCATGCAGCGCTCGCTTCCTGTGAAGCCTCGTCGTCCTGAAGCTCGCTTGCCAGACCCAGCGGTCCGCGAAGAAGCCCGCGAAAGAGTCGCCCGCCGAGGGTGACAAGATCGTCGAGTTCCGCGCGACTCCCTGCGCCTTGAAACGGGCAGGGCGGCCGGCCGTCGACGGGTCTATGCTGCCTCACGCCATGGCCTCCGAGAACCAGCAGCCCGACTTCGACCCGTTGGACGAGGAAACCGCGACCGACGAGCACGGGCGTGGCTTCGTGACCGACTTCGTTCGTCGCATGGCCGCAGCCAGTCTGGGTGCCGTGGTGATGAGCGAAGAAGGCATTCGCAAGGTCGCCAGCCAGCTGAAGCTGCCCAAAGAGGTCCTGGGGCTCGTGCTGACGCAAGCCGAGAAGACGAAAGAGGACATCGGCCGGGTCGTCGTCGAAGAGGTGCGCAAGTTCCTCCAGAGCGATCGCATGCGCGATGAGTTCCTCAAGGTGATCGCTGGCATGACGATCGAGGTGCGCGCCGAGGTGAAGCTGGTGCCCGATCGCGTAAAGGGCGAAGCGGCGTCGCTGTTGCCCAAAGTGACCGTCAGTGATCTGAAGACGAAGTACGAGCAGCCACCGAAGAAGAAGAAGCGCGACGAGGGCGATGAGTCGGAATGAAGGCCGTCTCTCGGGGTGGCAGCGCCGGCTCCCTCTGGTGATCGCCGTCATCGTCGGCACGCTCGTCTGGAAGGGCGGCTTCGGCGTCTTCGCGACGACCCGCGAGGTGACGTGGCGGCTGAACGTTCCGTACGCAGAGGTCCGGCGGGTCGAGCTGCAGATCTGGCGCGAGGAGCAGCTCCTGCGGCGCGAGGAGCGCATGTTCCCGAACGGTGTGTCCGAGGAGCTGCGCCAGGAGGTCGTGCTCCGAAATGGCCCGCATCGTGCGCTCGCTCACGTGTGGCTCCGGGATGCGGCGGAACCCCGCGTCTTCAGCCGGAACTTCGATCCCGAAGCCCACGAGTCGTTGGTGCTCGAGCCCATGCCCTGAAACGCAACCGCCGAGTCGGCGCGCTCGATAACCGGGTATGCGGTTGTTCGTTCGGCTCAAGACCACGATTCAGACGGTTCGAGTCGCCATCGAGCGTGTCGTTTCCGACTTCTTCATCCCGTCGCCGCTGCCGCCGCTGCTGGTCGTTCCCGTGTCCACCCCATCTCGGGGACACAGGAGACGACCATGTTCCGAACGTTGGCGCTGACCGCCGCGCTGTCGCTGACCGCTTGTCCTCGCGCACCGCCGAGTGGAATGGCCATCGAATACAACCAACGGTGTGCTGCTGCGCTCACGGCCGGCCAACTCGACGAGGCCGAGGCGCTCTGCGATCACTCGCTCGAGTTCTGCGACTACTACTGGGACGCGCAAACGAACAAAGGGCTCATTCACAAGCTCAGGAACGATCGCGAAGGCGCGAAGGGCTGGTTCATCAAGGCGCTGCGCAACTTCCAGGATCAGGCGCAGGCCGCGAACAACCTGGGCGTCATCTACCTCGAGGAAAACCGGTTGGCCGAGGCCGAGGCGGTGATCCTCCAGGCGCTCAAGACGAACCCCGATTACGCGGAGGCGCGGTGGAACCTGGCGAGCGTCAAGCTGAGGCGCAACAAGTACGCCGAGGCCGAGAAGGCCTACCGGCAGCTGGTGATCTCGGCGCCGAACGTGACAGACGGGCACCTTGGTCTGGCGCGCGCCTTGATGTTGCAGAAGAAGATCGAGGAGGCGCTCCCGTCGCTCGAGCACTCCGTGTTGCTGGAGCCGGGCAGGGCGGACGCGTGGCTGCTTCTCGGAGCGGCGAAGCTCGAGCTCGCCCGGCATGACGAGGCGAAACACGCGCTCGGCCGCTGCCTCGATGAGGATCCGAGTGAGCCCGAGTGCCGGCGGCTGATGAAGGAAATACAGTGAGCGGGTGGCTCAACCTGGGACTCGACAGACTGGGGCACATCGCGCGTGCGCCTGCGGATGGAGGTGCACCGAATGACGCCGCGCCGCCTCGGCGCTCTTGTTGTGACTGCGGTCGCCTTGATCGTGCTTCTCCTGATCTGGCCGCTCTCGATGCATTTCGTCGATGCGCTGAGGAATGAGGACGGACGCATCTTGACGTCAACAGGCTCCGCCCTTTTGGACGTGGCAGAGCTGGCGCTCGCTGAGGGGCGTCTCCTCCTCACCGTGCTCTCACTCGGGGCGGCCGGCCTCTCTGTGATCGCCTGGTTCGACGAGCGCGTGACCGTCGTCATGTTGTCGCTGGCGGCAATCGTTCTGACGGGGGCGTTCGGTCTCTGGTGCGCCGCGATGTCCACACTCTGGTTGTAGCTTCTTCACGCTCACCGGAGCGCTGAGGCGGTCGACTCCCCGGGCGCGCGTTGCTATCAGCCCGCGCATGTCCACCAACCACATCGTCGTCATCGGAGCCGGGCAGATGGGTGCCGGCATCGCGCAGGTCGGTCTCACCTCGGGTCACCAGGTCACGCTGTGCGACCTCTCGGCCGACGTCCTCGCGAAGGCGAAGGCCGGCATCGAGAAGGGCCTCGCGAAGATGGTCGAGAAGGGCAAGCTGAACGACGCCGACCGGACGGCTGCGCTCGGCAGCCTCGCGACGGCGGCCTCGGTGCTCGACGTGAAGAACGTCGACGTCGGCATCGAAGCGGTGTCGGAGAACGAGGAACTCAAGAAGAAGATCTTCCGCGACCTCGACGCCGTCGTTCGCCCCGGCGGAGTCCTCGCCACCAACACCTCGTCGATCCCCATCACTCGCATCGCCGCCGTCACCAAGCGCCCCGACGCCGTCATCGGCATGCACTTCATGAACCCGGTGCCGCTGATGCAGTTGGTCGAGCTGATTCGCGGAGCCGCGACCAGCGACGCGACCTATGCAACGACGAAGGCGCTCGCCGAGAAGATGGGCAAGACGACGGTCGTCTCGAAGGACTTCCCCGGCTTCATCGTCAACCGCATCCTCATCCCGATGCTGAACGAGGCGTGCTTCGCCCTCCACGAAGGCCTCGCGAGCCCGGCCGACATCGACACCGCGATGAAGCTCGGCACCAACCAGCCCATGGGCCCGCTCACCCTCGCCGACTTCATCGGTCTGGATACCGTGTTGGCGATCGCCGAGGTGCTCCACAAGGGCCTGGGCGACGACAAGTACCGTCCCAGTCCGCTCCTAAAGCAGTACGTCGACGCTGGCTGGCTCGGGAAGAAGACCGGTCGCGGCTTCTTCACCTACTGAGAGAACGACATGACCAACGAGTTCGTGAAGCTGGACTTCGAAGGCCCCCTCGCGCTGATCACCATCGATCGCCCGAAGGCGTTGAACGCGCTCAACCAGCAGGTGTTGACCGAGCTCGACGCGGCCATCTCGATGATCGTCGCGCACCCTGACGCCCGGGCGCTCATCATCACAGGCGGTGGAGAAAAGGCCTTCGTGGCCGGCGCCGACATCGGCGAGATGAGCGGCTACACGACGACCCAGGCGCTGGCCTTCGCGAGTCGAGGGCACGCGGTGCTCGCTCGTCTCGAAGCGCTCTCGATTCCCACCATCGCG
Organism: Myxococcaceae bacterium; assembly: GCA_040400045.1. Lineage (GTDB taxonomy): Bacteria > Myxococcota > Myxococcia > Myxococcales > Myxococcaceae > Xiheimicrobium. The sequence continues at coordinate 128,090 of JBBAQZ010000004.1, forward strand.
GCGGTGAACGGCTTCGCGCTCGGTGGCGGCCTCGAGCTCGCGCTGGCGTGCGACCTGCTCTACGTGAGCGAGAAGGCGAAGCTCGGGTTGCCTGAGGTGAGCCTCGCGGTGATCCCGGGCTTCGGTGGCACCCAACGATTGACCCGCCTGCTGGGCCGCTCCCGCGCGAAGGAGCTCATCTTTACCGGCGATCCCATCGACGCGACGAAGGCGAAAGAGATCGGACTCGCGCTCGAGGTGCTGGCGGCCGAGGCGCTCCTGCCCCGCTGCAAGGGGGTCGCGCTCAAGATCGCGTCTCGCGGTCCCGTGGCGGTAGCCCAGGCGAAGCGTGCCATCGAGTCGGGCGCTGATCTGCCGCTCAAGGACGCCAACGAACTCGAGCGTCAGGCCTTTGCGCTGCTCTTCGGCACCGACGATCAGAAGGAAGGCATGCGCGCCTTCCTCGAGAAGCGCAAGGCCGCCTTCAAGAACGCCTAAGCCGTCGCCATCGTCGCCAGCAGCACGCGGTGGCGATGCGCGCGGTCGATCGCGAACGCGTCACGCAAGGCAACCAGCGGAGCCACAGCCAGCAACACCAGGTCGAGCACCCGCTGGCCCGAGAAGTCGGAGACGAGGGGGGGCACCAGTGCGGTCGTCACGAGGGTGAGGGCCACGAGGCTCCCCAGGAAGGCGAGCGGCGCCACTGGGCGGAGCACCAGGCCCAGCCCGCAAGAAAACGGGACCAGCCAGGCCACGAGAAACCCGACCTGTTCGCCGCTCAGGGATCGCAGCGGAGCTCCCTTCGACGCCAGCGTCAGCAGACACGCGATGCCGACCAACGGCAGGAAGACCAGCTTCCAGGCGGCGCGAGTCGAGAGGGCTGGCAGTGACTGCGTGGTGATCAGCACGGCGCACGGCTGACAGAACGACTTTGCCGTCGGGGTGATGCACAGCTCACACTGAAAGGCGCCACATCGACTGCAGACGCTGTCTGCGCCCCGACCGTGGCTGAGGCACGTGGGCTGAGGTGGGCTCTCGAACCACAGCTCGCTAACGTCAGGCATGCACGCCTGACACCGCAAGCCCGACGCAGGTTCCGTGCACCGCCGCGGCGGTTCTGTAGGCTGCGCCACGCGTGAGTGAAGTCCCCACCAGATTGGGTCGCTACCAGCTGCGCTATCGAATCGCGATTGGCGGAATGGGAGGCGTCTACCTGGCGAAGGCTGTCGCGGCGGGCGGCGCCGACAAGGTCGTCGCGGTGAAGTTGCTCCACGAGCACCTGGCCGCAGATGAGGCCGTGGTCGCGATGTTCCTCGACGAGGCGCGCATCGTCTCGGCCATCAATCACGTCAACGTCTCGAGTGTCTTCGACTTCGGCGAGCAGGACGGCCTCTACTTCCTCGTGATGGAGTACCTCGAGGGCGAGGCGCTCGATCGGGTGCTCAAGAGCGTGCTGGCAGGAACCCAGCCCCATCCGTTGCATCCGTGGCTCGTTGCTCGAGTCCTCGCCGACGCTGCTGAGGGCCTTCACGCCGCACACGAGGTCAAAGGAGCCGATGGCGCGCCGCTCGAGGTCGTTCATCGCGACGTCTCACCTCACAACATCTTCGTGACCTACGACGGCGTCACCAAGGTGGTCGACTTCGGCATCGCGCGGGCGCGAGAGCGCTCGACGGCGACCGAGGCAGGGACGTTCAAGGGAAAGTTCGAGTACGCCTCACCCGAGCAGATCAAGGGTGGTCAGGTCGATCGACGTGCAGACCTCTGGGCGCTTGGGGTCTGCCTCTGGGAGTTGGTGACCGGCGCCAGGTTGTTTCAGCGCGCCGACCCGGCGGCGACGGGCAGGGCCGTGATCGGTGATCCGATTCCCCTGCCGTCTTCCGTCGGCAGCCACGTGCCAGCCGCGTTCGACGACATCACCATGAAGGCGCTCCAGCGTGATCCGGCCAGGCGGTTTGCGACGGCTCGGGAGTTCGCCAGAGCGCTTCGTGAGGTGCTCACGCACTCCGGTGAATCGATCGATGCGCCGCTCGTCGGGGAGTGGCTCGAGGAGCTGTTTCCGGGTGATCGAGCCAGGCGACAGGCGCTGTTCTCGGCGGTGCGCCGCAGTGGACCAGACGCACCTCTGGAGCCGGTGCCGGCTGAGCTGCGCGTGAAGGGCACGGGTACTGGCTCGAGCCGGAACTACCGAACGGGCTCGAACTCGGGTCAGGGCGCGACGCTTCGTGAGGGGGCGGGCTCTGGCGCGAAACAGCGCGCGCCGGACCCCGAGCGAGCGCAGGGGACCGTCGTTCAAGACCACGCTCGCGCCGCTTCGAGGACGACGCCGATCATCGCAGCCGTCGCGGTGGTGATCGCGCTCGGCGCGGGTGGGCTCTTCGTCGCGTCGCGGCGTACCGAGGTGACGACCGAGTCCCCTATCCTGGGGCAGCCGATCACACCGATCGGGGTGACGCCTCCGAGCGAGGCGTCGCCGGTCATGCCGATCGCGGTGACGCCGCCTCCGAGCGAGGCGTCGCCGGCGCTCCTCGAGCCGGACGCGGGGCTGGCCCTCTCGAACGAAGAACCCGACGCGGGCGAAGCGGCCGCGCTCGCTGACTTGCCCGATGCGGGCCCGGCGCCGATCGAGCGCGTCGAAGTGGTGAAGGCCGCGCTGCCGAGACCGACCCTCCCGGTCGCGGTGCGGCCGAAGTCCGCGCCACTTCCTCCGAAGCCCGCTCCCGTCGATCCCCCGCGCCCGCCTGGCAGCGCTCGTGGCGATGGTCGCGTCCGGTTCAAGACGCCGGGCGCGGTCGCCGAGATCATCGTCGATGGCAAGGTGCTTGGACCGACGCCGATGACGGTGGACCTGTCGGCGGGTACGCACACCTTCGAGCTCCGCGCCCCGGGGTTCGACTTCGGCGGCCCGCAGCAGCTGAAGGTGCAGGTCGGCGGGGACTACAACGTCGAGATCGACCTGCGCTGAAGGCGATCTCCTGCCTCGTGAAAGCCTGGCTGTGCGCGGCTGACGACGTCGCTGGCGTGCCTGTACCGGGCGTCGCCGGGCTGGTATCTGCGTGCCCATGAACTTCGAGCTGTCTGACATCCAGAAGGACATCCAGAAGATGACGCGCGAGTTCGCCGCGCGAGAGCTGATCCCCAACGCTCGCGCGTGGGACGAGCATCACGAGTGGCCGACGGCCGCGGTGAAGCAGCTCGCCGAGCTCTCACTCCTGGGGGTCGCGGTGCCCGAGCAGTGGGGCGGCGCCGGGCTCGACAACGTCTGTTACGCCGTCGCGATGGAGGAAATCAGCCGCGGTTGCGCCTCGACCGGCGTGATCATGTCGGTGAACAACTCGCTCTACAGCGACCCGATCCTGAAGTTTGGCACCGACGCGCAGAAGGAGAAGTACCTCGCGCCGTTCGCCCGTGGCGAGAAGCTCGGCTGCTTCGGGCTCACCGAGCCCCAGGCCGGCAGCGACGCCGCAGCGCAAGAGACGATCGCCGTGAAGAAGGGTGATCGGTACATCATCAACGGCTCGAAGAACTGGATCACCAACGGCCCGAAGGCCGACGCGATGGTCTTGTTCACCATGACGAACAAGGCGGCAGGACACAAAGGCATCACCGCGTTCATCGTGCCCACCGATACCCGGGGCTTCCGCCGCATGCCGCCCGACAAGAAGATGGGCATCAGCGCGGCGTGGAGCTGCACGATGTACTTCGAAGAGATGGAAGTGCCTGCCGAGAACATGCTGGGAAAAGAGGGCGACGGCTTCAAGGTGGCCATGTCGACGCTCGACGGAGGGCGCATCGGCATCGCGGCGCAGGCGCTCGGCATCGCGCGCGCCGCGTTCGAGGAGGCCGTTCGGTACTCGGGCGAGCGCAAGTCGTTTGGCAAGCTCATTCGCGAGCACCAGGCGATTCAGTTCATGATCGCCGACATGGGCACAGAGATCGACGCGGCCCGCATGCTCGTGCACCGCGCCGCCGTGATGAAGGACAAGGGCCAGCGCCACTCGCAGGAGTCCGCGATGGCGAAACTCTACGCGTCTGAGATGGCCAGCAGGGTCGCCAACAAGGCGCTGCAGGTCTTCGGTGGCATGGGCTACTCGAAAGAGATGGACGCAGAGCGCCACGTTCGCGACGCCCGCATCACCGAGATCTACGAGGGGACGAGCGAGATCCAGCGCATCGTCATCTCCGCCAACATGCTGAAGGACTGAGCCATGCTCCTGCTCTCGACGCTGATCGCACTGTCGCTGCACGCCGACCCCAAAGGCGGAAGCTCGACCATGAAGGGCCTCGTGAAGGGGCTCGGGACGGGGACGACCTTCGCCGCTGATGGGGGCACCAGCGCCTCGGTCGTCAACGGCATCGATCTGTCCCGACTGCCCTTCACGCCGGACTCGATCAGGCAGGTGGTGCTCTCGTACCAGCCGCAGATTCAGGCTTGCTACGAGGAGACGCTCGCGGGCAAGGACAAGGCCGTCGAGGGCTCGCTGAAGACCTCGTTCTCGATCACCGGCGACGGAATGACGGCCTTCTCGAAGGTCGACAAGAAGGGGAGCACCCTGAAGGATCCCCGCCTGCACGACTGTGTCGTCGCGGTGCTGTCGACGATGCAATTCCCGGCTCCGCCCGATGGCAAAGCACACCCCATCGAGTTTCCGTTCAACCTGAAAGCCGTGCACTAGGGCCCACGTGGACTTCGAACTCTCGGAAACGCAGAAACTGATTCGCGACACCGCCCGCACGTTCGCGAAGAACGTGGTGGCCCCGAAGGCGCGCGACACCGATCGGAAGGAGATCTTCCCGGCCGAGACCTACCGGCACATGGGAGAGCTCGGGCTGCTCGGCGTGAACGTGCCCGCGGAGTACGGCGGCGCCGGCGCAGGTGTCATCAGCTACGCGTTGGCGGTGATGGAGATCGCGCAGGCCTGCTGTTCGACCGCTGTCGGCATGTGTGTCACCAACATGTGCGCCGAGCTGATCACCCAGTTCGGCACCGAGGCCCAGAAGACCAGGCACGTGACGAGGCTCGTGAGCGGTGAGGCGATCGCAGGCGCGTTCGCCCTGTCCGAGCCCCACGCGGGATCCGATCCCGGCGCGGGCTACACGACGGCCGTCAAGAAGGGCGACCGCTGGGTCCTCAACGGCACCAAGCAGTGGATCACCTCGGGCGCCCACGCCGGCGTGATCGTCGTCTGGGCCCGCACTTCGAACGACGGCAACAAGGGCTTGTCGTGCTTCATCGTCGAGAAGGGCACGCCGGGGCTCACCGCCGGGAAACACGAAGACAAGATGGGGCTGCGCGGTTCCAACACCGTGCCGCTCACCTTCGAGAACTGCGAGATCCCCGACGAGAACCTGCTCGGCAAGCTCGGCGAGGGCTTCAAGCTGGCGATGATCGCGCTCGACGGGGGCCGCATCGGCATCGCGGCGCAGGCTGTCGGCACCGCGCGCGCCGCCATCGAGGCGTCGGTGAAGTACGCGAAGGATCGCAAGGCGTTCGGCAGCCCCATCGGCGACTTCCAGGCGATTCGGTGGATGCTGGCCGACATGCAGACGCAGACCAGCGCGGCGGAGTTGCTGGCGCTGCGCGCTGCGTTCCTCAAGGAATCGAAGGTGCCGTTCACGCGCGAGGCCTCGATGGCCAAGCTGTTCGCGGCTGAGCTGTCGAACCGCGCCGCCGACAAGGCCGTGCAGATTCACGGCGGGTACGGCTACATCGACGAGTTCCCCGTCGAGCGGTACCTGCGCGATGCGCGCGTGCAGACGATCTACGAAGGCACCAGCGAGATTCAGCGCATCGTGATCGCGCGTGAAGTGCTCAAGCAGCTCGCCTGACGAAGACCACCTTTCGGAGAAGGCGCCGCGTTCTCAAGCCGCCGACCGCTCAAACGGTGGTCGACGTCTCGCATTGGCTGGCCAGGGGCTCGTTCGGGCTGCTCACGTCCTCCGCGATGAACGTGTGCCACTCGTGGGCGACCGTGAGATCGAACACCTCGTCGACTCGCGTGAAGGCCTCGAAGGCCTCGACCCGAACAAGGGTGGCTCCCGAGTCTGTGATCTCGAAGAGGTGAGTGCGAAGGCCGAGCAGCCAATCGCCGGCCGGGAAGAACCCTCGCGCCTGGGGATCGTAAAGCGGGTGGTCAGACGTCACCGAGAGCGCTCGGCCCGAGAACCGGAGCGCGCCGCACTCCCGGGTGCTCTTGATGACGGCCTCGAGTCGCGACGCCGCTGTCAGGCCTGACGCTGGATCAGCCACGACGATCTCGTCACCCACTGCCTGGGGCCGGTCGGGGTCCTCACCCTCGAGCCACGCGCGACGCAGGAGGTCGGTCCACAAGCGGACAGTGACGACGCCAGGCCGACGCTCATCAGCAGCTTCTTCATGTGTAAGCCTCCCGAGAGTTGGGGAACCCCGCGCGAGCGGTGTGCCACTTGCACCGGGATTCTGTATGACGCCCACCGGACTCGCGCCGGGCGAGCCGTCAGTCTGGGAGCCTCCTGTGATGCAACGCGCCCTCGTCGTCGTCTCGTTCCTCGTCCTGGCCATGGCCTGCGGCCCTCGTCCCCGGCCGATGGTCATCGAGGAGGACGCTGGCATCGTGATGGAAATCCCCGACGCGGGCCGGCAGCGCGGCATGGATCCGCCGTCTGGATTCTCCACGGCCGTCGAGCTTCCCGCTGATGGCGGCACCCGGTTTGGCGTGTCGGTCTCGGCCGTCGGCGATCAGTTCAACCAGCCGCTCATCGCGGCCGTGTGGGACGACCCGAACGGTGACGGGAGCCGCGCCGACACGCGCGTGTTCTTCACCCGGTGGAACGGCGAGAAGAAAGAGTACGAGCCGATCAAGACGGTCGAGGTCGTCGGTGAGATCGATCTGACGGCGCCGCTGCGCCAGGTGTCGATCGCGCGCGACCCGTCTACCGGGCGCATCGGCATCGCGTACGTGAAGGCGGGCGCGGGCATTCGCTACGCGTACAGCGACGACGAAGGCGCGAACTTCTCGCTCTCGACGGTCGGCATGGATCCGGGTGCTGGCGACTCGATGTTTCCACAACTCGCGCTCCGCAACGGCACTGCACACGTCGCCTACGTCACCTCGGCCGAGCAGGTGCTCTACCGCTCGCGCACGGGAACGACTGGCGCCTTCACCGAAACGACTGCGCCGATCACGGCGGGGCAGGTGTCGGCCCTCGGTCCGATCTCCCTCGCGCTCGACGGTGATGGGAACCCCGGCCTCGCGTACTTCACGAAGGGCGCCTCGCTGCGCGCGACGCTCGCGTTCTGGCGGCCGTCTGGGTCGACGGCGATCGAGATCGCCAACTCAGGAAACACCGACGTGTTGATGCCGGTCGAGCGCCGACCCTCGGTCACGTTGGTCTTCGTCGGCACCACCCCGCGCGTCGCGGCGCACCTGCTCCGCGCCGACCCCGTCGTGATGGGCATGATGACCGATCAGAACGCCGAGCTGTGGACCTCGGTCGCCACCGACGCGTCGGGCTCGACGTGGAGCATGCCGGTGGGCGTGCCTCGCAATGGCGACTTCCAGGCCATGCGCTTCAACACGACGCAGTGGTACCAGGGCCTCGTCGTGCACCCGAACGGCGGCATGACGATCGGCGCTGCCTTCCTCTCCCGCGGCACCGTCAATACGCTCTGCGCGGGCGGTCCGAAGCTCGCGAAGTCGGACAACGGCATGAGCTTCATGACCTGCTCGCCGATGAACACGCCACTCAACTTTGCTGGTGATTGGCTGTCGATGTGGAGCCACGCGCCGAACAAGGTGACGGTCGCGTTCTTCTACGATCGCCGTGCGGGCGATCTCGTGCGTGGCGGCGTGACGATCTACCGCGAGCCCTGAGCAGTCTGCGAAAGCACAGGTCGTGTTCGAGTCGCGGAGGGCCGATGCCGTGACGGCTGCGAGGTCCCTCGAGCTGGAGCGTGAGTACGGACGCGAGTGGTCGGCGCTCCCGAGCATCTCACGCGTGGACTTCGAGCGCGGTTTCCCCTGGGTCGTCGAGGCCGCCGAGGCGAGCGATTCCACCGCTCCGACTCGCTGGCGACCGTGCAGCATCTGCGGCTTCGTGGTCCTCGGAAAAGTGCTCGACCTCTTTGCGCTTGCACAGGCACTCGCGCCCGCGACGCCTGGGAGGACCTGGCGGTGTCTCTCAGCGACCAGGCTCTCCAGACGGTTCGCGCCAACGTGCCGTCGACGTTTCGCCAGTTCGAGTTCATCGCTGGCGGAAGGCCCGCGAACGCGCTCGTGCCAGACGCGCTTCCTCGGTGGCTGCGCTGAGTGTCAGCGGCGCGGCGGACCGTTCGGCACGCGGTCAGCGATCGACTTCGTGCGGCGCTGATCGGCCGTGTTTCCGGGAAACTCGACGAACTCGCACATCTCGCAGAGGCGGCTGTAGATGCGATCGCCCACGCGGTCGGCGAGGATCTTCGATTCCTTCGCGGCGTCGACCAGCGCGTCGGTGCCGAGGTAGCCCCGCTGTGCCCGATCTTCAGGCGACTTGAGCGAGTAGTTCGTCGCGAACAGGGTGACGCGGCCCGAGTTGTAGCGCCGGGCGATCAGCTCATCGAGGGTGTCGAGCTCGAAAGCGCTCCCGCGGCCTTTGCCCAGCTCGTCGATGGCCAGCACGTCGACCTGCGAGAGGGGCTGAATGATCTCTCCGCCCGACTTGCCGTCCTGAAAGCCGCGACGAATCTGCGCGTAGAGCAGGCTGATCTCGACGTACGCGACGCGGGCGCCCAGCTCGAGGGCGAGGTGCTTGAGGGTCGCGCACAGCAGGTGCGTCTTCCCGGTGCCGACGGGGCCGCTCAGCACGAAGCCGCGCGTCTGCGGGTACTTCCCGGCGAACTCCCGAGCCAGCTGGACGGCCCGCGCCTGCTCGACGTTCGACGGACGGAAGGTGTCGAAGCTGGCCTGCGCGTGAACTGCCGGCAGGTGGGCGGCCGTGAAGGCGCTGGCTCGCGTGATCATCCGCGCGCGGGGGCAGGGCTGCACGACGTCGTAGGCTCGACCGTTCTCGGTCACCCGATCACGAATCAAGCCCGTGCCCGCGCAGTCGGGGCAGTCCGAGACCTTCTGGGTGACGGTCGCCATGGCGAAGTCCCCCGCGCGCTGCACGGAGTACCCAGACGATTCACAAGCGCGCTGCGGACTCATGATGCGTTCATTTCCGACGTGGGCGTTTCGCGCAAGGGCTACCAGAAGGAAGGGACGTCGAGCCGGTGTCGGAGCAGCGCACCTCGATGAAAGCGGAGCGCCTCACGGCGGGCCTTCGCGCTCGCGTGCAAGCCACCACGCAGGCGCCTCGCCTCTCTCAGAAGGCTCAGCCGCTCGGCAAACGGGAGCGTCCGCACCAGGGCCGCGAGCACCAGGTGCTCCTGACGGTCGGCCTCGGCGAAGTCTCTGGGGACGGGCAGGCCGAGGCGCTCGAGGCCGAGCTTCTTCGCCAGCTTCTTCAGCTTCTTGTGCCGCGCCACGTGGAGCGCCTCTTCAGCGCTCACCGGCTCGGTCTTTCCCGCTGCCCGCTTGAGGTACTTGGCGAGCTCGGCGTCGACCGTCTTCCGGCAGGCCCGCAGAAAGCGCAGGTTGCCCTGGCCCTCGGGCGCGTCGAAGAGTGCGCGCTCGGCAGCGGTGCGAATCCCCCGCGCCACCACCTCGAACGGCACCTCGGCGTCGGCCCACTGCTGGACGAGGTCGACGTCGTCGCTGCTCAACGACACGCCATGCCCCCGGTAGGCGGTGAACAAGTCCTGGACCCGTTCGTGGAAGGTGGCGTCGTCAGGCAGGAGACTCATGGGCCGTCGACGTTGGCGTGTACTGCGTCCTTGACAGTCATGAACAGCGGCCGATACAAGCGCCCGCCGTTCAACAACGGGTCCTTAGCTCAGCGGTAGAGCACTACCTTGACACGGTAGGGGTCAGTGGTTCGAAACCACTAGGACCCACAGGCAGCATGAAGACTTGATGGCCGTCGCGATTGCCCCAGCAGCACCGGGCGCGCGGCGGCCTTCGCTTTTTGGCTCCTGACTTCTCATTTCCCCATTACACACCGCTCGCGCTGCACGCCTCGTGTGCGTGAGCGAACCGGAGAACACCATCATGTCGAACGTCATCGTCACGCTCCCCAACGGAGACAAGAAAGAGACGCCGAAGGGCACGCTCATCGCCGACTTCGTGAAGAACAGCATCGGCGCAGGCCTGGCCAAGGCCGCCGTCTTCGCGAAGCTGAACGGCGCCGAGGTCGATCTGTCGCGCGCCATCGACGCCGACGCGTCGCTGCAGATCTTCACGTCGAAGAACCCCGAGGCCCTCGAGGTCGCCCGCCACGACGCGGCCCACGTCGTCGCCGATGCGGTGCAGCAGCTCTTCCCTGGCACGCAGGTGACGATCGGCCCGACGATCGAAGAGGGCTTCTACTACGACTTCTTCCGCGACCGGCCGTTCACGCCCGAAGAGCTCGAGCAGATCGAGAAGCGCGCCAACGAGATCGTCCAGAAGGACGTCGCGTTCGTGCGTGAAGAGGTCTCGCCCGAAGCGGCGGTGAAGCTCTTCGAAGGCAAGGGCGAGAAGTTCAAGATCGAGATCATCCACGACATCGTGAACAAGGGCGCCAGGACGCTGACGCTCTACAAGCACGGTGACTGGGTCGACTTCTGTCTCGGGCCCCACGGCCCCTCGACGGGGAAGATCGGCGTCATCAAGATCCTCTCGAGCTCGGGCGCGTACTGGCGCGGCGACTCGAAGAACCCGATGTTGCAGCGCATCTACGGCATCGCGTTCTTCGATCAGAAGGGCCTCGACGCCTGGTCGAAGCAGCGTGAAGAGGCCGCCAAACGCGACCACCGGCGCCTGGGCAAGGATCTCGATCTCTTCCACTTCCACCCGTTCGCGCCCGGCTCGGCGTTCTGGTCGCCCAAAGGCACGGCGCTCTACACGACGCTGCAAGGCTTCATGCGCAAGCTGGCGCTCGACTCGGGGTACGTCGAGATCAAGACGCCGCTCCTCTACAACAAGGGCCTCTGGGAGATCAGCGGCCACTGGGACAAGTACCAGGACAACATGTTCCTGGTGAAGGACTCGGAGTCGGGCGAGCTGACGTACGGGCTCAAGCCGATGAACTGCCCCTCGCACTACCTGTACTTCGCGATGAAGAAGCACTCGTACCGCGATCTGCCGATGCGCCTGCATTCGCAGGACGTGCTCCACCGCAACGAGGCCCAGGGCGCGCTGTCTGGCCTCACGCGGGTGCGTCAGTTCGCTCAAGACGACGCGCACATCTTCTGCACGGAAGATCAGATTGGCGCCGAGGTGTCTCGCTTCGTGAAGCTCCTCGATCAGGTCTACGGCGCGTTCGGGCTCACGTACCAGGCGAAGCTGTCGACGCGGCCCGAGAAGCGAATCGGCTCCGACGAGTTCTGGGACAAGGCCGAGAACGGCCTCAAGGTCGCGCTCGAGACGATGAAGGTCGAGTACGAGCTCAAGCCCGGCGACGGCGCCTTCTACGGCCCGAAGATCGACTTCGACGTGTCCGACTCCATCGGCCGCAAGTGGCAGCTCGGCACGGTGCAGCTCGACTACAACGCGGCGCAGCGGTTCGAGCTCTCGTACATCGGCGAAGACAACAAGGAGCACCGGCCGGTCGTGCTCCACCGCGCCATCTACGGCTCGTTCGAGCGCTTCATCGCGATCTTGATCGAGCACTTCGCGGGCGCGTTCCCCACGTGGCTCGCGCCGGTGCAGGCGATCATCGTGACGGTGGCTGATCGCCAGCTCGAGTACGCGCAGACGCTCAAGGCGAAGCTCTCGGCCGAGGGCTTCCGCGTCGAGGTCGACGATCGTGGCCTGTCGATGCAGAAGAAGATCGCCGAGGCGCAGGTCCAGAAGATCCCCTTCACGCTGGTGATCGGTGATCGCGAGGTCGAGACGAACGCCGTGGCGCCGCGCCGCTATGGCGGAGCCGATCTCAAGGCCATGCCCTTCGACGAATTCGCAGCGCTCTTCCGCAAAGAGGCGAGCTGGCCGACGGGTGCTGCGAAGCCTGCTGGCGTTTGATTCGGTTTGACCGGTTCGGGGTGGGTCGTTACGGTCCGCCCCGTTTCGTTGATTCAGCAGTCAACTCTCACCCGTACCAAGGAAACACCGCCATGGCCGTCAAGGACATCCTCGAGACTGAGATCCCCAAGCGTCTGACCGACAAGCCCGAGCTCGCGAAGGACATCAACGCGGTCGTGCACTTCAGCATCAGCGGTGACGGCGGCGGCGACTGGACGCTGGACTGCACCAGGACCGAGGGTTGGGTCACGGCAGGCAAGGTCGGCGAGTCGAAGATGACGATCATGGCGGCCTCGGCCGACTTCGAGAAGATCATCAACAAGCAGATGAACGCGCAGATGGCGGCCATGCAGGGCAAGCTGAAGTTCAAGCCGATGGACATGGCGCTGGCGATGAAGCTCGCCAAGCTGATGGGCTGAGTTTCACTTCTGCTTTTTCTTCGGGGTCCGGTGTCTCCGCACAAGGAGCGCTCGGGCCCCGAGTCGTGTCTGGAGGTCGTCATGGCGTTGCCGCTCGCTGGTTTGAAGGTGCTCGATCTGTCGCGGCTGTTGCCGGGGCCGTACGCGACGCTGGTGCTGGCTGATCTCGGCGCCAACGTCGACAAGCTCGAGGAGCCCCGTGGTGGTGACTCCACGCGCCACATGCCGCCGCTGAAGGGCGAGACCTCGGCGCTGTTCCTCGGACTCAACCGCAACAAGCGCTCGTTCACGCTCGATCTGAAATCGGCCGAGGGCGTGGCCGCGCTGAAGCGCCTGGTGAAGCAGTACGACGTGCTGATCGAGAGCTTCCGGCCGGGCGTGATGGACAAGCTGGGCGTGGGCTGGGACGTGCTGTCGAAGGAGCACCCGGCGCTGATCATGTGCTCGATCTCCGGCTACGGCGCGACCGGCCCGGATCGGCTCAAGGCCGGGCACGATCTGAACTACGTCGCGCGTTCCGGCGTGCTGGCGTACGGCGGGGCGCGGGAAGGGGGTCCCGCCATGCCGGGCGTGCAGATCGCCGACATCGGTGGTGGCAGCCTGTTCGCGCTCGTCGGGATCCTCGCGGCGCTGCACGAGCGGCAACGTACCGGCGTGGGCCGCTTCGTCGACATCTCGATGACCGAGGGCTCGCTGGCGTTCCTCCACATGCACCTCGCGTCACGGCTGGTGATGGGCGCCGAGAGCGGTCCGCTCGCACGTGGCGCCGAGGCGCTCAACGGCGGCTACGCCTGCTACGGGCTCTACCGAACGCAGGACGATCGGTGGATGGCGGTCGGCTCGCTGGAGCCCAAGTTCTTCTCAGGGCTGTGCGCGGTGCTCGAGCGGCCCGACCTGATGGCTGGCGGCTACGACACCGCAGAGGAGGGCGCGAAGACCCGGCGCGAGCTCGAGGCGATCTTCTCGGCGAAGCCACAGGCGCACTGGGTCTCGTTGCTCCGCCAACACGATCTGTGCGTCGAGCCTGTGAATGAAGGCGACGAGGTGCTGAACGATCCTCAGTTGAACGCGCGCGGCATGTTCGTGAAGTCCGGCGACGTCATGCACGTGAAGACGCCGCTGCACTTCGGGCCGATCCCGACGCGGCCGCCACCCGCGTTGGGCGCCGACTCCGCCGAGGTGCTGCGTGAGGGGGGCTTTACCACCGAGGAGATCGGACGGCTCACGAAGTCCGCATGATGCGGTCGGGGCGGGTGCTACATCACCGCTCCATGTCGCCTGCCTTGAAGAAGCAGCTCGCCGCGTCACTGAAGCTGGTGACGATCTTCGCTGGCGCGAAGGGGAAGAAGCTCGCTCCCGAAGTGACGCAGGCCTTCGAGGCGCCTCCCGAGTACGTGAAGCAGCACGCCGCGGCGCTCCATGAACGGAACGTCACGGGGCCGGCTCCGTTGCTCCCGTGGCTTGCGGTGATCGATGGGCTGGCGCGCGTGAAGTGCTGCGTCGGCATCGACTGGAAGTCGCCCGGAGAAGACGTGGCCTGGGCGGTGAACAAGCTGGGCGGGCCGAAGAAGCCGAAGTGGCTCAAGGACGACGGGCTCGACGATCGCTCGACGGCCGAACTCCTCGAGCTGGCAGGCAGGGAACTCAAGGCCAGCGGCAAACAGCTGGCGTCGCTCGACACCGCGTCCGACGAATACAACCTCGTGCTGTTTGGCCGGAAGAAGCTGGCTGAGTGAAGAAGCTGGTGAAGGCCGCTGGGCAGCAGCTCGAGCTCCTCGACGGCGCGAAGCTCGCGGCGGCGACGGCGCAGCGCAAGGAGCGCGATGCCGCCCGACCGACGCCACCTCCTCCTCCCGACTCCGAGTGGCAGCACTTCGCCCGAAACGGCGAAGTCCGCGCCATCAAGGTGGCTGAGACCGCGCTGGACCTCGACCGCGAGTCGAAGACGGTGAAGGAATCCACGATGCACGCCTTCCCTGACGCGGCGGCCACGTCGGCTCGCGCGAGGCAGACCGTCGACGGGTGGCTGGCGGAAGGCTTCAAGCCGCTCTCGAGCGAACAGGCGAACGCGCTGCCGAAGTTCTCCGGCGAGTTCGTTGGCCCGCTGCCCGCCGACGCGAGCGACTTCGTCGAGAACCGGGGCACGCTGAAGATCGTGCGCGGCTTTGCGCTTCGCGGCGACACGGTCTGGTCGGCGATGGGCAACGGCGGCGGCTCCTTCGGAGGACTGGTGAACGTCGTGACCCTGGCCTCGGCCGAGGCCGCGAAGGTCCGCTTCGCGCACTCGCTCGAGACCGCCGCCGCCTTCAAGTGGGAGACGATCGAGCTGGCGAAGGTGAAGAAGCTCTTCCGGTAGCGCGCGTCAGATGACGTGCAGCACCGTCAGAGGGAACTGCCGGCGCATCTGCAGCCTGGGGTTCAGAGCCTTCGAGAGCGCCTCGACGTCGACGAGCTCGACCTCGCGAACGTCGTCGGCGTGGATCACCAGGGTCTGCCGCGCCACGTTCGGAGCGAGCGCGATCGGCTCCGACTGCGCGACGGGCGCTGCGAGCCAGGCTCGCACGCGTGGACCCCGCTGATGCCGAAGCCGAGGCGGCGCGAGAAAGACGTCCAGACGCCCCCGACCAGACTCGCGCCAGTGATGCGGTGTATTGATGTTGGCGGGGGGGTGCGCCCCGTCGGGCCGTTCCGAGCGCGGTCAGGAGCACCAGGGCAACGCGGTGAACAGCACCAGTGTGCGCGGAAGACCGAAGGTCAGTCGTGGCCCTTGAGCCCGTACTTCGCCACCAACCGGTGCACGTAGTTGCGCGCGATGCCTGCCTCACGCGCCGCCTGGCTGATGTTTCCCTCGCACTTTTCGAGCAGCGCCACGAGGTATTCCTTCGTGAACGACTCGACGAGGCGCTCCTTGGCCTCCTTGAAGGGCAGGTCGGTGATGTTCTCGGTCGAGCTCAGTGTGCGCGCCGCGACGTTCGACTCCTGCGGCATGGTCGCGAACTCGGCGCCGGCGAGCGAGCGCTCCACCAGGTTGCGGAGCTCACGGACGTTGCCTGGCCAGTGGTACGCAGAGAAGCGCGCCAGGAGCCCGCGTGGCAGCTCGAAGTCGCCGCGCCCCATGCTCTGCACGAAGTGGTGCGTCAGCATCGGAATGTCGTCGAGGCGGTCCCTCAGCGGCGGCACGGTCACGAGGACGACGGCCAGGCGATAGTAGAGGTCTCGGCGAAAGCGGCCCGCTTCGACCTCCTTCTCGAGGTCGCGGTGTGTGGCGCCGACGACGCGCACGTTGACCCGTCGGTACTTGTCTTCGCCGACGCGCCGAACGGTGCCCGCCTCGAGCACGCGAAGGAGCTTCGGCTGCAGCTCGAGCGGCAGCTCGCCGATCTCGTCGAGGAAGATCGTGCCGCCATCAGCCTCGATGAACGCGCCGTTGCGATCGCCCACCGCACCGGTGAAGGAGCCGCGCACGTGGCCGAACAGCTCGCTCTCGATCAGCGTCGGAGCTACCGCCCCGCAGTCGACGACCACGAAGGGGCGGGTTCCGCGCTTCGACTTCGTGTGAATCGCCCGGGCCAGCACCTCTTTGCCCGTGCCCGTCTCGCCGAGCAGCAGCACCGTCGAGTCGGTCGGCGACACCTTCTCGAGAATGCCGAACAGTTGCTTCATCGACTGCGCTGCGCCGATGGCCGGTCCGAACGAGGCCTGCGCGAGCGGGAGCCCGAGATCCGCCTCGGCCATTCCAATGCGGAGCGTCGTCTTGCCGATCGTCACCGTCGCCTGGTCCTCGACGACCATCTCGGTGATGCGGTTGCCTGACAGGTACGTGCCGTTGGTCGACTCGAGGTCGCGCACCAGCACGCCATCAGGCCGCGCGTCGAGCTCGACGTGGTAGCGCGAGACCGTCGTGTCCGTGAGCGGCAGTCCTGAGTCCTCGTGGGAGCCCACCACCACCCGCCCATCGATGGCCCGCGTCTTCCCCGCGTCTGGACCCGCGGTCACGGTGACCTCGTACTGGCGCTCCTTCAGCGTGTTGGACGAGCGGTCCAGTCGCAGCAGCGCGCCAGGACTCTGGAGACGTTCGGTGGCCTGAGGCATCGACCGAGTGCCTACAACGCATCACGCCACCGGCACAACGCGACGTTGAGTGATGGTCCTGCCGCCTCGAGAGTCCCACCTCATGGCCCGGCGGTCGTTGGACCCGTCTGGTGAGCTGAAGGTCCCTGCGCCCCCGTTTCCTCGGGTGCAGAAGCTGCTGAAGGAGTTGCCCGATGATGTCCCTTCCGAGTTGGCGGCGACGGTCGCCCTCGCGCTGCGAGACGATCTCGCATGGAGGCGCTTCGCGCGAACGGCCTCTGCGCTGCCCGAGCTGGTTCGCGACGGCCGGCAAGGCCCTGGGCGTGCACTGGCGGGTGAGTCTGTGGAGCTCGAGCCTCCGAGGCGCCAGACGGGAACGGCTGCTCGCTTGGATGCGCGGCGACGCCCCATCAGCGCAGGTCACAGGATCCACAGCCCGGTCGAGGAGCCCCGCCCGTCGGCACGCCGGTTCTCGTTGAAAACTCCTGCGCCGCTGACATGGTGCGCCAGCCTTTTTCCCAAGGAAGACACTCATGGCCACCGGCGAAAAGATCACGATCTCAAACGGCAAGCTGAACGTCCCCAACAACCCGATCCTTCCGTTCATCGAAGGCGACGGGACTGGCCCCGACATCTGGCGTGCTTCCCAGATGGTCGTCGATGCCGCGGTCGAGAAGGCCTACAAGGGCGAGCGCAAGATCGAGTGGAAGGAAGTGCTCGCTGGCGAGAAGGCGTTCAAGCAGACCAACAACTGGCTGCCCGACGAGACGATCACCGCGTTCCGCGAGTACCTCATCGGCATCAAGGGCCCGCTCACCACGCCCGTCGGCGGCGGCATTCGTTCGCTGAACGTCGCGCTGCGCCAGATGCTCGACCTGTACGTGTGTCTGCGGCCGGTTCGCTACTTCAAGGGCGTGCCCTCGCCGGTGAAGGCGCCCGAGAAGGTCGACATGGTGATCTTCCGCGAGAACACCGAGGACATCTACGCAGGCATCGACTACCCGGCCGGCTCTCCCGAGGCCCAGAAGGTGCTCGAGTTCTGGGCGAAGGAGTTCCCGAAGGACTTCGCGAAGATCCGCTTCGGCACGCAGAAGGCGTCCACCGAGTGGCAGGGCGCGCTCGAGGGCATCGGCATGGGCAAGCGCGAGGTCGGCATCAACGTCGGGGTCGGCCTCAAGGCCGTCAGCCAGCTCGGCACCGAGCGCCTGATGCACAGCGCGATGAGCTACGCGATCGCCAACAAGCGCAAGAGCGTCACCATCGTCCACAAGGGCAACATCATGAAGTACACCGAAGGTGCGTTCTGCGACTGGAGCTACAAGGTCGCGCGCGAGACGTTCGGCGCGGAGCTGCTCGACGGTGGCCCGTGGTGCAAGATCCCCGAGGGCAAGCCGGGCGCTGGCATCGTCATCAAGGACTCGATCGCCGACATCACGCTGCAGCAGGTGCTGACGCGCCCCGACGAGTTCGACGTGATCGCCACCCTCAACCTGAACGGCGACTACCTCTCTGACGCGCTGGCAGCGCAGGTCGGCGGCATCGGCATCGCTCCGGGCGGCAACATCAACTACGTGACCGGCCACGCCGTCTTCGAGGCGACCCACGGCACCGCGCCCAAGTACGCCAACCAGGACAAGGTGAACCCGGGCTCGGTGATCCTCTCGGCCGAGATGATGCTTCGCCACATGAAGTGGAATGAGGCGGCCGACCTGATCATCAAGGGCATGGACGGCGCGATCAGCAAGCGCACGGTGACGTACGACTTCGCGCGTCTGATGAAGCAGGAAGGCCAGAACCCGACGGAAGTGAAGTGCAGCGAGTTCGGCAAGGCGATCATCGCCAACATGTGAGCGGCTCTTCGCTCATCGAAAACGAAAAGGAACCAACACCATGATCAAGCGTCCCAAGATTGCGATTGTCGGAGCAGGTGGAAACGTCGGCGCGGCGGTCGCGCAGTGGGCGGTGCTGAAGGAACTCGGCGACCTCGTCCTCATCGACATCAAGGCCACCTCGGCCGAAGGCCGTGCCCTCGACCTCACCCAGTGCGGCGCGTGGGAAGGCTTCAACAACACGAACTTCGTCGCGACCGACAAGGTCGAGGCGATGGCTGGCGCTGACGTCGTCGTCATGACGGCCGGCGTGCCCCGCAAGCCGGGCCAGTCGCGTGAAGAGCTCATCAACATCAACGCCGGCATCGTTCGCGACATCTGCAAGAACGTGAAGACGCACGCGCCGGACTCGGTGCTGATCGTCGTCTCGAACCCGCTCGACGCGATGGTCTTCGTGGCGAAGCAGATGACGGGCTTCCCGCGTGAGCGCGTGATCGGCTCGGCCGGCGTGCTCGACTCGGCCCGCTTCCGCACCTACCTGGCGATGGCGGCCGGCGTCAGCGTGGAAGACGTGCACGCGATCGTCCTCGGCGCGCACACCGACAAGGACATGGTGCCCGTGCTCTCGAACGCGACCATCGGCAACGTGCCGGTCTCGAAGTTCCTCACGGCGGAGCAGCTGACGAAGGTCGTCGACGACACCAAGAAGGGTGGCGCGACCCTGACCGCGCTCATGGGGACGTCCGCGTGGCTGGCTCCCGGCGCTGGCACGTGCCTGATGGTCGAGGCCATCGTGCGCAACCAGAAGCGCGTGCTGCCGTGCTCGGTCGAGCTCCAGGGCGAGTTCGGCGTGAAGGACGCGTTCGTCGGCGTCCCTGTCGTGCTCTCGGCGAAGGGCGCCGAGCGGGTGCTCGAGTTCGAGCTGTCGGCGAGCGAGAAGGAAGCGTTCACCAAGTCGGTCGCTGCGAACGTCGAGCTGATGACGATCGCGCGCGGCTTTCTCGGCTGAACTCGACGCTGGTTGACTGCACGTGTGAGGCGGAGCGCTCCTGTTCGGGTCGCTCCGCTTCGAACGTTTCAGAGCCTCGCCTGGTGACAGGTGAAGGTGAAACACACTTCCTCATTCGCCCCGGAGTCGAGGGGGCGCGCGTTATCCGCCACGATTCCTGAGGGTGAGCGAACGTACGTCGCGGGGCGCTGCTGATAGGTGGCGCTCATGAGACCTCTCCTGACGCTGGTGACGATGCTCCTCGTGGTGGGATGCAGCGGTTACAAGAACGACGTCGAGCTGGTCTGTAACGCTCGCACGCGAACGCAGATCCCTCCGGGGACGAAGGTCGACGACGAGGCCGAGCTCATCAAGGCCCACCTCTTCATCAACATCCACTCGCCGAAGGGGAAGAAGGTCTTCCTGTCGCTCGGCTCGATGCACAACGCCGAGAAGCTCGAGCTGCTTCGTCGAGAGGCGGCGGCCGAGGGCATCAGCCCATGTCCGCTCGCCGATGAGGCCGAGGCTGCGATCAAGAAGGCCGCTGCCGCTGCTGCTGCCGCCGCGCCGCCCGAGCCAGGCCCGACCGCCGCAGTCGCTCCGCCGGCCCCCTCTGCACCAGCGCCTTGAGGTGAGCTGAGTGCGGTAGGGTTGGGTTGGTGACGGAAGACGAGCTGCTCCGACAGATCGCGGTCAGGCCCTTCGAACTCGAGCCGCGTCTCGTCTACGCCGACTTCCTGGCGGAGCAGGGTGATCCACGGGCCGAGGTGATCTCGCTGTGCGCTCGCGGCGAGCTGACCCTCGGTGAACGACGACGAGTCAGAGGCATTCTGGCGGACCACGGGCGGCGGTGGTTGGGTCCCCTCAAGCTCATCGCGGATTCGTCCGAGTCGCACTTCCGTGCGGGCTTCCTCGACTCGTTCAAGCTTGCGTTCAGCGCGCGCCCGGCGGACCTGCTGTCCATGCAGGACGAGCCCCGGCTGGCGACCGTTCGTTCGCTCGATGCCTCGGCGCTCCGGACACCGCAGCCGCTGGGGCAGTTCCTCAGGCAGCCGGCGTTTCAGTCGCTCTCTCGTCTCGTCATCCACCCGGATGCAGTCGGTGCGTTGAGGGGCGCCCCGCTGCCGTTTTCCCTCGAGGCCCTTGGCAGCGACAATGGCGCGCTCGAGGGCGCCTTCGAATCGTTCCGAGACCTGCCGGTCGCTGCCGCGACTCCTCGGTGGGAACTCGTCTCTCCGGTCTTCTTCGCCTCGATTCAGGCACACGCGACGTTCCTGTCGTTGCTCGCTCAATTCCCGGTGTGCGCGCGGGTCCCCGAGCTTCGTCTCGTCGCGCAGTACGCCGTCTTCGAAGGCGTCGCGACCTGGCTGACGATGCCGGCCGAGTACCATGAGGTGCTGCTGCGGCGGTGGCCGGCAGGCGAACGCTTCAGCATCGATGCACCGGGCTTGCTGCTGACCCTGCGGCGAGCTCCCGCCGGCACCTGGCCTCTCCTCGAGGTCGAGGTCGGTGGCGAAGGCATGCGTGACGCCGATGACTACGTCTCGCGCCTCGCGTCGGTCCTCGTCCTCCTCGGCCCCGCGTCGCTGGACACCGTGCACATCGCGCTCCCGGGTCACCTCACGCCCACGCGCGCACACCGCTACGCGATCAAGTCGGCCGCGCGGCGTCTTCGTGGCGCGTCCGTCACCATGGGCGGGGAGGCGTTGGCTCCTTGACGAACCATCGACCGCGCCCTACGAGGTGACCGCTGTCGAAAGGATTCTCCCCTACGTTGGAGTGTGAATGACGCCGCAGGATCAGCAGCAACACCAGGCTCCGATTCAAGCCGTGCCGTCGCGCGAGACGGTGAAGGAAGAGAACAAGATTCACCTCTTTCTGGCGTACCTCGGCAACGTCTTTGGTGTTCCCCTCGCGCTCATCCCGCTCCTGACCGTGAAGGATGATGACTTCATCAAGTGGCACGCGAAGCAGGCGCTGGTCATCTACGTCGCGACGTTCGCCATCGGGCTGATCTCGGCTCCGCTGACGCTCGTGTTGATCGGTTTCTGTACGCTGGCGATCGGAGGCATCGGTGGGCTCGTGCTCAGCATCCTTGGGTTGGTCAAGGCGCTGAATGGGGAGCGGTGGCGAATTCCCGTGATCTCTGATCTCGCCGACAAGTTCTAGACAGCAGTCCTTTGCTGAAACGGGAAAGCCCGGCGTCCCATGGAGGGGGGCCGGGCTTTCGTGCGTCGTAAGACCGATCACCGCTTCAGCGGTGTGACGCCTCAGGCGTCTTCTTCGACGTCTTCCTCGTCATCATCGTC